>JACJNX010000142.1 GCA_014695255.1 Cyanobacteria bacterium FACHB-63
AAAAGAAACGGAAACATGAATCAAATCTAGATCAGTAATGCTGATAAATTTGTGATCTAGAACTGTAGCTTATTCTCCATCTATTCTTTGTTCAAGCTTTTGGGTCCACCTCATCCCACTCCTGTCACTCAGATTATTCATGCAACAAAGCCATCACAGACTAGAGCATATACTTCAGTAACTCTTTCTTCTCCCGGCGGGTCGGTTGTAGCTTGGCATTGTCAGCGTTGGCATTGTCAGCGTGTGAAGCTTCGTCTGAAAGCAAATCTAAATAGGCTTTTGCATAACGCTGACCAATCGTTCGATAGCTTTCTGTTGTGAAATGCACATAATCTTTGAGCGTTAAATCATCAGTCGTGATCATTGCCGTGAAGGGAAGTCGTACCTGACGTTGTTGAACTTTGACAACAGCCCAATTTTTGAACCAATCTGGCTCTGTATTCGTTCCAATTTGGGCAAAAACAATAGGTAGTTTGGGTAAGCCTAAATCGCTCCGCCAATTCTTGACAAGAACCGCAAACTCATCAGCCCATCGATCAGGTAGAAGTATTTTTTGGGGCTGTAAATGTGGCTCTACCGTGTCTATTTCTCCCTGAAAGTACAGAATGCCAGCGACCTCTCTGGCTGAAGCGGCACGCACCCGTTTTAGGCAAGACCCATAAAGCGTTTGATCATTTAAGCTTCTTCTCCACTAGTGGATCGAAGATCCTCCTTTTGCACAGGGTATCAATCCAATTACCATGTTACGGCGCTGTTCTAGGAGAGCGGTAGCAAATGACACAGACGGACCGAATCCTGCATCTTTGTCTTCAGACACTTTATCAACTTGATTCGTTAGATCATCCACAGGCTCTTTTGCAAGTTTCTAGCGATAATCGTTGCCAAACATATAAATCCTAGAATTAGTTTTCATCTCTGATTTAGGCATCTCATCTAAGCCAGACATATTTGACTGTCCTGCTAGAATAAACAACTGTAGTTTTCCTAAATACATTTTAGAGATGTCGGTTCTATCTATTTCTCCTTGTGTGGCTTGAGAATTAGCTGAACTGATCACACTAGCCATTTTTCGAATGCTCTTAGTACCATAGCTTTTCCACACAGGAAACCCTAATATTGCAGTTCACGAAAATAAGGGCAGTAATTACGCAATGTACTGTTTTAGTTCTCATCACGATTCATGCTTCTAAATAGCGTTACGCAAACGTCTAAATGATTTATCAAGTAAGCTCTCTCAAGATCTTAAATTTTTTACAAGCAACAGTAAGAGTAATCGAGCCGATTAACGTTATCCAGAAGATTGCCAGGATATGTAGCAAAGGAAATGCTTGAAACAAATCACCGAGCATTGGAATGCTTTTTAACGGAAGAGGTCTCTTAAACGTAAAGAAAACATGAAATCCGTATATTCCTAAGGAGCAGGCTGCAAGGGATTTAATGAACGCAGGAAGTTTACGCTCAATAAATAGAGATAGATAAAGCAACAACCAGGAGCCAGAAACAAGGGAAAGCCTCATATAGTGATCCAGAGGAGCTTGATCTACCTGAATTAGAAGCTTATCGCTGGTTAATATCCACTCTGCCGTAAACAATACTAGCGTTAGACCAAATAGACAGTATAGTTTACGCTTTAGAAATGAGGTCAGATGATCTAATTTTCCAATATTGTATTCCTGTGCTGTAATCGCTGCCGTAAATACATAAGGTAGAAAATTGAGGGGACTATAATCCCATCTGGTCAGATTACTCAAATCTCTTAAGAACGATGATTGGATGCCAGTGTGCAAGATAATTGGCTCGATCGTGGAAAAGGCGAAGACTAAAATAGAGGAAGCAAAGAGAAGATTGTAGCTAATCTTGAATCTAGTTGAGATTTCATCTATGCTACTAAAAAATAGAACTAGAATTTCTGCAATGATGGTTAGAAAAATTAAGGAAAAGAAAAAGAAATAGGGTGTGCTGTTCCCGCTCACTACAAATAAAAGAAAACTTTTGGGCGATGTGATAGCAAACTTGACGGCATCAAGTCCATCAACAAATAAGATATCAAATGCTGTTATTAAACCAACCCAGAAAAGATAAAGCGATACCAGCCTCCGAAGACGTTTCCGGATAAAGTAGCGAAGACCCGCATCCTTAGTTTTTAACTGAAAAATAAATAATGAGATTTGGAGAAAAACGGGAACTGCGAGAGCACCAAGCATTCCGCTTAACACATAATCACTCAATGCAGTCGTGAAAGTACCTGGAGCCCAAAGTTTGGGGATATAGAAAATCTGGGTTTTATAGGCAATGATAGCAACTGCAAATATAGCTCGCAGAAGATCAAACCCTTCAAACCTTTGTCCTTTCTTGATCGGATAAGCTTGCGTAATATTGAGATGGGTATCCGTTGAAGATGATGCAGGTTGCATTGAGGTAATTTTCGATTAATAGAAGAGCAATTGCCTACAAAAGATGAAACAGTGGGAACAGACTTATAACCCAGTCGAATTTCTTGATCAATACGAGTTAGAACCAGTAAATGAAGAGTTACCAACGCTTTGATCGAAGAAATAACCCTGAACTGCACTAGGAGCAGTTATGCAGGTAAGAATTAGTAAGCCGATTAGTCGGTGAAAGCTTAGGGGAAAAACTTCAAAGGTAGGAACACAGAAAACGAGAAATGTACCGACGAAAGCTGACACATTAAATCGACGAGTCACGAGCGCCCAAAGTGCAACGGGTAAAGCAATCACATAGTGATGCTCCCAAACTGAAGGAGAGATAAGAAGACTCAGGGCGATCGCATCAATCGAGTGTCCATAGAATTTGAAGATATAGCTCCACGAGTGTCTTTCCCTGTTCTTAATCACAGCACTTAACTCGGTATAGAGCCGTTCGCGTTCGATGAATCGAAACACGAACCAGACGAGGATGAGCAGATTCATTCCCACAACCAAGATCGGAACGAGATTAAATAAAGCCTCTGTGTTAAGGAAGCGCCCTGGAATTTTCGCCAAATTAAAGATTAAACTCCAAATACCATTATTTCGATAATTGCTTGGCTTCTCCGGGCTTCTAAAATAGGCCAGAAATTGCTGCCATAATGACCAGCTCTGTCCCCAATGAGTTTGAATTAGGAGAATTGCTATGAATCCAACCATCACCCCTAGAATGGCACGCCATCTTTTCGTCAATCCCCAAGGAAGTAGCAAAATCAAAGTGTAGAGCTTGAGATGAGCGCCCAGCGCGACAGCCAAGCCGCTTAGGGCAGGATAACGTTTCAGGAGAACAATCCCTAACAAAAAGGAATTGAGAAGCCACAAATTAACCTGATCAAAGGTTAATGTTCGGATAAGCGGATAGTTAAACAAAAACAAACCAGAAACGAGCAAGGATGCTGGTAAAGGTTTAATTCTTAGGTTTTGAGCTAGAAGCAGCATTAAATAATAGGCCAGGACGACTTGCAGAAACTGACCACATTGATAAAAATAAGTCACTACAGTCCATGCTTGCCTTTCGTTTGTAAAGGCAAGCATAGGATTGGAAACAGCAGTTTCATGGAAAGCAGCAAGTACCTGCGCGAGCAGTGGCGGATATAAATAACAGGGTGGTATCCCTTTGTAGGGGTTTGCATCTATTAGAATCGCCCGCGCCGCGTTTTCGTAGCACATATAGTCGCTACTTCTTGTATGAAACGTCTCAACTTGAATAAACAGAAGATTTAAGCAAACCAACAACGGTAAAACAATGGGAACGATCGTTGCCCAGGTTTTCTTATTCTGTCTTGCGGTTTGCAACCAAGCCATGACGACCAGCACAAGGGTCATGAAAAAGCCAAATAACTCGAAAGGCTGGCTCTCAAGGGTCCCAGGAGCGCTACCATCGTAAGTTGCTTGTACAATGGGCAATTTGAATCGCCAAATTAAAAGCGGCAGGATTAGTGCTGCAAGCAGTGACAAAGAGCAAAGAAGCCAAACCTTAGTAGGCTGCTCGTGTGGAAGTTTTTGAATATCCGCTATTATTTTCATGACTATACTCCTTGGGATTGCTGTCGTCAGGAGGACATTGTTTGTCCTCAATCGGGTTCTGATTGCTTTGGCTCTGTCAGCATCTCAATCCTGATCGGCGCAGTTTTTTCAAAACCCTGACCTAGACGAACCGCCATTTTCTGTCCGCGAACTTGCACAGACATCTGTTTACCGTCCCACATCCAGTTGATCAAACGACCGTTGATCGGTAAACCTTTGACACTTATCGGTTGAGCAAGCCAATCTCTAGGAATTCCTGCTCCAATTACCAGCGTGGGTTGATTAGCAGTCGGATCAATATACGCCAACATATCTAGTTGCAACAACAACATTTCTGCTGCTGTCCAGTAGTGAGGCGTAACATGAGGCGGGTTGATCCAACCTCGGAAGCGATGCCAATGCGACAAGCTGCTGGGAAGGCGAACGCCTTTCGGGTCATCATGCTTGCCCCACCAAGTGTACAGTCCCGGCGATGCTTGATGATCCCAGAACCATCGTAGAGTTGACCACACGCGATCGGGCTGATTGAGATAAAGCCACTGATGCGCTTCAGCTAGATTGAGATTGCCATTTGCGGGTAACTGTCGCGCACTGCCTTGGTGATCATAAGCAACCGTCCAGCGATTTTCTAGCGCTTTTACGAAAGGCTCTTGATTTGCTATTGCAATCCAACTGGGCCAAAGCGCTTGGGTGTAAGTCGCGCCCAGTGTTGCAAACCTAAGCTCAAAAGCTTTTTGCCATGCGGTTTGTAGCTGGGTTGCGTACGATCGCCAGCGATTCGCAATTTCAGTTTCCTTGAGGCGATCGGCAAGGGTGGCAGCATCTAAAAGCGCTCGATAACTCATGAGGTTGGCTGCGGGATCAATTGCAATTAGATTAGGTGTACCCTCCATTTTCCCGGCAACCAGTTCTAAATTAAAGAAATCTGGGTGTTCTGAGAAGGGAAGCTGTGACCTTTCCGCGACAGGATAACCGGGACGATTTGTAGAAATTAGATCAATTATCAACTCTGCTTTGCGGCGAATATCTGCCCAAAGCGCTCGATCGTATTCAGGTTGATTCACCTGCTGCGCCAGTGTTGTTAACGCCCAGATTCCTAATGCAGGAATATCAGCTTCTGGCTGTGTTCCATTCAGAAAATCGGTTGCGGCAAAGAAGGGTCCAAGTTGCTTTGCAATCTCGATCTGTCCAGTACGAGCGAGAGCCACCATTTCATAAGCACCATCTCGAAAGCGCGGTAAGGCATAATCGAGCGGATCGCCCGGACGAGTTTGATTTCCCACGAGCCCCATTTTCAAATGAGCAATTTGGGCGTTGAAACTGTCAACAAACTGAGCATCTGGAAGATCAAGTACTGGCTTGGGTGCAGCGCTAGTCAGTGTCAAAGCGGATTGAGCACTAAGAGCGGGTCTTGTATCCTCTATGACTACATCCCAGTTACTGCCACTGCCCATTTCTAGTCGGGCATATCCCCAGCCTGTTTCGTCTTGCCATTGCGTCGCGGTTGCCTTTTGGCGCGTCCAATCTTGTGATCGCTCACTGCCTAAGAAAACCTTGGCTTGTGTTGACAAATTCTGAATTGTCCAACGCTCGTTAATCAATAACTGTTGCCCCGTCCAATTGAGGGATTTCACTGCACCGCCTGCTGGTCCAACGCTACGAACGACCACAGCAAGACGATTTGTAGAATCTACTGGCGCTTTGAGACTGAGATTCCAAATTCCTAACTTTGGACTTGACCAAGAGGCTTGATAATATTCAGTTTTGGTTAGAACTCCCAATGGATTCTGATTTGTTGTATCCAGCAGTTGCTGTTGAACTTGATTGAGCGGGATTTCATCGCTCGTGATTTTGACATTTCCATTTTGATCTATGACCCAAATCGAGACTCCAAAGCTCCCAGCAACTGGGCTAAAACTTCCGGCAGGTTCATAGTATGCTTTGTTCTCATCGCTCGTTCCTGGAGTTGCTAACACCACATGACCTTGAGCACGGGGCCAATGATCAGCGGGACGAACCCGCATATGAGCTTGGACTTGTTGACGGGGTGTACCATAGTTGATCAACGCTGCTGTCACTTGAGCGAATTGCGATCGATTGTTGATTCCAGCGCTCACGATGAGCAACGCAGCGAGGATGAGGGCTAGTGATCGCAGGCGAGTTAAAGCGCTAAATGCAGCGATCGTCAAGAGTAAAGGAGCAAAGTGTAACGCATAGATAAAGGTTTCTCCAGTGCCATACACACTGTGCATAGCTAACTGACCAAGAAGCGTCAGTCCCAACACAAGACGGAGTTTAGGGTGCTTTTTCGTCGAAAAGAATCCCCACACCCCTAACGCTAGCAAGGCTGTCCAGGCCAAAACCGCGATCGTTCCCCAAAAGCCGCCAGACCCTGGTGTCAAGGTATCAACAACAGGCTTCGTCCAACCGGGTCTGAGCGTAGAATCCTTAAACTGAACAGCTGGCATCACCAGCGTTTGATAGAAGAAAGCAGCGATCGCTTTTAGAGTGCTGCCTTCTCCTGGTGCAGTCATGAATTTCTTTTCACCAACGAAGGTTTTTAGGGAGAAGGGATAGCCAGCACTGCGAAAAATAGAGCGCTGTACAATCCATAGAGCATTGACAGTGACAAAGGTAACGAACGTGATCTGAAGGGCTTTCTTCCAGCGGTAGTTCGCGATCGTGGAGAATATTCCAGCCATCCAATTCGTAATCGTGATGCCAACAGTGAAAATCCCGACAATCACATACCAAATTGGGGAAAGAACACGATGTTGGGCAAGTGCAGTCAGCACGAGCGCCATCAGAATGGTGACTGAACCAAAAGAAAACGACTCGGGGACCGTGAACCAGAAGATGGCTGCTGCACTAGATTCACCGACCAGACTAAACAGAGTTGCATCAAGCCGAGCACACCCCATTAACCGAAATAGAGCAAACAGTAGCCCAATCCAAGCTACAGCAACAAACGGAATAACGAGCCTAACCGTTGTAACCGGATCAAGATAGAATAGCTTACCAATGACAAAGATTGGCGGGAGGGCGAGTAAAGGAAACAGAGGATGCTTATTGTTGCGTCCAAAGTCACTTTGGAAACTCGTCATATTGCCAAAAACGGTAGGAATATCACTGCCGAACCAGGTATCTTGGGAATAAAGATCGGTGAAGATTGCATCAGGAATTTGTTGGCTGCCAAGATAAGACGCAACGCCGATCGCAATTCCCAGAATAAGAACAATCAAACCGTCCGTTCGATAAGCCTGCTTCTGAAGCAAAAAAGATTTAATATTTTTGAAGCTCAGTCGGTTTTCTCTACCCATTGTCTTGCCATTCTGTGAAGGTTACTGCACCAATCGACCATGAAGCTATTGAAACAATTCCCTTTTGTCATGCTTTACTGGACTGTATGGTTGGGATGATTTAAGTGTATCAAGCTTGATTCAGAAGAATGTTCATCTTGACCTCGTGTTCCAATCTTCTTAGCAGGAACTCCAGCCACAATTGAGTAAGGTTCAATACTTTTGGTTAAAACTGCTCCAGCCCCAACAATCGAACCCTTACCGATCGTACAGCCATCTAAAATCGTTACACCCGCACCAATCCAAACATCATCTTCAATGATTATTCCCTTTAAAGTGGGCGTTTGTAGCCTAAATGGAACGTCTTGATCTTTGAAGCCATAATTCACCGGAATGATCGTGACTTGTGGTCCAATTAGGCAGCCATTTCCGATCGTTAGGTTTCCGTGCCCGTAAACAGTGCTAAAAGAATTAATAAAACAAGAATCTCCAATCTTAATCGTTCCTCCGTAAGTACGAATAATTACGAAAGAACCGATGAGTGTCTTATCACCGATGATGATCTTAGAATTTTCAGAATGAATGGTGTCAACTTCCAAGGAAGCATATTTACAGAGTGTGCTTCCTTTGCCAATAAAGATATTCTTTTTATCGCCGCGTAAGTCAGTGAAAGGACTGATTTCTGAGGCTTTTCCTAGCATCCCTATCTTGCTACGTTGATACCACCAAATGGCACGCTTGAGAACCGATTTTAACTTCATAATGGCTTGAAAAAGAACAGATACCTGAATGAAATGCTAAGTAGAGCTGCCCAGGAATTAAAGCCTGACTCCAGATGCAATCGCCGAGATACCACTTAATACGAGTCCGACTCCTAACCATTGCGTCATCGCAACATTTTCTCTTAGAAAAAGTGCGCCTGTTACTGTTGTTGAGAGAACGGTTAGTCCAATGACGACTGGATAGGCAACCGACAAATTCAGCTTACCTAACACCAGAACATATAACATCGTACTTAATCCATAGACCAAGATTCCTCCTAGCAAATAGAGGCTTAGAGCATTTTGCCCCGACCCTAACTTGAGAAGAAACTGAGCAAGCGTGTTCAGTCCAACCGTAATCAAAATCAGCAAGCTTGAAAGAAGATGGATCTGCATAAGATAGTTAGAAATTGCCGCGATGATGATACAACGGAGAGTCCCACAGCATTTGGGCTGAAGGATAAGGGGTTTGCACATATTTTCCGAGCAACCGTTCCCACCACCGAGGCGGATGGGGAAGCGATGCGACCTGAATGCTAAAACAGCCTGATAGCCATGCACCCAAAACATCAGTATGACGGCTATCTCCAATTACAACAACTTGCTTGGGAAGCACGTTCATGTGCTTCATTGCTTTACGAAATGTACCTGGAAAGGGTTTCTTTGCCGGGCTGATCGCGGGTATCTCTAGATAACTAGACCAGTATTTCACACGAACACGTCGCTTGCCATTGGAAAGGATAAAGAACCTTAGCCCTAAATCTTTTGCCTGCATAATCCAAGCCTCGGCATAAGGAGACAGGTAGCGATCATCCTCAGAGATGATTGTATTGTCCAAGTCTAAGATGACTGCTCGAATGCCAAGAGAGATCAGGGACTGAATATCAATCGCAGCTAATGTTTCTGCTTGGGGCGGAAAGCCAAGATCTGAGCGCTGACCCAAACGTCTAATTCTTCGTCGATCGAGAGCAGATTGTGACATAAGCAATTCAACGCTTCGTAAGTGCGGTTGTGAGGA
>JACJNX010000143.1 GCA_014695255.1 Cyanobacteria bacterium FACHB-63
TCTGTTTGGCGAACGGGGGCATAAACAATCTGCGGAGCAAGAACGTCAAAACCAACGAATTGCAGCATCCCTCGCTGAATTGGGCGCAGAATAGCATGGATATCACCGTTAAAACCGCCTGCAAGATAGTCCTCTTCTGTGCTACCTGTGGTCAACGAGAGCATTGCTTGCTTACCTCGAAATCTGCCCGTTTCATAAATATGTCCATTACCGTAAACACGCCCCATAACAAAGACGCGATCGACCCACCCTTTCAAAATTGCAGGGACACTGAACCACCACAAAGGGAATTGCCAAATCATCAGATCGCACCCTTCCAGTTTTTGGATCTCAGCTTCAATTTCTGGAATGAATCCTTCAACTTCAATTGCATACATCTCTTCAAGTTGCTGCTTAAAGTAGTCAGGATCTTTGACAGACGTAAAGTTGCGGCGATCGGATGCAGGGTCAAATCTCATGGTATGGAGATCTGAATATTGAACATCATGCCCAGAGTCTTTGAACGTGTCAATTGCTGTCTGAAACATTGCTCCGTTAAAGCTTTTCGACTCTGGGTGTGCAAGAACAATCAAAACTTTCATGTGAGTTACTTCGTTTTCTAAGTTTCTAAACTTTTGCTAGGGCTGGATAATCCAGACAGCCTTTTTCACCACGGGTATAGAACGTGGCTGGGTCAAGCGAGTTGCGATCCTGGTTGCAAAATGGCGGGTTTAGGCATTGATATTTGCTGGCTTCTACACTTAGTCGCGCTCGATTAGTGTGTTTGAAGGTAAGTTGGGGTCGATCACCTTACGCGCACTGTCAACGCCCACGACGGGAAGTGTACCCGGATCGAGCAAGCCGACTTGAACCAATACACTTGCCTGATCCCAGTAAATGTGTTGGTGGGCTATCTTGCCGTCACGAAACCGAATAATCGCAACTACTGGCACTTCAACCCGTTTCCCGGTTGGAGCAACGCCGGGTAATATCCATTCCATCCAAACAGTATGAGTGAACTTAGCCACCATTTCATCCACGAGTTGATCGGTCCCGATTGTGCGCGAGATCAGGGTCAGCTCCATGTCCGGCGGCATCTGTGGAATGAGGTATTTGGAATAAAACTCGCGCAGTGCTGGTTTCCCGACTCCCCCAATCATTACCGGGATGTGGTTAACGTAAGCATCTTCAACCATCGTGGCGAGGGCATCTTCAGTACTGTGAGTGCCAAACTCGTACTGTAAATGCTCTTCCCAAAGTGCTTGCAAAGACTCCTGGGCTGGTGTCAAATTGGTAGTTGTTTGTAAATTTGCTTGTCCGTCTACAGTTTGCTCTTTGACCATGATTAAATACTCCTGGTTCTATCTATCTAAAGTGTCTTGAGTTCCAATGCTTGACTGCTTTCAGATTCTTGTGATGTTAGTGAACTTGTTTCAATGGACGTATAAGCATTCAGCGCCTGTTTCGCGAATCAGTTGGGCGGTTTTTTCTCCTTCTGCATCGCGTCTACCGGAGAACACGACTTTTGCTCCAGCAGCACCGAGCGCGCGCTGCTCCGCAGATACCGCAAGGGTCGCCGTTGCACGACCGATTCCCGATGTGCCACCAGTGACTAACGCCACTTTATCTTGAAGTATCATTATGCTTCTCCTAGCATTAATTTCCTTGAATTGATCTGAAGCATACTAAGTTCCAATGCTTGATTTCTTCCAGATTCTTATGGTGAAGAGCAAGTTCGTTTCAGTATCATTCGATTGAACTATCAATGTTTAGAATTTACTTGCTGTGTAATGACAACAACACTCCGGACAATTCTGGCAGAAAACTTTTCCCGTCAAAAATTGCCCGAGCTGTTGTTCTGTACAACTCGCAACAATTTCATCCGCCATCGATTGCACCCAAAGTGGTTGCTTGAACGGTTAAAATTGCCTTTGAAACTGCTTGACCGACCAGTTCCTCTCTTGCGATCGCTTTAATTCGCGATCGCGCTTCAGGATGTTCTTCAGGTCTGAACACCGCATCGGTCAGGTGAGAGGTTTGCATCAAACTAATCAATGCTGCCATCCGAGAATCCAGTCCAATGCCTTCTAACACGGCTGCACGAACTTGCTGGACAATCTCGCGTTGAATGGATTCATCGGTTAGAAAATATCGCTGCGTTGGGAACAGTCCAAGAATGCGTTGCTCTTGTCGTTCTAAAACACCTAAATCAACTAAGTTCTGCAACACAATCGTTTGAATTCCTCGGTATCTTCGTCTCCAACGAGTCATCCAGAACCTTGCAGTTTGAGGACGAGACGATGCTAGAACCTCACTGAGGCGTTGATCTAAGAATTCATTGCCTGTGTTGCCTGCGGTTCCTGCGGAGTTGCGCAAAGCGCTAATCGCACCGATCACACGATTGTCGTTGTCGATCTCAAGTTTGCCTTGCAGTACTAAGTCTAGTAATAAAGAACCGACCAAGCCGTAGTCGAGTGCAGAGTACCAAGAGAAGCGAGTTTTCCCAGTTTGGAGATTGAGTGCAAGAAGGATTAAGTCCTGTGCAAGATATTGCATGATGAATTCCTGATTGAAGTATGCTACGGTTCCTTCGGAGTTGCGCCTCGGCGCTGCTGATGGGTTTGCAAACTGACGAGATCACCCACGATCTTGCCGTGGCTCTGGAAAACGGGTTGGGGTCTTACGCTTGAACACTCCGTAGGCGATCGCCAGGAACACAGGGATTACAACCAGCATTGATAGCGCTGTGTAGGTCGCGTGGAACTTGCTGACTGTGAACAGAACCGGTGCGTTCACGGCGTTTCCGGCTACGCCCATCAAGAGACTGCCGCCGATGTTGTTCGCGAAGTGTACGCCAATGGCGAGTTCGGTGGTTCCGTCAATCAACGAGACCACAGTCCACACCAGACCCGGAACGAGGAAGTAGTTGAAGAAGACCGTGAGCCAGCCGCCCGTGATCGCCTCTGGGTTGAGGAGATGCGGCAGGGTGAAGATCACGGCTGGCACCAGCGCCAGAAAGACGCGGTTCGTCCAAACAAGGCTTGCGCCCTGCACGATGTATCCACGAAAGAAAAGCTCCTCGGTGGTGGTTTGGATCGCAGTGAAAATCAGTGCCAGCGGGACAAAGAGCGCGAACATTGTGAGGGTGAGGTCGGAGTTGAAGGAAAAGGTATCGGGATAGAAGAAGTACTGTCCCAGCCCAGCAATCAGCCAGAATGGCACGAACCAAGCCACAAACCCATGACCGACACGCCGCCAACTGATCTTCTCTCTCGCTGTGACCAGCGTCCGGGGATGACGCTGGTGAATGAGGGTGACGGCGATCAGGATTCCCGCGAGGAAGAACGGAAAACTCGCCATGACCGCAACGAAGCCCCCTAAGG
>JACJNX010000144.1 GCA_014695255.1 Cyanobacteria bacterium FACHB-63
CGATGGCGACAATGCGCTATGCCCTCGCGGCAATGGCAAAACGGTGGACCCAGTTGCATGAGGAAATTGAAACGCATACCCAGCACCTGACAACGCTCACTCAAGCAGCAGCCTCTGAGTAAGCATCCTCCAGCTCTGCTGAGGCTTTAACGTATGTGCGCCGCTCAAAGCGGCAAATCAGCACCTCCTGAAGGAGGCAATCGCGCTACTCGTTGAAGAAAGCCAATTGATCCACCCGCTGATCCTCCTTCTCTTGATCTCGAATATACTGGCGCACCAACGCCTCATCCCGTCCGACCGTCGAAACATAATACCCCCTCGCCCAAAAGCTTTGTCCCACAAAGTTCTTTCTTCGTCCTTGATAAGTTCTCGCAATGTTGATAGCACTTTTGCCTTTGATGTAGCCCATCACCTGAGAAACCGAGTACTTCGGCGGAATCAAGATCAGCATATGCACCTGATCCGGCATCAGATGCCCTTCCTCAATTCGACATCCTTTCTGTGCTGCCAGTTCTCGAAACAATTCTCCTAAATGCTGCCGTAGCTCGTAGTACAGCGCTTTTTTCCGATACTTAGGAATCAATAGTCCGGACAGAATTTTGACAAGAAAGCTACCCATCGCTTAGGGTGCAAATAATCACAAACGCACCCGATGGATAGCTATGGAAGCCATTGTACAAAGCCTGCTTGTCAACGTAGGCCAGATCGCAAACCGCAAACGAAATTCTTAGTCACTTTATTCACCACGATGTTGCTCGTGTGTGGCAAAGCCAGCTTCACGAACCTAAGCCGCTACAGCAGTTTGAGCGAGCGTACCTACCGCCGACAGTATCAGAAAGACTTCGAGTTTGCCCCATTCAATCAGGCACTGATTACTCAGGCAAGTCGAACGGGCGCGGCAATGCTGGCGGTGATGGACTGTTCATTTGTGACTAAAAGTGGCAAGGCGACCTTTGGACTCGATGCGTTTTGGAATGGATGTGCCAGTCGAGTGGAAACCGGATTAGAGGTGTCAGTGGTGGGTATCGTCGATACTGAAAGTGAGCAAGCCTATGCGTTGTCGGCTGAACAAACCTATGCTCAATTCAGTCTGAGCGAGTTTAGCCGCATGGATCAATATCTCTATCATCTCGACTGTGTGCGACCTCATTTGCCAGCGCAAGTCGAATATCTCGCAGTCGATGGCGCTTATGCCAAAGAAAGCTTTGTGTCAGGAGCCATCGCGTTAGGGTTGCACATTATCAGTAAACTGCGATGTGATGCGAATCTCCAGTTTCTCTACACAGGCGTACAGAAGCGGCGGGGCAGACCGCGCAAGTATGCAGGCAAAGTGGACCTGAGTGATTTGAGTGGCTTCACGTTCGTCGAAAGCGTACAACCAGACGTTGATTTGTACACCGCAGTCGTGTGGCACGTCTCGCTCAAACGCACGATTCGCGTTGCTTATCTTGTGGACGGTCGCCATCCGACTCGTGTTCGCACTTGTCTGTTGTTTTCCACCGATGTTGAGCAAGACCCTAGGCAGATTCTCCAGTATTACAAGTTGCGATTCCAAATTGAATTCCTGTTCCGCGATGCCAAGCAGTTTACAGGATTCGAGGATTGCCAAGCTCACGACGCAGTGAAGTTAGCCTTTCATTTTAATGCCAGTCTCACCGCGCTCAATTTAGCCAAGTTCGAGGCAATCGAACAGCATTCCGGAGCCGAGCCGTTTGTCTTTTCATTGGCGAGCGTCAAACGTCGAATGTTGAATCAGCATCTGCTGGAGCGATTTATTTGCAACTTAGACTTGGAACCGAGCCAAATTAAATCGCATCCCAACTACTCAACCCTTTGCAACTACGGCATCATCGCTGCCTGATTCTGTCCGAACTATTGGTTAGGAGATGACAGTTAAGAAATGAAGGTATGAGGTTAAAGCATTTACTCAAATTATGAAAAAGTAAAACTGATCCAAGTTCAGTCAATCTTTTTGAGCCGAATCAATATGACAATTTGTTCTTACACTGGTTGATTAATTCGAATGGAGTATGTCAAGGATTAGTTCTGACCAATTAACGGGAGCTGGTCCGTATTATTCGTGATCAACAATAGGTTTATAACCTGCTCCCTTTCCTCTCTGCTTAGTTTTATCTTGCAATCTAAATTTCGAACGTCTCACGCGGGACTAGCCTATTTTTGAAGCCTCCATACCTCTACGTAGTGAAACTTTCAAAAAATACCTAAAAATGAGACTCAATGGATAAGCTTATTGAAAATGTTCTCGGCAAACGTTGACCTAAACTCTGACATTACATTCAAAATTCTCAATTAAAAATTCAATCCGCTGAATGGGGTTGCAATTTCTAGGAGTATAAGCCTTCTGTATTTGCGTTGTTGTCATATAAACAACGGCAAAACGCTGTTGAAATAAAGAATCTACGATTGAAAACACAAAAATGGACACGCAGAAAGTGGACACGATTTTAGAGAAAAAGCTTGAAAGCCTTGTCAATAAAGGGCTACAGAATCTGTACACGTTAAATTACCCAAAAATCTGGTTGACATCGCCGACGATGAGCAGTTGAGATTGGATGGAAACGGCTTTGATCAGCGCGTGAGCCAGAAACAAATCTGCCATCGAAAACTCATCAACCACAATACAATCGGCTGGGATCGGTCGCGTTTCATCCCGCTGAAAATGACCGCTTCTCGGCTCGTATTCTAACAGTCGGTGAAGTGTTGAGGCCGATCGCTGACTCAGCTCCGCCAATCGTCGTGCGGCGCGTCCGGTCGGAGAAGCTAGAGCAACCCGTTTTCCCATCGCTTCCCAGAGTTCGACGATCGCGCGCACCGTGTGAGACTTACCCACTCCTGGACCTCCGGTGAGAATCATGATCCGCGCTGATGCTGCAAGTTTCACTGCGTCCTGCTGCTCGATCGATAATGGCAGATCCGAAGCTTCAGAATATTGCTGCATCCAGGTTTGTACGAAGTCATCTTCTTTAATCGCTGATTGATTCAGTCGCGGTTTCAGTCGGGACGCGATCACGGTTTCCGCCCGGTAGAACGCAGGCAAATAATAGCCCAACCGTCCTGGGTACTTCCGGCTTTCTTCCACTTGCAATTCTCGCTCCGCCACCAGCCATGCAAGCTGCTGTTCGATCAATTCGGGCTGTGGGCGGTAGTCCGAACGAGTGAGGAGGCGAACCGTTCGTTCGGCGATTGCAGAATGCGGCAAAAAACAATGTCCTTCGCGTCCTGCCTCTCGCAATCCATGTAGAATCGCACTGCGGTAGCGATACTCAGAATCAGGAGCAATGCCCAATTGAGTCGCGATGTCATCCGCAGAATGAAATCCAATACCGCGAATCTCAGCGGCAAGCTGAAAGGGATTGTGGGAAACAATGGCAATCGCATCCTCGCCGTAGTGCTTAAACACTCGAACGGCTTGATTTTTCCCAATGCCGTAAGTTTGCAGAAACATCATGACCGTGTGAATCTGTCGCTGCTCAATCCAGGTCGATCGAATCTGTGACAATTTTGCTTGGGCAATTCCTTTGACTTCGAGCAGTCGCTTCATTTCAGTATCGAGAATGGTCAGCGTGTCGAGTCCGAAGCGATCGACAATTCGTTTCGCCATTGCGGGACCGATACCGCGAATCATACCGCTACCGAGATAAGCTTCAATCCCTGCGATCGTATTGGGAACGTTCTCGCTGTATCGCTCGACTTGAAACTGAACACCGTATCAAGGATGCGATCTCCAACTGCCGTTGAGAATCAGGGATTGTCCTTGGTTGAGCGTTGCGAAGTTTCCTACGATCGTCACCGTTTCCTCAGCCGCTGTTTGGAAGCGTGCGACGGTAAATCCAGTTTCAGCAGAGACAAAAACGATCGGCTCAATGCAGCCAACAAGTTCTTCAGTATTCATGTACCATCGCAAGCGACCTAATAGCCAATCTTGCCATACTTCACATAGAACTGGTTTTGAAACCGTTCATCTGAGTCATACTTGCGTTTGAGTTGGAAAAATTCCTCTGCTTGTGGATAAGTATGAACAGATTGCTTAGGAGTCGCATGAAGCTAATACGGCAAGTAGTATCGCCACGGGCGATCGTCAGCTATCTCTCCTTTTATAAAAGTCTCCAACGATTGGAAACTTTTATAAATTGACGAACTCACCAAAACCAAATTCGATGCGAACTTGAAGCGTGTCGATAGGTGCGATCGTTGAACGACTTGCCTATGATGCCAAATGTTCAGGAGTATACATTGCTATTGCAAGCCATTCGCCTGTTTTCGGATTAAATAATCCACAATTGATTGACTTAATCTCTTCGACCGTTAGCGGGCGATGTTCGGTCGGATGCTCTAATAAGCCGAGTTCCGAGATCGATTCAAACAGTAATGAATCTCGAACGGGTTTCCCTCGCTCCAACATACTCAGTAGAGATTCGCTTACGACGTAAGGCTTGATCCCTTCATCCGTCCAATAGGAAACGTTTTGAGCAATCTGCGATCGTAGCTCAGACAGCGACCAACCTCGCATGACGCGGGCACCACGCACCAACCGACCCAAGACTTGCCGCCCAGTTTGAGTTCCAGTGGGTGAATTGAGAATAACCATCTTTCCGACCTCGCAGTCAACTCGTGGCATCATTAGATATCAATCTTAAATTAGCACAGTCCAACGGAATGGAAGGATTGAGGCAAATAACAACTTATCCAACGTCTGTAATTTTTTGCAATTTCCACAAGTTTTTACAGGAACTCTAGAACTTTCTTATAGAATAAGAATAGTACTTCTCGCTCCAGTCGCTTATAGTACGATGACCTCGACAGAAATCGTTCGACACTCAAACCATCCGATCACTCAAGCTGAGCATCCAGTGATTTCTGCTGATCAGCAAGAAAGACTCGATACGATCGCTGCGAACATTCGGAAACGATTTAAGCGACTGTTCAAAGATATCTACGAGACAGGAAAAGAACTATTAGAAGCAAAAGCTGTATTCGGCTGGGGACAAACGCCAGCATTTCTACAATGGGCACAAGAAAAAACAGGGCTTAGCATCTCTCTGTGCTACTACATGATGGCAGTTGGTCGAGCATTCCTGCCATTTGAGAAACAAGAAGTTCTGAAAGCGTTAGATCGGGTGGATGCAACCTTGTTGTATCGAATTGCCGCAGATTCGACTCCTAAAGCTGCTAGAACAATTTTTGTGCAACAAGTTCTACAAGGAAAGATGTGGACACTTGAAAGCGTTGAAGCATTGATTCAAGAACATCAGAAGACCGTTGATCTAGAACAAGATGAGCGGTTTTTGAGATATCGAGAAGAAGTACAGAATTGGGGGCGATTGGAACGCTGTGTCGAAGGTGAAGACCATAAGCTCTATTTGATCGATCGATCTAACATTGTTCGATTTTTCCGGAACTATCAAGATCTGATGACGCAGTACAAAGCGTGGCGACTCCAGGTTTTTCAAGCACAATTAGCTCAACTCAAATCCCAACTTGAACCGCACTGGAGCATTCAGCATTACCCGGTTCCTAAACAGCCTTTTCGTCTTAGCATTCACTCGAACATCGATCGACAATCAATCAGTTTTGTAGTGCCGAATCCGTTAACGCTAGAACGGTGGTGGAACGAGAAAGGGCAGGCTTTAACTGAACGCCTCACAACCACTCGGAGAATACGACGATCGAACAAAGTTGACCCTCTAGAAACTCAGGATCTTGCGATCGACAAACCCACCTGTCTCAACTGCACCTGGCATGATCCCCAACACGAAGGCAATCGCTTCGGAGTCTGGTGTAGCTTTTACCGAGAAGCCTTCAGCGACGATCGTGTGATCGCAATGCCTCAACATTGTCAGAAGTGGAAAAGTCTTGAAGAAGACACGCTGCAATCAGAAGTGTCTGAATTTCAGGCGACACGGCAGTTCCTTCAATCTCAGCCTAATCCTGAAAAAGAATATGCAGCAATGAGTCACACCACACCGTCTCCAATAACTTACACGATTGATGTGCCAGCAGTTGCATCCTTACACGACGATGAATTGGAAGCAATTCTTCAGTACATTCAGCACTGTTCAGAAGCACAGTTACAGCAGTTAAACGCTGCGATCGCACATCGCTTAAAGCAGAACTAAGAGAAGACTTTCTTGATCTTGAGGCTGGATTTTTCGCTTTCCAGTTTCGACCATCTTGACCCAGCTTGCACTTCGTCCGATTCGACTGGCTAAATCGCTCTGACTAATGCCTTTTGCAATCCGCATTTGTTTTAACTGCCCACCGGATTCAATCTTTTTCACCGTCTTTTGAGTAACAGCCGTTTGCATCATTTCTGTCGCTGCTAATAATTCTGGTTGGCGGCGCTTAAACTCCCGACTGTAGCGCCGACGAGACTCATCAATTTCATCTAATCGATTCGCGATCGCAGCCGGAGGTTGAATCCATAATTTAGCAGTTAGCAGTCGATTGAATTTGCCGTGAACTCTTCTGGTTTTGTCAGTGAGACGTTCTCCTACTGCTGCTGTTGCATCTTTCGCCCAAAACGCTGCGGCTAAATCAGGATCATCCGGAATTTGATTTAGTTCGCTTGTTTCAAGGGGATTCACCCAATACTCCATTGGATAAGTTGCGGGATCTGGTGTGACTTGCCATCCTCGGTTCAAAAGCGCTTTCAAGGTTTTAATCCAAGACTCAACTAATTTTGCTCGTGCTTTAGAAACTGTCTTTGCAACTTGTAGAGCAGTCTCACCAAAGGCAATTTTTAGCAGTGATTCTACATTCAAGGGACTGCTGCGGTTGATTTTGGTTTTGAAGAGTAACCAAGTCATCAGTCTTGCTGCACCTTCGTAGTGATGGTACATTGCCATAATGTCTTGAACTAAAGATTTGGACAGAATGCAATACTCGTAGTAAGCCTGCTTCTGAAGTCGCATCTCTTCGTTCAGGAAGTATTTTGCCCAAGCTCCACATCGAATGTTTAGCGTAAATCCAACGAGCTGTTTTTCTCCAACGGTTTCGCCTGCTTCATCGGTAATACATTCCTGAAAATGCAGAATGGGTTCTGCGATCTCCCATAACCAGGTGCGACTCACGCTGAACGTTGGAATTCGTCCTTGTTCGGGCCAAGAGACATACACGAGCAGATGACAGGGTTGCTTTGCGAGATCCAGCATTAATTGAAGTTTCTGCTGCTTGTTCAGTTTTTTGTTTTTATTAAGTCCCAGATACTGCTCGATCTGAGTGTCACTGATGGTAAAAGATTGTTCCCAAGGACGATCGATCTGAGTGGCATGAGCCGCATAAATCAAATGGAGACAAGTTGCCCGCAAGTCAAATTCTTCGATCAATGCGATCGCTAAATCTCGTTCAAGCACAGAGGGATCTTTTGCATACAAATCATCGGTCAGCCAAAACGAGATATAGCCTTTCCCTTTTGCAACTAGGCTCTTGTAGTAAGCTTCTCCCTTCTCTGAGGTCAACCAAGGCAAGTCAGTTCCTTGAGTTAAAATATTTGCCCCTTCCCAAATCAATCGATTTGATGCAGCATAATCAGTCATGCTATCTGGAAATAGATCAGAATTTGTTTCGGGTCGCTGACGGGATGATTTAGGGGTTGGCGGCTTTGCTGTTTTGCTAGTTTGGGATCGGCTTACTTGAGGGGTTTTGACAACAGTTTGATCAACAACTTCAACATCAACGGTTGTCATTGTTTCGGTTTGGCTCTGAACAATTTTGGAGCGGTTTGATGGCATAGTCGCGTCAGTGAGTGCAGAGGTCACAAAGGAGGTCACAAAGACAGTCGTGCAATAAGGTGCCGTGATCTTACATCGAATGCCAAAAAATGTTGGGTTCGATCGAGCGTTTATGTGACAACATCTTATTTTCATCTGCCAGTGATTTGCTGAAATGCTTGAGAACACGGGATTAAAAGGGTGAGATCGCAGTTCCAACTCTTCAGTCACAAAGCACCCCTCACCTAGAGAGATGGTCACATACAAAGGTCACTTTTCTACATTTACACCCCAACATCGGGGAGATGGTCACAAGGCGGTCACATCTCCCCCGCACACGGGGAAATCGTCACAGACATCCTCTCAATCAGGGAAACTGTCACAGGTCGGTCACATCTCCCCTGCATTCGGGGAAATCGTCACAGTTTAGACCGATTAAAAGGCGAATTAGCTTATTCTCGATATTTCCAGCCGTTGCCACACTGGTTGAGTCATTCTCTGCTATGCCCAGACAGTCACAGCAAGAATAAACCAAGTTCCCCCCACCTTGGGAAGTTCCTCCACTCAGTCGGGGAAGATTCACCCCTTACTCAGAAATTAAGTCACTTTAAATTCTTTGAAATTCTGGTGCTGTCTACTTTTCAGATTCGGTCACATCATCTGATCACTTTGATCAATTGATCCAATAAAAGTCACAGGATGAATTTTTGACCCTTGATAGTGTAGAGCGGTCAATTCATCGAGTTGCCTGTGACTCGTTTAACTGAGATTGCTCCATTCCAATTTGTTACAGAGCCAGATGATCCGTTTCTGGCTCTATTTCCACATCGCTATGATTACATCTGGGCTAAGTACTCACGCAGTCACAAAGTCGAGTGGAAAACTGAGAGCCGTCATCCACTCAGCGATCGCATCATTCAACGGGGTGGCTATCTTTATGGCGTGCGGTTTGGGGCGCAAACGCGATATTGTTTGCTAGATATCGACATCACTAGCCCGTATCACCCGAAGCAAGACCCGTTCGCACTGAATCACATCATTACTGCTCTAGAACCACTCGGATTAGTTCAGCATGTTGCTTGTACTTCTAGTTATAGTGGTGGATTACATCTCTACTTCCCATTTGAACAGCCTCAGAAGTCGTGGGAACTGGCGATCGCAGTTCAAACTTTATTGGAGAGTAAAGGCTTCATTGCTGCACTTGGAGAACTAGAAATTCTGCCAAATCCCAAACTGTATATTGCAGATGGCAAGCCGAGTTTATATAAAGCTCACCGATTACCGATGCAAATTGGGTCGTACTTGCTCGATCGAGACTGGCAAACCATCTACAGCACTCAGCAACTCTTTGTACAGCATTGGCAATTCGCTCAACGGAGAAACGACCTGAATCAGACTGCGATCGCGCACATTCTTAAAGCAGTAAAGCGGAAACAATATCAAATTTCAGGTCGAGCAGATAAGTTCCTCAATGACTTGAATGCAGAAATTGAACCAGGATGGACAGGGTATGGGCAAACCAACTTCATTCTGGGTCGGATTGCAATGAGAAGCTATGTTTTCGGACATTTGCTGTATGCGTCTCGTCCCCTAGAAGGAAAAGCTTTGATTGATGATATTGTGGCGATCGCAAAAAAGCTACCTGGATATGAGGAATGGTGTCGGCATCAACATGAAATTGAACATCGTGCAGAAGAATGGGCTTGCTGCATTGAGAACAGTGACTATTTTCATTTCGGAATGGCAAAGGGTAAATCTCAGATCGAACAGTCAGAGACTAAAGATTTGAAGCCTTCTTGGAATCAACAACAGTCAGAAGCGGTTCGAGAAAGAATCAGAACTGCGATCGCGAATCTATTGGAACGAAATCAATTACCTGCTAGAATCCGATCTCGGTTCTTAGCACTCACTCAATTCGGAATCAGTGGAGCTTCTCTTTATAAGCATCGAGATCTTTGGCATCCGGATTCGATTGATCTCGATTGTGATTCTCTAGGGTCTAAGTTGCAAAACAACGACCAAGAAAACACTTCAAACAGTCTGTCCAACAGGACAAAACCGTCTACTGTGGCTACAAGCTTATTATCAAGGCCGGGGTGTAACACGTTTCAGCAAAAGGAGAGTGAGGTTATCATCCTGCTTGATGCAATGAAGAATGCCTGTAACACTCCTGACGACAGTAGTTAGCGATCGCCTATCTCATCGAGCGTCTCCATTTCTAATTCCAGTTGCTCGATCGACGGCAAACTACTCTTGAGCGTGTCCGGCAAACTCTCCCAAATCTCATGCGTCGAAACCCCAATTGGTCGATTGATGTTGCGAAGCGCATATTCCACGATCGTCTGACTTTTCGACTTGCATAGGATTAATCCGATCGATGGTTGATCATCTGGATGTCGCAGCAAATCATCGACCGCGGCCAGATAAAAGCTCATCTTCCCGCTCATTTCTGGGGTGAACTCGGTCATCTTCAAATCGATAATCACGTAGCAGCGCAGTTTCAGATGGTAGAAGACGAGATCAATGTAAAAATCCTCGTTGCCCACTTGCAGACGATATTGGTTACCCACAAAGGCAAATCCTACCCCCAACTCCAACAGAAAATCTCGAATGTGCGCGACCAGCGCGTTCTCTAAATCGCGTTCCTGTGCTTCTCGTCCGAGTGAAAGAAAATCGAAGGAATATGGATTCTTCAGCAGACTATTTGCCAGATCCGACTGCGGTTTGGGGAGAGTGCGATCGAAATTCGTCATCGCTTTCCCTTGACGCTCGTGCAAGCGGGTCTCGATCTGAAGAATCAAGACATTGCGGCTCCAACCATTGTTCACGGTCTGTTGAGCATACCAAAGCCGTTCTTCGGTCGATTTCAATTTTTCAAGTAGGGCGAGATTGTGATACCAGGTAATTTGTGCAAGCACCTCTTGCACAATTGTCAGGTCTGGGTAGGCTTCTGCAAACGCTCGCATATACTTGAGGTTGCGACTGGAAAAGCCCTTGATTTCGGGAAACTCTCGCTGCAAGTCCTTGGAAAGCTGGTCGATTACTTTTGCGCCCCAGCCCGCTGCTTTTTGGCGATCGAGAATCATCCGTCCAATCTGCCAATACAGCATTACTAATTCGCGATTGACCGCAATTGCAGCGCGAATTTGCGCCGTCCGAATGCGTTCTTTCAACTCGCTCAGGAGCAGGGTATAGCCTTCTGGCAGTAGAGAAGAGGACTTTACCACAGCGTCACGCTCCAATTGAACATCAGTACGATAAATGCAGTAGAACGATCATTGCTCAAATCCAGCATTCAGGTTCACGACGCGACTTTGACGATTCCCTGAGATTGAGCAAAAGCGTCAGCAAGCTCCTCGAAAGAGCAGTCTAACATCACACAGAGGATTTTAGTTTGCTCAGGATTTAACTTTGGAATACTGTAGCCTGTTTCCCAAGCGCTCACCGTCTTGTGACTAATCTTCAACGCCTTCGCCAGTTCCTTCTGACGAATCCCCTTCTTATGGCGCTGAAAGTGGAGCCATTCAGCGAATGTCGAAGCAGAGACAGACAGGTTCATCTTCGTGAGCAGGGGGTGAGATGTGAGAACAGCATAACTTAATTTTCGACTTAGCGACGCAAATCCCTACGGCTGTTGACTTCAGGAGTACCGATCCACCGGAAAAGTCTAAGAGAATAGATTTATCTGAGCGCGTGGATCATCAGAAACTATTTCGCTTCATCCAAGATAGACGCTCTGGCTTGTCAAAGCGATCGCTTGTTTTCTATACTTCTCTATCAACCTTGATCGTATGAATATCGTGACCTTGACAAGTTTGGCGCAGCACATATATCAGGGGACCTCGAAAAATCCGTTTTTTAAGTACAGATGTTTTAGCAAAGGCGACCGAACGAGGAAATTCATTTCTAGACGAGCGACCAGAGTTCAACCCTTGCCTAACTTAGGCTGCAATTTGAGCTTGATGACACACCAATCGCTTGAGATTGTAAGTCAAATGCTTCAGTCCTAAATGAGCCGTTGCCGCATCGATTCCAATCGAGCGCACGAGTTTGCACCCCATCGTCATGATCCAATTGCCGAAAACGTGTTCGACTTTGGCACGAATGCTGGAACGCGCTCGATTGTCCGCTTGCTGTTGCTCCGTGAGGGGATGGTTGCGATAAGCGCGTTCATGGATGTGACTCTCAAACTGCAACAGGTCAAGGACAGCTTCAATTGCCTCAGACCGATAAGCGCTATCCTCCCAGACTGCATCGGTTTCGTTCTCATCATCCAGGAGCTGCCCCAACACCTGAGAATCATGCACTGCCGCGTTGGTCACTGCATACCGCCGAATAAACCCATACTCCTCATCGTTCGCGTAATCGAAACCAACTATTCGGAATTTAAGATCAGCCTACTGTAAACATCTGCGGGCAAGCCTAACAATCGAATAATTTCTTGCTGTAGGGCATTAAGTGGGGGAATATGCCCCACTTAATGCCCCTGCACATCGACTAACGTGAGGGTAATGTTGCTAAAAGCCTGTAGCAACCGCTCTGTAGTCGGTCGGTCAGTGGACTGCTTGGGATTGTTCGGGTTCAAGCCCACGAGCGCGGTTTGTTCTTGGGTTAATCGGCGACGCACTTCAAACTCAATCAGGCAGAGAAAGCGGAGCGCCAAAGACAACAAGCGAAACAATCCTTTGATTTGGTCATCGCGCTGTACAAACAGGGGACTAATCGAGAGCGGTGCGCCTTTGAGTCGATGAAAGCTTTGTTCGACAATCCACTCATCTCGATAGCTAAGGATGGCATCACCGAGCGAGAATTGAGCAGCGGGAGCATTCGAGACATACGCTCGCCAGCCCAAGGTCTGTTCTAATTCAGTAATCGCTGCCGCTTGAGGCTGAACGGCTGTGATTTGATATCGCACCGTTTCGGTGATCTACTTCGGACGGTTTCGGACGGTTAGAGGCGCGTCCTCGTCCCACAAAAGACTCGGTTTGGTCGATCTGTTTTTCGCACTGATAGTTGAGCAACCCCTCGACTCGATGCTGCGCCAAAATCGCTCTTGCTTGTTGATGTACCATCGCTTCCGTTCGGACTTGTCGTTTGCCGCGTCCGGGGGCAGGAGTCAGTGCCCTCAATTTGTCGCTGGCGGTTTGCAGTCTTTTTTGCAGCGCTTGCTGTTGGCGATGGGCATAGACTGGAGAACACACCACAAATACACGCTCATCCTAAGTCAAGTCCGAGTGCGCCATACTCACGCTTCGATTCACTTCAATGCCATGAGCAATCACTGCTTCAGTACGCTCATCACCTGAGTTGATTTTGACTTCAATCTGTTGCATCGGGTCTTGCAGCGCTTGCGTTACCCAAGCAGATAATTGCTCTGGAACTTTTCCGGTTGCTGCTAACGGACAGAGGTAGAAGTGCCCTTGCGTCTGAATAAAGCCCCGTGTCTCTATTGCAGCCAGCTTACAATCGCCCACAAATAACAGTTCTGTTTGGTCTAAGGTGTGTTGCACTTGTTCGATGGCTGGAACATACAGTCCATCATCAGCGGTTTCGCCACTCACTACGTGTGTGACTAAGGGCAGTCCCAGCCGGTCAAGCACACCCATCATCACTTTTACTTGCGGCAGTGTCGGGTCATCCTTGCTATGCCCAAACTGAAACAGTCGCTCTGGTTCGCTCACGTGGTATCCACTCACCGTTGTCGCATCTAATCGCACGGTTTGAGGACGCAGATCATACACCCGCAAAATCTGGCGGCTCAAGGCTTGCTCAATTGCTACCCAGGTCTCATCCTCACTTAATCGGCGCAGTAAGATGCTCAAGCGGTCATCGCCAAAATCGTCGCTCGTAACTCTAGCTCACAGATTTGTTCAATACTGTAGCGGCGTTGCTCCACCCATTCTTGTACCCAAACTTTGCGATGGTCGCCTTGAGAAATAATCGAACACAGCCAGATCGCCGCCACCCAGCCCCAGTCTAAGCCTTCCTGTCTCCAGTGCCGAGGTAGATGCTGATTCAACAGTTCCGCTAACCCGACCCGCTTCATCAGATGCAGCAGCAAGACGACATCATCGATTCGTTCTGAGGTGAGTTTGAGGGTATCCGTCATTGTCTCGTTACAACTCTGGACTCTATCTTCGATGATGCTTTCAGCCATTGCCACTAATTTAATCTTTTCTCTCGCTGATTACGCAAACGGGGAGTGAATTAGCGTCTTCAATTTTAGATGGATCAGTGTTCAAGCCTGCTTTATAATCGGTCTACGCTACGATTGAGTGTTACTTCAAGCTAGAAGATCGATCTTCTAACCTGTGGGAATGAAGCCCATACTTCAGAAACTTCGCGCATGTGTTAGAAGATCGATCTTCTAATTTCCAAAGATCGATGATCAAAACAGTAAATAAGGCTGTATTTTATTCAGGTAGAACTCTCAAAGCGTTAGAAGCTCGATCTTCTAACTTCAGAATTACTCAAAATCAGTCATCGCTGAGAATGAAGAAAAACACCTCGAAGGCTTCCCAGCAAGTTGTTTTATGGATTGCAGCTAATGCTGGAGGCGTTGGCAAAACAACCCTCGGCATTCATACCGGTTATCGACTTGCCCAACTTGGCTTTAACGTTCTATTTATCGATCTTGACACAAACGGTTCTCTTGCTCGCTTCTGCGGACTTCAGCCAGATCTAGAGCCGGTCAATACTAGCGCCAGCTTGTTTGATCGCAATTTCAGCGGCGACTACCCCATCTACACCCCTGAATGGAGTACTGCCAAAGGCAAGTTCGACGTTTGCCTCGGCGGAGATGTGATGCTCTCCGTTGCCCTAGATCTTCCTACCCGCACTGGACGTGAACTCGTCCTTAAACGGGCATTCAAAAAGTATCCTTTGCCTTACGATCTGGTGATTCTTGATTCTCCTGCCTCTCTTGATGTTCTAAGTTACACGGCACTTGCTGTTGCAACTCACATTTTGATCCCTTTGCCCATGTCGATCAAGCTGTCTGGCATCGATTTCCTTCTGCAATGGATACGGGCTGAATCAGAAGCCCTTGACCTCGACCCGATGCCAACTTTACTGGGTGGCGTTCCCATGCGTGTTGCCACCAATTCAGATCAACAAGCCTTCTACGCTGAAATTGATTCCGTTCTTGCAAGTCAGAACATTTCTTGCTTCCCTGGTATTCGATATAGTGCTGAATTTGAAAATGCTGCGAATCGAGGGCGTGCGCCTCTGTATGTATATAGACCTCGCAATCCAGCTTGCAAAGATTTTGAGCCAATCATCAAACCCTTGCAAAAAACACTGACCGCTTAAACAAACTGCTCTTGTCAACTTTAGCTTAGAAGATCGACTTCTAATTCAGAATCTATGTCTAATAAACGTCCTAGCGCGACCTCTTTTCTCTCTACTAGTTCCAAAGCTTTGCAAACTCAGCAAGACTTAGCGAAGGCTCAAGAACGTATTGGTGAGCTTGAGCTGGAATTGGAAGCGGAACGCCAGCAAATCCAGTCGAAAGTTCCAAAAGAATTCCTCTCCCAAGGAACTGTCACGATCGCTGATATTCAACGTCGCCCTTATGTATCCCGTCGAGAAAAAGATGCTCAGCTCTTCAATGAGTTAGTGGATAGCATCAGAACTTACGGATTTCGGGGATCAATTTGGGTTCAAAAACTCCCTGATGGTCAACTGCGTTTGATTGCCGGAGAAACTCGCCTTGATGCCGCGATCGCAGCAGGGCTAACTAAAATCTCAGTAGATATTGTCGAAACGGACGATATTACTGCCGTTAAGCTGTCTAGAGTTGAAAATGCTCGTCGTCGGAACTTAAACGCACTGGATGATACTGAAGAATTGCTCTACTTGCTGACTCTTACCCTAGAAAAAGATCGAATCGAGACGATTTCAACGCTATATCGGCTGAAAAATGCGATCGAAGGGACTTCTGTCATCTCTGATGATCTCAGAAGTAAGATTGAATCGACTTTTGAAGAAGTAGCTCCTGATCTCAGTCTCATGACCTTTATCACTTCTCGTTTACCTCTCTTGAATCTTCCAAAAGACGTACTTGAGGCGTATACCAGAAGCGAAATTGCCTACACCAAAGCGATCGAGCTTGGCAGACTCGAAGATGACGCAACACGACAAGCGCTTCTTACCGAAACCATTGATCAAGGACTATCCCTTTCCGAATTGAAGGCTCGTCTCCGCCCTCCTGCATCTCGCACCGTAATTACCAAAATGGAGAAACTCAAATCGCAAGTCGAAGGCATCAACAAGAGGTCGATCCAAAAACTTTCTTCTGAACAAAGGCAGCAATTCAAGGCAACGATCGATAGCTTGAAGATGCTTTTAGAGCAGAAACAACGAGAAATTGAAGAGTTTGAAGCACAGGGGTAGAAAGCTAATCTGGATGACAGCATCCAGAATTATACCAGTGCAGTTTTTCGCTTACTCTATCTGATAGTTCCGTCGGAATTGATCAGGATGAAGCTTGACAGACTCCGATGTAACTTTTGCAAGCGCTTGACCCTTGCTATTCCTCGAACTTATAAAACTCCTGCTCTGCGGCTGCTTGCTCTGCTGCTTTTGTATAGCGACGGAAGTTCAAGGGGTTCTTCTGCCGCATAATCGTCATGATGTGGTGCGGACTCATCCCCATCAACACATGATTAGTCGCGAACGTATGCCGCCCCTGATGCGAGTGAAAGTCGATTCCCGTTCTCTCACTCAACTTGTCCACTAGTGTCCGAATACCGCCATAAGTCAGTCGCGCTCCTGCGTTCTGACGCGAATAGGAGACAAACATCGGACTGTCGGGTTCGATGTTTGTCTCCTCGCTCTTGTCGCCACCCTAAGTAGCCGTTGAGTGCTGCCTTTCCTGCTGCGTTCAACGGCACCATCTCCTTACTATCTGCCTTGCTTTGGCGAATCCTCAGTCGAGTGCCGTCTTGATAATCTTCGAGATTGAGCGCACACACCTCGCTGGCTCGAAATCCATGCAGCAATAGCAGCAGAATGGCTAGATTTCGTTCGGGTAGGGTCGTTTCCGAAAGCGCAGCATCGAGAATTCGCTCGACTTCACTTTGGGATAAGTTCTCGGCTTCTGGTTCTGGTAACTTCGGCAAATCAATCTCTAATGTGGGGTCAAATTCGAGATAGCGAGATCGTGTCATCCAGCCGAAGAAGTTCTTCAGCGTTCCTAAGATTCGTCGCACGGTCGCATCAGAGCGCACTCTCTGACCTTTCTCCTCGCGCATCAAATGCTCCTTGAACTGTGCTACTAAGCGAGGACTGACCATCGCCCACGGTGCTTGTGTCCAATCAGTGAATGCTTTTAAGTCTTGACGATAGGCTTTTTGACTGTTTTGGGAGAGCGATCGTGCCACCAAAAACTCATCAATGCGCGAATCTCTCAAATCTGTTGCCGGTGCGATCAGTGGAGCAACAACAGTTTGAGACTTCGGAATAAAAATGGGGTCAGGAATGGGGTTCGACATAAGGTTGAAATAAGAATCACGATCGAGCGCGAATCAGTTCTCTGTGGCAGAGACAGCAAAGGCGCGGATTCAAGCCCACAACTCAGCCAAGACTCGCTGATAAAGAGCTAAACCTCCTGCTACATATACGTTTTACCAATTTTACTCACATCTAGCAGGTGAATTGGTTGTAGAAATTTAGATGATTTGAAATCTCAAACCATTTCGATCCCTGAATCGTCAAATGCCTACACCGCCTAACTTCTAGAGTTGAGTCTTTTTCAACTTCTCCCCGAAAAATTGCTGTAACAACCGTAAAAAGAGCGTTTTGCACAGTCAGCTCTAAATAGATTGAGATCTCAATTCATTTGCACATTGATACACTTAGCCCTCTAAGTTCTAGGGGTGGGTGAATCCTGCCTCAGTAAGGGTTTACAGGTTTGTGCTAGAAATGGATCGAAATGGATTGAGATCTCAGATTATTTGAATTTCTACAATGAGTTCAAGCGTTCGGAGGCTGTATGGCTCAAGCAGTTCAGGCAAGAAAAGTCACACTCGGACTTCTGGAAACCGAATTCGGATTGCAGGTCGCAACAAATCCTCAATTTTTTACTGAATGGATTGCTCCAGAAACGCTCGTCACTGATCCAGAGCTTCAAACACTGGCGCGAGTCAATCAAATTTTGAACATCTCATCAAAGAGCCGCCGATGCTGGAAGAAGCGGTCAAGATGGTGGTGCTTTCTCCACTCCTTGACTTAGTAGGCTTCTATCAGCCGCCGTTTCGGATTCAACCAGAGAAAGCAATCGAGGTTGAGGTGATCGATCCTGAAGAGGGTGTGATGATTCGTGGGGAAATTGATGTTCTGGTGGTATCGGGGCAGCTTTGGGTGTTGGCAATCGAGTCAAAGATGAGCGCTTTCTCTCTTAATGTGGCGCTTCCTCAAGCGTTGAGCTACATGCTGGCAAATCCATCTCAGCCTTGCTATGGGTTAATTCTTAATGGCAGTGACTTTGTATTTGATGCTCCTATAGATGTCAAGGTCTTTTTTGTGTTCTAAGCATGACTCACGCCAGACACTTTAGGAGTCGGGCACGTTTTACGAATGAGATGATAAATCTCTCGTGCCACATAACGTTTGAGACAGCGAATGATCTCTCGTTTCGACA
>JACJNX010000145.1 GCA_014695255.1 Cyanobacteria bacterium FACHB-63
TTTGGCAGCACAGTCGATTCAAATCAACCGCAGCACAGCGGGCAGGATTAGCCTCTCGTTCTTGGACTTGGCACGATATCGCAACCTATCCCACATTAATTTGAAGCACCACCGAATACTCTAAAACAAAGCTGTGACGAGTACATTCAGCATTGCGACATCGATATCGCTGTTTGCCCTCAGCCGTCTTGCCATGTTTGACGATGTTCGTGCTGTTGCGGGTTGGACATTGTACGGGTTCAAGTACCATCACTGTAATTGAGGAATGAGCTAACAGATGCAAGTCATCCTATTTTCTGGCATACTCATCCCCATGTCTAGAACACTACCGAATAGAATCTAAGTTGAGATAGACTTTCTCTCCAGTAGACGCAATGCCCATATACTCCCAGCGATCCGGTGCGGCATTAACAGACAACTGGTTGTGGGTTTTCCCACTTAGGCAAATTTGTCTAGAAGCCTCTATCTCCCTCAATTTCTATCGACTCAAGCTAGAGTGACACAAACCTTTTGAGTTAGACGAGCATTGGAGGAGTGATGGCTGAATCTAAATCCTGGCAATCGATTCCCACAAATTTGACCCAAGAACAATTTGAGGAATTTGTCTTGCCGCATCTGAAGCAGGGAACGCGAGGTCCACAGCCGAAGCTCAGCTTGCATGTGATGTTCAACTACATTTTGAAACTGCTGTACCTGGGGTGCCAATGGAAAGAGCTACCCATCGACAAGGACAGAGCGGGGAGACCCGAGATCCACTACACCAGAATCTATAGCGCTTTTCGGCGGTTTGAAGCTCAAGGATGTTTTGATGCCATTTTTGCCAAATCTGTGTCACAACTTCACTTGAGAGGTCAGCTTGATATCAATGTCATTCATGGCGACGGCACAACCACCGCAGCCAAAAAAGGCGGGGACAATCTCGGATACAACGGACACAAACATTTGAAAGGAGACAAAGTCGTTGCCTTCTGTGACCGCAACTGCAATGTCATCGCTCCGTTTGTTTCAGCTCCCGGCAATCGCAATGAGTCGCCGCTGTTGAAAGCAGCACTGCCACAATTGACTCGGATCGCAAAACAACTTGGTCTCGACCTGAACGATACGAACGTATCTCTGGATGGCGTTTACGATAGCAGATCCAACCGCAAAGCTATCTTCAATCGCGGTATGGTTCCCAATATTGCGGCAAATCCGCGCGGCAGAACGACTCCGAAGCGGGGACGTAAACCGATGTTCGATCCCGCCATCTTTCAGGAACGGTTTTGCACCATTGAGCGCGTCTTCGCTTGGGAGGACAAGTTCCGTCGCTTACTGCTACGCTTCGAGCGCCTCAGCCAGTTGCACTACGCCTTGAAAAGTTTGGCATATACGATGATCAATCTCCGGCATTTCTGCCAGCGCTAACTCTTTGCTCACCTATCCCTTTTGAGGTTTCAGCGAGCGAGACCCAGATTGGTCGTGCTTTGAAACTCGGAATCTTGGCAAAAGCGGTAGGAAAACGATCTAAATTGACTAAATTGAGCGTTCTGTTCTTTTGAAAGTCCAGTTTGGCATGGTTGTTCAAGATTTCACCTCAGCTTTTAAGTAAAACCCGCAACCAGTTAGTAGTAGAGCCAGACACCGTAGCTGATAATTTCAGATGGGAAACGATGACGAGAATACATGGGCGGTAACGATCCGAATCGAAGCAGTACAATTATCCTGCCTCACGGTTAAGCTGACAATACCGAACAAGGAGTCAGTCGTCATTTAGAGCAAGACTAGAGAAAATTGGGCTTTTCCACCCTATCATTTTTGCGACACAACCAATAATGTTGATGGGGAAGTTTGAGGCAAGACAGAGGCTGACAGTCGTTCGTAAACTTTGCGACCACTGCTCTATGGGACCGAGTGGTGTGTTTGACCAGTCTATCAAGCGAATCAGTTTACCCATTTCACCGCTGCTGTTGAGCCAGTCTACGGGTATAGATTTCCCAGTCTCGCTCATCCCATTTCTCCTGCCTGAAACTGAAAATGGACTCCTGGTAATCGGACTCGACAGCTTTCAAGGGTAATTTTACAAGTTTCACTCTCGACGAGAAGCCTGACTCACTAATTGAGCGACCATCTCAATCCATTCACCGGCTGAGTCAATTTGTACAAGTGCCCTCAAATAGCCTGGTAATGAACTAATCAATTTTACAATTTGCCATACTTTAGATAGACGAAAACTACAAATGATATAACCTACGTTTCTTGTAATGTAAATGCCTTGCAATGCTGGTGTTTATCATTATGCATCTGAAATCAACTTCTGCACTGAGTCCGACTGAGTCCGAGTTCTAGTGTACTGATTACTACCGCATTTGATCAAAGCGTGACGAACTAGCCTATTTGTCTCCGTTGTTCTGCTGGTTTACTTCGTCGGTTTACTTCATCCTATCCAGTTGGGACTTTGTATTACTGTTCTAACTGTCATGGATCAATGCTTTGTCGTCACTGTAGAAGATGCGAAGGAAATCTAAGAGATTTCAAATTGCTTATTTGTACAATGCTTCTCACTGCATCAAGGTCAACTATAAATTATTAAAGAAATTTATGAGAGTACTACTGCTCTATCCTCAATTTCCTCAGTCCTTCTGGTCTTACGATCGCTTCATGGAAATGGCTGGATTGAAAGCAGTGATCCCACCGCTAGGAATTATTACAGTTGCATCGTTACTGCCATCCGATTGGGAAATTCGGTTTTTCGATCGCAATGTTAACTGTGAAACCGAAGCTGATTGGGAATGGTGTGATCTCGTGATTCTTTCAGCCATGCTGGTGCAAAAGCCAGACTTTCAAGCATTGATTCGCAAAGCGGTTCGGTTCGGTAAGAAAGTAGCCGTAGGTGGACCCTATCCTACCTCTGTGCCTCAAGATGCCCTCGATGCTGGTGCCCATTTCTTGATCCTAGATGAAGGGGAGATGACGGTTCCTCAATTCCTGGAAGCGATTGATCGTGGCGAAACTCAAGGAATCTTTCGTTCCCTTGAGAAGCCGGATGTCACCCAAAGCCCTGTACCACGCTTTGATTTGCTGCAACGAGATGCCTATTTGATGATGGCAATCCAGTTTTCACGCGGATGTCCCTTCAACTGCGAATTTTGTGACATTATTTCTCTCTATGGTCGCAAACCTCGCACAAAAGAACCTGACCAAGCCTTGGCTGAGTTGCAAACCCTCTATAACCTGGGTTGGCGTGGCTCACTCTTCATTGTGGATGACAACTTTATTGGCAATCAGCGAAACGTCAAACGCTTCCTGCGGGAACTGATTCCCTGGATGCAACAGCACAACTATCCGTTCAGCTTTATTACGGAAGCCTCAGTCAATTTGGCAGAGGATGATGAATTGCTCCAATTGATGAGTGAAGCAGGCTTCTTTGCCGTTTTCCTTGGCATTGAAACTCCTGACCAAGATAGCTTACAAGTCACCCGCAAACTGCAAAACACTCGTAATCCGCTTGTGGAAGCCTGTGACAAAATTAATGAGGCAGGTTTGCTGATCTATGCAGGGTTTATTCTCGGTTTTGATGGAGAACGAGCAGGGGCGGGCGATCGCATTCAAGCATTTGTCGAACAAACCAGCATTCCTCAACCGATGTTAGGCATCCTTCAGGCTTTACCCAATACAGCCCTTTGGGAGCGGCTTAAAAAGGAGCAGCGATTAATTGAAGGCAACAGCCATCCGACAGGTGACCAGAATACTCTAATGAATTTCATTCCAACGCGCCCTATTACAGACGTTGCTAGAGAGTATGTTGAAGGATTTTGGACACTGTATGAGCCTCAGAATTATCTAAGACGCTGTTTACAGCAATGTCTCAAGATCGGTTCCTTGAAAAGCCGAAAGCAAACCATGCAATTTCCGCTGAGTAAGGGGTTGCCACTGGTTGCCCAACTAATCTGGCATCAGGGAATATGCCGACCAGAGATCCGGAGACAATTCTGGTATCAACTCTGGATTATTTTGCTCAAGAAACCGCAGGTTCTCAATATGTATTTGGGATTGTGCGCTGCTGGAGAACATTTTTGGGAGTACCGTGCGTTAGCGAGAGAGAGGATTACTCAACAGCTCGGTTATGATCCGCTTCAGAGAGCTGTAGCATCTGATCTAGCGCCAATACTCATATAGTAGCCTAATAGGGTATTGGAGTGTGCTATAGGTTACAGCCAGGCAGGCATTTCTTGATAACAATGGCTACAACGCCAGTACACATTTCCCGATCGTATAGGTCGAAGTAAAACATAGGAACAGCATGGGCAAATATGCCGATTTGTCATACTTCGATCGAGCGCGTTCGATGAGACATGACCTCGCATCAACTGAGGCGTTGATTGTAGAGGGACAGTAATTAAAGCTAGCATCTTAAAGATTTTTCCTAGTGTGGAGAGTAGAGTTGTAGCACTCCCAATTCAGGTTGTGTCGCAAAGACTTTAAAGTAACAAACGAACTGGTCTCGTCCGTATTGTTTTAAGCACTCACTCCGAAGAGTTCGTTGATGAATCTTGCTTAAGATACACTGTCCCCTTGACTAATTTCTTTCACTTGTCCTTTGCGAACCATAGCCATTGCCTCAATTCCGCGCAAGGTTCTTCTCGCCGTGTTAAACGATTGAAAGCCCATCATCGGTTTTACAATTCGTTTGATGTTCCGGTGGTCTTGCTCAATGAGGTTATTCAAATATTTGCGCTGCCGCAATTCGGTCTCGGCTTTCAATGTTTTCTCTTGCTTCAATTCATGCATCGCCACGGGATACGCTGCATTTTTATCCACGGTAATCACTCGGGGAGTCTGAGTATGCTTGGCTTCTAACACTTTGCGAAAAAAGCGGGATGGCAAGGCGGCAGCCCGCTTCGCACTGAGCATGAAGTCCAGCGTGTTGCCTTCCGAATCCACCGCTCGGTACAGGTATCTCCACTCTCCTCGGATTTCGATGTAGGTTTCGCCCACCCTCCACGAGTCGTTCGTGGGCTTCAAGAACCCACGAATCCGCTTGTTTATTTCTGACGCGAATTTCAGCACCCACCGATTGAGGGTCGAATGATCCACGGCGACTCCGCGCTCTTGCATCATCTCCTCCAAATTTCGGTAGCTCAAGGAATAACGAAGTACTAGCGTACATTTAGCAAGATGATCTCAGGCAAAAAGTGCCGCCATTTGAACAAGGAATCGGTCGTCATTTAGAGCAGGGCTAGAGAAAATTGAGCTTTCACACCCTACCATTTTTGCGACACAACCCTTTGACGAGAGGCTTTTCGCTTCTCAGCAATTAGGAGGACGAAACAATTGATTGAGGCTCTACGCTAGTAAATATAGACAGAATTTCAACAGTCGTTCCAGGCTAAGTACTCATGTCATCTGAAGCAATCACAAATCTCTCTAAGCAAGAAACTTCTGAAACTGGTGAATCTCAGCCTGAAGCAGTTGAGCCAGAAATAGATAAAGCCTCTCAAGCTGAGAGAGATGAATCTAGTGACGACGCTCCTAATTCTCCTGAAGAAGCACCTTCGATCGAAGAAGAAAACATCAGTGTTGCCAGAAATGCCAAGGATGTTATCAAAGAAAATATTGTTAGTACAACGGTAGCTCAAGCTTCAAGCATTCCTTCAGCGAATGCTCCTGATCCCAGTGCAGTGAGTGGAGACAATCCCAACGCTCTAAATCTAGATGAATCTAGAATCAGAACGACTAAAGAGAGTATCGAGGGCAAGCCTGGATCTCAAGCAAAACCAGCGAAAGAGAAAACGGCACAGCCATCACAAGAGAAGAAGTCTAAAGCGCCTGGTGCTGAAACAAAACCATTTGCAGATTTTGTGCAGCAGGACTATGTACCTGCGCTTCAAAACATGCTAGATAACCTAGAGCTTCCAGACATGAATATCACGTTTCAGAAACAAAAAATGCTGCTTCCGGGCTATACTCACGCCGAGTGTTCACAAGTGATTGGACATTGGAATCGAGGACAAGACCAATTCATTGTTTACTTTTTCGATGACGACGTTCAGGGGCAGCGAGGGTTTTCGCTGGCTAACGCTGGAACGCATTCATCAACGCTTGAGCCATTCTGGATCGATGAACGTAAAGTAAATTTAGATGTTTTGGTAATGGGCGTGGTTCAGAGACTCCATGCTGAAAAGTGGATTGGTCGCAATTAGTCTTCGTGACAAAGTTTTGTGAGCTAGGAATGTAGCGATCGCTTTCTGTGAAATGTAAGTGCTTCTAGATCTTGCGCAATGGAAGAACGTAGTAATCAAGGTTAAATCATGACAGTTCAAGGTGTACTCATCGATATTGACGGCACATTGGTCATCAGTAATGATGCTCACGCTCATGCTTATGTCGAAGCGTTTGCAGAGCAGGGATACGAGATTAAATTTGAAGCAGTTCGTCCGCTGATTGGGATGGGCAGCGATCAGGTGATTCCGCGCATGGTTACAGAACTCGATGGAAAAGAAGGAGTTGGTAAAAAGATTGCCGATCGACGAAAAGAATTGATCATTGAAAAGTTCAGTGCGGATTTAGCGCCTGCTCCTGGTTCACGAGATCTGATTCAACGAATGAAGCAAGATGGCTTCAAATTAGTGGTTGCGAGTTCAGCCACAAGCGAAGAGTTATCGAGCTTACTGAAAGCTGCTGAAGTGGAAGACTTGCTTGGTGAGGAACCGCAGACAACTTCTGATGATGCCGAGGCTTCTAAACCTGAGCCAGATTTGGTACAAGCGGCGCTCAGCAAGGTGCAACTGCAACCAGAGCAAGCCATTATGCTCGGAGATACCCCTTATGATATTCAAGCTGCCTCTGCTGCTGGAGTAAGTGTGATTGCGTTTCGCTGTGGAGACTTTGATGATGCTCAGCTTGTAGGTGCGATCGCAATTTACGACAACCCAGCCGATTTACTACAACACTACGAACAGTCACCACTGGGACGACGCGAAGCAGTTCAATCGAAGTAGAAAAAGTCAAGAACAGATAGCGATTTAGGAGGATATGATGGCGAGTAATCAGATTTTGGCGGTTCGGGACTATGGACAAAGTATTTGGATGGATAATCTGACCCGTGATTTGATTCAGTCGGGTGAACTACGACGCATGATTGAAGAACGGGATATTCGCGGTATTACGACTAATCCAGCTATCTTTGAGAAAGCAATTTCCGGTAGTAAGCTTTACGATGCTGACATTGAAGCAGGCATTCAAGCTCAAAAGTCAGTTGAGCAGATTTATGAATCGCTAATTTTTGATGATATTCGGAATGCTTGTGATATTCTGCAACCGCTTTATGAAGAGTCAGGCGGCTTAGATGGTTATGTCAGCATCGAGGTTCGTCCGACGATCGCAGATGACACGCAAGCGACGATCGAGGATGCTCACCGCTACTATCAGGAAATCGGACGCGCAAACGTCATGATTAAGATTCCTGGAACGCTGAGCGGGTTTGAAGCGATCGAACGAGTGATCCGAGATGGCATCAATGTGAATGTCACGCTTTTATTTAGCCTGAAAAACTATGTTGATGCGGCTGAGGCTTATTTGCGTGGACTAGAAGCGCGTGTGGCGAAGAATCAGGACATCAGCAAGATTGCATCCGTTGCTAGTTTCTTCTTGAGTCGAATTGATGGCAGGGTTGATGAACTCCTTGACGAAAAGCTTAAGACGGTTGGAACAGATGGAGCGCAATTTTCAGCTCAGTTGAGTGCGGTCAAAGGGAAAGTTGCGATCGCAAATGCCAAACTTGCCTATGAGAAGTATCAAGAACTGGTGAACAGTGATCGATGGCAAGCACTCAAAGCAAAAGGCGCAAATGTTCAGCGTCTACTGTGGGCAAGCACAGGAACGAAAGACCCAACCTATAGCGATGTGATGTACGTGGATGCGCTGATCGGTGCAGATACGGTGAATACACTGCCGCCCGCAACAATTGAAGCTTGTGCAGATCATTGTGATGTTGCCGATCGCTTAACTACAGATTTAGATAAAGCACACACGCTGATCGAGAATCTGAAAGATCCAGACATCGATATCAATCTTGACCAAGTGATGGAGGATGTTGCAAAAGATGGGATTGATAAGTTCATCAAGCCGTACCAGGCAATTATGCAGTCCTTGGAAGGGAAAGTAAAACAACTTGCCTCAGTTTAATTGTCACTTCTTCATGCACAAAGGTTTCTTTGTGAATCTCAGGCATTTCCTCATAAACCTGTCTAAAGATGCGTCATCCTCACCAGTGTTCTAACGTTTGAGAGGGCTGATTGTAAAAAGCACTTTGTAGACTGTGAGAACAATCTTATAAATTCGCAATTTATGAAACTCTTTTCCTCAATTCGCCACAGTCTTGCAGGCTTGGTCATTGGTGTTAGCACCTTAGTTTGGGGTCATTCAGCGGTCGCAGCAGACGCAATCGTGTTTCGATATGGTGCGTTCAGTGAAACGTTTTCCGTTCAGGAACTGGCTGAGTTTGCCCAAACAGGTAGGCAGTCTTCGACCATTAGTTACTATCTACGGCGCACGAACCAAAGCCCAGAGGCAGTTAGATCCGCCCTCACCCGAGAAATTCCGGTGCGACTGATTACGCTTGATCGTGTGCTAAACAGTCCAGCAGGAGATTTTGCGCTTGATCGCATTGGTCGCACCATTCAAACACCTGCAAACGCCTCAAATCGTCAAGCCCTTCGAGCCGCGCTAGTCTTGTCTGCCAGTGGCGACAATCGAATTTCACTGATTGAAGTCTTTCAGAAGTATCCGACTCGTCAACTCAATGTGGACGGAAAAGAGTTGATTACGACTTATACTCAAATCTCTGAGCTTGCCCAACGCATTCAGAATTTGCCGGATATTTTTCGGATTAACTAACCGCGATCACAAGGATAGACATACGCTTGCGATTGTAGAGTTTGGACTATTTCAGAGCTTGTGCAGGTTGTTTAAGAATGGAACGATCGCGTTATTGCGAGCGCTTGTGTTTTTTAGATTCTCCTTTGCTTGCAGAAATCGCAGGCGATTGACTTGATGACAGATTCTAGAAACTGCGTTGTTATCAACTTGCAAACTCGTATGCATCGCCACTTTCTAATGCCCGCTGATAAGCTGGACGACTGTGAATGCGGGCAGCTACGCTGTGCCAAAGGCAACGCAAAATTCAATTAACTTCGGGCAGCTTCTGTCTAAACCTGCTCGTGCAACTGCTGCTTCGATCGAAAAACTCATCTGAACGTCAGCGCCTGTAAAATCATCTCCAGCAAACCATAAGCTTTTTCCAAGTTCTGCTTCTAAGTAGTCTAGGTGCCGCATCAGTTGAGGTTCGATGAAGGCTTGCTTAGTCCGACTTGTGATCAAACGGGCGACGGGCTTGATGAAAAACGGCATCGATTGCTGTTCGATGCGATCGAAGATCAGCTTTAACAGTAGTGGTGGCATTGCCGATCCTTCAGCATAATGCAGCCAATAGGTGTAACGCAATCGGTCGGATGTATCCGGTGGAGGAATCAACTGCCCTTCACCATATCGATCGATCAAGTATTCAACAATCGCACCCGATTCTGCCAGAGTTAAGTCCCCGTCAGTCACGACAGGAGATTTTCCTAGAGGATGTACCTGATGCAAAGATGCTGGTGCTAATAAAGTTTCGGGGTCGCGTTGGTAGTACTGAATGTCATACTCTAATCCGAGTTCCTCTAGCAGCCACAATACACGTTGAGAGCGAGAATTATTTAAGTGATGAACAATCAGCATAAAATCGGTTAAAGTGCTACAGCTTGATTAGATTACTTCATTCTTTATGCTTACTCCTCTATCAATGAGAGTGAACTGTCTCTAATTCGACAGACCAGAGCGCCGGAAACTTTTTAGCACAGTCCGCGATCGGAGCTAACTTTCAGATTCATATTGCAAGACCGATCAATGATGCTCAACTCATCGCCTTGATCACGAATCTAACCGAATCGTGAAGAGATGCCTCTAAAGGTCAATAGCAAACGTGAACTCTGTCAATACCATGAAAGGAGTTCATTAAGAAATGTAAATCATGCAAACTAACAAAGCCACCAAATTACCTCCCGTCGCTACAGAATACAATGGTATCGATCGCAATGCTTTTCTGTTCGGCTTTAATCCCCAAGCAGAATTATGGAACGGACGTTTAGCAATGATCGGATTTGCAGCCTATCTATTGTGGGATTTGGCAGGCGTGAGCGTTCTGCGAAGTCTTCTGCACTTGATCAAGTAAGCAACAGACCTCTTTCTCATGGCGACAACAATACTAAAAATACTAAATTAGTAGCAAGTTCAGATATCACGCTTTTCTCTATGGGTTCTCACACATCTGATTAAAACTCCTTAAGGTTCTACCATGCTGATAGCGGCTTTACTTCAAGACATTTCACATCTTGGAAGAGCAATTTTCACAATTTGTATTTGGCTCGTTCTTATCGGCTTCTTAATCTCGATGTGGCAAGCTTTGCTGCAAGGTTGGGCAAATCTTCAACGATTACATCAAGTTCCCTGTAGTGACTGTACTTTCTTTACAGGGGAGTACAATTTGAAATGTACACTCTATCCATGCAAAGCTTTGACAGAAGAAGCAATTAACTGTCAAGACTATGAACCTGTAATCCCTGACGAAGAGCCATTACTAGCGAGGCGGTAAAACAAAATTAAGGCTTAATGCGAGTTGTGCGTGAGTCGTCAGAAAATATAGATTTCGAGTTCAGCTCCCGGACATACTTCAAACAAAGGCTTGTCGCCAGTCAAAATAACTTGCTTAAGGTACCAGTTTGAAATGTTGACGATTCGGGCAAGCTTGAGTTAGCGGCAGCGTTGACATAATAGCAAAGAACTTGATCGCTAAAGTGAGCGGGCAACTGACTTAGAATTTGAGTCTTAACCATCAGTTTAGGAATTCGTTAATCAAGCTAATTTTGGCAAACTGCTGTTCAATCTAAATCAACGTATAACTTACGTATAACTTACGTATAACTTATACAAATTCTGATAAAACATTCAAAAGCTGTAGATGGCATTCTGCAACTTTCTCTAAAACAGAGTTGTACGCAGCATAATTCAGGCTTTGTTACACCAATACTTTAATACGTCTAAGGAAATTTGTGACTGTGCAATCTTCTAGTTCTGCTTTAACAGAACAGCAACCGCTCGTACTGAACTGGACGAATGTCGTCTTTTTCAGCACAGTTCATCTGCTCGCGCTCCTTGCGCCTTGGTTTTTCTCTTGGTCAGCATTCGGAGTTATGCTTACACTTCATTGGCTATTTGGCAGCCTTGGGATCTGTTTGGGTTATCATCGCTTATTGACTCACCGCAGTTTCCAAGTTCCGAAGGCACTAGAGTATACCTTTGGCTTTCTGGGCGCACTTGCAATGCAGGGAGGTCCAATCTTCTGGGTATCTGGACATCGATTACATCACGCCTTTACTGAAGATGTCGAGAAAGATCCTTATTCTGCTCGACGGGGCTTCTGGTGGAGTCACATTCTTTGGATTCTTTATCCACGCGATCAATTCTTTGCGACTGAAACCTATTACCGATACGCACCTGACTTAGCTCGCGATCCGTTTTACCTGTGGCTCGATCGCTATTTCCTACTCTTACAACTACCGATTGGACTGCTGCTTTATGCGATCGGTGGTTGGTCATTCGTCGTCTATGGTGTATTTGTTCGAATTGTATTGCTTTGGCATACAACTTGGCTGATCAACTCAGCCACTCATCTATTTGGCAATCGAACTTTTGACACCGAAGATGGGTCGCGTAATCTCTGGTGGGTAGCCCTGCTTGCATTTGGAGAAGGTTGGCACAATAATCATCATGCTCATCCGAATGTGGCAAAAGCAGGCTGGAAATGGTGGCAGATTGATGTGACTTGGTGGGCAATTCAGACGCTCAAAACGCTAGGAATCGCTCGAAAAGTTGTCATGCCGCCCGTTTGAATGCCAGAGATGGATGGCTATATGTTGCTTAATCAGATTCGCTCCCTGCCCAATGGTGAACAAGTTCCCGTGATCGCGCTAACCGCTTACGCTGGAGAATTAGATCAGCAGCAAGCAATCTCCGTCGGGTTTCAGCGTCATCTAACTAAACCTGCTGTTCCAGAGAAAGTAATCGCGATCGTTAGTGAATTAGTCGCATCTGCATAAAGCGAGCAACACGAACGCTGGTCATTTCACTCGAAGCGATTAACGGCTTCGGAACGCTTGATCGTTGCGGTCCTCGGGCAAGATAGTGCGAATACGATCGAGCAAAAGATTAAAGTCAACGGGTTTACGAATGAAGTCATCTGCACCGAATTCAAATCCTTCTGCTGAATTGAACTGGTCATACCCTGTAATTAACAAAATTGGAATGAAGGGAATACGATTGTTTTGCCGAATCCGTTGTGTCACTTCAAACCCATTCATTTCCGGCATCATTACATCCAGCAAAATTAAGTCGGGTTGGTGGTACTCAACTTTGTCTAATGCCTCTCGACCGCTGTTTGCCACATCTACCTCGTAGCCTTCTTGCTCTAGAACGACTTGAAGCAGAACAGAGTTATCTTCAATGTCATCGACGACTAGAATGCGATCCGCCACGGAAATTGATGGAGTCGTTAAAGTGTTCACTTTGTAACTCGACTAAGGTTAAATTTCAGTGTGTTCTACAACCCAGCTTAGTTACCTCTTACCTTAGAGATATCCAAAAGAGGACTTATTTTCAATCGTTGCACTTGCATTTCCTAGAGCAGAAATCACTTCAGTTTCGCGGAGTCTGCTTCTACCGAAAGATTACGATTCTAAAGATAAATATTAAGATCCAGGCGCTTGTGGGTAATGGATCTTGAGCACAGGGGTTTTCCGATGGCAAAGCGATCGTTCCAAGCGACAGAAGCGGGAATCAAACAAGCTAAAAGCGCCTTTGATCGCACGGGCTGGACGCAGGAAGGCTTGGCAATGGAAGTGAACCTTAGGACCCGCCAACCCGTTTGGAGATTTTTCACAGGTCGTCCGGTGGAACGTCATATTTTTATCGAATTGTGTTCTGCTTTAGGGCTAGATTGGCAAGACATCGCTGAACATTCTGCGATCGCAAGATCAGAGCCTAAACAGGCATATGAAACTCCTCCGGAAATGGAGAGCCTAGTCCGTCAGGTGAGAGTACAACGTCAGGACAAAGTGCAAAATCAGTGTGGCACGTTGCAGTTATTGAACGTGAGCCGTCCTATCAAAATTGACGACCTTTACATTGATGTCAACATCTTGGAAGAAATCGTCAGCCAACAATGGCTAGGAATTTCTGACCTGCAAAACTTTACATCAAAAGACTTCGATCTCTTTGGACTCGGCGAGATGTCTCAGACTCAAACGGAGGGAACAAGAGCCGTCGAAACCTACTCGAAGCTTCGGATATTGGGCAAACCTGGAGCAGGTAAAACTACCTTCTTGCAGCATCTCGCCATTCAGTGCAACCGGGGTCGATTTGCTGCAAATCGGATTCCCATTTTTATCACGCTGCGGGATTTTGCTGACGAGTCTAGAGCGATGGATGAATTCAGTTTAATTCACTACATTCGCGAGGAATTTCTCACCTCTGGCATTTCAGATTCCGACGTGGTTGAAGCCTTGTTGCGATCGGGAAAAATGTTGCTGTTGCTTGATGGGTTAGATGAATGCGGTCAAGACAGTAAGGCAGTCGTGAAGGAGATTCGTAGATTTTCGGAAAACTATCAACAGAATCTATTTGTTGTCACCTGTCGCACCGCAGCGAAATCACTCAGCTTGAATCGCTTCACTGATGTTGAAATTGCTCCGTTTACTCAAGCTCAAATTGCTGCCTTTGGACAGAAGTGGTTTGAGGCATTGACAAAAATCACTCCTCAAGAGGGGCGAGAACAGGCAGGTCAGTTTATTGAGAAACTCAACCTGTCCGAAAATCTACCGTTCCGCCAACTTGCCGCAACTCCCTTGTTTCTACATCTCGCCTGCTGGATGTTTCAGTACCAGCACCAATTCCCAAGCCAGCGATCGGAGTTTTATCGGCAATGTATCGATATTTTGCTGTCCAAATGGGATGAAGCAAAAGGATTTGAGCGGGAGGAACTGTATCAAGGATTCTCATTGCCCCAAAAACTCAAGCTGCTGAGTCAGATTGCTGCGATCACATTCGAGCAGGGTAAGTGCTTTTTTGAACAACACAGCATTAAGGAATACATTAGCGACTATCTTCGTGATTTGCCGACTGCTTCGATGATCCTGGAGGAAAATCGCAGCACGATTGCTTCGCAGTTCCCCGGAGGAGAAATCGAGCTAGAAGAGTTGCAAATCGAGAGCGAAGGAATCCTTAAAGCGATCGAACTCCAACATGGACTACTCACCGAGCGAGTACGAGGGATTTTCTCGTTTTCCGATTTAGCTTTTCAAGAATATTTTACAGCACGAAAAATTGTGGCAAATTACAACCTGCAAGCCACAGAGCAACCCCTCGATCGCTTAGTCAGTCATATTACCGATCCTCGCTGGCGGGAAATTTTTTTGTTAACGGCGGCGATGCTGCGAAGCGCAGATCCGCTTGTGCTGTTGATGAAGCGGCAGATTGATGCACTTGTGGCTCAAGATCAGGATGTACAAAAATTCTTAGGCTGGGCACACCAAAAATCGCTTGCCGCTCCTCCCTCGCCGACTGCAATTCGCGCCTTTCACCATGCCCTTGCACATCAGCCACAACTCGTGCCACTTCTCGCACTTTCTTCGACACTAGATCAAGGAGTTTTTCTCGACATGGCATTAGATAATCTTGTCCGAAAGTGTACGATGAGTGCCAAGCGCTACGCTAAAGGAGCCGACGCTGGCAATGTCACTCATGCTCGTGCCTGTGTTGATGCTCTCGACAATGCTCTAATTCTGGTCATGGATACCAATTTACACCGATCGCTGCAACAGCTTAAAGACCAACTTCCAGACCTAGCAAAGGATCGAAAAGAATTTCAGACATGGTGGAAAACGAGCGCTCTAAGTTGGGCAGAGCAGCTTAGAGCAGCCGTCTCTGAGCATCGTAACACTCAGCATCAATGGAACTTTAGTCCTGAGCAGCAGCACCTGTTGCAACAGTACTATACTGCGAATCAATTGCTGATAGATTGTCTGAATACGGGTTGTGCACTAACAGCCGCAGTTCGGCAGGAAATTGAAGTAACCTTATTGTTACCTCAGAAGGAACTTGAGGACAGAGAATGGCAGTGGAGTTAACTGTTTTAGACCCGTTGAACTTCTGGTCTAATGACTGCATTTTGGGCTTGAGCAGTGGGGATTAACGTCCAGCCTGCTTGCCTCAGCTTTTGGTAGGTACTCCACCCTTTGGAACCACCAGGAATGAGATAATCAGGGACTTTATGTTGAGGACATGCCGTGTAGGGCAGCCAAGGTTCAAACGAACGTTCTCTTAAATGCAGAATCAATTGACCCTGATAATTTGAGCTAGATAGCCAGCACATTTGTCCAGACATGGGTAACTCCTTGTTGATTCAATAGTGATTAAAAATTACAGAATTGGTCAAATTTCAGCTTTGCTCAATATCAGAGCAAAGGTACAACGATGGCTTTAACAGCAGCCAACCGAATAGAAAAAAAGCAGCGATCGAGATTTGCAGAAAGTCTACAGGCGAGATGGAATGGTCAGCAAAGGCAGCTACAACTCGCTCGATTGTTCCGAATACCCAGAGAGGAGTCCAGAGAATCCAGATGCCGTACTTCAAGGAGAGCAAAAATGAGAAGTTCGACAACTGTTTAGAATTCATGGTTGTAATGAGATTTTTCAAAAAAGCAGTTCATCTGCATTTCCAGCAGCATTGAATGGGTTAAAGCCCTTCAATCACAACAAAATCGGTAAGCCTGCGATCGTTCCTGCAACACATACCCAGATGCAGAAACCTCCAATGTCAGCTTCATCCAGTGCTGTTCCCATTCGCTCTAGTGATATCAAGAGCGAGACAAGCACCATCAGGCAAAATAAAGCATATGGCGGAATAGACATTTAAGAGATCTCCAGTTTGTTGTACAAAGCGCAAACCAAAGCAGATTGAACATTACGCTGCCCATAAATCTGCCTCAGTAAGAACCACCATTGTTTCTGCGCCGATTCTGCCGAACTCAGGCTCTACTCCTAGTGCCATCTCAATGTAATAAGTCCAGGTTTCAGCTTCAGGTTTGTAGTTTCGTACAATTCCTTCTCCGCCCACAAAGCTGACTCTTTGAGCATTACGAAAACTTGGCACTCCCATCAAAGTTGCAGCCACAAGTGAGACACTCCTAATTCGGTGTTGATGCTTTCTGTTTTACTCAAAGCAACCCAACCTGTTTTGTATCTTTTTGAGGAAAACAACCTGTTAGAGTCTGCAACTTTTGAGCGTTTTTAATCAAAGTGATACAACTTAAACACAATTGAAACTTCTATTGAAACGCGATCGCGAATCGATGCAAATTGATGCATATTGATTCATCAACGATTTGTGCCTCGACTCACACCTGCACGAGCAGATTAAGCGGGTTGTCCTTCCTCATCTTCAGCAATGGTTCGTTTTGTCGCAAAACCATTCAGAACAATTCCCCGAATCAGGGATACTTCCTCATCCAAGCGATCCGCATGATCGTTGTATTTTGCGGCTGAGTCTAGATGGTTGTGAGTTTCCATCCGTTCTGCCATTTGACGCGAAAACGTGACTTTTTCTTCCATTGCTCGAATCGCCGACCAAAGGGCATTTTCCAGGTTTTGGGTTTGCTCTGCTAGCAGGACATTCGCTGTAAATGAATGCCCCGTATGACAGCGAAACCGCAGCGGCTCATTGTTGCCAATCTGCCAAATACTCCCGCTACATTCGGGACAGGTGTAGGTCGTTCGAGTTCCGATCGCTTCAACATTCTGCAAAAATTCCTGGGTATTCATTCTTTGTTCAGCAATATTCGATTCGACTTCGATTTCTTGAGTCACGGGGTAAGCTTCCTCTGATTCTGTGGGTTCTTTTGATAAACGCACTAAAAGGTCTGGAATTTCAGCCAGGGGCAAGCAGTGATCGACCTTGACAAACTGCAATGCACTCTTTGCCATGCTGGGATATTCTGCTTCTTTGGGGTCTTGCACGATTGCTACGCCGCCCCGTTTCTTGATTGCCTGCAACCCGACTGTGCCATCGTCAAGATAGCCTGTCAGAACGACTCCTACCACCCTTGGACCATAAGCGCGAGCAGCAGAACGAAAGAGGCTATCGATCGCGGGTCTAAATCGGTTTTCTTGCGGTCCACGGATGACTCGCACATAGCCCTGATTCAGCAGCAAATGATAATCAGGCGGAGCAACATAAACGCGCCCAGGTTGAATTTCTTCACCATCAACGGGGTGAACCGCAGGCAGAGAACCAACGTCTGAAAGAATTTTAGGAAGAATACTAGGCTTATTGGGTTCGAGGTGTTGAACAATCAGTAAAACAGCATCTAACGCAGCAGGCAGAGCGCCAACGATCGCGCCTAGCGCTTTGAGTCCGCCGGCTGAAGTTCCAATCACAATAATGTCGTGTCCAGGCATAAGTCTCTTTTTATTCTTGTGAAAACAGTTCAATTACATCTGCGTCTTTGGAATGTTTTAGTGGAATTCAAACAATAACTATACAAATTAGACAATTACTAAAACATACTTTCCAGTAGCAGAATGCGATACTAAATTTTAGTCTACAATCACGGCTAAACAGTGTAATGAAGTACTTGTACTGTAGTTCTGCCAGTACAACTTTCGCTGTAATTCGATTTTTAAAAAAATGGGAATGCTATCAATCAATTTAAGACAATTGAGAACCGAAACAATTACAGGTCATGAGCAACAGTCTCTCCCGCCCCCGAATGCGCCAGCTTCCAGCCAGTGTGTTTGTCCTTACTGTTCAAGGATTTTACTTCGTCATGTGCGATCGGGACAACTTTACTGGCGCTGTAGCTACTGTCGTGAGGAAATGCTGGTTTGAAGCTTGGCTTCAAGCTGACGAATTTCTGTAGAGGCTGATACCTCATTTTGATTTTTAGTTGCTACAGCTCGAAACTCTACAATCACTGATTCTTGTTGATGGAGTGCTGTGTTGCATCTGAATTGTTGTATCCATGAGATTTTTCTATGAGACAACTAAGCTCTTCCCTCGATCGACATGAGACCGATTTAGTACTTTGCTACTACATGAACCCTACTTCTCGAATCCAGATTGCTCGAATTCAGAACATTGAGAACTGGTATTTCGAGCGTGTGATTTTTCCTGGAGAAAGGCTCTTGTTCAAAGCACCTCTAGAAGCTCAGTTAGAGATTTCTACGAGCGAAACGGTTAGCGCAGTTCTGTCTGACAAAATTTTGTGTCAGCAATTGCAAGTTAAAAAAACGCTGCGACCAGTCGAAGCAGAATTCTAAACTCAATGCCCCCAACTTCAACTTCTGATACTTGAGAATTGATTCAACAATTTTGTAGCCTAAAGAACTCATTGAAGACTTTAAGTCAAAAGGATTGATAACACGCATGGCGCTTAAAGAAAAACCGACTCCGCCTCGTTCTCGCTTAATTGCAAACATTTTGTTAGCCGTATCGGGAGCATTTCTGCTCATCAATCTGTTTTTACCCAACTTGTTAGGTGCTCAAGTCCCGGCTGTGCCGTATAGCTTGTTCATTCACCAAGTCCAGGAAGGAGAGGTCAGCCAAGTCTCAGTCGGTCAAAATCAAATTCGGTATCAACTAAAAACAGAAGATGGCACTCCAGGGCAAGTGTTTTCTACAACTCCGATTTTTGACTTAGAGTTACCTAAACTTTTAGAACAAAAAGGGGTCGAGTTTGCGGCGACACCACCCGCGAGAAATGGTTGGTTTACTAGTCTACTCGGCTGGGTGATTCCGCCACTGATTTTTGTAGCAATTTGGCAGTTCTTTCTAGCGCGGGGTGCTAATAATCCCCAGGGAGCATTGTCGATCGGAAAAAGCAAAGCGAAGGTTTACGTTGAAGGTGAATCAGAAAAGATTACGTTTACCGATGTTGCAGGAGTCGAAGAAGCAAAAACCGAGTTAGTTGAAATCGTCGATTTTCTCAAGACTCCCGCACGATATACAGCAATTGGTGCAAAGATTCCGAAAGGTGTCTTATTAGTAGGTCCTCCGGGAACTGGAAAGACACTGCTGGCGAAAGCGGTAGCAGGTGAAGCAGGGGTTCCATTCTTCAGTATTTCAGGATCTGAATTTGTCGAACTGTTTGTTGGGGTCGGTTCTTCGCGGGTTCGAGACTTGTTTGATCAAGCGAAAAAGCAGGCTCCGTGTATTGTGTTTATTGATGAACTCGATGCGATCGGTAGATCTCGCAGCAGTGGCGGATTTTATGGCGGGAATGATGAACGCGAACAAACGCTGAATCAATTGCTGACCGAAATGGATGGATTTGCGGCGACCGATGCCACAGTGATTGTGTTAGCAGCAACCAACCGCCCCGAAGTTTTGGATCAAGCGCTGTTACGTCCGGGTCGGTTCGATCGGCAAGTGTTAGTTGATCGTCCAGATCTTTCGGGTCGCGATGCGATTCTGAGAATTCACGCTCAGAAAGTGAAGCTGGGTCCGGATGTAGACTTAAAAGCGATTGCAACTCGTACTCCGGGATTTGCGGGAGCTGATCTTGCGAATTTGGTCAATGAAGCTGCACTGTTAGCGGCGCGAAATCAGCGTCAGACCGTCGCTCAAGAAGACTTTGCAGAAGCGATCGAGCGTGTTGTTGCTGGACTTGAGAAAAAGAGTCGGGTGCTCAACGAAACCGAGAAGAAGATTGTGGCATATCACGAAGTGGGTCATGCCTTAGTTGGAGCTTTAACGGGTGGAAGTGGTCAAGTTGAGAAAATTTCGATCGTGCCGCGCGGAATGGCAGCACTCGGCTATACCTTACAGCTTCCGACAGAAGATCGCTTTTTGATGAACGAAGCTGAACTGCGAGGTCAAATTGCCACGCTATTAGGAGGACGATCGGCGGAAGAAGTCATTTTTGGCAGCATTACGACGGGTGCTTCTAACGATCTGCAACGGGCAACCGATTTAGCGGAGCGGATGGTTACGACCTACGGCATGAGTAAAGTACTGGGTCCATTGGCGTATCAGCAAGGGCAGCAGGCGATGTTCTTAGATAATGCGCCCAATCCTCGACGGATGGTGAGCGACGATACGGCAAAGGCGATCGATATCGAAGTTAAAGAGATTGTGGAAACCGCGCACGAACACGCCCTCGCAATTCTGCGTCAGAATCAAGATTTGCTGGAAGCGATCGCGACTCAACTGCTAGAAACCGAAGTGATTGAGGGCGATAAATTACGCGGTTTATTAGGCAAGGTGCAGTCTCCAAACCAAACAACTGAACCACAAGAAGTCGCTGTTTGAATTCCATCGCTTCTACTTTAGGTTCTAGGCAACCATAGTCAAAAGCCCTTTTCCAATCGCTGGAAAAGGGCTTTGCATTCTTCTAATTGTAAAAGATTTACTTTCTACTTCACTAGATGCAGCAGGTCGCGGACGACGCTGTAGCCAGCTAGGTCCCAAAGTAGATATGCGGTGAAACCGATCATCGCAAAGCGTCCATTCCAGAGTTCAGCTTGAGGCTTCCAACCAAATAAGAAAGCGTTGCGATCGGCTCCATTATATGCTTCAGCGATTGGGGGTAATTCAGTTGCTTTGTTGGCTTGCATGATTAACATTCCTTAATGTTTTGTTATATCTCTATACTATTCGCGCATTCAACACTTGCTGTCTACCTTTAGAACCATTCCTGATTTATCTTGCTAGATTGGCGACCGCGTTTGCCAATTGCACTGAATCAATCGGCTTCGTCAGATGGAGCTGAAATCCAGCCTCGATCGAGAGCGGACGCTCTCGATCGCTAGCATAAGCCGTCAACGCGATCGCGGGAATCTGTCCGCCGACCTCAAGCGATCGGATTTGACGAATCAGGGAATAACCATCCTCTCTTGGCATTCCGATATCCGCTAAAAGCAAGTCGTATCGCTCAGGATTTTCGGTCAAAACTGCGATCGCGTCCCTTGCTGAGGCAACCATCATTACTTCAGCCCCAAAGTCTTCTAACAACCATTTAATCAAGTCGCGACTTCCCGCATCGTCATCGACGGCTAGAAGGCATAAGCCTGATAAAGACGGAGCTTCAGCGATCGATAAATCTAGTCGCTCTGCTGTATCGATTGATTCTAAATCAGTGGATGGTTTCTCTTCTTGAGATGAAGGTTCCGTCTGGATGGCATTCTGCGTGAAGTGCAGCGGCAACTTGACGGTTAGGGTCGCACCTTGGTTTTCACCGGGACTTGCTGCCTCAATCGTGCCTCCATGAAGCTCGACGAGATACCGCACGATCGATAAGCCGAGTCCGAGTCCCTGACTGGTTTTGGTACTGCTAGAATCTCCTTGACGAAAGCGATCAAAGACATAGGGTAGTAAATCTGCTGGAATACCCTGCCCTGTATCACTGACTCGAATCTGCGCTTGATTGTCCACCAATTCTAACGTGACTTCCACTCGTCCACCGGATGGTGTGAACTTAATTGCATTCGACAAAAGATTCCAAAGCACTTGTTGTAAGCGATCGACATCGCCCACAACCATGACCGAAGTTAAATGCGAAACGAGTTGAATCGACTTCGCATCTGCCGCTAGCCGCACCGCCTCGATCGCACTTCTCACCACCATCGCCAGATCGAGTCGTCGAGTGTTGAGGTTCAACTTTCCACTGATAATCCGCGACACATCCAGCAGATCATTGATCAACTGCGCTTGTGTTTTCGCACTGCACTCGATCAGTTCGATCGCGCGAGCGGCAGCTTCTTCTTCTAGGTTGCGGGTGCGAAGAATCTGTGACCATCCCAGCATGATATTGAGCGGGTTTCGCAGTTCGTGAGAGAGGTTTGAGAGAAATTCGTCTTTGGCACGATTTGCCAGGTCTGATTCTTGACGAGCGGCTTGCTCTTGTTCAAGTAGACGCGCTCGCTCGATTTCAAACTGTTTGCGCTCAGTAATGTCTTCGATCTCCAGCAAAATTCGTTGCACATCACCTTCTTGAAGAACTTTCCAACCATTGAGTAACATCGTTCTCTGCCCAATGTGTTCAAATTGATGCTCGACCTCGAAATTATGAATCGGGACATTATCGGCAAGCACGTCTTCTAAGCGCGATCGCAGTGCGGGAATATTCCACTGCCCGTTACCCAGGTCAAAAATCAATGATTGTGCGGTTTCAGACGGTGAAACCTGAAACGTTTCATAGAACGATCGATTCACTGTGTTGACTCGAAAATCCGACTCCAGCACCATCAATGGCACTTGCACTGTTTCCACGATCGCTTCTGCGTAGTTGCGGGCTGCTTCGAGCTTAGTGGCACTCCGTTTCAGCGCGTCAATGTCGATCATGACGATCACCACGCCATCGATTTGATTTTCGATAGTGCGATACGGACGGATGCGGAGCGTGTACCAATGTCCGCCTTGCGTTTGGACTTCTAACTCTTTGGCGCTCAGTGTGTCTAGAACTTCTAAAATCAGCGGTTCTAAGTCGGGAATGTTCAGATTGGCTCGGATATCGCTGAGCGGTCGTCCAGCATCAGCCGGAATGAAATTGAACAAGCGTTGCGCCATCGGGGTAAACCGTCGAATGCGTAAATCGTTTGTCAGCATCAAAATCGGAATGTTAATGCTGGCAAGTAAATTCGTTAAATCGTTGTTGACTTGGTGTAATTCCGAATTGCGGCTGCGAAGTTCTTCGTTCGTGGTATTCAGTTCTTCGTTGGTGGCTTGAATCTCTTCTTTCGCTGTTTCTAACTCTTCGTTGGTACTTTGTAACTCCTCGTTGCTCGACAGGATTTCCTCGTTTGCAACTTTGAGATCTTGATGAATATGCTCCTGTTCTGAGATTACCACTTGCAGATATTCGTGTATTGCCATCCGCTCTTGATTTGCGGAGGCGAGTTCCTGTCTCAGCCGAGCATTTTCACGCTCTAAATCTCCTGGTATGCTCTCCGACTCGATCGCATTGCTCACAATCGGAGGCGCTTCTTCAAACAGCACTAAAAAGTGACGTTCCTCGGTTGGGGTCTTAAACGGAATCACCTGAAGATTCACAATGCTCGATCGCTCTCCCTGTGTCAGATGTACCCCAGTCTTGGTGACGGGAACGTTTTGCCGTTGTGCCTGATAAATTGCGGCGCGTAGCTCGATCAGCAAGCCTTCTCGCGCCATGTTGAAGAGATTGAAGCTGGCAGTTCCAGGAACGAGTTTGAGATAGCGATCGATATCTCCCCGAAGTTGCAGAACTTCGATCTTGTCATTGACCACCACTCCCACGGAAGCATAGTGAATCAAGAGCAGTTGATCTACCTTTTTCTGTAAGTCAAATCGCTCGATCGCAGCCGGGTTCACACGAGAACGCTCATCGGGCTTCACGATCGAATAGTTGCTGGTCACAAAGGAAAACGCCGGACGATTGGCGATTAGCTTCTTGGTATAGAGTTTGCACTTTTTATCGACTACTGTAAATAAGTCAGAGTATTTCCCGGTGCTTTCTGAGGTTCCCAGGAGCAAAAATCCGGTTGGATTAAGGCTGTAATGAAAGATGGGCATGACCCGTTTTTGCAGTGCCTCTCCGAGATAAATCAGCACATTCCGACAGCTAATCAAATCTAAGTTAGAAAAGGGCGGATCACTACCTAAGTCCTGCCGTGCAAACACACACAGCTCGCGCACCATCTTGTTGATTTGATAATTGCCACCTTCCAGCGTATAGAAGAATCGGCGGCGGCGTTCTGGCGAAACATCCACCATTTGATTCTCGGAATAAATGCCCGCTCGTGCTTTGTGGATCGCCATCTCGCTAATGTCGGTGGCAAAAATCTGAATCGGGGGTTGAGTCGCTTTATCTGCCAAAAACTCTAGCAAACAAATCGCGATCGAGTAGACTTCCTCACCGGTCGAACAGCCTGCCACCCAGATACGAATCGGAAATTCTGCCGACTTGTTTTGCGTAATAGTTGGAAAAACTTGCGCTTGCAGCAGTTCAAAAGCATCAGGATCGCGGAAAAAGCTAGTGACGTGAATCAGAATTTCTTCATATAATGCTTGCACTTCAGCCGGATGCCCTTGTAAATACTCAGCATAATTCTCCAATCGCTCCAGCTTGTAGAGCAGCATCCGACGCTGAATTCGTCGATCAATTGTGTTGGATTTGTAGCGGCTAAAGTCAACACCCGTCGTCGATCGCAGCAGCGCGAAAATTGTGAACAGGGCTTCCTCGCTACTTTCAAGAGATTCCTCAGCCACAATCGACGACAATTGGCGAGCAACAAAGGGATTGCGACTGAGATTTGCCAGTTCCTCGGCAATTTGTTGGGGCGGCAGCACAAAATCGACTGCGCCCGTCGCTACAGCCGTACTTGGCATCCCATCAAACTGTGCGGTTCCTTCACACTGAGCGAAGGTGATACCACCCGACGCTTTCACCGCCTTCAAGCCCACTGAACCATCGCTATCTGTCCCCGATAACACAACCGCGATCGCTTTGTGTCCGCGATCGGCGGCTAAGGACGCAAAAAAGGCATCACCCGGCATATATTTGCCATATACCTTTTCGCGGGCTGTCAGTCGTAGTGTTCCATCCTCCATCGTCATCTTCGTATTCGATGGAATCACGAAGACTTGATTTGGCTCGATCGTCATGCCATCTTGCACTTCGTTGACGGGCATCTCCGTCACTCGATTTAATATCTCGCTCAACAAGCTTTTAGTATCGGGTGCTAAGTGCTGAATCAACACAAATGCCATTCCGGTATCTGTGGGTAAATGGCTCAGTAATTGTTTGAACGCTTCTAGTCCACCCGCAGAAGCAGCGATCCCCACGATCGGGAAGGGAGCATCAATTTCGGGCTGCGGCGTTAGATCAGACGCTTCCATCGAAGGTTGGGGTGAATTCTGCTGCTCGGACGGATGGGAGGTCATAGAATAAACCCTTTAGCTGCAAAGCTGATGTTTTAGATCGGAATTCGACTGTAATTTCAAACTGTATAAGATCACAACTTGATCCTTCACCTTAAACAAGTTCCTAAAGAATGAGTTAATGAAAACAATGGTTCGGATAATTTTAGGATCAGCAGTAGACAGAAAAGCCATCCATCCTTTATGGGCGCGAATTGTAAATGTAACGCACCGGATGGATAGCTGTATGAGCATTGTACAGAGCCTACTTGCCAAAGTGGGCGTTTTCGCAAACCGCAATTGAGCGTGATGACGACCTTATTTGCCACGATTCTGAGGCAAGGTGAACTTTACCAATTTGAGTCGTTACAGTGACCTGAGCGAGAAAACCTACCGCCGACTGTTCAAGAAACGGTTCGACTTCATGGCGTTCAATGCTGCCCTGATCCAAGCGGCGATTCCTGAGAACCATCTAACAATCGCGGTGATGGACTGTTCCTTTATCGCCAAAAGCGGTAAGAAAACCTTCGGGTTAGATGAATTTTACAATGGTTGCCACAGCCAAGTCGAGAAAGGTTTAGAGGTGTCGTTGGTTGCCGTGGTTGATGGAGAAACCCAAACAGGCTATGCCCTCTACTATCTTTGAACTGGTTGCGGGTTTTCCCGCCTGGGTGAATTTGTCTGAAAGCTCCTGATTGTCTGAGCTTCTACCGTTTCTGACTAAAATGGCTCAAGTCTTTTTCGTTTGACAGTCGC
>JACJNX010000146.1 GCA_014695255.1 Cyanobacteria bacterium FACHB-63
GCCGTATCCGTACCAATACCAAACGCTTGCACTAATTCGGGTGCTGCAGCCTGGGTGAGCTTTGTGAGGTGCTGGGTGTGTGCTTCAATTTCCTCATGTAACCGTGTCCACCGTTTTGCCATTGCCGCGAGGGCATAGCGCATTGCAGCCATCGGCGTATCAAGTGTCCCAACTTCGAGTTGTGCACAAGTTTTGATCAACTGGGGAGTGGACAAGGGTTCCAACTGTGCTCGTAATTCTGCATTGGCGGTGATGATCATCGCTTTGAGTGAGACCATCACTTGCGTCTGCGCTTTGACGGCGGTATCTCTTGCCGCTTTGAGAATCCGGATCATTTCCACAGTTCCTTCATCTGATTTCGGCACTGCCGTCGCTTGTCCCGCCAATACTTGGCGAGCAGCATCTTCTGCATCCAGCAGATCATTCTTGCCTTGCAATCGCTGCTGACCTCGACGACAAGGGCGGCTGACCTCAATCACCTTCTGTCCTTGACGACGTAGGAACTGGGTCAAACCCTTGCCATACGATCTAGTTCCTTCCACACCAAAGACAGTGACCCCGCCGAACGTTTTTGCCCACTCCAGCAATTGTTGATATCCCGCTGGAGTCGTGGGTATGATGCGATCTCCTAAACGTGCACCTAAGCCATTGATAGCGACGGCAGCATGCGTGTCTCTGTGCGTGTCAACACCGATGATCACTGCATTCGGATCGGTCGTAGATTGTGTCATTGTTCACCGCCTGGTTGAAGAGCAGAACTGCTTGCAGGACTGGGTGAGCGGACAAGACTGCGATGGGACTTTTTCAAGACAGGCTCCTATGAGGTCACGATGCCCAAGCCGCACAAGCAACAAAGGTCTTTCTGCTCCTCATCGACAAATCAATGCAAAGGCACAAAGCCGGTCAAGTTATGGGTCAGATGAGCAGCAGAAAGACTCTTCTATCCTCGCAGTCAAGTTAAATTGCGAAGACGTACCGCAATATGCTACGTCGCGGGTATTTTCACTGTTTGCACCGGGCAATGAGTTGATCGATGTTCTAAAGATTTTGAAGCATTTAGCTCGGCTCGTGCTTGGGGGATGAACATGGCGAGATCGACCACAACCAATCTCAGCACCATTGATTTAATACTCAGTAGAATTGATTAGAAATTAAGGATGGTTTCATGCAACAAGTTCCTCTCACTGCAACTGCCGACCAGTATCTAGCGATTCTCATGCAGCAAGGGTACGATGACCCTGCCCATGTGATTGAAGAAGCTTTGGCACAGATGGTGAGAAGCTCTTCAGGGGGTGACAACGAGGCTAGAGTGCAGACTGGATCAGGGAGATCGCGCGGAGCCCTCGGTGGAAAAAAGGGCGTTTTTGGGGCTTGAGCGCCATCAGTTGCTGCGCCAACGAAGACCATAAGTTGAGACTGCCAATCCACAAACTTCCATACAATCCGATCCAAAATTGGCTGTGGCGATTTTGAGTGCGTTTTGGTTCAGTGACTCGACCGACATACGGCTGCACTTGTTTTTTGCGAACACGCTTGCCCTGGACTGAGGCAATCGAGTAAGCAATGGTCATGAGCACAAGCAGGGCAGTAAACCGGTGAGGGTCAGCATGACAATCTTCGAGATGATAGCCACCCGATTTGAAATCCTTAAAACCCGGCTCAATGCAGAACCTGAAATCGTAATGAAACAGCACTTGATTGACATCCGTGAGATTGGTCACCAAATACCAAACTTCCGGGGTCGTCGTCTGAGCATAGGCGCGTTTCTGATAAATCACGAGATTGTGCCTGCCGAATCCGCGTTTTTGCGTCACCTGAATTTGCAGATATTGTTCAGGAATACCGGGAGCTTGCGGTAGAACATCGAGCCGCGAAAAGCTTGCCCCTGACTCGGGTTGAATCGTTGTGCTTTTCGGCAAGCGAAACACAAATGACACTTGTTTTTCGACACACCAAGCAGCAAGTTCGATACTGTGAAATTCTCGGTCACCCAACAAGACAAAGCGACGGTTTTTCAATAGCCGAAACACCGGTCGCAACACTTTTTGTTGATCTTTGAGCGAACTCTGCCCTTGTTTGTCGAGCCACGTCCAGTACACCGGAATTGCTCGGTTTTGATACACGAAGCTGACCATCATTAGGTTATGCCTATCCCACTGCGTTCGGTCAATCACGATTTGTAAGGTTTGACCACGTGGAGTGTGTTGTTTGATCCACTGCTTGACAATCGGGAACCACAACGCCTCCGGTGTCATCTGGGGTAGGCTCAAAAAGCGTTGGAGATTTCGTCGCCGACTCTCAAATAGAATCGGTTGTGGAAATAGGGTTGCTAAACGCTCGATGCTAATTTGGCGTTCTTGCTGCAACAGTTCAACCAAGATTTCCAGCGTAATGAATTGAGCAGGTGAGAGTTTTGATTTCAGACAGGATTGATAGAATGAAGGCAACATATTTGATATTAGAGGAGTGAATCAATTGGTTTCACTCCTTTTTTTCTGAGCCTGTCGCTGCAATCCGGCATCGCTTCTATTTTTCAAGCTCGTTGTCACCCCCTGAAGAGAAGCTCACTCAACGAGCCAGAACAAGAATCGCCAGAAATGTTGGAATGGATGCAACGCGAGGTTGCGATCGGGGCTGACCAACTGGATCGAGGTCAGTTCTCTCGCCTGTCTCTGGCTGAAATTAGAGCCGAAGTTCTGGCAGAGTATCAGCAACGCGACGGTCAGGTAAACGCATAGGTTATGAATGGCTATCGGCTATCGGAGCAGGCAGAACTTGATTACCGAGAGATCCTTGCGTTCACGCTGGAGCGTTGGGGAATCAATCAGTTCCACAAGTATGCTGAATTATTGGAAGCGACCTTTGATCGCTTAGTCGAGATGCCTACACTGGGCAGACAACGGGATGATATCAGACTAGGGTTCTACCGCTACCGCGTTGGTCAGCATTACATTTTCTACCGAATCACTGAGGAGACATTGCAGATTGCTCGCATTCTTCATGTCCGGCGCAATGTCACTGTAGAGATCGATTTAGCTCTAGATCTCGATCTAAATCGATCTATCGTTTTTGAAACCCTCATTCTAAGACAGTTTCAGAAGTCCAAGATTTCAGAACGATTCTGTTCATCAGGGCTATAACCATTGCCCCGTAAGCATTTCATCCGATGACATCGAGATAGATTGCGATCCGGAGTTATATCGATCGTATCATTCATTTTCTTCAACAGTCGGTTCTACGGAAACTGGAAGTCGGTTTCGTACCCAGATGTCTCCACTGTAAAAGTCTGTTCCTTGTCGTTCTAATCGATAGCCACCGAGTAACAGCCTTAACCACATCTCAATCCAAGGTAAATGAACCGATTGCCGCAATGTCTGTAAGGAAACTGTCTCCGCATCGGCTATCTCAAAGTAAGCTGAAATTGTCTTTGCCCAAGCTTCTACGTCCTCGACGTGCGCGAGTTCAAGCGCTGCCTCAAGGTCAATTGCCGCTTCTAACCCCTCCACCGCATCAGCAAGTGTCGCAGGATCAACCGCTGCCACGATCGTTCGGTCGTCTGCTAGGTCTTCTGATTCAAACTTTCTCGGTGCATAAGGTCCGCGTTCTGGGTCGCGATCGAACCCCCCGACAAACTGAGAAAAATCGATCTCCATCCCTTGACGCACACACGGCAGGAATTGTTCGATCGTCATCTGCGGACCATCTTGTGCCAGCGTCGCATCGAGTTCCTCAAACCTCTGTTCCGACGAAGCCACAAACAACTCGACCAGATGTTCGATCGCCCTTCCTACCACCTGAATCTGCTGTGGAGTCTCCAACTGTGCGATCGACGAATCTAACGATCGCCACACCGCTTTGAGATTGATCGTCTCCCAACTCGTTGCCGCAAGAAAGTCTTTCATACCTGGATCTGCACAAAGCGAGCAGAATGGCGTGGACAAGGACGAATCGGACAATAATCCGGATCTAGTTGCTCAATATCGGCAAAATAAGGAATGTCATAAACTTCCTTCAGCAATGCCAGCATCGCTTCGACGTAGTGAATCACATCGCCCGGAGTCATGCCAATACAGTGTTCGCCCTTGATCTCATTTACCAAATCTGAACCCTGCCACACTTGAGCACGAATGGCATGAACGCGACCGCGATATCTTGGCTCTCGATACAGCAGCAAAATCGCGTAGTAGCGTTGAGAGATCGCTTTCGGCAGTGGAACCGAGAGTGGTGGGTGAATCGATTGCGTCAGGGTTGAGGTTGGAGGAGCCGAAGTCACTGCATCACCAAATAAAGCCGCTGCGAAATCGGATTGTTGGCTTTGCCGTTTCTTTTGTTTGTGCTGAATCCGGCGATTGTAGTTGTTTTGCTCGGACTTGCGGGCGTGAGAACGGCGCGATCGACAAACTGATGGGTCATAACACCGCTCCCCGGTTCCCTCTGCCCCATGTAGCGCGTGAACCTGCGGCATTGTCAGCATCGCACACTTGCGGCACTTCTCCGGAATTTGCGGACGAGCCGCCGGTTTTTTCCCAGGCTCTATAGATTTTCGAGAAGATTTTGCCATATCAACACAACGGTGCGGGTCTGAATCGAACCGAATTTACGATTGCCCTCTTTATCGCCCTTCCACTACTAAGCATTTATACTCATTCTTCTCTTTATCCCAAATATTCGACAAGTCTCTGGTGTAAGACGAACGTCAGATGACAAAATTAGGGGTAAGACCAAAATACCAAATTTTTGAGTTTTAGGGTCGCCTGAAGCATTTTTTGACCGTTGGGGCACGCTATCGTGAAAAAGAGATGATCGAGGTCGATGCGTACAGTTCTGTAGTACAACTGGTTTAGCTCGTGTGAAGAGGGATAGGGTATGACGCAAGCGAAACTCCGATTCAAGACGATCGAGGAATACCTAGACTATGACGACGGAACAGATACTCGATATGAATTGGTGAATGGGGAGTTAGTTGCTTTGCCTGCTGAACATCCCATTAATTCCACGATCGCGACAGCACTGGTGATTGCGCTGGCAGCGTTGGGGATTCCGCCTTATTGCTTTGCAATTGGACATCAGATTGAAGTGGATTCGACGGAAGTCACTGCTCGACAGCCGGATTTGATTGTGCATACCGAGGAGTCGGCAAGAGCAGTCCTATCGGGTGAGCGACTCCTTCGGCGCAGTCTGCCTGCTCCTCGGTTGGTGGTTGAGGTTGTATCGCCTGGAAAGGCTGGCAGCGCGAACTATAATCGGGACTATGTAGAAAAACCGAAAGAATATGCAGCGCGAGGAATTCCAGAGTTTTGGCAAATCGACCCAGCGCGAGCGATCGTGATGGTGTTAGTTCTCAAAAATGGTAGCTATCAATCACAACCGTTTCAGGGCAGTGATCCAATCCTGTCATCGACGTTTCCCGAACTACAACTGACGGCTGAACAAATTCTCAGGGCAGGGCTGTGATGCTTTGTCCTGTTCAGGGTGTTGTCGGTGCTTCATTTGTCGGTTCCGTGTATGCTACAGATGAATTGCTCAAGAAGGTTGTGGTCCGATGCATCGCCCGATACCAAGTCCAAAACTTGTTATTTCCCCCATCATTCCCGTTGAGCAACTGTCAGCCTCTCCGCCTGCGGATCTGCGTCAAATCTTTGTGAACGCTTTTCTAACAGCGCGGGAGTTGCAGCCGAACAGTGTGCGATCGTATCAGCAGGATTTGCAGCAGTTCATGGACTATTGTGACCGTCTGTGGAATAGCGTGAGTCAGCGACAGGTGATCGGGTTTAAGACGTATTTGATCGACGATCGTCAGTTATCGAAGAATACGGTGCGACGAGTTTTACAAACCTTAAAGTCGTTCTATCGCTGGATGAGTTTGTCGGGTCATGTGACGAATGATCCAACGAAAGGAGTACAGCTCCCCGAAGCTGAGGAAGGCGAATCGCAAGAGTTGTCTGATGTTGAAGTGGAGCAGATCTATCAAGCGGTGCAGGAGTCGAAGTTTCCAGAGCGCGATCGTGCGATCGTCACCGCATTACTCCATGGACTGCGTGGGGAAGAGGTGTCAAATTTGAACGTGGGGGATTATCAGACGCAGATGGTCGAGGGCTATGCGTCGAAGCAGTTGCACATTCGAGAAGCGAAATCTGACAGTACCGGATGGGTGATGCTGTTCGAGGAAGGCATTGCTGATTTTGAAGCTTATTTTGCTTGGTACAGCGAGCAACTAGGACGACTCCTCGAAGCTGATGATCCGATGTTCTTGTCGTACTCGAATCGGACGAAGAAGCAGCGGCAGCGCTTGACGTATTGGGGCATTCGGGAAATCATGCGATCGATCAAGAAACAGACGGGAATTGATTTGCACTCGCATCGGGGGCGGCATACGTATGCGACGAATTTGCTGATTAAGTATGGTTTGGGCGAAGGAGAAGCGATGAAGTTGACTCGGCATCGCGATCGTCGCAGCTTCAAGCGCTACACGAATAAGAAAGAGATTTATGCGGCACAGGTTGCTGTCTTGAAAGCGAGTAGTCAGCTTCCCTCCTGATGATGACCCACCCCGTGCTAATGCTAAGAGCGTGTCCGCCTATTGCTCAGTTTGGGAAGGTACTGGGGGTAAAACGAGCGAATAGGGAAAGTTGGAGATTATAAGCTGGCGCGTTGCTATGCGGTTCTCCAAAGGGGTAGACGTACACCCCGGTAAAAATCGCCTATATATCCACGTCTTAACTCTGAGTCGATCGACTCAGCGAATCGGTCATCCCTCAATGCTCAGCTCGCTTAATTTAGGCAGCAACTTTCAAGAAGTGATTTCTCGGCACTCCTCACATGGTTGGCGCAGTTGTTCCAAACACAGTCACTACAGTTACTAATGATTTCAGCCGGAAAGCGATGACGGGAGGACATGAACCAGAAGTTGCGAACGAGGTGGAATCACTACGATTATTCTACAGTCCGGTTAAGCTGATAATGCTGCCCCAAGTCTCTCCATCGCGGTGTTCCACCCCTTGCAGCAAATAGCAATAAGTTGAAGCAGCATTCACTCCAGCCAATACAGGCTGCGAACCTTGGAAGATTTCGTCGTGAAGTCCCACCTAGATTCCAGACCAATCTTGCGCTTGATTGATCTCAGATGCCGATGTCGCAGCCGACTGTAAACGATTGTGGATGGTTCCAACGCTGATGAATACGTCCAATAGATCGCGAAAGAGTTCGACGACTCCGCGATAGGAACTATGACAGATCAGCACCAACAATCCTAGAATGAGCTGAGATAACCAAGTTTTGGTCACGGGCAAATGGAATAGCACGTCGTTGTCATGGGCAGTCGGCTCAAAGGTCGCATTCATTGCTGTCTTTGCTTCTTGACCTTGCTCGTACAGAAACTTGCGACTGACCTGATGTGCCGCCGCGAACTGGCTGACGGGCTGTGATTTTGCCAAGACCTCAATCGCCAATTTCTGGCGGGCATCAGAGGTTAGATCGGCGGCGACGGATCGAACTGGACTCATACGATGGGTTCAACTCAGGGCTAAGGAAACAATCCTTCACAGTACACCGATCTCTTCCAATCCGTTACCTTCATTTGAACCACGCCATTATGTTGAGCCTCAGCAAGGAACAGAAGGACTCAATGCACGAAGGACAATCCAAAAAATGAAGCGCTCAAATTTTTACTTAGGGAGTTGCTCGCAAATACAGTTCCTCACTGCGCTGATTGTCCGCGCTGGAAGGGAATTCGGCGCTCCTGGGGGCGAATTCTACTGAAAGTAGACTGGAAGCGTAAGATGCTAGTTCCTGAGGGGACGTCGCCCCCAGGAGCCCGTGGTTGAAAACCACGGGCGGAGGTGGAACGTAGCGAGAAGACCTCGATCGGGATGTCATTAATTAGCAACTCCCTTAGCAGAAAGTTGAGCGCTTCAGTGTAAGCAGAATAGCTACTTTTTTCCCGTAGAGCTAACTGATTGAGGCTTATAGTCCAGTCGCCGCGAAACCTACCAACTTAACGGGCGTTACTCCATCTTTGATGCCACCAAGCAAGGTTGCTGCTCCAGATTGCAGATCGATAGAGTAGAACGATGAATTAGATGTCGCAAACGCGCTGTTCGAGCCGTTTTTGGAGACGATATCAAAACCAGCACCCGCTGCAAAATCAATCCCTAACGAACCGACTAAATTCTGAGTGCCGTTATTTGGTGGATCTTGGATGAAGAGTTGCTCGGTGTCTGCATTAATCCCGTACAGTGTCGTTGAACTTGTTCCTGCAAAGTTGTTGGTATAAGCTGCGGCAACAATTGAGTGAGTCGCACCATTCAGGTTACCATCTGACTGAACTCCATCTAACGTCAGATTGGCATCTACGATCGCTCCAGTATCAGGATTAATTCGCAGATTTTGACCTGCATCACTTACCACCCGAATGCGATCAACTACCGGATTAAAATCAACCCCGAAAGCTTTACCGTTCAGATCGACTGCAAACGGGTCAGTGCCAACTTGAGTTGCCATACCGCTGACTTTATCGATCGTGTAGAGGCGATCGCTGCTTCCAATGCCAAAGAGTTGTCCCGTACTGGGTCGAAAATCGATCCCAACTAGCGTTTCACCTTGTTGTAGCCCTTTGACATCGACTTGAGTGACGTTGTTAAGCGCGTTGGCATTGAAGAAGGCTAAGTCACTAGAATCGGTCAGTCCAACAAATTCAGCTTTAGCAGGATCAGGTTTCACAATTGGACTTCTTCCAGCAAGACCAACGAGGTCAATTGTCTTTTTCCCGTCTTTGACGTGACCGAGCGAGGTTGCCGCTCCGGATTGGAGGTCGATAGAGTAGAGCGATGAATTAGACGCGGCAAAGGCTGAGTTTACGCCATCTTTGAAGACAATATCAAAGCCAGAACCCGCTGCAAAATCAACGCCTAGTGAACCGACTAAGCTCTGAGTGCCATTATTCGGCGGATTTTGGATGAAGAGTTGATCAGTGTCGGCATCAATGCCGTATTGAATTGTGTTAGGAGTGCCTGTAAAGCTGTTCGTATAGGCGGTTGCAACAATTGAATCAGTTGCACCATTCAAGTTACCGTCTGGCTGAACTCCATCCAGCATCGGATTGGCATCTACGATCGCTCCAGTGTCAGGATTAATCCGTAAGTTTTGACCTGCATCGCTCACCACTCGGATTCGATCGACCACCGGGTTAAAGTCAACGCCGAAAGCCTTGCCACTGAGTCCTACTGCAAAGTTGCCACTCCCAACTTGAGTTGCTGCGCCAGAACTGACATCGATCGTATAGAGACGATTGCTGCTCCCGACACCAAAGAGTTGTCCTGTATTTGGTCGAAAGTCAACACCGACGAGCGTTTCACCTTGTTGCAGTCCTTTGACTTTCACAGTCGTGACATTGCTTAAATCATTAGCATTGAAGAAGGCTAAGTCCTCTTTAGCAGTTAGCCCAACAAAATCAGCCGTGGTTGGATCAGGTTTAGAAGAAGGCTTTTTTAAGGATCGAAGATACTGCCCGATGGTATTATCCGACAAATCTAATCTTGAGGAAGATAAAAACTGGTTGATGGGATCACGAATTGCGCCAGTGTCTCGAATTCCAAAGCGACTCAGCGCTTGATCCAACTGGTTAGAGAACTTGCTGCTGTTGTATGAATTCATTTTTACCTATGATTGAGCTTGGACAGTAACGGTACGGTGTCGATCGCGAATTGGATTCCTAAAGTTGAACAAAATTGTTTACGGCAGGAAGGGAAAGAGGAGACTGACTTCATATGCGAATGCCCGAATCTATCCAAAGGCTGACCTATGAAGAATTCAATACAATCTATTAGGAAGGGTTAAAGCAAACTTTTCATCACGAGCGGGCCTGCCGGAATGGGCGGAGCTACGACTGATTCTGCTGTCACCAAAAGCTGAGCCACAGGAGTCCCACAATCTGCTTGTAAGCGTGACCATTGCCCTGTTACTGCTTCGTCACGGCTAAACTGCCCACATAAAGCTTGGGTGCTGCCTTGGGGGATGGCCCATAGCCCATAAGCTTGATCTGCTGGTAGATCCGGCAAATTCTGTATCGATACCACTAGAGCATTTTGGCTCGAGTTAATCACCACGCTACCCGAAGCATTTGCTGCTTTGTCAGTTTCTCGCAAGGTATAAAAACGAGTGTTTGGTTGTTGCAAGGTTTCAACAATACTTCTATGGTTTGAGCCGTTTGCCGCAAACGATAGTTGTCGATTCCGAGCATCACAACGACGATCGCAGCCGCGCCTAAAACCGATTGCCTTGCAATCCTCTGGCTCGATCGCGATCTCCAACGATTTCTCCGTTGCCCGGTTTGTTCCCGTTCAGCAGAATTTTGCCTGACCTCAGACCCTGATTGATCGGGAATCGAGGGAGATTGATTCAGCCGTTCAAACAGCCGATCTTTCAAGTCTGCGGACGGTACTGTCAGGTTAACTGGAATGTAGAATAATCGTACTGATTTAACTCGGATCACATCTTCTCATGTACTCCCGTCATCGCTTTCCCGGCGAAATCATCAATTACTGTGTGTGGTTGTATTACACCTTCCCCCTCAGCTACCGAGAGATCGAGAAGATGATGTTGTCCCGAGGCATTGAGGTGACGTACGAATCAATTCGGGAAGGGTGCCAGAAATTCGGACAGCAATACGCGAATCAGGTGCGGCGCAAGCGTTCCTACGTCACCGACAAATGGCATCTCGACGAAATGGTGGTGACGATTAAGAAGCAGCAATACTACCTGTGGCGGCTGGTTTGGATTGGAAAAGAGGAAGGAATGGAGGCGAGCGACTTCCTGATCGTTACGAACATCGTTTTCTACCCAGCGATAGGGGTCAGCGATCGCCTGTCCGAAATGTTCTTCGACGACATCGCCGCGCTTGGTTTCAGGATAGGCGATTGTAGTAGACATGATGGTTGTAGACTCCGAGCAAGCGGAGGTGAAATGGGTGGTAAAGAATAGCGCGATCGCGAAAAGGGTTGTGCTGCGCATCGATATCTTTATAAATCATTTTTGCTATTCTCCAGTCGTTATTAAGAATCGATCAAACGACTGATGTAGGATTGGTCGTTGATAGTGACAGATTGATGTTTCCATGGGACTGTAAATGAGTCCTCCCGTCAGGAACCGTTGATCCCTTTTATGCCGCGTTGCTGCTTTCATCCTTGACCTTGGTTTTGATCACGAAAGCCTTTAATTCGACCATCTTGCCGCCGCGAAAGCGCCAGATGTCGCAGTACGAGTAATCAGCCGCCTTCCCGTCTTTGTCCTTGATTGTGAGGTCGCCGAGTGCCGTAACGAAATCGCCCTCAGCGATCAAGTTCGCAACGATATTCAAAGGCGGTTCCATATACTCCGTTGCCATCCATTGGCGAACGGCTTCTTTTCCTTTCAAAGTCTTGTCGCCGACAAATGTCCACTGCGTGTCGTCGGCGCAGAACGACAAGAATCCTTCATAGTTGCCTTTAGCGATCGCCGCGTTTGCCGCTTCTAAAATGGCTTTATTGTTCTCTGACATCTGAATTTTCCCTCTGTTCAAAGCAAAAAAGTGGTGTGAGTTGTTATGCTGTTGCTCCTCACTGGTTTACTTCTAAGGACTGGTAAACGGCTTACATTGAATCGCCTTCACATTTCGCAGATAGTTCAACTGTGGCTCGAAGTCAGTCGGACAGAAGACATAAACATTGTCCTGAGATCGGCTGATGACTAAACGGTAGCTGGGTGGAATCCCTTCAGCACTTTCGATCACTTCGATTCTGGGAATCACTTGTGAACTGACTTGAGCCAGGGATGGAATATTGAATAGTAGGAGTACGCCAAACAGAATTGTGATTGAGATCGTGATTGTAGTTGTGATTTTGGTTGAAAGAATCTTTCGGTTCATTAGAAATCTCTGATTTGTGGTTGTGTAATGTTCTATTGTTTCCAGGGAAGCGGCGATCGGTAGGGGTTTTCGTGCATATCCAGGACTTCCCAAGTGGTTGGATTGACTCGCCCTGTAACTGGGATTCTGTATTGTTGCTGGAGATCGCGTACCGCAGACGCTGTGGCCGCACCAAAGATGCCATCGACGATCGCCCCTCTTGGATTGCCTAACCTCACGCCTGCGGCTCCTAAAAAGCCATTGTCAAGAAGAATACGCTGCAGCAGTTCCACGTTTCTACCGCGATCGCCTTGGCGCAAGGTAGGTAAGGTTAAATCAGTGTAGGCAGTGGCGATCAGAACGGGTGATGTTTGCTGTGAAGAAATGCTGTGTGCGATCGCGGGATGAGTGAATCAACCCCCGAGCAATCCTGTAGCGATCGTTAGTACTCCGAAAATGGTTTGAAGTTTCATGATTTTCCTCCTGATGGATCAGTTCTAGGTAGCATCAATTTTGTGTCGGAGTTGTTACTCCACCTGCTTGCTCCGATCTGTGTAGAGTAGTGCTGTCGCTGATGCAAAACTCACGGAACAATTGTGGTCACGCGGATTCAATTCGCATCGTTGGAAGTGCAAGAGCTGCAACTCCTACCTGTGTCCACATAGGAGCATGGTTGGGCATGTAATGACGAAATAGCTTGACCATCACATCGTTAACCTCTGTGGGAAACCCGCCAACATGGTAAGAATTGACGTGGACAACATGCTCTCAACCCGCCCCGGCAGTTGCCAAGGTTCGCTCTACGTTCCGAAACGCCTAAGCAATTTCGTCTGTGAGCGATTCGGGAATTTGTAGATTGTCATCCCAGCCACCTTATCCTGATGTCTCCACTCGATCGCCAATTTTTACCGCTTGCGAGTAATGCAATTCATTCAGCATGTATTCCCCATAGCCGGGGGTAATAAAAAACTTGGGCTTATTCATGGTGTTCCTCTTTCCTTCGCGTCTGCTAGAGAAGACTACTTTTGCACCTACCGCACCAAACTCGATCGCAAACCTGTTTCAATGTCATTCCAGTCAATCGCTTAGAAACATTTGGACCAGCGATCGCTGGTCTAAGTATTGATGGAAAGCTTGTTCTAACCTTTAGTGGCGATCGCTGGCACGATCGATCAGTGCGGTTGAGGGCAAGCTCGAATCAAGTACCTTGCGTGCACTGTCAACCCCTACAACGGGCAGCGTAACCGGATCAAGCATGCCGAGTTGAACCAATACACTCGCCTGATCCCAGTAGAGGTGTTCATGGGCTAACTTACCGTCACGGAACCGAATAATCGCGACCACTGGCACTTCAACCTGTTTCCCGGTCGGAGCAATGCCAGGTAGCATCCAATCCATCTGGATGGTATGAGTGAACTTAACTAGCATTTCATCGACGAGTTGATTGGTTCCGATTGTGCGCAAGACCGGAGCCAGCTCTATGTCCGGCGGCATCTGTGGAATGAAGTACTTGGAATAAAACTCATGCAGTGCCGGTTTCCCTATTCCCCCAGTCATTACCGGAATGTGATTCACGTAAGCGTCCTCAACCATTGTAGCGAGAGCATCTTCAGGGCTGTGAGTACCAAACTCGTGCCCGATATGCTCTTCCCAGACCGCTTGTAAAGCTTCCTGAGCAGATGTCAGATTGGGAGTTGCCTGTACATTTGCTTGTTTGTCTACAGTTTGCTCTTTGACCACGTTAGATTCTCCTAGTTTGTTCTATCTCAACTGTATTGATTCCAATGCTTAACTAACGCTTGCTGATTAAATGCAGCGATTTCTTTTCGACTCTTGAGATGCATTCCCTCGAAGGCGATGAAATCGGCAGTTTCGCTGAACGGGGCAGCAAAGCCCTCCCCGCTACCTCGATTCCAAGCATCAATCATCTGGTGAAGGAAAGCACGGATTGCTGATTCGTCAGCAGTAGCGGTGGTTTGAGCTGTTTGTGAATTCATATTTTTGGGCACCTAAATTAAAATGATGCGGTTGCCTCAATTTCACCCAATGTTCTTTTGAGCTGTATATAGAACGATGGCTAGATTGTCTACGATCATGAGCATATTTTAATTGTTCAAAAGTGGTGACATTCGCGTGCCAATCAGTTCAATGGAGCGCATCAGTTGGGCGTGATTCATCTGCGCGTTGTCCATTTGAAACGTGACTCTCGAAATGCCGCCGAGCGATTCGCTGTGACGGCGGATTTTCTCCGCCACTTCTTCGGGACTGCCGACCAGTAACGCGCCGGTTGCGCCGCGCTGCGCGTCAAAAGCGGCGCGCGTAACCGGCGGCCAGCCTCTCTCTTTGCCGATTTTGGTGAAAGTTTCGGCGTAGCCCGGAAAAAATTCTTCAACGGCTTGTTCAGTCGTGTCGGCGACATAACCGATTGAATGCAATGAAACTTTCAATGCTTCGGGCGCGTACCCGGCGCGCTCTCCGGCATCGCGGTATAAATCTACGAGCGAGCGAAAGCGGTGCGTTTCGCCGCCGATAATGGCGACCACGAGCGGCAGTCCAAGCATGCCGGCGCGGAGGAAAGATTGCGGCGTCCCACCGACCCCGATCCAGATGGGAAACGGCTTTTGCAGCGGACGCGGATAAATCGCTTGGTTTTCCAGCGCGGGGCGAAATTTGCCCGACCAATCGACCGTTTCATTGTCCCGAATTTTGAGCAAGAGTTCGAGCTTTTCAGCGAAAATCTCGTCGTAATCGCCGAGACTAAATCCGAATAGCGGAAAGGCTTCGGTGAACGAGCCGCGCCCGACAACCATTTCGGCGCGACCTTTTGAAATCAAATCGAGCGTGGCGAATTGTTGAAACACGCGCACCGGGTCAGCCGCGCTCAGCACCGTAACCGCGCTGGTTAGACGGATGCGCTCGGTGCGTGCGGCGGCAGCGGCGAGAATAACCGCGTTTGCCGAATCTAAAAATTCATGCCGATGATGCTCGCCAATACCGAAGATATCCAAGCCGGAACGATCCGCCTGCTCTATTCTCTCCAGCAGTTCGGCGACAGACTGCGTGGCATCCGCCGTTTCACCATTTTCACTCGTTCCAACCGAGGCAAAACTGTCAATTCCAACTTCCATATCATTTCCCACGCGTTTTGCGAATGAAATAGACTAATCCGAAATAGTAGAAAGTCTTGCTGTACGAGTTAAGCTGCTGTTCCCTCGCTCAGCAAAACGCCTAACCATCGTCAGCTCAGAGGGGGCGCGCTACTACCATAATCTGAATTATCAGGGAGCGAAATGAATTCAGTTTCACCGGGAACCGCCGGGAAGCGGCGGTCTTGCCAATCTCGTTTTGCCTGCTCGATACGCGCTGAGCGGCTCGACACAAAGTTCCAGTACTTTGTGCGATCGCCCACTGGTGCCCCGCCGATAATCATTGCTTTTGCCTCAGCCCCCGCACGGATATCTACTGATTCATCCGGCGCTAAAACGGCTAGACGATATGGCTCTAAAGGCTTTCCATTTACGAATAGGCCGGATGTGACGCTATAAACTGCCCTTTCTAAACCTTCCATTGGCGCTAGCTGAAATTGACTACCCTCCGTGAAAACGAGCGCTAGGTAAAGAGTAGCAGAGTAGGTTTTAACTGGTGATTGGTGAGACTGGTAGCTACCGGCGATTAAGGTCGCGCTGGTGCCTGTTTGAATCCACCTCGGTAAATCAGTCGCCGGATAATGTGAAAAGCTGGGTTCAACTTCTTCAGCACTTTCGGGGAGGGCAATCCAGGTCTGAATGCCGTGAAGAGTAGATTCTTTCTCTCTAAAGCTCTCGGGCGATCGCTCAGAATGAACAATACCTTTGCCCGCTGTCATCCAGTTCACCTCGCCCGGAAAAATCTCTTGTACTGTACCTAGACTATCTCTATGCAGAAGGCTTCCTTCAAACAAGTAGGTAACCGTCGCTAAATTGATGTGTGGATGAGGTCTAACATCGACGCCTTCTCCAGGCGGGAAAATAGATGGGCCTAAGTGATCAAAGAAGATGAAAGGTCCAACCATTTTTAGGGTTTCACTCGGTAAGATGCGCTGTACGCTAAACCCACCTAAGTCGTGCTTTTCAGGCGTGATCAATTGCTTAATACTCATTTTTGTCCGATCCATTCTTAGTTGACGTTGGGGACGAAGATACAATCTTAACTCTGTTGCTGCTTCAGACTCTTGCCTAATTTAACCTCAATGTAATGAGTTCCAAGACTCGATTTCTTTCAGATTCTTATGGTGCTAGTGAATCTGCTTGGGGGTCTTTCCCGTGAATCGCTTAAAGTGCTGCGTCAAATGGCTTTGACTGGAGAAGCATACTTGTAGGGCAATGTCTGCGGTTTGCTAAGCAAGTTCCCCTTTGGGCAGGGTTGTTTCATTGTCAGCGTAGAAAAGCTAAACTCGGCAGTGACGTCACTCAGCTTTAATTTCCATGAGCTTGATCGAACATCTGAAACAAGTTCCAGAGTTTCGCGCCG
>JACJNX010000147.1 GCA_014695255.1 Cyanobacteria bacterium FACHB-63
AGCTTTGAATTGGGCGCTGTGTTGTTTACGCTTGTTTTGGCTCATACACTACTCCTATCATGGGTGGGATGGGTGTAGCTTATTCACCTGTCCAGTTTTTTGGTTCCACTTCAAAGATATCAATCAAGGGGATAGTGTATCTCAAGCAAGATTCATCAATGAACTCTTCGGAGTGATAGCTTAAAGCAATACGAAAGAGACCCGTTCATTTGTCACTTTAAAGTTTCTGCGACACAACCTCGGACAGCACAAGGGTTGTCGAAACGAGAGATCATCCGCTGTCTCAAACGCTATGTAGCACGAGAGATCTATCATCTCATTCGTAAAACATGCCCGACTCTTAAAGTGTCTGGCGTGAGTCATGCTTAGAACACAAAAAAGACCTTGACATCTATAGGAGCATCAGTACCGCCTCAGATCGTATTTGCGACTTCCCGCAGATCTCACAGCCTCCTAACTCTTCGATTAATTTGGATCGGGTTCACACACAACTTCGATTCCAACCAAGCTGTAGAAATTATGAGCAGCACGACGTAACTGATAAGGGTGTTTGCCGAGCAAAAAAGTCATCCACAGATCGATTAGACATCTTTTCCGTCCTGATTGAGTTCGAGAAATCTCCAAGGTGCAAACCAGATCAAGCAATGAAATTGTCTTCCGTTTGCGTTGTTGCAGCTTTTCCATCATCGCGACAAGTTCCGTTGTCCAAGCCTCAATCTCTTCTCCGTGCGAAAGGTCTTTGATCGCATCAATATCGATCAATGGCTGACGATCCGGTAACGCATCAAGCAGGACAACCGCGTCATCAATCATCGCTTCGCGAATTGCCTGCGCCACGGCTGCCTCTGAAATGTAATTGGATCGCAAGTCATGGGGAACCGACCAGTCTCCCTCAAGATTACAGGGCAGCGGCAGTAGCGGGATCGGCTCGATGAATTCCTCGAAATCCACCACCATTGATCGCCGCACAAAGGCATCGAAGAAGTCGATCGACACCACCGGGTCTCTCGCCCCACGCGGTTGCACTTCCGCCTTCACTGCCTCGATTACACCCACGTACTTGGCTTCGACGATCGTCGCCAGTTGAAGCAGGGCATTGGCTGCCACTTCCAGCACAGCGCGATCCTCTAGACCTGAAATTACCGCATCGAATTCCCGCAAGAGATCCAGCAGTTGGGCCTCTTGCGGAGCGCTCATCGCTGCTTGGAGATGCTCAAACAGATCGAGACGAATCATCCCGTTGCCTCCAGACAGCAAGGACGAATCGGGCAGCACTGCGGGTCACGTCGAATCTGTGCCGCAAACTTGCGGATGCCGTATTCTTTGTGCAGAACACGCAGCAGCGTGGCAGTATAAGCCTTGACTACCGTTGGGGTCATGCCCTCGCAGTGAACCGGAGCAATCTCCACAATCTGCTCATTGCCCTTCCACACTGAGCCTGCGATCGCGTGCACCGGAGAATCATATCCGCCCTCGCGATATACAATCAGCACAGCATAAGCGAGATCAGTGTAGGGCGACTCAATTTGCAGTTGTTGGAAGACTTGTTCCCGCTGCTTAATCGCCTGTTTCTGACAATTAATCTCAGAATTTCGTAGCCGAGATCGCTTCGGTGGGCAAAGCTTCGGGTCATAACAGCCATCGCTTGAGATGTTCGGATCGCGCACGAAATTCTGCGGGTCCGTTTTCGGTGAACCGTGGAGTTGATGCACCTGCTTGATCGCCAGTGCCGCGCACTTATAGCATTTTTGCGGTGCTTTCCTGGGCATCCCCACTTCCCCTAATTGCCACTAAACCTTCGGATTATTTCCCTGCATTCAAAATTTCCGCCGCAGTCAATTGTAGCGTCGGAAATTGCGGCGACAGGACCGGGTCGTCCCCTGCGAATGGTCGGGATTGATAAGCTCCGTTCACCAGCTCCAGCACATTCACCACAGCTCGATTGGGGTCAACCTGCCACAGTTCAGGAATGCCTCGCGCTGCATACTCTCTCGGCTTTTCAACATAATCACGCTGATAGTTTTTGCTGCTCGGGCTGCCGAGCGACACAACTTCCACCACCAGCTGTGGAACAGGCATTCCCAGTCGGATGATTCTTTCACCAGATAGTAAGGCGTTGATCGATTCCTCGGTGTGAACCATCAGATCTGGCTGTCGGGCTGTGACTTCACGCGATTCCACTTCAATCTGATGTCCGATTGCAAGCTGACGCGGACGAATGCCCAAGGCTGAAAAAGCAACCAGCAGTATAGCTGCGATCGTCGGGTTAATTGGATCTTCACTCGGCAATTCAACTAGCTCCCCATTCACCAATTCGTATCGAGTATCCGTTCCGTCGTCGTAGTCGAGATATTCCTTGATCGTCTTAAACCGTGGCTTCGTTTGCGTCATACCCCCTGCGCCTCCTCTAGCTCACTATCGCTGTAACAATCTTGCAACCCCAATTTGCACGTTTGGAAAAGCAAGCGGACTCACCACACCCTCAGTCAACACCGTTTGCTCCTGGTACTCCCCGTCCACTGGATTCCGAAAGACGTTTAGCTCTCTGGTTTTCAAATTAACCACCCAATACTCGCAAATACCTGCTTCGGCATAAACTTTAGACTTCACTTCCAAGTCTTTCTGCAAGCTCGTGTTCGAGTATTCAATGATCCAGTAAATGTTTTCAACGTATGGGTGATGAGATCGGTAAATCTCAACGGGCAACTGAACAATTGAAATGTCGGGTTCTGGCTCTGAACGGTTAGGCAGCGTGATCGGTTTAGCTTCTCGCACCTTGGCAAGACCACGCAACTGTTCCCTGAGATATTCAGCCGCTTCATCACTGAGCGACGAGTGCGGAACTCCTTCGGGCGACATCTCTACTAATTCTCCATTCAACAATTCAACAGGCACACCCTCAAAAATCCCCGCTTCTACCGCCTGGTGATAGCGATTGATCGTCCATTTCCATGTCGAGAGTGTCATGATGCTACCTCACAGTCCCGTAGTCAATTTGCAGTTTAGCTTGAGTCATGGTGTAGTCGCGCCCCTGGTTGAATAAGTGAGCATCAAATCCCCACTATGCAAAAATTTTACCGGATTTTGCCCATTTTGCACCACAGGATTCATTACAAGATTACCTACACGCTAAAACCACAAAACCCAAACAGGATAGATGTTTCAGCGTTCACAATTTTATGTGCGATCGATTTCTCTTAAAAAATGCTTATTCATACTGCAATAATACCATAACTACAGATAATGGTTATTATTTGTAGTTGAAGGTGAGGGACGATCGATTGATTTCAGTAATCGCCCCTCTATGATCAAGGTACGTTCCTCTCGCTCGGAGGGCAGGATTGTTTCATTGTAGAAGAGGAAATATGCGCTGGAGTTGATTCGCCAAGTGTCGCTTTGCGGTTGCCATTGAGGTAAAGCCTAATCGTCGAGCCAGCGTGATGAAGAAGTTGCGGACAACTGACCAGTTTGAGGCAGCATTTCTACCCGGATGCGGTGCGTTGTCTTCGTTGAAAATCACATCCTTGACCCAATGCAATCGGTTCTCAATACTCCAATGTCCGCGAATAATGCGATGAAACTGCTCAGCACTCGTGACGACACTACTGATGTAGTACTGCTGCTCATCAAACGGCTTGCCGTCTCGATACCCCTGTCGTTGCACCACAATGCAGGATTTTATTCCTGGCCACTCGTGCCCAAATGCTATGACCCCATCAAACACACTGGCTGTCCAATGCGTGCTCCGTCCATGTGCTTGTTCGTGTTTTTGATACTGACTGAGCGGTTGTTGTGTCTTCGATTGTTGCTGAATACCCCTGTACAATCGCTGTTGATTCGCTTTGACACACACCACGTAATCATTTCCCTGTTTGACAATTTGGTGCAGCGTTTTTTTGACAGTGCAATGCGTCCAGCGTCACGCCAATCCTGCTTAATCCGACTGCATCAAGCAACACTCGCACAACTTCTTGCTCGCTCATCAGTTTTTGCTCCATCGGCATGACTGCTTGCACCACACCCCGTTGATGAGAGAACAACGACACCAAGCTGACAAAGTTCTGTTCGGCTTGGTCGTAGTCAGTGACGCTACCTTTGATGCTTTTACCATCGCAAGCAAACCATTCGCCTGTGTCTACCTGGTGCTGTAGCTGTGTCCATTCGGTGAACACAGTCGCGAGAACGTGATAATCTAACTGTTGCATCACCCGGCGAAACGTCGAGTACGAAGGGAGTTTCGTGTCGGGTGCTAGCTCCAGTGTCTGACAGACTTGTTGCCCATAGACTTTGACAAACTCCGCTAACGGGCGATATCCCCAGTACCCCATCATGGCACCGAGAATAATTAGCAGCAAAACCAGCCATAGCTCATGGCGTTGACCACGGGCTGCACGGAACTCTGGGATTTGTTGTAGGTGTTCGATCAGGCTCATGCAAGTAAAGCTGAGTCACAACACCGCTCAGTTTAGTTTTTTCGCGCTGATAATGAAACAGCCCTGCGCTCGGAGGGTACCCTCATGAGATCTGCTCGATCTGCCACCAATCTCCTCAGTCACGGTCTTCTGTATGCCATCGCAGACGATCGCATTCACTCACCAATTCCGCTAGACCCCCAGGAGAACTGGCAGTTTTGGGCACGGCCTCAGCCTGGCCTGCTGCAATGGGTTGCCCGCTCCTATCCACCCGAACCCGCCCGCAAAGCGTTTCTCGACCGGATGTTGAGGCAGGATCACGCTACTGGGATTGAAGCACACTACGATGTCTCGAATGACTTTTACGCGCTGTTTCTCGACAAGCAATATCGGTTCTATAGCGCGGCGGACTTTCATCACGATTGAGACACCCTGGAAGATGCTCAACGCTACAAAGCACTGTATCTACGATCGCTGCTCCAACTTGAGGGCGATGAACAGATTCTCGATCTCGGCTGCGGTTGGGGCGCGATGTTACAACTGCTGCGGGACGAGGGACATCGAGGGGAACTCTGTGGCTTCACGCTCTCTAAAGCACAATTAGACTATGCTCGAACTCTGGGGCTAAACGTCTCCCTCACCAACTTCATTACGACACCCTTTGAGCGTGCTGCTTTCGATCGCATTGTTTCTGTGGGAGCCTTAGAGCATGTGCGACCGCATGAAATTGCCGCCCTTTACCAGAAGATGTATGATGCTCTCGCTCCGGGTGGACTCGCTGTGCATCAATTCTTTTCGTTGGAGCGAGAGCCGTATCCCGCCTCGATGGTAATGGTGCAGCTATTTTTTCCGGGATCACTTTTGGTGATGCATTCGGTTCATCTAGAGGCAGCACAACAAGCGGGCTTTCGCGTCTTGCACGACTCGATCCATGACTACAGACCCACGCTGCGAGCTTGGTACGATCGTCTGGTGGCGTATCAAGAAGCCGCATTGAAGCTGGTAGATTTGACGACCTACAATCGGTATCTCACCTTCTTTCCAATTTCATGGCTTTTCTTTGAGCAGAATGAGGCAAGGCTCCATCGGGTTGTTCTAGAGAAATCCTATCTCTAAATCATCTCAGTCAATCAGGTTGACTTGAACCTGAGGGCTGCTTACACGAAAGCGGCTAGGGTTCCGTTGTTTTTTTCCGGCGCGTTGATCGATGGAAATGATTAGACAGCACGAACCTTACAAGCTTTCAGATAAAGTCAAAAGGCTCTTAATTCATCTTGTGAAATGGCAGACGTATTTGAATGAAACGTTGAAAACGCATCGCCTTTGAGGAGTCAAATCAAGACGATCGTCAAACGGTACACTAGATTTGTGTTTACGAGAAGCTCAATTTAGATACAACCAAAAGCGATGTCGCAACTGATTCCTGATCCGATTTTTGTAGTTCGCAGTGCCACTTCTCAATCTCCAGCATCGACAGTTCTACCAGCTACGGCCTTGAGGGAGTTGCGTATTGATGAATTTTTGATCGCTCGATCGCTCTCGGAAAATAGCAAGCGAGCCTATCGTCAGGACTTGAAAGCCTTCACCGATTGGACAAGTGCACCCTGGGCAATGGTCAGCCCGCGTCTAGTGACGCAGTTCAAAGAACATCTACTGCGCGAAAAGAGCGGTCAGCGAGTGCTGTCAGATGCGAGTGTACGACGAATCTTAGGCACGCTGAAAAACTTCTTTGGCTGGATGACGCGGTCGCGCTACCTCGACTTTGACCCCACGCTAGAAATCGAGTTACCCAAATTGCCAGAGCCAGAAGCGAGAAGTCTGCCGAATCAAGTCGTTGAAGAAATTCTGGCAGCTGCCCTCTCAGAAACCACCCTGCCAGAGCGTAATCTTGCGATTCTGCTGCTTCTGCTGCATGGACTGCGAGCGAGCGAGGTGTGCAATCTCAATCAAGAAGACTATGACGGAACGCGGGTGCGAATTCGCAAAGCAAAAGCCGACAGTAAAGGAACCGTTCCGCTCAATTGGGAGGCGAGAGAAGTGCTCGATCGCCATCTCGAATGGTGCAAAGCGCAGGGACAAGCGATGAGTCCTGACAGTCCGATGTTCGTCTCCTATTCGTCGCAAAATGCAGGAGCACGGCTGACGTATGGCGGCATTCGTACCCTTGTAGACAAGTTGCGTGAACGAACAGGAATTAATTTCACGTCGCACCAAGGAAGACATACCTTTGCAACGAATCACGTCTTGATGGGAATGAACCCGCACCACATCATGACGATTATGCGCCAGAAGAATCCGATCAATTTCCGTAGATACACCAAGGCAGCGGAACAAGCAGCAGCAGAGAGCGAGTTTTATAAGTTTGAGAACTGACCAACTGCAAAGATAAAGTGTGATTGTGTTTGGGAGTTGACATCAGGCATCTTTTCAAGTTGTTCTCAGAGCGCTGATCGCTTTAAAATTTTCCAAGTAATAACGACGATCGAGGCTTTCATCCCTCTCATAATCCCTTTGCTTCGCGAGTGAATTCGACCTTGAATGGGAGCGCAAACCTCATGCACTGAGAATGTGCCGTGAGCGTGTCGCTCTGAGCCAACTGAAGTGCAAACCATTTCTTTACAGATGCTTCAGCAGATGATCGATAACTTTTGAGCCAGCCTGAGCATCAGGCGCTCTAAAATTAAGCAAAGCTCCTTCGTGCGTTAATCAGAAGATCGACTTAATTTCTTCCTCACCGAATGAATATCTCTGCTGCCCTCTCCACTTGGCAAACGCCACCCGAACCTATTGCTCAGATTCTCGCTACGCCCCCAAATCCGATCGTACTAATCTCCCCGACACGACAGTGGCTAGTGGAATTAGAGCAACTAGAATTGTGTTCGATCTCCGAATTAGCTGAGTTAGGGATTGCGATCGCAGGATTTCGGATTGATTCAAAAACGTATAGTCCAGCTCGTCAAAGTTCTTACCGCAGAATGTGGATCAAGTCGCTGGCAACGGGAATTCAGCAAGGGGTAGAGTTACCAGAAGATGCTCGAATTAATTACATCACTTGGTCGCCAGATGGACAGAAGATTGCCTTCACGCTGAAGCGATCGGATGGGTTGGAACTGTGGGCAATGGATCTCGCCACTGGAAAACCCTGGCAAGTGACACAGCCAATTTTGAATGCAACGTATGGAACGCCATATCGATGGCAATCGAACGAAGCGTTTTTGTGCAAGGTAGTTCCGGCTGATCGTCTGGAGCCACCACAGCCTTCAATCGTTCCAACTGCACCCAGAATCGAAGAAAATTTAGGACGAAAGACACCTGCCCGGACTTACACCAATCTGCTCACGAATGCTCATGATGAAGCGTTGTTCGAGTACTATCTCACATCAGCCTTGGAGCGCGTTCACTTGACCGGAGAACGAGAACTGCTGGTTCCTCCGAGTTTAATTGATGAAGCAAGACCTTCTCCAGATGGGCGATATATTCTCCTGACGACGCTGCATCAGCCGTTTTCTTACCAGGTTCCAGCAACACGATTTCCAAAAAAGATTCAAATCTTCGATGCAGCCGGAAAGATACTGCGAGAGCTGGCAGATTTGCCTTTAGATGATCAGAGATCGATCAAATTCGATGCGGTTCGACCCGGACTTAGAGGTATCAGTTGGCGCAGCGATCATCCTGCAACTCTCTTTTGGCTTGAAGCATTAGACGGCGGAGATCCGACACGCGATGTCTCTCATCGTGATGCTTGGATGACGTTAGAAGCTCCGTTCACAGGAGCGCTGCGAGAGATTTGGCGATCGCAGTATCGGTATCGGCGCATTCGATGGGGCCGAGAAGATGTGGCATTGGTATGGGAGCAGGAGTATGATTCTCGGCGCATTCGATTGTGGCGAATTGCTCCGGATCAATCTAAACCACCGATGCTGCTCGTCGATCGTAGCTTTGAAGATAAATATCAGGATGAGGGCTTGCCGTTGATGACACTCGGCAAATTTGGTCGGCAGGTTCTACTGTTTACACCGGATCATCAAAGCATCTATCTCAGTGGACAAGGTGCTTCACCGCAAGGCGTTTATCCCTTTCTCGATCGCATGACGCTTTCAACTGGAGCTACCAAACGACTTTGGCAATGTCAAGATCCTTATCTCGAAAGTGTTCTAGCGGTGTTAGATGCAGATGCTCAAAGCTTTATCACGCGGCGGCAATCAAAAACAGAGCCACCGAATTATTTTCTCTACCGCGATCGACGGGTTGCGGCGTTAACTGATTATCCTGATCTAGCTCCTCAGTTCGCAGGCGTTCAAAAAGAATTGGTGCAGTATCAGCGATCAGACGGAGTTGATCTTTCAGCCAGGCTCTATCTGCCCGCAGGCTATGATCCTCAGCGCGATGGACCGTTACCGATCGTCTTTTGGGTGTATCCCGCAGAATTCAAAAGTCGGGAAACCGCAGGGCAGATTACCACTTCAGACAACAATTTTAGTCGTCCAAGTCGGGCATCGGTGCTATTCCTGCTAACGCAAGGATACGCCGTGCTAAACGATCCGAAGTTACCGATTATCGGAGAAGGGGATGCTGAGCCGAACGATACTTATGTCGAGCAGTTAATTGCAGGTGCAGAAGCGGCGATCGACTATGTCGTCTGTCGAGGAGTGGCGACCCGCGATTGCATCGGAATTGGGGGACATTCTTACGGTGCGTTTACCACCGCAAATTTACTCGCTCATACACGGCTATTCAAAATGGGAATTGCCCGTAGTGGAGCTTATAACCGTACACTCACACCTTTTGGCTTTCAGGGTGAGCAGCGCAACTTTTGGGAAGCAACTGAAACTTATCAACGTATGGCTCCCTTTACCTATGCCGCGCAAATTGAAGCACCTTTACTCCTGATTCATGGCGAGCACGATAGTAATCCCGGAACTTATCCAATACAAACTGAGCGACTATTTGAAGCACTGAAGGGACTAGGCGCAACGGTGCGGTGGGTGCAATTGCCGTTTGAGGATCATGGATATCGATCAAAAGAAGGAATTGGACATACGCTTTGGGAGATGGTGCGGTGGTGTGATTTGTATTTGAAAGCGCGAGATTAAGCGAATAAGAAACTTGTTTTAACTTACTTGTTAGGTGTAGAAACCTAATCCGAAATCGTCACGAAGAGCTGAATGACAAGAATCATGAGTGCGAATACCGGTATTCGCACTTTACAAATTCGGAAAAATTTGCAGAGGACTGGATCGAATTTCGCGCTTTGCCAGTATCATCTATTGAAAAGACTTGAGCGGTAACTGTTCTGCTGTAAACCAAAAACCTTCGACAGCAAGAGCAAAAAGACCGCGCTTCAACAGAATTTAAGCATTGCTGTTTTCCACCTAACCCTATGCCTGCCTCAACCACGTCTCGGAAGAAAACAAAAGCTTCAGCCAGTTCACCTGCTACTCAAGCGACAATCACGCCACTCTTGGTATCGATTCTCAATCAAAAAGGCGGTGTTGGAAAAACGACGATCGCAGTTAATCTGTCGTATGCGCTCGCACAACGAGGTATCGAGACTATTTTGATTGATGGTGATCCAAACCGGAGTACCCTCGTTGGAGCAAGATCAATTACTTATAGCGAAGCGGTTCCCTTACGAGTCATGAGCGAAACTGCATCCGTTGGGCAAACAGGCAACTGTCGTCACTTCTTCGTCGATACTAAAGCCAGGCCTGAACCCATTGATCTTGAAGAAATTGTACAGCGGTCAACTTTAATCTTGATTCCTAGTTCGACCAAGCAAGACGAACTGCGCGTGACTGGATCTACAGTAAAACTCTTGGACTCTGTAGGCAGTAAAAAGCATCGTGTGGTATTAAACCGAGTGCATCCGAACAATCGGGAAGAAACGCTTTCTAGTTTTAAAAAGGGGCTGAGAGCGCAAGGCATTCCGGTGTTTGAATCGGTAATTCGCGATTACGCAATTTATGATGAAGCGTTTGGTCGTGGCGTATCCGTCGGGCAACTCCGAGGAAAAACCGCAGAAAAAGCATGGACAGATATTCAACAATTGCTAGAGGAGATTCTGAATGGCTAATCGGCTTGCAGCAGCACTGCAAAATATTGGTTCAATGATGCCCACAGCAGACCTCGATAACCTGCCTGCCCCAAAATCTGAATCAAATCGCAGTGAATCCGTTGTCCGACTGCGGGTTTCTGACATCGAAGTGAGCGATCGCGTTCGTCAATCACACGATGAAATTCTGATTCAGTCTTTTGTCGAGACGTTTCTCAAATCTGGCTTTCGAGGAGTCCTCTGGGTACGCCCTACTCAGCAGGGACGTTACAAGCTGATTGCGGGAGGAACTCGTTATCTCGCGGCACAGCAAGCCAAGATTGAATGGGTAGATGCCTTAATTTTTGAGGTAGACGAAGGCGAAGCGCTGGATCTTGAACTTGAAGAGAATTTGAAACGACGGGATTTCAATGACTTAGAAACGGTTCATGGGATCCTGCGATCGCTAGAGCTTGAGTTATCTCTTCCCCGTGAACAAATCATCGCCCTATTCAACTGGAATTCTCGTAACCGTCAATCAGATGGAACGCATCGTCCTCCCCGAACTGATAGCGTTCTCGCCTCGATTCCACTCGATCAGCTTGAGATGCACTGGTCGATCGTAGAGCGCAAATTTGAGCGCTTAGGACGATATAGCCCCGAAGGATTCCGAGCGAATTTTTTGCCCTTATTAAAACTTTCCCCTTCAATTCAAACCGCAATTATACAAGGAAAAATTGAAGGCTCAAAAGCACGATTGTTCTCCCGTATCACCGATGAAAAGACGCGGGATAAGCTGCTCGAACAAGCGATCGCGGGAGAGTGGTCGCGTGAGCAAATCGCCGAAACCGTCAAAGATTGGCGAGAACAGCATGACCCAAAACGAGCAGATCAAGAAGAACTAGAATTTTCGAGCCGTATCAAGTCTGTGTTGCAGCGTCTGTCAAAAACAGCGTTAACAGGACGATCGCGCACTAAAGCGGAAAGACTGTTGACAGAGTTAGAGTCACTACTGGAATCTTAGTGGAGATTGATGTGCATCACGAGGGAATTACTGTCTTGAGATGAGATGAGCGCTACAATTAGCCCAAAGTTTACTAGATCCAAATCCCTGACTGAATCAAAATTTCCTTGGTATGGTGAAGCGTAAGTGGAAGCAAACAGGCACTCAAATTGGCGTAATTTCTGATACGCATGGCTTGCTGCGTCCGGAGGCAGTCGAAGCACTGGTAAATTCCGCTCTCATTCTTCATGCGGGAGATATCGGTAAGCCAGAAATTCTGGAAGAACTCGGTACTATTGCTCCGGTGGTTGCGATACGCGGCAACAATGACACTGAAGCATGGGCACAGACTATTCCAGAATCAAAGACAATTGCTGTTGATCAAGTTTCAATTCACTTAATCCACATCCTCAAGAATCTCAAGCTAGAACCAAAATTAGAGAACATTCGCGTTGTCATCAGCGGGCACTCGCACAAGCCCAGCGTCGAAGTGCGGGAAGGAGTGCTGTTCATAAATCCAGGAAGCGCAGGACCAAGACGATTTAAGTTGCCAGTCTCTGTCGCCCGTTTGGTCGTTCAGGAGACAACCGTTCACGCAGAAATTATCCATCTGTCGGAAAGTGAGAATACTGGTATTCGCGCTTCTGGTTAAGCAGCATCTACCCTATGCAGTCGAGACTAGGGCTGAGGCTCTGGTTTGTTAAGTGAGTGGCTCGATTTTGATGCAGCCGTATGTCATCCTGAGGCTCTTGCTTTCCCAGTTGCATCGCTTCGTCATCGCACCCTAAGAGCTGTCTGATATAGCTCAACCCACCTCGCCCTAATTTCACGGCTTCGATGACTGTGTATCGGCGTGGATCCTTCTTTGACAACGACTGGTAGAAGCGTCGCATTTGTGAATCTCTCCAACCTAGCCTCTACTCGGGTCTTACTTAATCTAACGTCAGTTCCGGTTAGGCATCAGGGAGCAAGTTGTAATTGGTGGCTTCGCCTAGCCGTAGGCACCGCAATTGCCGGCTTCTTCGGTTGATGGCAGTAGGCAATCAAACCGCAGACCAAATTGACCAAGCAGTTGATCGGGGAGCGGTGACGCGAATGCTCAATCTGCGAGATGTTCTTGAGTTGGTCGATAATCGTCTCGACAATGGCACGTTTTCTAAGCAACAAATGGTCTTCGAGGGGAGTCAAGCGGTTTTTCATGTTGCGCCGTAACTTTGTAATCAACCGCACACCCCCTGTGTCGAACAACTGTTTGGCGAGCTTTTGCGACAGATAGCCTTTATCACCAAACACCTTGCCAAACAGCGATTGGAGCAGTTGTGGAACAGGCTTGCGGTCATCGGTGTTGCCCGGAGTCAGGGGGAAGTTGAGCAGTTCACCTCGGTCGTTGAACACCAGATGCAGCTTGAGGCCAAAAAACCAATCGACTGAAGTTTTGCCGCGTGCTGCCAGGTTCTCAAACACTCGATGCTGCTTGATGCGACGTAGGCTTCGCCTCGCCAAAGGCGTATGTGGCAAACTTTAAGACGGGTGGAGTCAATAAAACTAATCCCGCTACAGTTGCCAAAACAGGAACGCAAATAGGCACACAATGGCATCAG
>JACJNX010000148.1 GCA_014695255.1 Cyanobacteria bacterium FACHB-63
AGAAGAGATGAGAGCGTGAATCAAATCTAGGTCAGTAGTAACAATGGATTTGTGATCTAGAACTGTAGCTTATTTGCCCTCTATCCTTTGTCCAAGCTTTCGGGTCCACCTCAGTCGTTCCCGATGAGATTGCAGCTTTTTGCAACTTCAACTCATCAATCTGCTGCTTGATTTCTGGAGTAGAACCATTGGTTTCTTGTTCTTGAGTCAGCGTCTCGATCTCTTTCGTAATTTCGATATAGTCTGCATTCTTGCTCACTTTCGGCTTATCTGCCCAAGAGGGTTGAGCGATCGACAAATTTACCAGGAATACAATGACGACCAGTGCAATCTTTAAGAGTTTCATATTCAGTCATCCAGTAATGAAGAGAGGGTTGAGTTAAAGCATGGTCGCGCTCTAATCAACCTGATCTAACTGTAGTGAACTGTACTAATAGAATCAACTGTTCTTATCTGTTAAAGCAATAAGCTCGATTGATTGAAACTGAAGCTTGATTTAGTCAAATTTAAGCTTCTCGCTCGTGTGGAAGCGACGAACAGGCTGTTTCTTCCTGATCTGATGATTACTTTCCGAGAGCGCAGATGGACCTAAACGATTATAGCGACCTGCTAATTTACGTACCCAATCCGTCGAGAATTCAAGCTTCTTAGCAACTTGCTCAACAGTCATCGGTTCATCGGAACGACTGAGAAGCTGAATTGTCAACCAATAGATCTTAATCTTCGGATTTTGGCAAGCCTCATAACATCGAGCTAACTCTAACTCATCTAAATGGGGATAAATCTGAATCCGGCGGCGAGACATTGCTCTTCCTCTGCTGCAAGCAACGAAGACTGTGTGTAAAAACAAGCTAGATAATTTTACTGAGTATAGCTTTACTCTAAAGTAAGATTGATGCAACGGTAAAGCACGTAGAACGATCGTTTTGATTCACTCAATAATCACGTTGCTCAGTGCTGACAACGGTACACTGAAAACGTAATAGACGACTCCAACCCCTAAGAGCATCAGCGCCAGCGTTGAAATGGCAATCCAACCATCTGCAGGCTCATAAGTATCCCTTTCGATGTTGCGTCGAATTGTAAAATAGCGCTGGGCTGAGAACCAGATCATAATCAATCCTACTAGAGAGAAGACCAGCCCTAGCTTCCAGCCTGTACCTGGAGGTTGCGGTACAAAGGGTGGCTGAAGAATGCGTAGCCGAACAATGAGAACACCAAAGCCGAGTAGCGCGATCGCGGTTCGCATCCAAGCGAGATAAGTTCTCTCGTTTGCGAGGTGATCCCGAACGCGATTCGGATTGAAGCGCTGCCCTGAAGTTGAGGAAGCTTCTCTACTAGGTTTCGGTCGGAGTGACAGCATATTTCTAACCTTCAATTAATCTAAGAGTTCTTTGGTCACTGGCTTCGCATCAATCTCCGCCTGTGACCAAGTTGGGATTGTCCAGCTTATTTCTCCTGTAGTGAGTAGTTCTGCTGGAAGGACACTAAGCTCGATCGAGCCTTGTGAATTGGTGCGGGTGATCAGTTGCGTACCATCTACAATTTTGAAAGCAGAAGGGCTAGAAAGTGGCTGCCCCAATTGATTCGGGTTAATGGTGATTGAAGTTCCACTGGGTAAGTAAATTCCGTCACAGTCCCAATCATCGTCTGTAATTTGACCTGAACCTAGGAAGTAAAGTGAAGTCGGAGATTTCTTAGGCAGATTCGCGTAAACGGCGAGGGTATGTCCTGTCTCGTTGCGGCATTGAGCGCGTTTTGTTGCTGTTTGCATGATGCGTTGCTGAGTTTGTAAGTCAGCTAATCGTTGCTGTAACCTTTCAGGCGTGTATCCGAGTTGCTCTGGTGTGTTTTGCGATCGCAGAAGTTGATTGATTTCTTGGGTCACTTGGGCGTAGTCTGCTCCTTTCGTAAAATCCTTACCGGCCCAAGATGGAGATGCAATTGAGAGATTGACAACGAGAACGAGAATGACGATCGCAAACCTGAGAAATTTCATGATGATCTCCTGTGTTAGTTCTTTTCAACTTGCGGAATTAAACTGACAGCCGCAATCAGCTTTAGCGTCCAGAGTCCGGTAACAACCAGTGTTAAAACTGCCAACCCCCGGTTTTCCAAAGTATGGCTATCAATCAAGATCAGAATTCCTAATCCAATGAGAACAAACGGAACCAGCAGATTACCGTAGCGAGAAAGCGTTTCTGCGATCGCGGGAATTCGAGTCAGTTGGTATGCTGCATAACACCACACGCCCACCATTGAGAAAAACATGCTCAAGACCACAAACAAACTATCCCAGGTACAATTTGCAAATAGCGGAACATAGATTCCAACATTGTCGCCACCATTTGCAAAGGTAACGGCAGCAATGCTGCAAGTCTGAGGAGAAAGGAATGTAGAAAGGGAAGATTGCTCTGGAAGGGTTAGAGCGACCTCCGCTTCTGGTTCATCTGAATTGGGGGCAAGTAAGTTGTTTAATCCAATTGCGATCGGAGCAATTCCCAACAACCCCACCCAATCTTGTGGAAACATTAATCCACCAAAGAACCCTGGTAAGCTAACTAACACCAGTGTTCCAAATCCTAGATACTGACCCGACACGATATGACGATGGCGAAAATTTGCATTCACTTGAGAAAAGAAGAGCAGCAGGATCAGTATGTCGTCTAGGTTTGTAGCGATGAATGCAGTGATCCCCGTAGGAACTGCTGCGATAAGTTCGTTCATTTCAACTGACCTTAAGATTGATAGTTTCAGAAACAGACGCGGCGATTTGAAGCGTTTTGTTAATCGTTGTTCTTACTTAGTTTCTGACGAAGAAGTGACCGTTTGATTCAGCGAGTTTGTGAGCAAGGAGCCTTCGATCGAGACCGAGAACTTCTGCTTCGTTTGCAGATGAGACGGCAAAACAGTATCCATCGTTTGATTATTGAACACGGATTGAGGCAACAGTACAGACACCGTTTTGGGCTTGCGATTGTCTTTCGCAATTCCATTCTGATTTGCTTGTGCAACTAAGTAAATTTTGCTTGGTAGTCGACCTCTTTGAGTTGGTATTGCTTCACGCTGTTTCTGTAATAGCTGAGAAAACTCGGTCAATTGCTGCGTTTGTAGATCATCAATTTTCTGATGCAATCGCTCGATGTCCTGAGCCACTTGTAGGTTAACTTTGTGATTTATCATTGCAGAGTGGCGGTCTTCTTCGGACTGGCGATTCTGACTCATCAAGACAACAGGTGCGGTGTAAGCCGAGGCAAAAGAGAACACCAAGTTCAGCAGAATGAAGGGGGATTCATCCCAGTGAGGTACGCCTGGAATGCTATTTGCTCCAATCCAACCTGCGAGGATCACACTCTGGGTTCCGATGAATGCCCAGGAGCCAACTTTAGAGGCCATTGCATCTGCAAGGCGCTGCCCACGGGTCGGTTTAGGAGAAGCCGACTGCGTTAAGATTGCTTGCTGTTGATTTAAGTCAGTTTGCGAAGCGTGAGATTGTGAACGATTCATGGAAGAAGACCTCTATAAAATTGAAGGATTGACAGATCAAACCTGTGCTTCCTCAATGTGAGTGAAGCACTGAGCAATCTTTGAATAAATTGCTAAGCCTTTAGAAGACATTCGACAGAAGCGCCATTGACTGAATCGAATTAGGGGTTAATTCCGCTTTGCACTCCGCTTGTCTTCAATGACTTCACTGTACGCGGTTCAATTCATAGAAGCAAATGTTCTTATTTCTTAAAACGATAATCTTAAGTGATGTGAATGGATAAACAGTAGCGCCTCACTCAATCAATGACCGAGAGCAGTTTAGTTCTGGATGGTTAATCAACTTTTTCTACACTGTTCGAACGATCGCAAATTTTTGAGGGTGATCCCGTTTTCACCTTTGTAATTCTCCGAGCTTGCTTTGTTCCACTCAGCGTGATTAGGGTCAAAATTGCGCCAACTAACCCCATTTGCCATAATCCACATCCGATCGCGGCTCCAAGTGCCGCTGCTAACCAAACAGATGCCGCAGTTGTTAGTCCTCGCACTTTCGGTACACCAGACTTTCCGGACTGCTGCAAAATCAATCCCGCTCCCAAAAATCCAATGCCCGTCGTTACGCCCTGAATTGTTCGACTCAAGGCATTTGTGGTGGCAAAAGGACTATCGCCTTCTGCTTGTAACGGAATCATCACTACGAGCGCTGACCCTAAACTGACTAACATAAAGGTTCGCATTCCCGCAGGTCTACCGCCTTTTTGTCGATCGAACCCGATCAAACAGCCAACCAACATCGCTAACGTCAGTCGAAACACAATCTGTAGCCAATCGTTTGAACTTAATAACATTCCCGCCATGTTGAGCGCTCTCCTAAAGTTCTATCAGCCTTTTAGGTTAACTTAAGGTTAAGAAAGAAGAAAGTAGGCTCAACAACGATCGGGGATATCAATCTAACTTCGAGTTTGACATCTTCACTCAATCAGAACGGTGTTTAGAAGCCCTAGCGGAACAGTGAACACATAATAAACCACCCGTAATCCGAGCAGCACAACGGCAAGACTTGAAAGAATAACCCAGCGATCACGTGGCTCGTAGGTATCTTGCTCAATATCATTACGAGTTGCAAAATAATGCTGAGTTGAGAGTAGAACGGTGAGTAAGCCGACGATTGAAAATGCGAGTCCTAACTTCCAACCTGCTCCAGGGAGTTGAGGCGCGATCGGAGAACGCAAAATCCGCAGTCGCACAATCAGCACGCCAAATCCCATTAACGCGATCGCGCTCCGCATCCAAGCCAAGTAAGTTCGCTCATTCGCCAGATGGTCTCGAATACGGTCTGGGTTAATCTTTCTCAGTGTATCTTGTGTGTCTATGATCGGAGCAGGCAATTACTAATCTTTGATCAGAGCATTTGAAGCCGTGGTTTCAATACTGGCTAAGGTTAGATTTGGAATCATCCTAGAGTACCGCACTGCATAATTCAGGAAAAACCTTGGACACTTTGCTTAACACATACTCGCCATAAGTTCCTTGGAAAGCATGGACACTCGATCGATCCCAGCGTTCTGCTTGATCATCCTGAATCACGCGATTCATTTCAATCGGTTTCACTTCTGCATCGAAGTTCGGATCAAAGAAGAATGGGAAGGAGAGACGATCTCGCTTCGACAGATTTCGGACTCGATGTGGGGTTGAGCGATAATATCCCCCGGTCATGCGATCAAGCATATCGCCAATATTGCAGACAAACGATCCTGAGATCGAAGGGGCATCAATCCAACGAGACTGTGACTTCACCTGCAATCCGCCAGACTCATCTTGCTTCAGGATTGTGAGTACGCCATAGTCTGTATGCTCACCTACACCCCAATTTTCAGAACAATTTATCGGATGAGGTGGATAGTTAAAGATACGAAACAGCGTTAGTGGATCAGAAGTATATTGACGAAAATAGCCTTCGTCTAGACCCAGACTAAGGGCTATTCCACTCATTAATGTATGCCCTAGCTGAGCCATCGCAGCCATGTACTCCAACACAATCTCTCTAAACTGTGGAAGCGCAGGAAAGAGATTCGCGCCATGGAGGGGTGTCTTCGCTTGTACTAATGGATGATCATTGTGCAACTCCGCTCCGAAGTAGATCCCCTCTTTGAGGTCAGGTTTGCCCGAAGTGAGTTCATTCCCTACCGGAAAATAGCCTCGCCAGGCTCTACCACCCAACTCCATCCGAATGTTCAGCTTTGTCGCCACAGCTTGAGCAAAAAACTGTCTGCTCAGTTGTTCTAATTGTTGCTGAAGTGTTTCATCAATGCCATGTCCCACAACGTAAAAAAAGCCGTAATCGCAGCAGGATTGCCGAATTTCGTTTATAAGATTCTCTTTATCTCCCACACCGGAGACAAGCGGGTCAATATTCACGATCGGAATTTGCAGAGATCGGGATTCAGAAAGCTGTAAAGCCATATACAACCATTTTCTAACTGGATGTGTCACGCTTTAGTCTAGCTAAATTACGGTAAGTAGATCAATTTACCGTATCTTTCTTAAGCTCCTGCAGCGTAACGAGGTGAAAGTGATGCCATTTGGACAAATTGAGAGTAGTTGGTTCGATAGAGATTTGTGGTCATTAACGCTAGACGGCGAATACACGCATGATTACAGAAGAACCGGAGCTATCATCAAGTTTGACCAGCACGATTTGTCTCAGACTGGCAAAAGGCGCCACTTGACGAAAACAGTACACACTAGTGCAGTAAAGCGGAAATAATTCTTCAGTTTTGCGAGCAGTATCCAACTTTCCAGTAGCGTGAGCAAATCCGTTCCAATTGATCCTGTCATGCCAACACCGAAAGCCCGTGTGATTGTTCTGAGCACAATGCAACAGCAAGTGTTGGAACAAATCGTGCTCGGCGTACCAATCGATAGGGATTGGTACGCCGAGCACAACTGGTGCTCTTGGCAGCGCGAGGCCGTACGAACAGCGACATCAGCCAGCAACTCAATCTAGATCGTGGACAAGTGCGCCAGTGGCGACAGCGGTGGCTAGAGCATCAAGCCCAGATGAGAGATGCCGAGGTATCAGAAGACGCAGAAACAGCTTTGCAAACGCTCATGCTCAGTGTGTTTTGCGATGAAGCACGACCCGGAACCCCAGCCCACTTCAATCTGGAACAAGTGGTGCAAATTGTTGCCTTAGCTTGCGAAGACCCACAATCAAGTGGGCGACCTATCAGTGAATGGACGGTGCGGGAATTAGCCGATGAAGCGGTGAGACGTGGAATTGTGGAACAGATTTCACCGCGCAGTGTAGGACGTTTTTTAAAGCGAGGCACATCTGCAACCGCATCGGAATCGGTACTGGCTGAACGCCCAACCCGAAGATGCAGCCGAGTTTGAGCAACAAGTCAAAGCGGTCTGCACGTTATATGAACGCGCTCCAGAGTTCGCCACTCAAGGAATTCATTTGGTCAGTACCGACGAGATGACTGGAATTCAAGCCTTAGAGCGAGCGGCTCCAACTCAATTGATGCGTCCTGGAACAGCAAAGCGTCAAGAGTTCGAGTACGTTCGACATGGCACCGTGAGTTTGATTGCGAATTGGCAGATTGCGCAGGGCGGCATCGGACAAGTTTCAATCGGAGCCACGCGCAATGAATTTGACTTTGCCAATCACCTTGCTCACACGATTGAGACTGACCCGGAAGCCCATTGGATTTTTGTGCTGGTTCAACTCAACACTCATCAATCCGCTTCCTTAGTTCGACTGGTCGCCGCCTGCTGTCAGATAGACCTGGATTTGGGCATCAAAGGCAAGTCTGGCATTCTGCACTCGATGGCTTCGCGTTCTGCTTTCTTGAGCGATCCAACCCATCGCATTCGCTTGGTCTACGTACCGAGACATACGGCTTGGCTCAATCAAATTGAATGCTGGTTTAGCATTCTGGTCAGACGACTGATTCGACGGGGAAACTTCACCTCAACCGAGGATCTCAAGCAGCAGATTCAAGACTTCATTCGGTACTTCAATTGCACGATGGCAAAGCCGTTCAACTGGAAGTTCCAAGGCTTTGATCCCAAGCCCCACTAATCTGCTGCTTTATTTTCGCCGAGCTGCACTAGTGATTTCCCACCAATCCTCTAAGCGTTGGCGCATCTGTTCTCGGTATCGTTTTGCACTCAGGTCATGTTGCTTGGGATGAAAGTGGGATCGAATCGGGTCAGCAGTAGAGACAAATCGTTGCGCTTGCCCTGGAGACTCGAAATGTCGCATTCGTCATTCTCGCACTCGGGTCGGTTGGTGAGAGTTCTCCGCCCGATTGTTCAATCCTTTGTGCTGTCGATGCTCCACACTTGGCATCACCTGTTTCTTTGCCGCTTCGTAACTCTTCAGCTTGTCGGTCACCATCACCCGTGGCACGAAGCCCTGTTTCTTCAACAGCTCACGGAAGAATCGCTAGATGCGCCTTCGTGTCTCGATGTCGTTGCAGTAAGACATCCTGTGCCGCGTCAACTACCTTGCCAAAATTTCTAGTTCAACTTGTCCGGTCTGGGAATGCGAATGACAACGCCAAAAGTAATTGACATTCTAGAGCGACGATTACCCAAACGA
>JACJNX010000149.1 GCA_014695255.1 Cyanobacteria bacterium FACHB-63
GTTGAGGCAACCGTCAGCATCAACTGACCCGTTGCAGCGTCAAAATGCCAATGTTTTAGTTCAAGGTGTTGTTGGTCCGGTAGCAGTTGTTGAAAGAAATTCAGATCTCCTAATTCCTAAAGGGGATATCTCGATTTTGCCACCTGTTCACCAAAACTTGGGAAGAGCCCAAACAATTGATTACCATTTTCACTGTCCTTCAGTTTTATGTAGAGATTGACATACTTCAGAACCTTGAACGGTTTATGTCCCTGTTCGAAGAAGTATTGCCGAGACTCATACACCCCTTGGTTATGGAGATTGTTGGCAAGACGCGCCAACTCAGCAAGCAATTGAGCAAGCTGTCTATCGGGTTGAAACACATCTTGTTGAACAGCTAAAAACATGACGGGGCTAAGATGGTATGCAGTCATTATAGATAGCTATTTATGGGAATAGCACCCTCATGAGAGAAGATGGTATACAGCTAAAATCGACTCGTCATTGTCGATATCAGTCAGAACATTATTTCGTATGGATTCCGTTCAAACGCCGCAAAACTTTACCAATGACGCAATCATTGAGGCAACTAAAAGGTATGTGATTGAGGCAATCGAAAACAATGATATGAGGCTAATCGCTGAGGTTGATAGAACCTTGATGGATCATGTTCATATGTTTGTGTCGTTTCCGCCTAGAATGTCAGCTTCTCAGGCAGTCAACATCATGAAAGGCTGCAGTTCAAGACGGCTCTGCATGAGATTTCCGCACCTCAAAAACTTGCATGAAAAATCCCAACTCTAGGTACATAGCTATTATTGGGGAACCACCGGAAACGTCTCAGCGCAAACAGTGAAGCGGTATATCGAAGAATGTCAAGGGTGACTCTGCCTGAAGAGCGCAGGGTCGGGAACCGTTCTGTATTCCCGTCGTGAACGAGCGAGGTTTTATCCGGTTCCCGACCCTGCGAGCCTATAAACTCTCAGTCCGCCATGCTTCCTGTGGAATCTTGATATTAAGCTAAGCATTCCCATTTGTACCTCATTGGGGACAAGAAGTAGGATTCAACGATCGATTTTCAGCAGGTGCTGTTATTTCACGATTTGCCCCTCAAAACACAATGGAATCTAGGTTTTCAAGTGGAATAGCATCTATCTTGTGTAACAAGATAGATGCTAGCGCGTGCCGTTCTTTCGATTCCTATCTCTCAGTGATATCCCCAAAGCAGGCTCAACATTCAAGAATGCTAATCTTCCTGCCAAGGGGGACGCTTGTCGATGTACTTGTTTTCATGGAGGTCTAATTGGGGACAAAGCACCGACAAATGCAGAATGAGACGCATCTACACAATGATGATAATGATGGAAGAGACTCCGAAATGACTTGCTCAGCGATTGAATCTCTATTTCAAAAACAACAGAGGCGAAGATGAGAATTCATCGGTATGCTGAACGCGGTGACCTTTCAGGGCTGCAGCGAGAGCTCAGGCAGGGAGCCAACATTAACGAGATTGAGTCTCCTGCCGACTCGTTTAGACCGCAGACCCCGCTTCAATGTGCGCTGGCAAGTCCAAGCGCAGGAGTTGAGATTGTGGAATTTCTGATTGCTAACGGGGCGCGGCTCTCGCTTTCGCCAGGGCAAGGGAAATCTGACTTCAAGTGGGCCATTCGCTCAGGCAGGATCGAAAAACTTCAGTTGCTGCTGGAGTTAGGAGCAGACATCGCTGAGGTCGATGCAGAGGGCTACGATGTCTTAATTGAAGCCATATTCAGCGACGCGCAAGGCTCAGAAAAGATTGCCCTGGTAGAGTTTCTGATTCAACAGGGTGCTCCTCTGAATGGTGAAAGTACTTATGGCGAGTCAGCCTTGAGCGTCGCCTCACGCTGTAGCTGGTTTGACATCGTACAAGTTCTTTTGGACGCTGGATGCGATCGCTCTCGCCTTGGATGGACTGAATTGATGCAAGCAGTTGCATTCGGCACCCTCGCTGAAGTGCAAGCTCAACTAGAGAGAGGCGCAGATTTAACAGCAGTTGATCGCTGGGACCGCACGTCTTGGTTGTTAAGCCTTCAAACCGGAGACCGACCAAAAGCGCAACACTTGCTGGGAGCAGGGTCAGATTCGCTAGCCGTGGGGCGCTGCGGCAAATTGCCGATGATGTATGCGATCGATTCCGGCAATCTTGAGCTGCTTCAATGGTTGATTGAATTAGGATTAGATGTCAATGCCACCGATGAGTTTGGGGAAACGGCATTGATGTTGGCAGCAGAACTGGATCAAGTAGAGGCAGCTTCAGTGCTTTTGTCTGCCGGAGCTGATCCGTCTCGAATCAATCAATTCAACCAAAAAGCATTCAGAAAAGCTCGCAGCCTCGAAATGATTGCCCAGCTCGTTGCAACTGGAGAGGATTTAGCTGACCTTGACCCCTCATTGCGACGCCTTTTTACCAAAGTGGACAAACCGGATGGGTGGGAGCTCGATTCTAAGCACTACGAGGCTGATAAATATCCGCGATTTGGCAAGCGCAATCCAGAACGAATGGCTGTCCCGTTTTGGCGCGAAATGGTGAAATTTCGGGGTGAGGCTTATGCCGCCCATGCTCAGTATCAAGATACCGACTATCCGATAGAAGCAGCGGTCTGGTGCTTTCAGCGGTTTGGACAATCGATGACCGTACTATCCGATGGGCGAGTGATTGAAATTGCTGGAGAACACGAAGACTACTATGATCCTGACTTCTACATCTATAACGATGTGGTCGTTTACGACGGTCAAGGGGATTTCCAGATTTACGGATATCCTAGAACGGTCTTTCCTCCCACAGACTTTCACACTGCAACCTGGGTCGATGGCTGGATCTACATCATCGGCAATTTGGGCTATCGAGACGATCGCATCATTGGTGAAACGCCAATTTATCGGCTCAACTGCACGACGTTTGCGATCGAGCAAGTCACAGCCGTTGGGGAAGCGCCAGGCTGGATTAGTCGCCATCGCGCTGTTTTGCAGGGTCGCCAAATTCGGGTCAGCGGGGGAGAGATTTGGACAATCCAGCAGGATCAGCCGACTCTCGTTGATAATACCGCCCAGTACTGCTTGGACTTAGATCACTTTTGCTGGCATCGAGTAGAGATAGGAGCGGCGTGACTGCCGCTTCAATAAATCAGATCCAGAACCTGCTTTTTCCAAATCTGGTTCGCAATCCGTCGCTAACCTGTATCCCCAATTAGTGGCAAAGCCTTTTAATTTGTTTTTCTGTGCCTAAACGATGCCTGAATTCAACGTTTGTATCACCGTTTCTTGCACCCTGTGATCGTACATCATAAATGTGTGGTTCACAGGCAATGAAATGATGCGATCGCGATGCGACAAGTGCGTCTCATTCAGTGCCACAATGCCATCATTCACGTCTTCTCCAAATGGACTCCAAGCACCCCGAAACCCACCCGTTCCTGCTACGATCGTACAAGGAGACTCCAAGTGGGGCAATTGGGCATAAAATACTTGATCGGCAAGATTAGCGCCACACTGTCCAGTCCACCACTGAAACGGAAGAAACTGATTGGCGAAGGCTGGGAGTCGAGGCTGGCGATTGGGAGTGCCTAGCATAATGATGTGTTGGGGTAATGCCCAATCAGCTTGCCTTAGCGCCGATCGCATCAGCAATCCTCCCAAAGAGTGAGCCACAATGGCCTAAGGAGATTGATCTGAGATTGCTTGTAACCGAGTTCGGAGGCGTTCAACGATCCGATCGTAGGATTCCAAAACCGCAGCATAGCCGAAATGTTCGGTTGCCCATCCCGCTTGTTGCAAGCGTCTCTCAAGCGTCAGCAGAGAAAACGGGGTGCGAGACAGTCCATGAATTAGGAGCACTTTCATCGTTCGTCGATCGACATCTCAGTTTTTCGTCAGCGAACTGCTTAATTCGCTTCTGCCTTTAGGATAGATCTGTTTGTCATTCATGTGCTGTCAACCTCATGGGTAATGTTCTAGACCTGTGGATGAACTATCACACTGCTCGACCAAATTCATAGCGGTTGATGAACAATCCAATCACAACATCATGCAGCCAAATCGACTTCGAGAAGCAGATGGTTTTTCGAGCTAAACGCTTGATCCGCGTGCGGAGCGTCAAATGCTTGCGCTCAATGCGTTGCGTGTTTGCTTTACCCACGGTGTGCTTCTGCACCTCTAACAATCGCAAATACGCTCCCCAGCTATCGGTGTAGAATCGCTCAATGGCAAATGGAGCCAACAATTGCTGAAGTTGCTTGAGTGCCGCATCTTCATGCGGAGCCAGTACATAAGCCAGCACTGCACCAGTACGATGATCAATGGCACGCCATTGATCATCGTTGCTGTTTCTTAGACTGCGCAAAGCTCCACATCTCGTCCATCTCAGCTTCTTCCACTTTGACCACCATCGTACTCGTCGGCGGATTTTCCATCTGTTGCAGTAGACTGGTGTTGACTTGTTCGAGATGGCGATCTTTTTTTAATTCCTCAATCACAGTCGTTGGGCTGATTTTCAGCACTCGTGCCGTATCTCGAATTCCACTGCCGTTGACTGCCATGTCGCTGATTTGCTGCTTGATTTCTGGTAGGTAGCCTCGGTAGCTGTACTCGCGAATGAAAGAGCGGCGGGAGCACTCAGCATTGCGGCACCGATATCGTTGTTTACCTTCGTCACTTTTGCCATTTTTCACGATGTTTGTACTATTGCAGCTTGGACAACAAACAGGTTCGAGTACCATGTTTACAAGAACAGCTAGAAAACAGTTCTATCCTTGCATACAATACACAGGTCTAGAACATTACCCAAGGATCACTCTGCTTATTTTTGAACATACATGGTTAAGTTGATACTGCCTTTAAAAGATGACCTTTCGACTCTAAATTAAAGGCAATCGCACGACAAAGGAAGTACCTTTGCCCAAATCACTGTTTACTTGAATACTGCCGTGATGAGACTCTGAGATTGCTTTTGCAATTGCCAACCCTAATCCAGCTCCTCCAGTTTGACGAGAGCGATCAGAACTCACTCGATAGAAGCGATCGAAAATACGGGACTGGTCTTCTCGGGCAATGCCAATGCCAGTGTCTTTTACCTGAATGAGAGCATGAGTGTCATCTCGCCCTACAATCACTGTTACCACTCCTCCGGCAGGCGTGTAGTGCAAGGCATTGACGATGAGGTTAGAGAATAAGCGACTCAATTGATTTTCATCACCCATAACATACAATGGCTGTTTAACTCGGTACTGCGTTGTTAACTGGATGAGAGCTGCAATCTTTAATATGGATAAGCTTTCCACTAAATCCTGAATTAGGTCATTTACACAACAGGGCTGGCGTTTTTCTGCCAGTGTTTTTTGATCCATCCGCGAGAGTAGTAAAAGATCCTGTACCAGGTTTGCTAGTCGATTGTTTTGACGACCCACTACACTGAATGCTCCCTGCATTTCCTCCATTGGGAGATCCACTACACCCTGGACAGACTCAACAGTAGCGCGGATGGCGGCAATGGGAGTGCGCAGTTCGTGAGCTGCATCAGCGGTAAATTGTTGCATCTGTTGATAGGACTGGTAGACAGGGCAAATGGCAAGGCCTGCTAACCACCATCCTGCCCCCGCAACAAGCAGCATGGCAAGCGGTAGCCCAACAGCAAGCAGTAGCCGCAGCATGGTGAGATGATCGTCATATTCTTTCAGCGATCGCCCAATCTGCATGTAGCCCCAAGCAGGACCGGTGGCAGTTTTTAGCAGTAGCGTGGTCTGGCGATAGCGGGTTCCACTCCGGTTGTGCAGCGTAGTCCAACCCTCTTTAGTGACTAGGGGTGGTAAGCTGGCAGGCTGCTTGTCCAAACTCGCTAAAAGTTGCCCAGATTGGGTAAAGAAGCGCACGTAATAGTTGTCTTCTTGAACAATGCCAAGAATATGCCGCTTTTGAGCATCATTTGAGCAATCCGTTCCCATAAGACATAGCCCTGGGAGGGCTTGTCTAATCGCAGGCTCAAGCCGGTTGGGTTGCTTCAACTTTGGTTCTAAAGCGTCGTGCAGTGTCCCTGAAATGGACTCTAGTTCCTGCTCGACGGCGTGCCAATAAGCGGCTGATAACAACTGGTAAGTAATTAGTCCGCTGACGCTTAAGATTAATCCCATGACCCCAGCGTAACAGCCTGCAAGCTGAATACGAGTGCGGTTAAATAGCTTATTTTGACGCATGAGGTACGTTGAATCGATAGCCGATTCCATGAATCGTTTCAATGAGACCGTCACATCCGGCTTCCGCAAGCTTACGCCGTAGCAACCGAATTTGGGCAGCTACCGCGTTGCTGGTTGGTTCTGCGCCCACTTCCCAGAGTTGATTCATGATTTGATGGCTTGTTACCACTTGACTGGGATGTCTCATAAAGTATTCCAGTGTCTGAAATTCCTTTGCAGTCAAAGAAATAGGAATTTGGTGCCCATCGAGGGTTTGCCAGCAAACGGTGTGGGCACCGTAGTCGAGAATGAGATTGCCGACTTGGAGTTGTTTGGGGTGGAGTTCGGGTGATCGTCGTTGCAGCGCCCGCAGTCGCGCCAACAGTTCTGCCATGCCAAAGGGCTTAACTAGGTAATCATCGGCTCCGGCATCGAGTCCGGCTACTTTATCTTCCATGCGATCTCTGGCAGTCAGGAGCAGAATTGGGAGTGGATTGTTTTGACAGCGGAGCCGCTTGCACAACTCTACCCCAGATAGTCCAGGTAGCATCCAATCCAGAATGGCTAAGGTATAGCGAACATCGGAGTTGTCGAGATATGCCCAAGCTGTGCTGCCATCTTGCACCCAGTCCACCACATACTTCTCCCGACTCAAAACACGATGAATTGCGGTGCCTAAATCAGGTTCATCTTCCACCAGTAACACTCGCATGAGATCGCTTGATAGATAACTCTACCTATATAATATGGCTGTGAATCAGAGGGGTGCTCGAAATACCTTAAGCAGAATCAAATACCAATCAGTATTAGTGCTTGAAGCTGAAGCGCCCATTCACTTTTTCTCCGCTAATGTCTGAGAGAATAACAGCCTTATATTCTCCTGGCGTGGCGCTGGGTAAGATTGCTGTATAGTGCTTATCGCTTGCGTCGTACTTCATATCTAACGATTTCTGACTGCCATCAGGCAATTGAACTTGAGCTGTTACCTTTGCATTGGGAATTGGTTCATGATTGTCGCCTTTCTGTAAGAAAAAGTCGATGTGAGTCTGCGCTGCCTCTTTTTTCGATACAAGTTCCAGATGATAGGGTCCTGATTCAATCACCTGTCCGCCTTGCCCACCGTGATTCCCACTAGATGCAGATTTAGCGGAACTGCCAGCAGGGGAAGAAGGTTGAGTTTCCGCAGGAGCAGCAGCCGTAGGGCTACTGGTGGAATTAGTTGCTTGGTTGCCGCTGCTGCAAGCGCCCAGAAATAGCAGCCCGATCGCTGAAATCGCTGTCACATTCATTTTCAATTGCATGATGTTTCTCCTCGTTAATAAACAAAACTGTTGGCTTTAGACCGTTAAGCCTTTCCTTGAGGGTGCTCCATCTCTAGTTGAGAGACTTTGCCGTTCTCAACGATTAATCGTTTCGGAAATAGGTACTTGCCGAACCTGGCATAGAGCGCAGGTAATATCAGCAGCGTCAGAGCTGTAGAGGTAAAGAGTCCACCCAGAACAACGATCGATAAGGGTTGCAAAAGCTCTTTTCCGGGTCCACCCGCGATGACTAGGGGTGCTAACCCTAATGCAGAAGTAAGCGCTGTCATGAGGATAGCGTTGAGCCGTTCCATTGACCCTTGAATCAGGAGATCTTTTAACGGCATTCCGGCAACAAACTTGGTGTTGTAGTTGTCTACCAGCAGCAATCCATTTCGGGTAGCAACACCAAACAGCGTGACAAACCCCACTAGTGAAGCAATCGAGAGAATTCCTCCCGTTAGCGCCACTGCAATCACCCCCCCCACTAGGGCTAGGGGTAGGTTAATCATGATCATAGCGGTGGACGCAACCGATTTCACCGAGAGATACATGATGATGGTGATGATGACAAAGGCGATCGCGCTGAAAAGCAAAATATTTTGGGATGCCCGCTCTTCGGCTTCAAATTGCCCAGCATACTGGATGTAATATCCGGGCGGAGTTTGAACTTGCTGCTTGACCTTTGCCTGAATATCGCTCACTACCGATCGCAAATCTCTACCCTGCGCATTGGCAGCCACCACAATCAAGCGAGAAACATTTTCACGGTTAATTGTGTTTGGACCCGTACCGTCCTGAACGGTTGCCACCTGTGCCAACGGAATTTTTTTGCCGCTGGGCGTATCAATCACTAAATTACCGATGGTATCTAACCCTTGACGCGCTTCAGGCTTTAACCACACCACTAAGTCAAAGGTTTGCTGCTGCTCCAGAACTTGCGAAACCACCCGTCCCTTTAATGCCGTCTCAATCGTTTCTGAAAGTTGCCCAATCGTTAATCCATACCGGGCAGCAGCAACACGATCAAACTGAACCTGAATCTGCTCCACTGGAATCTGGGGTTCTAGTTGGAGATCGACCACGCCTTCAACCGATTGCATGACATCATTCACTTGCTGACCCAAGGTGCGGAGTTGTTCCAGTTCAGGACCGAAGATTTTAACGGCAATAGCGCTTCTGACCCCTGACAGCACTTCGTCCATGCGGTGAGAAATGAAGCCGCCTACGTTCGGTGCTGCCCCTGGCACTTTACTAAACTCCTCCCGCAATAGCTCTACGCTAGCTTTACGGTCTTTCATCCCCGTCTCGCTCAACTCCACATCCAGGTGAGTCAGATTCACCCCGGCGGCATCGGCATCTCCCGCCGCTCGTCCAGAACGCACTTGAATGCTTTGAAAGCTGGGATTATCTTTCAGCTTATGTTCCAGCACCGATGCGGCGCTATTTGTGGCTTCCAACGATGAGCCAGGATACAGCAGTAGCGTATTGACCAGCGATTGCTCCTGAAATTCCGGTAAAAAGATTCGTCCAAACGACGGAACAACGATCGCCGCCGCTACTAAACTTGCGCCTGCGATACCCAAAATAATGGTCGAGCGGCGCATTGAAAACCTGAGCAGTGGTAGATAAAGTCTTTTGAAGAATCGAGCGACCCAAGGTTCTCGCTCAGGCAGACGACCGTAGGGCAGTAAAATCGCACACAAAGCAGGGGTAACGGTCAAGGCAACGACGCTAGATGCCAGCACTGCCGCCAAGTAGCCCAGCCCCATTGGGATAAAAATGCTGCCTTCTACACCCGTGAGCGCAAAGATGGGCGAGAAGACGACGATCGTAATGATAGTGGCTCCAAATACAGAATCTCGAACTTCTTGACAACCCTCAAACACTACCTCTAAAACGGGGCGAGGATTGGGAGAATATTTATTTTCTCGCAGGCAGCGATAGACATTTTCGGCATCTACGATCGCATCATCCACAGCAGATCCGATGGCAACTGCCAATCCGCCTAGGGTCATGGTATTTAGCCCTTGTCCTAGCCAGTTGAGCGCTAGCACCCCAATCAATAAAGACAGAGGTAGAGCCGCCAAGCATACTGCTAAGTTGCGCCAATTCATCAAGAATGGAATCAAGATTAAGGCAACGATAATGCTGCCTTCAACTAATGCTTCCCGCACATTCTCGATCGAGGCATCAATGTAAGTTTCTTGGCGAAACGTCGTGGCAACCTGAATCCCTTCTGGCAATCCGGCTTTTACCTCAGCCATTGCGGCTTCAACGGCACGAGTGACCGTGGGTGTGTCGGCTTGCGGCTGCTTATTGACGATCGCAACGACTGCTTTCTGAGCGTTAACGCTGGCATCCCCACGCTTCACGGCTGCGCCAATTTTGACCTCGGCGACGTCTGTAATCCTAACGGGTGTTCCATTGCGAGCCGTAATGACCGATTGCTTCAACGCTTCAATATCCTCGATTCGCCCGATGCCCCGAATCAGTTTTTCGCGATCAGGCGTAATTAAATAACCACCTGGCGCATTCACATTTGCCGCTGCCACTGCTTCTGATACTTGTTGCAACGACACATTGAAGGCTTGTAGCTTTTCGGGCGCAACTAGAACTTGATATTGCCGCACATCGCCACCAAACACGATAACTTGCGTGACTCCTGGCACTGCCAGCAGGCGATTGGTAACTTGCCAATCGACAATGCGCCGCACTTCCATTAAGTCGGTTGTTTTAGAGGTAAAGGCGTAGGTGACAATTGTGCCAATGGGTGAGCTGATGGGAGCAATTTGTGGAGTCTCAATCCCTTCTGGAAGTTTACTTTGAGCAGACTGTAACCGTTCGGTCACTAGCTGCCGGGCTTGATAGATATCGGTGCCCCAGTTAAAAACCACTCGCACTACTGAAATACTGGCTGCACTCGAAGACCGCACTGCACTCACCCCTGGTGTGCCATTAATTGCGCTTTCAATGGGGAGTGTCACCAAAGATTCCACTTCTTCGGGTGCAAGGCCTGGCGCTTCGGTTTGAATTTCAACCTGCGGTGGTGCAAAGGTAGGAAATACATCCAGCGGCATCTGAATGATAGTGCGGAAGATCCAAATAGTGATGACGATCGCCCCTAGAATCACGAGCCATCGGCGAGCGATCGCCCATTGAATGATGGAACTTAGCATAACGGTTTACCTAGCGCGGTTGGTGAGGATGATGATCACCCTCTGACTTCAAAGCAGGCGTTGGCGGGTGGGCGTCATAATCAGTCAGGCTCAAGCCATCGAGAGACTCATGGCTTGTTTGCCCATTGGGGAATGGAACGAATGCTTTGCGACGGCGACGATTCGCCCATAGCATTCCAGCCCCAAAAGTACCTGCCATAACTGCTCCTCCAATAGGAATTCCAACCCATAAAGGAATCGAAGGCTGTGGGTTAGAGGCTGATGTAGAATTTGCCTTCCCGTGATCATCGGCTGGCTTGCTGCCGCCTCGTAGCGATTGAGCATACAACTGATTAGCGCGTTGGGTGACAATGCGATCGCCATCAAACAACCCGGACTTGACCTCGACCAATTCACCTGTGTCTCTACCTAATGTGACTTCTGTCGGTTGAAACGCGGTGCCATTTTGCACAAATACAATTGTCTTTTTATCGTTTGTGGTGACCAGTGCTGATTTTGGAACTGCTAACAAGGCAGCGGGAGTCCGATCAGTTAACACTTCCAATTCAGCAAACATCCCTGGTTTGAGCACCCCATTCGGATTGTCTAGTTGCGCTTTTACAGGCACGATGCGGGTTTCATCTTCGACGACTGATCCAACCACACTGATGCGTCCTTGAAACGTACGCTCGGGCAAGCTGGCAACTTTTATCTGGACTTGCTGCCCAGTCTGAATACGATCGAGGTCTTTCTCATAGATGTTGGCGCTCACCTGGACACTGCTGCCGTTAATAATCGTCATCACCTTCTTGCCTGCGTCCTCGCCCGATTCGCCCGTAGTAGTTTCACGATCGGCAACGGTGCCTGAAATCGGAGCCGTTATGGTGATTGTGCCGTCCTGGTTTGCACTTGCACCCAGTTGCCTCAGGCGAGCCTGATAAGTTTCTTCACTCAGTTGCACTCGTGATTGAGCGACTTGTACAGCCGATTCAGCTCGTCGTAGTTGTGCCGATGCCTCTGAAACCTCTAAGCGGCTTTCAGCTTTGGTGAGAGCCGCTTTTGCTTCTGCCAGTTTGGTTTCCGATTCTAGAAAGCTGCGTCGGGGGAGGGCACCACTGCTAGCCAGTTCCCGGTCTTTGTCGAATCGCTCCTGAGCAAAGTTCAGTTGGGTTCGGGCTTGAGCCACGTCTGTTGCTGCGATTTTTTGTTGTTGAGCAAAGTTTTGCTGTGCCAGTTGCAAATCAGCTTGTGCTTGCTGGGTAGAGCCGATCCCCTCCGATCGACGGTCTAAGGCAGCCGTACGCAGTTCTACCAATTCTGGGCTAGTCATGATAGCGACTGCCTGGCCTACGCTCACCTTATCTCCCGGTTGAACAAGTAGCTGCGTCACCGTTCCTCTGACTGGAGTGGTCACTTCAACCTGTTGGTTGGGGAGAGATTCAATTTGTCCAGTAGTTTTAATGCCAAAGGCCAAGCGTTGACGAGATACAGATTCGACTTTTAAGCCCAATTGTTTCATCGTTTCCGCTTCGACTTCAATGGCATCTGCCGATTGAGCTGAATGGCTTCCTCCCTGGAATTCGTTGCCGTGCCCAGGATGAGCAAAAACGCGAATTGGAGTTGCTAGGAGCAACACCATTAGCAGGGAGGCTGTCACCTGAGCAGTTGATCGTTGAGAGAGATAAGTCATTTTGGTAGCTTCCTTCGCACAGCCCTCAATTATCAGCGTTTCATAGAGTAATGAAATCAACGTGAAATCTTGCAGTCAGACCTATTGCTTGTACCAAGCTTGTTTCCACTGCTGCATTTGCTTAATTTCAGCTTTCTGAGAAGCAATAATGCCCTGAGCCAGCTGTCTAATTTCAGGACGCTTCGACTTGTTCAGAGCATCTTGTGCCATCACGACTGCGCCTTCGTGATGCGGAATCATGGCGTTGAGAAACCGCAGATCAAACTCGGCATCTGCTGCACCCAAATTCATATTCATCATCATGCCTTTCATTTGATCTTGAGACATAGGCATGGAATGACCCATTTTTGAGCTGTAAGCGACTGGCTCTGCACTAGCTTTGGGATACCAAGCTTGCCGCCATTGCTTCATCTGGTTAATTTCCTTGTCTTGAGCTTCGATGATGTCAGCCGCCATCTTTTGGATTTCAGGACGCTTGGATTTCTGCTGCGCTTCTTTTGCCATTTCGACGGCACCTTGATGATGAGGAGTCATGGCATCGACAAACCGCAGATCAAATTCAGCATCGGCTGGACCCAGATCCATCGACATGCTGCCCGGGTTGCCGTGGTTCATACTACTGTGATCCATGCCTTGCATTGAGCCAGCATCAGTTGCAGCAGGACTGGGGGTTTGGTTTTGAGCAGGGGTAGAGCAGGCATTCAGAAAACTACTGGTGGCGATTGCTCCAAGTGTGAGAGCTAGAAAACCTGTTTTTGCGAAGAAGTTGCGTGACATCTGTTTGCTGTGCCTCAGATAAAGGGTCAGAAAAGTGATGTTGCTATTCTGGATGCTCCAGCTGACTGGAGTGTCAACCAGTCAAATTTTCCAGATCTGGAAACCTGCAAAGGCGTCAGTTAATGGCAGAACGGTACATCTCTTCAAAATATTGCACACAGTTATGAAATCAGAATGAAATCGCTCTCGCTCAAAAGTGCAAGTTATCTCTCTTTCGAGGGAGAGACGTAATTGCTTTAATGCAACTTTAGGGTGAAGCCTAGAGAGCCAATAGGTTCTGGTTATTAATTCACCGGAGACAAACTATGACTTCAAGGCAATCTCACCAATCCCGACTTGAAACCTGCATTGAGGCTTGTTTTGACTGTCTACGAGACTGTGAGAACTGTGCCAACGCTTGCTTAGACAGTGACATGGTGCAAATGATGGCTCAGCGCATTAAGTTGTGCCGCGACTGTGCCGATACATGCGACATCTGCGCCCGTTTCATGGCTCGCAATTCTGACCTTCATGCCCAATTATGTGGAGTGTGTGCCCAAGCGTGCGACCGCTGTGCTGCTGAGTGCGAGAAGCATGACCATGACCACTGTAAGCGATGCGCCGAGTCTTGTCGTCGCTGTGCCCAATCCTGCCGCCAGATGACAGCAGCAATGGCGTAAAACTCATTCACCGACGATGGCAAAATTCTTCAACCGCTCTTTACAAGCAGAAATAGTTGAAGAATTTTGCATGATTTAAGCTTTGCAAGACACTTGTAAAGTTTCTGTTGTTATCCCCTTGACTCTCCAGCTTGCTAGACACTCCAAGATGGGATCAGTTGCACATCAAGAGGATTTAGATCATGACACTTCAACTCACTGTTCCTAACATGGCTTGTTCCGCCTGTAGCGAAACCATTACTCAAGCCGTAAAGGCAATTGATCCAACTGCTACGGTTCATGCTGATCCTAAAACAAAGTTTGTCAACGTTGAAACTCAAACCTCTGAGTCTGTCATTAAACAGGCCATTATCGATGCAGGCTATTCCGTTACAGAGGAGTAGATCACCCAATGGAAAATACGACTCTTAAATTGCGAGGCATGAGTTGTGCCTCCTGTGCAAATAACATTGAAGATGCAATTTCCTCCCTTCCAGGAGTAGAAGCGTGCAGCGTTAACTTTGGGGCTGAACAAGTCACGATCACCTATGATCCTGGCAAAACTGATGTCGCTGAAATCCAGGAAGCTGTGGATGCCGCTGGATACTCGGCTCAGCCCATGCAAGATAACGTACTAGCGCCTGAAGATGATGCAGAGCGACGGGTACGGCAAACAGAAGAGCGTGAGTTGACTCGTCGAGTTTGGGTCAGCGGCATTGTCAGTACAGTTTTGGTGATTGGTTCACTCCCTGCGATGACCAGGGCTGTTTTATTGACAGTAGAAAAACCAGAATCAAGATACAGTTTGTGTTGTAACTCACGATGAGCTTGATTGATCATCTCAAACAAGTGCGGGATTATCGAACGCAACC
>JACJNX010000015.1 GCA_014695255.1 Cyanobacteria bacterium FACHB-63
CGCCAATTTGATCGCCTTGAATGGTAGTGTCTCCGGTGTTGAGAATTCCGAGTCGATCGATGTTGTAGATTGTGGTGAAAGAGCGATCGTTGTTTTGGGGAGTTTGTCGATCGACTTTCTGTGCTTTCAGACAGTCTTGATAGATTTCGTAGTCGTAGAACTGGCATCGATTTTGAATAGATGGAATCAACCAAGTTAATTGCTCAATTTTTTGCTCTTGCTGAAGTCTTAGCAGTTCGGGCAAATGCTGATCAGCCAAATCTACAGGTAGTCTTATCAAAACAAGAGCAACTCTGTTTAGGAAATACTGATCAGTTACATATCGAGAAGGCTCCTTCAAGGCATCTAATAACCAGTCAATGACAGTGCTATCAGCGAATTTTGCTAATAGATCAAAAACTTCTCCAGATGACTCATCTCCCAGATCAATCAGAGTTTCGCAAAGAGAACATAGCGCCTGTGTTCTTCCAAGCTTAACAAGTTCAACGGCGGCAGTTTGCCAGCAAAAGCCCTTATTCTCAAGTTTTTCCCATAGAGGGGTTTCAAGCTTCAGCTTTGCAAGGCTTCGGATAGCATTGACGTGAACGTGCATAAAACCAATACTCAAACATTCCACAAGAACTGGAACAGCTTCTAATCTTGATAAATGGGCAAGAGAGAAAGCAACCTCTTGCTTTACAAATTCATTACTGTCTTGTAACCCTTGCAGTAAGTATGCAATTACTTCCTCACTGTCGATACCCTTTAAAGCCCTAGCCGCAGCAATACGAACATTAGTAGATTCGTGGTTAATTAGTGCATCTCCTAAGAAAGTCGTCGCTATCCTGTGCCCTAAGCCCGCTAAAGTGATCGCAGCAGAGAACGCAAGATCCGGGTTGTCACTTTTCCTAGCAAGTAAGTCTTCTAACTCTTGTGTCTTTTGAAGTTTATTCTTGATAATAAACTCTGCCGCTTTTTCTCTAAGTTTTTCCCTGAATTGACTCATCATCCAAATTGATGTTTGGATTACTATCTCAGAGCTAAATTCAAATATCAGTGTTGCAAGCTGCTCCTGAATATATTCATTCTCTTCATTCCTAAGAATATCAATCAAGTCTGGCACAAACTTCTCGTATCGTTTGCCAACTCTAATCAGATTAAGAATTTCCTCTTTTTGGGAGCGAGATAATGATTGCCGCAATGCATGAATTAGTTGAGGTAGTATTTCTTCGGCAGCCAGTTGCATCAAAATCTCGGCTCCTTCCGTAAAGAAAGTGATAACACGGAAGCATCTTTCACCCGGAGACAACCTTTGCTTCAAGAATTGAGTTGCTTTCTGGGGTGAAAGATAAGCTAATGACTGAACACATTTTGTCCACGTTTTAGCTGTTTGGTCTGAATCTCTAAACTCCAATTGTGAAAAATACTGCTTATCTAGAATTTCAAGTCGTTCAGTTAAAATTTGAATTGCTATTGGATTGTCAGTTTTACCAAGAGATGCTGCTGCAATTTGAACAATATGTATATCTTGATGATGTAAATATTCTATGAGATTGGATGTTACTAGGGGTGATCCAGTTTTTCCTAAAAGCTTCACCTTTAACCACTCTGGTAACTCTGTTTCTTTGATTAACCCAACTGTTTGGCTCTGGAAGTCAGATTGCACGTTTCCTGCTAACCTTGCTCCTAAGATCAAATCTATAGACAACGCTAGTTCTACCACTCGCACCGCTAGCGCTTTATCCTTCAACAGCGCTAGCATCAACGCAATGGACTCTGTCCACTTCAGAAAATTCAGATACTCCTGCTTCAACTGCTCAGGCTCTAGCTGCTCGACCCGCTCCAGCAGGGCTTCTGCCACATAATATTCCTGAATCAGTTGATGCCGAAATTCGATCTGGTCTGTACCTTTATTTTGCAACAGATGATATTTAAGTAAGTCATCCAGAAGATCCCGGACTGGAAATGATTCATTCGGAAAGATTCGACTTAACTCTTCTTCTGCTTCGCCTCGCGGAATCACATATTCGGGATCAACAGGCGTTTTTCCTTGAATCATCAGAAACGCCAAAGCTTTCAAAGCCTTTTTCCACAATCTTCGATCGCTTAACGGCTTCACATCTCCTTTGAGTGCTGCGACCTCATGCTTACGAACACTACTTTGCTCATACGCTTCTGTAAACACCCTAAAAATTTCGCCTAAATTTGTGGGTAGCGTTGAATCGGGACTTTGCTGCATTACCTCACACAGCATCCACAGCAGCAACGGTGTTTGTCCAAACTCACGCAATCGATCGTTTAACTGCCGCAACATTCGCTCCGCTTGCTCTGCTGATAAGTACGCTTGAATAAATGCCGACATTTGTTCGGGCTTGAGCGGCTGCATCTCTAATTTCTTTTCAATTCCCAGATCTCCCCCTAAACTCAAATCGCGAGTAGTAAAGACTATCGGAATCTGCCGATGATTGCGGCGAAAGGCGGATAACTGCGATCGCGCTTCCTCCGATGGCAATTCGTTCACCCCATCGAACAAGAGCAGCGATCGACCTAACGCCTCCTCAAACAATTCAGCAGGCATCTCATGTCGCATCAACGAATCGCGGATCAATTGCTCGATCGACCCCTGCCAATACCGCAACTCGACCAACACCGGAAGTCTTGACGATGCGATCGTTGCTTCTTCCAGCATCAACCGCGCCAGTGCTGTAGACTTCCCCGAACCCGGTCGCCCGACTAACAAAACGTGCTGCTCTGCATACTTCCGAATCCCTTCGAGTACCGGAAAGCGCTCGATCTTTTCCTCCTCACGCCGCTCTTCTTTCTTCACCGTTTGAACCATCAGCCCAAAATCAAACGTCGGCGCTGCTTGTTTTGCCTGCCGTTCTTTTCCCGCAGCATCGGTTAGCGTGTAAAGCTGCCACCACTTTTCGTAAGTGGCACGGATCGACTCAAGATAGGGCTGAAATTGAGGAGACATCGATCGTTGAATTAAGGGCGAGAAGGGATTTAGAGAATGATCGATCGATCGCGAGATCAAAGAACAAAAGCGCCAATCAAATTTTCTTTGCGTCGAATTCGATTGGCGCTGTGGAATATACATAATTCTGTCACGCCAATCAAATTTTCCCTGCGTCGAATTCGATTTTCCCCGCGTCGAGTTCGATTCTCTCTGCGGAATCTACAGAATTTTATTGCGCCAATCGAATTGGACATTGAGCGAACTCGATTTTCCTGCGGAATCTACGCAAAAATGGCGAATCGCTGCTGAATAAGATGTGAGTTTGACAGAAAGTATTTGCTTCGATACTAAATCTGGGTTGCCCACTAAATCCCCGATTCTGGGGGACTTTGAAAACTTAAAATATTCCTTTGACTTTTGAGGATGTTTTAAAACGCGATCGCCAACGAACTGCAATGCTTACGACAAGCAGTGCGCCAACTGATTCGCTATGAAAATATTGAATCATCCTATTCATTCAATAGGTGCTACGGGCAGAGGTAACCGCAGTACTGACCTTCGTGCGATTCAAGCGTCGCAGCCCATTTAATTCCAGATAGCTAAATCCTACTTTAGAGAAGAAGGGCAGCACACAAAACAAGAAAGTTTCAGCCGTTTGGTTAATCCAGCCTAAACCGGGCGGGCTAATCAACCAGGCGATCGGGTAGCTGACCCAAAACGCTGTGAAATAGGTCGCGAGCCGAGTATAGAGCGTGGAAAGCTCCATTCCCTGACTCCGTGTTTTTGCCCGTAATGGCACCCAAACTCCCCAAAGAACCACAAGAAACGCAACGACACCGCAGGTATACCAAACAAATCGGGTTTCGTCAGGAGTAGATAAATCTGCAATCAACCCACTCGCAATCACAATCACTTGCGTCCCCATCAGCGAAGCAATCAATGTCCAATCTTTTTTGGTCATATGATGCATCGCCGTCCAAGATAATGACAGCAGCAGTAGGGGAGTAGTTACAAACCAATCGATATAGCGGGCATAGTGCGTGATTTGTCCTGCGATCTCAACTTTTCCCTGCCCCATCGCCATTGCCATATATGCCAGCCCCGACCAGATGGGGATGAAGGTTGCCACTAAATATTCATATTTAGGCACCCCGCGTGGATTGCGGCTCAACGACATGAAATAAAGCGCCCCGATCGCCATCGCCATGACATAGACCCAGTGGAATATGGCTTGCCAGTCCATACGCTGCTCCCGTTTGCTTGCCTCTTGCTGTGAAAAACCAATGTAATCGAAAAATGACTCGCCAGAATTGGGGATCACATTTAGTTCACTATTCTCACCGACGCTAGAAGGAAGGGAAACAGTCTTAGGGCTGTTTCATGACCGAGTTTGAGTAGAAAAAACGCAATGGTTGGAAGATTAGCGAAACAGTCTATATGGGAGCAAAATGATCCACTTTAACTCCTCCAAGCGTGGGGAATTTAAGGGGCAAACATCCGCTTACAACGAAGCACAAATTTCATCAAACTGTCAGCAACCCATCCGATCGACGCTCTTCCAATTCTCAATTTCTCGTGGGGAATACTAAAGATGCACCTATTGCAAGCGGAGAAATCGCTATGCCTACTAAACGTCTCTCTCGCGAGACTTTGCAACAAGATGTCGAGTCGATGAATGGGCTGAACGCCATTGTTGGCTATCAAACCAATCGCCCAGAAGCAACGCCAGAAGGCTTACAAACTGCCCATCGAAAGATGCTCGCCCTGCAACAACGCCAAATTGAACAGCAAGTCATTGCTCGCGAAGCGGCTGAAGCTGCCCGTCAAGCAGAACACGATTTTCATAACGCAGTTCTGGCGATGAAAGAAGCCGTCAAAGGACAATTTGGTTCTGACGGCAAAGAAGCAGTGGCGATCGGACTTAAGCGCAAATCCGATCGTAAGCTTCCTACTCGTCGATCGAAATCTGCGGTTGCTGTCCGTTAATCGAGTCGAGCAAATCTCGATGGCTGCTTCATCGCATTGGAGCAGCTTTTTTTGGGGTATGAGGTCGCTAAAAAGCACAGTAGTCAGCCTGAGCTTGCGCTAGCTCGCCGCAACAAGTCATACAACATTGATCGAAATCCTTCTTCAGATGGAAACCGTTGATGCAGTCAGAGGGTTAACTTCTGTGTAGGTTCAAATGCTGTGCTTATGGAACTTCACGAACTCTTCAATGGAATCATTGT
>JACJNX010000150.1 GCA_014695255.1 Cyanobacteria bacterium FACHB-63
ATTGCAGCAATGGACGCAGGGCAATTTCTATTAGGAGCAGTGCGGCGATCGGCGCAGTTGTTTACTCGTTCTAATAGCCAAATTCAAACCGGAAACGGTACAACGGTTATTACCGAAAGCAATCCTAAACCAAACGTACTGGCTGGGGCGTTAGAGGGTGGAACAGATGCTGTTTTAGGTTCAATTGAAGAGCGCAACAAACAAGCGATCAAAGACATGGAGCAACGTCCAAACTCTCTCTTGATTGCATCTGGTAGCCCAGTTCAAGTGTTTGTGAATCAATCGATGCTACTGCCGAATTAATCGACGTTTCATGAAGCTTATTGTCGCGATATGAAGCATTTACTTTTAGCTGTTGGCATTTCAATATTTGCCATAGGAGCAATGTCACCTGCCCAGGCGCAAACGCGCAGCGATCGCTTACATCCTACTATCTCAACGACTCAGAAAGGCTCATTAACCACGATCGAGCTTCATGCAGGTCATGGAGTATCGTTAGATTTTCGTCCGACTCGCGAAACCATTCGCAAGGCTTGGCTCGATGATCCGTCACAGGTCACGCTCGATTTTGATGATGCCAATTGCCAAAGCGCGAATCGGCAAAACTCATGCACTGCAAGCGTCATTCATCTACGTCGAATTCAGCGTCTGAAGTTTCCCAACTTGCCTGCGACAGCGACAACTTTGCTAACGGTGATGAGCGATCGCAATCTTTACACCTTTCGCTTGACCTTCCCAAATTCTGGCAGTCCTCGTTATTCTGCGATCGCCATTCAGCCAAACCGAATAACCTCAACCTCTATTGCCACTCGCATTCGGGGAAATTCAGGAGCAGAGTTAATCGAGCAAGGCTTACAAGTTGCTGCGGCGCGGCGCTTGATCTCGCGGCGAGATGCACTGTGGAATCGCTTAGAGTCTTTAATCACTCTGGTTAGAAACGGAGTCCAAGTTGCTGATGCTGCAAGACAAGTGGGTGTTTCTCAACAGCTAATCGCACGGCTCGTTGAAATGGGATTGAAAACACAGTCGGTATAGTCATTGAAATCGAACCATGATTAGCACGGGTGGAATCCGACGAACTACGATTCTAAAATCACTCATCATTGGGCTTGCAATCGTCTGCATTACGCTACTCTTTCCAGCAAGCGTTGCCGCTAGTCCAGATGCTGAGGGAACACTACCGATTGCCTCGGTTCAGTGGGATGGGCAATACGCTCGAATTCCTGATTGGTCAGAGATTACGCTTCATTCGCTTCCACCCATTCTCAAAGATGGTGAGTTCACTGCGCCTTCAGACTTGAATGAAGCTTTGGGGTATGACCTTTCTCGCCATTGGAAAGCAGGACAAACCGCAGATAGTTATCTGAAGCTAGGAGACTTTCAAACGAGTCTGTATCCTCAGTTTTTCAATCTCTACACGATCGCTCAACTCACTCGGCTCGATCTAAAACAAGTCGCCCTATCCAGCTTCAAGGCTGCAAGCCAGCAAACCCTTGATCAGTTGATCGGCGTGATTCCTGGTCTGGGTAGCTATCGACTAAATCAAGCTCCTGCGATCGCAGCATTATTTGGTCAAAAATTTCCCGGAACACCTGGATTCAATCCTAGCTCGGATAGCACGATCGCAGAAATTTTGAGCGCGAATCCTCAGTTTGGGCAATTAAGCTTAGAACAGCTTGGGCAGAAACTTGATCAATTCTCGATCTCGGACATTCCCAATCTACAGAATATCCCATTACAAAATCTAGTCAATTGGGAAAATAGCTTAATCGCAGAAGTACCAGGATTAGGAAATGTACCGCTGGCTCAGATGCCTAACCCCGTTCAAGCGACGGGAATGATCGGAATTGTAGATGTCGTATACGGAACAGCAGAAAGCGATCGACGCAATACAATTTCAGGCAGCGATCGCGAAGGCTTTCAAGTTGCTTGCAAGGAAAACTGCGCTTACATTGAACTTGCTGGCGCACCTCCGCTTTACGGCAAGCAATGGATTTCTGGCAAATATCAGAAAGTTAAAGGCGGCTCTGGCGTTTTAGGCGCAGTCAACGGCGGGAAAGAACCGACTGGACGGCATCCATTCGGAGACGCATTCAAAGTTTCGGTCTGGGATGTTAATGAATCGACGGGCACGGTTTCTACTGCACTGCATTTTCGCATCTGTAAACATGGATTGCCTGATTTGGGCTGTACACCTTACTTCTTAGGTCCAGTTCCGTTTCTGAATTATCACGAGAAAGAACCTATCTTCACAGGCTTACTCGACGCTCAGGGCGGTGCGTCTAGTGGAGCATCGATTCCTGAAGGAGTCATTGATCGAGCTAGGGCAATGGGAATTCCCGCAGAAGCATTACCAGGCTATCAAGAAGCAGCATTTGACGATGACGGAGGAATTTGTGGAATCGGGGCAGGCAATGTTGATTTCAAAGCACTTGCCGCAGCATTTTCGAGCATTGAAGGGAACTATGGATCGGCAGGTAGCTTTGTCTGCGATGGTGATGGGAATTGCGGACGAGGACTAGGACGCTATCAATATATGTCCTACCGCTCTGATGTGCGGGCATCAATTGGACGACAAGAAGATGGGGCTGCTTTTCTCGCCAAGGCAGATTCTGGGGCATCGATTAGCGAAGCAGAAATTACCCGCTTCTTTCCGGCTTCGGCTCAAGACAGCATTTTCAAGGCTGATCAAACTCGCAATATTCAACAAGCTCAACGCGAAGGCTTTTCCGGCGACCGCTTAATCGAGCGAGCTGGGCAAATTCACTTCGGCGGTCCTTATGCTCCGATCGATGGCAATGCAACTGATGGACACGGACGATTAACACTCAAAACTTACGGTCAAGAACTTGCTAGAAACTACAAATCCGCTGCCAAGCGCAATGGTGATTGCGTTAAATCAGCTAACGTAAAATCATCCGGACGCTTAATTAATCCTGTACAAGGGTATCCCATTACTAGCGGCTTTGGAGCGCGTGAGAGTCCATGCGCGGGTTGCAGCAGTTTTCATCGCGGACTCGATCTTGGCACCCCTGAAGGAACCTCAGTTCGTGCAGCAGATGGCGGTAAAGTCATTTATGCAGGTTGGGCAGAAGGCTACGGGAACGTGGTCATCGTCGAACATGGCAACGGAATGCAAACTCGTTATGCTCACCTGTCCACGATGACGACTCAGGTAGGGTCATCTGTTGGTCAAGGACAAGTAATTGCTCGAAGTGGACATACGGGCGTTGGCACAGGATCACACTTACATTTTGAAGTTCGCACTGGTGCAACACCAGGACAGCCCTTTAGTGGAACAGCAGTCGATCCAAGAAAGTATCTCAATTTGTAGCCATTAGCAGGAGGTGAAGTATGACGTACAAGTTTTTCAAAAAGTCACTGTTTCTCAACATCGGGGTATTGCTATTTGTTGGGTGGATAATCCTTAAAGTCGCGCCTTCCTTCGCTCAATCAAACAATGTTCCTGCGGCTGTCAATTCCTGTATTCCTAAAGCTCAAGTGGCTCGTACTGAAATCATTGGTTCCACCGCAGCGCAAGATAAGAGCTATTATCTACTCGCTGCCTACGAGCAAGGCGATCCAATTGCCAGCGATTTGATTATCTCGATCGCTAACAAAAGCTGTCGAAGAGAGTTCTACAATCCGACCGGCGACCGATTAGCACTAGCAAGCGCAGTTCCGCAAACGGTTGCGCGTCAACTAACTCTAAAACGCTATCAAAGAGAAATCAACCGCATTGGTAGAGTCACCTTTGAGCAACAAGTCAAACGCTCAAGCAGCGATCGCTGGTTTGACGAAGAAGCTTGGGCATTGCAACAGCTAGGAATTCGTTCAGGGAAAGCCAGTCGGTAGGAGAAGAGAGTGATGCGGTTTAGATTTCGATTGATGGCATTTGTGAGTTTAATTCTTGCGGGTACGATCGCAGTTCTCGCGCTGAAAAGTGCATCAACTGAAACGGGTTGGCAAGAAGCGGCTCGATCTGCACCCCCAGGTCTGATGCAACAAGTTATTAAAGAGAACTTAAGTCCTGACTTTACTGGTGACGCTGGACGAATGAAGGTTTGGAAGCTTTTTCAATCTCGGCAATCCAAGCCGCTCTTTCTCATTGATACACGCAGCACGAATGAGGCGACTCATCCACAAGAAAATCCTTTGTGTGGTGCATTGGGTTGCAAATTCCTGGGCTATGTTTCCACAGCTAAAGATCGATACCAACAAGTCCTTAATCACTACCTTAAGCCGCAACTTCCTCCCAAAGTTTCTCTCATCGAACCGTCTTCCACAATTCGGAACGGGCTACCAACCTTGAAGGTTAATCAGTTAAACGGCAAACAGATTAAGCAATTGACCTTTGCTTTCAACGGTAAAGGATATGAAATTGTAGAAATTCAAGTGTTACCCAAAGTGTATGAGTAATGTCAATGTTAGGCAAAACAATCAAAGCAATATCGCTGAGATTAGTCATGCTGCATCAACAACGCTATTCAATACAACTCAAGCTTTGATGAAGTCGGGAATGGGACTGTTATTACTTGGATTATGTCTTTTCAGCATTAGTATGAATCTCTTGAATTCTAAGAAAGGCAAAATTTCAACGGGGCGGCTCGGCGGTCGTGCAGAAAAGCGAGTCGCAAGCACGATCGCGCATCGACAACGGAATCAAAGAAAACATAATCGAGTCACACTGCGAGCAGGAACGTTAGAAGTTCCCGAAATGCAGCAGGGTATTGCTGTTTGCGGCGCGCCTAATAGCGGCAAGACTTACAGCATTATTGATCCGATGATCCGAGACGCGATCGCGCAAGGATTTGCGATCGTGGTTTACGATTTCAAAGGCGCACAAATTGAGGCTCACGCTGCTTACGCTGCGGCGCAAGGATACCGTGTTCATGTCTTTGCACCTGGTTTTCCTTACACTGGGGTTTGCAACCCGCTAGACTTTGTGCGCGATTCAGCAGATTCTCTTATGGCAGGACAGCTTGCCGAAGTCATTTATAAAAACACTCGTCGCGGTAGCAATGCCAGCGAAAATGATTTCTTCTCTAGTGCTGGGCAAAAACTGGTTGAAGCGGTAATGCTGCTGGCAAAAACAACTTTATACCCCGATTTGCTCATGGCAAAGAAGATTCTAAATCTTCCTAATCTACCAACTCGCATTCGACAAGCCGGAGAAGCAGGCAAAATTCCAACTTGGACGCTCGAAAGCTTTAGCCAAATACTGTCCTCAGAAGATGCAGAAAAACAAGTTGCAGGGATTGTTGCAACCGCTCAACGCACATTTGATAAATTCATTGGTAAAGATCTGATTGCCAGTTTTGTTGGAGAAACGACCATTCCGCTCGATCTGGCTGGAAAGCAAATTCTATTTCTCCAAGTCGATACACAAAAACGCGATGTCGTTGCGCCCCTACTCGCTGCAATGCTTCATCTAATTGTTGCTCGAAACTTTTCTCAACCCCGAAAAGAACCATTAGTCGTGAGTTTAGATGAGTTGCCTACCTTGTATTTAGATGGTTTACCAAAATGGATTAACGAGTTTCGCTCCTACGGGCTTTGTCCAATTCTGGGTTATCAAAATTTTGCTCAACTGCAACATACTTACGGACGGGAATTATCAAAGGCAATCTTTGCTGCCTGTGGAACAAAAGTATTTTTTAACCCACGCGATGATGAAACGGCTGCCCTGGTCTCGCGCTATCTAGGCGAAAAAGAAGTTCGGCTATATACGCGATCGCAGAGTTACGGAATGCAGCGCAGCACAAGTCGAAATGAGCAGTATCAAAAGGTTTCATTGCTCACTGTCGATGAGATTCTCAAGCTCGATCAGGGTGAATGCGTTTTCATTAACCCAGCTTACAAAGGTCAGGGAGAAGCTTCAGTTCCTCTAAAGCTCAAGCTGAAGATTCCTAAATGTGAGGATCAGCTTCAACAAATGAGTGAAAAACTATGGCGGGAGAGCGTGAGAGATCGCCTAACCAAGCGAATGGCAACGCTGCAAATCACAGAAGCCGAACTTGATGCAGAAGCAGAAAAACGGCAACAGATCGCAGAAAGCCAGTTTCCGCTTGAATCGAGTAATGAAGTTTCTACAGACAAATTCGATGGTGATAATCAAAACATAGATGCTCAAGACGCAGTTGATTCGTATAACGCAGATGATTACACCGAGTATTAATTTCTGAAGCATCGAGAGAAACTAACATGGTACAAACATTCAAAACTCAAGACATTCAAGCTCTACTACAGGAGTGGGAATTATCCGAAGCAGCAATCTCAGTTCTTGCCAAAGAACCAGAGATTGTTACTGAACTCATTCGTGCTAGACATCTACCACTTCTACCTCCAGGCTACGTTCCAACTGTTGTCGAAGTGTTATTTGATGACATTCCCTACGTTCGCTCTGAGAAAGGACAAGTTGTTTACCTTCGCTACTGTGAGCCAGATTATCAGCCACCGTTTGTTGAATACCGCTTCGACGGAGAAACGGCTGTCTTTCAAGTCGGCGGAGAGTATGTGGTGAATCGAGTTGAAGGAATGGCTCAAGCGATCGCGCTCCAAGGATTGCTACACGAGGAGGATTAATCATGGCTTTTACCGTTAGTCCAACAGAAGCACAGGCAATGCAAGAAGATCAAGCTCAATTGTTGAGTGCGATCGCGCAAGCTACACGCGGAATGATTAGTGCTTTAGACTCTTCTTGCGCCCAACAATCAGAACCGCCCAAAACAATGCGAATTCAGATGGGACGGCGCTTAATCTACGGACAAATGGCGCGAGGAGAATTTCGCAATGAGTTGACTCCCGATCGACTCAAAACAATTTTTGATGCACTGCAAAGACCCGTAACAGACGACGTTGATCCGAAGAAGTATCAAGGCAAGATTCCAGCGATCGAAATCAAGGATGGTGATACCGTTCTATTTCGTGAAGAAAGCGACGGAATCGTAACTGTAAATCAAATCGCATTTCAAATCCAACAGCAAAGTCAATCTGAGAAGAACAATTTAGGAAATCAAAGTACAATTACTGAAAAACACGCTCAAAACACAAAAGCGACAAGCTTGCAAGCACAGTCTAGTTTAACTGAGCAGCAACAGCAACTACAGCAAGTGCAACAGCTTAGGATTCTTGCTCAATCTGTTTTAGATCTACAAGGAGTCACAGCGCTAAGTGGAAACCGTCATTATCAGTCTAAAAACTTTACCATTATCGACAATGCAGATAACGACACCCTGATCGTTGCATCTCAAGAAAAAACTGTGCTTCAGACGACTCGTGAAGGACAAATTCTAATTATCGCCCCAAACGACATTCCTACGGCTCTCAATGAAATCAGTGAAGCATACAAGCAAGCTGAGGAGCTTCAATGGCGCATGGAGTCAAATGAGCCGCCACCAGAAGATCTAAGTCTAGATTGGCAAGCTCAGAATCTTCAAGCCCAAGACATCGCACATACGGCACAGTTCCTAATGAATCCTCTAGGTGATGAAAAGCCGTTGTACGACACAGTTGCGATCGCGGACTACAAAATTACTCAAGATGCAAACGGCTTAACTGTCATGCGCGGGAATGATGAGTTGGTTCTAACGGTGAGAGAGGGACAAGTTTGGGACTATGGATCGACTGGACATGACTGGAAAACTTTTCAACGGCTTCAGCCCCAGCGCTCAAATCTGACTGAAGGAATTCAATTTCATTCAGAAGATCGAGTCGATTTAACGGCTGATTTTACGCCGATGTCAGCCGATGGCGAAAACACTCTGCCCGCGATCGCAGTTGCCCAACGAGAAGCCACTAAACTTCCCGATGGAGCAACGAAACAGCTTCTTCAGGCAACTCATCAAAACTGGAAACAGCAAGTTGTTCAAGGATTGGGGCAAGGTTTACGAGAAACAATGAGTTGGTTAGCCTCTCGTCCAGAAACAATGCGAGATCAAAGCATTGCACGATCGTCGTTAGAACTTTTTGATCGTGGACACCTTCGCACCAGCGAGAAAACGTATGAAGTAGGCAATTTCAAAGTTAGTTTAAAGGGAGCAAATATCTATATTGTCAGCGATGCAAGTGGAGAGTTGATGCGATT
>JACJNX010000151.1 GCA_014695255.1 Cyanobacteria bacterium FACHB-63
ACACGATGATTTCGGGTAAGAAGTGCCGCCACTTAAACAGAGATTGGGATGCGATTTAGGGTGAAGTCAGAGGAAATTCAGTCTCTTCACCTTATCATTTTTGCGACACAACCGAAAAAAGTACTTAGACTCGGTTTCCTAATGCTGGCAGCGTCAATGTAAATTCTGTACCCATACCAGGGGTCGAATCGATAGAGATCGTTCCTCCCAGTTTTTCGACTAAGGTTTTGACGATGGCAAGTCCTAATCCCGTTCCTCCAGTCGCACGATTTCGGGACGGATCAACGCGATGAAACGGTTCAAAAATTAATTCCTGTTGCGATTGCGGAATCCCTTCGCCGCGATCGCTCACTTGAAGAATTGCAGCATCGTCCACCTGAGTCAAGCGAATTAGAATCGGCGTATCGGGTTCAGAATGTCGAATCGCATTCTGAATCAGATGATTGAGAATTTGCATCAGATAATCCCGATGCGTTTGGACTCGAATCGGAAAAGGTGCGATTTCGGTTTGAAGATTGCCGTGATCAAACTTCTCAGTCAGATTGGCAATGTCTCGCACAAACTCATTCAAAATCACGGGTTCCTGAACCATCGAGGTATTAAGACTTTCTGCACGGGCAAGATCGATCAGGTCTTGCAAGATCAGCGTCATTCGTTCGGCTTCCGCCGTTGCCATTGCCAGACTTTCTTGCTGGGCTTGGGATAAATTTGGAATGCGTTGTGGCGTGCGTTCCAGATAGCCATAAACCAAACTCAACGGCGATCGGAGTTCGTGTGCAACATTACTGACAAATTGGCGCTGTTGGTTGCTAACGGCTGCTCGTTGTCTCAACATCTCATTCCAAGCCTGCGCTAAAACCCGAATTTCGCTGGGAGCGTAACGCGAATTGAATGAATCTGACCGAGCTTCAGTTGAGGTGGTTTTGACCCAGTGCTTAAACTGATGTAAAGGACGCAGCAAGAGCCAAATCATGCCCAGAACTGCGACGACCATAGCGCTAATCACAATGAAACTGAGCGAGGCTAATTGCTCTGCAATCTGGCGAAATTGTTCAGCACTCAGATTCTCTGGGTACATCATCAACACCGTTTGAATGCTCCAATGGCTGAACATCCTATAACTGGTGAAGGCGATCGCGTAAATGGCAATAACGCTGACAACGAGCCGAAATAGCAACGAGGCAGGATCAAAGAGTTTCCACCTCGGTCTACTCCATCGACTTAAAACCTGGCTCAGCGGATTCATCGAATTTACTCATGAATGGAGACGATTACCTTTACGTTAGTCTAAAATTTCAGAATGAACGAGTGATATGAACGAATGCTTCTTCAAACAATTCAGAATTTTGATCTTCTCAATATTATCTAAGCTCCAATTTGCAGCGTTCCTGCGAATTAAGATGGGTAAGAGCACAATAAAAAGCTGTCTTCCTCATCTTTACAAGAGTATCTCAGAGCAACCTGAGACTTTTCTGAAACGGAACTAGGAGTTGTGTGAATCCATTCAGACAGATTTATCAGGAAAGATTCAGTTATTTCTCAGAAACTTATGCAGCGACGAAACATAAATCAAGGTTTCTAGGAGAACTCTTAGACAAGTCTGACAGGAACCAGTGAGACTTTACGTTTCTTTTGAAAGTCTTATGCAGGGTTTAGTTGTTGCTCAGTTATAGCTCAGAAACTTTAGTGATAGTAGTTATATTCCATCCTGATGTGCTACTAGAAGAATTAATGACAAACCTTTCTAGACAAGGGATGGAACCCCTATGGCAGAGTATCCCTTTCTCGAATACTATGAATTTTTTGGATCTTAAACAGCTCCCTCCTAATTTGCGCTCAGTCGTCACGTATCAAGACTTATCACAGGGAGCGCATCTCTTTCACCAAAATGATGCAGTGCATTCTATCTTTGCTGTTTTATCAGGTAGAATTCGGCTCTTTCTTTACACAGATGAAGGTCAATCCATTGACCAATACCGAGTTCACGCTGGAGAATTTTTTGCGGAAGTTGCTCTATTCAAGGATGTCCATGACTGTAACGCGATCGCAGAAGAACTAACACGAGTGATGGTATTCCCTAAATCAGAATTTTGGCGATCGCTACAACAGGACTACGCTTTATTCACGGCATTCATGAGACACCTCACCCATCGATTACATCTAACAAAGGTAATGTTAGAGATTCGCGGAATGAGATCGACACGAGAGCGAATTTTACATTATCTTCGTTTTATAGCAGATCCGGTAACAAGAACCGTGCAGCTAGAACAGTCACTTAAACGAACTGCTCAAAGCTTGGGTATTAGTCCTGAAGGGTTTTCTCGTACTTTAAAGCAACTGCAAGCAGAGGGGGTGATCACTCGCCGCAGGCGAATCATCACGCTTTATGAACCCTATGATCAGGTCAGATAAATAATAAATTGGCGTAGAGACTATAATTCAGACTCTACGCCAATTTGAAGTTCTTTAATAGAAACTGCGCTAACCTTGACTAGGAACTTGAATTCGGGCTGTTCCAATTGGAATTTGTCCCGCAAGCCCAACTCGTTTGGCCGTTACGCCATAGAGCAGAATGTTCCCTTCTTCCTGCTCAGTGCGAATCCCATCAATTTCTACTGATAGTGTGGTGCCCGGTTGAACAGGTTGATCAAACACGATAGCAACTTGCTCTTTACTCGCTGCAATTTTAGCTGGAATCGCTTTGCCCGAACTATCCGTAACCCGAACTTGATTGAACTTTGTCATTTGGGGCGGAATAGAAAGCCGTAAATCTTCCAAAGCCATTCCAACCACCATGACTCGAATGACGTGATGGTTGTTCAGTAAACCAGAACTGCTAATAAAGGGAGCCGTAAAACTAAACTCCATTCTGTTGAATGTGGCAGAATTCACGAGTGGCTCCGCTGCTTGCGTTGCGGTAGCAAGGGTTGCGGCGACAAGAATAAGCGCGGAGAAGCTGCTGTAAATAAAACGTTGCATGAATCGTCTCCAATAGATTAAGTGAATAAAATCGGCTAGGGCAAATGCCCAAATGGCCTGCTGACGCAAACTGGAACAGCCCTTCTTGAAGCTCTTTAAATTTGAGTTAATCAGGCATCACGACACGGAGATAATTCAGATTGCGAGATAGAAGTTAAGAGCCTTGTAGAAATCAAGGTTGAAGCTAGCTCTTATCTTGCATGAGGTTGCTGAGAATCTGCTGAGTAACACCTGATAATTGCCACAGAGTTTTCTGAGAAGAATCTAAAGCTCGCTGGATTTTTCTCGCCGAGTCACCTTGTAGTGATCATAGGCTGCACAAATCCAAGCCCCTATCAACATAAAAACGTTCTTATCCCAATTCCCCTGATTATTCGGGATCAATCCATCCGGACCAATCAGACCGAACGCTATGATAAAGCTAGATAGCATGAGCATCATGACAATTCCTGCCCATCGCACCAAGCGGTTGATCACGAATAAAACGCCCACAATTATCTCGGTGATTGGTAGCAGATAGGCATAGGGAACGGCAATAATTGCAGGGAGCGGACCAATCCCTTCAAATCCCCAGCCCCATAGCTTGAGCTTGAGTTGCGTTACTGTTTCAAAGAAGCCTCCTGGAGCATTGAAATAGAGGTAGTTGGCAATCCCAGAGAGAATGAAGAAAATCCCCAGTAGAACGCGCATGGTTGTAATCGACAATCTGAACAGGCTGCGTTCGTTGCGTAAGCCAGTTTCAGTGTGAGTATCTAAAATCATGAGAGGTTTCCAAATTAAAGTCATGTGAAGGTTGCACAGAGAAGATAATCTCTATTTCTGCTGAAGTTGATTCAGCAATGCGGGAAGCTGAGTTGGCTTTAATGCTTGCTCAAACTGAGTCGGTTGAGCAGCCCGCCAAAGCAGAAGTCCACTACTTGCAACGACGATCGCAGCGGCAATATCTCCAACTCGTTGCAGTGATCGCATTGGTTTTTGGGACTTAGATGCAAACTGCCCATGATGCTGGAACAGTTCATCAGTGAGCCAGCCTACCGTTGTTTTGAAGTTGTGGACATACACAGGCAGCAGTTCAAGATAGGTTCCATGCCGAACCAAATGCCCAGCCCGTCCCGTAATTGGAACTCGATCGAAGAGATTGGCAACGCTCTCGCCCAGTCCCAATTTCATTAACGTACCTCGCAGTACCACCGTTGCAGGCTTGGGCGGCTGCCCATGCGCAATCGCGTTTAAGTTGTGCGCGATTGCTGCCCCTTGTTGATAAGCAACTTGAGCCGTCGCAGGTAGGGGTTTTTCTAATACAGCACAGTCTCCCCCAACAAATACTTCAGGAAAATCTGGAAGTTGCAGCGTGGGAGTTACACAAAGACGACCTGCGCGATCACGCTTTTCAGGTGCAATCTCTAATTGCTGAACCAGCGGGTGCAACCCATTCCCCGCCGTCCAAATTACAGTTGCAGTGCGAAGAGTTTTGAGTTCTTGATTCTGCTTATACTCTAAAGTATCTGGAGAAACCGACTTAACAGCAACGCCTTGGATAATTTCGACCGATACCGTTCGCGATAGCAGCGCATTCTGAACGATTTCCCGTAGATGCCCATTGATGTCTCCTTTAAGAATTTCGTGACTCCGATTCAGCACGATAATCTGAATCTCTTGTGGATTCCCATGCAGTCGGTCGTACCACTGGGGAAGCAAATCTGCGAGCGTTGCCGCCATTTCTAGTCCTGATGGGCCCGCTCCTATGATCGCGATCGTTAACCAGGTTTGTCGCTGATCATCACTCGCTTGAGTTGCCCGCTGAAGACAATTTCGCAACTGTCGCCTTAATGCGATCGCATCTTCTCCAGTCCGAAACGAGAAGGTATGAGCCTCAGCCCCTTTAATCCCAAAGTAGGTCGGAACACTTCCTAATCCCAAGACAAGACTGCTATATCGATAGTAGAGCCCTGATACTAGTTTGATTTGTCGTTGCTCTAAATCAATGCTATGAATATCATCTTGTACGAACGTTACGCTATCACACTCAAATAGCTCGGCATAACGAGGCTGAACTTGAATATCCGTCATCTCACCGCTTAGAAGTTCGTATAGCAAGGGTTTAAAGACAAACCGCTCGGCTCGATCGATGAGTACAATATGCTGTGGATAGCGGCGCTGGCAAAGGTGCAACGTCGCAAATAGCCCTGTAAAGCCAGCACCCAAAATTACGGTTGGTAGAGTTGTCTCTCTCATGACGGTATCCTGCTGCATGGTGAAGCGCTCTCGTAAGAGTGGTCTAATGCCTTTCAATGATTGTGATTTAGAAGCGATAAGCAGAAATGAAAAGTTGCTAAGAAGTTTCACGCATAAAGCTGAAAGTCTGATAAGAAATGTCTCAGCTATTTCTCAGCAAATTCTCACTTTTATGGAGTTTTCAGCACGGATTTTCTACAAATTTGCTGGATAGCATTCAACAGATCGTTCATCGAAAATGGTTTTGTAAGCCAGGAGATAATATCTTGTTCCTGTGAAAAGACGCGATCGCGTTTGGGCTCTACAGTCATGCCGATCATCGGCACTTGATTGCCATCGGCTCGAAGTTGGTAATGTAGGCTCATTCTAGATTCTCTGGGTAAATCCCAACTCACTACAATCATATCTGGATACCAGACTTGAGCGGCTATTAATCCAGTTCTAATGTCATGTTTGACACTGACTTGATAGCCTTCAGCATTAAGCTCTAAGGCAATAAAGTGAGCAAGATTGATTTGATCTTCAACTAGGAGAATGCGCGTCATAAAACACTGTGGTAAAAAACTCTATTTCATCATGTTCGACAAAGCTTCAAATAATCTGAGAACAAGCTTAGAACTAGCTGAAAATCAGTGAGATCGCGCCGAACAAGTCTTTTTTTGACTGATTTGAACTTGGCTTAAGATCTTAAGGTATGTTGAGACTAAAAATGAAGGCTTGTTTATCACTCAGAATCGTTATTTTTATATGCGTGACTCTATCGACTTCTCAAATGTTGATCAATTACCGATTCAGCTACAGTCCGTCTTGACTTACCAAGTTTTGGAGACTGGAGAACACTTGTTTCATCAAGGTGAGGTCGCTACGACCCTGTTTGCTATCAAAACTGGACGAGTTCGGTTGTTGCACTATACTGAAAGCGGTCAGGTCTTAAACCATTATCAAGTCATGGTCGGCGAAGTCTTAGCCGAAGTCATTTTGTTTCTAGACCACTATGCTTGCAGTGCGATCGCAGCAGAACGCACTGAGGTTCTCGTTTTTCCAAAGCCAGCATTTTTGGCAGCACTTCAGCATAGTCCAAATTTTGCGACCTCTTTTATGGCGCAGATTGCTCAACGACTCCACATTACAAAAGTCATGTTGGAGTTACGGGGAATTCACTCTGCCCGCGATCGAGTGCTTCACTACTTGCGTTTTATTATTCCTCCTGATCAGAAAAGCATCGTGCTAGAGCAGCCCTTGAAAGCGATTGCCTACGATCTTGGCATCAGTCCTGAATCGCTATCACGGGCGTTGACCCAACTAGAAAATGAGGGCATGATTGAACGCGACAAGCGCAGTTTAAGATTAATTTAGTAGCTTGCACTACTGTAGTGATTGCATTTTGATGCAGCATTCATTGTTAAGACAATCTATAAGTTTACTAACCTTGATTTGAATCAAGGACTTTCTCCTTGCAGACGTCCTAGGCTGCTGTTACTACTCTGTTCGCTCTCATTCTTGGAGACAAATATGAATTTTCAGAACACTCAACTTAGTGGACAAAGATCACGTGTTCTAAAGTCCTCCCAATTGGGCGATCAAGATATTGATCGAGACCAGATCCAGCAACAACTCGATCGCGGTTTGCAGCAAGAGATCACGGATTGCAATCGAGAGCGGGAAGCAATGCAGGCAGGATTGGCAAATCGAGAACGATTGGCTGAAATCGGCGAATTTACGACTTCAATTGTTCATGAGATTCGGAATCCTCTAACAACGATCGACATGGGATTGAACCATGCCAAAAAGAAGTTATCTTCTGCAACAGATCAACAACGACTTGCCCTAGCTCTCAGTGAATCCCGGCGTTTGAAACATTTGCTGAATGAAATCTTACTCTATGCAAAACCACAAGTATTAGAACTATCAAAGTTGAATCTAAGCGAGTTCTTAACTGAGTTGCTCATCGACCTTAGAGAAATGCCGGAAGCGGCTGAACGTTCTGTAGAACTCACCCATCTATCGTCAGAAATCTGTGTTTTAGCGGATACTAACAAGTTGAAGCAGGTTTTTATTAATTTAGTTCGGAATGCCTTTGAAGCCATTCCTCCTGCAGAGAAGGTCAGTTGCGAAATTGTTGGTAGTTCTCATTTAGAGCAAGTTTGCATCAACATTCACAACAACGGCGACCCGATTCCGCCAGAAATCTTATCGCAATTGACTATGCCGTTCTGCTCAACGAAGCCCTCTGGAACTGGATTGGGTTTAGCAATCGTCAAACGAATTGTCACAGCGCATGGTGGAGAATTGACGATCGACTCTTCTACAGCAGGAATAACGGTGAGCGTTCAATTGCCGACTATCCCGCAGCACTGAACTAATCTCGCAGTGCATAGCCAACCCCTCGTACCGTATGCAGGAGACGAGGCTCATGATTTTCTTCTAGCTTCAAGCGCAAGTATCGAACATAGACTTCAATAATGTTGGAATCGCCCATAAAGTCATAGCCCCAAACGCTTTCAAGAATCTGATCTCTTGTAAAAACTTGCCGAGGATGACTCAGAAGGTACTCTAACAGATCGAATTCTTTTGCGGTCAACCCGATCGCTCTCGTTCCTCGATGCACTTCGCGCGTTTTACGATTCAGCTTCAATGTTTCAAACTGTAAGATAACTTCGTCGGTTTCTTGAGTCCGTCGCAAATGGGCACGCACTCTAGCGAGAAGTTCCTCAATGCTAAAGGGCTTGACGATATAATCATCGGCTCCTGCATCTAACCCCGTCACCCGATCGCCGACTTCATCTCTTGCCGTCAACAACATAACAGGCACTTTACTCCCGGTGGCTCTCAAACGGCGACACAATTCGACTCCGGTGAGATTCGGCAGCATCCAATCGAAAATTGCTAAATCAAGCGTGGCTTCACGAGCAAGAGTCAGACCAGACATTCCATCATGGGCAACACTTACCTGATACCCTTCGCTGGTTAGCTCTAATTCAATAAATCGAGCGAGTTTCACTTCATCTTCAACAAGCAGAATGTGGGCACTCATAGTCAAGTTCCTAACGCAAGTAACGTCAAAATGATCTGACTGAACAGGGTTTGACTAATTGAAGTATAGTAGACTACGCCTGAAGCTCGGCTGAATTCAATCTGTAGGTTTCCTAAATTTATGGTGTGAAGCTTCTCAGACAAAACTCAGCATTCTCTCAGGTTGCTGGGAAGGTGGATTCAACCTTGAGCGACCGCGATCGCATGAATTCGAGTCTGACGATCAAAGATCACTCGCGGCTTCAACAAGATTCGGAAGAGAAGCCATAAAGATCGCACTTCTCCAGGCGCACATCGGCTTTTCCACTGTCCCGGACGGCAGAATAAAAGTTCAATTAAACGACGTTGTTGGCGGAGATCTAACGCCTCAAACGTGACTCGTAAGGTGGGAAATTCAGGCTGTAGATTGAGTGGATTGCTGATTGTGATGTGTGCTTGAAGGTGTAAATTCTCTTCCATAATCTCGATTGTCATCGGCTGTAAATCGAGTAAATCTGGAATGCCTTTTTGAGTCAAAACGATCTCTGCTCCCACTTCTGAAATTACAGTTGTCATGCCCCAAAATGATCGATCGCCAACTTGCAACCGAACGGTTCGACGCAGTTGAAACCATTCATGGCGCGATGGACGGGGTGCATCAATCAAAATCAGCAGCGAAATGCTCAGCATTAATAAGTTATAAAGGCTCCAAAACAAGCCCAAGCTCAATCCCTTAAACTGTTCCACAATATCAGGCGAAACGTTGGGATATGCCATTCCGCTCATCGTGTAAACGCCCAAGTTCATCCACAAACTTAAAGCACTCGCGCAGAATAGCACCACTAACGGTAATGCTAATTGCCAATTGAAGGTAAAGCAATCGCTCGTTTCGCCTTTTGGCGTGACGTTGAATCCTTTAGAAAATGGATTGAGCAAGGTCTGAATCACTGTCAATGCCAAGGGAAAACACAAAACAAGCGAGTAAATATCAGCAAGGAGGGCAGATCGCGATCGGTGATTGAGCCAAGCCGTGGTCATAAGCTGAACAAAGTAGTAAGGGATGAAATAATACAGGGCTTCAGCCGTTGTTGCTCGAATGGGGATCACTCCTAGAAAGGCATACGCCAATGGGATCAATAGAAAGCCAAGCCGCGAAATGCTAGTAAACCAGTGCAGTAGTCCTTCTAAATGAGCAAGGCGTTGAATCGGACGTAAGCCCCGAATAGTTAACGGATTTGCCTGAATAAAGAACGCTTGCAACGTTCCCTGTGCCCATCGAATTCGCTGAAGCGCCTGTGCTGCAATATTCTCTGCTGCCAATCCGGCGCTGAGTTTTTCGTTGAGATAGACCAGTTGATAGCCACTAGCTGCGAGTCGAATTCCAGTAAAGTAATCTTCGCTGAGGGATTCGGTGAAGAAATCGCCAATTTCTGCTAATGCAGATCGACGCACCACAAACGAAGTGCCTGAGCAAATGACTCCACCTGCAGCATCGCGAAACGGTTGAATCTGACGATAAAAGACTTCCTCTTCGGGGGTGAGAATGTCTTCTAAGCCTAAGTTGTAAGCGATCGGATCAGGATTGTAAAACGTCTGCGGCGTTTGAACGAGGGCAACTTGCGGCTCTTGAAAAAAGCCGACCGTACGAGTGAGAAAGTTTTGAGTTGGAATGAAGTCTGCATCAAACACGACAATTAATTCGCCGGCCGTCTGCGCGATTGCATGATTCAAATTCCCGGCTTTGGCATGGCGATGATCAGGGCGCGTCAAATATTCACATCCCAACGCTTCTGCAAGTTCTTGAACTTGCGATCGCTGCGTGTCATCGAGTAGGTAAATCCGTTTGTGAGGGTAGTCCAATGCCTGACAGCCAATAACTGTCCGCTTCAAAATAAAAGTCGGCTCGTTATAGGTGGGAATTAAAATATCGACGGTGGGTGTAAAGGTATGGTTAAGAACATTCATTGAAGCACGATCAGCTTCGGCTCTGCGATCTCGTACTCGCAACAAAAGCGTGAGTTGAATGACACTCCCCGCTAACATCAGCAATTCTAGAACGAACAATCCGATGCTAAAGACTCCATTTAAGGGTGTACTTAAATTCAACGTGGTGAGCGAGCGCCAAAGCAAATATCGAATCGTTAATACCAGCAAAATACCTACGACTACGACTCGCGACCAAGGCTGAGGACGCGGCGAGACTTTTGTGATCAGTAGCACCCCAAGCAACAATAAGACTGTCCAAAACAATAGATAATGCCCAACCACCATGGGCACTTCAATCCACATGGGAGGACTTTCTTGCAGCATATTAAGCTGTCGAAAAATGGTGCTAATCGTTCCTTGCCCTGTAAACCACGCTGCCGATATCGCGCCGGATACAATGACGACACTGAGCATAACCCATGTGGCAACTTGAGGATATGCCACCCGTTTCCAGCGCGAAACTGAGAAAAGCTGTTTGAACTGCTGCGATGTCATAAGGCTGAGGGAAGTTTCTGAAACGAACTGCCCTTCATTGAACCAGTACAAGATTAATTTACACTGAGAAAACGATCGAGAAACTGCGACGGCACACTGATCTGAGAAAACGCTGAGTTTTGGCTGAGATTTTTCACTGAATAAACTCAGAAGACTACCAGGATTCGTTTAGATTCTCCTCAGGGATCGCGCTCATACTGGAGTTATCTTGTGCAATGGGCCTGTTCATCCGTTTATTTTGCCAATCAAACTATAATGAACTTAAAAGAATCGCAGCGATCTCGAAGAGATCCCCGCAAGAGTTCTCGCCAAAACATTCCGGGACCACTCTACCTCTGGCTTGCAGTCTTAATCTTCGGTGCCTCTAGTGCTGTTACCCGTAAGCTAACTGAGATTGGCGCCCAACACTTTATGGATGGACAAAATCCGATTTCCTTGTGCAATGTTTTGTTTGTGGGAAATCTGTGTGCGTTGCTAGTTCTGATTACACTTTACGGACGGCAGTGGAACTTAGCAAATTTGAGGGGAATCTCTCAACGCGATTGGGTTAGCTTAACCGTTGTAGGGATTCTAGCAGGCGCGATCGCACCAGCTTTGACCTTTCAAGCTCTGGCATCAACGCCTGTGAATAATGTAGTATTAGTTGGACGATTAGAGCCACCATTAACATTGGCATTTTCGATCTGGTTTCTACAAGAGCGAGTTAGCCGACGGGAAACAATGGGCGCGATCGTCGCATTAGTCGGCGTGAGTTTGACCATCTTCTTACAGCCTGCTGCTTCTACCCTGCAAATGGGCATTGCAAGAATTGGAATTGGTGAACTATTGGCGGCGATTAGTGCGATCGCGTTAGCCATTTCAACGATCGTGGTGAAGAAACAGCTTTCTCAATTACCGTTAGGAATCTACGGGATTTTTCGGACTGCACTTGGAACTCTTGTCTTCTTTTTCGCTGCGTTGGTATTCTATGGCAGTGACCATTTTAGAGGTATTTTCTCACCCTTTCTCTGGGAATGGATGCTAGTCTATGGGGCAGTGATTGTTGTGCTAGGTCAATCGTTCTGGAATCGAGGCTTGAGAGCATCAATGGTTTCGACGGCATCGATTATCAGTTCATCGACTCCGATCATTGGAGTTCTGGCTGCTTACTGGATTCTGCATGAAGCGCCGACCCAAGCTCAATATATCGGCGGCAGCGTGATTTTAATCGGTCTACTGCTAAGTCAAATTGGTACTTATCAAGCTCAAATATCCCTTAACCCCCGCTGCGGGAGGCACCTTGAGCAAATGAAAATTGAAGCCGAGATGGGATTTAAGGGAGTCTAAAAGCGTTCATCACAATGGCTCACTTTATCAACAGAGGTCACGATGGAAACAGCAGATGTAATTGTGATTGGAAGCGGACAGGGCGGAATTCCACTTGCAGACGATTTTGCATCCTTAGGTCAGAAGGTTGTTTTGTTTGAGCGGGATGCTTTGGGCGGAAGCTGCGTGAACTATGGTTGTACTCCCTCTAAAGCATTTCTGGCGGCGGCTCACGCGGTCGGTCGCGCCCGACAAGCCACAAAACTCGGTGTACACGCGCAAATTGAGGTTGATTTTCCGGCGGTGATGAAGCGCGTACAGGAAATTCGGAGCCAGTTTAACCAAGGCTCTAAACGGCGGCTAGAAAGTGCAGGAGTTAGAGTCGTCTGTGCTGAAGCTGCGTTCACTGGAGAGCGAACGGTGAGCGGCGGCGGGGTGACGGTGCAAGCTCCGATCGTGGTGATCAATACAGGAACATCTTCTATCATTCCTGACTTTCCTGGTTTAGCTGGAACACCTTATCTCACAAACCGAAACTTCTTTGATTTACAGCAAATCCCGCCGCGTTTGTTAGTCGTAGGTGGAGGCTATATTGCACTGGAACTCGGTCAGGGAATGACGCGTTTAGGCAGCAAAACAGAATTGCTCGTGCGCGGTGATCGCTTACTGGCTCAGGAAGAATCAGAGGCTAGTACGGTGCTTGCAGAGGCGTTTGAGCGAGATGGCATCGGACTGCATTTTAACGTCAATGTTCAGCAAGTTAGTTATACAAACGATGTGTTTACGGTAACGCTTAGTAACGGCGAAGTCGTTGATGGGGAGGCATTGCTCATTGCGATCGGACGCAAGCCAAATACCCAGGAATTGCAGGTTACTCTGACAGGTGTGGGATTAGACTCACAAGGTTTCATTAAGATCGACGATCAGTTTCAGACGACTTGTGCTGGAGTTTATGCGATCGGGGATGCAGCGAAGCAGCCTGCCTTCACTCATGTTTCTTGGGAAGACTATCGCCGCTTGAAAGCGATTCTCTGTGGTGAACATCGGACGCGCAACGATCGTGTTTTAGGCTATGCGGTTTACACAGAGCCGCAGGTGGGCCGAGTCGGTATGACATTGGAACAGGCTCAGAAACAGGGGATTAATGCTCGTGAAGTGACGTTGTCGATGGCTCGTACTGCGCGTGGGATTGAATGGGGGCACGATTTGGGGTTCTATCGCATGGTCGTCGATACGGATACCAATCTAATTTTAGGAGCAACCCTGGTTGGATACGAAACGGCTGAACTAGTCCACGTCTTTTTGGCATTGATGGAGGCTGGAGCGCCCTGGCAAATGCTTGAACAATCGGTTCACATTCATCCAACTTATGGGGAAGCACTACCGAGTCTTGCAAGGCTACTGATTGGAGCGAATATGCCAGCCTGTCCCAATATGTAAGGAGGAACAATGACAACGAACTTGAAGGCGGGAGATCGCTTTCCAGATTTTGAACTGCCCAACCAAGACAAAGAACTGATTAGACTTTCCAAGCTTACGCAACCGAGTTTAATGGATCGCTACATCGGATTTACAGATGGGTATCCGCTCATTCTAGTGTTTTATCGAGGCTTTTTCTGTCCGCGCGATCGACAACAGCTTCCGCGGTTAGTTCAGTTTCAGAGCGAACTCGCGGTGAACTATGGCAGGTTAGTCACAGTGAGCGTTGATCCGTCGATCGTACAAGCTGCCTTTCGAGCAGGGTTAGGAGCGCAATGGCACTTCTTATGCGATGAAGACCGCGAATTGATCAAGCAGATTAATATTTTGGATGAAACCGAAGGAGAGTATGCTTATCGCGCTCAACCTTATACCTTTGTGCTATGTCCTGATCTGAGCATTCACAAAATCTATAACGGTTGGTTTTTCGTCGGTCGCCCCACGATCGAAGAACTCCGGCAGGATTTACGGGCGGTGATGGAGACTCGATCAGATTATCGCTATGAGGCTTACAACACGCCAGAAGTGAAGCAAGTTCGTATCCCTCAACAAACCTGGGTAGAAGGTGCACCAAGCTTAGGAGCAAATGGTTTACCTGTGCTACGGGGGACTGTGCGTTGGTTTGATCTCAAAGCAGGGAGCGGCATGATTGCCAGAGACGACGGAGGCGAAGATGTTTTCTTTAACTTTACAGCGATTCCGGGCGAGGGATATCGCACGCTACAAGCAGGAATGCAGGTCAGATTCGAGTTAGTAGAAGGTCGATATGGTTTAACCGCTTACAACGTTCAGAAGCAAGATTAGAGGATTGGTAACTGAACACTCACACAAGTTCCAGTCTCATCAGACTGAATCAGGAATTCTCCCCCGTGAGCTTTAACAATGCGGTTCACGATCGCAAGTCCCAGTCCGGTTCCTTCTGATTTCGTCGAAAAGAAGGGCTGACCCAGTTTTGATAGGACTTCAGGCGGAATAACTTCACCTTGATTCCAGACTTGAATGCAAACCTGAGAAGCGTCTAAACTCTCAATTTTGCACTCTACAACATCCTCAACTAGGCTTGCTTCACAAGCATTGCGAACAATATTAATCATCATCTGCTTTAGTTTGTCGCGATCGCCCAACATCTTAATTTCGCCGGAAGTACGAGTGAAATTAATCCGCTGTCGCTGTGCCTCTGATAGTTCATCAATCACAGTTTGCAGCCAGTAATTTAGCTCCAATTCCTCAAGCTGTAACGTCTGAGGTTTGGCATACATAAGCAGTTCACGCAACAACCGATCGAGCCGATCGGCTTCACTTAGGGATAATGCTAAACGTTCCTGTGCAAGTTCATGCTGCAACTGTTTTTGAGAATACTTTAATCCCATCGTCAGGGTTGTGAGCGGATTGCGAATTTCATGCACGATCATCGCTGCAAATTCCCCGATCGCAGCTAATCGTTCTTGCTCCATCAACTTGATCTGTGCAGCTTTTAGCTCTGCGGTGCGCTGCGCTACTTCTGTCTCAAGTCGCTCGTTGAATTGGATCTGGACTTGATAGAGATGATAGTTATCAAGCGCGGTGGCTGCCCGTTCCGCAAAGAGTTCTGCGGTGCGAATTTCTGAGTGACTAAACTGGCGCGGAGAACGATGAAACGAGCAAATTGTCCCAATAGTTTTACCTTGCGCGGTTCGGAGGGGCACACCGAGGTAACACAGATACCCGTCTGGAACTTCTCCTACATCGGAAGTTTGCCGCACATTCTCAACGGTCAAGGTTTGCCCAGTCGTTACAACTGTATTGGTTACAGATCCATGAAGTGAAAAAAGCTGATCCATGCCTTCAAAATCAAGACTGCTTGCGAGTACCTGCTCAAATCCAGCCTGACAGAGCGTGACCGTTGACCAATCGATTCCCAACAAACGGCTCACGCTCAATGTTATTTCTTTCAGGTAGCTTTTCAGATCGCCAGTCCGATAACTGAGCGCAGATAGAGATTCTAGGATGCGCTGCTCTTGTTGGGAAATATCCATATTTATATAACTTGAGACGCTCTAGAAGCTAACACGCCTGACGAATCGTGCCTAGCAATTCTATCAACCTCACTTTGATTTTCCAATCAAACCATACCAAAAGTTAATATTGCAGTCTCGGTTGAGTGCGATCGTAGTCATTGTGTTTGCGATCGCGCTTAAAATAGCAGCGATTGCATTTCTCACAATACTCCGAGTCATGCTGCCAGACTCTAGCCGCTTATCAACCGCGATCGCGCCTACGATTCCTGATCCAGTGACTAATCTCAGTATTGTCAACTTGACGCAAAAATAGAATTTGTACTGATTTCACGTCGTTCGTAACTCCTTGCCCATGTACTCCCGTCACCGATTTCTCGGCGAAATTATTAGTTATTGCGTCTGGCTGTATTACGCCTTTCCTTTGAGCTACCGGGATATCGAGAAAATGATGCTGGTCGCTTTCAGCGTGGCGAAGCCAACGGGGCATTGAGGTGACTTATGAAACGATTCGGGAATGGTGCCAGAAGTTTGGGCAGTTCACGTAAGACTCGATTGCTGCTAGATGCCTATCAACCGCTCGCTGAACTACACTACTGCCCGATCGATGTCAGTACAGGCATCCTTAAAAGCACAGCATTGAACTTGCTCACCCAGTATCCAACTTTACGACTATGCGGCTTTGTCGAAACTTACGAACAAGCGTTGGCAAAACTTCCGCCACCCGCATTGGAAAACCGAATGCTGATTTTTCTGGGCAGTACGTTGGGAAACTTAGATGAGCCGACGCGCCATCGATTTTTGACTCAGGTTCAACAAGCATTGCAACCTGGAGAATTCTTCTTACTGGGGGTTGATCTGCAAAAGCAGATCGACATTGTTGAAGCGGCTTACAACGATGCTCAGGGAATCACAGTGGCATTCAATCTCAACATCCTGCAACATCTCAATCAGCGTTTTCAGGGAAACTTTGTTCTCAATCAATTTAGGCATATGGCATTTTATAATTCTGCGGATCATCGCATTGAAATGCACTTGAAGAGTCTGATTGCCCAAACCATCGAATTAAAAAACCTGGACTATCAGATCACACTTCAATCAGGCGAAACAATTTGCACAGAAATCTCCCGCAAATTCAATCTGTCAGCCCTTGAGATCGAACTTGAGAAACAATCGCTGCGACCGCTCCAAATCTGGACTGATTCACGGTCTTGGTTTGGATTACTGCTGTGCCAACGTCAGTGCGGCCTTGGGGACTGCCCATAATTTGGTTTCTGAGAGATTGCTTAAAAAATAGGTTCAAAACTCTCAGAGAAACCTCAGTCCAGATTTAGGTTGCAGAGTGAAGATACAAATAAGCCAACAAAGCGGCTGAACCACAAACCTTCAACTCTACGGAGACAAACTATGAAACTCAATCAACTCATTCCCTTCGGTGTCATTTCTACGATCGCTTTTGCATTGCCGATCTCGACACAAGCTTTTAGCCCTGTTACGAGCGGTAATATGTACTCTCAACAGCTTCAAGCTTCACGTCACCCTGCTACGATCGCTCAAGCAGGCGAGATGATCGCAGCAGCCGGAACCTTTGTAGCAGCCGAAAAGCTGACTGTTGGAACGGCCCGCGTTGTGGTCGAGAATGGTCAACGCTATCTAGTATTCGATTCAGCATTCCAAACGAGCGATCAAGGTCCCGACCTGCATGTTGTGCTTGACCCTTCAAACAAGCCCCCTGCAACCTATCAAGACCCGACTCAATACATCAATCTTGGTAAACTGCAAAAATTCGCTGGAGAGCAGCGTTATCCGATTCCCGCAACGGTTGATTTGAGCAAGTTCAAATCAGTTGGAATCTGGTGCCGCATGGCAAACGCAACGTTTGGGTATGCCCCTTTGCAATCCCCTAGTAATGCGACTCGTTAGGGATCAACCAGAGCCATCAGAGCGCCTCTTGTCTTCGATTCACGTCTAAGTATCATTCCAATCTTCAACTCACTACACCCTGAGGACAAAACCATGAAACGCTTTTTCACAGTAACCCTATCGGTTCTTGCGCTCAGTACAGTCATTGCCGCTTCTGCTAAAGCAGAAACTCGTATTGATCGTCAACTTTTAAGCTACGATAGCGCGAGGGTTCAGCCCGCTTCTAACCAAGCATTGCTCAGCCCCTTTGACCTTGCTTTTCTGGCTCAGCGGGGTTATCTGAAAGATCAAGGAATTAGCAGCTATGCTGCGCTGGATACATCTTACGAGGCTGGAACTATCACGGCGAAAGACGTTGTGCAAGCCGCAATTCGGGCTAACCGTTTGCCCGAATCTACACTACAAGATCGATGCTATTTAAGCGCATTGGACAGCAATCTCCGAGGTTTCAATATTCACTAGGCACAGCATCAAGCTTCAAGTTCAATGCCAAAATTGCTAACCGTTGGAGAAATATAGCGGTTGCCAATAGTGTTGCGGTATGGAACAAGACTTAGTGGGCACTCTCGTCTTGTTGAGGTGTGGGGTCGAGATTGTGTCAAAAGCATACAGTCAGGATTTACGAGAAAAAGCCATTGCAGCGATAGACCGAGGTGTGCCCAAGAGTGAAGTTATTCAGATGTTCAACATCAGTCGCGATAGTCTCGACCGTTGGTTGAAACGGCGCTCAGAAACAGGAAGCATCGAAGCGATTCAAGGCTATCAGCAGGGACACAGCCATCGCATTGTCGATTGGGAAGCCTTTCGCGCTTTTGTGAAACGACATGGGGACAAGACTCAAGCAGAACTCGCCGAATTGTGGCACGACCCTGTGAGTTCGCGCACCCTCTCACGGGCTTTAGCGCGAATTGGATTCACTCGCAAAAAAAGACCTACGGCTATCGCGAACGCGATGAAGTGAAACGCTCAGAATTTTTGCAGCAGCTCACTTTGATTGAGCCGTCGCGTCGAGTTTACGTTGATGAAGCAGGGATGGATCAACGCTCCGGACTAGGGTTATGGTGGGTCTGAAGCGGGAACGCGATTTGAAGCCCTCAAATCAGGACGACGAGGCGGACGCATCCACATGATTGCAGCGTACTGTGAGCAACACCTGTAAGCACCATTCCCGGTCGAAGGCTCGTGTAATCGCACCGTGTTTGAACCCTGGCTCGAAACTTGCCTCGTTCCGCAACTTCACCCGAACCAAGTGGTGATTCTCGATAATGCCACCTTTCATCATGGCGGACGAGTCGCAGCGATCATTGAATCAGCAGGCTGTCAGTTACTCTATCTACCGCCTTATTCTCCTGACTTCAATCGCATTGAGAAGTGCTGGGTGTGGCTCAAAAGTCGCATTCGCAAGCGGTTAGACAAAACTCCCGCGCTGCGCGATGCAATGGAAGCAGTTCTCAAAGTTGCAACGGCTTAATCACATATCTATCGCTGCCGCAAGCTCACGGGCGACCGCTATATTATGCAGTTTTGCAAGCTAAGACAGCAGATGGGGCGAAACTACCAAAAGTTAACGCCTTCAGGATTACATCTCGAATTACATTGTTATAAAGCTGGCTGAATGTTTGTCATGCCACGAAGTTCAAAGTATTTTGCATACTCAACTTGATGCTCAACGTCTATCAGAATGACCATACCATTAGGCTTAAGAACTCTAATCATTTCATCGAGTGCTTTTTTGCGATCTTCCTTTGCCTCTAAGTTATGAACTGCCCAACTTGAGAGTACAATATCAAAGTAGTTTTCTGGAAAAGGCAACTGACGTTATCGGTTGTTATGACTTCAACGCGCTCCGTAATACCTTCAATTGCAGCATTGGATAGGGCAGCAGCAGCACTATTGTTGGCTTGATCTTGCTGCTACCAAAGGTCGATGCCAATCACTTTGCTAGAGGTCAGGCGCTTTGCAGCCCCGACTAGCATTAAACCTCGTCCGCAACCCACGTCAAGTACAAGCTCATTACCCGACCACTGAACCAGATCCAGTCTTGTCTCTGTCTTCCAACTTCATAACTTTACTGCCATAAATCATGAAGCAACCCATGCCAAGGAAGTAGGTAACTACAATGCTCAATAGTGTGCCGACGATTATTTTAGGAATTTGCTCCAATACTGCTGAAAATAGCACTACAAAAAAGATCACTGCTGAAATTGCACCAGCAATAAAAGAGAAGCGCAGCAGCCTAGGTGCATCAATGCCGTAATTCGGTTTGCTTTGAACACTTTCAGCCATCACTAGCATTGCGTCTCCTTGGAAATAACTGAGACAAATCTAGTACACTTGCTCAGATTGTTCAAGTGCCAGCAATCACAATTTATAACCACTAGCTGCTCCACTTCTCCTTGATTTGCTCGCTGAACGCTACCGAGGCTATGTTCAACCTGTTCTGAAAAGTTTAATTTTTTTTGTCTAGTTAAAAAGTTATGTAGCTGTCGAAACTCCATGATTAAGACCAGGTTATCGACATTTTAAAGGTATTGTTGTGCTTCAAAATTAATATGAAAAGATAATACATCTCTAACTTTTGGATGAGTCGGTGATTGGAGGGATCACCAACAATGGACAGTCATGAGGAATGAGCAAACGTCTAGCCAAAGGCACATTTTGTTATAACCGTTACTTGTTCATTAAATGTCTTCCTTAACCACTAACTTAATAGGAAGCGGGTGGTAAGCCTACAAAGATAGCTTTCAATGCGTTGTGGTACTTGCAGCGTAGCTGATTCATCATGAGGTATGAGCACATGGATACTCAATGGGTACAAAATTATTTCAAAACAGTAGATACATTGAATGCTGCTGCGCTCGTCACTCATTTCGCAGATGATAGTACGTTTCGCCGTCGGGAGTTTTGCAATCACGGATGAGCTAATTGCCTCTGCTATTGCTATTAAAGGAGATTTGTAATGAAAGCTGCTGTCGTTCCTGGAATAAACAGTACCTGGGAAGTGAAAGACATTCCTGTGCCTGATCCCAGTGCAAATCAAGTGCTGATTAAGATTGCTGCGAGTGGATTGTGCTATACCGATGTCCATATTACCCAAGGACATATTCCCACTCAATTTCCTCGTACTCTGGGACACGAACCAGTCGGCAAAATTGTGGCGATCGGCGAAGGGGTAAGAACTCGTCAGGTGGGAGATCGAGTCGGTGTGCCCTGGGTGCAAGCATCCTGTGGTCGTTGCGAGTGGTGTTTGCGGGGTAAACGCCTATTTTGTGCCAACCAGATTGGAACGGGGGTACAAATGCAGGGTAGCCATGCGGAGTATATGCTGGCGTATGCTGATGCCACCATGCTACTGCCAGAGGGGTTGTCTTACGAGCAGGCAGCCCCAATTTTTTGTGCGGGTTACACCGTTTGGAGTGGAATTCGGATTGCCGACCCCAAACCTCACGAACGGATTGCCGTCGTTGGAGTGGGGGGATTGGGTCATCTTGCTATTCAATATGCGAAAGCGGCTGGATTTGAGACGATCGCTATCAGTCACTCACCCGATAAGGAAAAGATGATTCGTGATCTGGGTGCTGATGAAGTGGTGGCAGATGGTGAACAGCTTCAAAAGATGGGCGGAGCCGATGTCATTCTGGCAACGGCAAATTCCTATAAACCTGCCACTGCTGCCATGCAGGGGTTGCGACCGGATGGACGGTTAGTGGCGATCGGCGTTTCGGATGAACCGTTTGAGATCGATGTTCAACCCTTAATTATGCAACGTCAACGCATTATTGGCTCCACTCAAAATGATGTGGAATATCTCTATGAAGCACTAGATTACGTTGCCAAAGGCAAGGTGAAAGTGATCACAGAGACCTACTCACTGGATGAGATTAATCGTGCCTATGAGCGGGTAGAAAATGGTGAAGTTCGCTTCCGGGCAGTGATTACGAACTGACATCGGAGTAATTAGTGATGGGAGGCGAGCATGGGTAAATTAGATGGGAAAACAGCTTTAATTGCAGGTGGAACAGGCGGTGTTGGTGAGGGAATTGTACGGGCTTTCCTCAACGAGGGCGCGTCAGTCGTTGTGCCGTCTCGCAGTGGCGATCGCCTGCAACAGTTAGATGAGCAACTGAAAGGATCTGCAACCGAACGCTTAATTCCAGTTGTAGGAGATATGTCCGACATAGAACCCGCAGAACAACTGCGACAGCAGATCTTCGACAAAGTAGGACAGATTGACGCAGTGGTTGCTTCTCTGAATGGTCGCTGGAATGAAGTTATTCCCCTTGTCAAAACCTCTTTAGAGGACTGGCGACGCATGATCGACAGCAATCTAACGGCTCATTTCATTGCCGCAAAAACATTCCTGCCCGTGCTAAAACCTGGCAGTAGCTATACGTTGATTGGTGGTGGTGCCGCACTAAAAGCAACGCCCAACTATGGTTTAGTCTGTATTCCGGCTGCGGCAGAAGTGATGCTAACTCAAGTGCTAGTTGAGGAGATGAAAGGTAGTAGAGTTCGCATCAATGAAGTCATTCTCAACAGCTATATTCTCACCCGGGAACGCGACGGAGAAGGGCATCCAGAGTGGATTACAGCGGATGAGGTGGGTCAATACATGGCTTGGCTTGCATCAGATGAAGCAAGGATAGTCAGTGGCACAATTATTCAGCTTAATGAACATTCTGAACTGACTAACCATCAAGTCTGACAAGCAGCTTTAGAGGTCGAATATTTGCGCTCAAAATGGCATTCTTTGACTTTTCTCAACCTTCCACCTCTTAATTAAGGAATCTCTTATGACGAATCGTGCTCAAAAGGTTTGGTTTATTACTGGTAGCTCCACAGGGTTTGGACGATCGCTCACTGAAGCCGTTCTTCAGCATGGCGATCGCGTCATCGCAACAGCCCGAAAGCCAGAGCAGCTAGATGGTTTGGTTGAACATTACCCAGAGACAACAAAAGCGGTGCGTCTGGATGTCACCGATCCCCAAGAAGTCCAGACAGCTATTCAAATGGGAATTGATGCATTTGGTCGGATTGATGTAATTGTGAACAATGCGGGATATGGCGCGATCGGGGCAGTTGAAGAAATCAGCGACGAGGCGATTCGACGGCAGTTTGAAACGAATGTCTTTGGTGTCTTGAATGTGACTCGTGCCGTTCTGCCCATCCTGCGACAACAGCGGAGCGGTCATATTCTCAATCTATCCTCCGTTGGTGGTTTCGTTGCCTTTGGTGCAACCGGTATCTACTGCGCGACTAAGTTTGCTGTAGAAGCCCTATCGGAGGCACTGTCTAAAGAAGTGGCTGAGATGGGGATCAAGGTCACTATTATTGAGCCAGGGGCGTTTCGGACGGATTTTAACGGGCGATCGCTAGCAAAACCTGATCAGCTGATGGATGAATATAAAGCGGTGAGTGGCGGGTTTCTGCAATGGCTGGAAGAAATGGATGGCAAACAGCCCGGCGATCCTGATAAAGCGGCAGCAGCGATGATTCAAGTCGTTGAAAGCAATAACCCACCGCTACGACTGGCTTTAGGAGCAGATGCCGTTGGTGCGATCGAGGAAAAACTGAAGTCAGTGCAAACCGAACTGGATACTTGGAGAGAAGTTTCGGCGAACACAGCATTTGAAGGGGTAGAAGTGGCAGCGATCGGAGGGTAAGCACGATGGAAACAGTTTCTGAAAAACCATTCGATCCAACTGATCCCTATGCCCGTACCGCTCAAACATTCCCCACTTTAACGGAGGAACAAATTGAGCGAGCCAAGTTGCTCGGTCAGGAGGAATTTTTGGCAAAAGGCGCAATTTTATTTGAACGAGGGCAGCGGAGTGTTGATTTCTTTATTGTCTTGAAAGGCAATATCGAGATCTATGAGCATCGCTACGATGGGTTGAACGTGTTTAGAGTACACAGTGAGCATGAATTCACAGGAGAAATCGACCTATTTAGTAATCGCCAGACTCTAGTTAGTGGTCGCATGGGCGAGGACGGGCAGGTATTGCGCTTTAATCGTCAGCAGTTTCGTAAGCTCATGACTGCTGAACCCGATATCGGTGAAGTAATTATACGAGCGTTTATTCTGCGCCGAGTGGGTCTTATTTCCCATCAGCAAGGGTCTGTCGTCCTAATCACAACCAAAGAATCTGCCGATACGCTCCGGATTGAACGATTTTTACGTCGCAATGGCTACCCACTGGAAGTGCTTAATTACGAAACAGCCTGCCAGGAAAAAGCATTTCTAGACAACGTTAACCTTAAAACAGAACACCTTCCAGCGGTCTATATTGACTTAGGAGAGAAGCTATTACATAATCCTTCCAATCTAGAACTCGCTGAATCGCTTGGCTTAGTCGAGACTCTGCCACCTAACCATGTTTATGATGTGGCAATTGTCGGCGGTGGACCTGCTGGACTGTCTGCTGCGGTTTACGCCGCTTCGGAAGCCTTAGATGTTGTGCTAATCGAAGCTGAAGCCCCAGGAGGACAGGCTGGCACTAGCTCAAAAATTGAGAATTACCTGGGATTCCCCACTGGAATTTCTGGTCAGGCTCTCGCTGGACGGGCACAGATACAGGCACAGAAGTTTGGAGCCACGATCGCCCTTCCCTTTGCTGTCAGTGAGATTGATTGCCAAACTCAACCGTTTACCCTGACGTTAGACAATCAAACAAAAATCAAGACTAGAACGGTGGTAATCGCCTCTGGTGCCCGCTATCGCACCTTGGATTTTGAGCATTCCTTTGACAATGCGGGGGTTTACTATGCTGCAACAGCAATGGAAGGAAGTGTTTGTCAAAATGAGCCAGTTATTGTGGTCGGAGCTGGAAACTCCGCCGGACAAGCCGCTGTCTTTTTGTCCCGTCACGCCAGTCACGTCCATATGTTAGTGCGTGGTCAAGATTTGAAGGCGAGTATGTCTGACTACTTAGTGGGTCGCATTAAAGCGTCAGACCGCATCACGTTACATACTCAGTCGGAAATCACGGCGTTAAAGGGCGATAAACATTTAGAAGAGGTGACTTGGTATAACAACAGCACTGAAACAGCAGAAACCCAAGCCATTCGCCATGTTTTTCTCATGATTGGTGCCGTTCCGAACACCCAATGGCTACAAGACTGTTTGACTCTCGACAAGAAGGGTTTTATTTGTACTGGACTTCAGCTGATGGAGCATCAAGACTGGAAGCTACAACGACAACCGACGCTCTTTGAGACGAGTGTTCCTGGTATCTTTGCGGCTGGAGATGTGCGCTCTGGTTCTGTGAAACGGGTTGCTTCAGCCGTTGGGGAGGGGGCAATCATTATTAGCCAGGTACATCAGTTTTTGAGTGAGCAGGACGAATAGTAAGTCCAGAATCAGAAATCAAAGTTAGTGAAAGGAATCTGATGAAAGAGACTCAACAAACGATTGAAAGGAAATGTATATGCGATACGAGTCATGTTATAAAGCTGTACCGCTCAAAACATAAGAAGGATTTTCTCACTGAAATTAGGCGTTAGTTAAGGCACATATCAAGAGGGTAAATCAGAAGAATGTGCAAGAAATACTTGTGAACTCATACGCTGACCACATTGAGATCATTGAATTGATCAACCAATTCGGATTTACAATCGATCTGCATGATTGGAAGACATTTCAAAGTCTATTTTATGATTCTGTTGAATTTGATTATTCAGCAATTGAGGGACCCGCAGGTAATGTGAAACCTGAGCAGATTGTGAATGATGCCCGTCGAGATTTAGGCAAGTTTCAAGCTACTCAACACGCGATTACCAACCATCACATTAGACATTCAGGAAACTCTGCGACTTGTCAAGCCCATGTTAGGGCTGTTCATTTTCTACCAAACTAGCAGGGTGATGCCATTCTTGAAACAGGTGACTGGTACGATGCCGGGCTAATTCGCACTGATACAACTTGGAAAATTCAACGATGGAAGTATTCACCGTTGTGGTCTCGCGGTAATGGTGATTTATTTCGACTCGCTCAACAAAAAACTCATTAAACTGATTCTGCTCAGAATCATGCCATTGGTACCAAAGTGGCGATCGCGACAGGTTCATCGCCTGAGGTTGAACGGGCAATTGCTCTGGGCAGAGAGTTCATTTAATTTTCCTGCGATTGCTCATTCACGCGATTGAGATGCGCTTCTCCCCAATTACAAAGCGATTGCAAAACAGGTTCAAGGCTCCTACCGTAATTCGTGAATGAATATTCGACTTTAGGAGGTACATCTGGATAAACATTGCGATGCACAACCTCATCTTTTTCCAGTTCTCTAAGCTGTTGAATTAACATCTTCTCGCTAATTTCGGGCATCAACCGTTTCAGTTCGCTAAATCGTCTTGTCTCATCTTTCAAATGCCACAAAATTAAAATTTTCCATTTACCACCCAACACGCTTAGTGTTGTTTGCACAAAGATTGTGCCTTCTGTTTGTTCGCCTGACATAACGCCCCTGCCTTAAGACACTTACGAAAAAGTAAGTACTTCCAAAAAAGAAAGCACAAGCATACTCTGAAATCATTCTCTCCATCTACAGGACGTTACACTATGTCACTACACGGAAAAACTGCTATCGTGACCGGGTCATCTCGCGGCATTGGACGGGCATTAGCTGAGCGATTGGGACGAGATGGTGCAAGCGTTGTCGTCACCTATGCAGGCAACAGAGAGAAAGCTGAGGCAGTTGTTTCAGCCATTAAAGCAAATGGGTCAGATGCAATCGCACTTCAGTTTGATCTCTCTAAGCTTGATTCGATTCATACTCTGTTTCAGGAAACGCTGACGCACTTTGGCAGTTTAGATATTTTAGTGATCAGCGGTGGCGCACCCAGGCTTACGAAACCTTTGGTTGAAACAACTGAGAACGAATTCGACTCTATCTTTGCGTTCAATACGAAAGGTAACTTTTTTACCCTTCAAGAAGCTATCAAACACATGACTAAGGGTGGACGGATTGTCACATTCACAACTCCTACACCGTACAGCCTCAACCCAACCTCTCAGTCATTGCAGGTAGCAAAGCAGCAATCGAAGCCTTTACTTTTGCTCTGGCACGAGAAGTCGGAGATCGAGGTATTACCGTCAATGCGATTATGCCGAGACCCACGATGACTGATTCCTTCGATAGTATGGTGCTGCCTGAGGAACAGGAACAACTTAAGCAAATGGCTCCCCTTAAACGATTCGCAGAACCTGAAGATATTGCCAATGCAGTTGCATTTCTCGTTAGTGACGATGCGGCGTATGTAACGGGTCATGTCTTGCACGCAACAGGTGGTTTGTCATAAGTTTCATCACCGCTAGAGAAAGTCATGCCAACAATCGCCAAACAGAACGAAGTTATTACCGTGATTTTTAGCCTTGCTACTAAGCCGTTGAATCAGCAAGAGCTAATTAATTTGATGGTTGATGCACTAGAGGCGACAACCAAACATCAACCAGGATTTGTATCTGCCAGTCTTCATAAAAGCCTTGATGGAACGCGAGTATTCAATTACGCTCAATGGCGATCGCAGGCAGAGTATCAAACCTTTGCCCAAAGTCCTGAAGATCAAGCAATTGGGGCAAGGCTGGCTCAATTTCAACTGCTTGATTCCCATGTTTATGAGGTAGTCATTTCTAAACCAGACAATGCCAGCCTCAAAATTGTGAAGGGCGATCTCATTCATTTTGCGGAATTTCGAGTCAAACCAGACAACCAACAACGTCTCATTGAGTTAGAACGTGAAAATGTTGAAATTGCCTTGCAACATCCTGATTTGATTTCTGCCAACTTTCATCGATCGCTTGACGGTACTCGCACCGCAAACTACGGGCAGTGGCGCAGTCTGGATAACTTTGATGCTTTACTCAAAGAGTCAAAATATGAGCCTGTACGAGAGTATTGGAAAGGATTAGCTGAGAACGAATTCCATTTGTATGAAGTGGTTCATACTGCACCGTCTGACTAAATAAAATCATGATTAGGAGTAATGCAATGGGTAAAGCTTTAGAGGGCAAAGTTGCGATCGTCACAGGTTCATCTCGTGGAATTGGACGAGCGATCGCCGAACGATTAGGGCAGGATGGTGCAAGTGTCGTTGTCACCTATCATGGTAATCAAGCCAAGGCAGAAGAAGTAGTTTCAGCGATTAAAACAACAGGAGCAGAAGCGATCGCTCTCCAGGTTGATGTGCGAAGTCTCGAAGATGTTCGACAACTGTTTCAGAAAACGATTGACCACTTTGGTAAAGTCGATATTCTCGTTAACAATGCAGCAGGAAAGAATATTTTCAAGCCGACTGCTGACATGACAGAAGACGAATACAACAGTATGTTTGACATCACCAGAGGCGTTTACTTTGCCCTACAGGAAGCAGCGCATCATCTTGCAGATGGCGGGCGTATTGTCAGTACTTCAACCAGTGGAACCATTATGGCAATTCCAGCCGGGGGAGCTTATGCTGGATGCAAAGCGGCGATCGAGCAGTTTAGTGCCTGTTTAGCCAAGGAGTTAGGGGCAAGAGGTATCACAGTGAATACCGTCTCGCCTGGAGTCACCGATACTGACGGACTAGTTTTAGATCAAGCGCAGGTTGACCAACTGATTGCTCAGACTCCGTTAGGGCGATTGGGGCAACCAACCGATATTGCCGATGCAGTGGCATTGCTGGTGTCAGATGGTGCCCGTTGGATTACAGGACAACATATTCGAGCCAATGGCGGAATTGTTTAACAAATACTTGTGAGAGAGATGATGAAACTGGAAAACAAAGTTGCGTTAGTCACAGGCAGCAGCCAGGGTATTGGACAAGCGATCGCCATTCGTTTAGCCTACGAGGGAGCGAGTGTTGTAATCAACTATCGATCACATCCAGAAGGTGCCGAAGAAACACTCAAAAAAGTGCAGGAATTAAGTGGAAAGTGTTATCTTGCACAGTGCCCAAAAGTGGGAGCAACCATTCAAGCAGATTTGTCTAGCGTCAGTGAAGCACAAGAATTAGTACGCGAGAGTATTGAGCAATTCGGCAAGTTAGATATTCTGGTAAACAATGCTGGAATAGAGAAAAATGAAGACTTTTTAGACGTCTCTGAAGCCGACTACGACAAAGTATTAGATGTCAACTTGAAAGGAGTGTTCTTTACAATACAAGCATTTGTCAAGCATCTCAAAGAGACAAACCGACCCGGCAAAGTCATCAACATCAGTTCCGTTCATGAAGAATTGCCGTTTCCCCACTTCACGTCATACTGCGCGAGTAAGGGTGGTTTAAGAATGATGATGCGAAATCTGGCAATCAAACTTGCACCATTAGGAATAACCGTCAATAATGTAGCGCCAGGCGCGATCGCCACTCCTATCAACAAAGATTTACTGAATGACCAAGAAAAACTCAGCGCAGTGCTGAAAAACATTCCATTGGGACGCTTAGGTAAACCCGAAGATGTCGCTGGATTGGTTGCGTTTCTAGCCTCGCCGGATGCAGATTACGTCACAGGTTCTACCTATTACGTTGATGGTGGATTGCTCTGGAACTATCAGGAACAGTAAAAGTTGCCTGTTGTCTGTTTTTCACTGCCTGTTGATCATGAATGGTACATCGCTAATATCCAGTTCAGGAGAACAATCATGACATTGGCAAACAAAGTGACGATCGTTACAGGAGGTTCGGGTGGCATTGGTTCAGCTATTGGTAAACGACTGGCAGAAGAAGGCGCAAAGGTTGTTGTTCACTATGGTGGTCACGCAGATTCTGCTAATGAGGTGGTGAGCAAGATTAAGGATGGCGGTGGTGAGGCGATCGCCATTCAAGCGAACCTCAGTCATAGCGAAGAGGTGATCAAACTTTTTGATCAATCACAACAACAGTTTGGCACAATTGATATTGTCGTTAATAATGCCGGAACAGGTGCGGGTGGTCTGGTTGCCGAAACCGATGAAGCCGCCTTCGATAAGGTGTTTGGCTTGAACGCCAAGGGTACGTTTCTTTGCATGAAAGAAGCGGCACGACGGCTAAATGACAATGGACGAATTGTGAAGATTTCCAGTGGTTTAGTGGTGCGTCCAATGGCGGGATTTAGCCTCTACTGCGGTAGCAAAGCTGCTGTTGAGATGATGGGAAAGGTGCTATCAATTGAACTGGGCGATCACGGCATCACCGTTAACACTGTTTCACCCGGACCTACCGAAACTGAAATGTTTGCTAACTCTGATGATGATCCTCAAGCGGCAGCGGCTTTGTCTCCCTTCAATCGGTTAGGGAAACCCGAAGATATTGCTGATGTGGTTGCGTTTGTGGTCAGCGATAAATGTCGGTGGATTACTGGGCATACCTTTCAAGCAGGTGGTGGATACGTTTAGGGAGAAATCATGATAGCAGAAGAACGCAGATTACAAGAAGAACAAGACCGCACCGCTTACTGGAGTCGCTGGGGTCCCTATCTGTCTGAGCGGCAGTGGGCGACTGTACGCGAAGATTACTCTGCTGATGGTAATGCCTGGAATTATTTTCCCCATAGATCATGCGCGATCGCGCATGATCTATGGGGTGAAAACGGTATTGCTGGAATTTCCGATAACCATCAGCGATTGTGTTTCTCCCTTGCTCTGTGGAATGGTCAAGATCCAATTCTAAAAGAGCGAATGTTTGGATTAACTGCTGGAGGTGTTGCTCCAACGGCATCGAGATACGGATGCAGCGAAGCGCTTTTTTCGTGAGCCGCTGAAGAAGCAAGGCTTCGTACCACGAGTCATCGTCACGGACAAGCTCAAGAGTTATGAAGCAGCAAAGAAGCAGGTGATGAGGCGGGTAGAGCATCGGCAGCATAAAGGGCTGAATAACCGAGCCGAGAATTCGCATCAACCCACACGAGTTAGAGAAAGGCGAATGCGGAGATTCAAATCTCCAGGGCAAGCCCAACGCTTCCTTTCAGCATTTGACCCGATCCGAGGACACTTTCACCCGAAGCAACATGAACTGAGTGCAAAACGATACCGAGAAGAGCTGTGCCAACGATTTGAAGATTGGCGAGAAATCGCTTGCTTGAAAGTTGCTGCGTAACATTGAGCAACGCCGAATGTTCAAGAATTATCGTGCTTCATTCTGAACATAAGTGGTTAAGTTGACGATGCCCTAGGGTATTGTCAGCTTAAGCGGACTGTAGAATGATTGTACTGGTTTAACGGCGATCACATCCGCTCGCTCATGTACTTCCGTCATCAATTTCCCGGCGAAATAATTAGCTACTGCGTCTGGCTTTACTACACCTTTTCTTTGATCTCCCGGGATATCGAGAAAATGATGCTCTATCGCGGCATTAAGGTGACCTGTGAAACGATTCGGGAATGGTGTCAGAAGTTTGGGCAGCAATACGCGAATCAAGTGCGGCACAAGCGTTCCTACGTCACAGACAAATGGAATCTTGACGAAAGGTACTGATGCTCCCGCTTCCACTTCTTCTGCAATAGCGGGATCGCTTTGGGATAGGCTTCCTTCGTGAGCGCAAACGAAACAAGCGTAACCTCGACAGTTTGAGGATTTTGGCTAATCAATTGCTGGTTTGGGACGGTTGCTTGAGCTTGCAAAGCGGTTCCAACTGCAATAGCGGGAATCGCGACACCGATCGTTAAGCCAGTAGCAACGAGAAATCTGAGAGCCTTGCTCTGATGAGATCTGATGAGAAAAGAGAAATATTTTCATAGACTGAGAAATGCTTTAATCTACTTAATTTCGATCGACTTTAAGTAGATTTGTGAGTATAAAAAGAGCTTGATAATTTATGAACGAAGGAAATATCCTAAAAAAGATTTTTTCGGTGCGAGTAGGTTTTAGGCTCTACTTTCTGAAAGCGTTGTTGTAAGGGCGGAGTAATTGATCCTCAGTTAAAACGAGATTGGAATGAAGTCACGAAACTTAAATATATTACGGCTCAAACTGCTTGATTTCACCAATAGAGCGTGGTAGATATTGATCTTAATTAAATACTAAAAATCGATCAATTAACCGTAGATTATTTAATGAGTTACTCACTACCATGTTCAAACGCTTGATAATACTCCCAGTCTTAGTCATCGTTGCTGCTTGTAGTCGATCGTCCAATACGAGAGCAGAACAAGTCAGCATTGACGGAGGAGCCGTTGGATACCCGCTACATCAAGCGGTTGCCGAAGAGTTTCACAAAGCCAATCCCGATGCGCGTATCAGTGTGGCATCCAGTGGAACAGGTGGAGGCATCAGTAAATTTTGTGCAGGTGAAATTGATATTGTCGGGGCATCTCGTCCGATTCGACCCGAAGAAACAAAGACCTGTGCTAAACGCAAAATTGAATATGTTGAGTTACCGATCGCGATCGATGGTATTGCAGTGATTGCGAACAAAAACAATCCCTCGATTTCCTGTCTTAGCATCAGCGAACTGAACGACATTTGGAACCCAAGATCAAAGGCTTCAAACTGGAATCAAATCAATTCTGAATTTCCAGATCTGCGGCTGAAACTCTATGCTCCGGCTTCAGATACCGGAACCTTTGACTACTTCACTCAGGCAGTCAATGGAAAAGCAAAATCTAGCCGCACCGATTACACACCGAGTCACAATCAGAATGTTCTCGTGCAAGGTGTTGGTGGCGACAAGGGCGGTTTGGGCTACGTTGGCATCAACTACTACACTGCAAACCAAGACAAACTCCGCTTACTTGCGGTTCAGAGTCCGATGACAGGAACATGTGAGAAACCCACTCCGCTTAAGAATGTTGCGAGGAATATCTACACTCCGTTGTCACGCCCGTTATTTATTTATGTCAGTAAGCCAGCGTTAGATCGTAAACCAAGTGTGAAAGAGTTTGTGGAATTTTATATTGATCGATCACGAGAGTGGGTAGAAGGTTCAGGATATGTTCAACTCCCTGACGAAGCGTATCCCAAAATTAGGCGCAAGTTTGAGGCAAGAGAAACGGGATCTAAGTTTGAAAACGCCAAGCCTGGAAAGCCGATAACTGATTTTATTTAGCTGAGATGGTTTTAATTTATGTCTTCTCGTTCTTTTGATGACAACCATTCGTCTCCCGCTTTAGAGAAGCAATTTTCGGATGACCTTCGAGAAAAGCTAATCGAAGCAATTTTATTGAGTTGCGGTCTAGTTTCTGTGTTCACGACCTTTGGGATTGTGTTCATTATTTTCCAGGTGACATTTGAATTTTTTCAACAGGTTTCTTTAGCCGAGTTCTTTTTGGATATCCAATGGACACCATTGTTCGCTGAGCGGCATTTTGGGGTTTGGCCCTTGATTAATGGGACGTTTTTGACAACAGCGATCGCAATGTTAGTCGCAGTTCCACTCGGTCTTGCTTCTGCCATCTATCTTGCCGAATATGCAAAGCCCAAAGTCGCGAATATTTTGCGACCCGCTGTAGAACTGCTCTCCGGTGTGCCGACTGTTGTGTATGGCTACTTTGCACTCTTATTTGTCACACCATTGCTACGTAAGTTCTTTCCGCTAGAGATCTTCAACGCATTGAGTGCAGGACTGATGATGGGGATTATGATCATGCCCACTGTGAGTTCAATTAGCTTAGATTCGATTCGGGCCGTTCCAAGTTCACTGCGCGAAGGCTCTTACGCTTTAGGACTGACAAAGCTAGAAACCATTTATAAGGTTGTCTTACCTGCTGCGCTTTCTGGAATTACCGCTTCGATTATTCTCGGCATCTCTAGAGCCGTTGGCGAAACGATGACCGTTCTAATTGCGGCGGGACAAGAACCAAAAATGACATTGAATCCACTGGAAGCCATTTCGACTATGACGGCTTACATGGCGCAGATTTCAGGCGGTGATAGTCCTCGCGGCAGTGTAAATTTCAAAACACTCTATGCAGTTGGAGCAGTTTTATTTTTAATCACCCTAGCGCTGAACATTGTGAGCTATTGGGTCACAAACCGCTTTAAAGAGAAATACGACTAAACGATTATGACAACAACATTTGGGTTTGAAGAAAACAACGAGTTTGCACCAACTCTCGATCGACGAGAGCTATTCGGTAAGATCTTCGAGATTCTATCACTGGTAGGTTTAGCGATCGGGCTTTTAGTACTAGTGATATTGCTATTCGATATTGGTCAAGATGGGTTAGCTCGTTTCTTTACCAGTGGCTTCATCGCAGAAACACCGTCTCGATTCCCCACACAAGGCGGGATCCGTCCTGCGGTCATTGGCAGCTTACTCTTAGGTATCTTAGTGATCCTGATTGCTGTACCGATTGGAGTCGGAGCCGCATTGTACCTCGAAGAATATGCCCCGAAAGCCTGGTGGACAAGCATCATCGAGATTAATATCAGTAATCTGGCAGGAGTTCCATCGATCGTATATGGCTTACTCGGATTGGGAGTGTTTAACTATCTCTGCGGTTTTGGTCCTTCGTTGATCTCCGGTGCCTTGACGTTATCACTCTTATCATTGCCTGTCATCATTGTGACGGCAAGAGAAGCGATTCGATCGGTTCCTGATTCGCTACGACAAGCTTCTTATGGTTTGGGCGTAACCAGGTGGACAACGATTTATGAACACGTTTTGCCCTATGCAGTTCCGGGAATTTTGACCGGGGTGATCATTGCAGTGTCACGCGCGATCGGAGATGCCGCCAGTTTATTAGTTGTCGGAGCCGTCAGCTTTCTTACCTTCAACCCTGGGTTGTTTGAGCGCTTTATGGCTCTGCCGATTCAAATCTATACTTACATTACTCGTCCAGAACCCGGGTTTAGTAATGCAGCCGCCGCTACCATTTTGGCGTTACTGCTCCTAATCATGATTCTCAATGGCGCTGCTATTTATGTTCGTCAACGCTTTTCACTTTTGAGGTAGTTTAACAATGTCTATTAGTACTGAACGATCGACGAAGCGCGATACTGCTGTGTTTGATGCTCAAGGTGTAGAAGTCTTCTACAACGGCTTCAAGGCGCTACAAGCAGTCGATTTACAAATTCCTGAACGTCAGATTATTGCGTTTATCGGTCCTTCAGGCTGCGGTAAGAGTACACTACTGCGCTGCTTTAACCGGATGAATGACTTGATTACAGGGGCAAGCGTCAAGGGAACGTTGAACTATCGCGGGCGGAATGTTCATGACGATCGTATCAATCCTGTCAAGCTGCGTCGTCAAGTCGGCATGGTGTTTCAGCGTCCGAATCCGTTTCCGAAATCAATCTATGAAAACATTTCATATGGTCCTCGCGCCAATGGCTATCGCGGCGATCTTGATGAACTGGTTGAACAATCGCTTCGACGAGCGGCAATCTGGGATGAAGTCAAAGATAAGCTGAAATCAAAAGGAACGGCATTATCTGGGGGACAACAACAGCGGCTTTGTATTGCAAGAGCGATCGCAATGAAGCCCGATGTCTTATTGATGGATGAGCCTTGTTCTGCCCTTGATCCAATCTCAACTCAGCAAGTTGAACAGCTTTGCTTAGAACTGAAGCAACACTATACGATCATTGTAGTGACACACAATATGCAGCAGGCTTCGCGAATTGCAGATTGGACTGCATTTTTTAACACTGAAACGGATGAAACCGGAAAGCGACGAGGAAAGCTAGTAGAGTTCAGTCCGACCGAGCAGATCTTTAAGGCTCCCAAGACGAAAGAAGCGGCAGCTTACATCGGTGGGCAATTCGGTTAATCATCGAATCGGGAGACAAGAAACGATTCGAGCATCTTCCGTCTCCCGATCGTTCTTTTAGTCGTCAATTTCTTCGACGGTTAACGTACTGGGAATTCGAGAATCGATAAAAGCTTGGGAAATGTTAGGAACTGTAGTCTTGCCCGCTTTGGCATCTTTTACAGACGGAACATTAAATCCAATTTCTCCAGTATCAGTATTCAGCTTTGCAATCAGTCGAGTTCCATCCACAATCTTGAACACCGAAGGATTCGTTGAATCAATTCCGGTTGCATTGATACCGCTTGGTAGATAAACACCGTTACAATCCCAACCATCCGGTGTTGTTTGTCCATCTGCTAAGAAATAGAGTGAATCGCTTGCAGCTTTGGATTCTCTAGGTGCAGCCCCATAAATTGCTAAGGTACCGCCTGTCTCATTTCGGCATTGTCCCCAAGTCTGAAGTGGAACCAAAAAACTGGACAGGCAAATAAGCTACACCCATCCCATCCATGATAGGAGTAGGTTATGAGCCAAAACAAACGGAAACAACACAGCGCCCAATTTAAAGCG
>JACJNX010000152.1 GCA_014695255.1 Cyanobacteria bacterium FACHB-63
CTGATTGAAGAGCAGCACTGCTTGCAGGACTGGGTGAGCGGACAAGACTGCGATGGGACGTTTTCAAGACAGGCTCCTATCAGGTCACGATGCCCAAGTTATACAAGCAACAAGGGTCTTTCTGCTCCCAACCGATCAATGCAAAGGCACAAAGCCGGTCAACTTAGGGGTCAGATTGGCAACAGAAAGACTCTTTTATCTTCGCAGTCAACTTAACGAGAAAAACCCAGAATAAAGTACAATCGTTCCGCTACGATCACGATTTGTCTAATTTACGCGGCAGAGTTTAGGCAAGCAACCCCTCGCCAATCCTCACATCGTTGGCGGAGTTGTTCTCGATATCGTTTTGCACTCAGTTCATGTTGTTTGGGGTGGAAGTGTCCTCGGACTGGATCAAATGTAGATAGAAATCGTTGCGCTTGTCCTGAAGATTTGAATCGCCGCATTCGTCGCTCTCGTGTTCGGCTTGGTTGATGGGAGTTTTCAACTCGATTGTTCAACCCTTCGTACGCTCGATGTTCTACGTTCTTCATCACGCGCTTTTTTGCGACTTCATAGCTCTTGAGTTTGTCGGTGACAATCACCCGTGGGACAAAGCCCTGTTTCTTCAACAGCTTACGGAAAAATCGCTTCGCTGCTTCGGTGTCTCGATGTCGTTGCAGCAAGACATCCAGCACGTTTCCTTCACTGTCCACTGCCCGCTACAGGTCGTATTGCTGCTTCTTAGTCGTCACCACCATTTCATCGAGATGCCATTTGTTGGTGATGTGGGGACGCTTGTGCCGCACTTGATTCGCGTATTGCTGTCCGAATTTCTGGCACCATTCTCGAATCGACTCATATGTCACCTCGATGCCGCGGTACAGCATCATCTCGATATCTCGGTAGCTGAGGGGGAAGGTGTAATACAACCACACACAGTCACTGATGATTTCGCTGGGAAAGCAATGACGGGAGTACATGAGAAGATGGATCCGAGTTGAACCAGTCCGATTATTCTACAGTCCGGTTAAATTGATAATACCGATCTGTGCAAGTAAAGACGCATCCGCGCGGTTAAGGGCAGTTAAGTTTCATCATCTGCTCTTGTCGAAGCACTCCTGATTTCTGGACTATAGGGTAGCTGTACGCTAAGGGGTGACTGGAATGACATCTGAACCTAGACAACGCGAAACCCATAGTGTTCAAGCGACTCCGCAAGGAAAACGACGGATTCGCGAGCACGTGGATAAGAAAATTTTACAGGAGAGGCGGCAACGCAGAGATAGGCAGGATGAGACGCCCTACACGCAGGAGGATGTGGCAAATCAGGCAGGTGTGGCCATTGATACCTTGAAACGATTCTGGAATGGTATCAGGGTGAGAAGGAATTCTGCCGCTGCGATCGCTGACTTTTTTGGGTTAGAACTCGCCGAGCTAATTGAACCGAGCGGCGACCCGCAACCTTCAGACTTCTACGTGGAGCGCCCGCCCCTCGAATCTCAATGTTATGAGACAATTTTTTCGCAATCAGGCGCTTTAATTCGGGTCAAAGCGCCCCATCGTATGGGCAAAACGCGGTTTGTCGAACATCTGTTGCATCAGTTACAAGAGGAACACTATCGATCGGTCACCTTGAGCTTTCGCGATGCCGACCATGCTGTTTTTTCAGACTTACAAACATTTTTAAAGTGGTTTTGTATCAGTGTTGGCAATAGTCTAGATTTGCCCAACCAATTAGAAGAGAGATGGCAAGACGGACTGGGTAACAATAGCAACTGCACAAATTATTTTGAAACCTATTTGTGGGCTGGTCTTGACACACCTTTGGTTCTTGTTTTGGACGATGTTGATCTCGTTTTTGAACAGCACACGATTGCAGATGACTTCTGTAAGTTGCTCAGAAGTTGGTATGACAGAGCTAGGAGAGTCCGTGGTAGTACTTGGCGTAATCTGCGACTTGTAATCGCGCATTCTACAGATATCTACGGTGCGCTTGATATTAATTACTCTCCGCTCGCGAATGTTGGAACTGTCTTTTTCTTGCGGAAGTTTTATCTAAAGGAGGCAATAAAATTAGTTCAACAGTATGAGTTGCACTGGCAAGCAAATCAGGTTGAGCAGATGATGGCATTGACTGGCGGCAACCCTTATCTGATTCATGAGGCACTTAATCACCTGACGCTGCATCCAGAGATGACGTTAGAGCAGCTTTTATGCAATGCAGCCACAGCAATTAGTCCTTACCATAATTACTTAGGAGAGCTTTTGAGTACACTCCAGCAGAATTCAAATTTAGCGGCTGAATTCAACAAGATTGTGAATTCAGCAACTCCAATCAACGTTGAATCCGATGCTGCGTTTCAGTTGCATAGTATGGGACTTGTCGAGATCGAGGCAGGGGCAGTAGTGCCAGCGTGTGAGCTATACCGCCGCTATTTTCGCGATCGTCTGTAACGATCTCAATCATCTACGAGACTAATGCAACCCCTCACGTCAACCCAACTATGACCTATCACTACGTTGTTGGTGGAACACTATTTTCTGATGCAAGCAGCTATGTGCCGCGCCAAGCAGACCGAGATCTCTATGACGCACTGACAAAGGGCGAGTTTTGCCATGTGTTGAACTCTCGGCAAACTGGAAAATCTAGCTTACGAGTTCAGATGGAGAACCGATTAGCCGCGCTCGGAACATCTTGCGGGGTTCTCGATTTTTCAGTTCGTGATAGCAAAAGTCAACCAGAGCAGTGGTATGCCGATACATTTGATGAACTCGTCAATCAGTTCGATTTGGGCGTTGATTTAGCTTGGTGGACTGAACGCAGAGCGCTTTCTCCGGTCAAGCGACTGAGCAATTTTATTGAAGAGGTACTATTGGCAACGGTGCCCGGAAACATTGTCCTATTCATCGATGAAATTGATAGTGTTCTAAGTTTACAGTTTCGAGTCGATGATTTTTTTGCCTTGATTCGAGCTTGTTACAATCGCCGCACAGATGATCCGGCATATACTCGCCTCACTTTTGTTCTACTAGGGGTCGCGACTCCCTCAGATTTGATTCAAAATAAAGACTCCACTCCCTTTAATATTGGTCAAGCGATTCAGCTTTCGGGGTTTCAGTTTGAAGAAGCAAGACCGTTAGCAGAAGGGCTGAAGAATAAGGCTCACAATCCTGACGTTGTGTTAAAGCAAGTTTTGAGATGGACGAATGGACAACCCTTTCTCACCCAAAAACTCTGTGCGCTGATTCAGTCAAGTCAAGAGGTAATTAAAACAGGCGATGAAGTGAAAGGGGTTGAGAAAATTGTGCGATCAAGCATGATTCAAAACTGGCAATCTCACGATGAACCTGTTCATTTAAGACATATTCGCGATCGCATTCTCACCAATGAACAGCAAGTCTGTTTTCTGCTCGGACTGTATCAGCAAATTCTATGTCAGGAAGATATAGCTGCTGATCACAGCCCAGAGCAAATGAAGCTGCTGCTTTCTGGGTTGGTAGTTGAGCGGCACCCTTATTTAAGAGTTTACAATCGAATTTATCGTGAAGTTTTTAACCGAAATTGGGTTGCTGAAGAGTTAGTCAAGAAACGTCGTCTTTATGGCGAGGCGCTAGCCCGTTGGGTCGCCTCTGACTATCGGGATGATGCTTGGCTTTTAGACGAGTTAGCCTATCAAGAAGCGACGGAATGGGCAAAAGATCAACATCTCAGCAATGAAGATCACCGATTTTTGACTGCCAGCGCAAATAAATTGAATCGGCGCAAGCTCAAGCGGATAACGCGACGTTTAATTCGACGGTTCGCTTACCTTGCTCTACTGATCATTCTGGCGCTAGGTTTAGCATTTGCTTGGTTTAGCTTGCAGGCTGCAAATAAGGAAACTGAGAAATTACAAGCCGAGCAGCTTGTAAACCAAGCTCAGGTCGCTAGTAATCCTCGTATTGGTGTACTACTGGCACTCGAAGCAATGCAGCAATTCCAAAACCAGAAGCGTTTCTCGCCAGACGCGCAGCAAGTTTTGTATCATCGACTCGATAGTCTGCCTCGATTGCTCAAAACCGAGGAGCATCCCGACGACGTGGAAACTATTGCCTTTAGCCGCACAGGAGCCTATCTCGTCTCTCGTAGTCTGGATGGTACGACAAAGCTCTGGGATGTAGCCAGCGCCCATCCTTTGAAGAAGATCGAGAAAGCGAATGCTGTAGCCTTCAGTTCTGATGATGAAGCGAAATATATTGCAATAGCAAACAATAACACTGTACAAATCCGAGAAACGAAAAGCTCAAAACTAATCCTAAAAAATCCTATAGGAACTCAGGCTTACGTGAATGCGATCGCATTTAGCCCGGATGGAAAATTTATTGCGATCGCAACAGTCGATTTGGTCAACCTCAATCAACGTCGTGAAGATCAAGTTACAGCTAAAATTTGGGAGATCGCGAGCGGTAAACTAGTCTCGTCTCTAGATCGGGGGAATAGCGTCAATGCTTTAGCCTTTAGCCCAGATGGAAAGTTAATTGTGACGGCAAGTGCTAATGGAACTGCTCAAGTCTGGAAAACCGCTACTGGAGAACCTGTTGGGCGACCGCTGCTTCATAAAGGCGCAATTCTCGATGTTACCTTTAGCTTAGATGGAAAATCGATCGCAACTGCCAGCTTAGATAAAACAGCAGTCGTCTGGCAAATTGACAGCAATTCTTCGGAGCTTGGCGGAGCTAATCGCCCCTCGCTCCAAATACAGCATGAGCAAGCAGTGACTGCTGTATCGCTAGACTATAACGGGAAACGAATTGCTACCGCAAGTATAGACAAGGCAGTGAGAATTTGGGAAGTCGCGAATGGCAAATCGCTCGCTTATATTCCTCATAAAGACTTTGTGAGTGCCGTTGCCTTTAATCCAAGTTCAGAATACGCAGACTTGATTGCAACCGCAAGTTTAGATAATAAAGCTCGGTTGTGGAAGATCAAGGACAATTCAACCGTGACGCGCCTAAAGCACGAGCATCCGGTCACTGTTGTGGTATTTAATCCTCAAGGCGATCGACTCATTAGTATCAGTGAGCAATCCAAGTCAGAACACCGTTTTCACGTTTGGAAAGCAATCAATCACGACCAAATAGGATTTGGACAGGCAGAAAATACTGCAACTGCCATGAGGGTAGGGCGCAATTCTGAAGAAATCGCGTTCAGTTCAGATGGACAACTCAACGCACTGTTGAGCCTTGATCGCAAACAGAAAAAAACAATAGTGCAGTTTTGGAAAACCAATAGTGACAACGCTGCCACTGTAAAGATAAGCCAGGGCAAGGGAATCAATGGACTGATGACTTTTAGTCAAGACAACAAATTTTTCGCTACTGTCAGTGATGATAATGCTGTGCAGGTTTGGAGGGTGCCCGATGAGAATCAGTTCGTTGCGAATTTCAAAGCGTCAACTGATACGTTGATCAAACCCGTTCAGACGTTTCCTCCCTCAGAGAGTTCTGTTGAAGTGATCGCGTTGAATCACGATGGTTCGCAGCTTGCGATCGTCGGTGCGGACAACAAAGCGACCTTGTGGAATGTTAAAACGCGGCAAGCATTAAGACGTTGGGAACACGAAAGTAGAATCAATGCTGTGATCTTCAGCCCTGAAGGTAGCTTCGTTGCGACTGCAAGTGATGATAATCGAGCAACCGTGTTTCAGACGAATGGTCATCAACAATGCCCGATGGGTGAGAGTACAGCGTTGACGAAACCATCGCTACAGCACGAAGGAGGTGTTGTAGCGATCGCATTTAGTCATAATGAACAATACCTAGCAACCGGAAGCTTAGATAACAGCGGGCGAGTCTGGAAGATAGAGAGTTGTCAGGAAGTTGCCCGACTAAACCATGAAGGAAGAGTTAATGCTATAACCTTTAGCTCTGAAGATCAGTTTGTTGCGACAGCAAGTGATGACAAAACAGCGAGAGTATGGGACATCTCCAGCTTTCAAGAAATTGCGCGTCTAGACCATGCCAAGCAGGTCAATGCTGTCGCCTTTCATCCTCAAAACGATCGACAGATTGCAACCGCTAGTGCAGATCAAACCGCAAAGGTATGGTTTTGGCAGCTAAAAGATTTACGTTCTAAAGCTTGTGAACTAATCACAGACAATCTCACGCAAAAGGAATGGAAGCATTACTTGAGCAATGAGAACTACCGAAAGATTTGTCATCGCTAATTTCTGCCTTTGAGGGCATGAGTGTTTGTTAGCGATCGTTCGGGCAGCCTTCTACTTTCGGGTTGCCTTTGAGCCATTCCAGCAAAATCTGAGTATCCCTAGCAGCATCTTTCATTTCTTGTTCAATATTTGGATTTTCTTGAGTCAGAATGGTATGGAGATATTTTTGTAGAATACAGCTTGCTTGAGCATATTGAGGAATGGCAGGACGTAAAACAACGGAGTGCGGCTTCTGATGCTCAAAAAAATGTAGAAATGCGGGATAGTGACTGTAGCGTTTAACCAATTGTGGGTCTTGAAATAGTTCTCGTCGGGTCGGTAATCCATTGCTTGCTGCTAGAAAAAGCTTGCGTTGTGCAGCAGCACTTGTAAAGAATTGAACCGCTTGCCAAGCCTCGTCTGGATGCTTAGTTCTTTGAGCAATCCCTAATCCCCATCCCCCCTGACAGCCTGCGCCTGTGTAACCAGAAGCATGAACCATTGGTTTCACGCCGATCTTATTGCGAATGTCAGAATCCGTTAGATTAGCTCGCGGTAAGACATACGACCAATTACGCAGAAAAGCCGCCTTTCCTTCTAGAAACGATTCAAGCGTTTCGTCTTCTCGTTGAGCGGTTAGCGCTTTGGGGGAGATGGGATGCTTCCCGAACATTGTCCCGTGCAGAAATCGAACGGCTGCGATCGCTTCCGGTTGATCTAGCCCGACGCTTCGAGTTTCAGGCTGAATCCAGAATCCTCCATGTCCATGAAGAACTTCAACAAACATCGCCACGATCGCTTCTGCTTGTCGTCCTTGCCACAGATACCCCCAGGGCAATTCTTGATTCTGGAGTTTCTGAGAAATGGCGCTCAGTTGTTCAAACGTTTCAGGTGGGTCAACTCCCGCGTCCTTGAGTAAGTCAGCTCGGTAATAGAGCCAACCTACATCAGAGCGAACGGGCAGCCGATACAGCTTGTTCTGATAAGTTCCGCCCTTGACATCATCGATCAAAAATTCCTTTTCTGCATCGCTAGGTTGCAGTTGTAACTCTTGAATCAAACCATTTTCCGCAAACTCAGGAACCCAGATCACATCCATGAAAACTAAGTCATAGAAAGGTTCTTGCTTGAAAGTCAACGAATCAATGTAGAGCTGTTTGACGGCTCTGGGATCTTGTGGCTTGATGGCACCGCTATCCCGAAGATTCACCAAATCAATCAGAATGTTGGGGTGAATCGTTTCAAATTCGTCGATCAACGACTGCCACTGAGGGGCTTCATCGTTTGGCACCACAAAGTTGAGCGTGACGCTATGCTGCGATCGTACCAAGCTTGATAGTGGCATTTGGTCTGACTGAATGAATAGTAGACAAACCGCCAATACTCCCAGACCGATTAAAGCGAATCTCGTGCTTTGCCGAATTTTCTGTAGGATGTCAGACCACCGACTAAGTTTCATGCTGTAGCCTCAGCAATTCGATGTGAATTTTAGCCTAGCATCGATTCAGGTAACTCTATCCAATGTTCTTTAACTGCCCTTATCTGCCCTTATTTGCTCTGGTCGTGCTTCCAGATGATCTTGTAGAATAATTTCCAGATTGCGAATTTCAAGGTTTGCAATAGTTGACGATGGGTTTGCTCAGTTAGCTTTCCTTTAAAAAATCAACAAGGAGTTAATCATGAGTACTTGTAGCAGTTCAACTAGCACTTGTAGCAGTTCAACTAGCACTTGTAGCGTTTCGCTCAGTTGTCCACCTAGCTTTTCTGGGGGTGCTGTCTGCTCTAATAGCAGCGGCTATTCCAGGAGCACTGGTAGAGATCCCTTTTCTACCCACTCAGCGATGAGACGGGGGCGGGTTTCCACGTTGTACGGCTCCAGCGTGTACAGTCCACTGGATCATTCCACAGATCAGGTAGGACTATTATTTTCTCAGTCCTCTAGATCTTCAAGACCTGCATCTGATGTGTTTGAAACACTGGTGGTATTTGCAGGTGCCTCGATCGGTCTGCTGATCGGCTTTTTCCTAGAGGCTGCCTATCCTGCTGTTTCTCCCCAACCGATGCCCCCCTCCCAACCGATGAATACCCTTGTTCATATCCGGTAGCAATATTTCCAAGGAGACAGTATGATTCAAATCCTGCGCCGACTGAGTGTACTCACACCATTACTTCTGTGCTTTAGTGGGTGCAGGATGAACGCGACTCAAGAGGGCACAATCCAAGTTTGGGTTCACACTGGACAAACCGCAGAGCGCCAAACGATCGAGCAACAAGTCGATCGCTTCAATGCCTCTCAGAGTGATGTCAAAGTAAAGCTAACGTTTATTCCTGAAGGGTCGTACAATGCTCAACTTCAAGCAGCATCAGTCTCAAAAAACTTACCGGATGTGGTTGAACTTGATGGGCCTACCGTCTATAACTACATCTGGCAAGGAAATTTAATTCCGATCGATACGCTCCTCCCATCGCAAGTCCAGCAAGATTTATTACCCTCAATTATCAATCAAGGAACATACAAGGGACGGTTGTACTCGGTTGGAACCTTCGATTCTGGGTTAGGGCTTTACGGTCGTCGTAGCCGCCTCGAAGCGGCGGGTGTTCGGATTCCCAAAAATAATCAAGATGCTTGGACAAGCGAGGAATTCAATCAAGTGCTCGCTGTGCTTGCTCAAAAAGACCCCGATCGACAAGTTCTTGATTTGAAACTCAACTCTCGCGGTGAGTGGTATAGCTATGCGTTCTTACCTTTGATTGATTCTGCGGGAGGTCGCACCGATCCAGCATCGATCGATCGTTTCTTGAATAGTCGATCTGCTGTATTTGCAATGCAGCAGATTCAAAGCTGGATTCAGAAAGGATATGTTGATCCGAATCTAGATGATGCGTCTTTTGCCAGCGGTCGAGTTGCTCTAGCTTGGGGCGGACACTGGGACTATCAGACTTACGCTAAAGCTGTAGGAAATGATTTAGTAGTGTTGCCGCTGCCGAATTTCGGTAACGGCTCAAAAACGGCTCAGGGTTCTTGGAACTGGGGTATTACAACCAACAGTAAACATCCCAAATCAGCAGCACGATTCTTAGAATTTTTATTACAGCCCAAGGAAGTGTTAGCAATGGCAACCGTAAACAGCGCAGTGCCAGGGACAAAAAGCGCCATTGCTCAGTCTAAACTTTATGCCAAAGGTGGAACTCTTTCCCTATTTTCGTCTCAACTACTATCCGGACAAACGGTTCCTCGTTCGCAGACCCCTGCCTACCCAGTTATTACGTCCACCTTCGAGCAAGCTTTTGCAGACGTTCGCAACGGGCTAGACGTGAAAACCACTTTGAATAAAGCTGCAACTGCGATCGCAATCGACCTTCAAGATAACCAGGGCTATCCAGACGTTCATTCCGTGTCCTATCTTTCCGGATCAACTCGTCTTCAATTCAAAAGCTATGACTCAGAAAACAGGAAGTCTCAATGACGATCGCATTGCTTTAAGCATGGCGGCTCCCGCACTAATCGGATTGTTTTTATTTGTTGCCTTGCCATTCTTATTGGCGTTGATTTTGTCATTTACAAATTTACGATTAGGTTCACCGCTACCGATTCAGTTTTGGGGATTTGAGCAGTATCAACGAATTTGGCTCGATCCTAGCTTTCGTCATGCTTTACTCAACAATGCTGTGTTTGCGTTAGTCGTTGTGCCGATACAAACAACATTAGCGGTGGCATTAGCATTGCTGTTGAATCGCCCCCTTCGAGGAATGGCAGTTTTTCGCACCTTGTTTTTTATGCCTGTGGTGTTTCCAATGGCGCTCGTATCCGTCGTTTGGACAATCATTTATGCACCAGGTTCGGAGGGCATGATGAATGCGTTTCTCCGGTTGATCACGTTTGGAGTTTGGCAACCCAAAGATTTCTTGCACGATTCAACTTTTGCTCTCCCTGCTTTGATGCTGTTATCTATTTGGCAAGGCGTTGGTTTTCAGATGGTCATTGTGCTTGCAGGATTGCAATCGATTCCAACGATGCTGTATGAAGCGGCAGCGATCGACAGAAGCGATCACTGGAACCAATTTCGGTACATTACTTTGCCTCAACTCCGAAACACCCTCATCTTTGTAGTATTGGTGACAACCATTCTATCGTTTCGCCTATTCGACTCGGTGCGAATCATGACCCGTGGAGGTCCTGGCGATGCGACAACAACTGTGATGAATGAAGCAATCAAAGCAGCGTTTGACCAGCAGAAAATGGCAAAAGGATCAGCGATCTCAGTGACCTTTTTTCTGATCGTATTAGCGATCACTGTATTGCAGCGTTTGTTAGTTCAAGAAGAGAAAGCGATCGAGTGAGTTTTGAAGTTATTGAATCATAGGACTTCCTTTCATGAGCTTAGATTCAGTTCAGTGGATTTCAAAGCAATCAAATCAGCAATGGCTTAGACAAATCGCAAGCTACATCTTACTAACCATCTTAGCGTTTCTGTTCATTGCTCCCATTTTGTTTATGCTCGTTGGGAGTCTCAAACCCGATGAGCTAGTTCTATCGCAAGCAGGCACACTCAAAGCGTTTATTCCACAGCACATTTCGCTTCAGAACTATCGCAATGTCTTTGAACGAGTAAAATTTGAGCAATTCTTCTTTAACTCGCTCTTTATTAACAGTACGATCGTCGTATTGGGTTTGGTCGTCAACTCGCTCGCTGGCTATGCTTTTGCGAGATTACGTTGGCGGGGTCGATCGCTGCTCCTGATGATTGTCATTGCGTTAATGATTCTGCCTTTTGAAGCGATCGCAGTTCCGCTATTTTTCCAAATGACATTATTGGGTTTGCGAAATACATACATTGCTCAAATTGTTCCATTCATTGCAAACGCATTTTCGATTTACTTGTTTTACACCTTTTTTGCTGACTTGCCTAAAGAACTCGAAGAAGCGGCTTGTGTCGATGGAGCAAGTTCCCTGCGAACGTTTGTTGAAATTATTGTTCCAGTGTCAAAGCCTGTATTCGCAACAGTTGCTATTCTCACGTTCTTATCAGAGTGGCGGTCTTTCTTATGGGCACTGATGATCACGATCGATGAAAAGGTTCGTCCTTTGCCGATGGCGATCGCAACCTTTCAAACTTTTCCCCCGATTCAGTGGGGCGACATTATGAGCTTTGGGGTGATGATGGTTGCGCCTATTCTCGTCGTGTTTCTGCTATTTCAGAAATGGTTTGTGAAAGGTGTTGCCTCGACTGGAACAAAAGGCTAAGAAGGTAGCCACCGAAGAATTTGCAAAATTACCTCTACCAATTATGGCAACCATCAAATTTGAGCATGTGTTTAAAGTTTATCCAGACGGATATACCGCTCTTAAAGATCTCTGTTTAGAAATCGAAGACGGTGAATTTATTGTATTTGTAGGTCCTTCTGGGTGTGGAAAGTCTACAGCACTTCGGTTGCTAGCTGGACTAGAAGAAATCTCAGCAGGCAAACTGATCATTGGAGATCGCGTCGTGAATGATCAGTCCCCGCAACAACGCAATGTGGCGATGGTGTTCCAGAATTACGCTCTTTATCCACATATGAGCGTCCGCCAGAATCTAGACTTTCCGCTCCGGATGATGCAACTTCCCAAACGTCAACGGCAAGCTCGAATTCAGGAAGCGGCTGAACGCCTGGGGTTAGTGACACTGCTTGATCGTAAACCGAAGCAACTTTCCGGTGGGCAGCGGCAACGGGTTGCGATGGGACGCGCCATCGTTCGAGATCCGGCTGTATTTTTAATGGACGAACCGCTTTCTAATTTAGATGCCAAGATGCGATCGCACATCCGCATGGATATTGCGACCTTACAGCGATCTCTGAGTACTACAACTGTATACGTGACACATGACCAGGTAGAGGCAATGACAATGGGCGATCGCGTAGCGGTAATGAGAGCAGGTGAACTTCAGCAAATCGCGTCTCCGCAAGACCTTTATGATCATCCCGTCAATATCTTTGTAGCAAGCTTTATCGGCAGCCCACCAATAAACCTTTTTCGCACTCAGCTATACAAAGATGAAAGCGGCACGTTTACGATCGAGATTGGTGATCAATCCTTGATTATCAATCCATTGATTGTGAGACGATATCAGAACCTACAGCACTATTGCTACCAGCCACTTTTAGCAGGTTTACGTCCAGAAGCATTTTTTCTTTCAGATGCAAAGATGTTGTTGGCAAATCACGTCGAAGTTGAGGTCGTAGCATTAGAATCGCTCGGACATGAGCATCTTATTTATGCTAGATTACCTCTTGCCGAAGTGAACTCGGAGAAACAGGGGATTTCAATTAACCACAGTCGTGATGATCACAACGAGCAGATTAGTTCTGTTGTAGTTGCCCGTGTCCCTTCGTCTCGCGATATTCACCTTGGCACCAAGCTGAGCTTAGGAGTGGATATGAGCAAGCTATATTTGTTTACTGCAAATGGAAGAGCAATTAGGCAATAAAGTCGAACTTAGTTAAGCCTGAAAGCAAGAACTTAACTGCCGTTATCTGCACTCATTTGCGCTTGTTTCATTTATCCAATCACCCTATTCTGTTGATCAGTTGCACTCCATCTCTTCAGTTGAGCAACATCCTCCAATCAATCTAAACCTTTGAATGCTTGCACAGGAGAATCATTGATGAAGCCGTTATCAAAGTTTGTGACTGCTCTGAATACTCTGACAATTACGTTAGGGTTGTCTCACTCCACGTTTGCTCTTGATCCAGCAACGCTCTACCAACGATCGAATGCTGCGGTTGCTGCGATCGCTGCGCCAGACGGTAAGTCATTTGGTTATGGAAGTGGATTCATCACAAGTCCCAAAGGATTAATTTTGACCAGCTATCATGTTGTTGGAAACAACTCGCAAGTTTGGGTGAAGTTAGCTGATAACTCAGTCTACCGGGGAGTCGTTATCTCTCGGAATCCTCAATCTGATTTGGCACTGATTCAAATTCAACCCAAAAAACAACTTCCAAGCTTAACCGTTCAAACGGTTCCACCGCGGATCGGTCAAAAAGTTTATGCGATCGGTAACCCAAAAGGTTTTGAGCGAAGCCTTAGTGACGGGATTGTCAGCCGCATCGATCAAAGGGGTTTAATTCAATATACCGCTCCCACAACCTCCGGGAATTCCGGGGGCCCATTGCTCGATGAAGATGGTCGTGTGATTGGGGTTGTCCGAAGCACTTTCCCCGGAACTGCCCTCAATTTTGCCGTTCCGATTGCTGCTATGAATACCCTTTCAAGGCAACAAGGAACTGCCGCTCAACAACTCCAGCAGAGTCAAAACTACGTCGTTGCAGGTCTGCTTCAGATGCGACAGGGCAATTATCAGAACGCACTGGCGCTATTCAATGCTGGAATTCGACGCTATCCGAACCATGTCATCCTGTACTCGAATCGGGGTGTAGCAAAACGCTATTTGCGAGATTATCAAGGTGCGATCGCAGATTTCACGCGCTCGATTCAGCTTCAACCGAATTCTCCAGCTTATTTCAACCGCGCATCGCTTCACAAAGCATTAAAGCAGCCGCAACGGGCACTGAGCGACTACACTGAAGCGATTAGAGTGAATCAAAACTGGGGCGATCGTACCCTTGGGGATGCACTCTATAATCGGGGGCAGGTTCAGGCGCAACTTGGTGACACCAAAGCAGCCATTTCAGACTTTAAACAGGCAGCAAAATTTTTCAATCAAATTCGCAACACAGAGCGTTATAGAGATGCGATCGATCAGATTACGTTGATTACTTCTCAGTAAATCTTAATTTGATACCTTCCAACAAGAAACCTGATTTGGTGAACAAGATGTCTAGCAGGGACTTTGGTTTTATCGCATGGTGGTGTTTGCAATGCTTCTATATTGTGACAGGAGCCGGAATGATAGTTTATAGCGCTGGTAGTTATCAAGCCGCAGCCAATTTCGAGTACAAAGCTGTGTCCACAGTTGGAAACATCAGCCGAACGATCGCTAAAACAACTTACTCCCAGAGTTTTTACAGTAGCATACCGCACACGTCCTATGTCTCTACGATTCAGTTCAAAACGAGCCAGGGAAAATTAATTGCGTTTACTGTGAGGAAGGCGTGTCATGTAAATGACAATCCCTATGCTTGCGATGGGAAAGAAATACAAGTCTTTTATGACCCAGACGATCCACAGCTTGCAATGATCAAGGGAGGCTCTAGTCCTTTAGATGGAGTCATGACGACCTTCTGGTATGGATTATTTTTTGTGGTGGTCGGAATTGTTAGTATTCATGAAGCAAGGTGAATTTCATTTGTGTCCAAAGAGCGATCGTCTTGAAGTGCAAGTTTTATTACGGTTGCAGAGAAATGCCATTCGGGTGTCGAGAGCTTAATAGGAACTGAGGTTGTTGGGTAGCTTTTCGGAGATTTTGAAAGAAAGCAATCTCAAGGATGCATAAAGTTAGACAATCCAACGTGAGAAGTAACAACGCTCGACTAATATTCACTGTTATGAGGTCATATTCATGTCAGATGTCACTGCCTTGATTGATCAGAATTTGGAGAAGATGCAAGCGCTGTCTCAAGAAGCGGACGATGCCCTAAATCAAGTGAATCAGCTTGGACAACTGGCAACGACTTTAGTTGAAAACATTACAGGCAAGGAACAAGAAGTATTGTCAGGGTTTGAAACACTGGGCATTCAGCTAACAGAGTTGGATCAAAAGCTAGAAACTGAACTCCAGGCTGCCAAGGAAGACCTCAGTGAGTTGCGACAAAAAGCAGAAGGAATTGACGAGCAACTTGATCAACTCACCAGTGAGATTCATAACCAGTTAGACACCTTGAAAAGTCGCGCAGAAGAAATGCTGACAGAGATTGAATCGAAATCTGGTGAGATGCAACAAGATCTAGATAACTTGACTCAGCAAGCAAAAGAGTTTGAGGGAGATATCGATGGGCTGGAAGATGAGGCAGTTCAGGGTGTTGAAGAACTGGGAAATAAGGTTGAGACGGCAAAAACTGAATTTGATACCCACAAGACCAACCTGACCGAAGCATTCAACTCACTGACTCAGCAGATTAGCGAAAAACTGGAAACTGTACAACAGGATTTTGATTATCTGATGCAGGAGAGTAATACTCAATTGAGCCAAGTCAATACCGCTTTGACAGATGCGGCTAATGAAGCGATGACGGCGATTCAAGAGAAGTTTCAATACTCATTTGAAGCAGTCTCTGGAGCGGCAGAGCAAGTCAATCAATCTCTATTGACTCTAACCAATGCTAGTGCAGAGAGTGCTACTCAAATTGATGAAAAACTAGCTGAAGCTATCAATGGAGTAGCCGAAGCTGTTATGGAGATTAAGGAAATGAAGCCGATCTTAGAAGATATTGCAGAGCAGTTGGGCTAAGGCTTATATAGCGATCCTTTGTCCAAAATCTAGTCCTTGTGAACATTTTTTAATTTTTGTTTGAGGTGAATATGATGGGTGGGAATTCAGGAAGCAACGGTAGCAGTTCAGGTACTTCTGGGGGCAGTTCCTCTAATCGAAATGATGCGGATCAGCAGAACAGGCGACCAGATGAGCCACCGTCAAACCAGAGTGGAAACGGCATCACCAAAGAGGGACCAAGCTATAAAGTGGATGGCAATGAAGATTCTGATACTTCTGAGAATGGCTGGTATGCCGATGCTGATGCAAATGCTGGTCAAGCATCTGCTGGTGCTGGATGGCGAACTGATGAGTTTGATTCGTTTCAAGCAGGAGTGGAAGCTCGTGCAGGAGCCACAGGAGACCAAGAAGGAGAACTAGGAGCAGATGCAGAGGTAAAAGCTGAATTTGGTAATAACGTGTTTGGAGTAAGTGCAAGTGCGGGCGGGGGTGTCGGTGGAGACCTTAGCGGATTGAGCAACGGAGGAAAAATTGGAGGAGGTGCTTCAATAGGTGCTGATGTACAAGGTAGGGTTGGCAACGCGCAGAAGAACGGTAACGAGTTTGCAGTGAGTGTAGGACCGGGTGCGGGAGGCGCTGGTGCTTTGATTGTAGGAGACGATATTGATGGGGATGGTCAGAAGGAGTATGGGTTGCAGTTCGGCGCTAAGTGGGGGATTGGTGGCGCTGTATCGCTTCGAGTTGAACCAGAAGCGGTCGCCGATCGCTTCAATGAAGCAGTTGATTACTTGTTTGGTTCAGACGGAGAAAAAATAGTCCATAAAGGAAAAAAAGAAGCGCCTAAAGCTGATGTTGATTCCTGCGTAGGCCGCTTGGAATCAGCTCTAGAAATGCCGAGAATCAAAGAAGCGTCCGCTAGATTGGAAAGTTTACTTCCGATCTAGAAGCAGTGGAAGAAGAGTTGGGTTAGCAGGGCTAATGCACTCAGTTATTAAGGAGAACTAATCATGGCAGAAGCGACAGAACTGAACCAGAATGTAGAGGAAACTGCTGAGAGTTTAGAGCGATTGTTGGGGGTGCTGGAGCAAGCCTGTACGCAAGTGCAAGAAGCTAGTTCTGAACTGGAAGCAGAAAGCGATACTTTGAATCAGAGCGATGAACTTGAAACCCGTCTAGATACGCTTGACCAGTCGTTACAAGAAGCAGAGGGCAAGCTGCAAGGAGCCGATTCAGAACTCATTCAGGAATTGAATGATTTGCGGCAGACTGTAGCGGAAGCCAACACGGATTTAGATGAGGCAACAGGAGCAATCGCAGAAGTGCAGACTGAGTTACAAGAAATTGTCAGTGCTATTCCTGAATTTGAAGCAGAAGCTGCCGGGGTTGAGCAAACGTTGGATCAAATGGCAGATGTAGTGAATCAACTGGAAGAGTCTCTTACCCAATCTATTGAAGATACGAGACAGGCGTTTCAAGACCTAGAGCAGGCAATTCCTGAGTTTCAGCAACAGATTGAACCGCTCTCGGAACTAGACAGCGATCTGGATGAATTAATGAATAATATCAACGAAAATCACCGGGAAGAGATTGAAACTAACTTCAGCGAACTGAGTGATAATCTGAATCAGGAACAGATCAATGAGATTACCAAAGCTGCTGATGAATGCGAAGCCAATCTAAAAGAGAAGTTTGACACCTTCAGTAACGAAGTTGAAGAACTTGCAGATGAGTATGAGCAGGACACTTCAGAACTCATCTCTAACTTAGCTGAGGATTGCGATAACGAACTCAAATCCAAAATTGAGGATGCGGTAGAAGACAGCGTTAATGATGCGGCTGACAAGCTAATCGATGAACTTAACGATACCAAGTCGCTATTCGAGGAAGGGGTAACCGTAACGAATGAAATTAAGCCCCTTGTTCAGGATGTCATCATTGCCAACACTGTTCTGGTTACGGCGGATGATTTGGTGAAAGAAATGGTGGGCTAGGGCGATCGCCTTCTTTGAGTTGAGCAGAATGATTGGCAAGTCCAAGTTAATGCACTACAAGGAGGGATATCTTAATCATAATTGAAGCAGATTTAATGGCTCAAACTAAAGTTTCGAGTTCGGATCAGCAAGTTTCCTATTTAGGGTTGAGACTTCGAGTTTAAAGCATCAAACGTCAAGTTCAAAACAGCAACATTTGAGTTTAGAACCACAATCTTTAAGTTTGAAACTTTGACGATCGCACTCAAACCAAAACATTTCCTTCTCAAAGCATCAACTGACGAGCTAAAGGCTTAGAGTTTAGCATTTCTAACCATTCATCAAAGGTAATCACGATGACTGACACATCTTCATTAGAACAAATGGCAACGGATGTACCAGAGAAACTAAATCAATTGGTTCAAACTATATCAACAATTCAGGAGGAAGCGGCTGGATTGGAAAGCCATCTAGATGAGATGAATAACAAAGTGACCGATCTACTGAGTCAAGTTGAAACGGCATTGGATGATTTGCAAACAGAAGTATCGGAACAACGATCGCAGATCAGCGACGAGGTATCATCGCTAGATGGTGAATTTGAATCGTTAAAGAGTGAAGTGGCATCGTCGCAGGATGAGTTACTAACCGAATTGCAGGAGGCACAGACAAAGCTAACGGAGATGAAAGGGAATCTGGAAGAAGGGCAAAGCTCGATCGCAACTGCCGGACAAAATGCTGTGACAACTCTGACTCAAGCTCAAGGCAAAGTACAGTCCAGTCAAGAGCAGTTAGATGCTGGAGTCGATGCAATTGAGCAAGAAATTCAGGGAATTCAACAGGGAATTGAAACGGCAAAGACTACGCTGGAAACTGAAGTCGGTGAACTGACGGGCGAACTAGACCAAGCACAGCAGGAAATTGATGGCAAAGTTCAGGAAGTAGTAGATGCCTTCACTAACCTGGACGAACTAGAAACGCAATTGAACGACATTCAGGACAAAGCGGTGAGGACAGAACTGGATACCTTGGCTGACACCGCCAAACAAGAGGTTGAAACCCTGAAATCAAAGATCGAGACTGAGATTGATGAGGTGGTACAGGTAATCGAGGGATTAAATGATGATCTTTCAACGATCGGAGGAGATATTTCCTCAAAACGCGACGAATTAGATCCCCAGTTTGATGAACTGAATGAGTTGATTGAACCCCTAAAGCAGGGAATTGGCGAGGCTCGTGAAGTGGCGGAGAAGTTTGCAGTGCCGTGGGCGTAGGAAGTTTTGAATTTGATGGAGCAATTCTGATTTGCAAAATTAATGAACTGAGAGGAACGATCGATGACAGATTTTCAGAGTGCAGCAGCAGAAATGACGGGTAAGTTATCGACAGTGTTAGATGAAGTAGAACAAACGCACAACCAGCTAGAAACAACTAAAACTGAACTGACAACTATCAAACAACGATTAGAAGATGCTTGGACAACATTAAGTGATCAAACAGAATCATTGTTGGAGCAGGTGAACAACAGCAAAACTGAATTGAGTACTGAAACGGATTCTATTGAACAAACGATCGCCCAACTTAAACAAAAAATTGACACTGTACAACAGGAATTAGTACAGGAGTTAGAAGAGACAAAGAGCGCGATCGCCATTCTTGATGACAAACTCAACGAACTCACTCCTGCACTAGAGACAGATTTGCAAGAAGCCGAAGAAGCGCTAAACAGCTTACACGATAAAGAAGTTGGGACAGAACTAGAACAGGCAGCCACGCAAACTGTACAATCACTACAAACCGTTGCAACTGACCTAGAAGGCTTTCAAGCAGAACTGACCCAACATACTGAGAGTTTTGAAGGAACTATTTCAGATCAAATCATCCCTGCAATTGAAACTGGAGTGACTGGTTTAACGGGTCAACTGGATGACACAATCACCCACTTCAACGACCAGATCGAGGCAATGGGAGACGGAGTTGAGCAGTCATTCCAGGAGTTGATGGGGCAGGTTCGCGAGGGACAGGAAAACGTGTTCAACCAGCTTGAAGACAATACTCATCAGCTAGAGGAACTAATGAATAAGCTGCATAGTGCTGTTGAAATCGCCAGTTCCAGCGTTGTGGATGCAGGTCAAGCTTTAGTAGACGGAACTGAACTAACTAATGACGGCTGCAAAACAGCGATTCAGTTGCTGTCAGATACCGAGGAAGCATTTGCAAAACTCTAGAAGTCGATCGCAAGAACAATATCACGTCAACCCATGAGAGGTCGCTATTATGAGCTACACAGTCTCTCAATTCCATCGTTCATCTGTTACAGCCACTCAACCCATCAGCTCAGTTGTTTGGATTTTGCCACTATCTTGCTTTTTGTGGGCATTGAGTACAGTTACATCGATCGCTGTGAGCCAGGAACGATCATCTCAACTTGTTGAAATCAGTTCTCCTGACTATCTACGGTTCCAAGATGTGGTGAGGGAGCTAGGGCAACCAAGCGATCGCATCCCCTCAAAGCCACCAGAAGAAGCGCAATTTGGCACTTATCGCCTGAGTGCTGGAGATGCGATCGCAGTTACGATTTCACCTCGCGGAAAAGACCTCAATTTCAATGCAACGCTGGATTGGTCAGGAAATGTTTCAGTCCCATTAGTTGGAATTGTGTCCTTAAAAAACTTGACTCCAAAGCAAGCTGAAGAAAAAATCCAGGCAGGACTCGCTGAGTATCTAGTCAATCCCCAGGTTGGGGTTGTTTTAGCCACTCCCCGACCTGTCCGAGTCATGGTTACAGGCGAAGTGGTGAAACCTGGCTTTTATCCTCTATCAGATCCCCGACTTCCTGTTGCTTTAATTGAAGCGGGTGGAACGACTCGCCTTGCAGACCTCAAAACTGTGCAAGTGCGACGGCGATCAGGAGATTCTTTACAAGAACAACGTTTTGACTTATACACTCCACTACAGCAAGGAGGTGAGCTACCTGATCTGCGCTTAGTCGATGGGGATGTAATTTCAATTTCTGCATTGTCTCCTGAAACTGCTAACAACTACGATCGCAACCTAGTTGCGGGTGCTAATGTGGCGCAAAAAGAAATCACCATTCGAGTGCTGGACTACTCTAGCGGCGTAAATCGATTGCGTCTACCGAATGGCAGCGACTTTCTGGATGCCTTAACTTCGATTAAGCCCAATCTTAGAGACACTAATCTGAAAAAGGTGAGCTTAATTCGGTTTGACCAAGCGCAAAGAAGAGCGATCGAAATCAAAATTAATGCTAGAGACGCATTAAAAGGAAATTCTGCACAGAATCCAACGTTAGAAGACAACGACGTAATTGTGATCGATCGCAACCTGATTTCTAAGATTAATCATGTTCTAAATCAGGTAACACAACCCTTCAGAGATACCTTAGGATTTCTGCTGTTCTTTGACAGTGCAGGCAGCGGTGTCAACAAGGTTTTCGGCTCTGATCAAGAGAACCGTTAAACAATGGGTGTATATCTATGAAATTTCATTTGTTTTTTAAGCGCTATCTTGCAGCTTTGAATCAATACAAGTGGGCGGGACTAACTTCTTTTGCTTGTATTTCAGCTTTGACTAGCGGCATGACTACGTTGCTCCCTAAGACTGAAACTAACTATGTCGCTCACGGAGAATTGGTGTATAGGCCTATTGTTGGAGCAGCCTCACCGACCACAACGCCCCCACCCGCCCAAGCTTCGCCTCCTAGCCCTGAAACATTAATGTCGGATCAGCTACTGCAACGTACCTCCGACACGCTGAAGACAAGCGAATTGACGATCGCACCCAATACCCTTCGGGATCGCCTCAAGTTAGAGAAAGACCCCAAGCAAGAAAATCGCTTTTTAATTCGGTATTCAGACAGCAACGCGCAGCAGGCAAAATTAGCAGTTGAATCATTCACCGCAGCAGTGAGTAACCAAAGCCTTGCAGAAAAACGCAAAGAAGTTGAAGCTACTCTGAAGCTATTGGAGCAGCGCAAGCGACTGCTGACAAATGATTTGCGTGTGGCTGAAGAGAAGTTGAGGGAATTTAGCAGACGAGAAAAACCTGCAGTTCAAGCAGCAGTAGATGGAAGCTTGATTTCTGCAATCACCAATATTCAACAGCAACAGCGTCAGCTTCGTCAGCAGCTTGAAGGAACGAATGCAGAACTTAACAGCATTCAGAGTCAGCTCGGAATGTCTCCAGCGCAAGCTTATGTTGCCTCAGCGTTGAGTGCAGATTCGACGATCGCTAATTCAACCACGAAACTTGCTGAAATTGAATCACAAATCAAACTCCAGCAGCGAGAACTTTTACCAAAACATCCTGATATGCTTGCGCTTCAACAGCAACAGCAAGTTCTTCAGACTCAACTTCAGCAGAGAATTGCACAGATCACAGGTAGTAATCAGAATATTTCTCCGATTCAAACAGGTGTGCTTCTTGAAGTGAGTAGTTTAGACAAGGCGCGACAAGACCTTGCAAATAAGCTAGTTAACCTGCAAACCCAGCGAAACCGTTTGTCACAAGAATTAGGCATTCTTAGTCGATCGGAGCCAGCGCTACGACGGAATTACACAGACGGAACGGCACTAAAACTAGAACTGGAAAAACTGACTAAGGAAGTCGCTCGCGATCGAGAAGCCTTTGATCAGACAGAAAAGCAACTAGCTGCTGCCGAGTTGAAAAAGGCAGAAACTAGAAGCGATTGGGTAAATGAAGCTCCCCCGCAGGTTAAAGATATATCGAATCAATTTTTGAGTCGACCTGTCTTTTGGTTAGCGGGAGGTGTGCTAGGAGTCATTGTTGCAGGCGCTACGGTGCTGCTGCTGGATGTCCTGCGAGACAAACTGTTAATTCCAGAGGAAGTTCAAGCAATTTTACGACAGCAGGTGTCGTTTTTGGGAATTTTGCCTCAGATTCTAAAGCAAGCCAAGCAACAAATTCCCGTTCTCATTCAGACAGACTCACCTTATCTAGAAGCTTACGAGTTGCTTCGCAGCAGCCTACTTCGTCATAGCCGTAATCAGTCTCTTAAAACCGTTGTTTTCTCTAGCACTCGCAATGGTGAAGGTAAAACAACCAGTGCCTATAATTTAGCGATCGCCTCTGCGAGAGCCGGAAAGAAAACCCTTCTGGTAGAAGCTAATCTTCGAGCAGCTTCGCAAGCGCAAACTTTGGGGGTTGCTGCTTATCAAGGTAAGGGATCGGGAGCTTTGATAGAGGGGATGCAGATCGATCAAATTCAGCCAGTGCCTGATGTTAAGAACTTATTTGTTCTACCTAGTCTCGGTTGTACAGAGCAGGTGACGGAAGTTTTAGAATCTAGTCAGACACAGCAACTGTTGAAGCAGTCGCGAGATGAGTTCGATTTTGTGGTTATCGACGCAACTACTTTGCGCTTTAGCGATGCACTTCTGATTGAACCTTTCACAGATGGGCTAGTTTTGATTACTCGACCTGGTTATACCGATCGTAATAGCTTCAAGCTCGTGATTGAGAAATTAGCAGATAGTGATGTTAAGTTGCTTGGCGTGGTCATGAATCATGTTACTACCTCGATGAAGTCCGCACACTTGCTATCGCTATAAATCCCGGAAATACTTGATTTTTAGGCGAAAAGATGCTGCACAAGATTATCGATGGGCGCTACAAAATTCTTAAACCTTTAAGCTCAGGAGCTTTTGGACAAACTTATCTGGCTAAGAACTTAACTTTACCTAATGAACCTCTGTGTGTGGTCAAACAACTGAAGCTGCAAGCAGAAGCATTGTTCAACTGCGAAGTAGAAGTTTTGCACCAAATTGGTTATCACGATCGAATTCCTCAAATTCTAGACAGCTTTAAAGCGGATTACGAATTCTACCTGGTGCAGGAGTACATTGAAGGAAAAACGTTAAGGGAAGAATTCGAGAGCCAAAGCATTTGGCATGAAAGTCAGGCAGTTTCATTTTTGCAAGAAATGCTTCAGATTTTAGAATTTGTTCATACACAGGGGATTGTTCACCGTGATATCAAGCCAGAAAATATTATTCGTAGGACTCAAGACCAAGTGCTGTTTCTAATTGATTTTGGAGCGGTCAAACGGTTATGGCTCGATCGTGAGCAGATATCTTCAGCGATCGTTCGGAGTGGCGGGTACACTCCTCCGGAGCAACTAGACGGTATCTCAGAGCCGAACAGTGATCTTTATGCAACGGGCATGACTTGTATTGAGGCTTTAACTGGAGTCAAACCAGAATCACTAACACAGCTTAGGAATACCGACACTCGACAAATCATCTGGTCTGAACACTTAAGTATTCGAGCTGAGTTCAAGTCTATCCTTAGCAAAATGGTGTGTATTGACGCTCGAAATCGGTATGTGAGCGCTAGTGATGTTTTACAGGATTTAGAATTGCTGAAGCAAACTGGCTCTACTCAATACACACCTACAGAATTCCGCATCTCTTGCAAAAATACTGTCAAACAATCAGAAACTTCGCAAGCTTATACTCCTACAGAGCTAAGGATTGATTGTTCGACAAATGCTTGTTTATATAGCTTAGGGGAAGAGTTTGACCAGCAGCTAGACATCCTGAAACCTGCACGAACTCGGTCGAAGGAACTAAGCTCTAAGGAACTATTACTGAAACTCAATGAATGCTTTCAGAATGAGCAAAAATCACTACGGCCTAGAACGGCAATCAATATTACTCATCAGTTACTGAGCAAGAAGCGACTCATCTTGTTCGGGCTTTTAGCATTTATGGGGCTGCTGCTTTTCTCTATTTCCATCTATAAAAACACTCATAAAACTTCTCTAGCCTCAGATTCATCAAATTATGCAACAAACAATACAGAGCCGTTAGTCCCTCTTAAAGAAAAAGCTAATATTCAAGAACACACGTCATCCATAAAATCACTAAATTTTACTCGTGATGGAAAAATACTAATCTCTAGCGGTGAAGGGGGCTTGGTTAAGCTTCGAGATTTGCAGAGTCAGTCAGTCAAGACTCTAACTCAAACTCAAAGTCAGATCTTGGCAGTCGCTAGTAGCGCTAATGGAAAAACCTTGGCGATCGCGACTGAAAATAAACAGATTGAAATTTGGAACTTTGACAAACAGCAGAAGCTGAATCAAATTTCAACCCAGCAACTTACCTGGTCACTCGCACTCAGCCATGATGGTCAGCTTTTAGCCGAGAGTGGGCTAGGGATCGTCAGGTTGTGGAAAGTTCATCCTCAGCTAAAGCCATTAAAAAAGCCTCAATTCTATGAGAATTCTCAGCCTATTCAAGCGATCACATTTAACGCTGCTACGGAAATTCTGGTTGGGGGAGATGCAAATGGCGCTGTCAAAATTTCTAACCTTGCATTTAACACATCACGCACCTTTCACAAGCATTCAAAGACTGTCAATTCTATGGCAATTGATGCTAATAATACAGTTTTGTTCACGGGTAGTGAAGATGATACGATTCGTATCTGGAATTTGTATGCGCTCAATGAACATACACTGCCTGTTATACAAGCTGGTTTAAGTGGTGTAAACGCGATCGCAAGTAGTCCCACTGAAAGGATAATTGCGGCAGGTGGCTCTTACGGCACAGTCAAGCTTTGGAACTGGCATACAGGTCAATTGCTTGCAAATTTTTCAAATCATTCAACAGAAGTTACATCATTGGCATTTAGTCCAGACGGTCAGCGGCTGGCTATCGGTGATGTAGAAGGAAGGATTGCAATTTATGCCTTGAAGTAAAGACTCATTCTTGATTAGAATTTTGAACAGTATGACTATTAGAAATAACAGGCTATTCGCTTGTATCCAAGAACTAAAACAGCTCATTGCTGACGATTTAGGTGAGGATCAGTTTTTTCGACAGATTGATCAAGACTTAGACAAAATTACCAGTGAGCTAGAATCAGAAAAGTTAACTGTTCATCTTCTAAGCACTGATCCAAATCTAGTCAATTCGCTTCATCATCTATTGAACTTTGAACAGGATCTAGAGAAGAACTACCAGGTTCAGTTACATCAATTGCCAAAGCTTTCACCACCAGAACAAAAGCCTGTGTCTTCAGCTTTTCTAGTACTGCAAGAGCTAGCAGAGGATACAGAAGAGATTAGACAAACTCGCTATAAACTTTTTGCTGAAGAAGTCGTAATCGTTGGGCGTAAACCTGGTTGCACTATCTCTATTCCAGACCAGTATACCCATGTCAGTGGTCAACATCTGGAAGTACATTATTTCCCAGCGACTGATCGCAATTCTAGTCCTGAATGGCGCGTTAAAAACTGCGATGGATGCAAGAACGGTACATACTTGAACGGCGAACAGCTTGTAGAAAGTTGTATTCTAAAGTCTGGCAATCGGCTGGTTTTAGGAGACGAGTTACTAAGTTCTAAAAGTCCTCAACTCATTTTTGAGGATCAATCTATGTCGGATAACGCTATCATAGAGCCTGATGGAAATCAGAGGCTTAAGAAGTTAGTAAACTGCGATATTCTATTTCTCATTGTTGATTCTCATTGTGAACCTTTAAAGGAAGGAGTATTGCAATTAGCAAGTACATCATTAGTTAACAAATTTTTTCTGGTAATTTTGTCACACGAGTTGATCGAGATTTTTCAGGTAACTCAAGAAACTCATACTTCTATAAGCATAGAAAACCTGAAACATTACATGGCTGCTACTGGCGAAAAGCAGAACTATCCGATCAAAGTTCAACGTATCATATTTCAGATCATCTCAACTATTGATAGAATCACTCAATTCCTCGTAAGTAAGCAAGAAAGAATTAATCAGAAAATTGAAGAAGCTGAGCAATCTCAGAAACGAAGAAAACCCCTTCAAGAAGACACAGCCCTTCTGTTAAAGATGATTAATGAACAAAAAGCAAGCTTGCTGAAAGCGATCGAGACTTCACTAGCTTGCTCAAAGCAGGATTTGCTAGATGATTCATTGTCCAATAGTATTTTGCAAAAGATTCAAGAACTTGTAGATGAATTGGAAGTGCAAATTGTTAAGCAAGGCAGAAAGAAATATCTAGAACTAAGAGCTAAAGATTTTGAGGCGAATGTAAACGACTATCTCGTACAGGCTTGCAAGAATGAACTTCTAGATTGGGCTAATGAGGAATGGAGAAAGATTTGCCAGGAGTACGGTAATGGTGGTTTAGAAAGCTTAGTTAGAAGCTCAAATACGACTCTAAAGTCAACTTGCAAGAGGAATAACAGCACCTTTACTGTGAAAGTTGAGCCCATAACTGAATTTGAAGAAGTTTTTCAAGCCCCTATCAGAAAAATTCTGGTCAGGATTGAATATCGGGAAGATCCAATATGGCTTTATTTTATCAAGAAGATTAGAAGCTCTGTCTTTCAAGTTATGGGTATTCTATTTCTCCTCAGTTTTCTAGGTCTTAGTAGAACCAGTTTTATCAAAAGCGTTAATAAACAGATTTCTAGTTCTGTTTTCTTATCTATTCTCATCGGCGGAGTTAGTATCTGGTTGATTTGTAAATTATACAGAAGCTATCAAAGAGATAAGGAACTTGAGATCTGCAAGTTATCGGACAAAGTTAGACAGGACTTGAAGAATCACTACTATAAAGTAGTCAAAAACCGTTTAGTTGAGAAGCTTTCACAAGAACTAGGATCTTGTTTGAAGCATGAGGTTAACAAATTTGATGCAGCCATCAAGCTCTTCTTGAATACTGTTACGAGCGCAGGCATTCCTGAAGTGAGAAACAATCAAGTAGACTCTAGAAACCATCTCAAGAATTATCAGGATCAGACTAAAAAATTAAGAGATTTTCAAAGAGTCAAGGACAAACTTCAAAGGCTTCAGTCGAGTGGCTAAATTTGAGCGATCGAACTTAACTGATGCCGCTCTTATTCCCACGCGATGTGCAACGAATGCGAAATTTGGTAGTGCTTTTTAGCCATTGCATTGATGTAGTCATACCGATCTCGTACCAATACCAGATTCTCAGGGACGTTTCTAGAGGTTTTCAGACGCTACTTATTGAAAACAGATCAACTGAGATCTTGCACCTGTTAGGTGACAATGAGACAGTCAGGCAATGACGACGACTTAGATGGGTAGAACGCATCTTGACTCGAAGTTTCAGTTATTGCCGCGCCGGAGAGAAAAAGACACGCTGAAACCATTCCGATTGTGAGTGGGAGTGGTGGAGCGTGCCGAAAAGAATTGAAACTTACAACTGATTGCGGGTTTTCCCGTATGAGTGAATTTGTCGGAAAGCTGCTATATGCCTGGGCTGCTATCGTTTCTGACTAAAATGAATGACTCAAGTCTTTTTCGTTGGACAGTCGCTCGGAGCAAAAATGTCTGAAATGCAGCAGTGGTAGTGGATTCCCACGCATTTGACCCTAGAACAGTTTGAAGAATTTGTCTTGCCTCACCTGCACAGGGGCAGTCGCGGACCAGGGCCAAAGCTCTCTTTACACACGATCTTCAACTATATTCTGAAGCTCTTGTACCTCGGCTGTCCGTGGAAGGAGCTGCCCATCAAGCAGAACAAAGCGGGGCAACCGGAAATTCATTACACTCGGATCTACTCCGCCTTTCGGCGCTTTGAAGCCCAAGGGTGCTTTGATGCTATTTTTGCGGGGACGGTGGTGCTGCTTCACCAGCAAGAATATCTCAATATCAGCGTCATTCATGGCGATGGGACGACGACCGCGGCGAAGAAAGGGGGTGACAATCTTGGATTCAGCGGACACAAACATTTGAAAGGCGACAAAGTGGTTGCCTTCTGTGACCGCAACTGCAACGTGATTGCCCCTTTTATTTCGGCTCCTGGCAATCGGAATGAGTCGCCGCTGTTGCAGACAGCACTGCCACAAGTCACCCGCATCGCCAAGACGGTCGGACTCGATCTGAACCAGACCCTCGTCAGTCTTGATGGGGTTTACGATAGTCGGGCGAATCGCAAAGCCATTTTCAATCGGGGCATGATGCCGAATATTCCTGCAAATCCGCGTGGCAGAAAGACTCCGAAGCGGGGACGCAAACTGAGCTTCGACCCGGCAATCTTTCAGGAACGGTTTTTCACCATTGAGCGAGTGTTCGCCTGGGAGGATAAGTTCCGTCGCTTGCTGCTGCGCTTCGAGCGGATCAGTGGGTTGCACTATGCCCTGAAAACCCTGGCATACACAATGATCAATCTGCGGCATTTCTGCCAGAGCTAACCCCTGTCCCATCCATTCCCTTTGAGGTCTCGGCGACAGAGACCCAGCATGGTCATGCCTTGAAATCGGGAAGATTGGCAAAAGGGGAAGGGGAACGATCTAAATTAATCTTCTGTTCCTTTGAAAGCTCAATTTGAGCTTACCGTTCAATAGTTCACATCAACCTTTAAGCAAAACCCGCAACCAGTTGCAAGCTGAACTGGATCAGAGAGAAACCACAGATCTGATTACAGTTAAACCCGTAAAGACCTCTTCGTCGAATAGCGCGCTGCCTTTGGCACACGCTCGCGTGTGCGTCGAAAGTTGTTCTTACGAGGGTAGAACGTATCAATTAGAAAGACGACGCTGCGGCAAAAAAGCCTGTAAATGCGTCGATGCTGATTTGCGTTCAGGTGGACATGGACCTTACTGGTATGCCTACTGGAAGGAATCAGGAAAGCTCAGAACTCAATACGTTGGAAAGCGTCCTCCGTGGCAAAAACCTCCCGCTTAAATTCAACTACTTTTCTTGTGTAACTGTCTCTTGGTTACACAAGAAAGCCTAATTAGCAATCAGGCTCATCAATCTGCATTTTGTACATTTAGAATAAAGTCCCGAACCTTAAAATAGACCTGTTGGGATTTAACAGAAAAAATCCCTGCAAGCCTTACTAAGCTTGAGTTTCAGTCGTTTTAGTCAAAAATCGCTGAAAAGTTCACTGGAACTGAGTTTCAGGCTTTTTTGAGCTTATAATCCAACAACTCTAACAAAGCCCCAAGCTAATTGGCACACCGTGCACGAACGTTGGTGCAGGAAGAAGGTTGAGCAATGTTACTTCTTGAGTTGGCAAAACATGAAGCAGTAAAACTGTCCAAGTGTGAGCGCTTGAGAGGGAATTGCAACCGCCGTGTTTCGCGAGCGTACCTTGTGCAAGTGACATAACACTTGTATTTAGCCCAATCAAACCGGCTCTCCCGCACCTTCAATTGCAGGATCCATCTCTTTTAGCGAAACAGGCTCCTGCTCCAGTTGATGAAGCAGTCCAGAACAACTCACGGACATTGATCGTAGTAGGCTTCATATACACTTTACTACCGTCTGTAATGACAAAATCGATTTGATCACCTGGTTGTAAGTTTAGTAACTGCGTTTCCTTCAGCCGTCATTGTAGATTTCAACATCTTCGCTCAAATATCTCCTAGCTTTTCTCATTCAACGGTAACGCAGACCAGTATGCACCTGATTCTATTGCTGTTTAGGGTGGATATAGCGGTAATAAGTGGACTGGGAGATTTTCAACGATCTACATACATCTTCGACGGTTTGTGTTGGATCGGCTGCCAAAGCCTTGCCGATTCGGATTTGTTGTGGAGTGAGCGATTGCTTGCGTCCGCCTTTTTTCCCCCTGGCTTTCGCACGCTTTAAACCAATCCGAGTTTTCTCAGTTGCGATCTGCTGCTCAGAATTGACCAACACTCGGAGTACCCGCAGCATTTCTGAACGATCGTAGCGCTGTGTATCTAAATTCTCTTCCAAGCTTCTGAAAAAGATACCGCGATCGTGCAATTCAATCATCCACTCGAATAACGCCTTGAGCGGTTTGCCAACTCGCTCCAATTTCCACACAACGAAGACATCACCTGGGCGTGCGTAAGCGATCGCCTCATTAAGTCCAGGTTGGTCTGCTCCTGGCTCGGTGGTGATGTCAGTAAAAATGCGATCGCACCCCGCCTGATTTAGAGCATCAGTTTGCAGGTCTAGCGTTTGGTCATCAGGCGAAATTCGTCTGTAGCCAATCAACATGCACCATTATCTGTAATCTTCTTTAATACTCTACGGTGATGAAAATTACTAACCGGAAAATTAGGATTATCATTTTGATAGTAGTTGTGGAGTTTGCCTTCAAAACTCTAAAAACTAGAAAGTGATTGGAATAGTGAGCATCAAAAACCTCCATTTTTGAAAGATAGTGATACTGAAAAGAACGCCAAATTCAAATATAAAAATAAGCTTAAGAAAACCCAATAGTTCGGACAGAATTTTGACAAGAAAGCTACCCATCGCTTAGGGTGCAAATAATCACAAACGCACCGAATGGATAGCTATGGAAGCCATTGTACAAAGCCTGCTTGTCA
>JACJNX010000153.1 GCA_014695255.1 Cyanobacteria bacterium FACHB-63
AGAAGACTTTAAGCAAACGATGAGCATTGTCTTTGATCAGTACCTGCCGCAATGGAACTACACTGCTCAACCACATGCTGCTTGATCCCCGGCTTTATTTAATCCACGATCCTAAGCTATTCTCAAATCAAAAGATTTTTCTAAGGATAGCAAGCGGGGTCGGAGGGTAAAATTCTGGCTCCTATTTTTTGTGCTTTCCCATTGCCAATCATCGCCCTGCTCGTTGGCTTGCTGGGACTCCTGATCAAACAATGGCAGCATCGTTTCTAGCTCAATCAAAGGGATCAATGCGATTCGCCAAAAGTGCAACCGGAATCATCGGCAACGCAGGCAATAAACAGATCAGCCATTGATTCAGGTTCAAGGGAGCCGTTTCAAACAAAGCATTCATCACACTCCATTGACTAAAGATTACCTGTAAAACAACGGCTCCAGCAATTCCATACAGAATGGCACGGGTATCACCGAACGAAATGGATTGTTTCCCGCGAAGTTTAGCAATCAGGGTTTTACCTAATTGACTAATGCTGAGTAGGTAAACAATCCGACCGGCAACGAGTGCTTGAATTGCCATTGTTCGTGCTAGTGGCAGATTTCCGGTCGTTTGACGGACCCATTCAAACATCCCGAAGATCAAAATCCAATTAAAGATGGAGATGGCTAAAATTCTGTAGATTAGAGGTCTTGATAGTAAGGGTTCACGCGGATTGCGCGGTGGATGTTGCATCACACGCTCGGCTTTTGGCTCGAATGCCAGGGGAACAGTCATGGCGATCGAGTTCACCATGTTGAGCCACAAGACTTGCAGCGATAGAATCGGCAAGGCTCTGGCAAACAAGGCACTAATCAAAATCGTCATTGATTCACCACCATTGACCGGAAGAATAAACGCGATCGCTTTTTTAAGATTTTGATAAACGGTGCGTCCTTCTTCCACAGCGGCTTCAATTGAAGCAAAGTTATCATCGGTGAGCAACATATCTGCGGCTTCTCTTGCCACATCGGTTCCTGCGCCACCCATGGCAACGCCGATGTCTGCTTTTCTCAATGCAGGTGCATCATTCACGCCGTCTCCGGTCATGGCAACGATTTCGCCCTTGGATTGCAATGCCTCGACGAGCCGCAACTTTTGAGCCGGAGCAACCCGCGCAAATACCACACTGTCCTCTATGACCTGGGCTAGTTCTCGATCGTCCATGTGTTCGAGTTGCTGTCCATCGATCGCAGCTGCATGACCCGCATTTTGGAGTCCGATGCGTTGAGCGATCGCTTTTGCGGTTGTGACATGATCGCCCGTGATCATCTTCACTTGGATACCTGCGGATTGACAGGAATGGACTGCCGCGATCGCTTCAGACCGAGGCGGATCAATCATGCCTTGTAAGCCTAAGAAGATCAACCCAGAATCAATGTCATGATGGTTGATTGACGACTTAGATTTAGACACGATTTTCTTCGCAAACGCTAACACTCGTAAGCCTTCTTGTGCCATCGTTTCGACTTGTTGTTCAATGCGGCGACGATCTAACGGATGGTGACCGATCGTCTGTTCACAGCGTTTGAGAATTGCTTCGACTGAGCCTTTCACATAGATGACGCGCTCTGTTGCAGCCTCATGCAGAGTTGCCATGTATTGAAATTGCGACTCAAACGGAATCGAATCGATACGAGGCAGTGACTGTGAGATTTGAGTCAAAGAGAGTCCTGCTTTGTTTGCAGCAGCGATTAATGCGCCTTCGGTTGGATCGCCTATTACTGTCCAACGATCGTTCTCCTCCTCTAGATGAGAGTCATTACAGGCGAGTCCGGCAGTTAGACATTCTTGTAAAGCTTGTGCCTTGTGTAAACTTACGGCTGCTCCAGTGGAGCCGGCAATCCTACCGTCGGGACTATAGCCCGTTCCACTCACTGGATAGATTTGATTGCCTGCACAGATCGTTTGTACAGTCATTTGGTTTTCGGTCAGCGTTCCGGTCTTATCCGAACAAATGACGGTCGCACTTCCAAGTGTTTCCACGGCAGGCAGTTTTCGCACGATTGCGTGTCGTCGTGCCATTCGATTTACACCGATCGCTAACGTCACTGTTACTACCGCAGGCAATCCTTCAGGAATTGCACTCACGGCTAACGCTACTGCCGCTTCAAACATTCCCGCCAGCGATTGTCCTTGTCCCACACCCACCGCTAACGTCAGTGCTGCGAGTGCCAGAATGATGTAGAGCAAGGTATGGCTGAATTTGGCAAATTTTCGTGTTAGAGGAGTGCTGAGATCCGTTTGTTGATCGAGCGATCGTGAAATCTTGCCCACTTCGGTTTCGTTGGCTGTTGCGACTACGATGCCGCTTCCTTGCCCAAAGGTGACAAAACTGCCTGCATATGCCATATTTTGTCGTTCTGCAAGCGGTGTATCAGGTCGTAGGGGTTCAGCAAGTTTTTCAACCGGAACAGATTCTCCGGTTAATGCTGATTCATCAATTTGTAAGGTGCGAACGGTGATCAAGCGCAAATCTGCGGGAACTTTGTCGCCTGAAGTGAGGAGTACCAGATCCCCCGGCACAAGCTCTTGTGAAGGAATGCGTTGTTTCTGTCCGTTGCGAATCACCGTTGCTTCTGTGGTGACCGCTTTGGCAAGAGCAGCGATCGCGCCTTCTGCTTTCGACTCCTGCACATACCCAATGATCGCATTGATGACCGTCACACCCCAAATCACCGCCGCATTCGTCCATGATCCTAGAAATGCTTTAATGATGCCTGCCACAATCAGAATATAGAGCAAGGCTTGATTAAACTGGAGCAGAAACCTCAACCAAGCAGGCTTGTTTGGTTTAACGGTGAGTTCGTTCAATCCATACTGTTGTTGATTGCGGCGAACTTGTTCAGAAGACAATCCTATTTTGAAGTCACTGTCAAACTGCTGAACAACCTCAGTAGTCGCTAGTTCATAGTAAGGGCGAGACGAAGGCTGAGAGATGGTGGTCGGAGTCATAATCGTAGTACAACGCAATCAATGCGGTTATCTTTTAGTAACGGAGAATGAAGCATCTCCTAAATAGCGCAAAAAACATGAGTGACAAATCGCTATGCTTCTGAATAATGGGAAAGCTGCTGTGCGATCACTTCTAACATTGCCGTAGGATAAAATGGTTTTGTGATGTATACGGCATTGAGCTTCTTAGCGATTCGGCGATAACAATCGTCTTCTGCACTCGTACAGAGAATGACAGGCAGTGCTGCTGTTGCACTATCTAGCCTGAGTTGGCGTAAGACTTCTAGCCCATTGAGTCTAGGCATATCGATGTCTGAAATGACTAAATCCGGCTGTTGTTCTTTAATTTGAGCGAGTCCTGAACATCCATCTGCTACGCAAACAACTTCATAACCCTGTGGAATCAGTATGCTACGCAGCAAATCCTGACTGAGAACATTGTCTTCTAGTACAAGAATTTTGACCATTGTTGATAATTAATGGATAGAAAAAAGTCCCCACTCTTCAGAAAACATTAAAGAACTGGAGCAAGTAAGGAGGGCAAAGAACCAGGAACGACGAACCGTTTTTCAGCATTGCCCAAAGCGTTTTCCGAGCATTGGTTATCTTATTGTTAGCAAAGAGTTGTTAGAAAACTGGGGGTAGATCGGAGGGATTTCGGGGGGATTGGATCAATCGAGTTGCTTCATACGGTAGCCCAAGCCATGCACCGTTTCAATCAAATCATCAGGAGCGCCAGCGTTTCGCAATTTTTGCCTCAGCGTTCGGATGTGCGTTTTCACCGCTTCTTCAGTGGGTGACTCGTCGATCGACCAGAGCCGATCAATAATTCCAGGTCTACTCAGGACTCTACGACCATTGGCAAGCAGTAATTCTAGCAGTGAATATTCTTTGCGCGTTAGAGTTAGTCGTTGCTCTCCATACATCACCTCGTAGGTCGTGGGATCAAGGCATAACTTACCCCAACACAGCTTCGAGCGAATCGTCGTACCACCGCGTCTGAGCAATGCGCGAATTTGCGCCATCAGTTCTTCGAGGTCAAACGGCTTCACCATGTAAACATCAGCACCTGCATCCAGTCCAATAATTTTGTCCGCGATCGTATCGCGTGCCGTTAACATCAATACTGGAATCGAAGCATTGCGATCGCGCAACTGCTGACAAAATCGAATCCCATCAATTTTTGGCAGCGTGATGTCCAATAGAACTAGATCAAAGTCCGTCATTTCGACCCAATTCCACGCAGCTTCTCCATCTTGTGCCACATCGACGGTGTATTGACGATTGGTGAGTGCTTCCGTCAACATTTCTGCGATTTGAATATCATCTTCTACAATTAAAATTCGCATCGGCAATTGAATGATGAGACGCTAGAGTTTAGTTAGATTATGCCGTTAGTTCAAGACTTTTTGCAGCGTCGCGATCGCAGATTTGCCTTACCATCAGCGCTTATGAACCAGTCATTGGAAGGAAAATGGATTCGAGCAGGATTGGGGCTAGCCTTTCTGTTAATGGGGGCGGTCAGTTTCGTGTCGTACCAGAATGCTACCCAGTTAATGGAAAGCTCCCAACAGGTACGGCAAACGAATACTGTCTTGCAATCGCTTACTGATATCTCTGCTACGTTGACGGAAGCAGAATCGGGACAATGGCGGTATATTCTATTCCAAACTCGCGAAGATTTAGAGCGCTATCAAGCGGCTGTCAAAACACTCAACACTGAAGTATTTCGATTGCAAACAGCTTTAGATAGTACACCCGAACAACAACAGCACGTTGATGCTCTAAAGACGCTCATTACTCAACGAATTACATTGCTACAGCAAGCCGTAAACGGTCAGACAAATCAACGCACAACGCCTCAAAATCTCCTGTCGGCCCAGTTCAAGGAGAATCAAGATGCCATTCGCCGAGTGATCAACGAGTTACGCACGACCGAGGAAGAATTGTTGCAGACTCAAATGCAGCGATCGCAGTCGAATCTTCAAGTGAGAATGCTGATTGAAGTATTAGGAACAGTCTTAACGTTTATGGTGCTACTGGGTGTGTATGCCCTGCTCTATCAACAAATGATCAAACGCCATCGAGTCGAAGCGCTGCAGCAAAAGTTAGTTCAACAAAAAGAACTCAGTGAAATGAAGCTTCAGTTCTTCTCAATGGTGTCGCATGAGTTCCGCACCCCGCTGAGTTTAATTGTTGGATCAGCACAACTCTTGGCAGAAAGCCTTAAGCACGGGCTTGATCCGATCAAGCTCAAAAACCTAAATCGCATTCATACTGCTGCTAAAGGAATGACTCAAGTGCTGGGCGATATGTTAACGTTGGCACGTGCTGATGCAGGGCGATTAGAATTCCATCCCGCTTGGGTTGAGATGCAAACGTTTTGCCTCAATCTGATCGAAGATTCGCAATTGTTTGGTGAAACGCGGCGATCGATTAAATTTATTCAGCAATGCAACTTAACCCATGCTTGGGTTGATGAGAAATTACTTTATTCAATTCTCAGTAATTTGCTCTCGAATGCAATTAAATATTCTCCACCCGACAGTACCATTTATTTCACGTTCAGAGATCAGCCTGGCAGTCTCATCTTTGCGATCAAGGATGAAGGGATTGGCATCGCCATCGAAGACCAACACAAACTTTATGATCCCTTTAGTCGCGGGGGAAATGCGAGAGGCATCTTAGGCACTGGGTTAGGGTTAGCGATCGTGAAAAAGTGCCTCGATTTACATGGAGGACAGATTGACGTGAAGAGTACACTGGGCTGCGGATCGACCTTTACGGTGCAAATTCCCCACGCTAAACCACAAGATCATGACTTAGGGTAATTCTCTAACTGAGTCAAAGTGAGTATCACTAGAAAGGGTAAGCCCTAAATGGTATGGAGCATCTAATGCTAACAACGTGGATCGCAGAGGCAACGATCGAAAGCAACCTCAAACCTTTTTTACTGGTTCTAGCGGTGTCTCTCAGTGTGGCAACCCTGCCTCAGTTCTTTGGCTGGTTTCGTCGCATTCCCTACACGCTGCTGCTCGTCATTGTGGGTCTAGGTTTAGCATTTGTCGATGTTCGTCTTGTCAATCTTTCTCCGGAGTTAATTCTCTCTATCTTTTTGCCCCCCCTTCTGTTCGAAGCAGCCTGGAATCTGAGATGGGCAGAGCTAAAGCAGCAATGGATTCCGATCAGTCTTTATGCAGTGTTGGGCGTGGTTATATCCATCTTAGGAGTTGCATTTGGCTTACATTATCTGGTCAGTCTACCGCTAACTACAGCATTGTTAATTGGAGCAAGCTTATCCGCTACTGATCCCGTTTCAGTGATTGCTCTGTTCCGAGAGTTAGGGGTCGGTAAACGCTTATCAACAGTGATGGAAGGCGAAAGCCTATTCAACGATGGAATGGCAGTCGTTGCCTTTAGTCTGCTAGTGGGATTACCCCTGGGAACCGCAACCCTGTCACTCCAATCGATTTTGGGTCAGCTTTTCGTCGTTGTCGGAGTAGGCGTTGCAGTTGGCAGCTTGATCGGATTTAGCATTTCCTACCTCACCCAACGATTTGATTTACCGTTAGTTGAACAATCCCTCACGCTAGTTTCTGCCTATGCGACCTACTTAATTGCTGAGGATTTGGGTGGCTCTGGTGTCATTGCAGTGGTAGTTGTCGGACTGATTTTAGGGAACTTTGGCTCTCGGATTGGTATGAATCCCCGCACTCGGATTATTGTGACCGAGTTTTGGGAATTCCTTGCCTTTTTTGTTAACTCGATCGTGTTTCTGCTCATCGGGGATCAGATCCACTTCTCAGTTCTCGACGACAGTTGGAAAACGATCGTTGTGACGATTCTCGGAATGATTTTGGCGCGAGCAATCACGGTTTACGGTTTAGGACGCTTGAGTAATATTTTCACATCGACAGATATCTCGATGCGAGAGCAAACCTTGCTATGGTGGGGTGGCTTACGGGGATCAGTTGCGATCGCGCTTGCCTTGAGCGTCCCGATCACCTTACCGGAGCGGGAGGAAATTATTACCGTTGTGTTTGGTGTGGTTCTCTTTACCCTGCTGGTTCAAGGCTTAACCATCAAACCATTATTAGAAGTTTTGAAACTGCTCGGTGATCAGCCACTCCGTCAGCAGTATGCTGAGGTAATTGCGCGTTTAACCGCGATGAATCGAGTATTGGATCACCTGCACCAAGTCCAACAGCGTCCGGGCATTGAGCCAGAATTCTATCGTTACCAAGAGTCTTTAGTGAAAGGAGAAATCGAGCGCCTCAGCCAAGAAGCAGAGCAACTCCAGTCTGAGTATCCGAGCCTCAATGGGTTTGCGAATGATCAACTCCGTGAGGAACTTTTGGCAGTAGAAGCCGAAACCTACGCCGAGCTAGTTCAATCCGGTCAACTAAATCAAGAACTCGCTCCTCTGATGCAGCAAGCATCTGAAATAGACTCAGTATAAATGACTGTACCCTGGACTTGTTCGCTCCAATTTCTTGTGATTTCAACATCCCCTATTTCAAAGCCATTGATGCTATGGTGCTTTTCATTCAAGCGATCGTTTGTGTAGCGTTAGTCATTGTCGTAGGATCAAGGCTGTCGCGAAACGCGGATGTTCTGGCAGAAAAAACAGGATTAGGACGCACTTGGGTCGGTGCTATTTTATTAGCAGGAGCAACCTCATTGCCGGAATTAGCAACCGGAATCAGTGCAGTCACCGTTTTTGATGCACCAAATCTGGCTGTCGGTGGCATTCTAGGAAGTTGTTTATTTAACCTCTTGATTCTTGCCATTCTAGACATTTTCACAGGTCCAGAACCATTACTGCGGCAGGCACAAACGAGTCATGGACTAGCAGCTGGGCTAGGATGTGTAATGCTGGGTGTGGCAAGTTTAGGCATATTGCTGTCCGCCCAACAAACTCCATTAACTTTGGGTTGGATTGGATTGCCGAGTCTGGCATTACTGCTCTTGTATGGAATTAGTGCCCGTTTGATTGCTCAGTTTGAGTTGCGACGGCGGGAAGACATATTAGAGCAGGAGTCAGAAATTTTTCAGTATAGGCATATTTCCAGCAATCGAGCTTACCTGACGTTTGTGCTGCTAGCAGCCGCGATCGTGGTGTTGGGGATCTGGTTGGCAGCCTTGGGAGATCAAATTGCAGCAGTAACCGGACTAGGACAAAGTTTCGTGGGCGCTCTCTTACTAGCGGCGGCAACGTCACTGCCAGAAGTTGTCGCTTCATTAGCGGCAATTCGCCTAAATGCGGTTGATCTTGCTGTGTCTAATATATTTGGCTCAAATCTATTCAATCTAGCAATTCTGGGAATATACGATCTTGCTTATGTTCGAGGAAACTTACTCAGCAATATCAATCATTCAGTTCATTTGTTAACTGCGATCGTCGCGATCATCATGACCCAAGTTGCTTTAGTGAGATTACTGTACCGAGCAGCACGAAGAACTCGGCTGTATCTCACCTGGGATGGTATCGCAATTATTGCTTTATATCTTGGTGGGATGTATATCAACTACCGGGGCTAGGACGATCGCAGTTGAGAATTGAGACGTTTAATTAACCAATAGCTGATGGAAAGCGCCAAGATCGCAATGCCTAAAGCAATCAAATCCGAATTACTGAACTTATTAAAATCAAAGATAATAATCTTACGTGCGATCGCAATCAATGAAGTTGCAATGACGAGTTCCAATCGAACGGTGTTTTCCTGTAAGTAAACTGTGATGTTTTCAAGCAGTTCTAGCGCAATGAGGATGTTGAGGAACAGTCCGAAAATGTCAATTAATGCCCGATTAAAAAAACCGAATGGCTCCTGCAACAAATCCTTAGCTAGAATTAGAATTAGGTCAATTAGTGCAACAGATATCACAATCAGTATCGCGGCTGACAGCACTTTGGAAACAAATTTCTCAAATCGTCGAATCGAACTGATATAGATATCATCAGCAAAAAACCATGAAAGGTTTTGAATCAATTTCTCCCATATAGATCTCATAATTATCGTTATTATCGTTTCTGGCGATGGACAACAAGCAATCTGGAACGGAGGGCTTGACTTACCCTCACTGTTCAGCACCTCTCAACGTTAACTAACTGTAGCCTTTAGATGAACCTGCTCAACCGCTTGGCTGAGAGCTTTGGTACGATCGCTCAAGAAACGATCGGCAGACACTAACTCAGTAATGCCCAATTTTCCGAGGCGCTGTCGAATTTTCTCTGTTGCTCCCACCACAAAGATCTCAACTCCTTTATCATGAGCGTCCCGGATCGCATTCTCGATCGCGAGCGAAGCCGTTACCCCTAACAAAGGAACATCGCTCAAATCTAGCACCAGCACATCAACCTCTTTCATGGCATTGTGTTCTCGTGCGATCGCTTTAGAAACGCCAAAGATCATCGGACCACTTAGATAAAAGAGCAGAACCCGCCCATTGGCTTTATCTAGCAGGTATTTCTGGTCTGGTGTCAGTAATAACTCATCGTCAGTATCTGTGATCGTTCTAACTTCTTGCGATTGAAGATTACTGAGACGCTCGATCGTCAAAATATTGGCGATAAACACACCGACACCCACTGCCACAATTAAATCCACAAACACCGTCAGGAGCAGCACCCCATACATAATGATTGAGCCGCGTAGAGAGACTTTATGAGCACGCTTGAGAAAACTCCAGTCGAGAATATCAATTCCAACCTTGAGCGCAATCCCCGCCAACACTGCCATCGGAATGGGCTGCGTCAGTCGTGCTGCTCCCAGAACCACCACAAGCAGAATGATTGCACGAGTTAGGCCCGACAGCGCCGATGTTGCCCCCGCTTGAATATTGACGACTGTTCCCATCGTGGCTCCGGCTCCCGGCAGTCCGCCGCACAAGCCAGAAATTAAATTTCCAATGCCTTGACCGATCAATTCTTTATCAGATTGATGTTCAGTTCGAGTCAAGCTATCTGAGATGACGGCAGTTAATAGGGTATCAATACAGCCGAGTATGCCTAACATCACTCCATTCACCAGCATGAGGGTCAATTGATTTGCGGTGAATGTCGGCAGTTGCAAGGTGGGTAATCCAACCGGAATCTCCCCAATCCGACGGATGTTGGCATCTTGAAAAACAACTAAAGAGACGATCGTGCCTACAATCAACGCGACCAGTTGCGGCGGAACTAGCCGCTTCAGTTTTTTCGGCATCAAGAAAATGATAGCTAGTGTCAGAATGCCGAGGGTTGCTTCTGCCGGATTAAGGTTGGACAAAAGCTGAGGCAGATTTTGCACAATGCTCAACACGCCGCCTTTAGGAGTCGGTTGTCCGATAAAGGGTGCAATTTGCAAAATAATCAGAATCACACCAATTCCCGACATGAAGCCAGAAATCACACTGTACGGCATCAACGTAATGTATCGCCCCAGCTTGAAGATGCCAAAGAGAATTTGAAAGACCCCTGCAAGCATGACAACCGTAAACGCCATTGCCAAGCCTTGATCGGGATTGCTTGCTGTGAGACTGGCAATGATTGCGGTCATCACCACGGTCATAGGTCCGGTCGGTTCAGAGATCAGCGTGGGCGTGCTGCCAAAGAGTGCAGCAAAGAAGCCAATGCACACAGCGCCATACAAGCCCGCGATCGCGCCTGCACCCGAAGCAACCCCAAATGCTAGAGCTAAAGGAAGCGAGACGATCGCGGCAGTGATACCGCCAAAGAGATCCCCTCTGATGTTATTGAATCGAATTCGATTGGTGAATTGCATTGAACAGGTGAATGAATAGGATGCAAAAGAGCGCTCCAAGGCTTAAGACAGCTGCCCTTAGAGCTGCGTTCATAACTGGATAGCTGCCTGCAGATGTGGCTAGCTAAATTGCAGGAAAAGCTAATCTTGATTAAATCAAAAAGGCTGCCCCTAAATAAAATCTGGAGGCAATCCATCCCAAAACAACACCCAGGAGTGGAATAAATAGTAGCAAGCAAAAACAAGTTAAACTATCTAAAGACATAGCCCTCAGATCAATTCGAGCCAAAATTTCGGCGGCAACAATCATCAGTAGTTGTAAAAAATGTGAAGCCAAATCACCACGATCGAGACGAGCGCCGCTGCAATAACTAGGGTCGTGAATCCGAGCGTATTAGACCGAAAACAACGATACAGCCAGTTTTCTAGATTCAGGTCTGGTGCGATGAATACTAAAATTCGGAGAGTGATCCAACCGAGGGCAAACAATAGGATTCCCCACGGGTAGATGAACCCTGATAAAATTCCACCCAGTAGTGTGTAAGCCGGTAACAAGAGCGCTAGAGTTCCCCAAGGAAATCGATTCATTGAAACGCTGAGAGGATCAATCATAATTGGGAGTTCTTGTCCGGAGATTTTATCGATACCAATAATTCTGGGGCGAGTAGGAATCTCGAAAGCAACAGAAAAAACAGAGCGAAGCAGAGAGTGTGTCTAACTCTATTGCATTAATTCTCCCCGACTCATGACATTCACACAGAAACTCCCACATCGAGGATAAAGCAGCTTGCCGTCGCACAAATTCTTTTCCAGAATCGCTCGCTTCTTTAGCAGTTGCATAGATGGCAGAAGAAGTACAAACCTGAATCGGCTCAAGATTTGAATCGATCACATGGACCTGCCATCCTCCAGAATTGGAAACAGCCTTAATAATGTGGTCTAGATAATAAACCTCGGTCATCTCGCCTCCGCTTTCAACCGTAACGTCTACGGTCCCTGATTGTTTCTAGGGTCGTATTGCCCGCACACTCTATCAAATAAGCGTTAAGAAATCGGAGGATAATCGGAGGGATTTCGGGGGGAAATGGTCATTCCTGATCCAGTACCCGCTGAATCAGGAATGACCCAAAATATCTAAAATTATTGTTGTCTTCACTCTAGCGTTTTACTGTAGGAAATTCGAGAGGAAGCAGGGAAATTTCGGTAGGATAACGACTCGATAGTTGACACTCTAGTAAGCTCTCATCACCTCACAAAATACACGATTGGCGAATTCGCATTGAGACTACTGCCGAGTGATGCGAAGAATTTTGTCACGTTCGGGTGGGCACTGTCCCCTTGCATCACAATTACTCGTTGTGACATATAACTCTCCATCTGGACTCATGATGACCTCTCGTAAGCGTCCTTGCTCTCCTTGCAGATAGACTTCATTCAGTTGCACTTGCCCTGGATTGTTGGGATTAAACTGTACTCGATGCAGGTGACGCGATCCCAACGTACCGATGATTAAGCTTCCTTTCCATTCAGGAATTGCATTGCCTGTATAGATTGCGGCTCCACCTGGAGGAACAGCCGTCACCCAACTAATCGAGGGAGTCACGAAACCCGATCGCGTCTGGCAGCCATAAAGGGTCGGCCATCCTAAATTGTCTCCAGCTCTCGCAACACTCACTTCATCCCGTCCAGTTCTGCCGAGTTCACCTGTAGGACCGTGATCAGTGACGAGTAAGGTATTACGATCGAGCCAATCAAACCCCTGCGTGTTCCGTAGCCCTGAAATAAAAGCAGGATTCCCTGGTGTAGGATTGTCGGACGGAACTTCTCCCTCAGGAGTCACCCGCAAAATTTTACCCGCTAAACTATCCGCATCTTGAGAGCTTCCTGGTTCTCTTGCATCTCCCGTACCAATATACAGCATTCCATCGGGACCAAAGCGCAAACGACCGCCGTTGTGGAAGGCAGCAACGGGGATGTTATCAAGAATTAAACGATCTCGCTGTGCCTGCTGACCATTCTCAGACAATCGCCAGCGTTCCACACGATTCACAGGGCGCCCATCTTGATCGGTTGTGTAATACAGATAGAACAATCGATTCGTAGCAAACTGAGGATGTGCCGCAATTCCAAGTAATCCGCCTTCTCCCCCTCTCGCCGTGACCGATAGAGTTGCAACAGGTTGAGGCTGAAGCTGATTATTGCGAACTAACCGCACTCGTCCTGGACGCTCCGTGACTAGCATCTCGTTGTTGGGAAGAAAGGCAATGCCCCAAGGAACATCTAGCCCGCGAACAACTTCCTCAACTTGCACATTGACTGTGCCAGAGGAACCAAACCTGTCCTTAACAAGTTGACAAGTTCTTTGAAGGGATTGAGTTTCAGGTTGAGCTTGTGTAGTGTTTGCTGGAGTTGTAGGAGTCGGAGTCGCTGGATCTGCATCAGCAGGAGGTTGCAGGGCTGCACGATCGCAGGCGAGTAATCCCACTAAGCAAAGACCCGCTAAAATACGCTTCGACCAAACCATTAAAAACTCCTGTCAATGACTGAGAAACTACGCTGAAGAAAGTAGCAAAACGAGAATGATCGGCTACTATTGCTATTTTGTAGTTTGCATTTCCAGTCCAACATCACTCAGAGGAACTATTTGTTTTCAATGGGCTGCCTTCTTTAGAGACGTAAAATCCACCGTGCAACATTGAGGTAAATTAATACGCCGAATACGTCTACGGCGGTTGTAATAAACGGAGCAGACATCAATGCGGGGTCGAGTTTGAACGATTGGAACAAGAACGGTAGACCCGAACCCGCGATCGAGGCAATCAATGAAATCGCAAATAAACTGATCCCCACCGCGATCGCGACTCCTAAATCCCCTTGTAAAAGATAAGCCCACACTGTCACAATCACGCCTAACATTGCTCCTAGAATGCTCCCTGCCACCGCTTCTCGTTGAATCACACCAAAGCGGTTCCGGAGTTGATCATTATCAGTATTTAAGCCCCAAATAATCACCGTAGACGATTGTGACCCAACATTTCCCTCAGTATCAATCAACAATGGAATAAATGCCGCCAGTGCAACCACCCGCTCTAACACATCTTCCTGACTGCGAATCACGGCGCTTGTTGCAGTATTGGTCACTAAAAGAACTAACAACCAGACGACACGCTTTCGGGCAATCGTGAAAAGGTTGGAACGAAAATAGTCATCACCATCAGATTGCAAGCCGCCTAATGTGTAAATATCTTCTGTTGCTTCCTGCTCCAACACATCTAAGACATCATCCACCGTCACCATGCCTACTAGACGATGCTCACGATCGACAACTGGAACAGCAATTAAATCGTAGTCCTGGATGATTCGCGCCACGTCTTCTTGATCGGTATTTGTCTCGACACTGACCACCTCTCGATTCATAATCTGGCTAATCAGTACTTCCAAATCAGCCATGAGCAGTTCTCGGAGTGAGAGAATTCCGTTCAAGTGCCGACTGGTATCAATGATGTAGAGATAATAGATTGTTTCCGTCGATCGAGCGACTTGGCGAATCCGTTCTAGTGCCTGAGCGACTGTCCATGATTCTTTGAGGAAGACATACTCTGATGTCATGATTCGCCCTGCGGGTAGTGCTTTTTAGGGAAGAACGTAAAAAAGGAGGGAGCGAGAATAGAGCAGTAGATCGACTTCACGTTATAACACTGATGGTTAAGCCCTTACTTACTTGTCCAACCTGTGGCGCGCATGACATCAACAAGAATGGCACGACGCGACATGGCAATCAGAACTACAAATGTAGGGATTGTGGGCGACAGTTCGTGGAAAATCCCAAGTGGAGGCGTATTGGCGATGAGACGAAAGCGACCATAGGGCGAATGCTGCTAGAAAAGATTCCACTGGTTGGAATTGCTCGGAGTGTGCAAGTAAGTGAAAGTTGGTTGCAGCAATATGTTAATGCGTATTATGCAACGGTTTCTCAACAAGTGCAGGTGCACCCGAAAGCCCGAAGACGATTGAGCGTGCAGATGGACGAGCTGTGGTCATTCGTCGATGAAAAGGCAATGAGCAATGGGTGTGGTTGGCACTGGATGCCGAGACGCGAGAGATTGTCGGGGCTATGTCGGAGACCGTTCGGGTGAGTCAGCCAAAGCCCTCTGGCAGTCCTTGCCTGCGCTCTATCGTCAGTGTGCAGTTTGCTATACCGATTTCTGGGCGTCTTACCCTGCTGCTCTCCCCAGCAAGCGGCATCGGGCTGTCGATAAGAGCAGCGGATTGACCAGCTACATTGAGCGGTTCAACAATACTCTAAGACAAAGAGTTTCTCGATTAGTGCGAAAAACCTTGTCGTTCTCGAAAGACTTGGACAATCACATTGCTGCGGTCTGGAACTTCATCCACTACTACAACGACCAACGGCGACAAGCTATCGCATAAAGTCAGCCTTTTTCCTCCATCATTTCCTAAAGGGCACTACCATCACTTCTAAAACATCGGGTCGCTTAAAATCCTCCAGGAGTGCTTCTTGAATGGCAGGATCAAGATACTCGTAAACTTCGATCGCTTCATCTTTGGACAATAGCCGAAATGCGATCGCTTGCATGACCGATGGAAGATCCTCGATCGCGTCTGCAATATCAATCGGCTGAATAGGTACGAGGAGCGCTTTGGCTGCTTGGAAGTCCTTTTGCTCCAACAGCGTTTGAAGTTGCGATCGTACCCACTCCCTTAACTCTTGTCGAGTGAGATTTTGTGGAAATTGAGTCACGATAGCTTCCTACTTTCGGAAAACAGTTGTTCGATCTTTTTCAATGCAGTTTGGAAACGGATCATTGTTATTGCTAGCTATTCTGAAGTTAGGACAGTCACAATAGCAATCGGTTCTGATTCGATCAATGCCGAATCGAGAAACTCAAACATAAATACAATAGTGACCAATAACTTTACCGTAGCGCCTCCCTGTGAACAATTCGGAGGAAAATCAGGGGGATTTCGGGGGGACGTGAATTGCTGAAACAGCATGAACGAGCCAGACGGACTTCTGCCACCCTTCTAAAAATTTTCCATCGAGATCGTGTCACGGTAAGTTTCGCCGAGAAAAAGATCTCTGTTGTATCTTCAATGCTTTTTCAGATGGGCGATAATCCGAACACTCGATCGCAGAGTGAGTCATCACGATCGAAGGGTTTACTGCACATTTGAGATAGAAGTTATTATGAAAAAATTGACAATTTTGACAAGGAATATTGCTTTCTGGCGAATGGATTTGCGCTTTAGGTGAATCCTTTCTACTTCTGGCTACTGACCACAGTGCTGTTCCCCAGATCGCTACAAATCCCAAAAGGTGGATTGCACCGAGACTAGATCCTGATGCAGCGTCTGTAGGCGACGGATTGATCGGAGTAATCGGCTCTGGAGAAGACTGGCTCGTTTGATTCGTTACAAGCTTAATCTGAGTCATACTAATACATCCCCCTAAGCTGCCATGCCTGCTGATTTACTTCAATGTCGTGGTGCTCCCTAGTTTTAGGGTCGTTTGCGAAAGTGACAGAAAGATGACACCTGACGATCGTAGAGAACGGGTTGTAGCTTAAGAATTAATTGAGCCAGCGAAAAGCGCGACGTAACTCCGCAGTCCCGTTTGTCTCATACCAGCGACCATGCGCGAGAATCACCTTCTCAGGACTCCATTTAAGCATTCGATGGAAGTCATCACGAGCTTGTTCTTTCTGTCCCCAAAACGTCACCCGCAAGTCCAGTGGGGCTTTTCCATCTGGATCAGCATTTCCAGCTAACTTCACAAGCCAACGAAGTTGTTTCCCTACTTTGTTAAGCTCAAAATTCTCAATTAGGTCAGCAAGAATGAGCGTTTCACTTTTACGATGGAAAAAGACCACTTCTTCCATAAATCGGCTGCCTCGAAAGATCAATTGATCTAGTTCAGCAATCCATTCTGGAGGTGGTTCGTCCCCTAAATCGGCATCAAAACGAACATCAATTTTTTGTTGTGCGGCACGCTCTCGAACGCCTGGAGATGCCCAAGCGATCGCACCTGGATAAGCCTGCGACCAAGCATTAATGTGTGCGTAATGAATCTTGTTTGGTGAAATTAGGTGTTGCACTCTACCAAGCGCATCAACTTGGGCTTTGAGTTCTGTGGTCAATTCAATCGGGGAATGACACCATAGTTCACCATTACTAAGTCGTACAAGGGTCATTCTCGTTGAAAAGGGAATCTTCATTCCATACATTGACATGTGTACGATCGCACCATCGACAATCCAAATATCCTGATCGATCTGCTTAAGACAATGGATAGGTTCATATAGCTGAATCTCATGCTGACTCACTGTGATTTATCCACGAAGATTCTGAAGAATAACACTCCCTCATGAAAAAAGGGTTAGACATTACGGGCAGCGATCGTCGTTTCCTAACGATGGGTAAAGAGATCTCGCTTTAGGTGGCAAACCGACAATCAATCTACAAGTCAAACACATAAGTCAAACACAATAGTATCGCTGCCGCATAGAGTCCTCCATATCGGCAGTGATCGTTGAACTTCACGAATTAAGGCGAAGTCGTTGGAGTGGGTGAGGCAGTAGGACTCGCAGTTGAAGATGTAGTAGGACTAGCGGTTGGAGATACGGTTGGAGAAGCTGCTGGCGACTCTGTTGTTCCAGTACCCGTTCCTCCAGTTCCGGTTTCTCCAGTTCCAGTCGGTCCACAGGCGCTAAGAAAAGCTGACAAACCAATCAGTGAGACTAACAGTGCAACAATCTTATTCATAATTTCTCCGTGAAGTTGAGTGAAAGCAATCCAAAAAATCAATCCTGGAAACAGCAGATCAGTGAAGTCATTGCAATTCTTGAGCTTATTGCAGACTTCCCGGAAAGGCTCGCGGTCTTCTACGGGAGCGTCTCGGCTGCCTTAGAGAGAAGGAATTCATGAACCGCATTGTACTGCTAACAAACCGCTCTTCAGGACTTTGCTCTTCCCGATGTCCTAAGCTCCGTAGCCCATTTAAGTCAAGAAAGCTAAACACCACCTTTGAGAAAAAAGGCACTAAGCAAAAGAGAAAGGTATCCACATTCTGATCAAACAAGCGTAAACCAGAAGGTCCACTAATCCAAATCAACGGATAGCAAATCCAAGTAATCGTAAAAAATGTCGTTAGCCCATTGTAAAAGCTGGATAGCTCTGCATCTCCTCTCGTTTTCTCACGCAAGGGTCCCCAAACTCCCCAAAGCACAATCAGAAAGGCAACACAGCCGATCGAATACCACAAATACCGCACCCAAGGAACATCTGAAAGATCAGCAATCAACCCAGTTACAATCACAATCACTTGAGTTGCCATCAACGAAAAAGTCAGCGTCCAATCCTTCGGTTTGTGATGGTGCATTGCTGTCCAAGAGAGCGATAACAACAGGAGTGGCGTTGTCACAATCCAATCAGCATAGCGAGCAAAATGAGTCATCTGACCCGCGATCGCAATCTTTCCTTATTCTAATCCATCTCCACTCGTGGGTAGCACCATCGTTAGATACATCAAGCCCGACCAGATTGGGATGAAAGTTGCCACAAAGTATTCTAGTCTCGGAAGACCACGAGGATTCCGCCCTAACAGTGCAAAATAAATTGCTCCGATCGACATTCCACCAATATACAACCAATGCCAAAGGCTCTGCCAATCCATCACTTACATCTCCTCATCAAAATAAAATATAGAGCTTATATACCAGCGCTCCACCTAAAACGATTGAGCTATAAGACTGGGAGCTAGGGACAGAATGCTCAAAGTCAAGTTAACTCCAAATTTAATATCAGTTCATGAGTAAAATCGTCTCTACCGATCGAGAGAAGTCACAATCTGTCTAACTTAATCGTTTGTTTGTTGGAGTCGGTACCCACCAGCATTTTCTGTAAATGTGACATAGAAGTGACAAGCTGAATCATTAGGAAAATTAGAGCTACTTTTTTATGGATTCAGTTCTATGTATCTAGCGTTGCATTTTATTAAGTAAGCAATCGTTTCTGTTAGCCCGTTCTTTAGGCAATCTCTGTCTGCAGCATGTTGATTTCGTCTGTTCTAATCATCTATCCCTAGATAAATTAAGGATCGGTGCCCATGTAAAAGAAAACTCTCTAGAACTATCCGTTATGAAAATTGGGCAATGGCTTGGATTAATTGCGCTTGTTGCTGCACTCTATATTGTTTGGCAAGTTCGGCAACTTATGTTGTTAGGATTTACCGCGATCGTGCTTGCTACAGCACTGAATGGCGTTGTGCAACGATTGCAGCAATCTCGACTTAAGCGAGGCTGGGCAGTCTTGCTGACACTGATGACCTTGCTGATGATAGCACTGGTGGTCGGCGTGCTGATTGTCCCCAATCTAATCTCGCAACTCGCTGAATTAATCACGATCTTTCCCATCGCACTGACCGCCATCCAGCAAGGCATCGATTGGATTGAGAGCCAGGTTTTAGATCCCTACTTTCCGAATATCCCTAACTTTAACTGGATCATGACGCGACTCCAGCCCTTTGTCGCGAATCTATCCACACAGGCATTTATCCTCTTTGCAAACTCGATCAATGCACTGCTTGAACTGTTTGTCGTATTGGTACTGACGTTGATGTTATTAATCAATCCCCAACCCTACCGCCAAGCATTCATTCGATGTTTTCCAGCCTTTTATCGAGCGCGCGTCGATGAAGTATTAACGCTCTGCGCCACTGGTCTCGAACATTGGACAAAAGGCGCTCTGATCGAAATGATGTTCATTGGAGTTCTAAGCGGGATTGGTCTATGGTTTCTGCAAGTTCCATTAGTTCTCGCTCATGCAGTCTTAGCAGGTGTACTGAATTTTATTCCGAATCTTGGACCAACGTTGAGCGCGATTTTTCCCATTGCGATCGCCTTCCTGGATAAACCCTGGAAAGCCGTTGCTGTCTTGGTGTTGTACATTGTGATTCAGAACATTGAGAGCTACTGGCTCACGCCTACGGTGATGGCAAGTCAAGTTGCCCTTCTCCCTGCGATTACGTTAACGGCTCAATTTTTCTTTACGACCTTCTTTGGTGCATTAGGGTTAGTGATGGCACTACCCCTCGCAGTTGTGGTCAAAGCGTGGATCGAGGAAGTGTTGTTCAAAGACATTCTCGATCGCTGGCAAAGACCGACTTAACGCTAATCCTGCTTTCCCTGCATTTCTTCCACTTCAAATAAACTAATCAACACTCCCGCGATCGGGATCGACAAAAATACTCCAACTAATCCTGCGACTCTTGCACCGACAAGTAGAGCAAAGAACATTACTACGGGGTTCATATTGATTGATCCCTGCATGATTCGTGGCATCAACAAGTTCTCCTCAACTTGCTGGAGTAGAATGCAACTAACTAATACCGTTAGCGCTAGTCCAATCCCTTGTGGCAGGATGATGATCGAAGCTAAAGTGATCCCAAGCGTTGCGCCGATTCCCGGAATTAGATCGAAGACTCCTGCGATCGCGGCTAATCCCAAGGCATAGGGCACACCCAGCAAAATAAACACAATGTAAACCGAAACGCCAAAGAATACAGACAAGATAAAACGTCCCCAGAAGAAGCCGAGGAAGTTTTTGCGGACAGCAGTGGTAATACGATCGCGCATTCCCCTGGGAAAAATTCGGAGAATCAAGTCCCAAAGACGCTTGCCATCCAGCAGCATGAAGAATGCAACCACCGCAATCACAATTAAATCAAGTGCATTGGCAAGCACATTTTGCACGGTTGTAAAGCCTAGCCCCAGCGTTGAGAGCGCCCCATTACGTAATTGCCCTTCTAATTCACTGAAATCTACATTTAGATTCCACCGTTGAAGCAAGCTTTGCAGATTATCCAGAAGTTCGATCGCACTGTTCAACAGTTGAGGTGCTTGTTCGACCAACTGTTGCGCTTGCGAAAATGCTGCAATTCCCAGTGTTACTACAATACTAGCAGTCAGCAACAAGCTGAATAGGAAAACCAGAACGATTGCCAATCCCCTTGGCATAATCCGTGATGCCCACCGAACGGGAAAGTTGAGCAGGAATGCAAAAATAGCAGCAAATACAAAAATAATAATAACCGTCTCAAAATAAGCGAGAACTTGAACCACTGCCCATGCCAATGCAAATAGTAATACATAGCGAATTAACTTTGCATTGTTGAGGTTATCCCAAATTGATTGACGAGTTGGCTCATTCATAACGGCTTCGATTGACTTTGATTTAGAGCTTGCTCAAATACTTTGTCTAAATTAGGTGGACGGGATTGCTCAGTGTTTGCTGACTGCTAGACTTCGACAAGATTTTGAATGGCTTGCCACCAATGGCTTCGTCCGTTTCGCTGATGCCAATACCAATACTCACAACCCCAAAGCATCACTGTGCTATAACCAAAGTTCTTCACCACACTGATGAGTTCAGCCATGCGCTCTGGAGATGCACTAGGATAGTGAATATCATTCATTGCAACCAATTGATTCGGTTCCCAAGGTTCAGCCTGAGCTTCCGCAATCCAAGCTTCCTTGCGATTCCGCTTCATCGCTTCCTGCCAGTCTTTTAGTTTCTCCCAATAGGATTCATGTGGCTCTAGGTAGCCATCATCACCATCAGGAACTCTTGTGTAAACATTGATCCCGATCGCATCTGCTAAGGCTAAGCTAACCTGGAATGCCTTTTCATCTTCCTCAATATAAGTAGGAAGATCGATGGCATTGCTTAACATCACCTTTTGCCGAGGCAACGCTAAACTTCTCACCAACTCGACCTCCTGCCTCACAAACTCAGGACTGAGAGAGCGATCGCCCGTAATTTCCATCCGCGCAAACGGTTCATTTTCGACCTGCCAATAGCGCACGCTCCGAGCCGTACGAGTATGATGGATGACACGATCGACCAATCGAAGGGTACGATCCGCGATCGCCCGATTGTAATCGATGGGTTGAGATGTATTTCGAGTGTCTTGTTGGGCTTCTAACCATTTTGGGAAATGGAATTCGGGCCATCTTGGTGCTTTCATTCCAACAGTCAGTACTACTTCCAACTTACGTCGATCGCTTTCTTCTAAGAGCCAATCGAGAACGCTAAAGTTATATTGATTCTCGATCGGTTCTAGTTCATTCCAATAGCTACAGAGACGGATTCGGTAGAAACCAAGATCACAGATCTGGCGGAATGTTTCTTTATAGTCTAGATTGAGATACTCACACTGAAGTTGGCTGAATGTAGTCCCTAACCTGAACGAGTTAGCCATTCGTACTAGATGCTTAAGCTGTGGGTATGCCACAACAGCTCCTGTACTGGATGCCATGAGGCTCAGAAAGCTCATCGTAGAAAGCGTTGTAAACCGTCTACGAGTCAATCTCTGAGAGCGAGAAGATCGTGTTGACAGCATCGTTTGCGTTGCTCAACGAATTGGAAAGCGTGGACTTTAAAGTTGTCTTACCTCCAATATGTGCCGTAGAAATATGACAAGAAAGTGACAATTTAGAGTCCGAAATTTAAGAGATTTGAGCGATCGTCCCCCTTTGAATTCTTGATAGTGCGTCAGTCTGATGTGGGATGATATCTTGAGAGTGGTTTCAGGTGAGAATTGCTCTATGGACTGTCCGCTCTGTGGTCACATCAAACCTCATAAGCATGGCAAGATG
>JACJNX010000154.1 GCA_014695255.1 Cyanobacteria bacterium FACHB-63
ACACGATGATTTCGGGTAAGAAGTGCCGCCACTTAAACAGAGATTGGGATGCGATTTAGGGTGAAGTCAGAGGAAATTCAGTCTCTTCACCTTATCATTTTTGCGACACAACCTCATCTCATAGGTCACCTCAATCCCAAGATACAGCATCATTTTCTCGATGTCCCGGTAGCTCACCGGAAAGGTGGAGTAGAGCCAGACACAGTAGCTGATGATTTCGCCGGGGAAGCGGTAACGGGAGTACATGGGCAAGCAGTCGCGAACAAAATGAGATCAGTACGATTACTCTACCTTTGGGTTAATTTGACAATACCTGCATCGGTGAGTCCTAGCAAGTCGGTTAACTTTTGTCCTCGACCATCGATCAGATAGTTAAGGGACTTATCTGGCTCATACTCCTCTGGCGATCGACGCTGTTCTAGCACAGTAATCCGAGTCCATCCCCGCTTTGCTAACATTAGTGCGGTTGCGAGTCCGGCTGGACCACCTCCCACAATCAACACATCACTGCGAGCAGACCTGGATTCATGGACAGTGGGTAGGGTCATCATAGCGAGTTTTAACTTGAGTTTGCGTTGATTATGAGGGCAAACTCCTGTGCGATCTTCTACCTTGATGCTGTAATCTCGCTAACAACCTCAAGCTTCATCGTAGATCGCTCCTTGAAGCGTTTACGAAATCAACTTGTAGAGACTTTTGTTTTTTGATGAGGCGCTAACTGTCTCCATTGCTTGCTAAACGCATGCACCAGGACTTGAGCCAAAATAGATGGCTGAAAGAGCGAGATCGAGGGTTTGAGCATGTGCAGCACTTCCAGAAAGGTATGATGCACTGAAGCTCGATTAATGCCAATTTCCATCAACTGGTCCCAATACCAATTGACAAATCGGCTGCCAACGCTGATAGGTTTACCCTGTGTACTGTGATAGCGATAGTCCATTCCGGTTGCATTTGACCATGCCTCTTGATGGGCTTTCGCTAGTTGTTTTTGCAGAGAATGGGTTTGCTGGTCGAGGTCAGCAATCGAGTGATGCTGGAAAAATTGATCGACAATCATTGTCTCGAGAGCAGCCACCGTCATCGCTTGTCCATAGGTGGGATTGAGCAAGCAAGCCGCATGCCCGACCACGATCAAGTGATCCGGAAAATGCGAAAGTTGCTCATACTGGCGCAGACGGTTTTCATTGCCATAGTAAGCATAGGGCGGCGTGAGCAGAGTCGCCTGTTGTATCGCCTCTGCCAAAATTGGTGTAGGCAGACTACCAGCAAAAGCTAAAAAACCTTCTTGGTCAGTGGGCGGATAATCATGACCGCCGCCGACTAAACTTACAATCCAGCGAACCTGCTGAGGATTAGATTCATCACCCTCGATCGGGAAAATCGCTCCACCTCGATGTCGGTGGGGCGGGGCGGATGGCATAAACACCATTTTCCAATCCACGGATAGATTGGATGGCGGTTGATAAATTTGGGCAACATAGCCAACAAAAGCACTCACTTCGGTTTCAGGTGGCGGCTGATATCCCAAGGCTTCTAACCACTCTGGCGTGCGCGATGCTTTGCCGCTTGCATCCACAATCAAATCCGCGTACAAATTCTCACTAACGTCAGTGTTGGAGTCTTCATGTCGATGCAAGGATATCCCAATAATCTTCTTATGCTCTGCATTTGTTAACAATCCGCGCACACTCGCTTTGGTCAAAAATTGCACTTGAGGAAATGCGGCTAATCGACGGCGAATGCTCCAATCCAATAAGTCTCGGCTAAAAGCAAGCAGCATTAAGTTTGAGGGAGCCCGAGCTGCCAAGCCTGCGGCAGTGAAAAAAACAATGTCTTGCATACTGTCTAGCTCGACCGCGCCCTTATCAATCAGTTCTGCTTTAAGCCCCGGAAACAACTGTTCAAAGATTTGTTGTCCCCGTAGCATCAGCGTGTGTGGAAAGCGAGAGTGGGGCACACCCTTTCGTGGCACTGGCTGATCCGGGTAGACATCGCGCTCGACAATCGTAACGCGATCAAAATGGTTTGCCAGCACCCGACCCATGAGCAGGCCTGCCAAACTACCACCAATGACTAAAGCATGAGTTTTGTGTTGCATCATGACCTCCTCTAAGGTGTCCGAACAATTTGCTCGGACTAAGTGGCTCATCATCTCTCATTCTAATCACGACGACTGAAGCTTTTTACGTTATGCGTTAAGCAGATCAACGTTGCTACCAAGCTCAAGCTAGAGGCAAGTATCAAATAGTACGCTCTTTACAATTCTTGCACGCACGTTGTTACGAATTCGCCCAGACGTGGCTGAGTATCGAGTTTCAGATTAAACTTCATTGGAAGTAAAGTAAGCTAAACAGCAAGGATGCACTTGTGGAAGCACGAGGATGTTGAGCTATCAAAGCCTGCGAAATAAGCCGCGTATCTTTCAAAGCTTGACCGGAATGAGTCCGAGCGAGTTCGAGAAATTGCTGCCGTCGTTTGAGCAAGCCTGGCAAGCCTATGTGGTCAAACATCACATTGAAGAGAAGTCACGCCAACGTCGCTACGGGGGTGGACGAGCTGGGCAACTGAAAGCAGATTGCGACAAGCTGCTGTTTATCTTGGTGTAGTTCCGGTTGTGTCCGACGCAAGAAGTACAAGAGTATCTGTTTGGCATTGGGTTGTGTCGCAAAAATGGTAGGGTGTGAAAGCTCAATTTTCTCTAGCCCTGCTCTAAATGACGACCGATTCCTTGTTCAAATGGCGGCACTTTTTGCCAGAAATCATCTTGCTAAATGTACGCTGGTATTGCTCTTCGGGTTCACTTGTTCCCTACAGCGGGAAACCCGCCTTCAGGACTAGACTCACCGTTATGCCTTGAGCTACCGAGATTTGGAGGAGATGATGCAAGAGCGCGGAGTCGCCGTGGATCATTCCACCCTCAATCGGTGGGTATTGAAATACGCTCCAGAAATAGACAAGCGAATTCGTCCGTTCTTGAAGCCCACGACTGACTCGTGGAGAGTCGATGAAACCTACATCGAAATCCGAGGAGAGTGGAGATACCTGTACCGAGCGGTGGATTCAGCGGGCAACACCCTGGACTTCATGCTGAGTGCGAAGCGAGACGGGAAAGCTGCGGCACGCTTTTTTCGCAAAGTGTTGGGAGCGAAACACACTCAAACTCCACGAGTGATCACGGTGGATAAAAACGCGGCTTATCCAGTTGCTGTAGAAGAATTGAAGCAAGACAAAACATTGAAAGCCGAGACGGAATTGCGGCAGAGCAAATATTTGAACAACAGGATCGAGCAAGACCATCGCAACGTGAAGCGCATCGTCAAACCAATGATGAGGTTTCAGTCTTTCAACAGTGCAAGAAGAACATTGCGCGGAATTGAGGCAATGGCGATGATTCGCAAAGGACAAGTGAAAGAAATTAGTCAAGGGTACAGTGTATCTCAAGCCGGATTCGTCAACGAACTCTTCGGAGTGAGTGCTTAAAGCAACACAAACGAGACCAATTCGTTTGTTACTTTATAATCTTTGCGACAGAGCCAAAGGTAGCACCATCTTAACTAGATTTCGCACTTGTGTTTGGGAGTGAATGCACTTGAAGTCATGAGAAAGACAGTCTTTCAGCCTTTGCAAATCACCACCATCTCAACCTTGTTGAGATAGGTTAGGTTGATCATACCTCCCTGGCAGACAATATAATTGCGAATTGGCTCCCTTGACCTAACTCAGATGTAACCTGGATCGTTCCGCCATGCTTCTCAATCATCTGATAGCTAACAAACAGCCCCAAACCTGTCCCTTGACCAACAGGTTTCGTTGTGAAAAAAGGCTCAAATAGGTGTTGCATGACTTCAGGTAGTATTCCAACTCCATTGTCCTTAATGTAAACTATAGCACTGCCATCCTGATACTTTGTCGTAATCGTAATGGTCGGAATGAACGTTGTAAATCCTTGCAATTTTGTTCTAATCGCGTCGATCGCATTTGACAAAATGTTGATGAAGACTTGATTCAATTGACTAGCATCACAGTTCACCAGCGGTAAGTTGCCATACTGACGAATCACCTGAATTGCAGGAAGATCCTGATCGGATTGCAATCGATTCTGCAGAATTAATAGAGTGTTGTCTAGTCCTTCATGAAGGTTAACAAGCTTCCTGCCTGCCTCGTCTAAACGGGAGAAATTGCGTAAAGCCAGCACAATTTGGCGGACGCGCTCAGCGCCTGAATGGATCGACTTTAACAGTTTTTGCAGATCCTCCTCTAGGAAGTCGAGATTGATCGTGTCGATTTCTGCCTGAATCTCTAGATCAGGATTTGGATAATGTTTTTGATAGAGACGCAGTAACCGCAACAAATCCTGGAAGTACTCATTCGCGGGTATGATATTGCCGTAGACAAAGCTAATCGGATTATTAATTTCATGGGCTACGCCCGCGACAAGCTGCCCGATCCCTGCCATTTTTTCGGTTTGGATTAGCTGAGTTTGCGCCTTTTGCAAATTCTGAAGGGCTTGGTGAAGCTGTTGAGCTTGTTCTCGCGAATAGGTTTCTGATCGACGCAATGCGACTTCTGTTTGCTTAAGGCTTGTTACATTGTGAAAAATTGCAATTCCACCTTGGATTTTGCCCGTCTCATCCCGCAGCGATCGCGCAGTGACGCTTAGCCAGTTTTCTACCAGTGGCTCACCAGTGCGGGCAAAAACCTCAGTTGCACCGATCAACTCACCTCGCAGTGCGTGCATTAAAGGAAATTTTTCGATTGGATAAGGGGTTGTTTGGTCTGGTAAAAATAGACCGTGCGTATCTCCCCAGGTTCTTGCCCAATTGCTCAAAGATGAACTTGTGCGAGTTCCTAAAATTGTTTCAGCAGCAGGGTTGAGAAACACAAACTGTCCCTGCTGATCAGCCACAACGACTGGATCACCGATACCGTCTAACATAGCCCGCAAAGCTTTCAGGGTTGTTTCTGCATGGCTAAGTTGTTGTGTATGTTCTTGAAGTTGTGCTAATGCTTGTTCTAACTTTGTCGATTTGTTGAAGGTTTCGTGTTCATACACTTCCAGCAATTGTTCTAGCGTTGCAAGCTGCGCTTTGAGTTGTTCAACTTCAGCGGATCGATTTGTTTCAGTGAGCTTATCTTTTGATTCCACGACGATCACTCAAGCACGAACTACGCAACGAAAAACAGACTGCTGGTCAAACGGCAAGACTGCCATTTTGACATTGAGAGCTAAAAGCTTAAAAAGTTCCGCAATGTCCCGCTGAATTGACATTTTTGAGAATAAAATAACCGCGATTAGGTTACCAGAAGGTAATATGCCTCCAAAGCCGAGTACGGATTTGATTTCAAATGGGTGGATAAATTCTTCTTGAGCAGGAATGTGAATCGATCCTTTGGCTTCTGGAATATAAAAAACGTTATAGGTGCGCTCCTGTAAGTTGAGTAACAGATCAGGATCAGGAGATAAAACATCGTTAATGGTCAAACCGAGTTGGGAAATCAATTGGGAAATCATCGGAGCTTGAGCAACCATTTGTTCACTTGGTAATGGAATTGCTTGATGACCCTTTGAAGCAGAGCGATCGCTCCATTCGGGCTGATCGCCTACTGTCGCTAATAAAGTTAGACACTTCATCTCTGGCTGCTCTAGTGAATCATCAAGCATCTGATCGGCGAAGCGCCGAAGCTCTGTATCTAAATCACAATAGGCATGAGTTTTGAAAAATCGAACCAGGGCGAAGGCATTTTGACCCGTTTCTGGATCCAGAAAGTGCTCGTAAAAATAGCGAGTCGTTCGGTTTGCAACTTCTTCCATGCTGTCTGCTCCGTTGCCTAGCTTGCGGAGAGCGGCACCACATTCAGTCATGTCTCCTAGCGTAAACTTAGTCAGGTTATACATGGTCACAGGAAGGGTAGTCGGTTTTTTGTTGCAATGAAATAGGAAGTCTTTACAAAAGCATGAAGAGGTCTCTTACTGCATGAAATGTACCTTCTACTTAAGCACTAAATCTTGTGCTATCTATAAAATTCCCACTGACGTTCGCTGTCTAACAATGCGCTTTGCCCACGAGTTCTTTTGATGGTGTGGGGCTGCTCTCAGTTAAGGGTATTGTCAGGTTAACCGGTCTGTAGAATAATCGTACTGACCAATCCAATGTTAATCGCATCTGCTTGCCCATAGATTCCCGCCATCGATTTCCCGGTGAAACCATCAGTTACTGTGTTTGGCTGTATTACACTTTTCCCTTCAGCTACCGAGATATCGAGAAAATGATGCTGTACCGGGGCATCGAGGTGACCTACGAAACGATTCGGGAATGGTGTCAGAAGTTCGGACAGCAATACGCCAATTAGTTACAGCGCAAGCGTTCCTACATCAGGGACAAATGGCATCTCGATGAAATGGTGGTCATAATCAAAAAGCAGCAATACTATTTGTGGCGGGCGGTGGACAGTGAAGAAAACGTTCTGGATGTTATTGTGCGACGATTACCTTGACCAGGTGAGAGGAGAAGACTTGACTGGATAGCGATCTGCATCGCGTGAGATGAGGTGAGGAGAGCGCACCCCCAAAAGTTAGGGAATCCG
>JACJNX010000155.1 GCA_014695255.1 Cyanobacteria bacterium FACHB-63
GGCGCAGATTTTCATCAACCATCTCACGCTGGGTTACGGCGCGATCGACAAAAGCACTAAGCGAGAGGGAGTCTTTTTCAAACACCTCTAATCGAGGCACAAGGTAGCGCCCAGCCCATGCAGTCGGAAGGTGAAAATCAATCCATAAGGCCCGCATTTTGGTGAGCTTGCCGCCTAAATCAACCCAAGCAAGCCCCTTTTCTGCTTGTAAACCATATTTAAGTTCATCGGCAGAGACGAAATCCTCCTCTTCCTCATGAAAACTTTCTGTTGAGGAGCGTCCCGACTGACGCTTGGCAGTGGCATCAAACAGTGGAGAGACAGCAGAGCTAGCACTTCCTTTCGACTTTGACCTGCTCACCGATTTTTTCAGCACCGTTGTCTTGCCCATCCATTTTGAAAGTTCAACGGCAGTCGTGTTGTCGCCAAGTCGCATGGCAACCTTCAAATTTACATTTGCCATCACTCGTTCATAGAATTCAGGGCTCAATCCCATTGAGCGATCACTTAATCCCGCTGTAGACTGTGCGCCAAATAGGAGCGCAAATCGTCCTTTGCGAGCGAGTTCAAATAAATTAGCCCAACTGGGTGAGAACGTAGAGGCTCCTTCATCAATAATTACCAAGTGCGGGTCATCTAGTCGAAACTTCTCATGAGAGGTCACCTCACCAATTGAGACTTCCAAATCTTCGCGAAACACCTTGAGCATTCGCGCTGCCCCTTCTGATTCCTCTAGTCGTGGCAGCATGAAGTACACAAGCTTGCCTTGCATGATTGCATCAGTGAGGCACAGATCTGAATGATTGGCACAAAACAATTCACCTGCGTCTCCGGCTGCGATCGAGTGCAACTCAGACGCAATACCTCGTACATTGTCGGTTAGTTTCTGCACATCTAGCGTGCCTTTAGGGGTCCGGTAGCTTGTGGCAAAGTGAGCGAGTTCTAAGAGTGCATCGTGAGCATTAATCGATTGCAGCATGGCCTTCAAATGAGGGTAAGCGATCGCAAAGGAACTGAGTGCAACGGCGACATCTTCAATTGACCAGGACAACCCTAGGCTATCGAGGGCGCGCACAATCCGAAAAACAGAATCCGCTGCGAGGCGATCGTAATGCTTTGCGGTACTGGCATCAGCAATTGGCGGTAAGCCTGCTCTGAGCACTTTACGAGCTTTGACATCGGCTCGTTGGGAGGTGGCAACAAAGTTGTAGGAGTGAAGCGGTTTGAGCGGATCAATGATGATGAGATCCTCAATGCGCCCAGTAATGTGGGCCATGTAAATGATGTGAGCCAACGTACTAGAGTCGCGCTTGGCGTCAATAAACGTTGAGCCGCTGGCCCGTCCGCGCAGCATTTGTTGCATCAGCAACGACTCTAGCCATAAAGTTTTTCCCACTCCAGTCTTAGCGAATACAGCAGCATGGGTGCAGAGGTCATCATCTGACACCCACAGCGGTGCTCCCGTTTCCACCTCAAATCCGATCAGATAGCGATCTAAAATATTTTTTCCAGCTTGGCGCGTTTCAATGAGGGCTTTGGCAAAGCAGTCCCGCTGAGGTGGATTACCCAGCACTTCTCGCCCACCTCGGATTGCTTTTTCCTGTGCCCGTGCTCGTTCAATCAATACGATGTCTAAGACAACGTTTAGCATCTTTAAATAGCAGACCACTAAGGGAAGTCCGATGAGGAACGTGACAACCGGATTGAGAATTGCTTCACCGACACTAGCAATGAGCACAAGAGAAACCCCTGTTGCAATTGCGCTATTGGTGATTGCAACTTTAAGCGCACGCGATTTTGCTGCGGTAAAGTCGATGGATGGCGTGCGATGAATTTTCATTCAAACGTGGCTACGTTCCCCAGTTTTATGCGCTCAACCCTTGGCAGAAGTGGAAATCGCATTCTCCATTGTGTTGAGTAAATAGCTTTAGGATAAAACTGTAACGGAGAAGCACGCGTAAATGGAAGAAAAATGAGATTGCTTCTAGGTTAATCGTCTATCTGTTTCTCAAGTGATGGACCTGCAAGGATGCTGCTCTGGCATCAGCAGTTATTGTACATATATAGGAGAACGTGCTTTTTCCGTACCGCATATAGTGTAGACTTTAACTTTTCTAAAACCTGCCTACTCTCAAAAGATAAGCTAAGTACAGTCATACTAAAAACTTCCAGTATTCAGTGTTCGGATGGCGACGGGTATGTGAAACGTCACTAGGTTTCAGAGCCAAGTGGTGTGCCTACGGAGAAAAGAAAGATGAATTCAACAACAATGATGACGCTATTACGCTTTCGCGTAAAAAACTTTCGGTCGGTTGAGGACAGTGGGTGGATTGAGGTGAGCAGCATCGCTTCGTTGATCGGCACAAATGAGTCAGGAAAAACAAATCTTTTACTGCCGTTGTGGAAGCTCAATCCTGCCCAGGATGGGGAAATTCAGCCTCTAGTGGATTTCCCACGGAAACGGTACATCGACTTTCGTGGCATGGATCAGAAGCCTGTCTTCATTGAAGCTGAGTTTAGGTTACCGGATGAGCTTGTCAAACAAATTGCTACCTTAACAGGCGCACCGGAAGAGGAAGTTACCATTGCGAGGGTTCAAAGAGATTTCGATGGGAAATATCAGGTTGGCTTTCCTGAGGCTGTGCCGCAACGTCATGTTTCCAAGACAGAGGTCGTTGACCTTCTAAAGAAAACTCAGGCCGGTATTGCTGAATTGCCTTCGACAGGCCAACAACGGGATGAAGAACTTAAACGAGGGGTTTTGGAGGTACTGACACGTGCTTTAGACCAGATAAAAAGTGCTGATAAAGAATTGAATGAACAAGTTTTAGAAGCAATTCAGAAAATTCTTCAAGAAATTGATCTGGAAAAAGCAGTGAAGCGATCAACGATAGCTCCTCGCTTTGGCCAGCTCGTGGATGACATCACCGACATGGTGGAGGCGATTACCAAATTCCATCCACAGGAAATACCACAAGCACGCCAATTAATTATCAAGAACCTTCCCAAGTTCGTATATTACTCAAATTACGGAAATCTTGATTCCGAAATTTATCTGCCACACGTCATTGAAAATATACAGCGAGGTGACTTGGGAAGCCGAGAGGAAGCCAAGGTACGGACTCTTAAAGTTCTGTTCGAGTTTGTTAAAATTGATCCCGGTGAGATTTTGGAGTTAGGACAAGAAACTCCGATTGCACATGGACGGCCTACTGAACAACAGATCCAAGAAACCTCTGAGCGTAAGAAAGAGCGCGATGTTTTGCTGCAATCGGCTGGAACAAAACTGACCGAGAAATTTCGAGCGTGGTGGAAGCAGGGAGAGTACCGTTTTAAGTTTCAAGCGGACGGCAATCACTTTCGGATTTGGGTCTCAGATGATAAGCGCCCGGAGGAGATTGAACTAGAAAATCGTAGTACGGGGCTGCAATGGTTTTTGAGCTTTTACTTAATTTTCTTAGTTGAAAGTGCTGACAGTCACGCGGGAGCCATTCTCTTGCTAGACGAGCCAGGGATGACTCTCCATCCGATTGCCCAAAGGGACCTGTCGAACTTTTTCACAAATCTGTCTGATACTAATCAGTTGATATACACGACGCATTCGCCATTTTTAGTTGATCCAGACCACCTAGATCGAGTCAAAGCGGTCTATGTTGGGGATGAAGGCACAACTCAGATTTCGTCTAATTTAAGGGCTGGGGAAAAGAATCCGGCCCAAACACGCTCCATCTATCCCGTTCACGCTGCACTCGGTTTGAGTGTGTCGGACACGCTGCTACAGGGCTGTCAGCCGATTATAGTCGAAGGACCTTCGGATCAGCATTATCTTAGTGTCATAAAAAATTACTTGATTGGCAAAGGCTTGATTACACCGAAACGAGAAATGGTTTTCGTCCCTTCAGGTGGAGTCAAAGGGGTTAGTCCAATTGTGGCACTCCTTGCAGGTGCAGGTGGAACCTTGCCCTATGTCTTGCTTGACTCAGATGTTTCTGGGCAAGGGATGGTAAAACAGCTTTCCAGTAACTTGTACAGTGGAGCCGCTGATCGAGTTATTCAAGTTGGAAGCTGGCGAAACATCGAATACGCAGAAATAGAAGATCTATTTCCCACTAAATTTTTAGCGAAAATTCTAAATCGTTTCTACCCTCGCGATCTTGAAGAGGAATTCACAGAAGTAGTTAAGAATGACCAACCTATCGTTCCCCAAGCTCAGAAGTTTGCAGATGAGAGTGAGGTCATACTCCCACGCGGATGGAAGGTTGACGTAGCTCAGCAAGTCAAAACTCAGCTCCTGAAAGATAAAGACCCCATGGAAAAGTACGATAGCTTTGTGGAAGCTTGGACGAAGCTGTTTGAGCGGCTTCAAGACTAGGAGTTGTAGTGCTCCTAAGGGAGTGGCTTAAAAAGGGAACAACTCAAGTCTGGCTAACAGCAACTACACTTTTGGGTGAACAGATCATGCAAGGAAAGGTTAAAAACCATTAAAACAACTCTGTGATGAATTGCTCCTTGCACGACCAACCTGTTAGTACTCAGATGGAAGTAGTAGAACACCTTCCTGGAAGTACAATCGAATCGAACTCAGTGGAAAATCAGTCCAGGGAATAGATTGAGTGATCACGACATCATTAGAATCTCGTTCACACGTCAACGTGGCACTGCGATCGTCATGTACTTGAAGCGTCCAAAATTGGATCTCTTGAAGCATGGCGTCTTCGCGAATGCACTGTTCCCTTTGCCAACTAAAAATAGCGTCAATTAACCAGTAAGCACCCCCACACTGAGCAACGTGTTGAACGCCTTCGGTGTAGTGATAGCCAAACAAACCATGTCGATAAAGAACCTCGCTTCCCGTAAACTGAGCCAAGTCCGATTCTCGTAAAGTCGGTTGTGACATAGGAGTAATTCAAGTGGAGGACATCCACGCAAAGAACCAGCACTTGAAACCACATGAGCCAAGTCCTTGCATGGTCTCTTCACCCGCACATGAAATACTGAAATCAAAACTACCCGTATTGAATTTTGTTGTTACCTTATTGCCTTGTAGAGGCAAAATCAAAGTAAATGTGCAATCAATGCTGTTTTTAATCGCATTGATGTCTGGAAAAACCCATAACTCTTCACAAGCAGTTCAATTTGACTTTCTTAGCATAGAATCTATTTTCTAGAAAATAGATTCTATGCTGCTGGCGCTCTTCTACCAATCTCGCAATCTGGGACAGCTTACTTCGCAGCTCTTCAATGTCTCCTACTTCAGACCAATTAATTGGCATTGCTAGAAGCAATTCAATTCCTCCTTGAATGAGAACTTGCTTTGGAAGTTTTCGTCCAGTCTTTCTTCGACTTGCTTTCACCAAATCATCGAGCCAGTCATTGACTTCAGTAGTGACCTGAAGGCCGATGAACTCTTTCTTAGAGGTTTCGATATCCTGCAAAAACTCAAATTTCTTTTTTGTATTTTCTAGATTCTTTTTTCTAGTTTCTAGATTTTGAGATTCTTGCTTCTTCCTTGAAGTGCTTTTTGATGGTTCACTTGTCTCACTATTCGTTGGAGTGACGGGTTCCGTTTTATGTAACGGAAAGCAATTTTAATTGGAAGAAAAATGTTCTTAGAGAAGCCTAAAAAGAGTGGATCTACGGACTGCTTCTTTAGAGCTGAGACAAAGCAAGCCTAAACATTCCAGGAGTCCTCTCTACTCGACCGGGAATGCCACTTTGCAGAATTTTATATGGGCAAGCGTTAAAAAGCAGGTGGTGCTCGTGCTGCCCACACTTCAAGCTGATGATACTAATTCGGTGATGATGGTGATCACGACCTCTGAGTCTATCGGTTTGGGAATGTGACGTTGAAAACCGGCGGCGATTGCTTGCTGGTGATCGAGTTCTCCGGCATAGGCCGTGAGAGCGATCGCCGGAATCTGTCCACCCTGTTCAAGGGGCAGGCTGCGAATCTGCCGCATCAGCATATAGCCATCCATCTCCGGCATCCCAACGTCGCTCACCAGAATGTTTGGCAAGGCTTGGGAGAACGC
>JACJNX010000156.1 GCA_014695255.1 Cyanobacteria bacterium FACHB-63
GTGCCATTACTCAAGGTTGACGATGAGGTTTTGTTTGAGTCTGCTGTCATTTGTGAGTATCTGGATGAAATCACGCCCGGTTCACTGCATCCTGCCGACCCACTAGAACGAGCGAAGCATCGCGCTTGGGTTGAGTTTGGATCAAGCATTTTGAATACGATCGCAGGGTTGTACAACGCGCCTGAGCAAGAAAAATTTGAGCAGAAACGCCAAGAGCTTCTTGATCGATTCGCTCGAATTGAAAGCAATGGAATCAGTCAACCTTACTTTGCGGGTGCGACCTTTTCTCTAGTCGATGCCGTCTACGCGCCAATCTTTCGCTACTTCGATGTCTTCGAGGATGCAATCAACTTAGATTGCTTCTCCACGTTCCCAGACCTCAAACGCTGGCGGCAGGCTCTACAGGCTCGCTCTTCTGTTCAGAATGCAGTTGTCGAAGAGTATCACCAGCGCCTACTCGCATTTCTCAAACAACGCCATTCTTATCTCTCTACTCTCATCGATTAGGAGCGAGGAGCCATGAAACTGTTAATTAATGGAATTTGGCATTCTAATGGGCAGCTTAAAGGCGATTCCATTGCGATCGGCTCTTTCCGATCGCACGTTTCAGCAGATGGAACCTCTGACTTCCAAGTGGAGCCGAATCGTTATCATCTTTACGTTTCGTATGCTTGTCCGTTTGCTCATCGCACGATTCTCGTCCGGCAACTGAAACGGCTAGACGATGTGATTTCGATGTCGGTTCTCAGTCCCGATTGGGGAAGTCCTGACGGTTGGGTCTTTGGCGGTTGGAGCGATACGACACCGGATACCGTCAATGGTTGTACTGCTCTTCATCAGGTGTACACCAAAGCACAGTCGGACTTCACGGGTAGAGTGACGGTTCCAGTACTCTGGGATAAAAAGTTAGGGACGATCGTCAACAACGAATCAGCTGACATCATGCGAATGCTGAACAATGAGTTTAATGCTTTCGCAGAAGCTAATATCGACCTTTATCCGGCTGCATTGAGAACCGAGATTGATCAGATCAATGCGTTTGTTGCTAGTCGGATCAATATTGGGGTGTACAATGCTGGGTTTGCAAAAACTCAAGCTCAGTATAATGAAGCGATCAACAGTCTGTTCAATGCTTTAGACACACTTGAGGCTCGATTGGCAAGGACTCGCTATTTGGTGGGTGAACAATTAACCGAAGCGGATTTGCGGCTATTTGTGACACTTGTACGATTCGACGTAGCCTACTACGGAGCGTTGAACTGTAATCTACGTCGTTTAGTTGATTATCCGAATCTATGGAACTACACACGGCAGATTTATCACCTTCCAAGCGTTGCAGAAACCGTGAAGTTTGACCATATCAAACGGCATTATTACGATACCTATGAAGGGATCATTGATCGTCGAATTGTACCTAGAGGTCCAATCATTGACTTTAGTTTGGCATGAGTTTTAGGATACTTTTTGCCACGCTTGGTGTCATTCTAACTTACAGCATGATTATGAGATACCCGTTGGAAAAGTAAAGCGACTATTAGTGCTTCAGCGATGGCTGCCTAAGTTAGCGGAAAAGATGCTTAGATCGGGGCTGTAGTGATCGCCGTTTCGAGCTTTTTGATCATTGCTACGGCATTTGCGACTCCATCTTCAGTTCGGATCTTTGCTCCTAAATTTGCTGCACGCTGACGCATTGCGCGATCTCTCACAGCCGTTTGAATCGCTTGTGCCAACCGTTCAACTGTAAGCTGTTTACGGGGAATGGGTGCTGTTCCCACGCCTAAGTCTGCGACCCGTTGCCCCCAAAAGCCCTGATCGCCGAAAAACGGAATAATCACCGTTGGAACGCCTGCCCGAAGTCCTGCGGCTGTCGTGCCTGCTCCCCCGTGATGAACCACTGCTGCAACTCGCGGAAATAGCCACGCATGAGGAACCGAATTGACGAGAAACGCATTGTTTGGCAAGTTATCCTTTCGCATTCCACTCCAGCCAGCCGACAGAATCGCTCGTTGCCCAGTTTTGTCGAGGGCTTGCAAAACCAGATCGGCGGTTTCTTCAGGATTGCGATTGCCCATACTGCCGAAGCCGATATACACCGGAGGCGAACCCGCTTGCAAAAAGTCTTCCAGATCTGAAGGAGGAGTCCAATCAGGTGCAGCATCTAAAAACCAGTAGCCTGTGACAAAGGTATTTTGCCAATCCGACGGTTTAGCAATCACAGAAGGACTGAAACCATAAAGGATTGGCAAACGATGTAGGTAGGGAGACTGGTGGGGACCGAAAAATGAAGCTGCGGGTAAGTTGAGAACTTGCTTTCGGGCAGCGATATCGCCAGAACGGGAGCCTTGCCAGATGATTTGACGGAGTACCTGATGGGATAGCCAATTCACCATTCCGCCAAACCGATCGATCGACTGGGGAAACAGAACCCCCGGAAATGTTTTGGTTGGCGTGAAGGGGAACACAAAGGCTTGCAGCAGGGGAATTTCTAGCTTTTCTGCGACCGCCAACGCCAGATAAAGCCCTCCGACTCCTGCAATGAGTAAGTCCGTCTCGCGACACGCTTCCAGCCCTGCCTGCGCCCAACGGATCGACATCTTTTCGCTTTCTTTTGCGGTTCGTAGGGTCAGTGTAATGAAATTGCCTTTCTCGGCAAGTTCGCGCATTTCTGGCGTTTCAATCAGTTCTTGCACATTTCCTTGCATCGGGTAGAACGCCAGTCCGTGAGAGGTGACCAGTCCTTCAAAGTTTTCATGAGTCAGTAAGCGAACATCGTAACCCGCTGCTTTTAGCCCTTTCCCTAAGGCAATGTACGGTTGAACATCTCCCTGACTCCCCGAAGCAATGATGGCGATACGCATTGCGGTTCTCCTATGTGATGGAATGGAGCTTATGGATGAAAATGACAATTATGTCAATTTGACAATAACGTCATTTTGATAAAAGTGTCAACAGGGGCTATGCTGGGTTCGATATTGTTTAGAGCGACCCTTGTGCAGCCATCTCGTCGAGCCTCCATTGGTCTGGAAAAACGGGAACGGACGCGATCAAGCTTGATTGAGTCCGCCTATCGGGTCTTTGCGCGTAAAGAAACGGATGCAGTCACGATTGACGACATCATTGCAGAGGCAGGCGTTGCCAGGGGAACCTTTTACAATTACTTTCAGACTCGCGAAGAGGTACTAAGAGCCGTTGCCGCATCGCTGAGTGATGCCATGAATCAAAAAGTTTGGGCACAGCACGCGGAGATCGCAGATCCGGCTGAGCGAATGGCGATTGGCTTGCGTCAGTTTTTACATCAAGCGATGCGAGATGCGACATGGGGATGGGTGATTGTTCGGATTGGATTAGTCGCAGCCCCCTTGAGTGAAACGATCGAACGGGGTTTGATGTCAGATTTAGAAGCGGGAATACGACTGAAGCGGTTTCAGGTGGAGAGTACGCAGGCAGCGATCGATCTGGTTTTAGGAACGGCACTCATGGCAATGCGTACCATTCTGGAAGGACATAACGAACCTAATTATCCAGAACAAGTGACAAAGTTAATTCTCAAATCTTTGGGAGTGCATAATCATGATGCGAATGCGATCGCATTCAAAGCTCTAGAGCCTTTTCCAGAGGAGTAATGTGCTGATCGCTAACGGATGGTTTGATGAAATTGTCTTCTTCCATCGAGCATCAGGCGCCGTCATCCTCACAGATTTGATTATGGACTTTGACCAGTCATTTTCTAATCGTTCTGCCGATTCATGCGCTCATTGTATTGATTGCCGACATCATCACTCCAAAACTAATGAATTGAAGAGGAAGCTAATGAACCCTGGTCTTTCATCTTTAACTACTAATTGTGATTAAAAATTAGCTATAGATTAACTATGAAGCAAAATCATCACACTACAGATTGCTTACGATATTGATTTGGTGGCTGTCCCATCTGACGCTTAAACGCTTTGCTAAAAGCTGTCTCAGATTCATATCCCACTCGTTCAGCAACCTCTCCCACCGTCAAATTGCTCGATCGCAACAACTCCACTGCCCGAACCATTCGCCAACGCGTGACATATTGCAGTGGTGCTTCTCCCATTAACCACTTGAATCGGGCTGCAAATCCAGAACGCGACATATTCACTCGTTTTGCCAAGTTTTCGACGGTCCAATTTGTTTCGGGTTGATGGTGGATCAGTGCTAGAGCAATACTGATCTGTGGGTCAATCAGTCCACGTAACCAACTGCTATCATCTGGCTTCAGGCTACTGAGATAGGCTCGTATCGCTTGAATAAACACAATATTTGATAAGTAAGTAATCATCATTTCTGCCCCTGGACGGTTCGATGCCGTTTCGCAGGCAATAAATTGCAGTGTGGAATCTAACCACTCTACCGCTCGTCCCTCCTCTCCTTTGATCAACAGCAACGGAGGCAGGGCAGAGAGTAAAGGGTTGATCTCACGGTTTTCAAAACTGGCTTTACCACACAAAACGGTTGTTCTTGTTCCACCGCCACCATAGCTTAATGTCAATTGTCCCTGACAGGGGCGATGAGACAGCAGTTCTCCCAGGGTTACGATTGGACTATCGGGGCGATCGCGCAAAGCATGGGCAACGCCTGTTGGCAGTACTACCAGATCACCCCCCGCTAATGGAATCTGTTCGTCTACCCCTTCTACTTCCAGCCAGCAGTGACCGCGCATCACTACATGAAAGGCTGCATCTGCCATTGCCTCAATCTGAACACCCCAGGGAGCTGAAAACTCAGAGCGACAATGGACGGTGCTGTGTAGTTTGACAAATTTAAGAATCTCGGTCAGGGCATCCATCTGTCTAAAAAACTTTGGACGTTTGAATAGGATTAATGGCTTTTCTGCCATTTTAAGTCTAGTTCAGCAGATTTATAACTAGAGGAAAGTTGAGTTTTTGGAATTGTCTTATGACGATCGCAATTACTGGAGCTACCGGAAATACAGGTGGACGGATCGCCCAACAGTTAATTGAAGCTGGAGCAAATGTCACTGTGTTGGTCAGAGATCCTGAAAAGCTACACCCCTTTATTCGCCAGAATGCCAGCGTTCGCCAAGGTTCACTGGAGAATACCCAATTTGTAATGGAAGCAACCCAAGACGTAGAAGCCCTGTACTGGGTTGTACCGTACAACTTTGGTGCTGTGGATTTTCGAGCATATCAGCATCATGTCGGCAGTGTTGCAGCAGCGGCGATCGGAGCGAATCAAATTCCTTATGTGGTCAATCTTTCCAGTAACGGCGCTCATTTACCGCACGGAATGGGTCCCATTTCGGGTTTGTATCATGTTGAACAACAGTTAAATGCGATCTCACAAAACATTGTCCACTTGCGACCGGGCTTTTTCATGGAAAACTATCTGATGCAGTTAGACTCGATTCGCACGGCAAACAGTGTATTTTTACCCATTTCAGGCGATCGCCGTCTCGCCATGATTGCTACCCAAGACATTGCAACAGTAGCAGCAGAATTGCTATTGCAGCGAAATTGGAGTGGGTGTTCTGTACTGGGATTGCATGGTCCTACCGATTTGAGCTTTGACGAAGCAGCAGCAATCTTAAGTCAGGAGTTAGGGCGATCAATCGTCCATGTGTCGATCGCGTCAGAGCAGTTTTGCGATAGTTTGCTACAAATGGGTGCAAGTGAGAGTGTTGCAACGGATTATGTGGAGATGTGGCAAGGTTTGAGTAATCCGAAGTATTCTCCTGCTGAACCGCGTACATCTCAGACAACGACACCCACAACGTTTGCTCAATTTGTGCAGGAGCAACTACTTCCCCAGTTAAGCCAACTCATTTCTGCATAGGCTGATTGAAGCTAAGTAGGAGCGATCGCTTTACTTCCAACGCCATCCTAATCCCACTGCGATCGCTCCCATTGCAGCCATTAATCCACCTGCCAGTCGGTAGGTCGTATCTAAACCGACGGCACTGCTTAAAGGTTGGCTGAGAATGGGCGAAACAAACTGACCGAGAAAGAATGCTGTCGTTAATCCGCCCAACACTCGCCCTCGAAGACTTCCAGGAGTCACTGAGATTAAGCAAACATTCATATTGGGCATCAGCAACCCTAGCCCCCCTCCAGAAATGGCTAATCCCACTAAAACCATTACATAGGTGGGTGAAACGCTGATGACGAGATAGCCCACTGCCATTGCCAGAAATGCGATCGCGTAAATACCCATGAATGACAATCGCGCCTTGATTTGCTTATAAGCAATTGCGCTCGCTGCGCTGAATAATGTCGCGAGAGCGATCGCCAATCCGCTCTGCGATGCGGTTGCATTCACCAGTTGTTTGAGATAGAACGGCAACTGTACTGGAATCAAATAAAACACAATCTGCGATAGGAGGGCTGCGAGATACGTCAAGCCTACAATTTGCCAGGGAAAACCCTTAGCTGCATCGGCTCCGGCGTTTTGAGCCGCTTCGGTGTGGTTGGGTTCGGGTAAGACAAGCACCACGAGCGGCAAGATGAGCAATGCTAGTAGATAGATCAGAAATGGCATTCGCCAATTCACATCCGCCAGGAAGCCACCTAATGATAGGAACAATACGCCTCCTAAGCCCATAAATCCTGCCTGAAAGCCGAGAAACTGGGCACGGGCTGCTCCGACATAATAATCGGCAATCAGGGCAGTCGCTGTGATCATGATGCCTGCCACACTCAAACCCAGCAGCACTCGCCCAATCAGGATCATGCCAATATCATTTAATACAGCACCAGAAGTACCTGCAATACCATACAACAATACCGCAAATGCCAGCAGTGGTTTCCGTCCGAAACGATCGATCGCCGTACCTGCAAAAGGCGCACCGAGCGCAATAAACAAAGCTGGAACCGTTAACACGAGTCGCACCCAGTAGTCTGCATTGGGTGTCGCCGCAAAGTAATCACGTATTGCAGGCAGAGACGGGGCGATCGTCGCTCCTGCCATAACCGTGAGACTACTGCTCAAAAGCAGTGTTGCTTTAACGAGGAGAGAGTTTGCTTTGAGAGGCATAGTTTGGGTGAACAGGAATACAGCAATCAGGAATACAGGGGCTAACTGGATAAGACTCCTGCCATCCACCTTTCAACGGCTTTCGGGTCTTGAAGTAACTGCGCTTGCATCTCCTGCGCTTGCTCCCCTGGATAAACATCCTCAATCTCATCAATAACCGCCTGAAGTGCTGCACGTACAACCTCTTCAGGTGCAACCTTAGGAGGTGGGAAATTTTTACTCATGCCTGTATCCACTGTTCCGGGCATCACTCCTACCACCAGAGTCTTTTGTGAGGCAAGCTCGGCTCGAATTCCCTGGGTTGCCAATAGAGCCGCCGCCTTAGACGCGCAGTAGGAGGCATTCAGTGGAAAATTAACCTTTGCCAGTATGGTCAGCATATTGACGATCGCTCCACCTCCATTGGCTTTCAAAACGGGTGCAAATGCTAAACACATTCGCAATGTACCAAGGTAATTGACCTCAATCTCTGATCGCACCTTGTCAAAATTGATACCTGTGACTAATCGCTGATTAAATCCCACTCCAGCATTGTTAATGAGGAGATTCACGTCTGCATACGCCTCAGCGGCTGCTTTGACCGAAGCTTCATCTATGATGTTCAGTGGGATCGGAATAATGCGATCGGGATCTGTTGCTGCAATCTCGTTCAGGCTATCTGGATTGCGGGCACCCGCATAAATGCGAGTGGCTCCAGCCGCTTGTAAGCCTTGAATGTAGTATTGCCCAATGCCGCCGTTTGCGCCTGTCACTAATGCGATCGAACCTTGAACTTGCATCGTGTTTTGTCCTCATCGGGTTTGTCATGTGTGACTTCAAGCAATCAAGATGAATGACCATGACCAGGGTATACTCCTACTAACTTTTTCGGAAGTACTTACTTTTTTGTAAGCTCTCTCAAAAAATGGGAAAGTAACGTAGATGACCAATGAACCCACTCAGGGCACTGTGTTTGTACAAACCACCTTAAAAGTGTTAGGTGGAAAATGGAAAATCTTGATTCTGTGGCACCTCAAAGATGAGAAAAAACGATTTAGTGAACTCAAGCGATTGATGCCAGAAATCACAGAAAAGATGCTCATTCAACAATTGCGAGAACTAGAAAAAGATGGAATTGTCAACCGCAACATTTATTCGGAAGTGCCACCCAAAGTAGAGTATTCGTTTACGCAGTATGGCTTGACGCTCAAACCTGTTCTACAAGTCCTTTGCAATTGGGGAGAGAATCACTTGAAGCGTATTCAGTAAAGCGATTGGCACTGATGCTCCTATAGATGTCAAGTTCTTTTTTGCGCGCTAAGCAGGACACACGTTAGACCCTTCGGGAGTTAAGCGTGGCTTGCGAATGAGATGATAAATCTCTCGCGCCACATAACGCTTGAGACAGCGAATAATCTCTCGTTTCGATAGTCCTTGTGCCGTGCGTCGTGCCACATAGGTTTTAGTCGGTTCATGCCAGCGCATTCGCACAATGACGACGCGAAACAGCGCGGCATTGGCTTGACGGTTGCCGCCTCGGTTGAGGCGATGGCGCTGCGTTTTGCCCGAAGAGGCTGGAATCGGACAAACGCCGCACATTTTGGCAAAAGCAGCTTCGGAATGGACGCGATCTGCATTCTCGCCAAAGGTGAGCAGCATCTCGGCAGCGGTATCCGTACCAATGCCAAACGCTTGCACTAATTCGGGAGCTGCTGCTTGAGTGAGCTTTGTCAGATGCTGGGTATGCACTTCAATTTCCTCATGCAACTGTGTCCACCGTTTTGCCATTGCCGCGAGGGCATGGCGCATTGCAGCCATTGGTGTATCAAGCGTCCCAACTTGGAGTTGTTGACACGCTTTGATCAACTGGGGCGTGGACAAGGGTTCCAACTCTGCCCGTAATTCTGCATCGGCGGTGACAATCATCGCTTTGAGTGCGACCATGACTTGTGTCTGTGCTTTGACGGCTGTATCTCGTGCTGCTTTGAGAATCCGGATCATTTCCACTGCCCCTTCACTCGATTTCGGGATTGCCGTTGCTTGTCCCGCGAGCACTTGTCGAGCCGCATCTTCTGCATCCAGTAAATCATCTTTGCCCTGCAATCGCTGCTGACCTCGACGACAAGGACGGCTGACTTCAATCACCTTCTGTCCTTGACGACGCAGGAACTGGCTCAAGCCCTTGCCATACGACCCAGTTCCTTCCACACCAAACGCAGCAACCCCGCCGAACGTCTTTGCCCACTCCAGCAATTGTTGATATCCTGCTGGAGTAGTGGGTATGATGCGATCTCCTAAACGTGCACCTAAGCCATTGATAGCAACGGCAGCATGCGTGTCTTTGTGCGTGTCAACACCGATGATCACTGTATTCGGATCGGTCGTGGATTGTGTCATTGTTCACCGCCTGGTTGAAGAGCAGAACTGCTTGCAG
>JACJNX010000157.1 GCA_014695255.1 Cyanobacteria bacterium FACHB-63
ACAAGCAACAAGGGTCTTTCTACTCTCAATCGACAAATCAATACAAAGGCACAAAGCCGGTCAAGTTATGGGTCAGATTGAGAGCAGAAAGACTCTTCTATCCTCGCAGTCAACTTAATCGAGAATGTTCAAAATTAAGCACGATAATCCCTCAATCGTTAGTCTCGCTCAATTTATGCAGCATCTTTCACACCCGTGATTCTCGCCAATCCTCAAAGCAAGGAGCGCGGAGTTTGATTTATCCAATGTGGATGCTGAATTCCAGACGGCTTGAAAATTCTAGATCACCAAAACCTAAGAAGAGCCAAGAATTTGGAATTCAACAATAAGACAATGGCCCTTATCGGAGGTGTAACAGCACAAAGCGGTTTCCTTGAAGGCCTAAGGAATTGTGAACCTCCACTCGGTTCTCCTTTACATCGATTGCTTCTCCATCCATCCAGGCTTGATCAATCCCCATTCCATGAACCTGGACTTGAATCGACTCGTAAGGAAACGCAAACTCTCCTTGGGCTTCCCAAGACAAATCTAGTCCGCCAGCAATGCGGCGAAGCGAAAATCTATCCAAGCGAAACGCTCCATATCCATCCCCGGCATCGGTATAGAGCGTGAATTCACCCGTTTCCTCTTCTGGCGAATACAGATGCAGCGTCAGGTGCTTTCCGTTGAAGCTCTTCTGCGGTAGCAGATTGAACGATCAACCTTCTTCCATAGGTAAAATCGTGCCTGCTTTGACAAAAATCGGAATTTGCTCTAGCGGAGCCTCCACCGTCACTTGTCCTTCTAAGCGCGAATCATCCCAAAAGTGATACCACTGTCCTTTGGGCAATGTCACTTGGCGTGATCGTCCGCCTTCTTCCAAGATCGGGCAAATAAGTAAGCGATCGCCCAGTAAAAACGCATCATCCATGTTCCAGAGGTTTGCATCAGTGAAATCTGCCCAAAATACAGGACGGACAGGCGGATAGCCTTTCTGCGTCGCTTCCCACGACAATGTGTAGAAATAAGGTATCAGCCGATAGCGCAGTCGCAGAAACTGCCGAATGATACTCAGCGTTGGCTCTCCGTATATCCAAGGAGTGCGATCTTCAACGTTGTTGGCAGAATGAGTGCGGCAAAAGGTGACAAAGTTACACATCTGGAACCAACGTAGATATAGTTCCGCAGACGGATTCCCCTGAAACCCACCAATATCTGGTCCGCTGTAGGGAATGCCAGATAGCCCCAGTCCAGCTACAGTAGAAATGGTTTGGCGCAAGGCTGTCCAAGTACATTCGATATCGCCTGTCCAAGTCCACGCATAACGCTGCAATCCTGCCCAACCTGCACGAGAGACAATAAAAGGGCACTGGTGGGGACGTGTCTGACAGAGACTCTCATACGCAGCTTGAGCTTGCAATAGCCCGTAGACATTATGAGCTTCTAGATGATTGCCACCTCTGCCCTCCATGTAATGCTGAGTTGCGCGTGGCGGTAAAGATCGATCGCCCCAGATAATAAATGCCGCAGGCTCATTCATATCGTGCCAAAAGCCTGCCACTCCCACATCCAGCAGATACTCATATTGACGGCTCCACCAGCGCCGCACGATCGGATGCGTAAAATCTGGGAACACACACCAACCTGGCCAAACGGGTGCGACTACCAATTGTCCATCTGGAGACTTACAGAACGCATCCAGCACTTGCCCTTCGAGAAACAGATTACTCTTGCGGCTCAACTTCACACCGGGATTGAGAATCGTGACAAACTGCACCCCATGCTGAAGCAATTCCTCGATAAAGCCGCGCAGATTTGGGAAGCGATCGGGGTCAATTGTGAACGCCCGAAATCCCACTTGCACATCAATATCGAGATGAATCACGCTCAGCGGCAAATCATGCGCTTCAAATCCCTGATAGGTTACTCTCACAGCCTCTTCAGTCTCGTAACCCCAATGCGATTGGTGATAGCCTAATGCCCAGCGCGGTGGCATTGGAGGACGTCCGGTTAGCTGGGTGTATCGTTCTAGCACTTGCGCCGGAGTTCCGACTGTGACGTAGTAGCGCAAGGCTCCGCCTTCAAACGTCGCAGTCGCAACATCACTAAACGTGAATCGGGCATCAAACGAGTTTTCATAAAAGACAAGGTAGCTGCCTTGATCATGCAGTCCTAAGTAAAGTGGAATGCAGATATACATTGGGTCAGCACCTGCATCATACTTACCTGCTGCATCATAATTCCACATCCGGAAGGTCTTCGGTGTTTCGGTGACTTTCTGCTTTTCGGTGACTTCTCTTGCTAGTCGTAAATTCAGCGGAACTGACCGTTCACCCAGTCCATACACAGCTTCGGTAGGACGAAGATGAGATCGATGGGTCCATCCGTCTCCAGATTTCTCTGGCGGTAATTCTTCCCGCACCACATTTCCGAAAGCATCAGAGAAGGTAATCCGCCCATCATCCGAGACTGTGAGCTTCAGAACGGGAACTTCATTCGATCGGCTCGTCATCGTCCAGCCATCTGGGGTTTCTTCAACCTGGAGCGAGACGGACTTCCAATCCTGCTGTGCAATTCCATAAGGGACAGGCAGTATTCCCGGTCTCCAGGTCATGCGTACCAAATCTGGGGTGAGAAAGCTGACTTCGAGTTCTGCCTGCTCGAAGTAGAGGTTGGCACCGTTCTCTGTGGCTTCACATCTGAGCAGTTTTCCAGGACGATCAAGCCCCTCTGAAGGTGGTGGCGCTGCATATTGGCGCTCGACTTTTTCTTTCCACCGTGAGTAGCGCAATGCTTTCGGCGCATAGCTCAGATAAAACAGCGATCCTAAAAAATACTTGTACTTGAGTGATAGCTGCTTTATCCAGGTCATAGCACTTTAGAAAATAACGACTTAAAGTTAAATGCTTTGATCATGAGCAATGACACTTCAAAAGCGCTATTCACCCCAAGAAATATTTCAATGCGCTCAGTTCGTGCTGCTTTGGGTGAAAGTGTCCTCAAATCGGTTAAGGGGGAAAGGTGCAATACAGCCAGACACAGTCACTGATGCTTTCGCCGAGAAAGCGATGCCGGGAATCCATAACAGAAAGTCGCGAATCGAGTTAACCAGTTCGAGTATTCTACAGCCCGGTTAGACTGATAATCCTCTCAAATTGCCTTCTCATCCTTGCTACGCAATCAGGAATGACTGTCAGCCTAGTCGATAAAGTCCCGAATCATGTCCGGCTTCTTTGGGGCATCCACAGCAATGGGACGATTGCCGTCCACAGGCAGCGTTTTCCGAATCTCAGCCTGATCTGCTGCAATCGGTCGTTTGCCAGCCGCATCAATCACGTCTTTCACCTCCAAGTTGCTCGAATCAATCGGGCGATAACCATCAATTCCTAGAGCCTTATCCGTTTCTAATGCACTAGCTGTAATCGGACGATTGCCATCGACTTCGATCGTTTTGCGCACCTCAATCTCATCCGCAACCACTGGGCGATTGCCATCGATCAGTAAAACTGACTAGATCTCAAGCTCGCTCTCATCGATCGGACGGTTCCCATCGATCCGAAGCGTCTTGACCGCCTGCTGATTGTTCCCTGAAGCCGTGATCGCGTTCTGATTTGGATGCTCGTGCTTTGTACTCACGGTTCAACTCCTAATTTTCATCGCAATGGTTCATATTGAACGATTTGCTGAATTGCTCATCACCTGTCTATGGGTCAGTAATGAAGCAGATCGGATTGGCAGACCCGTAAAGCGAAAAATCCTGACCGCTTGTTCTATAGTGTTTCAGCTCCGTTGCTGGGGTTTGTGAGGGTCATTGCTGGAGGAGCTGATCACAAGGGCGAATCAGACAATAGCTGAATACTCCACGTATCGTTCAAAGAGCTACCTCCAAGCGTAATGCCGCCGGTCAAAGCTGGATCAGTCCCAATTCCAATACTCAATGCTCGCCCAAGCGGAAGCTGTCCCACGCGCCCATATCCTACAATGTTCTTCGGATCGCGAATTCTGGGCTGACTCAGTCGGATAGCCAACTCGCCGCCGTTGACAAAGTAAAGGGTGGCTAGATCTCCTCTAAATTCGACTTGAGCCTCAAACATGCCTCCGGTTGCATAAGAGTAAGCTCTAGCAGGCAACCTTTTGCCATCGATCGTCTTGCCTTGGTATTCCGCAGCGATCGCGGGTAAACTCACTGCCAGTAGAGCCGATGCGACGAGGGCAAGGATTTTCATGCTGCTGGTTCTCCTACGGGCTATCACGCTGCGATACTGATATTAGTCCCTGCCGCCAGTATGTGGAAAATTGAACTAGAACTGCAACTATCGATTGGTAGAAGTAGGATTATGTCCACGTTTTACACAGCAATAGTCCGGACAATTTTTGAGAGAAAAACGATTTGTCGGACAGGGTGCAAATATTAAATTAACTGCACAAGACGGATAGCAATGGAAGAAATTGTACAATTTTTACAATTTCAGAACAATGTTGATCGCTCTCTGCTCCAGAGTCTCTACGTCTTTCTAGCGCGTCGAGATGCGGTTGGTGAACTGAAGCAACAGATTAAGCCCAAACTCTAATCGATCAACAGAAAGGCGCGAATACGGAGCGCGGTGCATGGTTGATCGTTCAGCTTAGAAATCAACTCAGGGATTGCTTGATTTTTCAGATTTGCCCTGAATTTACCAACTTGATTTGCTCGACCTGCAACTGCAACCCGTCGAATTCGAGATGGAGTGATACGATCGTTTCGAGATGGAGCGAGACGAGCGTCGAACCTACAGTCCCACTCATTCCACAAACAGTTACTCCGATGGATTCTCTCTGTGAAGTCTTTCTCGAACAGGATTGGGACGATGCCCAACAGGCGCGGCAAAAGCGTGACCTGCGCGTTGTAGAACTCGAAGGTCAAGGATGGCAATGCACGGTAGGACTGTTTTACAACGCCTTGACGGGGAACCGGATTTATTTAGTGGAGGCGACTTCACCACCTCCCCGTTCGTCAGAACCAACGCAGCACCCGTCGAGGCATCGTTCTCAGTCGAGGCATCCTCAACGTGCAATGCCGACAAAACCTGGTTCCGCTTCGTCCGAAAATCGTTAGAGCGACTCGCAAACATTGACACACTCCCACGAATTCTATTTGTGGGAGTGTGTCAAAGAGTAAGCCTAGTTTGGTGTGTGAAACTATAGATGATTTGAGGAGAGTTCTTTTCGAGAAGGTTGGTGTTTCCGAATTCCCAGTCTTTAAGCGTCTACACGGAATCATCTCTCCACCCACAATGCTCACAATCTCAGTGAACCCGCGCGGGATGAGTTTGCAGCATAGTTCTCTCACAATTCGGACATCTTCCCGTAAACATCGGATGCCAGTCCAATAATGCGATCTGCTGCTCTCTCGTCCAGCGCTGAACGGGATTAATCACCAATTCGTCGCCATAATACGAAGCTCCTTCTGGCTCCCACAATTCACACGCTGGCAATGCGGCATCCAGCTTGAAATCAGGGCATTAATTGTCGGTGATTCTATTCGGATGAACCGCACAGGGTAAATGAGGGTTGCGAGTGTTGTAGATGCAGCGGTCGCATTGCAATGGGAAGTAATCGTCGTATGGCTTATTCATCGTCTTTGCTCCAATTCCTACAAATACAGAAACCCCTAAACGCCTGATTGTCGTAGCCCAATTGCAACCTGAGCCAGTAGTGTCTCTTGTTCAAGTTGCGTATTCACTGGAAAACGCTCCCACTCTGACCCAACCCGCAAATCAGCGAATAGCTGGTCGTGGTCTTGATGAAAGTGGAGAAATGCGTTGGATTTCCAATAAAAGATGCCGCGCTTTTTCTCTTTCAAACTCTGATATTGGCGGAGCTTCACGAGCAATTCTTCTAATCGATCCAGAGCATCCGAGTCCGCGTGTTTCATCTCCTGACTCCTATGGTGTGCAGCTAGATAAGGGAGACCTCTTTTATTTTGAGCTATTTTACGGGAGTTGCCGATTCTTGTAGAATCTCAAAGCTCTGGCTCTGCTGCAATTCCTGTAAGATTCTCGTACTGCCTGACCCCAATAAATGCAATTCATCTTGGGCACGAGTCATTGCTACATAAAGCTGTCTTCGAGCCATTGCAGCCTCCTCCCGGTCTGAATTACAGCAATCTGAGAACTGTTCTGCCCAAAGCAACAAAACAACTTTGAATTCTAATCCTAGTGATGACAATGATGTAAGCACTCGTATTCCAGGTTTGGTAACGCTGTATTCACGCTTAGTATCATCACTTTCAGTAATCCAGTAACTTCTTAAGCCTAAATCGCTCAATCGCTTTAGCATTTCATCGAACATCGGTTTATCTTTCTCCCGATACCACCGATACAGAATCGCGATATCGCCTGGTGCATAGCCAGATTCAGACAGCGATCGCACTTGATTAATCAAAGCCTCTACCGCTTCATCTTTTGATCGACTTAGATGCAATACAGGTTTTGCCCCTTGCCGCAGTGCTGCACTGGGTTCAACGATCGGAAAGGTTACGTCATCCTCGACCTTCACCTCACCCGATGCAGGCTTGACCACACTCCAAGCAGCGGTCAAAATCTCCTGAGTGTTGCGGTAATTCTGGTTCAGCCGCTCAGACCGTCCCTGAGCCTTGATTCCTACTGACTTCCAGGTAAATTTCCGGCGCTTATAGAGGCTTTGACTACCATCAGAAACCACGAGTAAAACACCGTCTTGCGGGTCTTTCAATGCTGCTACGCAACAGAGAAACCAATCGGGCGAAAAGGTGTGAGCTTCATCTACTAGGACCGAATCCCACTTTTGTTCTAGGGGAAGCTGTTGAAGAATGGATAGAACTCGCGCACTAAGGCATTTATCGTACTCCTCATCGCTTCTGAATTCTCTGGGATTTGGCAGAGAACCTAAGAGCGATCGCGCCCAAGCATGGAAATTCAAAATCTCGATTCGCTCTTGATACTGCGGGTTTTGACTGTCGCTGTGAAGTAGCGATCGTAGATGGGATGCCAGAGTGATATTGAAGCAGAGAATCAGAACTCGATGCCCTGTAAGACGGTTTGCGATCGCCCTGGCACGAGACAGAAGAATCAACGTTTTCCCAGAGCCAGCGACCCCAGAGAACAAACGATGCCCATCTTTCATCGATCGGGCTAACTTCTCCTGATCGATATCGAGTGTGACGAGAACTGAGCTATCTGACGGAAGTTCAACGCCTTCGGGTACGCTGTCTGGAGTTGCAGGTTTTTTCTTGATGACGATCGCAGGATGCAAAATGCCTTTAATAGTGCTGATTTGATCGTTCGTCAGCGCTGGAAATGAAAAACTGACCTTGAACATTGCTTTGAGCCGTTGGATTAGTTCCTCGTCGCTGTAGTCTTCCCATTCCAGCAATTCATCTCGGTAAGCCACTTGGGGCTGTTCTAGCAGAGTGTAGATGTTGTGATCATGTGCTTGGCTAGTCGTGATATTAGACATGACCGCTCCAAAGCCAGTCGGAAACATCAGCTTCCCCTGGTAATTCCCAGTGTGATGAGCCAAAATTGCCTCACCCTTGAGCTTATCCATTACTGCGTCGATGTAGCCCTTTCCCTGACGTAGCGGTGATTGCTGGCTTTCAGAATAGGTGGGCCCCTTCTTGGTCTGCTTGATCCGAAAGAAGTTGTTGTTTGCTTCCTCAATTTGACCTGCTGACCATCCTTTCACTTCGATCACTAAAAGCCCAAAATCTGGACCGAGAATCACGAAATCAGGATGCAATCCTTTCACGATCGGTTCATACCAAACGATGTAATTGTCCGGCAATCGATCGCGCAGCACTTTGTAGAGAAGCAATTCTCCCCGACTGGCTCTTGCGGGTTCAGAATCAGGAATCATTTGTGCCATAAGTGTCTCATCGCTACTGTTCGTGTTGCAGCATTTTTAGATGAAAAACTGGGTTAGAAACTGCATTTCTTTAGTGCTGATACTTTCATGTATGACCCCGGCAGATTATGGTGTCATCACCTCAACAGAATTAAGGTCAGTTCGATCGAGATACTGCGCGATGGCTCCCCCTAGCCAAAGGCAGCGCTTCCCGAAGAATGTCACTTTCACGCTTGCCAGTTTCCTGACTGATGCCCTCAATCTGATTTTTCCAACTATGGGGAATCCTAGCCCCGACCATCGCTGTTGACTCTTGCCCATGATTTCACTGCAAACTTGGTTAACCTGCTGAGAATAGGATGCCCACGATCGACAAGTGAGCCACGGTGGCTATGCCTAGCCGCTTGTTTACGTGGCGCTTCGCGCCTAGGCAGCGTTAACCGAGCTAACCGAGTTGACCCTTATATATCAGTTGCAACAAGCTAGGAGTTATTCTCAATAAAGTCATTATTTTTTAGGCGATTTCCCGTCGAATGGCTGAAACCCTATCAAAACGGTCAAAACTGACTTGGTGAACTACCAGACACCGTAATGCCTAGCGGTCGGTGTCTGGTAGTGCAATTCCGCACTGCTGTAACCTTAACGGCATTTCTCGAATCCACCAGCCTCCAAAAGCGTTCTTGATACCTGTTTTACCTGCGGGTCGAAAGGGATAGAATCCAACTGGAAGCGCAGTAGAAACAGAGTTGCGCTGTAGGGCAGAAGACCAGCCAACCTGTTGCTCAAATTGCAAAGAATCCTCATAACTGCTGCCTTTCAAATTTCGCCAAATGGTTGCCTGCGTGCTAAATCCGAAGCGTCCATTGCTGGTGGTCCTCCAAAGGCGATCGACAATCTGTAGATCAGAACAGGCTAAATTTCGAGTGTCTGTTGCTCTCAAATAGCCCTGTTGCTCTTGATGCGCAGCTTTGAGTACCAAAACGGAGGTCAACTGATTGGCTTCTTGCCATTTTCCGCTCTGTAGCAACTGTTGAAGCGGTGCATAGTCAATCCCTTGCTGCGATCGTAGAGAATTCGGTGTTGGAGACGATCTCTCCAGCGACCTCGGTAGTGTTGTAGGGCTGGGTGAGGCAAGCAGGCGTGGGGTGAGTAGGCTACTTAAAGCCGCTATACTAAATCCAACAAGCATTGAATTGCTATTAAAGAAAGTATGCTTTAACATCGCGTTCACCAGTCTGATGGATGGAGCTTTAATGGAAGCTACAGCTCTAAGACTGTGATTTTCGATAAGAATAGGCTGAATTTCTTTGGAACAATGAGCTGGGAACCTCGCTACTGCCTAATCTTGATGCTCAAACACCAAATCCTTCGGCATACTGATGTATGGTGATACACATTCTTCACGTAAAGATCTGATTCGAGCCAGTTTTCATGATTGATTTTACTAAAAGATTTATTTGTATTCTGCCGTTACTGGCGATTATGAGTTTCGCAAGTGGCTGCACAACGTCGCGGTCGGTGGTTCAGTCCACTCCCTCAGATTCTCCTGCCCCACTAGTTTCTCCTACGCCATCGCCCAGCGTTTCTCCAGGCTCGAACTCAACTCCAAGTGTGAAAGCGTCTCCTGAATCAGTCAAGCCAGCAGAATCTTTCTCTCAGCAGTCAGCGGTGCTGACCTCTCGCGATCGCGATGCCCAAATCAATATTCGTGAATCTCCCAGTACGACCTCAAAAGCTTTGCATTATGGGCTTTCGGGGGATCGGATTTCGATTTTAGGGCAGACAAGCAATTCCAGTGGCGAAACTTGGTACGAAGTCAAATTTTCTCAATCAGGGGCAAGTGGTTGGGTGCGGAGCGATTTTGTTGCGATCGCGAATGCTTCAACTTCTGAACCCAGTGTATCGGAACCCAAGAGTTCTTCGTCACCTTCAGTCGAGCAAGCAAATAATCTGCCAAGCTGCGTCAAAAGCGATTGTAATTGCAGCGATTTCTCAAGCCGTGCTGAAGCAGAGCGTGTCTTGGCTGCTTACCCTAATGATCCGTTTGGACTGGACCGGGACAAGGATGGTATCCCCTGTGAAAAACTCCGCTAATCGGGGAACTTCTGGAATGAGTGGCGTTTTGGGTTAATTGATGAAGAAGGTATTGATTGCGACGATCGCACTACTATTAATCGGGCTACCCGCAGTAGCTCAGTCCCGGACATCCGGCAAAGTTGTCTCTGTCGGTGATGGTGATACTGTGCGGGTGCAGCAAGGCAATCGCACGGTGACGGTCAGATTGGCTTGTGTCGATGCTCCGGAGATGAAGCAGGCTCCCTATGGGCAACAGGCAGCGAATCGTCTTAAACAGTTGCTCCCCCAAGGAAAAGCGGTGCAGTTGCGCTCAGTGACTACCGATCGCTATGGTCGGATGGTGGCAGAAGTCTATGTGGATGGGCAATCAATAAACCTGACACTCGTTCAGGAGGGACAAGCCGTTGTCTACCGCGAATATTTGAACGGCTGTGCGGAGACGAAATCTCAGTATCTACAGGCTGAGAACGTCGCTAAGCAGAAGAAACTTGGATTCTGGAATCAGCCAAACCCGGTCATGCCTGCTGACTTCCGCGCAGGTCGCTCGAAGCCTTCTCGATCGTCCTCAAAACCAGTTCAACAGCCCACTTCACTGCCAGCGTGCGTCAATTCAGACTGCGATTGTGGAGACTTCTCGAGTTGGGAAGAGGCTCAGCGGGTGTTCCAAGCTTTTCCAAATGATCCGTTTGGGTTGGACCGCGATCGTGATGGCGTTGCTTGCGAATCACTGCGTCGATAAATACGCTGGTTTCAGCCTTCATCCGAATCGGCTCAGATTTCGAGTTTCCGCAACCTGCTCAATGAAATCAACAACCGCATGAGCTAAAGATGCAGCGAAAAGGTCTTGTCGCAACCGCGAAAATCGGATTGCTGCATCCTCCTGAAGCACATGGGATAAGGATTTTGAAGCGTTGTATTGACTGTATGCCAGTTCAAAATAAGGTTGGGCTTGCTGGAGCCGCTCAATGGTGGGTAAGCGATCGCGTTTGACGTGGGAATTGAATTTTGGATCAGCAGGAACAAGATTCCAAAGCTCGTTGATCGGGTAAACGGACACGGGCAGCAGATGGTCTAGATCATAAGCAACGCCTTGGATAATTTCGCGCTGCGTCCAGGGGCAGATAAATGTATTGCCTTCGAGGATAAGGAGATCGATCTTGTTGCGTTCCCAGGTGAGCGGACGGCGGTTATCAGGACGATCCGTCAGTAGCTTGTAAATGTGCCCTCGATCGAGGCTGGAATCGTCTTGCTTGACAGACTCAGTAAATAAGCACCACTCGTGAATACATAATGCTTCGACCCAGAGCGACATCTCTCGAAATACTTGCCATAATTCTGCTTTTACAACCAGGCATTTCTCATGTGGTTGAGTGCTGGGCACCGCGATCGTGCGATCGTTTAGCTCCTTGAACTGCTTCGGCTTCTCGAACACCGTCCAATTGCCTGGTCCTGCATACTGAATCGGCATCTCTAGGGTTTTGCTGATGTCTTTGAGAACCTGTTGGTAAGCGTCGAGCAATGGAGGTGAGTACGTCTTGCGTTTACGGGGAACCCGCAACTCGTTCATGACGAAGAATCCATCTGAGGGACGTGAGACACTGCCAAGGGATTGTTCCCATAGCGCTCGAAAACGGGTTAGGGCAGGGCGAAACGCCATATCATTTTTGCGCTGATTATCTACGGAAAGTGCTCTCTCCCTGGAGGTTATGGCTCGTTGTCCTTGCCAAATTGGACGATCCAGTTGAGCAAATCCCCAGTAGTAGGCAACCCAGAACTCAGCTAAGAGCCGGAGCGGAATGGCAATGTCTTGGCAGTAGCTTCGCAAGTCAGGAAATGACAGCACGACATCGTTAATTGCACGAAGCAGAGCAATTTTGTAGCTGGTGATCTTAGCATCGTGCTTGAGAATGGTGCTGATCACCAGTCCGGCGGCCTTTTCAGTCATACTAAATCGATTGAGGGTATAAAATCATAAGCTATGAATCCTGGCAGCGGGACTGAAACTTGAGATGAATCGCCCAAATATAAAACTGCTTTGACATCCTCAGGGAGATTAAACTAGCGTAAGGAGAGCTTTTGAACCTCCTGATACACGGTCATCCCAATTTGCAGGGCTTCGTTGAGCACAGTCCTATACTCGCTTGCTCGTTGGTTGATTTCTAGCGTTTGCAGCGCAGCTAAATTTGTTTCAATGTTTGCAAGTAGATCTTGACGACGGGCAAGTAATCCTCGACTTTCGCGCAAGATTTTCTCAGTCAGTAATCCAGAAACAAGACTATCCCGCGTCATTCTCAGCGCTTCTAGTATTTGAGTTCGATCCTGTTCTGATGGAAGCGCTACGGAATGATTGCTTTGCAGTTCCTCAAGCTTAAACAACATCGCAACCGCTTCAATCATTTCATTGTATCGATCGACCTCATCGAGCAACGGCATGAGCAGGGCAAATCGTTTTCTCGCGTACTGCATATACCCATTCCATCCGAACATCACAGCGAGCGTTATGCCGACCGTAATTTGTAGAAACCGGAGCGTTGCCGGTAGATCAAAGCTTCCCCCATTTGCTTGTGTCAACCCTAATCCGACCGGAATCGAAAATGCGAACACCAATGCGGCGACGACAAGTTCAGTCGCAATCAAGGTTAGCAATCGGGAGGAGTGCTCGAACACGCTAGTCCGATAAACACCCCCGATCGCGCCACCAATAAAAATCTCATTCACATCCAGACCGATCAGCCGTTCAATTTCTTCGGCTGTAATTCTTAGAGCAGCAAGGTCAGGATTCATCAGAACAATAGCTGCATGATTGCATTCCAAACACCTGTAAAAAAGCTGCCTTCGCGCGGACGAAATAGCTCAAACTGACCCGGAGATCCAAAAAAGGGACGGAGTGTCCAGCCAAGCTGACTGCCAACAAACCCATATAGCACGAGCCAAAGTCGTAGAATGTTTGTGCGAATCTTCACGCCTTGTACGCCATCGTCTGACGCGATCGGGCGCATCACTTGATAAAGGAACGACACACCCAAAATTCCTGTAATTGCAAAGATTGCAACGTTCAACAACATGAAAAAGTAATAGTCGTTGACCGTGATCAGAAAGAACAGCGTTACCGGAGCGAAACCACACAGCAATAACGCAATCACCGAAATTGCTGTTAATAAATAAGTGAAATGCTGGGCGATCGTTTGTTTGGCGCCAAACAAAACGTTAAAGATATAAAGCGTCGGCAGACAGACAACCAGCGTGAGGCAAGGGGGCAATGTTAGCTACAGTTCATCAAGAAAGTATTCCGCACGGTCCTCAAAAGAATTGTATTCATAGGCAGATGAGCCTGATGGTCGTAAACCCCATCGAGACTGATGATTGTCTGGGGCAGGTCGAGTCCAACCGCTTGAGCGATGCGGGTGACTTGTGGCAGAGCTGTCTTCAACAGTAGCGAGCCATTTTAGGAACAGACGGTAGAAGCCTAGGCAAATAGGAGCCTTCAGACAAATTCTCTCAGGCGCAAAAACCCGCAACCAATTGAATTACATTCTTAGTTCCACAAAAAATTATTCGACCCTAGTAGGCTAGGAAAGCTGCTGTTTTGTTCAAGAGTGACGGATTCATGCAAAAGGCTCATGCCTTCGCGATGCTTGCCCCGGTTCCAGAGATGCACTTGATTTCTGGATTGGAAGCGATCGCGGCTCAACTCGACTCCGATGATTTACCTCCCGATCAGTTGCCCAAAGTTGCGTTTGGCAGCATGGATTTTGAATTGTTTGGTGAAGTCGAGAAACTGCGTGGCGGCAAAGCGATCGAGGTTTTAATTTATGCGTCTCATGCCAAAGGCGATCAACCCTTGCATCCAGAAGTGACGTGGCGAGGATTGTACATCGGCTCTGTGGGATCTCGTCGGGGTCGCTACCCTGGAAAGGCAATCTTTCGACCGAGATCGACTACAACAGATACCCCAACCTGGGCAGTCTTTTGGGAGGTTCAGGAGCTAGAACGACTGAAAACGCCCATTCCAATTAAAAGCTTGCGAGGGAAAGATAAGAAAGTCAATTATCAAACTCGATTCATTCCCGAGGGTCCAGTTCTGATTGAATATCCTTAACCGTCTATGTCCACTGCTCGTCATCACGCTGAATGGCTGTCGCTGGGTGAAGCATCGGGTTCGTTTTTGAGTTTGCCCGTGCTGCTCAAAACGTTTCCGGCTGGATTGGATGCTCATGATCCAGAACATTTGAAGCTGCTGCGATCAACATCTGAAGAATGGCAGGACAACCAGTTCGGACTGAAGCCAGAACCTGCCATTCATCGGGCATGGGTGGAATTTGTGCTGAAACAAATGCTGGAATTACCGGATGAGGTGTTGCTAAGCGGACAGCAGATTCCATCAGGCTTGAGTGTGACGTCTGCGGAACAGAATGAGACGATTCGCCCGGATTGGGTGGTTGTTGAGCCAACTGGAACACCGAATGCTGGAAAGCCTCGATTGTTGGTGCAGATGGTTCTGGCAGAGCAGGGATTAGATGATCTCAATGGAACTGCAGATGACATTCAAAAACTCTGATCGCTGCACATCAAAATGGATCAAGCGGTCGTGATCGCCTATGGTTGGCAAGACCTCGACTTAGGGCACGACTTTCACCCAATCAAGCAAGGCATCAGCGAGACTGCGCGGTGGGAAGTCCTCGAACACGAAGTGCGCTGAAAGCATCGATTGTTCTGAACCACGAGCAGCTTTGCTGTGCCAAAGGCATCGCTACGCTGAAGAAGTTGCCCAAGGCTTACATGACAAGAAAAAATCGAAAGGTAAGGGGAAAACCGCGCAAAAGAAAAAACGGGACGACAAACCCCAAGACGAGCAAATTAGCCTCTTCTAGCGAATTGCATTTGATAAAGTAAAAGCAGCATTGAGGAAGTCAACGCATGACAGACCCAGCAAACTTTGGACAAACACTTTTGGAAACCGTGCGATCGCTGCCTCCTGAGAAACAACAGGAAGTTTTAGACTTCGCTGAATTCCTGCGTCAAAAAACAACCCCAAAAAAGCCCCGACGCAGCCTTAGAGGATTATGTGCAGACTTAAACATTCATATTAGCGAAGAAGACATCGCCCAAGCGCGTCAAGAAATGTGGGGCAACTTTCCCAGGGAGTTCCCAGAATAATGGCAGTTGTCATCGATACTCACATCATTGTCTGGTACATTCTGGAACCTGAAAAGCTATCCGATATAGCGTCTCAGCGATTGGAACAAGCCGTAAACGACGGAGAATCCATTTACCTATCCGCCATCTCAATTGTTGAAATTTGCTTTCTTATAGAGCGCGGTCGGCTTCCTGCGATCGTTCTAGACCGCCTAGCTGAGGCGATCAATCAAGCCGATAGCAGTGTCGTGTTGATCCCCCTTGATCAAGCAATCAGCCTCAGCATTCCACAGATCGACCGTGCCACCGTTCCCGAAATGCCAGATCGCATTATCGCCGCCACTGCACTGTATCTGAACCTACCTCTTATCACCCGCGATCACAAAATTCAAGCTCTGCAAAACATTCAAACTGTGTGGTAAGTTTGATGCCTAACAAGCGAAACGGCGCGGCAGGAAGTCCTTGAACACGAAGTGCGCTGAAAGTATCAACTCTTGCAACTGAATCACGAGCAGCTTTGCTGCGCCAAAGGCATCGCTACGCCGAAGAAGTCGCCCATACACGATAAGAAAAAGGTAAAAGGCAAGGGACAGAAGGCAAAAGGGAAAACTAGTAAAGAGCAACAGCCGGATGTTGAACCAGACGAGCAACAACTCAAGCTGTTGTAACAGAGCGAATACTCATGACTGAACTAACCCGTGATTCCCAAAGCGACTCCAAGAAGCATCACCAATTCCAGAAACAGAGCTCATTCACATGACGATTGAACAAGAACAGAGAGCAATTCTTGAGAAATTTATTATCGACAATCCAGACCTAGAAGCCCTGCAAGCAAAAATATCTCAGTTCAATATTTTTGAAGCCGTTGGCATGGTTCGCCAGGAAATCAAGCATTCCAACTTCATCCAATTTCTCCTCAACCCCTCCGAAAAACATCGACTCGGCGATCTCTTCCTGAAAAAACTCCTGATCGCCATCCTCACCGCTGCCGAAGAAGCCCCTGTAGATAGCCTTGATATTGCCGTCTCCGATTTCTCCGATGCCGAGGTTCGGCGCGAATGGAAGAACATCGATCTCTTGATTTATTCGCCCACCAACTCCTTCGTTTGCGTCATCGAAAACAAAGTGGATGCCGTAGAAAGACCCCATCAACTCAAAATCTACGAGGATGTGGTTGACAAAGAGTTTCGAGACTGCGAAAAAATGTTTGTCTTTCTTACTAAAGAGGGCTCAGCAGCTACTCGCTCCCGATGGATCTCCTTCGATTACGGAGCGATCGCAGAGATCATCGAAACCGTCTGTAACGAGCGAAGGTCAAGCCTTACAGACGATATTTACATCGCAATCCGCCATTACGTTGATTTAGTCAGGAGACATATTATGCGCGAGTCCGACATTGCTGAACTCTGCCGCAAAATCTATAAACAGCACCGTCAAGCGATCGAACTCATCTACGAGCATCGCCCTGATATGCGATCAGATGTCGAAGACTACATAAAACAACTTATCCAAGAGTCTCCTCAAGCAGAAAATATTGATTTAGACTCCATTGACAAACGATACATTCGATTCGCTCCAAAGGAGTGGGATGACATGGCGTTTCAAAAGACTTGCTCTGGCTGGACAGGAAGCGATCGGATCTTCCTCTTTGAGTTTTGGAACGATCCTCAAAGTCTCTGTCTTCATCTAGTGATTGGCCCTGGAAGCATGGAAATCAAGGAAGAGATTTACCGAGGAATTCCATCGATTTTTGGATGCTTAACGAAATGTATTATTTATCGCTCAGATTGAGATTACCAAGCTTATCTGGTTTAGGCTGGTAAACAGTATAAAGCTCTACCAAGCGAAATATTTGCAATGCGGTCATGATCGCTTATATGGAAGTTACTGCAATCCTCCTGCGTTGAGTGATGTCCGCTCTACTCGACTCAGAGAAGTGTCTCTGGTTCGAGTCCTGCTGCTCAACATTCATCGCTTTATGCATCCGCAAAACCCATCCACTTCTTTCCTCGCTTTAGACGCTGCCCTTGATCGCCGCGCCTTGACCGTGTCTCCAGACACCTCCCTGAGCGAGGCGATCGCGATGATGAGCAAAGCGCAGAGCAGTTGCGTGCTTCCAGGATTGGAGCTCTCGCTCAACACCACTTTGATGAGCGAAGCTCGTGCAAGTGGGCTTCTGGTCGTCGAAGGAACG
>JACJNX010000158.1 GCA_014695255.1 Cyanobacteria bacterium FACHB-63
AGGGGACAGTGTGTCTCAAGCAAAGTTTATCGAAGAACTCTTTGGAACTAGCGCTTAACGGAACGCGAATGAGAGACTTCGTTTGTCACTAAAAAGTATTTGCGACACAACCGGATTTAAAGTGATTGAGATTCACGCCACTCACGGTTATCTTTTGCATGAATTTCTATCTCCGCTCAGCAATCAACGCAGCGATCAATACGGTGGCAGCTTTGAGAATCGCATTCGCTTTGTTTGTGAAGTTGTTCAAGCGGTGCGAGATGTTATGCCCGACCAAATTCTGCTTTGGGTTCGAATCTCTGCAACTGATTGGGTTAGCAATGGTTGGGACATTGACCAAAGTGTTGCACTAAGCGATAAATTAAAATCACTCGGTGTGGATTTGATCGGTTGCTCATCCGGTGCGATCGTTCCGGGTGAAAAAATTCCAAATTCCGGTAGGAGCGGGATACCAAACGCCTTTTGCCGAGCGCATTCGCCGCGAAACGGGTATTGCCACCGGAGCCGTTGGCATGATCACGTCAGCGCAGCAGGCGGATCATACTATTCGCACAGGTCAAGCAGATGTGGTGTTACTGGCGCGGGAAATGCTGCGAGATCCCTATTGAACGCTGCGGGCCGCAAAACAACTGCGTCAACCCGTTCCAGTTCCAGTGCAGTACGATCGCGCTTGGTAATCCATCGCCTGGGTAGAGTAGGGAGGACTCTTCAATATTGATGCTCCTACAGATGCCAAGTCTTTTTTGTGTTCTAAGGATAACTCACTTCAGGCACTTTGGAAGTTGAGCGCGTTCTGCGAATCAGGTGATAAATCTCGCTCGCCCCATCACCTTTGAGACACCGAATGATCTCTCGTTTCGACAACCCTTGTGCTGTCCGACGGGCAACATTTACGGTTGTGTCGCAAATGGGTTCTATAAAACAGTTCAGCTTTCAGGTAATCTCACCATTTCTCTGACCCTGCCCCATACCCCGCCAACTCCTTGAGCAAATTGGTGATCTTGCTGATGACACCGCATTGGTAGACCACGGCTAGGTGATAGAACAATAACGCCAGTCGGATCAATCCTTACTTTTGGAATGAACTCCAACCGATAGCGCTGGAGTAGCATCGCTAATATAATCTTGATTTCTAGCATGGCAAACCCAGCTCCAATGCAGACTCGCGGTCCAGCGCTAAATGGATTGTACTCATAGATGGAGGGGTTAATCGTTTGCCAGCGATGAGGATTAAACACCTCCGGTTGGGGATAGAGTTCGGGTATCTGATGGGTCTGGTAGATACTCACAAAGACCTCTGTCCCTGCGGGTAAGGTATGGCCAGCCAACTCGGTTTCTTGAGAAGTGACACGACCATTCCACGGCACGGGCGAAAGGATACGCATACTTTCTTTAATCACCCACTCCAGTAAAGGAAGTTGCGGTAGCTGCTCGATCGTCGGTGCTTCTCCCTGCAAAACACCCTGCAGTTCATCGACTAAATCAGCAGCAACTTGCGGATGCTGGGAGAGTAGAAATAAAGTCCAGGTCAATGCGTTAGAGCTAGTTTCATGACCCGCAGCAAAAATAACTCCTGCGTGACCTAGCAACTCATCCTCGCTAAGACTCATTCCTTGCTCTTCGTCTCTCGCTTGGATCAGCATAGAAAGCACATCTCGCTCCTGGGATCCTGCCGATCGCTTATGAGCGATCACTTCACGCATTTTGTCATCTAAGTGAGCAATCTGATTGAGAAAGCGATGATAGGCAAGCCCTGGAATGTCGTAGGGCAGAAACATCATCTGGGGTGTTCCTATCATGCTGAGAGCCGATTGCAGCAATTGGCCAAGGTTACTTTCAGTGGCACCAATATCCTCACCAAAGAATGCCTTCGTCGCAATTCGTAGCGTTAATTGCCGCATCACCTGAGCCATGTCATAGTCTTTGCTAGCCTGTAATTCATCAAGCGCAGATTGAGTGATGGCAACGATATCGTCCCGGTAGCCTTCGATCTGTTGCCGATGAAAAGCAGGCATCATGAGTTGACGATGTTGACGATGCTGATTTTCATTCACACCAAATAAGCCAACGACAAAATGCTTCAGCGGCTCTGTACGATCGAATTCATCCTTGCGGCGATATAGCCGCCCAGATAAGGGATGTTTGTAATAAACGTCGTGCTGACTGGTGACCTGCTTCACGGCTTCTGGACCGTAAACAAATATAGTACCCGGACACTCTGGTAGAGACGAATAGAGATTGGTACCGCCACCATACTGGAGGGAAACGATCGAACCATAGGTCTGAAAAAGCTGACGAGTAAAGCTGATCGAGTCTTGGCTAAATCGCCAAAGGTTCATCAGCCGACCCAGTGGATTCGTAGGGGCTGGACCAGGGACGCTTAAAACAGTGCGATCGGTGGTGTGCATCATGAGAGTCAGCCTCCAGCTATCGGTCAAGAAAAAGGGACGAGAATAGTTCAACTATACGAGAATAGGAAAGAGATGTTTCAGCAATCTGCGTCTGATGACCGATTTTACCTACATTCCACCCTGGGTTCTGAGTAATGGCTTTGTAATGACTCTCTTTACTGCGTTTAAAGGGGAGCGCATAGCACAGCCAGACTTTGAACCAGAACCTCCTTATCAACCGCACATTTTTATGGGCGCTCAGGGGGTTCCCATTTTCGGATTAGTGGCGATCCCCAAACACGCTCGTAGCACGATCATCGCCACTTACGGTATTACGGGTAGCCTGGAAGACCAGTGGCAGCTTAAAGTCCTGGCACGTAAAGCGTTTGAGCAGGGATATGCGATCGTTCTATTCGACTGGCGCGCCCACGGTAAGACCGCTACCCTATCTCCTACCCTGACCTCCGATGGGTTGTATGAGGGCGAAGACTTTGTTCGCATTGCGGCAGCAGCAAAAACACTTGGATGTCCGGCTCCCTTTTGGTTTACAGCTTACTCGCTGGGAGGACAACTCGCCCTGTGGGCGATTAAGGCAGCTCAGACTGTTTCAGAATGGGGCAAAGAGGTTGGCATTGATGAGTCGGAGATTGGCGGTGGAGCAGTGATTTGTCCCACTTTAGAATCCCAGCGATCGCTTAACTATTTAGTTAAAAGTGCTTTAGGTCAACAGTTGGAACGCGCGATCGCTCGTCAGTTAAAAAGTCTCGCTTGGCAGATTCATCAACATCACCCAGATACTATTAACCCCAAAGCAATCGATCGCGTCAATAGTATCTGGTCTTTTGACCAGGAATTGGTGATTCAGCAATTAGGGTTTAGCTCTGTAGAGTCCTACTATCAAGCTACTAGCGGGTTGTATCAATTACCTCATTTACAGAAACCAACTCTGATTATCTATGCTGCCGATGATCCGATGTTTGATCCAACCTTAGCTCCGGAATTGCAAACAGTTTGTAGCGCAAATTCTCATATTGATTTGATTCTGACTGCTAAGGGTGGGCATGTAGGATACGTCAGTAACAAGATCTGCCAAAAGCAAATGCAGGATCGCGATCGCTGGTGGGCTTGGAATCGCGTTCTGGATTGGATCGCTTGCCAGGAGACGAACTCGTAATTTAATTTGGGCGTTGAGCTAAATCGTAACTAAGTAACACTACTCCGTTAAGTAGTCTCAGAACTTTCTAAAATAGGAGTAAGAACCGAAGTACTAGGGTGTACATGACCTTAAAAGACGCAGAGAAAGTCGTCCGAGAAATCGTGGCTGTGCTGCGTCAATTACTTTTAGGCTTCGCGACAATTAGAACAAATGCTCAAACCCTTGCGAATGTTCAGCGATCGCATCTCAGTATAATTGACGCGAACCCGATTTGTAATTGACGCGGCATAGGACTGGCTATCTAGTGCATTTGAGTGAGAGCTGTGAAGATGACCAATGCCATTTAATTACTCATGTGATGACCGTGCCTGCAACAGTACATGAAGCCCAATGCACTCAAGCCATTCATCAAGCATTGGTCAGCAAAGAACTACCGCCAAACGAGCATTTTGTAGATTCTGCTTATGTGGATGCTCATCTGTTAGTCGAAGCGCAAACTCAAGGCATTACGATGGTGGGTCCGGCTCGTCCCGATGTGAGTTGGCAGGCGAGAACTGAGGAAGCCTTTGACCTGGCGTGCTTTACGGTGGACTGGCAACGGCAGATTGTTACTTGTCCACAAGGTAAGGTAGCCACTTCCTGGGTTCCTTTCACCCATCATAATGGACACCCTGGCTTTAAGGTAACGTTTTCTACTGCTGACTGTACAACTTGTTGTGTTCGCTCGCAGTGTACTCGCGCGAAACCTCACGTTGCCCGCAGCTTACACGTGATGCTCCAACCCCAGTACGAAGCACTTCAAACTGCACGCACTCTTCATGCCAGCCCAGAAGGGCAGCAGAACTATCAACGTCGGGCAGGAATTGAAGGAACACTATCACAAGGCGTTCGAGCATTTGGACTGCGGCAGTCTCGGTATCGAGGTTTAGCGAAAACACATTTGCAAAACATTGCGATTGCAGCAGCAATGAACATTGACCGCCTCGTAAATTGGTTCACTCTGGTACCAAGGTCAAGAACTCGCGTCTCTCGATTTGCAGCTTTGGCAGAAACCTGATTGTGATCCCAATCTGAGTTCGCCAACAGTATCTCACCATTTGTGAGAATGAGTTCAGAACAAGCTTAATCTCTGACTCTTGAGCCTGCTCCAGGTTGCTTAGAATAAGGGATAAAATTATGAAATCTAACGTGAATGTTTGCTTTTAGAACCAAAGAATCTTCATACATAAAGGTTTCAGAGGTATATCGCGGCGTATTTGCTTAACTCGTTAGCTAAGCAGATTAAGGGCGTAGCTCAGAATCAAGCCGAATGATGCAGAGATAATTACCATGAGGGTAACTACAATGCCGATTACTCGGTAGCGAAAGTTCTCCTTGACTTGGCTAACCCCGAACGCATGGCTGATGCGTCCAACTACGAGAGCAATACACAGAATGTGAATCCAGAGAGTTGTCCGCACCTGAATCTCCAGAAAATAAATCAAGATGAGTGAAAGCGGTACGTATTCCGCAAAGTTGGCATGAACGCGAGCGGCTCTTGTCAATACGGGCTGATCTCCATCCCCAATCGCGACTCCTAATCTTCTTCTTAGCAAGAGCGTGCGGATACTTAGAGCGACAAACACAAAACCGAGGAGTGATGCATAGATGGAAGTTACTAGCATGATTTTGGAAGCGTGGGTAAAGAATAGAAGCATATTGTGGGGTGATCAATGGAACGATCGCTCCTACTTGGTTATCTAGCGGTTTATAGCCTGTTCGAGATCGCCTGAATCGCTTCGTCACACCAAGCCACCCACTCCTCTTGATACCGAATGCCGCGACGAATCACTAGGTGCATATAGAGATCTTTTAGGTCTAGCGAATCAAGATGCTGAGAAAAATACTCATCTAATTTCTTGACGTGCTGCGCCATCTCAAGATGTAGTTGCCGCCGCCGTTCAATTTCGCGGAGCACTGTTTGAGCAGGAACAAGATGGCCCGCTAACCCCATCACACCTAAATCTTCACGAATGGCGGCAGGTTCGCAGGGTTGGGCTAACCAATTGAGCAATTCTTGTTGTCCCTGATCGGTAATGGAATAAATTTTTTTGTCGAGTCGTCCAGGTTGGGGAATCGCCTTATAAACAACGTTGCCTTGCTGCTCTAGCTTGGTCAGTTCAGCATACACTTGCTGCTGGCTGGCCTTCCAGAAACAACTGCCAAATCCTTCAGCAAACTCTTTCGCGACATCATACCCGCTAAGCGGCTGACGAGATAAAAATGCCAGGATCGTGTGTCTGAGTGCCATGACCAAAAACTCTACTTGACGGATTCAATAAGTTGAGTATACCTTAATTATTGTATTCAAGTTTTTGAATACAATAATTGGAATCTAAATCGAGAACAGAGTTGTTTATTGATTGTGAATTATGTCGTGCGGTTCAGCAGCTAAAAAAGCAAAGAGATAGTTGCTGCCGCGAAGCTGGTGAGGGTGCTCATGGTGTTGATTGAACACTTTTTAACGGAGAAGATCAGGATGTTAGAAGAGACGGCAGATAATCCTGGAGTGATCGCATTTCCGCCTGCACTGTTCGGCGGGACGATCGCGATCGGACTCTTGCTTCAGTTGATTTTTCCGGTTTACTTTCTGCCACGCTTAATCGCGATCGCATCAGGCATGATCGCACTGATTAGCGCAGCTTTAATAGCAGGTTCAGCGTTTCGTGCAATGCGCCGCGCACAAATGGCGGTTAATCCTGCCCTGCCAACAACGGCAATTGTCATTGATGAAGCATTTAGCTTTAGCCGCAACCCGATTTACTTGTCCTTAACGCTGCTTTACGTGGGTATCGCGCTGCTTTTTAATACACTCTGGGCGTTGCTACTTCTGTTACCGCTCATCGTTGTTGTGCAAAACGGCGTGATCAAACGCGAAGAGCGTTATTTGGAGCAAAAATTTGGCGATGAGTACTTGCGCTACAAAGCAAGCGTGCGGCGTTGGGTTTGAACTTGGACGGCTGAGTTGATCGATTAGGACAGGAGCTAAGGACGGATTTGTCAATATTTGCAGCCAAATGGTTCCAAGTGGTCAGCAATAGTGCCTTGTCGTGAATGTGGAGCTAAACATGAACAATCTGAGTTGGCAAGCTCAATGGAAATCGCCTTACTGGAGGGCAATGGGGGTCGGCTGTCTCTTGCTTATCGGTGGCGGTGTTGCTTATCGAATGTGGCTGAGCCGCCCGATTCAGCACCCGATCGCTGTTGCGGCTGCACCGACAGTTGAGACAGTCTCCGCACTAGGGCGACTCGAACCAGAGGGTGAGGTTATCCAAGTGTTTGCACCAACTTCTTCAGAGGGTGCGCGAGTTGAAGCGCTCAGGGCGAGTCACGGTCAGCAAATTCGCAAGGGAGAGGTGATTGCCGTACTTGATACTTATGAGCGACGACAGGCAGCCTTGCAAGAAGCGCGAGAGCAATTAAAGGTTGCTCAAGCTCGGCTAGAACAAGTGGAAGCAGGGGCAAAGTCGGGAGAAATTCGGGCACAGGCGCGAGTCGTTGATCGCCAACAGATAGAATTACAAACTGAAACGACTGCTCAAGCAGCCGCGATCGCTCGTCTGCAAGCAGAACTTCGCAATGCAGAACTCGAAGATCAACGCTATCAAAGGCTTTATACCGAAGGAGCCGTTTCTGCTTCCTTGCGCGATAGTAAGCGGTTGACTGTCGATACGGTGCGGCAACAACTCAATGAGGCGCAGGCTAATTTGAGCCGGATTCAGTCCTCTCGGCAAAAGCAGGTGGCTGAAGCTCAAGCGACACTCGATCAGATTGCAGAAGTGCGTCCAGTCGATGTGAATGTAGTGCGATCGCAGGTGTCTCAAGCGCAAGCGAGTGTTGCACGATTACAAGCGGAACTGGATTTAGCCATTGTGCGATCGCCTCAAAATGGACAAGTTCTGAAAATCCATACTCGTCCAGGAGAGCTAGTTGGAACTCAAGGCATCATTAGTCTGGGACAAACTCAGAGAATGGTGGCGGTCGCAGAAGTGTACGAATTAGATGTAAGTCGCATTCGAGTGGGGCAATCTGCAACAGTGACCAGCAAGAACAATGCGTTTTCAGGGGTACTGCATGGCAAGGTCGTAGAAGTCGGGCTAGAAATTAGCAAACAAGATGTTCTAAATACTGATCCAGCCGCTCAGTTTGATGCACGAGTGGTGGAAGTGAAAGTGTTACTCGATCAGCCATCAAGCAAGCGAGTTGCAGGTTTAACCAAGTTAAGTCTGCAAGTGTCAATTAACGTCGAATCTTGAGGATACATGACTAAGACAATCCAGAAAAAGAAACCGTTGTTTCTCGCTTGGTTGCAGTTGCGGAAAAAACCTGCGCGTTTGCTCGTGGCACTTGCAGGAATTGGCTTTGCCGATGTGCTGATGTTTTTGCAAATGGGCTTTCGAGGCGCATTGTTTAGTAGCGCAGTCGAGTTTCACAATAGTTTGAACGGCGAGATTGTGATGTTAAGTGGACGATCGCGATCACTCATTTCCCTCGACCGTTTTACAGAACGCCGCCTATATCAAGCAGCAGGCATAACGGGTGTTGTATCTGTCAGTCCAATCTACCTGAATGCTCTTCAGTGGCGCAATCCTGAAAACAAAGAGGTCTGGGATATCTACGCGATTGGGATTAATCCAGAGCATCAAGTCTTGAACATTCCAGGGGTAGAAGCCAACCGCCAGAAACTGCGTGAACCGGATACCGTTCTGTTTAATCTAGGATCTCGTAAGGAATTTGGCGCGATCGCCCGACGGTTTGAAGCGAGTGAACCAATCACGACCGAAATCAATGAACGTCAAGTTCAAGTCCGAGGACTGTTCAACCTCAGCCCCACGTTTGGCATTAATGCTTACTTGGTAACGAGCGATGTCAACTTTTTACGGATGGCTAATTTTCGTCGGAGTGGACTGATTGATGTTGGAGTCGTCAAACTTAAGCCAGGTGCAGATGTTCAAGCCGTTTTAACTGAAATGCGATCGCGGCTACCTAATGATGTCAAAGTTATGACGAGAGACGACTATGCGAAAGCAGAAGTCGCTTTTTGGAATGCCAGTACTCCGGTCGGCTATACCTTTGATCTCGGTGTGGTGATTGCTTTTATTGTCGGTGCAGTCATTGTTTATCAGATTCTCTACAGTGATGTGACCGATCATTTACCTGAATATGCCACGCTCAAAGCGATGGGATTTCGCGATCGTTATTTGCTCATTGTTGTGTTCCAAGAATCCCTCATTTTGGCGGCGCTGGGCTTTATCCCTGGTACGCTGATTGCTTTGGGCATCTATCGCATTACCAATATTGCAACCATGCTGCCGATGGCAATGGATTTAGGACGAATTGTGTTTGTGTTTGTTCTCACTGCCATTATGAGTTCGTCTTCTGCTGCGATTGCGGTGCGTAAACTACAGACCGCTGACCCCGCTGATATTTTCTAAGAATGAAGTATGACTCAATCGTTAGAAACGGATGCCATTGCGTCTTCTGAACCTGCCATCTCAATCAGCCACTTAAATCATTATTACGGTCAGGGTGCATTGCGAAAACAGGTTCTGTTTGACATTAACCTGCAAATCAATCGGGGCGAAATCGTAATTATGACAGGACCCTCCGGTTCTGGTAAGACGACCCTACTGACGCTGATGGGCAGTCTGCGCTCAGTTCAAGATGGAAATTTGAGTATCTTAGGACAAGCGTTGCTCAATGCCAGCAAACAACAGATGACTCTGGCTCGGCGCAACATTGGTTATATCTTTCAGGCACACAATCTACTGAACTTTTTAACCGCTTATCAGAATGTTGAAATGGCATTAGAGATTCAGGACATGAGTGCCGCTGAAGCTGATACGCGCATTCGAACTGTTTTGAGCGCAGTGGGACTCGAAGATCGTATGGACTACTATCCAAGCAATCTATCGGGTGGGCAGAAACAGCGGGTGGCGATCGCTCGTGCTTTGGTGAGTCAACCTAAAATCATTTTGGCAGATGAACCAACGGCTGCACTCGATAAGAAATCGGGTCGCGATGTGGTAGAAATTATGGAAAACCTAGCTAGAGAGCGAGGTTGCACGATCTTGCTCGTGACTCATGACAATCGTATTCTCGATCTTGCCGATCGAATTGTATACCTAGAAGATGGGTATCTGGTGAATCCCGCGAGTGTCGGTGTGAGCGTTCAGTAAGTTTCTCAGTTTTTGGACGACTACTACGCGTCAGCGGCACTATCAACTTAGCCGAGAAGATTCAAAATTAAGCACGGAAATCTCTCAATCGTCAGTCTCGCTCAAGTTTACGCAGCATCTTTCACGCAGGTAATTTCCCGCCAATCTTCTAAGCGTTGGCGTAACTGTTCTCGATATCGTTTTGCACTCAGTTGATGTTGTTTTGGGTGAAAGTGTTCTCGGATGGGTCCAAATGCTGAGAGAAAGCGTTGCGCTTGCCCTGGAGACTTGAATCGACTCATTCGCCTTTCTCTGACTCTTGTGGGCTGGTGGGAGTTCTCCGCCCGGTTGTTCAATCCCTTGTGCTGTCGATGTTCCACACTCGGCATCACCTGTTTCTTTGCGGCTTCATAGCTTTTCAGTTTGTCGGTCACCATTACCCGTGGCACGAACCCTTGTTTCTTCAGCAGCTTATAAAAGAATCGCTTCGCTGCCCCTGTGTCTCGACGGCGTTGCAGCAAGACATCCAGCACGTCCCCTTCACTGTCCACTGCCCGCCATAGATAGTATTTTTGCTTTTTAATCGTCACCACCATTTCGTCGAGATGCCATTTGTCCCTGATGTAGGAACGCTTGCGCTGTAACTAATTGGCGTATTGCTGTCCGAACTTCTGACACCACTCCCGAATTGTTTCATAGGTCACCTCAATGCCGCGTTGGCTTCGCCACGCTGAAAGCGACCAACATCATTTTCTCGATATCTCGGTAGCTCAAGGGAAAAGTGTAATACAGCCAGACACAATAGCTAATAATTTCGCTCCCGAAATCGATGACGGGAGTACATGGGCAAGCCGGCAAGATCAACGCTGAACCAGTACGATTATTCTATACTCGGGTTAAGCTGACAATGCCGGCTGAGACTGTCCGCAATAAGTTGTGTCAACTAAGCTGTGCAGTCCATGAAGGCACGCATACATGACGGCGATCGCTGCTCCTTGGTGAGCAATCTTTTCTCTCAGTGGTTAACTGGCATGAGCCGTAGCGGTATTAATCACCCATTCCAATGGTCGAGGTTGAAAATTCAGTTCGCGTTTTGCCTTGGCATTCGATGCACCTCGCATCTGAGTCTGGTAGTAAACACTATCCGCTCCGCCCTCCATTTTTAGAGCATCTTCAACCGATACTCGTGGCGGGGGTGAAGCATTCAGAAATTGAGCAAACGCAGGCAGCCATTCGCGCACCGCTAAAGGCTGATCATCGACAACCAGATAAACACCAGGATTACCCTGCTCGGCGGCGGCAACAGTGGCGATCGCAGCATCCTCAATGTGTATCCATGACCAGACCCCATCCCCATTCCCGACAATTGGAAACTGTTGCTGCCGCACCTGTTGCCCGACATCGCCATCCGGGTTGAACCAAGTGCCGGGACCATAGAAGAAACCATAGCGTAAAGCGATTCCTTCGAGATCAGGCGCTTGGAGTAAACGATGTTCAGTGTCAAGGACGAGACGAACATCTGCAGCAACGGCGGGAGAGGCATCAACTGATAACGGGGTTTCCTCATCTGCCAATCCAGCACCAGGAATTCCCCAGAAAGCCATCGACTGTTTCAGGAAACGGCGCACTCCTGCTGCCTTTGCTGCCGCCAGTACATTACCTCCTCCCTCTGACCGAATCCGCTTATTCATAGCTTCTGTCGCATTCATGGATTCGCGACTGTAAGTTCTGGGTAAAGCGGTGAGTTGTTCGATCACGACTTCCGGTTGAGCACGAATGACAGCCGCTTTAACTGACTCTGCGTCGAATACATCGGCGATCGCTGGCTCGATTCCCTGTGCCGCTAATGCCTGTGCTCTTTCTGGGGTGCGGGTCAGCGCGACAACATCATGTCCTTTGGCAAGTAATTGGTCGATCGTTGGGCGACCGATCGCGCCTGTTCCTCCGGCAACAAAAATCTTCATCTGTCAATCCTCCAAAAGTTGTTGACTAATACAGCACTACATCGCGTTGATAGGTGTCTTTTTACCGTCCAGGAAGCCGTACCTTTACTTCTTGAAGTATCCAACCGTTGCCGTCAGGATCACTGAACGAGGCATAGGAAGCATAATCGCGCCGTTTGGGATCGGGACCCGATACTCGTCCCTTGGTTCCGGCATGGTGGAAGATTCCGCCGATGTCGTGGAACACTTCGCTCACCTCAATCCCCCGATCGACCAGTTCGGCACGGGCGGCATCAATGTCGTAAACGATGAGGTACAAACCCTGAACTGAACCGGGTGAGGCTGACGAAATTCCTGTACCGAAGATGATTGAGGCTTCTGATCCGGGAGGGGTTAACTGTACCACTCGGAAGTCTTCACCTGTGACAAAATCAGCATCGAGTCGCCATCCTAGCGTTTTGTAGAAGTTCTTAGACCGATCCACATCGGCAACGGGCAATACCACTAGTTCAAATTTCATTTTTTGGCTGGTTGCTTGATTGCTACTCATTTTCTTTCTCCTTTAGATTGATAGGTTTGCTGTTCGGCTTGGTTACTTTTCATTCTGCTGCGATCGACTCATGCACACCACTCAAGTTCTCTGAGTTAAACCGCAACTTAGAATCACTATCTGTCTCTGGGCTTTCAGCATTCAAGTGATTTTCACTTTGGTGTACTGGGGGAGAGACGAATTGAATAGTTACCTTGAATTCATTTGATACTCAATTCATCTCTAAAGCCAGTGATGGAAACTTGCTTAGTTTGAATTGCCAGAGAAGTGGATGCGTCTATAGCCTAAGAACTGCCCTAGCCCGTTCTCTCCATCTGGATAAGCAGTGACACCAAACAGATAAATACCGCTCGAAGCTGGATTTTTCTGGGCTGAAAGAGCGATCGTTACAGTACTACCAGGCGACACAGGTTGATCAAATACAATTGTTCCTTGCCCTGAGATTGCAGGCTGATCGCCACCAATACTTGCCAAACGAATTTCAGAATCGGCTGTCAGCCGACCGCCAACATAAGCTTTACTGTCGCTGACATTAAACTTGATAGTCTCCACATTCTCAGCCTGGTTGATTGTCACTGCTTTCAAGGGTTGTCCAGCATCTTGAGGAACGGTCAGTGTGAATTCGTAAGTAGAAGGTGTGCTGACTCCACGTTGAGAAGACTCTACCCGAATCAGGGTTGGCGGGTGACTAAAGAAAGTTTGTCCAGTTCGATTCGTTGTAGTGCTTTTCTGCAACTGGGTCTGAATCGTTTGAGCCTGAGTTACTGGAGACTGGTTTAATTGAGGCTGGTCTAGCTCAAGCTGTTGCAGAAGAACATCATATCTCGTTGAAGCATAAGATGCTGGACTGGCAGTTGCTAAATGTTGCTGCGTAGCTACCGCAAGGGCTGTCAGGGTAATGCTAAGGCTAAGTTTCTGGAATTGCATGATAGATCTCCTTAAGAGGTAGAAGAAGTGAGAGGGACATGACTGACATAGAGTTGTTCAGCAAGCTTAATAGCTACTCATCTTGGTCTCTATTCGGTTGGTCGGCTTAATCTCCACTTCGGTTACTTTTCATTCTTCTACGATCACCCCATATACACCATGCAAGTTTTTTGAGTTAACACGCGACTTAGATGAGTGTTCTCTTGGACTTTCAGCATTCAAGTGAATTGAGCTTCGCCATAAAGGAGTGGGATGAATTAAACAAATATTTTTAATCCATCGGATGTCCAATTCATTCCTAAAATCAGTAAGTGGAAATAATGCTTCAGTAAAGATCGCATCATTCATCAATTGATGGATCAATTGAGCGACATCACTGTAACGCTCCCTTAAGCTTTGATAAAAAAATGCCTGATATTTTCAGGACAGGGTTACTCTTTCGGACAGGGTTACTCTGTCCTTTACACCATTGGCTGAATTTATGGACTCCAAACCATCAAAATCTAGACGTGGAGCAACCCCATCTAAACGAGTGCGAGGAGTTATCCTATCGCCTCAGGGATGGCAAAGATTTCAGACGGCAAAACAGCAGGTGGAATCCGATGAAACCTGGGGCAAGCACTTCACTCAGGAAGACCTCAGCGATCGCACCGGACTCTCCCTCAATACCCTTGCCCGCATCTTCAAGCGTGAACTGGGGGTCGATCGCCAGTCAGTCGAGTATCTCTTCCGGGCGTTTGGGTTGGAATTAACGAACACAGATGTAACCTCCCCTGCTTCCTCTGAGGAGACCGAGAACCGATGGACCAACCCTCAACAGGACTGGGATACGGCAGTTGATGCCACAGTGTTCTATGGGCGCGAGGCAGAACTGACGCAACTCTGGCAGTGGGTTGTGTCTGATCGCTGTCGCACCGTCGCGCTGTTGGGCATTGGCGGCATTGGCAAAAGCACGATCGCAGTCAAGGCTGCGCTACAGATGCAAGCAGAATTTGAGATTGTCGTGTGGAGATCGCTCTCCAATGCACCTCCATTGGATGAACTCCTGTCGAGCCTGCTGAAGTTTCTCATGCCGCTCTATGGGGAAGATCCCATCATTCCTACGACGATCGCTCAGCAGATCTCTAAGCTGATGCAATATCTGCGATCGCGTCGGTGCTTATTGCTGCTTGATAATACTGAAACCATTTTGCAGCGCGAGCCTGTGGGACATTGGCGATCGGGCTATGAAGGCTATGGGCAATTGCTCAGAGACATTGGCGAAGCGTCTCACCAAAGTTGTTTGTTGCTCACCAGTCGAGAAAAACCACAGGAAATGGCACTGATGGAAGGCGCACAGACATTGGTGCGATCTCTGAGCCTAAGTGGACTCACATCGGATGATGGACGCGCGATCTTCCGGCAAAAAGGAGCGTTTACAGGATCAGAAGTGGAATGGCAGACGTTGATCCAGCACTATGGCGGCAATCCTCTAGCGTTGAAACTGGTCGCCAGCGCTATTCAAGATCTGTTTAACGGCAGCATTAGCGAGGTGTTACCTCATCTCAATCAGGGATTGGCTGTGTTTGAAGACGTTCGCGATGTGCTGGAGCGTCAGTTCAATCGCCTATCTGAAGCTGAACAGAAAATCCTGTTTTGGTTTGCCATTCACCGGGAGCCAGTCTCGATCGCAGACATTCGAGAAAACGTGGTTGATCCGGCTGCTCAACAACGTGTACCCAATCTAGTCAACTCACTCCTTCGGCGATCGCTGATTGAAAAAACCGAGGGGTTATTTTTCCTACAACCTGTTGTAATGGAATATGTCACAGAACGCTTTGTGCAGCAGATTTGCCTTGAATTTGAGACGCAGGAACTGAACGTTTGGCAAACGCATCCCCTCTTGCAAGTACAGGCGAAAGATTACATTCGAGAGATTCAGACGCGCTTAATTGTGCAGCCTGTGATGGAGCGGTCGCTGTCTTGCTTTGGCAGTGTGGGGGCGATTGGGGCACAAGCAAGGCACCTGTTAAGGCAACAGGGAAAGAAACCTGGATATGTGGCAGGCAACCTGATTAACCTGCTGGTACAGCTTCAAGTCGATTTGCGCGGCTGGGATTTTTCAGATCTTGTCGTGCAGCAAGCCGACCTGCGACAAATCAATTTAGCCGGAGTCAATTTTCAGAATGCCGCGTTTGTTAAGTCTATCTTTTCTGAAGTTTTTAGTATTGCCATGTCGATCGACCTGAGTCCGGACGGTCGAATGATGGCAGTGGGCGATTCCAGCGGCAACATCTATCTCTGGAACATCAGCACTACCCAACTCTTAGCCACCTTTGAGGGTCACGTCGGCTGGGTATGGTCAGTTGCCTTTAGTCCCGATAGTACGCTGCTTGTCAGTGGCAGTACAGACAGTTCTGTGCGTGTATGGAGTGTTGAGAATGGGCAATGCTTGCAGGTGTTCACAGACCATCAGGGTGGCGTTCGCTCCGTGAGTTTTAGCCCTGATGGTCAACAGTTTGCCAGCAGCAGTGAAGACAAAACGGTACGCTTATGGAATTTGCAAGGTCAGTGTCTCCATGTTTTGAAAGGACATCGCCAGAGCGTTTATTCTGTCCACTTCGCGCCGGATCAGCAAACCCTAGCTAGCAGCAGCAATGATGCCACGATTCGGATTTGGGATGTGAGCAATGGAAACTGCTTGAGTATCTTAGAGGGGCATACCAGCGGCGTTCAGTGTGTGCGCTACAGCCCGGATGGGCAGTGGCTTGCCAGCAGTTGTCGGGACGGATCGATTCGACTGTGGAGCAGCGATTGCTCCCATCCTCGATCGTCGAAGCCCAACATCGTAACTTCTAGTGTCAAGTTACTGCAAGGACATACCGATTGGGTTTGGAACATTGCTTTCAGCCCAGATAGTCAGTGGTTAGCCAGTGCCAGCCTCGATGGGACGCTGCGCCTTTGGAATATTCAAGATCAGCAACCCATTTATGTACTTGAGAGATGTACTCACAATGTTTTTGGGCTTGCCATCAGTGCCGATGGTCAATTGTTGGTCAGCACCGGAGAAGACCAGACCGTGCAGTTCTGGCATTTACCAAGCGGACAAAACCTGAAAATGTTGCGTGGCTATACCGGTGGCATTCACTCGCTCAGCCTCAGTTCAGATGACCAAATCCTTGCCAGTAGTGGACAGACTGAAACGATTCAGTTGTGGCATCTGCAACCTGATGGTGATCCGGCATCGTATCACCCCTACAAAACCTTTTCCAGCCCAAGCCATCAGATGGCATCATTCAGCAACGTCAGCCTGAGTCCCGATCGTCAAATTCTGGCTATCAATCGACGCGACGAGCCGATCACTCTGTGGAATATCCAAACTGGGCACCTCGAGCGCTGGTTAGCGCACGACACAGCCGTGTGGACTGTGTTGTTTAGTCCAACGGGACAAATGTTGGCAAGCAGTAGTTTTGATTGCACGGTGAAGCTATGGAATGTGCAAACGCATCACTGTTTGCAGGTGTTACGTGGGCACCAAAACGGTATTCCCGCAATCATATTCGACCCCAGTGGTGAATGGTTGGCAAGCGGCAGTTTTGATCTCACCATCCGGTTCTGGGATGTGCAAACGGGAGAATGTTTGAGGGTACTGCAGGGACATACCGGTGCAATTTTCGCCCTGGCTGTTGATTTAAAGGGTCATCGGCTGGCGAGCGGTAGTCAGGATCAAACGGTTCGAGTATGGGATGTGCAAACGGGAGAATGCCTAAACGTTTTACGGGGACATACCGGAGCTGTCTGGACTGTTGCTATCAGCCCAGATGGTCAAACCCTGGTAAGTGGCGGTGATGATCAAACGATTCGACTGTGGGATCTGCAAACGGGGCATTGCCTCCACGTCTTGAATGACCATAGCGGTTGGGTTCGATCAGTGGTCTTTAGCTCTAACAGTCAAATCCTATTCAGTGGCAGTGACGATCGCACCATCAAGCTTTGGGATGTGCAAACAGGATGCTGTATCAATACATTAGTGGTCGATCGCCTGTACGAAGACATGAATATTGGAGGCGCAACTGGATTGACTGTAGCTCAAAAAACTACTCTCAAGGCATTAGGGGCAACTGAGCATTCAATGCTTTGATGAAGCGAGCGATCGCTGTGTTGAGGATTGCGATTCATTGATTAGAAATTCCCTAGAAGTAGATAATGACACATACAATTGCACGTAATACACTCGCTTGTCCAGCCTTAGTGACCCGTTGCACCACCTGTAGACTTTACTTTTTTAAGTAGTAGCACCAGCAGTGCGCCCGCAAACAGAATAAAGCCCATGAACAGGAAGCAGTCGTTGAAGGCTAAGGCATTTGATTCTCGCCAGTTGAGCTTTGCGCTGATTGCAGATCATCAAGTTGTGGGTGCGGTGACTGCGGGCGTTCGAGAAGAAGGCACCTTGGATATGATTTGGGGATATATCAGTCGCCGATATTCAAATCCGGTTGCTGTGTCATTGCTTAAAAGCTTGTATGCTCATCAATTCAGGGCAGGGCGTGCTCGCGGTTTAACCAAGGCAGACATCGAGGTGGATACCACCGATGCCGTATTGTCGGCTCTACTGGATTGGCTTCCGGTTTGCGAAGATCGAGTTTGGCGTATTCTGCAACGACCTCGATCACTATCTGCCGCTTTGATTGCAGCCGATTGAGTAATCTGAATGATCTAAATGATCTAATAGTGAGACTGTACTGATGCACATTCCCGCGCACTATCTTGAAAAGATTCGCTCGCTCCACCCGAATCTTACACTTGAGCATCTCGAACTCAATCAAGATGGGGTCAACAATGATATTGTGATTATTAATCAAGAGCGAGTTTGTCGATTTCCGAAAAGCGAGCGGGCAAAGAAAGCGTTGATGCAGGAAGCAAAAGTGTTACAGCTTGTCCAACGCCATATCGATACGAGCATTGGTGTTCCCCAGTTTGAATGCTTAGACGAGGAGTGTGTAAGCTATCCGTTCATTCGTGGAGAACCGCTGTCCCGCAATCGACTGTTAAAGTTAGACGCAACCATTCAAGAAGCCCTGCTTGAACAATTCGGTAGCTTTTATCAACAACTACACGCGATTCCAATCGAGGTCATTGAAGCCGCAAGAATTTCCGCTTCGCCTGTAATCTGTAGTCGCGAGGAGATGCTCGCTTTGTATGAGCAGGTACAGCAAACGTTATTTCCGCACCTCTGGAAACATCAACGAGTCTGGATTGAAGAACACTTTGAGTCTCTGATCACAGGAGCACTCGATCTGAGCTATGCTCCTGCTTTGATTCATGGAGATTTAGCCTGCTATCACATCCTGTTTGATTCGGATGCACAAGCCATTTCGGGGATAATTGACTTTGGTACAGCAGGAATTGGCAGTCCCGCCGTAGATGTTAGTGGAATGCTGGACATATTTGGAGAGACGACCGTGACGCGGATTGCTCGATATCATTCAGGAATCGAAGCCGTGATTGAGCAAGCCAGATTTGGGGCAGGCACAGTTTGGCTACAGTGGGCACTGATTGGAATGCAGGAGAACAGACCTGAATTCTTATTAGCACATCTCGGACACATCGTTCGGGACATCCAACCGTTTGGTACACCACTTGGCTCTCGTTCAATAACTGTTGCATAAAGTAGTCATGTCAACGTGAACGATTTTTCTCAATGTGCTGCCGCCTTCTGCGATCGCGCTGCAATTTTAGAAGATATCAAGACCATCGTGCAAGTGTACTATTTTCTCTGGAGCTGAGGCGTTCGGTTCAATGTGGGGAAGTCTAGGTAGCGATGAGTCGTGTTGGAACGTCTGGAATGAAGCCTAAAGTCTGGTTGATAGTTCTACCCATTGTCGCGATTTCTGGGATCAGTCTACTTGCTTGGGCGCAATCGCATCTAGGGATTTCAACCGAGAAGCAAGCGATTTCTGCACCCACAACGCACCATCAAATTTATCGTGTTGTAGATGCGAGAACGATCGAGCTTGAGAACGGCGAGATCGTTGAGCTTTGTGGCGTTGCTCCCTTACAGAAGAACCAGAAACTGGAGACTGAAGCCATCAAGAATTTGCAGGAGTTGATCGCTGCGGCTGATGGAAAAGTGATCGTTGCGGAACACGGGCGGGATAACAATAATCGCATTACTGGGGAAGTGTTTGTGCCAGTGCCTAATTCGCAGGAGGAAAAGTTGCTGAATTACGAGCAGGTTCGAGCTGGATTTGCTTACGAAAATAAAAAGGCTTCAAATCAATGTCTGAATGGTTCAATGCTTACTGATGCTCAGAAATTAGCGCAGTCTGAGCGTAAGGGTGCTTGGCAAAATTGGGACAATCGAGGTCAATAAGCAAGGTGCAGTGGTTCATTCCGATCAGACTCTTACAACTTAACTGCCTCAGACGCTTGAGAATCTTGAAGACTATAGTCAAATCACCTAAATTCTGAATGCCAAACAGCTTGAATGCTGCGTATCTTGAATTAGACCCCGTAACCAAATTTGACAAACATGAAGCTCCCTCCCGTTGTAATCAAACCGAAGCAAGGACACTCTGGATTCGGCTTTGCCAGCATATAGGACAAAATTTGAGGAGCAATACAGAACAAGACCACCTTGTTTGTCACCTTAAAGTCTTTGCGACACAACCCGGTTGATTACGCAAGCCACTCTGTTCCTGCTGGTTGAGCCAAATCCAATACAAGGGAATGGCACGCTTTTTGTAAACCAAACTGACCATCATCAAGTTATGGTTTTGCCACTGAGTTCGGTCAAGCACAATCCGAGGCCTTTGTTCACGTCGAATGTGGCGTTTGATCCACTGCTTGATGATGGGAAACCAAATTGCTTGTGGAGTCAGTTGGGATAAGTCTAAGAACCGTTGAAGACTGCGCCGCCGACTCTCGAACAGAATCGGTTGTGGAAACAGCGTCGCTAAACGCTCGACAGTAATGCGTTGCTCTTGTTGCAACAGCTCCACTAATATCTCTAGCGTGACGAATTGCGTTGGGGTGAGTTGAGATTGCAAACAGGCTTGATAAAATGAAGGCAACATTTTTCGATTAACGGGGTGAATCACTTGGTTTCACCCTATTTTTTCTGCTTTTGTCGCTGCCATTCAGTATCCCATCAAGCTTTCATGCTCGTTGTCACCCCTTGAAGGAACAGAGGCAACCTACATGCCAAGGAGCGACATCAAAGCATCCTGCCACCCAGGAGCCTGGCTCTGCACTTGCGGCTGTTTTTTGCGAATTTCATCAATGTTCCAACCCGTGAGACGCGCGAGGGTTTGCGCTTGTTCTTCAAACCGTTGACGGAGTGATCGCTGATATCGTCTTCCTGCAGCACAACTGGTCTCGCCCCGGAAAGGATGCCGCAAAACGTACCGTCCCTGAAACGTCTCTTGATTGTTAGTATCCTGGAACATCAAATCTTCTGGGAACTTATCACGGGTATAGCGCACATGCAAGCGGGTGATGAACACATCAGAGTTAAACACCGGACGACGAAAACCGCGTGGCATTCTGGCAGGTTCAGAACCATTGAGCCAAAACACGCCCGCCTGTCTCAATTCTTCAGGGCTTAAAGGCTCCGCCGAACAGGGATCGCAGTTGCTCATATTCCAGGCATATTCCAGAAACGCGACTTTTCGGTCTTCGCGATCGTAGCTTTTCTCAAACATCGATTTGTAGAAGCGACTAAACTCATCCTTCACAAACAGGGGCACTTCTGCATCCGAGGGAACCTTGACAGTCCGGTAATTGGTCACTTCCGCCTGACCTTTGGGCGACAGGATGTAAACGATTAAATCTTGAGCCGTTTGAGCATTGATCATTCCTAATCGAATCGGCAACATAAATCGAGGCGAATCGTAAGTGATTTGCAAGGGGCGCAAGGATTGAAATCCCGCTTTATCAAACTCGTCCAGGTTCACCTTCGCAACGAAGAATTTGAGTTTCTGACGAATGTAAGGCTTCAAGAGCTGTTTTGCCCCGCGTGGAATCTTGTAGCCATTTTCCACCAGCCAGGTTTCCAATCCGCTTGATTCTTTTGCACTCAAAACCAGAATGTCGTATTCCCCAACGGTGAATTTTGCTTCGACCGTGACCCCCAAGGATTCCTGAAGTTTCCTGGCTGCATTTCCTGTGGGAGCCACCGCAGCCGAGGGCAGCGCCGGAGAGAAGACTCGATCGTCCATGGGCGCACAGGGATCTGGATCAAAATATTCAACCAATCGAGGCGCACTGAACGCATCCAGCCTTGCAATAATTTTTGGGTCGCTCACTTTGACTTGCTCTTTCTGCAAGACCGTGGGAACGGGAACAACGATCGCAAAGTCTTTCACCTCTCCTTGATAGTCATTTGCCATCGTTAGAACGGTTCGATCCCCATTACGAGCGATCGCGACCTGAGACGCTTGGTTATAAAGCTTTGCATCTGCTTTTGCCACATAAAACCCACAAAACGCCCAGGCTTTTGGCACGAAGATGAAACAACTCAAACTAATCACTAGAAATGCAAATAAGACACGAAGTACTTTCATACCCACTTTCCTAGATGGATAAAGGTTCTGTAGTCGTTGCACGCTGTTCCCAAGAAAAGCGAGAATCCGGAAAAATTCGATCGATAACCATGCTCAAAGGAGCCAATGCAAAGAGCGCCCAGAACACTGCTGTTGAGATAAAAAATTGATTTCGCAAAATGAATGTGAGCATCGCGATCGCAACTGCCCAAATGACTCGCCCAATCTGAGCATTCGGAATCGTTCGTGGATCTGTAATCATAAACAGCGCGAACATCAACAGCGATCCACTCATCAGTCGATGCCCCCAAACATCCCAAGTCCAACCCAGGTAAACATTCCGAATCGCTTCCAATCCACCATATGCCGCAAGAAACGCGATCGTGGTATCCCATCTACCCACGCGCTTGAGTACCAAACCCCCTGTCGCTAAAAACAGCACCGCATACCACCCTTCCTCTCCCCACTGTCCTGGAGAAACCCACGCATCCGAAGTCAAGAGCAACGCGGTAATGATGCCAAAATTCCCTGGATTAAATAGGTGTTTCTCACCCACCCGCAGCACGAACTTACTTCCAATGGCTGCACAGCAAGCCAGCACGATCGTGGTGTAATGGTCAGCTCTCAACAGCACACTCATGCCTAGGGCAGTAATTAATGCACTGGGAAGCGATCGAGTAAAGGGCTGGTCTCTGGTTCGAGCCAAGATCCATTGCATTCCGGTGCAAGTGGCGATCGCGGTAGCGATCATGCCAAGATGTAACGTCCAATCTCGCGTGATCATGCCCACCAGCAAAAACAGCGACAGAAACAAAATTTGATACATTCGAGCGTCTTGAAACATGGGGCGATTCATCCACGTCTATGAGATAGCACCCATTATCTGACCCTCTGAAGAATAAAGAGGATGACGTTACAAATTAAGAAACAAGAGCCCGAAAGTTGTTGAACCGAGGAAGCCATCCAATCCTTAACGTTCGCGAGTAGATAGCATTCTGACGGAATAAAGGCTGCCTGTCTATTGAATTGAGCGGAGAAAGGTCAATCTTCCCGCAATGGAACTATTCGTATGAATTCAGCTTATCTATCAGGAACTTGTCAGATTCTGCCGATTATTCCCTAATCTGCTATGAAAATGTTGCAGTCAGGCATATTATGGTGCTCTAGACTTAAATTGATTTAGTTGCAGATTAGAATTAGATTGATGTCAACTCGTTTTCGTTTGATCACAATTCCCGTTAGTCACTATTGTGAGAAGGCGCGTTGGGCCTTGGAATACTTACAGATTCCCTTTCAAGAATTTGCACACATGCCGCCATTTTATCAGATCGCTGTAAAGAAATATGGTGGAACTACATTACCTATTTTAATTACAGATACACAAACCATCTGTGACTCGACAGGGATCCTGCGATATTTAGATACTCTCCAACCTGGAAAACTGTATCCTTCTGAGTCTGAACTCCAGGCACTCACCATAGAACTAGAAACGTTATTCAATGAGAACTTAGGGATAAATACTCGTCGCTGGGGCTACTCAACGATTCTTACCCCAGAGCTGATTTATCCAAAGTGGACTCAAGGTGTGCCTACCTGGCAAAAGCCTCTGTTTCCGATCATTTTTCCACAGGTGAAGTCGATTGTGCAGAAGCGATTTCAAATTACGAAAACATCAGCGCGAGAAGCATATCAAGAAATCGAGGGAGTATTTGATCGCGTAAGCCAAATTTTAGGCGACGGCCGTAAATATTTATTAGGCGATCAATTTTCGGCGATCGACCTAACATTTGCCGCCTTAGCCGCGCCCATTCTCCAACCACCAGAGCATCACATTCCACCTTCACCGATTGAGGTAGCTCCAATTCAGGTTCAAGATGATATTCGGGCTTGTCGAGCTACCCGTGCAGGGGAGTTCGGCTTGCGTCTCTATCGAGAACATCGTCATTATGGCATTGTCAACTTAACCGATGACAATCAAAATTAGGCACAATAATTTCTCGATCGCGGTCATCGCTCCAATTTACGCAGCATCTTTCACATAGGTGATTTCCCACCAATCCTCAAAGCGTTGGCGCATCTGTTCTCGATATCGTTTTGCACTCAGGTCATGTTGCTTCGGGTGAAAGTGGGATCGAATCGGGTCAAAGGCTGAGACAAATCGTTGCGCTTGCCCTGGAGACTTGAAGCGGTGCATTCGTCGTTCTCGTACCCGGGTCGGTTGATGCGAATTTTCTGCCCGATTATTCAACCCTTTGTGTTGTCGGTGTTCTACGCTCGGCATCACCTGTTTCTTTGCCGCTTCGTAACTCTTCAGCTTGTCGGTGACTATCACCCGTGGCACAAACCCTTGTTTCTTCAGCAGCTTACGGAAAAATCGCTTCGCTGCCTCGGTGTCTCGATGGCGTTGTAGTAAGACATCCAGCACGTTCCCTTCACTGTCTACTGCCCGTCAGGGATAGTATTGCTGCTTCTTGATTGTGACGACCATTTCGTCAAGATGCCACTTGTCTGTGATGTAAGGACGCTTGCGCCGCACCTGATTCGCGTATTGCTGTCCGAATTTTTGGCACCCTTCCCGAATCGATTCGTACGTCACCTCAATGCCGCGTTGGCTTCGCCACGCTGAAAGCGACCAACATCATCTTCTCGATCTCTCGGTAGCTGAGGGGGAAGGTGTAATACAACCACACACAGTAACTGATGATTTCGCCGGGAAAGCGATGACGGGAGTACATGAGAAGATGTGATCCGAGTTAAATCAGTACGATTATTCTACATTCGGGTTAAGTTGATAATACCGCAGCGAGTTACTTCTCCTAATACAGTCAGCTAACAACCAAGCTTACCTGCTATAGGAAGGAGTCGGGGCACGAGCAGATTGTAGGGGGCTAGGTGCAGCCTCTTGTTCTGCCTCATGCTAATCTTTTTAATCTTTAACTGAACCACCGTTGAACATCAATCGCCTGCAACATGAGTTCGACAGCTAGAGCAGCTAAAATCAGGTCTATCATATGCTTGCAGCTTTTATGGATTTGATCAGGGTGAGTGAGAATCTTATCCTTGATGCGCAAGCATCGTCTTCAAATATTCAATGGCAGCTTCCTCAGCAGCTTCACGATGGATCACTGCCGCTGAACGAAGCGATCGATAAATTTCGATACACCGTTCCAATGCGACATAACAACTCTTCCGGTTGTGCAAAGCGACAGTGCTTTCAAGGGCTTTAGCTAGAGTAGGTGCAAGCTGCTCAATTCTCCGAACACCAATCGGTTTGCACCCTGCTCGCAATAGTCCTAGAGGACCGAGAACCGTGCTACGCAAGTATGAAATGAAGTCTAGGGCCTCAAACAATTCTCCTCGCGCAATTTTGCCAGTTCCATAGTGAATCCATATCCAAAAGCGATCCTCGATCCACTGCTCATCGAGTAAGGGATATCTGCCAGTGCTGGAAGCATAAGACTTTGATAGACGATTGTCGCGCTCCCAGAGAACAACTGGCTCATCAACTCGCGTTTGCACATCATTGATGGACAAAAATTTGAGATCAACATGCAGTAGCGGTGAGTCGTAAAGGCAGATCAAGACCCGTGGCTCACCGACATGCTCGCCCGTAAACGCTGCCAATAACTCTCCCAATGATGCGGCAATGCTCTGTCGCTCGGACATAACCTGTGCGAAACTCTCATGCTCCACAGCGATGATCAAATCGAGATCGCTAAACTCGTCCATCGAGTTCTCTGCCCAAGAACCTGCTGCTGCAACACCCACAACTCGCAGGTCTGCTGCAAGACGCGGGAGGGCTCTGCTGATAAACAGTTGGTGGCTGATCAGTGCAGTCGTTGGAACTTCCATGGATAGGTTGTGAAGCGAGTTGATGTTTGATGTTATTGCCTAATGTTATTAAGCAGTACTGTTGAGACGAATTTCTTACATGAAGGCTGTGGAAAATTAAGCCTGCCTTTTATGAGAGAAATAACGGTTTAAATCTTTATTACTGACCATATAGATTGGAATAACAGCATTGAGGACAATCATTATCAAACTCCCAATCACCAGAATGGTAGAGAGTTTTGAGCCGAGCGCAAGCACCATGGCGATTAGAACGACAACCAGCAAACTACAGATGCTCACCAAGAGCCATTTAGCCCATTTCTGCCCCTGTATAACAAAATACATCACTGCAATTGCTACCAAGATGCGACCAATCGCCCATCTATCCCGCGCAATGATCACTAATGCAACGTCTAAGACGCAAAGCAATAGAAACAAAGCAATTAGATTATTTCGAGCGTTCAGCGCAGATTGATCGAGTTGGGTCATAGGTTTGTTAACGAGTCAGAGAGATTGGTGCTTACTGTATGATATCTGTGCAGGCATTGGTAAGCTGCTTCCTAACTTAATTCCCAGTCAGCATGAAGAATTGCAAAAAAAATTATGTACTTTTAGCGATTGTGTGCATTACTCAGCTATTTTCTATCGAGTAATTCAAGTTAGACCCTTGGGTGTCAAACGATAGACAATGATTTTAGCAAAGCGTTTAGGCGGTAGGCCGGTATAGAGGTTGATATCATGGCTAGATCCGAAACTAATTTATCTGAAGTTTGGCTGCCCTTACCTGTCGCAGAGTGGCAAGACACGAATGAAACGCTCCATCTATGGACTCAGATTATCGGCAAGATTCGATTAGCCCTCGCTCCTCAAGTCAATCATTGGTGGCATTCAACTCTCTACGTCACGCCACGGGGACTCACCACTTCAGCAATTCCCTATGGAACTCGGACTTTTCAAATCGCCTTTGATTTTCTCCATCATCAATTGGTGATTGAAACCAGTGATGGAGTGACCAAAACGATCTCACTGATGCCTCGCTCTGTCGCTGATTTTTATCAAGCAGTGATGAGTACTCTAAAAGACATTGGAATTGAGGTAAAAATTTGGACAACACCCCAGGAAGTTACCGATCCCATTCCCTTCCAACAAGATATTCAACATGCTGCTTATGATCGTGAGTGCGCTCAACGATTCTGGCGAATTCTCGTGCAGTGCGACCCTTGCGGTATCTGCGAAGCAGCGCGCCTGCTCACGCTTTTTCGTGCTCGTTATGCAGGAAAGTGTAGTCCGGTGCATTTCTTCTAGGGTAGTTTTGATCTGGCAGTGACACGCTTCTCCGGACGACGTGCGCCAGATCATCCGGGAGGTGTACCAGGAATGGCAGATTGGGTGACGCGAGAAGCTTACTCCCATGAGGTGAGCAGTTGCGGGTTCTGGTTTGGCAAAGGCGCGATCGAAGCGTTGTTCTATGCCTACGCCTATCCATCCCCCGAAGGTTTCAAAGACTACCTAGTGCAACCCCAGGAGGCATTCTTTAGTTCAGAGATGCAAGAGTTCGTGTTGCCCTATGAAGCAGTAAGGCAGGCAAGCGATCCAGACGCAATGGTGCTAGCATTTCTGCAAACCACTTATGAAGCAGCAGCGAATTTAGGACATTGGGATCGCGCTGCCTTAGAATACATCCCGGTGCTCAAAAGTTAAATTTTTCATGCGTTGAATTCATGACCAAGTTTGTGGTTCACCAGTTAGGCAAGCGCGTAGCCTATTGAACTTAGCACTACAAAACTCACCAGGCCTACTCAAGTCATTGCAAAGATCAAACAGATTTCGTTATCAGCAGGTCTTGTCAGATAGAGATCTCTAGCCTTAGGCAGATGTCTCTTCGGAAGCAACCCTGATGCAAGATGGAAGTTCAGGTGGATGATTTCACAATGGCTTCGCTACGCTGTAGGCAAACAACCGTCAGGTGCCGAAATTTGCCCCAGAGCTTGATAAGCGCATTTGATTGTTCTTGAGTGAGAGTTGAAGAGACGTACATCGAGGTGAAAGGAGCGTGGAAATACTTGTATCGAGTGGTGGATTCGGAGGGGAACACACTCGACTTTATGCTGAGTGCGAATCGGGATGGAAAAGCTGCTGCACGCTTTTTCTGGTTGTGTCACAAAGCCTCAAAGTGGCAAACGAACGGGTCTCGTTCGTATTGCTTTAAGCCATCACTCTAAAGAGTTTATTGATGAATCTTGCTTGAGATACACTATTCCCTTGATTGATCGCTTTCACCTGCTCTTTGCGAATCATAGCCATTGCCTCTATGCTGCTCAAAGTTCTTCTTGCTGTGTTGAAGGATCAGAAATTCCTATCATCGGTTTTACAATCCGCTTCACGACAAATCTCTAGGCTTTTGCTTGCTCTCGCACTGAGTTGGTTAGCGCTGATAGGGCAGCATCAGCACCCATAGGTTGTCTAGCTTCAGCCATACTCTAACAAGTCTCTGTATTCCAATCAGTC
>JACJNX010000159.1 GCA_014695255.1 Cyanobacteria bacterium FACHB-63
CATTGCCATCAATCTGTTTCGTCAGCACGGCTTTACTTCGATGACTCATGCATTAAGACAGTTGGCTCATGATGTGCGTCGCCTCTTTTCCTTCTTTCAATAAATCAGCCCTGCATATTTCTCCAACGTCAGGTTTGACAGTTTTTCTCTAGGAAAACGCTGAATGAAAGCTTCGCGTAATTGTTGGAGGTCGGGCGGTGACTGTTTGGGATTATTGCTTAACCAAAAGTTCAGCTCAGTACGCCAATCCTTAACTGGGCTATCCATGCACTCCCTCCAGTATTTCTCGTAACTCTGCCTGCAATGCTTGTCTAGCGTCAGACGTTGATAAATCCTGCAACAGGTTCACGGTCACTACCCTAATCTCCTGACTACTCCCCTCTAGCCTAAAGTATGCCCTTTGAGGTGCTGATAGCTCGACAGCTTGGGGATAGAGCAGGATTATTCTTGGACAGTTGTACTGATTAGCATAGGCATACATCTGATAGAAGTCAGATTGAGCAACACCCAGCTTGCGATCGCCCTCATCCAACTGCTTGTATTTGATATCTTAGGGGGTGACAAGGCGGCTGAACGGTAGAGAAGATGCCGGATAGCAGCGTTGAGGGACAGAAAAAATGAGGTGATTCTATTTGTTTCACCTCATCGATCTAAAATATGTTGCCCTCATTCTATCAAACCTGTTTGCAATCACAATTGACCGAAGCGCAATTTGTGACCCTGGAAATCTTGGTTGAACTGTTGCAAAAAGAGCGTAGAGTTACGATTGAACGTTTAGCGACTCTGTTTCCGCAACCGATTCTATTTCAGAGTAGACGACGGAGTATTCAGCGATTTTTAAGCCTGCCGCAACTGACTCCGCAAGCGGTCTGGTTTCCAATTGTCAAGCAGTGGATCAAGCGACATCATCGCCGTGAAAAACCGCTTCATCTGGTGATTGACCGCACGCAATGGCAAGACCATAACCTGATCATGGTCAGTTTTGTGTATCAGAAACGAGCGATTCCATTGCACTGGATGTGGCTGAACAAGCAAGGACAGAGTTCGTTTACTGAACAACGGAAAGTGTTACGTCCGGTGTTTCATCTGTTGAAAAAGCATTGCTTCGTTTTGCTCGGAGACCGTGAGTTTCATAGCATCGAACTAGCTGCCTGGTGTGTGGAAAAGCGGGTCAAATTTGTGTTCCGTTTACCGAAAAGTACGACCGTCAAACCGAACGACAGCAGCAGGTTTACTCGGCTTGACGAGTTGCCCCAAGCGCCCGGAATCACTGAGCAGTATTTGCAGATTCAAGTGACGCAAATTCGCGGCTTCGGCAAGCACAATGTCGTCCTGCGCCAAAAACGTGCTTACCGTCAATCGAATTCCGATGCCTGGTATCTCCTGACCAATCTCATTGATGCCGAACAAACCCTCAATGCTTACGCGACTCGCTTCTCGATTGAGCCGCTGTTCAAAGACTACAAATCGGGCGGCTATCACCTCGAAGCCTGCCATGCCGATTTTGGGCGCTTTACTGCCCTGTTAGTCCTGATTGCCATTGCTTATTCCATTTCGACCCTGCAAGGACGACGCATTCGCAAAAAACAAGTGCAGTGTTACGTCGCTCGTGTGACTGAGCCGAAGCGCACGACCCAACGACACAGTGCTTTCTGGATTGGCTTGTATGGCAAGTTATGGATTGAACCGTTGCAGTTGTGGTCATCGTTGGCAACCAAACTGATGGCGCTCAAGCCGCAAAAACGCTCCTTTTTTCAGCGAGGTCTCAACGCCATTTCCCTGATCCAGTCTGCTCTTTAGCTTCGTTGTCACCCCCTAAGATTTGATATCCATCACTACTGGAAACTGATCGTTGACCTGAAATATTAAGTCTGGTTTCAATCGAAACACCCGTTGTCCGTCGCGGCTCGCCAGATACTTCACTACTCTCTGTCCTTGAGAAAGCAATTCACATTGTTTGAGGGATGATGGCAAAATTTCGTTGCGATGATGTTGAATGAAGCCAGTAATGAATCGTTCAAAGAGTTGGTTCATGTCAAACACAAATGAAAATGTGTTGACATCACTGGCAGAGAGTTGAAGTCCCAGACGTTCTAGAAACAGGCAAGCTAGATGGAAGCATCCCAAATGTGGAAATCAGGATGAGATCGCCTAAAGTGAAGTCATCGCTCATCTAGGAAGGACTCGCATGGCTCCAGAGCAACAAGAACGCCTCAAGGCTTGTCTACAA
>JACJNX010000016.1 GCA_014695255.1 Cyanobacteria bacterium FACHB-63
TCTCACGCGTTACTCACCCGTCCGCCACTAGCTCCCGAAAGAGCCCGTTCGACTTGCATGTGTTAAGCATACCGCCAGCGTTCATCCTGAGCCAGGATCAAACTCTCCATGTTAAATAGATAAGTTCGTAGCTCGATAATAGAATTTGTCCGGTTTTCCTTCCGGTTCCTCTATAAAGAGGAACATTTTCTTGACGAAGGCTTTCCTTTCTCTGGCTTCTAAACTATTCTGTTGTTTAGGTTCAGGCACTGGTGAAGTGCGTCGCTTTCGCTTGGCTTCCCTCACCGCTTAATCAATATAGCCGGAAGATACAGGGGGTGTCAATACCTTTTTTCAATTTTGTTCTCGATCGCGCCTCCTCTCTACATTTGCGCGACAATGGGCAAGGTGAATTCGGATGACGAGGGCAGGGAGCCGTGAATTTTCAGTCTGTAATTTCGACGCTGAATGGGTTTTGGGCGGAGCGGGGTTGTTTGGTGGTGCAGCCTTACGATACGGAGAAGGGGGCTGGCACGAAGAGTCCGCATACGTTTTTAAGGGCGATCGGTCCTGAGCCTTGGGCGGTGGCTTATGTGGAACCTTGCCGTCGTCCGGGGGATGGGCGGTATGGTGAAAACCCGAATCGGGTGCAGCATTATTATCAGTACCAAGTTTTGATTAAGCCGTCGCCTGACAATATTCAGGAGATTTATTTGGAGTCGCTGAAGGCGTTGGGGATTACGCCGGAGGATCATGATATTCGGTTTGTGGAGGATAACTGGGAGGATGCGGCGGTTGGCGCTTGGGGGGTCGGTTGGGAGGTTTGGTTGGATGGGATGGAAGTGACGCAGTTTACTTATTTTCAGCAGTGTGGGGGGCTGGATTGTCGTCCGGTGTCGATCGAGATTACTTACGGGTTAGAGCGATTGACGATGTATCTGCAAGGGGTGAACTCGATTTTCGATATTCAGTGGAATGATGACATTACTTATGGGGATGTGCATCTGCAAGGGGAAATTGAGTGTTCGACGTATAACTTTGAGGCATCGAATCCGGAGTTGCTGTTTACGTTGTTTAAGTTGTATGAGCAGGAGGCGGAACAACTGATGCAGCGTGGGCTGGTGTTGCCTGCTTATGATCAGGTGCTGAAGTGTTCGCATACGTTTAATTTGCTGGATGCGCGTGGGGTGATTTCGGTGACGGAACGGGCGCGGTATATTGGGCGGGTGCGGAATTTGGCGCGGCAGGTGGCGCAGCTTTATTTGAAACAGCGCGAAGAGTTAGGGTTTCCGCTGTTGAAGACGGAGAGAGTTGAGGTGGTTTAGAGAGGAAGGGAGCGATCGTCAGTAGTAGTTGATTATTGTTGGCGATCGCTCTATGAACCAGTTCTCACAAAAGTACAAGCGATAGAATTTAGTAGTTTGGAACTGTGTTAACTCAGTTTAGATATGGCATTTGAGTTATTTACGAGGGTCGCACTGCGGGAAGATTTTCCGAAATATCATTTGCAGCGAGGGGATGTGGCGACGATCGTAGAACATCATCCAGTAGCTAGTGGAGAAGATGGCTATAGTTTGGAGGTGTTTAATGCGATTGGGGAAACGATCGCAGTTTTAGTCGTTTCTGAGTCGCAAATAGAACCCCTAATGAGTAATGAGATTTTGCATACTCGCGTATTGGGTGAAGCAGTTTAGGGAAAATGAGATCGCTTTTGTTATTTCAGTGAGAATCGATAGAGCTTGAAGATTTGCTCAGATTGCGATTTCGATCACTTCGCCTAGTATGCCTAAGTTCTGCACTTACGAGGAGGTTAAGGCAACTTGGCTGTGATCGCTCCTTTTTCACCTGATTCAGACTGAACAAACACAGAAATTGGCAGTCCTGCAACAGGCTATTGAAAATCGGGGTAGTTTCGGCTCCCTTCAAGCATTGATTCTAGTTCTCCGATCGCTAAGAGAATTGCATCCGTATCGCCATCAGCAATCAGTTCTTTGATTTCTCTCAGGCGTTTCAATACTCCTGATTTTCCATCTGGAAGCAGTGCATAGAACTGATGCCAATTGTAGAGATGATACAGCAAGTGATAGGTCACTCCAATATCAAGGTGCTTCTCAGGGTCACGCAAAAACAATTCCAAATCAACTAACCAGTCGATCGCGGCTCCGATGCCATCAACGTAAGTGTGAAAGACAGCGGTTTCTAGCATTTCTTCTGGTGCAGTAGGGTAAGCCTGATGAAATGCTTGTTTCGCTTCGTTTTTTAGGTTCTGGCGCTGCAACAGCGATCTCACAATCTCTAAAGATTCTTCTTGATTTAGGTTCTCTGTCATACTTTCGTCTTTGCTTTTACATCTAAGTAAGTTTGCTAAAACTGGAGAGCGCAACATTAGAAAGAGTAAAGAAGCGATCGCATATTTATATTGAGATGGAAAGCGCGATCGCTCTAATTTCTCAAGCCATACTTGCAAAGTGGTAACTGATTGCAGTAGCTAATGAGATTCGGTCAAGAATGGTGTTCTGAATTTTACTAACTAACCAACATAGCAATGACCCTGATAACAATGATGGAAAAGATACTCAACCCAAATAGGAAAGTTCGCTTTTGATCACGACTCACATTCTTACTTTTCAGTAGGATAGCCATCGAAAAGATGACATAGGCTAGATAGACTGCCAAGCCGCCAGCAGTAAGAAATTTATTTTGGAAAATTCTAGCAATGCCATAAAGGATTGCCCAAGGTAGAAAAGTCAACGATAAGCATAAAGCAAGATTACGCCAAAGATTTTGTACGTCTATCGATCGCCACTCAAGCAGCGAGGTTCTTAACGAGTCATAGTTTTCTAAGAGCCTTGGTACAAAGATTTGAGTATCATTAGCACTCGCAATCGTAAGCCCATAACCTGTAACTTCGATAATCTTAGTAACTTCACTTCTAGAAATCTGCGCTCTCTCTAACCCGTCCTGAATTCTTGTAATTGAATCTTCATTAAGCATCAACTCATAGCTTGACCATGTTTGCTGATGTTTTCTGAAGTCACCCCGAAGAATGACCTGTGAACTAATAGCAACAATCAAGAACACAAAAATGGTTGAGATGATCGTGACAATCGGAGGATATCGATTGAAGCTGTTAGCCGTGTTGTAAGCCAAAACTCCAAAAATTGGCACTCCAATGGATAAAGACATTCGCTGGCGATACTGTGAGAAAAATCTAGGCGAGAGTCGATAAGTTGTCATTGCGCTTTCAAGCATCTAAAAAGGATTACAGCAGGAGAGTTCCCAAATCTTCCTAATCAATGACTGCTAATCTTCGTGCAACAGGTATTGAAGCGCACAAAAATCAAATTAAGCCACTGATCGCATCCCGTTTTAACCAAAATCCCGATATTTAACTAAAAATCACGCTCGTCATTAGAAACGTCGCGCTTGTCGTTAGAAACGTCGCGCTTATCGTTAGAAACGTCGCGATTTTTAGCAAAAAATCGAAATTCCACTTAGAAAAATCGCGCTTGTCGTTAGGAAGGTCGTGATTTTTTCAACTTAGCGCACGATTTTTGTAAGAACGATCGCAATTATGCCGAAAAAGAAGAAATTTATAAGCATAGCCACTTAAAACGAATAAAGACCTTAACAGAGAAAACATGATTCTTTGCGTCTTTTGCTGAACTGAAACACAGTACAAATGAGCCAGGTTGAGAGTAACAATTTATCAAGGAGCGCATTTATGCCTCGTCAGAAAAGAACCTCTCGAATTCTCGAAAAAGCTGAAATCCGAATCTCTGGATTGAAAGCAGTCGATCCGATGATGGATTTTGGCGACTCGCGAAGCCTAGTTCAAATGAGTGTGCAGATGGACAGATTGCGCGATCGGCTCGAAGATTACAATCGCGCTTTAGCAGTCATTGACTCGTCGAAAAAGGAGATTGATGAACTAGAGAAAGACTTGGCTGATTTGATCGACAGAATGTTAATTGGAGTGGCATTCCAGTATGGTAAGGATAGCCGCCAGTATGAAATGGCAGGCGGAATGCGGAAGAGTGAGCGAATTCGGAAGAGCAGCACGACGCGCTTGAAAGGAAGAGCGGGGCGAGATTCTGAAGATGAGCGGAGCGCGTAGTTGAGAAGAGGATTGAACAAGAGCGATCGCGGCTTTGACAGAGGGAGCGATCGCCTTTTTTGTCAGGAAACGCTTTGAATTTCAGCACTAGAACCCTTCTTCTCATAAAATGCTCTTAATATTTCTTGACGGTGACGCAAGAGGGAGAACATGGGTACAAACTTGAGTGAAATGCTGGAGCCGATCGCGCAATTCTTTCGCTCTTTGAATTTGCCAGAACAGATCGTTCATTGGGGACATCCGGCGATGATGGCGATCGTGGTCTTGGTCTTAGGCGGCTATTCGGCTTGGGCTGGATGGCGGGGACGGTTAGCAGAAGATAAGGAAGTGGCGTTAAAGAATCGGGCGGATCACCGGAAGTTGATGCCGTTGGTTGTGCTGTTTATGACGATGGGAGCGACAGGCGGAATCTTGTCGCTGGTGATGCAGAAGAAGCCGATTCTGGAGAGTCCGCATTTCTTGACCGGGATGGTGGTGTTGGGATTGCTCTATTTGAATGGAGCGGTTTCGCTGACGGGATTTGGAGGCGATAAACCGGGATTGAGACTGTTTCACGCTTACTTAGGCACTGCGATCGCTGGAATCGTGCTGCTACATGGTGTATTTGGCATTAAGCTCGGACTCTCGATCTAAAGACATTTGCAAAAGTTGATTAGGAGTTGGCTGCGGCTAACTCCTTTTTTTTGGTTACTGAAATTTTTGGGCACTCTTAAGTCAGATTTCCTATGACTGAGAGTAAAAGATGGCTTCTACTACTGGGGTCGTTTGGTGTTTGGCTTACATCGTCGGATTGCTAATGACCGCAGTTCCATTTGGAGGCGCGATCGTACTTGTCTGGGGTGTAATTTGTGCGCTTGTACTTTCAAGATTGAAGCTGAGACGAACGATCGCAAGAGTCTGGATTGTTGCAGGCGTAATTGGACTGGCGGCGGGATTTTATTTACAAGTGCGGACACCGCAATCGAGCACGATCGACGTGAGCCAGTTTGTCCCGAAAGAGCGGCAGGAAGTGACCGTATCGGGAATCGTTGAAGCGCTGCCGAAGTTAACACGCAAGGACAATCGACAAATTTGGCTTAACGTGACAAAGGTTGGTGAGCAGAAAGCGGACGGAAAGCTTTATGTCACGTTGTCAAAGATTGACGGAGAGGACTTATATCCGGGGCAAGCGATCGCCGTTCAAGGTAATCTCTACAAACCAAAGCCGAAAATGAATCCGGGCGGGTTTGATTTTCAGAAATACTTGGCGCAAGAAGGCAGCTTTGCAGGACTGAAAGGAACATCAATTCGATTACTCGATACGAATCAGAAGCCGACTTGGGGATGGTGGATGATTCAGCAGAACATCGTGCGATTGCAAGCGAAACAGTTCGGAAATGTAGAAGGATCGCTCATCAGCGCGATGGTGATCGGCGGTCGAGTTGTGGATATCCCGGTTGATGTTAAAGATGCCTTTAGTAAGATTGGGCTGTCTCATGCATTAGCGGCATCAGGATTTCAAGTCACGCTGATTTTAGGCGTGTTGTTAGCGGTAACGCGGCGATTTCCTAAAGCGGTACAGGTTGGAACGGGTGCGACAGGATTGATCGTTTTTATGGGGCTGACTGGAATGCAGCCTGCCGTGTTTCGAGCCGTGATTATGGGGTTTGCGGTTCTGCTTGGAGTGCTATTGGAGAGATATACCAAGCCATTAAACGCATTGTTAATTGCGGCGATTATTTTGCTAATCGTAGAGCCATTGTGGATTTGGAATTTAGGATTTCAGTTTAGCTTTTTGGCAACGTTGGGACTGTTGGTAACAGTTCCAGCCATTTCAAAGCGATTAGATTTGTTGCCGACGATTATTGTTCCTGCGATCGCGGTTCCAATTGCCGCATTCATCTGGACATTACCTTTACAGCTATTTGCGTTTGGAATCGTTTCTCCCTATTGCATTCCCGCGAACGTTGCCGCAACCTTGTTGATCTCATGGATTAGCATTGGCGGAATTATGAACGCGGCGTTGAATTTAATTTCTCCTGCGATCGCAAGCCTCACCACTCCATTTCTGTACTATCCAACTCATTGGTTGATTAATAGCGTGAAATTCGTCTGTCAGTTGCCGGGAAATTCGATCGCAGTTGGCACCATTTCAATCGTATTAATGCTCATACTGTATGGATTGATTTGCATTCCCTGGATAGCTCCTCGATTTCGACCGCAATGGTGGGTGTTTCTTTTAGTTGGAATCAATTTAGTGTTCATTCCCGCTTGGTATGTGCGATCGAACCTATTACAAGTCACCGCATTATCGGTCGGTCAAACTCCAGTAATGGTCATTCAAGATCATGGACGAGTCGGATTGATTAATAGCGGTGATGTTGATGCGGTGCGATTTACGATACTGCCATTTTTGCAAAAAGAAGGCGTGAATCGAATTGATTGGGCAGTTGCGGCTTCTCCTTCAGAGGGTTGGAGTACGTTGATCAAAGATCTGCCGATTCGATCGCTCTATGACTTCTCCGGTGAAAAACAGCCAGCCGTCTCACTTGAAGCAGTCCAGCAATTAACAGCGCAAAAAGGCAAGCATTTACCGATCGCAGAGAGCCAGACGATTAAAACAGGCGCGATTGAAATCCATGTGCTCAGCATCGAGCCGACAATTCTACAGCTTGACATTGGAAAACGACGCTGGTTATGGCTCGAAGATGTGCCTAACGTTAGTCAGCGACGGGCGTTAGGCAATGATTTAAGGGGTCATGAAATTCTTTGGTGGTCGGGGCGGCGATTGCATCCGAACTTGTTAGGACAAATGCAGCCGAGTGTTGCGATCGCCTACTCACGAGCGATTCACCCTGAAACATTGCGTCAGTTGCAGGTGGGTCAAGTTCAGATTTACCAAACCCAAGCAGAGGGAGGACTGCAATGGTCAAAAAATCAGGGGTTTAGAACAACTTTAGAAGTTGATGAGCCAGAGGCTTCATTCCTGTAGTATATTAATTGAGCATATGCACCTGGAGAGGTGGCAGAGCGGTTGAATGCGGCGCACTCGAAATGCGTTTTGGGGCAACTCAACGGGGGTTCGAATCCCCCCCTCTCCGTTCTTAAGATTGAGTTGTTTTTACCATCTGTTGCCAACGGTATCGGATGACTAGATCGTATGGCTTCCAGACGTTGGAGCGTGAAGGAGCGGGGAGTTGGGTGTCGATCGCGATCGCTGAAGGGTTCGATTTCCTTGCAATTGAACGTTTTGGAGCGAAAAACTGTAGTGGACGGGTTAAAGTTTTAGAAATCGCAATCAGCGTCACTTTATAAATTCCTGGACGCAGCAACAGCGCGAAATCTCCCTTCAAACTGCGATAAAGCCACCGAAACATCAACCTATAATCCCCCGCAAGATAGCTTTTGCTCAGTAAGTTGTTGTAAAAAGCGGTGTTTGCCCATCGACGAATCGAACTGGGTAGCTCTGGATGACGCGCATAAACTCGCGACATAATTAACTCGTAAAAGTGCGCCATCGTGGTGCATTTTGTAGACATACTGCCGCTATATTGCCGATAGCCAATGAGATACTCTGGAACGATCGCAAAGTGATAACGTTCAGCAATCCGGAGAAACAGATCCCAATCCTCACAAGTTTTAAATTCAGTGTTGTAGTAACCTACCGCATCAATGCAACTTCGACGAAACATCATGGTACTCGCATTATCAAGAAAGTTGTAGAACACAAGCATCGCTAGAACATTTCCTTCGACTGCCCCAAGCTGACCAAAGGGTGAGTATCCTTTAATCTCGCCTGCTTCAGTGAGATACGTTGACCAAGAGTAAACTAATCCAACTGATGAATCCGCAGTTTCTAGGCAATGAACGTGCTTCGCTAAGCGTTCGGGATACCAAATATCATCGGCATCGATCGGCGCAATATATTTGCCAGAAGATCGCCGAATTGCGACGTTGCGAGAAGCAGCAACTCCTGAATTTTCCTGCTGAATCAGTTGAATTCGATCGTCGATTGCCATATACGATCGCACAATCTCCGCAGTACGATCGATTGACCCATCATCAACCACAATCACTTCAAAATCGCGGTATGTTTGCGCCAGAATTGACTTGAGTGTGTCTGAAATAAATGCCTCAGCATTGTAAGCAGCAATAATCACTGAAACAAGCGGATTCGAGATCATTAATTTCTTCCTTGAACGTTCTGCAAATATTCTTAGCGGAATGCTTTCTAATTTGCAACTGTCTTCAACTAAAGGAAAACATCTCTAACAACAGACAGAGAGGAGTTCTACTGCAAGAGACAGGATGACGATCGACAAAATCGCTACGGTAGAGCTAAGAGTTCTGATTAATCGCTATGGATTTTGAATCACGATCGCGCCGTAATTTCACATACGTCATGTGGATGCTTGGAACGGCTTTTATGCCTGTAGGTCTAAGCTTTGAGATTGGAAGTTTTTGGCAAATTCTATTTCTAGGTGCAGGAGTTATTCTGTTTCTAATGGGGCATTTCATGTATCGAGATGCCTGGAATCGTTAAGGCTTTTTAGGCAGTACTTTATCTAAGGATTGAAACCAGCGATCTGCCATTTTTTGTTCTCCAGATTCGTTCGGGTGCAGCCCATCATAAGTATCTTGTCGCACATCAAATCCGCTAAATTGATCGACTAAAATCACTGGACTTATTTGAGAATTCATCGATCGAGCTAACACCACAATTTGCTGATTAAACTGTTGGGTTAATGTTTCACCACCCGACGAGGGAATCAATTGTGCAATCAGAATCTTTAAACGAGGATTCCGTTTCCGCATTGTCTCAATTAATTTCCTCAGTTCAGCGATCGTGCTATCGAAATTCTGTCCTCGCAGAATGTCATTTGTTCCTAAATGAATTAATACAATGTCGGGTTTAGCGGCTTCTGACCAGCGATCGACCTGTGCCAGCACCTCATCCACTTCCCAACCCCAATGTCCCTCATGGTCGGGGTCAAAATCAGATTTAGGCGCATTCCCTAGATAATGAGACTTTGTTGAGCCAACAAAATTCACGTCATACCCTGCGGCTCGAAGCCTAAGCCAGAGCGGGCGACGATAACTATTGTGATTGCGATCGGCTTGTGTAATCGAATCACCAAGCGGCATGATCCGAATGCTAGTTGGAGTGCCATCAACTGAAGCAACAGGTGCACACCCTGATATGAATAACCCCGTTGCGACAGCACTCCAAAAAACCTGCTTCATGTCCGAACCGTTTTCGATTTTAGTTTCAAGAAATTGCTAAGCCGTCGCCAATTCGCGCGAACCACTCTCCATTGTGCGATCGTATGCAGAACAATGAACGCCAAAAATGTGTAAGACAGCCAAAAGTGAGCATTACGCCCGACTTCCGCCATCGCGGGATTTTGGGGAAATAGATCCGGCAAAACAATCCCAAAGAATTTTACATTGTTGGGGCGAAACGAATTCGAGAGCAGAAATCCAGTCATCGGAACCGCCCACATAAACACATACAAGCTGGTGTGCAACGCAACGGTTTTAAACCAAGCAGGCGTAAATTTTGGAAAACGTTTCGTGTATTTTTTCCACCACACCTGCAACAGCAGAAAAATCCGCCAAGTCAGCAACGCCATCGATAGGACTGCGATCGACTTATGAAAATCGTACAGCGAACCCCGGTAAGATACAGAACGATCGAGTTGTGACATGAACGTTCCCGTCACGAACAGAACAAGATATGCTCCACTCATCCACCAATGAACCGACATTAACTGCTTGAAAGCACTATTCAATCTAGGTTTGAGTGCATGAACGATAGACACGGCATTCCTCTCAAAACTTAAACTTTTGTTAAGTCTAGACGCTTGAGATTAAGTTTGTGTTGCAAATTCGTAAAATTCCCCATACACCTCAGCCAGATCTTTGATCTGATAGTGAGCATTCAACCCGCTCGGATTCGGTAAGACCCAGATCGTTGTATTGTATAGCGACTCTTTTTGCAGTCCCATCTGCGCTTTCGGTTGCCTAAACGCCGTCCGATAAGCACTCACTCCTAAAACGGCTAGATATCGGGGTTGATATTGTTCGAGTTTTTCGGCGAGATCTTGATGCCCGATCGCTAAGTCATCATTCGTCAATTCGTCGGCTCTTGCGGTGGCGCGGGCAGCTAAATTAGTCAAACCGAAACCCCGATCGAGCATCGTTCGATCTTCAAAGGGAGATAGAAGTCGCTCCGTAAATCCAGCTAAATGAATCGCTTTCCAAAATCGATTTCCAGGACGCGCAAAATGATGTCCCACAGCTGCACTATACAGACTGGGATTGATGCCACTAAAAAGAACTTTGAGATTCGGCGCAATAATATCCGGTAGCGTCGTATTGTAAGCAGCGTAAACTTCTGCTTTGGTCGGTTTGTAGATTGAAGGCATTTTGAAAGCGAGTCGCGAACTTCTCTATCCTAAGAAATTCGCGCTCAACTCTAAGCATCAAATCGCAATGCCCGTCCTCGAACTTCGGTATTGAGCTTGCCGCGGTCGTACACAACCTTCCCGCCGACGATCGTCACCTGCGCCCATCCAGTCAGTTCCCAACCTTCAAATGGATTCCATCCGCATTTAGCTACAACTTCCTCGCGCAAAACCGGATGCGTATGATTTAAATCCACTAACACTAAATCAGCATCGTATCCCGGCTCAATCAAGCCTTTATTTGGAATGCGGTAAGCTTTCGCGACAGCCGTAGACATCCAGTTAGACACTTGTGCCACCGTACAGCGCCCTTGAGCCGCTTGAGTTAACATCACCGCTAACGAAGTCTCAACTCCCGGCATTCCCGATGGTGTGTTCGGATAGCCTTTGGCTTTCTCTTCTAACGTGTGCGGTGCATGATCGGTGGCGATAAAGTCGATCGCGCCATTTCTTAACGCTTCCCAAAGCACCTCATTATCATGCGGCGATCGGATCGGTGGGTTCATCTGCACCAACGCTCCAAGCTTTTCGTAAGCACTCGTATTCAAAACTAAATGCTGCGGAGTCACTTCGGCTGTCACCCATTCAGGCTTATCACGCATCATCAATTCTGCTTCTTCTGCGGTGGACATATGCAGAATATGTAGACGACGGTGATACTTCTTCGAGAGCTTTAGGGCGAGTTGTGTCGCGTTGAGAGCGGCTTGATTGTCTTGAATGACCGAATGAATGGCGGGATCAGTCACCTCTGCATATTGAGCGCGACGTTCTCGAATGCGGGCTTGGTCTTCCGCGTGAACTGCGATTAAGCGATCGCCCTTAGAAAAAATTGCATCTAACGCTGATTCTTCATCGACTAATAAATCCCCGTGCATCGACCCCATAAAAATCTTGATGCCGCAAGCTGGGTTCGCTGTGAGCAAATCTGATTGATTCGCAGGCGTTGCACCAATAAAAAAGCCGTAATTCACTAAACATTTTTCCGATGCCCGCCTTAACTTATCATCCAGGGCTTCTTGATTCGTCGTGAGTGGTTTGGTGTTCGGCATTTCCAGAAACGAAGTCACGCCACCTCGCGCACAGGCACAACTCGCGGTGAATAAATCTTCCTTGTACTCTAATCCCGGCTCTCGAAAATGCACTTGCGGATCAATCACACCCGGTAACAACGTCAAGCCTGTCGCATCAATCACTTGAGCATTGGTCGAATCGAGATTGCTGCCAACTTCTGCGATGCGATCGTCTTCAACTCGCACATCGCCCAGAAAGAATTCGCCCGAAGGTAGCAGAATGCTTGCGTTTTGAATCAGGAGTACCATAACCCTAGTTTGTGTCAGTGCTTCAATCATCATGGGAATCGGGCACGATCGCGCTCAACTGCCAAAAGTTTTAATCATGTCAATCGATTGAAAAAGTAAGCACCTCTTGCTACAGTTCGGAGAATTAATACTGAAAGTGCAAATTCACCGGTGTAGATTAGACTGGGAACGAAGGTTTCTATTTCAGCATCCAAGATCTGTAGTCGTTAAGGTGATATGAATCGCGTGGATAACCCGGCTTCTAACAAAAAAGCGCATCAGAAAAAAGACGAAAATCCCTGGCTAGAGGGACTCAAGACTATCGGTTTAAGTGCGGTTCTCGCGATCGGGATTCGGCAGTTTGTCGCAGAAGCTCGCTACATTCCATCTGGTTCGATGTTGCCTACCTTACAGATCAACGATCGTCTAATCATCGACAAGATCAGCTATCGGTTTAATAATCCACAGCGCGGCGATATTGTTGTCTTTTCTCCGACTGCTGCTTTAGAGAAACAGAATTTCCACGATGCGTTTATCAAACGGGTAATCGGACTACCTGGCGATAAAGTCCAAGTCAAAGGCAATCGGGTCTACGTGAACGACCAACCCCTTCGAGAAAACTACATCGGCAAAGACGAAGCACCCCAATATGAATGGGGGCCTCAAGTAGTTCCACCAGGTTCCTATCTGGTGCTGGGAGACAACCGCAACAACAGCTACGACAGTCATTATTGGGGCTTCGTCCCTCGCGACAAGATTATTGGCAGAGCGGTTGTCCGGTTTTGGCCCCCGAATCGTGTAGGTGAGATTGCACCAGACCCGCAATATTAGAAACACCAGGCTTGCAGCACTCGTCCAGTAATGGACTGGCTGAACCAAGCGGTATTCGTGGACAGCGATCGTAAATGGGCACGATCGACTGTCCATTTTTCATTCGGATCAAACAGAATCAAATCCATGGGTTGGTCAGGCACGATCGCGCTTAAGTTCTGTCCCAAATACTGAGCCGGACGCACGGTAAGACTCCGCCATAAATCCAGCGCCGACCAGCGCCCCGATTCAACTAGATTCGACCATAAAAGCGGTAACGCCAGTTCTAAGCCGATCGCTCCGGGTGGTGCTTCTCCAAATGCAACGGTTTTCTCTTCGTAAGTGTAAGGAGTGTGATCCACAGCGATCGCATCAATCACTCCGTCTGAAACCGCTTGAATTAAAGCGTCTCGATCATTCGGATTGCCAAGGGGCGGATCAAGTCGCAGACTCGGATCATAAGACTGCACAGAATCGGTACTCAGAAGTAAGTGCAGCCAGGTGGTACTGGCAGTCACGGGAACCCCTCGCGACTTTGCCGATCGCACAAGTTCCACGCCTCTCGCTGTTGAGATTCGCATCAGATGCACTGGAGTTCCAATCTCTTCGATACATTCAAGCAGGGCGGATAAGGGGGCGGATTCTGCCATAATTGGCACTCCCGGCAGTCCAAACCGCATCGAATTTACGCCTTCTCGAATCACGCCTTTTCCGGTGAGTCCTGGATCAGATGCCCAAAGCGCGATCGGCTTCTGCATCGGCTGCAAATATTCCAACAATCGCCGCACTAATGCCAGATTTGAAATCGCTTTGCCATCGCTAAATCCGATCACATCTTCTGCTAACTCAGTGAGTTCAGTCATTTGCTGCCCCTGAGCGCCAAGTGTTAACGCGCCCCAACAGTTGATTCTCGGAAATTTGGCGCGAATTTGAGCGACGATCGCGCTCTGATCGATCGCAGGATTCGTATCCGGCAGAATGTTCAGACGAGTAAATCCACCTGCGATCGCCGCTGCTTGCAAGGATTCTAAAGTTTCGCGTTCTTCAAATCCGGGTTCGCCACTGTGACTGTATAGATCAATCAATCCAGGGGCGAGAATACAGCCCGAACACGATCGTCGCTCCGCTTCTGGTGGAACTTCTGAAGGCGAGAAAGACCGCACGATGCCATCTTCGAGTAGCACATCGGTCACGCGATCGACATTCGCTACCGGATCAAGCAATCGGACTTGCTGAAGCAAAACAAACATGATTTTCCGTCATTGAAGAACAGACGATCGGGCAACTCCCGAATCCCCGTTTAATATTCAAGTACGTTTTGGCACTAATTTAAGCGAGCGGATTCAGCCATTTCAAAATCGTTTTTTCTAACTGATGTAATTCCCGATAAATTTCCTGACGCATCCACTGTCCGATCGCATCGATCGGTGTAAACGAGCCTCCAATCTGCCATTTCATATCAGGACCTAGCGGTGTAAGGTGCGTTCCTTTAAGCCGATGAGTGGTAATTAGCCCCGGATAGGAATCTTCTAGAAGCTGGGCTAACGGTAGGGACTGATCGATCGAATCATCCGCAAATTTGATTATCAAATTTCGTCGCACTGAATAGCGATCGCGAATTAAGGCAGTCGTTTCCATCGGTGAAGGCGTAAATTCCACAGAGATCCCTTGCGGTTTCAGAAATTGCGAAAACTGCTCAACAAATGGGACGGCTTCTTTTGCAGCGTAGTTATTAAACGAGATAAAAATATTTCCCGCTCGCTCAACCGAAAACAAGCTGCCCGTCAGCAAATGCAGCTTACAGCCCATACTGTGCCCCATGCCATAAATCGGTAAATAGCGCACTGAATACTGCGATCGCACACCCTTCAACGCTTTCTCAAAATTGATCAACACCGATTCTGCAATTTCACTGTGATCAAACGTATTCACAAACGGAGTCGCTACGATTAGGTAGCCTTGATCACCTAAAAACTCCAGCAAACGGCGGTAAGTTAACTGTGGAGCCGTTGCGACAAAAGCACCACCGAGAAAATGAATAATCGCGATCGGACGATCGGGCACAAGCACCCAATTTCCAGAAATTTCTTGCCAATTCATGAGCGAAATTGAAGATTAGGGGGTATCTCTAGCCTAAACCGATTCATCGGAATTCAGCGGCTTCGGACATCTCATCGCATTTGGTACGGTTCTACGATCTTTCTTTAATTGAGAAACCAGATACGCTCTAAGGTAGTCGCAGTGAAAGTCGTGTTATGTCTGAGTGGATCTTCCCAACCCTGAGTGAAATTTTGGCAGCGAGTGGTGAAACACTATTGCCTGAGCCTGAAGTGCCTGTTTCAGTCGCATCTCGACAACTGCGGGCGGAGCGGGAATGGTTTGGCGCGATCGCTGCACTCGAAGCCCTTCTGCAATCAACCGAAGGCGCAGTCTTTTCTGCTCCGCTCCCAGTCCTCAGCCAGCCCGAAGTGATCCCTAATATCTCCGCTTGGCTGTTTACGCCTAGTGTGATGTTTTCGGGCTTTTCGTTCCAATTACCTTGTGCCGATGGCAACACTACAAAGGGTGAAACGACTGATACTCTGGCGCTACTTCCCGGTGATCCGCTCGCGTCACAGCCGTTCTGTCTGGCACTGACTCGTGAATTTAGCTTGTTGATGGTGCAGGGTGAAAACGGTTCCGGCGATCCGGCTTTCCAGTTTTCGTTTGATCCAGACGTGATCGATCGCGCTTGGCAAACCTTGAGACTGCGCGTGGTGCTGATGAATCCAGGACATCTTCCCAAGCTCGATCGCCTCTACAAAGCTTTTCCACCTGTTGAACCCAGCTACAAATTAGTCACGCAGTTTACTCACGCACTGCTGTGCTATCTGCCAGACCCGATCGCAGAATCCGAAAAGCGCACCATTCGTGCTCCTCGACCGATGCAAGCCCAGACTGCTGATGTGTTAGCGGGTGCAGATGTCGAATTGCTGCAAGCGATTTCGCACGAAGTTCGCACGCCGCTCACCACGATTCGGACATTAACGCGGTTATTGTTACGCCGAAAAGACCTCCCCGCAGATGCCGTGAAACGATTGGAAGTGATCGATCGCGAATGTAGCGAACAAATCGATCGCTTCAATCTAATCTGTCATGCCGTCGAACTCGAAACTTCAGCGACTAAGGTTTCATCGCTGGCGACAACTTCGCTAGAACAGGTACTAGAACAAAGCGTTCCACGATGGCAAAAACAAGCGAGTCAGCGCAACCTGACGCTGGATGTAATTTTGCCGCAGCACATTCCCTCGGTGATGAGCGATCCGACGATGTTGGATCAGGCGTTAACGAGCTTGATTGAACGATCGGCGCGGAGCTTGCCTTCTGGTGGTTCGATTCAGGTTGAGGTGTCGTTAGCAGGACATCAATTGAAATTGCAGCTTCAACCGCAGGCAAAGGATGATTATGTCGATTGTTCGAGCAAACATCGAATGCCGCTCTTGAAATCTCTGGGGCAAGTTTTGATGTTCCAGCCCGAAACAGGCAACCTGAGTTTGAATCTGAACGTTACTAAGAATATCTTTCAGGCATTAGGCGGAAAACTGATCGTGCGAGAACGCCCAGAGCAGGGTGAAGTGTTTACGCTGTTCTTGCCACTAGAACCGAGTAAAGCGGCGACTGAAATACGAGTTTAATCAGTCTTCAAACCTTGAGATCTCCGGCTTGTGACCCTGAGCCGGAGATTTTTGCTGTTAGGGGATCACAGAGCGATCGTTGTTTTTTATTGAGAAGCATTTGCAAAAACTGGACAATTCAAGTATGTTGGATTTCATAAGTTATTGCATATCTTTAGCAATAACCGAGTCGTTATTTTCCCTCGAACCATGACTCTAGACTCTCAACCTGGTGAATTCCGCTTCTCTGGCAAGTTTCTCGGCTACGTCTTCAAAGATGGCTACAAAATCAAGCGGCTGACGATCGCAACGCCAGAGGGCGAGTTTTCGATCAAGATGACGAAGTTAGCGAGAGCGAGTCTCAAGCAAACGCTACTTCCCGGAGAGCAGATTCAGGTTGGAGGATGGAAGAAGTTCGATCGCAAAACTAATACTCTTAAATTCAAGGCGTATTGGATTCAGCCGATTTCGATTCCGGCACCCCTTCCTTGTCAAGCGGTGGCGAAAGTAAACGCTACGAAAATCAGCGATCCCAAGCCGCAGAAGCCTGGCAAAGAATCAATTCTGATGTGTCAGAAATCAAGCTGTATGAAGCGAGGCGGAAAAGCCGTTTGTAGCGCGATCGAGAAAGCGATCAGCGATCGGGGACTCGAAGATCAAGTCAAAATCAAAGGCACAGGCTGTATGAAAGCTTGCGGGAAAGTCCCCGTTGTGTTTATGCCCGGAAAAACGCGCTATACCAAACTCAATCCTAAAGATGTCGCTAGTTTAGTTGATGAGCATTTTGCATTGGTCAGCAAACCTGCAACGGAACCCACCCTGCCAGCAGAACCCGCAACTATTCTAGAAGCCGCTCCGGTATTGGCTGTGGTCTAACTTCTAGACATCTAATCCAAACACAACCAATTTTTCTGTGTAGATTGGGAATTCTCGTAGAAGTTGTGCAGAAGCCCCCTCTATGAAAGTTCCCTTCATAAAGTCATCTGTACCAAGAATTTCGCTTCGCTTGGTACTGGTTTTACCATTCGTTCTACAGATTTTTGGTGCAGTTGGGTTAGTCGGCTACTTGTCTTTTAAGAACGGGCAGCAGGCAGTAAACCGTTTAGCCGATGAGCTAGTTGAGAAAGCCAATCATCGCATTGATAGCCATCTCGATCAATATCTTGCTTTGCCTGCACAACTGTTACAAATTAACGAAGATGCCCTTGCCAACGGAGAGATCAAGCTGGATGATTTCTCTGCTACGGAGCGGTATTTTTGGAGACAAGCCAAAGCGTTTCCAGAAGTTGGGTTTGTGGGGTACTCCTTATCGACGGAGCGATCGTCTGGAGCCGGACGCTGGCTTGAAGGTGTAGATGTCATTCTGTTTCGGGCATTACCAAACGGGCAAGCGTATGATTTTCTGCCGAATAATCGGGGTGGGATCGCAAAGTTAGCGCAAACCTATACCTACCGCACGACCGAAAGAAGTTGGTATCAAAGAGCCGCAACGACCGGAAAAACAGGTTGGGGGGAAGTTGAAATCACCTCGATGAACCAACTCGAAGGCTCTATCCCGCAAGGTGAGGTGATGCTAGAAGGCATGTCGTACTACACGGCGATCGGCATGACCACGCCAATTTACGACAACAATCAAAAATTTATTGGTGTTCTCAATGTGGATCTGACATTGGGAAATATCGGTCGTTTTTTGCGCGATCTCAAGGTCAGTCGGACTGGGCAGGTGATGATTATCGAGCGGGATGGATCATTGATCGGTAGTTCGATGCAGAGTCAATTTCTCCATAAAGAACAGGATCAGGTGAAGCGCTTCACCATCTTCAACAGTCCTGATCCACTGATGAAAGCAATTGGCGAAAATTTGCAGCAGCGATTTTCGTCGCTCACTGCAATTCAATCGCAGCAGAAACTCGCCCTCGAAATCAATGGAGCGCGGCAGTATGTCAATGTGCTGCCCTGGCATGATGAGAAAGGACTCGATTGGCTGATTGTGGTGCTGGTGCCAGAGTCCGACTTTATGGCACAAATTGATCAAAATCTTCGCTTGACTGTCTTGCTTTGCGCGATCGCGACAATTGCAGCAGCGGTATTGGGTTGGTGGACTTCGCGGTGGATGGTTCAGCCGATTTTGAAGCTGAGTCAGGCATCGGAAGCGATCGCCGAGGGAAAGTTAGATCAAGCGATTCAAATTTCCAGAATTCACGAATTGCATCAGTTAGGACGATCGTTTAATCGTATGGCACAACAGTTACGCGATTCTTTTGCCGCGCTTGCGAAAACTAACGAGCAACTAGAGCAGCGAGTCGAAGAACGGACTGTAGAATTGCGTGAAACGCTGCACACATTGCGGCAGACTCAGACTCAGCTAATTCAAACAGAAAAGATGTCGAGTTTAGGGCAAATCGTTGCAGGTGTCGCGCATGAAATCAACAATCCAGTTAATTTTATTCATGGCAACTTAACGTATCTCGACCAATACACTCAAAGCTTGTTGGAGTTAGCGGCAATTTATCAAAAACATTATCCTCAACCTGATTCAGAAGTGATTCAAGTGTTGGAGACGATCGATTTTGAGTTTCTAAATCACGACCTTGAAAAAGTGTTTAACTCGATGCGAACGGGTACAAGACGGATTCAGGATATTGTTCTCTCTCTGCGGAATTTTTCGCGCTTAGACGAAGCCGAACTGAAAGCAGTCGAAATTGAAAGCGGTATCGAAAGTACGCTGATGATTTTGCAGCATCGACTAAAATTTACGAGCGATCGGCGTGAGATCAAGGTTGTGAAAAACTTCGCACCATTGCCAAAAATCGAATGTTATCCAGGTCGGCTCAATCAGGTGTTATTGAATTTAACGAGTAACGCGATCGATGCGATCGAAGCCGCTCCCAAGCCTGATCCAACGATTTGGATTAGCACTGAACTCAGTGATTCTGAGCAGATTGTTATTACGATCGCTGACAATGGCTGCGGCATTCCCGAAGAAATTCAAAGCGAAATCTTCAATCCATTTTTTACTACTAAACCTGTTGGGCAAGGCACAGGGTTAGGATTATCCATCAGCTATCAGATTGTGAATGAGCAGCATCAAGGTCGATTGTGGTGTGATTCAACTGTGGGGGAAGGCACGAAATTTGTGATTGAAATTCCGCTCAATCGATCGTCCATTCCGTTAGCGCCGACCGACCAATCGAAACGAGTTGAGAAACACATTAATACTGGTTGATAAGCCTTGTTCTTGATTGTCTTTCGTTGTTGTGACATTGACAAAATAAGCGCGTCGATTCACAAGATAGATACGCCACTTTGCAACCATCTCATCGGGTAGCTTAAAGTTCATTTCTCGACCCGGAAATCGATTCAGTTGAATCGTGCGGAATGAGACTAATTCTCCTTGATCTTTCGCCGCACCTTTACGAACACCTTCGTACACTTCGTTTTGGAGGCGTTTGTCGGTTCCTGGTGCAACAGGTAAATCGAGATAACCTACCGAATAGCGTACCGATTCATCATCTCGAATCAGTTCAAACAGCGTTAAACCATTCTCTTTACGCTCTTTAGGTGTTCCCGGCATGACCACAGAAAATCCACCCCGCTGTGAAGTAAATCGCTTCCAGAGACTCTCTTGAGCAACGGCACTTCTCAATTCAACCACAGGCGATCCGATTAAAATCGCCACGCCTAACACCAGTTGCCAACCCCGCATTACAGCACACCTTTTGAGCTTGGAATTTCATGCGCCCGTCGCGGATCGGTTTCAACCGCCATCCGTAACGATCGTGCAAATGCCTTAAACGTCGCCTCAATAATGTGGTGTGAATTAATACCATCCAACTGGCGAATGTGTAGCGTCATTTGAGCATGATTGACGATCGCCACAAAAAATTCTCGAACTAACTGCGTGTCATACGTTCCGACTCGCTGCGTGGGAATTTCTAACCCATAGCTTAGGTGCGGACGACCAGAGAAATCTAGCGCCACTTGGATTAGCGCTTCATCAAGCGGCGCAACAAAATGCCCGAAGCGAACAATGCCTTTACGATCGCCCAATGCCTTCGCGATCGCCATTCCCAACGTAATTCCAACATCCTCATTTGTGTGGTGATCGTCGATCTCCAAGTCCCCGATCGCTTGCACCGTCAAATCGATCAAGCCATGCGACGAAATCTGATGCAGCATGTGGTCGAGGAATGGAATCCCCGTCTTTGCCACACATTTTCCGGTGCCATCGAGATTAACCGTGACTTGAACGTCAGTTTCCCCGGTTTTACGAGAGACTGAGGCAATTCGAGCGACAGGAAAAACGGAAGAAGTTTGAGGACGATCGCTAGTCTGCATGGAATCCATCACATGAAAGGCAGACTCTATTATGTCAATTTTTTACCCGTGTCTAAAGATCGAAATCGATCGACGCTACACTTTCAAGAAGTCAGACCAGGTTGGAAATTATGGACACTAAAGCGGCTGTTGCCTTCAAAGCGGGAGAGCCTTTAAGAATTGAAACCGTACAACTCGAAGCCCCGCAAGCGGGAGAAGTGTTAGTCGAAATCAAAGCGAGCGGCGTGTGTCATACGGATGCGTACACGCTTTCAGGGGCAGATCCAGAAGGATTATTTCCCGCAATTTTGGGTCACGAAGGCGCGGGAGTCGTAGTCGAAGTGGGCGAAGGCGTGAAAAGCGTCAAACCAGGGGATCATGTGATTCCGCTCTACACACCAGAATGCCGCAACTGTGAATATTGTCTCAGTGGTAAAACGAATCTGTGTCAGGCGATTCGGGTGACTCAGGGTAAAGGAGTGATGCCAAATGGAACGAGTCGGTTTTCGATCGAGGGTGAACCCATCCTGCACTACATGGGCACTTCAACTTTCTCGAACTACACCGTTTTACCTGAAATCGCAGTTGCTAAAATCCGCGAGGATGCCCCGTTTGAGAAAGTTTGCTTAATCGGTTGCGGTGTCACAACTGGGATTGGAGCCGTAATCAATACTGCGAAAGTCGAACCCGGTGCAAATGTTGTCGTATTCGGTTTAGGTGGCATCGGCTTGAACGTCATTCAGGCAGCGCGAATGGTTGGGGCAAATATGATTGTTGGGGTTGATCTGAATTCCAGCAAACGTGCACTGGCTGAGAAGTTAGGTATGACTCATTTTGTGAATCCGAGTGAAGTTGAGGGCGATCTCGTTCCTTATCTTGTGGAGTTGACCAAAGGCGGAGCCGATTACAGCTTCGAGTGTATTGGTAATGTGAAAGTGATGCGTCAGGCACTCGAATGCTGTCATAAAGGCTGGGGTGTGAGTGTCATTATCGGAGTCGCGGGTGCAGGTCAGGAAATCAGCACACGACCGTTTCAGCTTGTAACCGGGCGCGTTTGGAAAGGAACAGCATTCGGCGGCGCAAAAGGGCGAACGGATGTCCCGAAGATTGTCGATTGGTATATGGATGGCAAGATTAACATTGATGACCTGGTGACGAAGATTCTCCCGATCGACCAAATTAACGAGGCGTTCGATCTGATGCACCGGGGAGAAGTGATTCGATCGGTGGTGACGTTCTAATGGAATTACTCAGTAAAACTCGCTGTTTCGGAGGATCGATCGAGGTGTATTCGCATCGATCGACCTCTTGCAATGCTCCGATGAAATTCTCAATTTATTTGCCCCCCCAGGCGAGTGAGCAACCGCTTCCGGTACTGTACTTTCTCGCAGGCTTGACCTGTAGCGAAGAGAATTTCATGGTGAAAGCAGGAGCGCAGCAGTTTGCCGCAAAGCATGGATTGATTTTAGTTGCGCCTGATACCAGTCCAAGAAATACGGGGATCGTGGGCGAAGACGACGATTGGGATTTTGGAACAGGGGCAGGATTCTATGTGGATGCTACTCAAGCTCCCTGGAATCAGCACTATCGAATGTACAGCTATATCGTGGATGAGTTGCCCGCTTTGATTGCAGAAAACTTTCCAGTGAAGAGCGAACGCGGAGCGCGCAGCAAGCCACGTCAAGGCATTTTCGGGCATTCGATGGGCGGACATGGTGCTTTAGTGTGTGCATTACGCAATCCCGATCGCTATCGATCGGTTTCTGCATTTGCGCCAATCTGCGCCCCGATGCAATGTCCTTGGGGAGAGAAGGCATTCTCGAATTATTTAGGAGCAGATCGATCGATCTGGACGTTGTATGATGCGACCGAATTAGTTCAAATACAGCAATTTCCGCGATCGATTCTGATCGATCAAGGCACAAGCGACAAATTTCTTGCAAATCAGCTATTGCCGGAAGTCTTTCAAAAAGCGTGTGAAACTGTTGGGCAACCCTTAACACTTCGATTTCAAGAAGGGTACGATCATAGCTACTATTTCATCGCATCATTTGTGGAAGCTCACCTTCAGTTTCACGCAGAGATCTTACTTTCATAAATGCCATGATTTTAGGTCGCAGCAACAGAATAAAAAACGGCGATCCCATTGTTAAAATCGTTGTCAAAATAATCCCGAATGGATATCTGACCCATTCCAAACCGAGAGCAGTCGCAGTCCCAATTAGTGAGAAGGCAAAACTCGCGATCGCAAAAATCGGCGCTTGTAAATTGAGTACCGAGATCGGGAGTAAAACGGTTGCATACCAAGGCAGATACCAAGGAGTAGCAACGGCAAATAAAGCAAGAGTAAGCCATCCGATTTCGACCATCAATTGATCTTCTAAAGTCGATCGATTTCTGTAGATTCTGTAGAGGGTTATTGCATAGTAAATGGCAAACAAAACAGCGGTGAAACGCTGGAATGAAGTCAAGATGATCTCTTGAGTGGAACTTGGCACACTCATTTCTATTAAACCCATTCCCAGCAATCTGTGCCATGATCCTACTCTTCGACCTTCTACTGCTGGATTTAATAGACTTTTCCAAGCATCAATGGATGGCAAAAGTGTAAAGAATAGGACGAAAACGACGATCGAAGAAATGAGTAGAAATTTTCCGATTGTTTGCCAGCGTCTTTGCCGGATTAGAAATACTCCAATTAAGGGAATCCAAATAATTGGCAATGTCTTTGTTAGAAATCCAGTTCCAGTTGCAACGAGGGCAAGTAGATATCGGCGGGTTTTAAGGAACTGATCGATCGCGATTAAAGCCGTGCATAAGAAAACATCAAGATGTGCTTCTGTGACTTGTTCAAATAGAAGAACTGGACTCAGCAGATACGCAAGTGTTACTTTGTCTCGATAATCCTTCGCTTTCAGAATTTTCCAAATTAAGTAACTATTGAGAATGTGAAAGCCTACGCAAATTAGCTTAAAACCATAAACCCCAAGAAAGAGATTCACCTCGGCTAGCTTTGCAGGAATCGCAAATAATATAAGTGAAACAACTCCATAGGTCGAGCTATAATTCCAGTCCACCAAATTGCTGAGACTAGAGCCAAAATCTCTCGCCTTTGTAAGATAAGGATTGACTCCATTTAGGCTCATCAACCCATATTGCAGATACATATAAATATCGTTCGTAACCGGATGAGATAACCAAGAAACTGCTAGAAATAAGCTGGCAGGCATTGAGAGTTCAGTGAACCGTGACGGGATTGTTTTCGGGCGAAATTGAATCAGCCAAAACAGATATAAACCGCACAACGCGAAAAACTCTACCGCTAATAAGCGCTTGCGAGCTAATGTCGAAAATACCGAAAACGATACCACTCCGAGCACATTCAGCTCGTTCAGAGTTAGTTGTATCGCAATTGCGATCGATAGGGCGAGCGCAACGATAAAAACAATTCTCTGTCTTGGTACCATACTTCTCCTTAGTTGGCTATGCGCGAGCAGCGTGAGACTATTTCTCTCTGGCTAGAATTTGCTCGAACTTTATCACGCAAAAACCAGCGAAGCTAATTAAGGCACCCAATCTTCATAGATCGAAGCATAAACGATAATTTCTTGCAAATTGATTTTACCTAGAGTCTCGTGTGAGTCTGTCAACGTGTTGAGCAACGAAAGAGATTAATCTCAGATAACTTTGAAGAGATCAAAAAGAACAAGAGTGAAACAACTCCATAAGTTGAACTTTGATTCCAATCAATTAAATTCGTAATACTAGAGCCAAAATCTCCTGCTTTCGTGAGATAAGAATTCAGTTGGTTTAGGCTGATCAATCCGTACTGTAGATACATATAGATATCGTTTGTAGCCGGATAAGACAACCAACAAACAGCCAAGAATGCGCTTACAGGATTCAACAGTTCGGTAAACCGTGAAGCGATCGCAACTGGACGAAGCTGAATCAACCAAGCGAGATATAGGCCGCACAAAGCAAGAAACTCTAAGCCCAATAAGCACTTATTCAATAAGATCGAGAATCCCGATGTTGATACAATTCTGAGTAAGCCGAGTTCGGTCAGGATTAGTTGTGCTGCAAGGACGATCGATAGAACAAGCGCAGCAATAAAGCTAACTTTTTGTCCTAAAATCATGCTTCCCGTGGGTTGACTAGGCACAAGCAGAGCGAATCTGCTACTCTCTGGCTAAAGTCTGTTGTGCGCGAACATATCATGCAAAAACCATTAGGTTTGTCTGCCTTAAGATTGATGCAGCTAGAGTCGCCCCACCGAAAACTGCCTAATCTCATCCCAGTTTTACTGATCAGCGCGATCGGGTTGCTGTTGGTGCTTCCTGCAATTCTTCACGGTGTTTTTGATGCAATGGATATTCCGTTCCATTTGCGTTGGACACAACAATTTGCAGAGCAACTTTGGAGCGGCGATTTTTATCCAAGATGGCTCTACAACATGAATGCGGGATTAGGAAGTCCTGCCTTCTTTTTTTACGCCCCGATCCCCTTTTACATCACCAGTTTGTTTTATCCTTTGTTCTCGCCCGAAACACGCCAGTGGGGACAGTTAAGTGTGTCGATCGCGATCGCGTTAATTGCCTCTGGAGTCGCTGCTTATTTCTGGCTGAACTTATTTACTCCGCGTAAAGCCGCTTTAGTGGGTGCGCTGATATACATGATACTGCCTTATCATCTAGGAGCTAATCTTTACTGGCGGTTCGCGTTTGCTGAATATTGGGCACTCGTTTGGCTGCCGTTAATTCTCTACTTTACCTACAAACTCGTTCATCACTCTAAAACCGCAATAGTAGGGCTTGCATTAAGTTATTCGTTGTTAATTCTGACACATTTGCCAACTTTTCTAATGTTTGCGATCGTACCCATTGCTTACATTCTGGTGATGTCCAGCGATCGAATTAAAGCAATTTCGAGAAGCATAATTGCGCTTCTTCTTGCAGTTGGAATGGCAGCGATTTATCTCATTCCTGCAATGACTACACAAGATGCGATTTCAATGAGCGCAATTTTAGAAGAAGGGTATCTTTACAGCAATAACTTTCTACTTTCTAGAAAATTCTTGCCCTATCACAATCCGTATTTCTGGTACTATCTGGAAGCTATTACCCTAGCGATGATCACGATCGCAAGTTGTGCTTTTCTTTTAGTGCGATCGTCTTCATACCGAAAAGAATCTCAATTCTGGTTCAGTGTCTCAGTGATTACATTCTTGATGATTCTTCCAATCAGCCAGCCAATCTGGAAAGTATTACCTGCATTACAGCGCATTCAGTTTCCTTGGCGATTCAATACAGTACTGCTAATTTCGGTTACAGCTTTGGTTGCAATTGCAGTTCACGCAGCAAAACCTCTATTAGAGAAACGCAAGAAAGTAATATTCACGCTCGGATTGGTTCTTACAATTGGATTAGTGTTGTCTAACGCAGCAGCAATGAAACTGCGCCTCAAACCGCTTCAGACTTCAGAACGCGTACAAGAAATCAAAATCAATCGAGAAGGGGCAGCAGAATATCGTCCGAGATGGGTTCCCTCAGAACAATGGGAGATGGCAGAGATCGCACGACTCGCCCAACAATTTCCACAGAACGCCAAACTCGACGGCAAAGGAACGATTCGGATCGATCGCTGGCGACCAAGAGACATTGCCTTTCAAGTCAATGTTCCGGCTGAAACTTGGGTCACGCTCAAGCAGTTTTACTATCCGACTTGGTATGCAAGGGGACTTTCGCGATCGCTCCCCATAGAACCTGATCTGAAAACGGGCTTGCTTCGCGTCAAGGTTCCGACTGGAGATCAGTACGTTGAAGTCGAACTCGCAGCCGCATTTGCGGAAACGCTTGGGATCTTGGTGAGTGCGATCGCGCTGTTGATGTGGGCAGCACTAGCTTGCTTGCTCTTTTTTACCCGTAGGGCAACCGTGCGTTAAGGCTTGCCCATCTGATAGCCAAAGAGATTCGGATCAACTTCTCCCAACTTTAGATCAGCCAGTCCATATTCTGCCCAACGTCGATCGACCATTGCCGCTACATCCGGATCAGACTTGAGCGGATCAGCCCAAGGTCGATCGGTTTCGGGGAAAACTTTCGTCGTTGCATCAATGCCCATCCGACTACCCAAGCCCGGTTTTTCTGTGGCAAAATCCAGCGAATCAAAAGGATTTTCCGGCAAGATAAACACATCCCGCGCCGGATCAACCTTCGAGGTAATCGCCCAAACAACCGCTCTCGGATCGCGAATGTTGATGTCTTTATCCACCACAATTACAAACTTGGTGTAGGTAAACTGCGGTAACGCACTCCAAAACGCTAACGCCGCTCGTCTCGCTTGTCCGGGATAGGCTTTATCGATCGAAATCACCGCCGCTTTATAGCTCAAAGCCTCCATCGGCAAGAAGAAATCGATAATCTCAGGCACCTGCTGCCGCAAAATCGGCGTGTAAATGCGATTGAGGGCGATCGCCATCATCGCGTCTTCTTTCGGGGGTCGTCCGCTAAATGTCGTGAGATACACTGGATTTTTGCGATGGGTCAGACAGTGAAACCGCAGTAAAGGCGCTTTCTCGTTCACGCCACCGTAATACCCCATGTGATCTCCCGCAGGACCATCGATCGCCGTATCTCCCGGCGTAATCGTGCCTTCCAACACAAACTCCGAGTCCGCAGGCACTTCTAAATCGACGGTTTTACACTTCGCCAGGTGAACACCCGTTCCGCCATACAAGCCAGCAAATAGCCACTCAGAAAGATCCACCGGTAACGGAGTCGCCGCCGCCATGATAATCAGTGGATCAACTCCAAGCGCGATCGCCACTTCTAATTTCTCGCCACGCTCCGCCGCTTTTCTCAAATGCCGCGTCGCTCCCCGCACCGAGAGCCACTGCACCGTCATCGTATTCTTCGACTGCAACTGCAACCGATACACCCCAACATTGGGAATCTTAGTTTCGGGATCTTTCGTAATCATCAATCCTAGCGTGAGCACCTTCCCCGCATCACCCGGATACACCCGCAGGAAGGGTATTTGATTCAAATCCACCTCATCGTCTTTCAGCACAATCTGCTGACAAGCGGGGAGAAAATCGCGAGAAGGTTTCGCTTGCACCACATCGTAGAGAACCTTACCCAGCTCGATCGCTTGCGAAAACTTCTTCGGCGGGCGCGGTTGATACAGCAGCGCTAATTTCTTACCCAGCGTTTCGAGTTCCTGCGGCGACTCCATATTCATCGCCAAACACACCCGCTCCACCGTTCCCATCAAATTCACCGCAACTGGATAAGGCGACCCTTTGACATTCTCAAATAACAATCCAGGCCCACCCCGCTGCAACATCCGATTCGCAATCTCTGAAATTTCTAAGTCAGGATCAACCAGCGTTGAAATCCGGCGCAACTGTCCGCGTTCTTCTAGCTGTCTGATAAATCCGCGCAAATCTCTCGGCATGATTGAGCAATGTAAAGAACTTCTTTCATTATGAAGGCGCAGGGAGAGCGATCGCGAACCGGATCGGTCGCAGAGCATTCCAATGGTACGAATTCCAATTGTGCTCCAGGGCACTTTAAACCTAAATCTCTGTCACTCCTGACTTGTCCTCCACTCATGTCTATCCAAAGAGTTCCACTCGAAGCCGTACAGAAGATTAGACAGTACCTCAAAACGATTCTGATAGTGCCAGAGTCGGAAAATTGTCCGGATAGATATACCGAGCAGGACGAACCCCCCATGCCCGAATCTCTTGAAGAGTTGGGCAGTTTGTTTCACTTCGGCATCTCTTTGGAGCAAACTCTCCAAATGCCTAATCGTCAGGGTCAATGGTTTATCAGCGCTGCAAATCCGGGCGCAGCACTGATGAAGCTACCAGGCTTAGCACTAAAGCCTGGACTCCGCTTGGTGAGCTACCTCTACCGCTTAGACAACGATGGAACCGGAGTAACATGGGCGATTCCAGAACAGTTTAGTACGACCGAGTATCTAGAAAAAGCGCTAATGAGTGCTGGCGATGCTTGTACCGCGCTCCACGATCGCAACACACCCCCTAAACCTGAAGCCGCACTACCAAACTTGATGGACGCGATCGAGGGCGATCATTCTCTGATGTCGTTTCTCATTGCCTCTCTGTTGTACCGCGAACTGCTGGAATTCGGCAAAGTCGGGAGATCGGCAAGTTGGAACCATCAACACCTGATCAAAGCGCTCCCGCCGCATCCTAACTGGCAGTGGTGCACCGAAATCCCGAAAGATTTTTCGCCTAAAGTTCGAGTCGTTCCAGATGGGCGAGTCGCGATCGAATTTTTCACCTGTCGCACCGTCGCTCCAATTGCCATTTTCCAGCACGTCGATCAGTATCAGGCAGGACAGTACCACCCGAAATCTGTCGATCGAGCGATCGCCCTCCTCCGACCAACCAACGGCGGAGTTAAGCATTAGGGCGTAGGTGGAAATGTTGCTCTTTGAACTTCCCCAGCACCGCCCATCGGCTTAAAGGTGGCGTTGTTGTAAGAAAGAGCTACTCCGCCCGCATTCCCAGCCGTCACAACGACTTGATTTTTCCCGCTCCACGATCGCTGAGTTCCCTGGGGCAGCGTTCCTTCAAATTCCGTTTTGCCATCCACCACCACTTCAACCCAGCTTTCCTCGTTGACATTCATTTTCACCCCGACTGTGCCGGTTGAAGTTGGGCTTGCTGGAGCAGAAGCGGCAGGAGTCGGACTAGGAGCAACGATCGACGGTTGAGGCGGCGTTACCGGAGCGGTTGCAGCCGTTGGAGCAGGACGCTCAGCCGGACGATTGAAAAGACTGGCAGCCAGTACACCAATCACGCCGAGAGCGATCGCTCCTCCTAGCGCGATTAGGGGCAATCGGGTCGTTTCTTTTGGTGCAGGCGTATCGACTCTTACTCTCGGCTCATCCCGAATTAGCTCAGGCTCTAATTTTTTCGGTTCATTCCGAATTAACTCAGGCTCTGACTTTTTCGCTTCATCCCGAATTAACTCAGGCTCTGACTTTTTCGGCTCGCTGCGGATCAGCTCAGGTTCTGACTTTTTCGGCTCGTCGCGAATCAGTTTAGGTTCTGGCAGCTTCAGGGGGGGAGGCGGCGTAATAGGTGCAGCAGGCTTTGGCGGCACGGGCGCTTGAACAACAGGCTTCAAGGGTGGCTCTGGGGTAGAAGTGATTAAGGTTGCCGCAGAAGAAGTAGGGAGCGGAGACAAGTCCACTGTAAATTCTTTCGATAGGGCAATCCCATTCAAGCCGATCGCGTCTGCATAGCGCCGAATAAAGCCCTGGACAAAAACCGGTTCTGGAAGGCGATCGAGGTTCGCATCTTCGATCGCGTTAAGGAGGCGCAGCGGAATGTATGTCTTTGCAGCAATTTCTTCAAGCGACATTGACTTTTTCTGGCGCTCTTCACTGAGGCGAGTTCCGATCGCTTTGAGTTGTTCCTGTTGTGCTGAATTGCCCATAAGTCCTACCGCTTTCCCTTAGCCTAGCGTCACACAGAGCACTTTAAATCAAGTCTATGCAGTCGAGTCAAGCGTATCGCATCTTGTTCCGGTGTACAAAATTGCAATTATATTTTCAGTATGATGAGCAACAGTCCAATGTTTGTAAAGTGAAACGGGATGCTGCGTAGACCGGATATTGCTTTTATTCCAACGCCTCAAAGCGCGATCGATGTGCTGCTTGAGACATTACGGGTGAATCGATCGGATGTAATTTACGACCTCGGTTGTGGCGATGGTCAGGTGTTAATTACGGCAGCTTTGAGGTACGGAGCGCGGGGTGTAGGGATTGATATTGATTCAGTGCGAATTGAAGAAGCCCAAATGAAAGCAGAACAGGCGGGAGTGAGCGATCGTCTAACCTTTCGAGAGCAAGATCTGTTTGAGAGTCGATTTGAAGAGGCTTCGATCGTGGTTCTTTATCTGTTACCGCATTTGAATCTCAGGCTTCGACCTGCATTACTGGAACAGCTTCGGCCGGGAACTCGGATTGCATCGATCGATTTTGATATGGGCGATTGGCAACCTGAAAAAGTAATCAAGCTTGAGATTGAAGAAGAAACAACCTTGTATTTCTGGACGATTCCAGAGGCGATCGCACGTTAAGGCTAGAGAGATAGAACAACAAGAATTTCAGCAAAAAACCGGAAGAATCGCAAAATTCTTCCGGTTTTCATTCAGATTCGCTAACCGGGATTAGTACGTTTCAACGTGCCAACGACCCGCTTTCTTCATTGCGCTGCGGAACTCTTTCCACTCGACACCTTCTTTTGCTGCTTCAGCACCGAGAGCGGCATCAATTCCGTCTTCCATGCCTTTCAGACCGCAAATGTAGGTGTGAGTTTTCTCATCTTTCATCATCTTGTACAGTTCAGCCGCATTTTCAGCCACGCGGTCTTGAATATACATTCTGCCGCCGTCTTTGTTCTTCTGCTCACGGCTGATTGCATAAGTCAGACGGAAGTTATCCGAATACTTGCTTTGCATCTCTTCAAGTTCTTCCTTGTAGAGAATGTTTGCAGAAGTCGGAATTCCAAAGATCAGCCAAGAGAAGCCTTTGAACTGGTATTCAGGGTTTACTGCTTTCTCGTTGTCTTTGAACTGTCGCCACAGATAGGCACGCATCGGAGCGATTCCTGTTCCGGTTGCCATCATGATCACATTGGTACCTTCGTCTTCCGGTAAGAGCATTTCTTTTCCGGTCGGACCTGTGATCTTCACGTCTGCACCTTCTTCCAGGTTGCACAGATACGTAGAGCAAACGCCGTAAACGGTTTCGCCCGTTTCGGGATGCTTGTACTCTAGCTGACGCACACAGAGCGATACGGTTTTGTCATCCACATCATCACCGTGACGAGTAGATGCGATCGAATATAAACGCAGTTTCTCTGGCTTGCCGTTTTTGTCGGTTCCCGGCGGGATGATGCCGATACTTTGACCTTCTACGTAAGTCAGATCACCCTCTGAGATATCAAATTTGATATGTCGAACCGTTCCAATTCCGCCTTCGCCCACTAGCTCAACATTGGAAATACACTTTCCAACGAAGGGGTTATTGGGCTTGTAAATGTTGACTGGAACATCAGCGTGTTTTTTAGCCTTGGCTTGTGTCATCGGCTTAGATCCTGGTGTGTTGCTCTCAGTAGCATTTTCCTGCTTGACAGCAGGGGCTTTCTGTTCAACAGTAACGTTTCCAGTTCCGTTGCCGTTTGCCTCTAAAGGCTGAATGCTGACAATTTTGCCGCCCAGACGGGTAATCCGCTGCATGAATTCGTTCATGCGGCTGTAGGGGACATTGATGAAAGTGCTGCCACTTTGCCGAATCGGGTAGTTTTGTTGATCGGTTGTCTCGTTTTGGCGCAACCCGACCACTTCATACCGGAAGACGCGGCTCCCAGATGGGGTGTTCGCAGCACCCGACGCGCTGGAATAATACATCGCTCTGTGTTTCTCCGACCTAAATGAACTAAAACTGTGCTGCAAGTAGCCTGTTTAGATTAATATGCAACGTTTGGGGATCGATCGCAAATTTACCCCAGCCTGATCTAAACGTGCTTAGAAGCTAAAACGACTCCCGTTCCTACTTTACAGAGGCTTTGAGACATTCGATCGCGCTAATTGTAAATCTGAGATTAATCTTTTGTCTCTACGGGTGTCTCTACGGGCGCATTGCTCAAGGCGGAATGCCATTAAATTAAGTTCTGGAGAATTTAGCCCTAGTTGTGAAACAGCTAACGATCGCCCGCTTTCACCCCAAACATTCCCCTTATTTGTACGTGATTGCTGCGTTAATAATCGGCAGTTTACTTCGGGTGATTTATCCCGAAGATATGGAGTGGAAGGCAGACGAGATTTGGAATTATACAAACGGTGAAGCGCTGGCACAGGGTCAAATTCCCTTTACCTGGGTAGGAATGCCAAGCAGTGCAAAAGTTCTGAATCCAGGGTTTAGTCTGTGGATCTTTACGGCGTTCGGTTGGTTTTCCGATTCACCGATCCAGATGGTGCAGTGGGTGATGTGGCTGAATGTTGCGGCGCTGTGGGTGGTGTTTGGGTTTGTGATTTGGCAAATTCGCGAAGAAGAACGATCGCCTTGGCTGTGGGGACTCGCGATCGTGGCTGTGAATCCTCTGTCAATTCTGTTTTCTCGCCACCTTTGGACGAGTGATTTACTGCCACCGCTTGCCGTTTTAACGATCTTAGGGCATTGGTTTCGTCATCGAATCTTTGGCGCTTGGCTCTGGGGTTTAATGGGCACGATGATCGGACAACTGCACATGAGCGGCTTTTTTTATGGAGCAGGCTTGTTTCTCTGGACAGTTTGGCGAGATTACAAAGAGAAACGATTAGCAAGAACGGCTTGGAAGGCTTGGGCAGTTGGAACAATTTTGGGGCTGATTCCGTTTGTGATGTGGCTACGCTTGGTGATCGATACTTTTGGAGGTGCGGGTCGTCCAATTTTGTCGCTGTTATTTCCGAAGTTTTATTTGCAGTGGATTGTTTTAGGATTAGGCACGAATCTGAGTTATTCGCTCGGAAAAATTATGTGGAGCCATTTCATTCAGGAGCCGCTAATTTTCGGACAGCCGACTTATCTGATTGGCATTGCTCATCTGATTCTGGTTGCGATCGGGCTTAAAGTCCTGGTTTCTTTCATTCGTCGCAAGCCGTTAAATCCGCCTGCTCCGCGATCACTCGACTTTTATTTCAATGCAATGGGAATTGGCATGGGAGGATTAATCACGCTGTCGATGCTCAACATTCCGCCGCATTATGTCGTTGCTCCATTTCCGTTTATCCATATTTGGTGGGCAACTCGGTTGCAAAATCGTTGGCGATCGCTCGTGGCGCTGATTTTGCTTCAGCTTTTTATCTCTGTGACGTTTATTGCGTTTATTCACCGGACAGGCGGATTTGCGGATTCAGGCTATGGCGTTACTTACCGGATGCAAATGCAGCAAAAATAGTAGATAGTACAAGTAGTACAAAGTTTTATATTTTATTAAGGCTTGTACCAGGGATCGCGATTTGGTAGAATCCCCTTAACCGATAGTATTAAATACTTATCGCTGTACCTTGAGCCTTGATCGGCTGCTTGCAAGGTATTTTTTTGCGGCGACTTGGAGCAATCTCAAATCCCGTAGTAATACTTTGCGCTGTGACTCGTGAAGGTAAAGCGATCGATAAAGCAATTTGTCGATCAACCGAAGCACTATCGATGCAGCCTCGACTCTCCGGGCTGATCTTATAAACCGTCGTTGACTTTTTTGTTATTAGAGGAACCTTATGACCAGTAAGCCAGACCGCGTGGTTTTGATTGGCGTTGCCGGAGACTCCGGATGCGGTAAGTCCACGTTTCTGCGCCGAATCACAGATTTGTTTGGGGAAGATTTCGTCACTGTGATCTGCCTGGATGATTACCACAGTCTGGATCGGAAACAGCGCAAGGAAACGGGCATCACCGCACTCAACCCGAAGGCAAACAACTTTGATTTGATGTACGAGCAAATCAAAGCGCTGAAAAACGGAGAAACGATCGACAAGCCGATTTACAACCACGAAACCGGAATGATCGATCCGCCAGAGAAAGTTGAGCCGAACCATATTGTCGTGATTGAGGGCTTACATCCGCTCTACGACCAGCGAGTGCGTGAGTTGATCGACTTCAGCGTTTATCTCGACATTAGTGATGAAGTCAAAATCGCCTGGAAAATCCAGCGCGACATGGCAGAACGTGGTCACAGCTATGAGGATGTGTTGGCGCAAATCAATTCGCGCAAACCCGACTTTGATGCGTACATCGATCCGCAAAAAGAATTCGCAGATGTGGTGATCCAAGTGTTGCCCACGCAGTTGATCAAAGACGATCAAGAGCGTAAGGTTCTGCGCGTTCAAATGATTCAGCGTGACGGCATCGAAGGATATGATCCGGTTTACCTATTTGATGAAGGTTCCACGATCGATTGGACTCCTTGCGGTCGCAAGCTGACCTGTTCGTATCCCGGCATCAGAATGCACTACGGACCGGATGTGTACTACAAGCACAGCGTTTCAGTCCTCGAAGTGGATGGTCAGTTCGACAAGCTCGAAGAAGTGATCTACATCGAGCAGCATTTGAGCAAGACTTCAGCGAAGTACAACGGTGAAGTTACCGAACTGTTGCTACAACACCGGGAGTATCCGGGTTCCACCAACGGAACGGGACTGTTCCAAGTGCTGACTGGTCTGAAGATGCGGGCAACCTATGAGCGTCTGACGAATAAGGCTGGAGCGACAAAAATTCCGGCGAAGGTCTAGAGCGAATTGAGATGAATTGAAGCGGCAGCGCGATCGCGCTGCCGCTTTGTTTTGGGATTAACCAATTACGATCGCCAATGTCTCCAATAAGTTCTCCTTGGGATCAAGCGATAAGTGGTGCAGCGTTTTGACTTATAATGATTCCTTAAGATTCGTGATTTATCAAAATATTTGTTTGCTGCGCCACCTAGGTAAGTTCTTCCGGTTGTGAGCAAGCGGTAATCCTGTACAAGAGAGGACAAGGCGCGATGGCGACGAGCCGTAGGAATCAGTCAACTACTCGCAGAGCATCCAGCCGAAACACCACAGCGGCGAAAACTTCGGTTCCAGTTGATTCTTCACCCGCAACACCGGAGACTTCCACTTCAGAAGCTCCCGTTTCAGAACCCCCTACTAAATCGAGCGACGAACCCGCCGAGTCATCCACACCAGCACCCACCAAAGAGGAAATCCCTATGAGTAATTCAGAGTTGATTGAAGCAACGGCAACTCCTGCAGAAGGCAATGGAGGTGCAATCGAAATTCTTAGCCTTCCAAGCTTGTCTGCTGGAAATCGTCCGATCATGTCGGATGATTTTGAGGTGGCAGGTACGATTCAATCGGCGGGAATTCGCCCGATCGAAGCGAGCCATATGGCAATCTACGGCACGATTATGAATGGTCGTCCGGTGATGTCGAGCAGTCTGAAAGTAGCTGAGATGCTTCCGGGAAATCGCCCGATTTTCTACAGCGATTTTCATGCAGTCGAAGGGTCGGAAACCTTTGGGCGACCTGTGATGGCGAGTGAACCTGGATTGCTATCAGCAGATCGGCACATGGGCGATCGTCCCGTGTTTTCTAACGATCTGGATGACTCTACCACGCTGATGGGTTTCATCGATTAATTGCTGGCTGAACTTGCAAATTAAAACCCCTGCTCTAAAGCTTGTCTTCTAGAGCAGGGGTTTTGATTTGGAGATTGAGTCTTTTGATCTCGATAACGAGTCTCTAATGCTCGATGACTTGCCTTTTGATCTCAAGGGCGAGTCTTTAATACTCACGCTTGAGTCTTTTAATCTCAAGGACGAGTCTTTTAATCTCAATGACGAGTTGTTGATACTCACGCTTGAGTCTTTTAATCTCAAGGACGAGTCTTTTAATCTCAATGGCGAGTCGTTGATACTCACGCTTGAGTCTTTTAATCTCAAGGACGAGTCTTTTAATCTCGATCGTCAGTGTCAGAGACTTTACCGTGACTGCTTTGACTTCTGTGACCTACCATCTACTCGCAAGTATTTTGATCTGTCATTGCTGAAACTAGAGAATTCGGTTTCTGCGATCGGTGGATTCATTTGCACAGACTCGATTTTTAACGCCTGCTCACGCAAAGAACCGTTTATCATAGGCTAAATGTCCCCAACCTTCTAGAAACTTCTCATGACTGCTACTCTTCCAACTCAATACAGCGCCGCAACCACTGAAGCGAAATGGCAAAAGTTTTGGGAGGAGAATCAGGTCTTTAAAGCTGATCCAAATCAACCGGGTGAGCCGTATTGTGTCGTGATTCCGCCGCCGAATGTGACGGGCAGTTTGCACATGGGTCACGCTTTTGAAAGCTCGCTGATCGATGTATTGATTCGATATCAGCGAATGCTCGGTAAGAATACGCTGTGGCTGCCCGGAACCGACCACGCCAGTATTGCAGTGCAGACGATTTTGGATCGGCAATTGAAAGCGGAAGGCAAAAGCCGCCATGATTTAGGGCGTGAACAGTTTTTAGAACGCGCTTGGAAATGGAAAGCGGAATCAGGGGGGACGATCGTCAATCAACTCCGACGCTTAGGCGTGTCGGTTGATTGGTCGCGCGAACGCTTCACGATGGACGAAGGGCTTTCGGAAGCAGTGTTAGATGCGTTTGTGAAGCTGCACGATGAAGGCTTAATTTATCGCGGCAATTATCTCGTTAACTGGTGTCCGGCAACGCAATCGGCAGTGTCGGATCTCGAAGTTGAGAGCAAAGAAGTTGACGGCAATCTGTGGCATTTTCGCTATCCGATTAAAGATCAAGACGGCTTTATTGAAGTGGCAACCACTCGACCAGAGACGATGCTGGGCGATACGGCGGTAGCAGTGAATCCGAACGACGATCGCTACAAAGCTCTAATCGGTAAGACTTTGATTTTGCCGCTAGTCGGTCGCGAGATTCCGATCGTTGGCGATGATCACGTTGATCCAAGTTTCGGAACAGGCTGCGTTAAAGTGACACCCGCTCACGATCTAAACGATTTTGAGATGGGTCAGCGTCACAAGCTGCCGTCGATCAATGTGATGAACAAAGACGGCACCATGAATGAGAATGCGGGAGAATTCCAGGGGCAGGATCGCTTTGTGGCGCGGAAAAACGTGGTGAAGCGACTTGAAGAAGAAGGCTTTCTTGTGAAGATTGAGCCGTATAAACATACTGTGCCTTACAGTGATCGCGGCAAAGTTCCGATCGAGCCACTACTTTCAACCCAGTGGTTTGTCAAAATTAAGCCGTTGGCTGATTTTGCGCTGAAATCTTTGGATGAAGCAGATTCGCCGCGATTTGTACCGGAGCGTTGGACAAAAGTTTATCGCGATTGGTTGGTGAGCCTGAAAGATTGGTGTATCTCGCGCCAGCTCTGGTGGGGACATCAGATTCCGGCTTGGTATGCGGTGAGCGAGACAAACGGTGAAATCACCGATTACACGCCGTATATTGTGGCGCGATCGCAAGAAGACGCGCAGAGCAAAGCGATCGAGCAGTTCGGCGAAAATGTCCAAATCGAGCAAGATCCAGATGTCCTCGACACCTGGTTCTCTTCGGGATTGTGGCCTTTTTCAACGTTAGGTTGGTCAAACACCGAGACAGAAGACTACAAACGCTACTACCCAACCTCAACACTCGTCACCGGCTTCGACATCATCTTTTTCTGGGTCGCCCGGATGACGATGATGGCGGGACATTTCACCGGACAAATGCCATTCAAGGATGTCTACATTCACGGTTTAGTGCGGGATGAGAACAATAAAAAGATGTCGAAATCGGCAAACAACGGTATTGATCCGCTCATCCTGATTGATAAATACGGCACCGATGCTCTGCGATACACCTTGATTCGGGAAGTCACAGGCGCGGGTCAGGATATTCGGATTGCGTACGATCGCAAAACCGACGCATCCGAGACCGTCGAAGCCTCGCGCAATTTCACCAACAAACTGTGGAATGCCTCGCGCTTTGTGATGCTGAATCTCGACGACAAAACGCCCGCTCAATTGGGTCAGCCGCAGAATTTAGAACTGAGCGATCGCTGGATTCTCTCGCGATTCAATCAAGTCACGCGCCAAGTTCGCAATTACATCGACAACTATGGATTCGGTGAAGCGGCGAAAAGTCTCTACGAATTTATCTGGGGTGATTTCTGCGACCAATATATCGAGTTAGTCAAATCGCGACTGCAAGACCAAACTTCACCCACGCGCCTTGCAGCCCAGCAGACCCTTGCTCATGTGCTAGAAGGAACGCTCAAACTGCTGCATCCCTTCATGCCGCATATTACCGAGGAAATTTGGCACACCCTAACGCAGACCCCGGAGAGCGAGCATCAGTCTCTTGCACTCCAAAGCTATCCCACCCCAGATGCAGCATTGATCAATCCGAATCTTGAGCGGCAGTTTGAGCTAATCATCAACACGATTCGCACGATTCGGAATTTGCGATCGGGAGCCGAGATCAAACCCGGAGCCAGAATCACCGCTGCGCTCTCGACCGAGGACGAGCAAGAAAAACAAACGCTCATTACAGGACAGTCTTACATCAAGGACTTGGCAAGAGTTGAAACGCTGACGATCTCAGGAGTGGGAAATGCTGCTGCTCAGAAACTCTCGATCGATCCCGACCGACCTATTCTCGCAACCGCATTGAACACCGTTGGCAACTTCTTCGGCAAACATCAAAGGATCCTGCTGTCACTTCTGCTGATTGGCACGATTGTGTTTGCTTTTAAACTCGCGGCGACAACGCTTGATGCCATTCATGACATCCCACTGTTTGCCCCGCTGCTCGAAATCGTCGGGATCGGCTACACCATTTGGTTTACAAAAACGCGACTCTGGCAAAGAGGCGATCGTCAGACCTTCTTCAAGCAGGTAGATCAATTCAAGACTGAAGTGATCGGAGAACCGAAACCATCAGCGCCTCAGATTGCGCCCGTACCCCAGGTTGCACCCGCACCCCAACCCGCGCCCGAACCTGTAGACGATGCCAAAACAATTGTCGGTGTAACCGGAACAGTCAAAATCTCGATCCCACTAGCTGGACTGGTTGATTTTGAAGCCCTCAAAGCCAAGACCGAGCGCGACTTAAAGAAAGTAGAGGCAGAAATTCAAGCGCTGAGGGGTCGTTTGAGCAATCCGAAATTTGTCGATAAAGCGCCGCCAGATGTAGTGCAATCGACTCGTGAAGCTCTAGCGGAAGCAGAAAAGCAGGCGGAAATTCTCAAAACTAAGCTCGATCGCCTCTAAATTTATCGATTCTTAACGTTTCCACCAGAGATGCTCAACTTCAGCATCTCTTTTTTTGTGATTCTGTGAGGTAAACGCATCAATAATTCCGATAGAAAACAGGGAGGTTATACTATTTTGATAGGTACAAACTCCGATCGCAGTTGTCAAGACTGCTCCATGAAAGTGCCCATCAGGTTAGTGCATCTACGGACGATGGAACGGGTAATCTAGCGTTGAATGCTGTCAGAACACTAGCGGTAAGACCGCCCTGTAAATGCCCCTGATCATCGTTCCCACTGAGACGACATCGAGAGAAAATAATGCTGCACTTGGCGCAAATTCAAAAAAAGGGCTATCTAGGCAAAGCAGGATTGCGCTTACTGGCTGCTCAAAAGTCAGAGCATATTTGGACAAAACTTCCTGAAGAAGAGACGGTGTTTTCTGCCGAAGCCAGCAGCTTTAGCGATGGCTTGTTAGTTTTAGTCGAAATCTCTAACAGCAATCAGATTTTAGACATTCGAGAAGCAAAAGACTGGGTGCTGGAGTTGGTGCAGCGGTATCTCACCTACGGAGTTACTCCTAGTCATTTGCAGCAGGAGATCGAGCGGGCAGAACAATGGCGACAATCGTTAACGCTTGAGAGCCAAGAACTAGCGCGACGGCAAATCGAGCTTGAAGCACGGCGCGAACAAATCCAGGTCTTAGAAGAAGAACTCAAAAGCGAGAAAAAGCAGCTAGAAACGCGAATGGCAGAACTACGATCGCCGAATCAAGATTAGTTTGCCGCCTTCGTCTTCCAAACTCCAGCCAGTAGCACCCACCCCATTAGATTAATGCGGGCATCGAATAGCGGCACATCTAGGAAGTTGAACAACGTACAGGCAAAGAAGGCGATCCAGAAGGTGAAATAAATTCGCCGATCTAGTTTGTGTAGCTTGCGCCACTGGAGAACCCCTTGAGCCAGAATCCAGCCCACCAAGCTGTATAGCAACAAAGCTGCGGGCAATCCGGTTTCAGCAGTCATCATCAAGAAAAGATTGTGCGGGTGTCCGAGCCAAAGTTGCTGTTGCTCGGTATAAAGTTTCGAGAAACTGCGGAGTCCCCAACCCGTCCAGGGGCGCTGTTCAGTCATCGACCAGGCGAATTTCCACTGGGTCGATCGCAGTTGGTTTACAGGTCGATCGCTGTACATCTGATCGTTTAACCGTGCCCAGAAAAATCGCGGCACGATCGTTCTTAACGGCGATGCGATTGGCTCCGGAGCAAACGCGGCTCCTAACATTAAGCCTGTTACGGCTCCAACCAGCGCGACGATCGTTTTCCAGCCCTGATACAGCGCAAACGCCAAACAAGCGAGAACTGCAATCGCCCAGGCGTTCCGCGAATTGGTCAAAATCAGCCCGATCGCATTCAGGCAAAGAATCACCCCTAAACTTGGCTTGCGTTCTTCCAGCCACAATCCCAAGCCAAGAATAAATACGATCGCGGAATAGCTCGCCAACACATTTGCATAAGTGAACACCGAGGACATTCGACCCAGAGGCTCACCGCCGGGTGCGATCGTCCATTCGATCAACCCCCAAAGCAACGAGGGCGATCCCCCGACCTGAAAAAACAGTTGCATCAATCCAATCAGCGTCACCGGAATGGAAGTCAGCACCCAAATCCAGGCGATTTGCCGGAGTTGCTGAGGCGATGTGATCAGTTCACCCAGTCCAGCAAACACAACAAAGAACGGCAGAAAGTTGAACAGCCCCAAAAAGGCGGTGGGACGATCGACAGCAAACCCCGCCGCCCCAATCATTAGCACACTCAACACTGCAAAGCCGCGATTCACGGGTTCACGGCTCAGGCTCGAAAATCTCCGCCGCCAAATCTCCAGTGCCGCCAATAAAACCGGAATTCCACCTAGAAACACGCTAAAAGGCAGCAGCAGTAATCCAACTTGAACGACAATCCAATGTTTCTGCAAAGCTGGATCAGGATGAGCTTGGAGGCGCAGCGTTTTCAATTCCAACCTCAGTTAAGCAAGTTCAAAACACTCAGAGCGCGTTAATCGGATCTGAGCCAACGCAAAGATCGTCGGGATCACTCGCCCGTAGTTCGTGGAGATCGCTCTCCAGCCCAAATCTGCTAAAAACCAAGCCCACAAAGCCGATCCTACGAAGGCAAAGGCTGCGCGAGTTGCGCCATACCGCGCTGTCGCCACTGTCATTCCGCGTCGTGCAAGCTGTATCGAAACTTGCGTTTGAATCTGCGTAGCGGCAGCAATACTGCCTTGGGCGATCGCTTGCTGTGCGACCTGGTAGCGGGCAAAATGAAGTGCAAACTGACGGGCAATATGTTCGAGTAGAAGGGGTTGTACTACTGTATTGACTGCCAACGCACTACCCCCTTTCATCAGCAGTGATACCGGATTTTTCTGTAAAGATATCGGCAGTTCTTCAACAAAACTGGTATCCGCTAGGGACTGTTCAATTCGATGAGTTAAAGCCGTTTGTTCCCGCGATGGAAGTTGCTTCCAGGCGCGATTTAATAAACTCAGGAAGACTTCAGCTTCGAGGTCTGTGGTAGACATCTTCGCCTCATAAGGCAGCTTTAGATAGCGGCAAACCTGAATTAGCACTTGGCGATAGGTCACTTGTCCAGTTTGGCGGCGCAGGACGGTGATACCATCAGCAGCTAGAAAGCGAAATCGATCGTCGATCGCATTTAGCCAGTCTTCTCGATCGCGACTTTGTAGTTCGATCGGGTCAGGTGCGTTAACGTAATCCAGCGGATTGAACTTTGGACGAAATAGAATTTCAGTTAGTTCGCGCAGTTCGTCATCCGTTGCCAATTCCAAAGCGGCTCTAAACTCATCCACTGGTGGTCTTCCTCCCGATGCAGCGTCAGTTTCATTCTACATAAGTCCGACGGTACATTGACTCATCCTGTTTCCAATACGGTTTACTATGCTTGATTCTCAGTTTGATATCGCGATCGTCGGGGCAGGGATGGCTGGTTTGTCCTGCGCCCAATCTCTTCATCAAGCAGGCTATAAGGTCGTGGTCATCGATAAATCACGAGGTTTAGGAGGGCGAATGGCAACCCGTCGCCTGCATGGAACTCACGCGGATCATGGAGTGTGTTATCTCAAACCAAAATCGGCTCAGTTTCAAGCGTTGCTGAATTGGCTTGTCGATCGCAAAGTGATTCGCGTTTGGACAGACACGATCCATGAGCTTAACTCACACGGACAAATTCAACCGTCTGAACGTCAAGCGCCTTGTTATGCCGCAGCAAATGGGATTACAGCGATCGCGAAATTTCTCTCGCTTGGGTTAACACTGCGATTAAATCACCGAGTCGAGCGGATCGAAGCGCGGGACGGTTGGCGATTGCATTGTGAGTCGGGGGAAATGGTTTCGGCATCCGCGATCGTGATTGCGATTCCGGCTCCACAAGCGGCAATGATTTGCGAATCAGTGGATCAAGCGTTCGTCGAGCAACTGAAAGCGGTTGAATATTCCCCTTGCATTAGCACGATCGCTGTCTATCCGTCAGAGCGGCAAGCCGAGGTTGAACAATTAGGCTACAAAGCGATCGTTTGTCCATCTGATCCAGATTTAGGGTGGATTGGGATCGATAGTACCAAGCAGTTGAATCCGGTACAGCCTGCGATCGTCGTTCAAAGTAATGCTCGTTTTGCTGTTCAGCATCTCGAAGACAGTGACCTTGAGCAAGTTGGAAAGCGGCTATTGAATCGAGCCGCAGAAGTAACAGAACAGTGGCTGACCCATCCTGAAGTGGCACAGGTTCATCGCTGGCGCTATGCGTTTCCAGCCGAGCCAGTTACCAATAAATACCTTGCAGCAAACATCTCATATCCTCTGGTTTGCACGGGCGACTGGTGCGGCGGAAACCGCGTTGAGAACGCATTTGAGGCTGGATTGGCAACAGCGAATTATGTGAATCAACAACTGAGCGATCGAGGTCTTCCAGAGCGATTTTGGCTCCAACTTTAGGCAGATTTTATGCTCGTCAAGCGCGTTTCAGGTTGACAAAGAGGGGTTGGAACGTAACTATAATCTAGTGAATAAAAATCAGAACTCTACGTAATAAAGACAGGTTTATAAAGGTAGGTTTCTACCTAAAATCCTGAAAGAATTTATCGATAACTATTGAAGAACCGATCGCTTTAGCAATTGTCTAGCTGTGAAAGTTAAGGAAGGAATTGATCTATGGCAAGAAGTAGTTTCTGGGGTGATTTTCGGAAGTTTTTGATGCAAGGCAACGTGCTTGATCTTGCGGTTGCAGTTGTAATTGGTAGTGCTTTTGGCAAGATTGTTAACTCGCTCGTTGAAGACATCATTACACCAGCAATTCTCAGCCCTGCAATCAGAGCAGCAAGAGTTGAGAATTTACAGGCTCTACAGTTTCAAGGCATTAAGTACGGCGTGTTTCTAGCTGCAATTATCAATTTCTTGGTGATTGCCCTCTGCGTTTTCCTATTAATTCGAGCTTATGAGAAAGCCAAGCGAAGATTTGTGCGAGAAGAGGCGATCGAAGAAGCCGCAGCCGATCCAGTCGTTATATCTCAGGAGCGTTTGACCAACGCGATTGATCGCCTTACCTCAACCATGAACCGCTAATGTTAGAAACAAGAATTCACGATATTAAGGCAGTCGGCTGAAGACTTCTCGAATGAATTCTTCGTCGGTAATTTGTCGAGCTTGAAGACTACTTTTCAGGGTAATGAGGTCGCTTCTGAGTTTTCGTAGAGTCTCCAATTCTGATGAAGGAGAGGGCGTTGGAGAAGGAGTTGGGGTCGTGCCTCGCGCTTCATCATTCAATCGTCTGCGAACTGTCAGAGTCGCGATGCCAGTGACGGGTAAACCGCGAGTACGCTGATAGGTTTTAACTGCACTGTAAGTCGTGCGGCGGTAATTTCCGCTAAGTTCGATCGAGATCCCCAATACTTTTTTCAGGTTATCTTGCAGAATTCTAACCGTTTTTTCGATCGCGCTTCTGAGCTGCGGTCCGTCGTTTCCAGTTGCAGCCATGTTGCTATCGAGTTGATATTGCAAAATGGCTGCACGGGTGTAGTCTTCGATGTTGGCAAGTTGCCGCAGAGAAGTCGCATTGCAATCGATCACACCTAGAATCTCACGATCGCAAGCACCAACGCTGTTTCCTAATCCATCCAGTCCTCTTGGACCAAGATAATATCCAAGTCCATCTAAATTCTCTCTAAGATCTTGCAGTGACGTGACTGGCATACTCTTGACACTCCTTTTCTAGTCAGCAGATGCGCGTGATTACAAACGGTGTATGCTCATTTTGCTACAAGAAGCAGCAGCAAAATCCGTAAATAATTTGAAGCCAAAGGGCTAAACATCGAGAGTTCAAAATCCTCGGTAAAATATCGCATAGTACGTTAAATGCGCTATGACTCCTGAATCTAAAGTTGATCCGGCTGTTGCTCCTTCAAGTTCTGCTCCAAAATGGAAAGCTTGGTGGGAGAACTTTCAAATCTTATTTATTGCGTTGATTCTGGCGTTGTTGGTGCGATCGTATATTGCAGAACCCCGATTTATTCCGTCAGATTCGATGATGCCAACGCTGCAAATTGGCGATCGTCTGGTGGTTGAGAAAATTTCCTACCGCTTACATCCGCCGGAGTTTCAAGACATCATCGTTTTTGATCCACCCCCTCAGCTACAAGAGCTTGGATATTCTAAAGATCAAGCCTTCATCAAGCGGATCATTGGCAAGCCGGGACAGACGATCGAAATTAAGTCCGGTAAAGTCTTTGTGGACAGTCAGCCCCTACCAGAATCGTATATTGCTGAACCGCCCTCTTATCAAATGCCACCTGTCCAAGTTCCTGAAGGCTGTTACTTCGTGATGGGCGACAATCGTAATAACAGTAACGATTCTCACGTTTGGGGATTTTTGCCGCGAGAGTTCATTTTAGGTCGGGCTTGGTGGCGATTTTATCCGGTCGATCGACTTGGGAGAGTATGAACAATGCTAACTGTCAAAGATCTGGAGCAGTTCCAATCGCAACATCCAGACTACCGGATGGAGTTAGTTAACGGGGAAATTATCGTTATGAGTCCGTCTGGGTACGAATCTGATGAAGTTGCATTTCGGATGGGTGGTAAGTTGTTTAGCTGGGTGGACGATCGACGGTTAGGACGAATTACTGGATCTTCAGCCGGATTTGTCCTGCCGAACTCCGATACTCGCGCTCCTGATGTTTCGTTTGTTCGGGCTGAACGCTTGCGTCAGAGTCCTCGCGGCTTTGCAGAATTAGCTCCTGATTTGATGGTAGAAGTTAAATCTCCGACGGATAGCGTTACCAAGTTGAGGGAAAAGATCCAACAATTCCTAACGCTCGGAACGCAGGTTGGAATTCTGCTCAATCCTGAAAATCGAACTGTGGAGGTTCACCGGCTAGGGCAAACGACGATCGTGCTTCAAGACGGTGATATTCTCACGATTCCGGATCTCTTTCCGGGGTGGCAAGTTGCTGTCGAGGAGTTGTGGTCGCCCCAATTTGATTAACCAGTTTGATTAACTAACGGGTGCAACTCCAACCTCTTCCGGTGCAAGATACGGTGTCAGCACTTGACCATCTTTGAACCAAATTATGCGACGGGTACAGCGAGCGACCTCTGGTTCGTGTGTCACCATCACCACAGTCATTCCACTCGCGTTCAGTTCGGTGAAAATACTCAAAATCTCTTGAGTGGTTGTAGAGTCAAGCGCTCCAGTCGGTTCATCAGCCAATAGCAAAACGGGGCGATTGACGATCGCTCTTGCAATGGCAACCCGTTGCTGCTGACCTCCAGATAACTGGGTCGGTTTATTCTGCAATCGCTGCTCCAATCCCACTCGAATCAAGGCTTCTGTCGCTCGATCGCGCCGTTCTGCTGCGGGTACATCTGCATACACCATCGGCAGCATCACGTTTTCAAGCGCCGACAACTGCGGCAACAGATGAAACTGCTGAAACACAAAGCCGATTTTGCGATTGCGAATGTGAGCGAGGGCGCGATCGTCTAGTTGGGCAACATCTTCGCCATCGAGATAGTAGCGTCCGGCAGTCGGACGATCGAGACAGCCGATAATATTCATCATCGTAGACTTGCCCGATCCAGAAGCTCCCATGATTGAGCAATATTCCCCTTGCTCGATGGTGAGATTAACCCCGTCTAAGGCATGAACGGTCGCTTCGCCAATCCCGTAAACCTTGGTGATTTCTTCTAAACGGATAATGACAGACTTCGGCATAATTAGGCACTCCGGAGCGCAACGATCGGGTCGAGTTTGGCAGCTTGACGAGCGGGAATCACACCGAATCCAAGACCGATCGACCCCGATACCCCAACTGCAAGAATAATTGCGGCAGGGGAAACGACTGCTTGAAGCGGCGTAAAGGCAGCAACCAGCACAACGCCCCCAACTCCGATAACGGTTCCAATCAAGCCACCCGCTGCCGAGAGAATCACCGCCTCGATCATAAACTGCATCAAAATGTCGTTTCCAGAAGCCCCGATCGCTTTCCGCAGTCCAATCTCTGACGTGCGTTCGGTCACAGAAACCAACATGATATTCATAATGCCGATGCCGCCGACCAGTAGAGAGACTCCTGCGATCGCAGCTAACATGGCGGTTAAGCCACTGGTAATCGTGCCCACAATCTGCAAAATGTCTTTCTGAGTTTGCACCGTGAAATCATCTTCGTTGACAATTTTGTGTCGCCGTCTCAGTAAGTTTGTAATCTGAAATTCTGCTGCTGGAATGTTCGCTTCATCTTTAGCAGAAACCGAAACGAAGGTCAAATTCAACCCGTATGGAGAAGTCCGTCCCGTGAGTGTGCTCGACATCGTTGTAAGTGGCACATAAGCGGCATCATCCTGATTACTTCCCAGAAACGAGCCTTTTGCTTGCAGCACACCGACAATTTTGAAGCTGACATTGCGAATGCGGATTTCTTCGCCGATCGGATTCTTATCTCCAAAAAATCGATTCGCTAAATCCGCCCCTAATGTCACCACGCGCTGATTCCGTTTCAGATCAATCTCTGAAATAAACCGACCCCTTGCGACATCAAAGCTTCGCACCGTCAAAAATTCGGGAGTGGCTCCCACAATCAGCGACGATGAATTCCGGTTGCCGTAGACCACTGGAAACTGAGCATTTTTCTGAGCCGCCACACCTGAGACTGTCGGGACTTGTTCGACGATCGCCTTGGCATCTTCCCAAACCAGCGTTTGCGGTAAGTTCGTGGTTCTCTGCCGCGCCTGTCCGCTTCCGGGAGTCACAAATAAAACGTTGGGTCCTAGCGATTCAAACTGATCTGCGGCGAGCTTTTGCGCGCCTTGTCCGATCCCAATCATCGCAATCACCGACGCATTACCGATGATCATGCCCAACATCGTCAAACTACTCCGAAGCTTGTTGGCAGTTAGCGTCTTTGCCGCCATCTTCAAACTTTCAACAAAATCCATTGCTCGCTGCCCTAACTATTTGAGTTGTCGATTTTCTGACCTTCTGGTGGCTGTATGAAAATACGATCGCCCGCTTTAATGCCATCCAAAATCTGAGTTTCATTATCAAAACTCAGCCCGGTCGTGACCCGCTGGAATCGCGGCTTGTTGTTCTCACCGGGAACCCAAACGCCTGTTTGTCCTTTTTGGGTGGAAAGTGCTGCCGTGGGAACAACCAACGTATTTGGAATCGAATCGCCTAAAAAGTTGACGTTGGCATTCATTTTCGATCGCAGCTTGTCGCGCCCCGTGAGAATGTCGATCCGCACCGAGAATGAAGTTACATCTCGCTCGGTCACGGCTTCGGGTGCAATCAATCGCACTCGTCCTTTAAAGGATTGATCCGGATAGGCATCGACTCGAATATCGACTTCCTGACCGCGCCGGATTTGTCCGATATCGACTTCCGGCACTTTCGCCCGCACTTCTAACCCGTTCGCCAGCGCAAAAATCGAAGTCGAAGCGGAACCATCTGCTCCTGCGGTTGCCTGTGTCGTCGGGGTCACAAATGCTCCCACCGTCGCATACCGCTGCGTAATCACCCCTGAAAACGGAGCGCGAATGTAGGTATCTTCTAAACGGTTTTGTACTTGTTGAAGTTGCGCGATCGCTCCTGCCAACTGCGCCTCAGATTGCCGAATTTCTTCTGGTCTTGCGCCGTTTTGCCGCTGCGCTAATTGCTGATTCGCTTGATTGAGTTGCGCCTGTGCCTGACTCAGTTGCGCTCTGGCTTGGCTCAACGTTTGGTTCGCATTCTGCTCACGCCGAATAAATTCATCGAGCGAATTTGTTGAGATTGCCCCTTGGGTTGCCAGTTCACGCTGTCTTCGGGTTTGCGTCCGGGCAAACTCCGCCGCTTGCGTTGCATCCGACACAAGACCTTGAACACGATCGACCTCACCTCTTGCCCGCGCCACTTCTGATTCTGCCTGCCGCACTTCCTCGAGGCGGGTTCCGGCTCTGAGTTGATCTAACCTCGCTTGCGCTTCTGCGACTCTTGCCTGAGCCTGGCTGCGCTCAGCCTCAATATCTTTATCGTCCATGCGAGCAACTACCTGCCCCTGCGTCACCTGGTCGCCCTGATCCACAAGCAGTTGGGCAATTTTTCCGGTAGTTTTGGGGCTGAGATTGACCGTCCGAATTGGGATTACTTCTCCACTCGCTGAAATCCGTGCCGTTACGGTCTTCGACTCAACCGAAATTGTGGCAGCTTCCTGACGCGGAGCAAACTGCCGTGAAACTAGAAAAGCACCCCCCGGAAGAGCGATCGCGCCTGCTGCGAGTAGCGCCAATAGCCAACGGGTCGGTTTTTTACTAACTTTGCCAAAAAGGGGAACTTGCATGAATCAAACTCGCCAAACTAGAAGCGATAATAAGGGCGCGAACTTACCTACATTTTAAAGATGCAACTTGAAGGCAAAAGATTCCTGAAGGTTGATTCTATAAAGGATAAGACCCTTCTTTACAAATTTTAACGCGCTTTTTTCAGGACGAGTGCTTCTAAAGCAGGATTGGTTCTCTGCACTCTCCTCTGCGATAGATTTCAATATTGAGATTTTCAAACTGGCTGAATGCCGATTCTTCCGTGTTGATCTCAAACTAGCCAGGGGAAAACTTAAAATTATCTCTTCGATTTATCGAAGAGTGCAGCATTAGAAATCAGTATCATAGGCATAGTGCTATTGCTGACACTGTGCCGGAGATGCTAAGAAGTTCTATAAACTGTCGTATTTTTTATTATGGCAGTTTTACCAGAACTAGGGAGATTCCGAAAAAGCTGCAAAGCTGGGTAAGTTTTTTATAAACCCGTTGCAAAGCGTTCGGATTCCGTTAAATCAGCCTGCATTCAGTACAATAAGCGCCTGAAATGCTTTTGCCCTCAGCCTGTGACGATGACAGCCTATGAGTCCCTTGCCAAACCGCCCACCCCAGCCTCCTAAACCCTATGCCGCTCAGAATGCGGCTGAAGGCTCTACCATGCCCCAATCCTCAGAAGCCTCTGATTCAAAACACACTGTCCAGCGCCCGTTAGTACGCCCTGTGGCTCGCCCACAGTCGCCTGCTCCGGCTTCAGCTCCAGTAGTTGAGTCTCCGTCAGAACCAGCGTTTGATCCGGCGAGTTTGAGACAGCAGCCGATTCCCGCTCCAAGCGAGCCGATGCAGTATCGCGCCATCGGTTTATTACGCGGTCGGTACAAAGCCTCGGAAGAGCAATTCACTCGCGGCGAGATGATCACCGAAGATGGCACGACGATCGAAGCGGTATTGCTCGGTCGCGTCATGAGCTTGGTGAAAAATCATTTAGACCTCGAACAAGAGCACCTCTGGGTTGTGTATCCGCGCACTCGCGAGAAGCAGGAAGATTTGCATGTTCAGATTGTCGGAGTTTGGGAGCCTGAAAATCTCAGTAAGCCCGACGAGGAAGAAGGAGAATCCCCTGCTTATCTGCCTTCTTCTGAAGTTGAAGATAATTATTTCTCGATTCGGGGAGAAGTTATCTTTCACACGCCTGAAGAGAAGTCTGTTGTGGTGAAGATTCAGCAATCGCCGCGCAAGAAAGACGATCGAGCGAAGTCCTTCAAGCTGAAGCTCAATGGTGAGTTGAGTGGAAAAGTGGTCGGTTATTTCTGGGAACTCAACGTCCAGCGCGAAGGAGCCGATCTCGTCGTCAAGAGCGCTAAGTCGATCGGGATGATTCCGCCCCGCAAGAAGTCGAAGGAGGAAGCGGCTAGAGAGCGCTCAGGCGGTCGTCCAGGATTCCGTCCAGGAGGAAGAAGACCGTTTAGTCCGCGTCCGGGTGGAGGCGATCGTCGCCCCGCAAGTGTCGCTTCTGCACCAGAAGCACCGCGTCGATCGGAACCGCTGCCCAAGCCCGTGAAGCGTCGGGCTGAAGGCAGTCCCCCTGCGGCAGATAGTGCGATTAGTGAAGCATAGGTTGAACGGGCGGTCTTCGGATCGCCCTTATTTTTTGTAACGCCCTTATTTTTTATAAACAATGAAGCCTGCGATCGCATCAAGTAGCGCTTCAGGCTCATCCGCTCGAATCAAATGTCCGCTGTTCTCGAAGATGCGGAGATCTGAATTAGGAATCACTTTGGCAATTTCTTCAGAAAATTCAGGCGGACAAATCCAATCGTGGCGACCTGCGATCACCAGCGTTGGAACCGTAATTTTGTGGAGCTGATCAAGAACGTTGTACGATCGCAAAAATCCGCCAAAAGCTTCGTTAATGGCATCGATTGAGAGAATCGATCGACGTTGAACCGCTTGAGTTGAATCAGCCGTAAATGAGTAAAGCGGGTGCATGATGCGGAAATATTCACTCAGTTGATCTTCGGTTTCAAAGTTGCCGTTCCAGAGATATTGTGCGATCGCGATTTGTTCGGGTGTGCCGCGTTCTTGCAGAATCTCTTGGGCGTGTTTGAGAAAGCGAGAATCAGGAACAGTGGCAATCACGATCAAATGGGAGAGGTTTTGAGGGTAGCGGGTGGCATAGGTGAGCGCAACCATACCGCCGTAGGAGCCGCCGATCGCAATAATTTTTTCTAACCCTAAATATTGCCGCAGCGCTTCCATATCCTCGACGTTTTGATCGAGGGTATAAGTAGATTTGTCGCCTCTTGCCGATCGTCCTTGTCCGCGATGATCGAAGTAGACGAGCTGCATTCTGTTGCTTAATGCAGAAAAGGTCGGTTTGTAGGACGTGTGATCGGCTCCAGGTCCTCCATGAATCAAAAAGGCGACTGGTTTTTCGCGCATTTGACTGCCTTGAGGAACAAGCCCTGCACCTTCAATGTCAAAATAGATTCGTGTGCCTCGAATGTTGGCGTACATACTTAATTAGGTTTTTATGGGAGTGCGATCAACTCAGCAACTTAAATCCGTTGCAGATTCAACTTACTGAATTTTCACGCGACTCAACCCGAAGCGCTGTTTTTTTTCATGGCTTCAGCATTTAAGCCGAAACTTTAGAGAATCTAGCTCTACAAGGTCAAGCTGCTGTTCCCGATAAAGCTCAATCACAGCGTAAATCAGGTTGATGTGTACTGCTTGTAGGCGAAGATTTGCACTAAGTAAGGCGAATTCTGATTCACCTGCCCAAATCAGCCTCAAATCTGCTGGATCAAAAGCTTGATTGCTAAACTTTTTCTTCAGTTCGAGTTTGGTCTGATCGATTTGATTACGATCGATTTGCTCACCAGAAGCCTTATTAACGATAAACACAGCTTTTAATTTTTTCCCAAAGTATTCTCAATATAAGTTTATATTAGAAATTTAAAACGAATCAAGCAGGACGTGAAAGCCCCGTCAAATCGCCGTTAAATCAGATTAAATGCAAGCACAATTGCTGATGTGGCAACCTGTTTAAGGTGTGAAGTCGTTCACACCTTAAACAGGATCACTATAGTTTTTTTTAATATCTAAGGGCATTCAGCTACCGCGCATATCTTGCGGAATAAAGGTGCGATCGCTCGGTATCGGCGCAACTGCCTCAGTCAAAGTAAACGTTCCAGCTTCGATCCAATGCTTCAACTCTAGGGCAACCTGTCGCGACAGATAAACGCTGGCAAGTGGAGCAACGCGGACGGATTGACCATCGATCGTTAATCGACCGGATTTCAACTGTGCGTAACTTACAAGCCCAAAGGTGGGGCGTACACGGCGAGGAATAGAAAAATCAACGATCGGAGCCACCAAATCTTTATCGCGAACGGCACAATGAGTGATTACTTCTTCACTCAACACAGGCAATGGAATGCCAACACCCAACATTAACGAAGCGCCATAGCCACGAAAATAGCAGCCCCGCACCCATTTCGCATTCATTTGTTTCGCATCGCCAATCAGCGCCAACGTGGAAGCAGGTCCGATCGGGGTGCGATTTGGTAAGCGCTTTTGCAGCGGAAAATGCTGTGTTCCTTCCCAAGCCACATAACCCACTCCACCACCAAGAAAGATTCTTGATCCGATGCCGATTAACTGTAGATCTGGATCATTGAGCAACGGCGAAATTGCGCCCGGATTTGAAAAGACGGCATTCCCTAAACGAGGTTGAAGTGCGCCTAGATAGGTGTATAAGGGACGATCGCCGCCGTTTACTCCAACGATAAAATTTTGGTATAGATTACGAGGATTGAACAAATAGAATTGATTAATCGTATCGCGGGTAATCGTTGTTTCAAACGACGATCGCGGATAACAGTCCGTCACCTGCCCGATCGCACGCAAGGTTACTGACTTTCCAGCAATCAAATCCTCGATCACATGACCGCCGCCCCGTTGGCGTTGCCGGACATCTGGAGACTCACGATCGTCACTGTCGAGCGGCTCTCCTCCACTGGGATATTCAACTAATTGAGACGCGCCTAAATACAGATCCACGGCTCCAAACCCTGCATAAGCAGGCACACCATCGATCCAGCACTGGCGAATTTTGATCGGCGGGTCGGTTTGTCCTAAGTTCAAGATTGCGCCTGAAGCTTCCATTGGCTCGAAGGTTCCAGTCGTAATCACATCGACGACTTTTGCCGTTTCCGTGATGCCTATTTCCGCCACTTGAGCTTTCACTTCCTCAGCGGTGCGAACGATCGCGGTTCCACGCTGAATTTTTTGATTAATTTCGGCAAGAGTTCGCATACAGTTTGGATAGTCTTGTGATCAGGCGCACTTGAATTATGCAGAATACTCGACTGAGTACGATCGTGAATACCACTGCGGCACAAATCAATCAGGTGTTTCGCAATCCTTGGCGGCGCACGTCCCTGCTGATTATCGGATTGCTGCTCGGCTTTTTCCTCGGTAGCGCCATTTCAACCAGTGCAGGTCAGAAAGCGGAACTCGATGTCGTGGAAGCGTTTTTTCTGCTGTTATTAACAGAAGCGGTGAGTCGGGTTACTTACGGGGGAAACGATCGCTTGCGCCGATCGCTCCTGATTGAAGTTGCGAATGCGCTCAAGCTCGGACTGATCTACAGCTTATTTCTCGAAGCCTTCAAACTCGGAAGCTAACCGTAGGTTGATTCTCGCATACCACGAGGGAGATAGGTACGATCGTCGATGCCCGCTAGAATGACAAGTGGGCAGACTGTCGCGACTGCTTGAGAACACCTGATTAATGACTCTGGAGAGACCATGACGGAAATTAACTGCGCTGAAATGTGTCAGAACGGCTGTGTTCTGGGTGATGACTGCCCAAACCGTGAGTACACCGAGAAAACCAGCCAATTTATCAGCGATACGCCGCTCGATAAGCTGCTAGAAATGGCAGATGAAGCGGTACGGAGAAAATCGCTAGAGCGAATGTCAACCCCAACGCAATGGATTCTCCCAGAAGATTAGACGGGTAAGTCCTTGCGAGGATTAAAAGTCTCAGCCTGCCGCAGCTTCTCGTAAAGTTCGCGTTCTTGTTCGCTGAGTTCTTTTGGGACGGCGATCTGAATTTCTACAATTTGGTCGCCTCGATCGCCGTTCACATCGGGGTAGCCTTTGTTTGCCAGCCGCAGGCGCTGCCCCGATCGCACTCCGGCTGGAATCCCCATCTTCACTAATCCATCAAGGGTTGGCACTTCGACAGGTGCGCCTAAGACCGCTTCACTCGGCGTAATCGGCAGTTTACAGCTAATATCTAATCCTTCCAGCCGGAAAAACGGATGGGGTGAGACTTCAATTTTGAGATACAGATCGCCACCGTTCACGCCTTGCTCCCGCAGCCGAACTTTTTGCCCAGTCATCATCGCAGGCGGCATATCCACTTCGAGCGATCGACCATCTTCGAGCCGAATGCGCTCCCGTCCCCCAGAGTAAGCCTTTTCAAGCGGAACCGTTAATCGCGCTTCTGCATCTCGCTTCGGTTTGGGCGGTCTGACCGTGTAACTTTCTTTCGAGGTTCCCGGACGAAATGGATCAGGTTCTTGTCTCGGAGGCGGCGGTGTCGCAGTGCGGACGGTGCGAGTGGTTCGGGTCTGACGTGGAGCCGGATCGAAGTCTGGTTCGGGCGCTGGAGTCTTGCGACTCAGAACCTCATCAAAGAACTCATTGAACGTCTTAAATTTGCCATAGGTCGATTTGTCGTCTCGTCCCCCGCGCCCAGTTTGAAAGCCGCGCTGTTTCCAAAAACCGCCGTATTGGTCATACTGCGCCCGCTTCGTCGGGTCAGACAATACGCCATAAGCTTCTCCCAAAGCTTTGAACTTGTCTTCTGCTGCGGTGTTTCCTGGGTTGAGATCCGGGTGATATTGTCGGGCTAAACGTCGATACGATCGCTTAATTTCATCAGCCGACGCATCATTAGCAACGCCCAAAATCTCGTAATAATTGCGGAAACTTTGCATAGGAAAACAGAGCTAGGAGGGTTGAAAAGAAGCTTAGGGACTAGAGTGTAGCACTGTTTTGAAATCTCGGCGCATTCCTCTTTGTCCCTGACTTCTCGTTACAGCCAGTCGTCCTCATCATCCCAGTTGTCTTGCTGATAGTTGGGGCGACTGGGACGCTTGCGAGGGGTGTCATCGCGGCGGGGCTGATCGCTGCTGCGGGATTGGCGATCGTTGTAATAGTCGGCATCGTAATCGGGACGCTTGCGGGCTGGGGGCGAATCATAGCTATCCCGACGCGGTGCATCATAGCCGTCCCGACGCGGCCAATCATAGTCGCTGTCTTGTCGGGGTGAACGATCCGACTGGGGGGAACCGTAATCGTAATAATCGGAACTGCGGGCTGAACGATCGCTGGAGCCGTAAGAATCGCCATAGGGATCAGCACTGCGGCGCGGCGGTGTGCTGAAGTCGGAATCGCGGGTCGATCGACCAGAGCCATAGTCAGAATCGCGGGTCGATCGACCACTTGAGCCGTAGGAATCTCGTCCGCCTGAACTGTACGGATCGCTGTAGGAATCTCGACGCGGATAATCTGGGCGATACAGATCAGGCTCACGAGCAGGATTCAGCGCATAGCCACTGCGTCCACCGCTCCAGTAGTCATCTCGATAATCGCGGCGATTGTCGTAATAGTAATCGTCGTCGTCTTCAAGGAAGAAGTCTTTGATTGATTTGAGGATGCCGCCTTCGCCTTCTTCCTCTCTGTTTTGCTGATACACTTCGCGATTCAGGTCGTAAAGGGCATCTCTGAGGTCGGCTTCTGCAATATCAACTCCGCGATCGTCGTTGTTTGCGAGTGCGGCTCGCAGTCGCTGCACGAGCGGTTCAATACGATTGCGGTAAGGCTGAACAAACTGGAAGCCGAAATCTAGGGTGGCTTCTCGCAGTTGGCGCTCTGCCTGATAGGTCATAGCTTCAGCACGGTTGCGCTTCTCGACTTTGGCTTTGCGGAGTTCATCAATTTCGGCAAATTCTTCGGCACTGCGAATCATTTGCTTAATCTCTTCGTCGCTTAGGTTCGATGCCCCTTGAATGGTGATGCTCTGTTCACGTCCAGTGGTGCGATCCATCGCCGTCACTTGCATAATGCCGTTGGCATCAATATCAAACGCGACTTGAATTTGAGGAATGCCACGCGGTGCAGGCGGAATGCCCATCAGCTTAAACCGCCCCAGCGATTTATTCCCGGATGCCATTGGACGCTCGCCTTGAAGAATGTGAACCTCAACGACGGTTTGGTTGTCTTCGGAGGTCGAGAAAACGTCCGATCGCCGAGTTGGAATCGTGGTTCCGCGGGGAATCAGCGCTTTCATAATGCCGCCGATCGTTTCCAATCCAACTGAAATTGGGGTGACATCGAGCAGCAGAATGTCTTTGACTTCGCCTGCTAGGATTCCCGCTTGAATAGCGGCTCCAACTGCGACAACTTCATCCGGGTTGACGTTTTGATTCGGTTCGAGATTGATCAGCGCTCTCACGACTTCTTGCACCATTGGCATTCGAGTTCCGCCGCCGACGAGCACGACTTCATCGATATCGCGGGGACTCATGCCTGCATCGCGAAACGCTTCTCGAAGGGGAAGTCTCAGACGCGAGAGCAAGTCTTCGCATAAGCCTTCAAACTGCGATCGGGTTAATCGCGTCTCTAAGTGTTTCGGGCCGTCTTTATCGGCCGCAATAAACGGGAGATTGATCTCCGTTACGCCTACGCCTGAAAGCTCGATTTTTGCTTTCTCTGCGGCTTCGGTAAGTCGCTGTAAAGACTGGCGTTCTTTGCGTAAATCAATGCCTTCACGCTCTAAGAACTGCTCTGCTAGCCAATCGACGATTTTTTTATCGAACTCGGCTCCGCCCAACTGCGTATCGCCGCTGGTGGCTTTCACTTCAAATACACCATCGCCGACATCGAGAATCGAAACGTCGAACGTACCGCCACCAAGGTCAAACACGAGAATCGTTTCGCTTTGAACGCGATCGAGTCCATACGCCAACGATGCCGCAGTCGGTTCGTTGAGAATGCGCTTCACTTCTAGTCCAGCAATGCGTCCAGCATCGCGGGTCGCTTGACGCTGAGCATCGTTGAAATAAGCGGGAACCGTGATCACTGCACCCGTTACAGGCTCACCCAAATATCGAGCGGCTTCGTCGGCTAATTTCTTCAGAATTTGCGCGGAGATTTCCTCTGGGGCAAAATCACGATCGAGTCTAGGGCACTTCAGCTTGATGTTGCCCGCTTCGTCTTTACGGATCGTATAAGGAACGCGCTTCGATTCGGGGTTGAGTTCGGCATATTTGCGCCCCATAAACCGTTTCACGCCAAAAAACGTATTCTGCGGATCAAGCACTGCCTGACGACGCGCCAATTGTCCAACGAGACGTTCGCCTTCTTTGCTCACGCCAACGACCGATGGCGTGGTTCGCATTCCTTCGGCATTGGCGATGACTACTGGCTTACCGCCCTCCATGACTGCCACGACCGAGTTGGTTGTTCCCAGGTCAATCCCAACGACTCTACCCATTCGCTTCTTTAACCTTTACTGCGATCATAAGGTTTGCTGGACTTATTCTATCCTGTCGTTTCCACATCCGCTGTTCAGGCTAATCAGATGTGCCGATTAGCGCTTGATTATTTTAACCACATGAGCAGGAATGATAGGAAAAGCGTGAAAGGTGAGTGAGATGAAACGGATTTTAGCGTTTGTGAGCGGATTTTTGCTGATTGGCGGATTGCCAATGTTCGCGGCTCCAGATTGGCGATCGACCGCTGAAATTCAACTGTCTGAACCAGAAGTTTTGCCGTTGCGGGTGGTGGTACGCCCGAAAGCGCGGCGGGCTTATGTGTACGAAGGAAAAGTGATTGTTGCAAGTTATGCGATCGCGGTTGGCAAATCAGGCTGGGAAACTCCTCCCGGAGAATATAAAGTGTTCTCGAAAGAAGTCAATCCAGTGTTCAAGAACTTTAGAACAGGCAAAATCATTAAGCCAGGATCTAATAATCCTTTAGGTGTTCGTTGGATTGGATTTTGGACAGATGGAAAAACTCAGCTTGGATTTCACGGCACGAATGAACCGGAATTGATCGGACAAGCCGTGTCGCATGGGTGCATCCGAATGCGAAATAAAGATGTGGTTGCGCTGTTTGAAAAGGTGTCGATCGGAACTCCTATTATTGTTGAGCCTTAACTCTTGATAACCTAAATGTACTCCTGAGGTTTTGCTATGACCACCGAGGTTTTAAGACGACTATTCACGGTTGAGCAATATCACCGCATGATCGCAACCGGGATTCTTCAGGAGGGCGATCGAGTTGAGTTGATTCGGGGAGAAATTGTTGAGAAGGCATCGATTGGAACGAAACACGCAGCAGGCGTAAGACGGTTAAATCGTTTATTCTTCAATAAGTTTGGCGATCAAGTCCTGATTTCAGTCCAAAATCCAGTTGAAGTGGATGAGTATTCAGAGCCAGAGCCTGATATTGCACTCCTAAGACCGCGTGAAGATTTCTATGCCTCTGCTCACCCCACGCCAGACGATGTATTCTTGCTGATCGAAGTTTCGGATTCAACGATTCGGTACGATCGCACTGTCAAAATTCCACTTTATGCTGAGGACAATATTGCTGAAGCGTGGATTGTCGATGTGAATGCAGAACTAGTTGAGGTGTATCGGCAACCGAGTGCAACAGGATATCGACCGCTTCAAACCTCTATGCGGGGTCAAACGATTGAGCTTTTAGCCTTTCCAGGAGTGCCAATTTCAGTCGATGAAATTCTAGGTTAGACTTTGCTCTGAGTTCGCCAGCGTCTTACTAGCTTTGTCAGTTGATAGATACCAAAGCTAAACAGTCCGATTACCAACAATCCTGCGATCAAGGGCGCGGTCAGCGCTAGAACAGATAACAAGGTCGCGATCGCGAGTTCCACCGCAGCGAAAATCGGATTCGTCAAGCCACCCGAAGCGGCAGTCGATGTGCCTCTAAGTAGATTGGTTAGTAGTTTTGTAATTCCTGCGGTTCCGCCTCCTGCCACGATCGCTAATGTCCATTGAATAAGTGGATTCATATCGGGTGCAACGGAGGCAGCGACAACCGTTCCGGCAATCATTGCAGCGGGAGTTGCGAGCACATCAAGTGCATGATCGAACCAGGGAATTGAATAGCCGATGACTTCGAGACTGCTGGCGATCGCAAACAATCCAAATGCCTGAGAATTTTCCAGCCAGTCAAAGTCAGGCGGTAAATCATAATGTCCAAATACAGAAGCACCGCTCACAATCAGCAGGGGGATAAACACGCGAAATCCTGCTGCCGCACTTAAACTGATGCCTAAAAGAATTTCAATAATGGTGTGAAGTGTCGAGTCCACTGGCTTTATCCCAATCTCTAATTCGAGTGTAGAACGGGAGTTCAGATTTCTGTCTCTGCTAACCGAATCAAGTTGGGTCGAGAAATCCCACCCGGACGGTAGAGAACTTTAATCCGATACTTAAAGTGCAGAGATCAGGTATCAGAGATGGATAGTCTGGAACAAGGCTGTGAATGTTGTCAGCGTGAAGAATATTTAGAAGCCATTCAGCATTTTGATCGAGCAATTCAGGCGGATGCAGGTTGCTCGAAAGCGTGGAACTTTCGTGGGAATGCGCTTTCAGCCTTAAAACGGTATGCAGAAGCATTGAACAACTACGATCGCGCCACAGTTCTACAGTCTGATTATCATCAAGCTTGGTTTAATCGCGGATTGTTATTGATGGAAATGGGTGCGTATGGCAATGCGATCGAGTCTTACGATCGCGCAATTGATCACTATCCTGATCCGGCTTACATTCATGCAAGGGCTTCGATTGGGCTAAAGCAGAAATTAGTGTTTACGTAATTAGCGTCGTCGCACTTTGCTGATCATTTTGCGTGAAAGTCGGAGAGTCAGATCTTCTTTTTCTGCCCAGTCTTGCAGCAGTCGGTAAAAGGTTTGTCGATCGTCGTTTTTCAACACCGCAACTTGATCGGCAGTTTCGATCACATAAGGATATCCGCCTCCGATGACAACTTCTGCGCGTACCCAATCTAAAATGCGATCGTGCCAACCTTCTTCGTAAACCCAGACGGGCAATTCAATTCGAGCCGGGTAGCCATCGCGATTGGTTTTTAAGTAAGTGAAGGCAATGCGATCGCGATGTTCAAAGTATAAATCTCGGATTCCAGAGCGCTGAGAGAGAAAGAGTGGGGTGCGATCGCCCCATTGCATCTGATTCTTAGCGCGATTTAGCAATTGAGCATCGTGAATCGTTTTGCTTTCCGGTAGGCTACACAGTCGCTGTAACATCTCTGTGAGATCTCGCGCTGTTGAAGTATCGACGTAGCCAACGACCGGAACGCGATAATCTTCACTCGCTTGTAAAACCGTGCGGATACATCTGACATAAAAATTCTTTGTTTCTTCGTCGAATGCTTCTGCAAACGTTGCAATCAAAGATCCATCGAAGAAGGCAAGACAAGATTGATTTCCGGCGTGTTCTTCCATGTATTGAACAATGCGATCGCATTCCATTTCAGAGCGACGTAAATTGACTCGTCGATCGGCAAGATCACCCCGTCCCACTTTCAAATCATTCGGGGTCATGATATCCAAAGCGATATCTTTTTCGTACTCACCAGAGGGAAGGTGATAGTTCTCATACCAACCAATTTGGACGAGTGCAACCGGAATCGAGAAATCTTTGCTCGGATAGATTTGAGAACCATCAACCGAGAATGTAGACACTCCGGTAATACGATCGCGCACCCATTCTAAACTCTCTTCGCGATTTTGCCAGCTTAGATTCGAGTGCATGATCCATTCGGGAAACAATCCCAACGGTTCTAGCGGTCTTGCCCCACAATCTTTTATCCCCTCTAATGCTTTGAGTAATGCTTGATCAGACTTTTGCGACATTTGAATCAATGCGGTTCCGTACTGCTGAAGCATTTGGAGGGCAGTACGATCGAACGACATAAACTCTTCTCGTTTACGATCGAGCAAGCTCAAAATCTGGGAAGGTTTGATAGGCATGAGCAACACCGTTGGTATTTGGGTACTATATCAAACCTTTTTGATTACAGCGAAATCGAGCCACAGATCTTGGTATCGTGGATCTTGATAGCAATCTAAATTTACTAATGCCTGCCACGATCGATTCTCAAATTACTGCTTTTCCTCTCGCTGCTGTTGTGGGTCAAGAAGCGATCAAACTGGCGCTGCTGCTGGCTGCGGTTGATCCCGGTCTGGGTGGCGTGGTGATTGCTGGACGACGCGGAACCGCTAAATCTGTAATGGCGCGGGCAATTCACGCGCTCCTGCCGCCGATCGAAGTTGTCAAAGGTTCGATTAGCAACTGTGAACCGGGTGCGAACACCGAATGGGATGACTTTACGCTAGAGCAATTTGGCAACGCGGAAGAAGTTCCGACTGAAGTAATTCGTGCGCCGTTTGTGCAAATTCCTTTAGGAGTGACTGAAGATCGATTGCTTGGATCAGTCGATGTGAGCCAATCGATCAAACAAGGAGAAACGGTGTTTCAGCCTGGATTGTTGGCGGAAGCAAATCACGGCGTGTTGTATGTCGATGAAATTAATCTGCTGGATGATCAGATTTCAAATCTATTGCTGTCAGTGCTAACCGATGGACGCAATCAGATTGAGCGTGAAGGCATCAGTTTTCAGCATCCTTGTAAGCCGCTATTGATTGCGACCTACAACCCCGAAGAAGGAACGCTGCGAGAACATTTGCTCGATCGCATTGCGATTTCTTTGTCGGCGGACATGGTTTTGGGCCTAGACGATCGGGTTCAAGCGGTCGAGCAAGCCACTAACTATTCCAATTCACCACAAACATTTCTAGAGCAATACAACGAAGATATTGACGCGCTGAAAACACAGATTCTCTTGGCGCGGGAATGGCTCAAAGATGTGCAGATTAACTTAGACCAAATCGAATATTTGGTGACAGAAGCAGTTCGCGGCGGGGTTCAAGGTCATCGTGCTGAATTGTTCGCGCTGCGGGTTGCGAAAGCTCATGCCGCATTAGAAGGACGCACTCAGGTCAATGCAGAAGACTTGAGAAAAGCGGTGGAACTGGTGATTATTCCACGATCGACGATCGTGCAAACGCCACCCGAAGAAGCGCCGCCCCCTCCGCCTCCACCACCCCCTCAAGATCAATCGGATCAAGAGCAAGATCAGCAGGAAGATCAAGAAGACCAAGACGAACAGGAAGACCAACCAGAGCAAGATACGCCGAACATTCCAGAGGAATTCGTCTTTGATCCAGAAGGGGTAATTCTCGATCCAGAAGTGCTGTATTTTGCACAGATGGCAACGCGGCAAGGGAAATCGGGAAGCCGGACGATCGTGCTTTCTGAAGATCGCGGACGCTATATCAAACCAATGTTACCGAAAGGTAAAGTCCGACGAATTGCAGTCGATGCAACTTTGAGAACGGCAGCACCGTATCAGAAATCGAGACGAACGAGATCTCAAGAAGTCTCAACTGGACGCAAACGGGTGTTTGTCGAGGAAAGTGACATTCGGGCAAAGCGACTGGCTCGAAAAGCAGGAGCGCTGATCGTGTTTGTGGTCGATGCCTCTGGATCAATGGCGCTCAATCGGATGAATGCTGCTAAGGGTGCGGTTTTGAGCTTGCTGACTGAAGCGTATCAGAACCGAGATCAGGTGTCGCTGATTCCATTCCGGGGTGAACAAGCTGAGGTTTTATTACCACCCACTCGATCGATTGAAGCCGCAAAACGTAGGCTCGATCGCTTACCTTGTGGGGGCGGTTCTCCGTTGGCGCATGGATTAACGCAAGCGGTTCGAGTCGGACTGAATGCAAAACAATCCGGGGATATTGGGCAAGTCGTGATTGTGGCGATTACGGACGGGCGCGGCAACATTCCTTTGGCTCGATCGCTCGGTGAAACCATTCCTGAAGGCGAAAAACCTGACATCAAAGGCGAACTTTTGGAACTTGCCGCGAAGATTCGCGCCTTGGGAATTCAGCTTTTGGTGATCGATACAGAGAACAAATTCATCTCGACTGGATTTGCCAAAGAACTCGCGAAACAAGCGGGTGGAAAGTATCATCATTTGCCGAAAGCGACTGATGCTGCGATCGCTGGAGTTGCTCGAAACGCGATCGCCGATATGAAAACGAAGTAGCGCAACTTTGTAAAGTTTTGTACGCTTAAAGAGTACGAATACTTCACAGCGCAATCATGCTCACGGCTCCCACAGTTTCAACCGAACACAAAATCTGGATGTGGAAGGGGTTCCAAGTTGCCTATCAAACTCAGGGCACTGAAGGAACCCCAGTCGTTTTAGTGCATGGCTTTGGGGCATCGTTCTTTCATTGGCGCAAAAACATTCCAGAATTGGCAAAAAATTGCCGCGTGTATGCGATCGATCTCATTGGCTTTGGAAAATCCGCCAAACCGAAACCCGTTGAGCAGATTGAATACACCTTTGAAACTTGGGGCGATCAGATTGCAGATTTCTGTCGCGAAGTGGTGGGAGAGCCTGCGGTTTTGATTGGCAACTCGATCGGCTGTATTGTTGTAATGCAGGCAGCCGTAGATCATCCTGAAATTGCGCGATCGCTTGCATTGCTGAATTGCTCATTGAGATTGCTGCACGATCGACATCGCGCCACGCAACCCTGGTTTAAGCGGATCGGTGCGCCCATTCTGCAAAAAGTTCTGAAAAATCAAGCGTTCGGGCAATGGTTCTTCAGCCAAATTGCCAAGCCGAAAGCGGTGAGAAATATTTTGCTCAAGGCATACGTCCGACCCGAAGCCGTTACTGATGAACTGGTCGAATTGTTGCTGGGAGCCGCAAGCGATCAAGGAGCCGCCGCCGTTTTCATTGCGTTTACCGGCTATTCTTCAGGTCCGTTACCCGAAGATTTGTTTCCAAAATTGCCTTGTCCAGCGATCGTTCTCTGGGGCGAAAACGATCCGTGGGAACCGATCGCGCTCGGTCGCAAATTTGCCGAATATCCTCAAGTAAAAGAATTCATTCCGCTGCCGCAAGTGGGTCACTGTCCGCAGGATGAAGCCCCGGAATTAGTGAATCCTATTCTGCAAAGGTGGATTGAGCAAACGGCTCATGATTTCCAAACTTTGGAGCCGTCACTGTAAGATAAATTCCACCTAAAACCACGACAAACGCGATCGCGCTTCCGATCGCAATCGTTTGCCCGAATAACACCAACGCTAATCCGGCTGCAATAATCGGAACCGCTAAGAGTGCAACCGATACCAGTCCGGCTGAAAACTTTTTCAGACTGTACGTTAACAATCCATGCCCTGCAACCTGCGTAATCAATGCGGCAGCAATTACCGCTGCACCACTTTGCCAAGACGGTGGAAGGATTGCTGAACCACTCAGTAATATTGCGGGAAAAATTAAAACGGAAGCGATCGCCGCTTCAATCATTGCGACCGTCGGGGTTGTTAGTCGCGTCCGCAGTTGTTCGACGATTAGCATTTCGATCGCAATCAACACTGCCGCAAGTAAAGCTGCCGCATCTCCCCAGATTGTGGCATTCGATAAGCTAAAATCTCCGGCTCCGATCGCAACTGCACCCGATAATGCAACGACTAAACCAATCCAAAACTGTGAACTAAATTGCTGCTTCAGAAACAACCACGCCCCCAATGTTGTGAAGATGGGCATCATGTGGGTAAGCAATGTTGCTGTTGCCACCTGAGTATGCGCCAGTGCCCAAGCTAGTGACACGATAAACCCTGCAAAACTAGCACCCGCAGCAATTAGTAACCCAATCTCGCGCCCACGAATTTGATCAGATTCTGGCTCTTTTTTCGGGGCAACAACTCGAATACTATTCCAACTTGCAAATACGATCGCCGCGATCGCCACTCGATAAAATGCCACTTGATTCGCGCTCATGTCTTGCCGAGCGATCGTCATGAAAATCGAACCACTGGCAAGCGCGAACAAAGCAAAACAGAGCGTGAGAACAGAAAGAATCGATTGTAGGGTGAAAGCTTGAAACCGAGCAGGGCGCTGAATCAAATCGGTCTGAGGTTGGGTCATAAGGTCGAGAATTTCAGGATGACGAGGCGATCAACCTGCGTTGATCGCCTCTCTCAAAGTATATTCTTTAAGTTTCTTAACGCTTAGATCCTAAATTGTGTCTAGTCAAAATCTGCGGCGAAATTTCAACGAATCAAAATCGTTAAGATGACGGAACCACCAGAACACTTAGTAATCTTGTACTAAATTGCGATCGAAATAACTCGGAGGATTACGGATGCGACCTTCAAGAGCCTATCCCCTAATCAGGGTATCTACCATCGGGGATATACCCACGCTTTATGTCTATCATAAAGTAGATTCTGATTTAACACAGGCTTGAGTCTGACATGAACGATGCTCCTGGCACACGAGATCGCAATCGTGGCTTCAAGCAAAATTGGCTACCATTGCTGCTCGGTGCGGGTGTTCTTGTATTCGCACACTACGCTGCACTGCTGTTTCGGATACATCCAGCGGTATCGCTCTGGTTTCCACCGTCAGGAGTCGCGATTACGTTAGCGATTTGGTTTGGACCCGCCGCCGCGATCGTTGCTGGACTCGTCTCTACCATTCTCGCGCCCCTTTGGGGCAGTAGCGGCTGGATGCAGTGGGTGGGTATGACCGATGCGGTTGAACCCTTCGTCGCCTGGTTGTTTTACCGTCAGTTTTGGCAGCGATCGCTGTTTCTGGGGCGGCTCAAGGATGTCAGCGCCTTTATTTTGAGTGCGCCTGTGTTTGCTTGTGCAAGTTCTGCGGTTGTAGGGAGCCTATCTCTAGCTTTGACTGGCAAAATGTCTTGGCAAACCGTTGCGAACACAATCCCACACTGGTGGCTGGGAAACGCGATCGCAACGATGGTGCTTGTCCCGATCGCGCTTCTGACGCTGACTCCAACTCTACAGCTCTGGCAATGGGTGCCAGAAGATCCGCTCGCTCCGTCTCCCCGATGCCAAGATTCACCCCGACTGAGAGCAGAGAAGATTGTGATTGTCGGTCTGTGCTTTGCGATCGCGTTGTTGAGCGTTTCCCAAACCAGCCAAACAGGATTTGCGTTTCAGCAATTTTCTTTTCTGAACTTTGTGCCGATTCTTTGGGCAGCACTGCGATTTGGAGCCGTTGGCGGTGCAAGTACAGCGAGTCTATGCGTGGTCTTTGCACTCCTGAGCTATGTGCTGAAATATCCTCATGTGCTGAGTTTACCTGAATTTCCGATCAGTGCAGACGTGCTGACGGTGCATAAGCTCAGTTTGCTGATTCAATGTGTGATTGGATTGTTTATGGGAACCGCGATCACTCAACAGACTCAAGCGCAGGTTAAGCTTGCCATCTCTCAAGTCCAACTTGCAGAATACGAAGCTCGATCGCGCTTGAACAAAATTCTAGAACAAACCAATCATGCCTTAGCAAAGACGAATGCTCAATTAGAGCGAACGAATCTAGAAAAAGATGAGCTGCTAGTGCAAGAGCAAGCAACTCGATCGCAAGCTGAGACAGCCAACCGCATCAAAGATGAATTTCTTGCTGTCGTTTCGCACGAACTGAGAACGCCGCTGAATCCCATTTTAGGCTGGGCGAAATTATTGCAGAGCGGTAAGCTCGATGCCAGCACCACGCAAAAAGCGATCGAAACCATCGATCGCAACGCTAGATTGCAATCGCAACTGATCGAAGATTTGCTCGATGTGTCCCGGATTCTGCGTGACAAGCTGGTGCTGCGACAGATTGAACTAGAGATTGGGTTAGTGGTGCGATCGGCGATCGGAACGGTTAGACTATCCGCAGAAGCAAAAGGCATTTCGATCGCGTTTTCGCCTCCAAGCTTGGAGTCTAGGCTGTTAGTCCACGGCGATCCGAATCGATTGCAGCAGGTGGTTGTTAATTTGCTGACGAATGCGGTTAAATTCACCCCACAAAACGGACGAGTCACGATCGCACTTGAATATCCTCCGAACGAGACACCCAGTTTTGTGCAAATCAGCGTCAGTGATACTGGAAAAGGGATTCATCCAGACTTTTTGCCGCACGTATTTGAGCGGTTTTGGCAGGAGGATAGCGGCACAACTCGGAATTTTGGTGGGTTGGGGTTGGGTTTAGCGATCGTGCGGCACTTGGTCGAACTGCATCAGGGCAAGGTTGAAGCAAGAAGTGAAGGAGTGGATCGCGGTGCGACCTTTATCGTGAAGCTTCCTGTATTGAATCCTAGTGCTAAATTGATGCCTGAAGTGATTTCCCTGACTCCACGGGTTACTGGATATCTCAGCGGCTACAAAGTTCTAATTGTTGAAGATGAAGCAGATGCGAGAGAGTTGCTGCGATTTATTTTGGAAGATGAGCAAGCGATCGTTTCGCTCTCGGACTCGGCTCAAGACGCGATCGCTAAATTCTCGTCATTCGCGCCCGATTTGATTCTCAGCGATATCAGTATGCCGGGAATGGATGGGTACGATTTTATCCAGCATATTCGTGCTGTTGAGTCTTGCCGCATCCCGGCGATCGCGCTGACGGCAAATGCGAGAGAAGAAGATCGACTAAGCGCGATCGCCGCAGGATTTGATGCTCACATTGCCAAGCCGATCGTGCTGGAAGTTCTATTAACTGAAATCAAAAATCTGCTGCAATTAGCGTGTCCGGTTCCGTCGGCTCAAAACCACGAGTCTGCCCCATGATCGTGATCCCTGCGGTAGAGATGGCGCTGATTCGCAATCGCTATTGTAATGAATAAATGAGTAAATGTTGGACTAAGGCAGAAATGAGCAGCGTAAAACCCGTGATCATTGTTCATGGCGGGGCGAAAACGATTTCAGAGGACAAAGTGGCAGCGAATCAAGCAGGCTGTCGATCGGCAGTCGAAGCAGGCTGGGCGGTACTTAGGCAAGGTGGAAGCGCAGCAGAAGCTGTCGAAGCCGCAATTCGAGTGCTGGAGTTGGATCAGACCTTTAATGCGGGTTTCGGTTCGACGCTCAACCGCGAGGGTGAAGTCGAGGTCGATGCTGCAATTATGAACGGGGCAACGTTAGCTTGGGGAGCTGTGGCTGCGGTTCAGGGAGTACGTCATCCGATCGCGGCAGCGCGAAAACTGATGGAAGAGCGCCCCTGTTTGCTGGTGGCTCGCAGTGGAGAACGGTTTGCCCACGAACAGGGCTTAGAGACTTGTACCAAAGAAGCGCTGGTGAGCGAAGAACAGTATCACGAGTGGAAAGAAGAAGCAGAAGTGCTCGATCGTCCCAATACTGTGGGATGTGTGGCGTTGGATGTGAATGGCAACCTAGCAGCGGGTACGTCTACAGGTGGAACAACCGGACAGCCTCAAGGTCGGGTGGGCGATTCGGCGCTTGTTGGTTCTGGGCTGTATGCCGATAATCAGGTCGGTGCTTGCTCAACCACAGGCGATGGTGAATCGATTATTCCAGTTGTGTTAGCAAAGACTGCGATCGATGCGCTCAGACACCAGCATCCAGATGAGGCAGCCCAACTTGCGATCGAGACCTTAGTTAGCCGTGTAGAAGGTGAAGCGGGATGTATTTTGCTTGATCCTCAAGGGCGGATCGGTTGGGCGCACAATTCTCAAGATATGGCAGTTGCTTATATGAATGAGGATTTAGAGCAACCTGCTACTTTTACCCGCAAAAAATAACCTCCGACTCCGGTTCACTATGTCTTTTCAGCACACACTTCAATTTTTTCAAGGGAATTCGTTGTCTGATTTGTTTGCTCAAGACATTCAGCGCGATCGGGATGCGTTGATTTTGAACTATCCTGCCACCGCAAGCTGGGCGGCATATCCAAACACGCGAAAGTATTTTTTGCAGGATGGCAGCAGTGAAGCGACCAAAACTTCGTTTGATAAGATTTGCCAAAAAGAACCTTGGAAAAATTTAGCTGTGTTGGGCGACGGGTTGCCCGGTGTGATGATTGTTCCGCCACCGCCTTTATTGATGCAATACTGGCGTGATCAGTTTGGCTTTCAATATAGTCAGATCGAACGATTGGATTGTTCCACCTATCTGGATGATCTCAGCGAGAGTGGACAGATCGATCGTGTGATTACTCTGTTTCCGTTCGATCGATTGCTTCCCGAAAAACACGCAATTGATCCAGACATACACTATCATCTGCTGAGTAAAGTAACTCTTTCTAAGCTAGGAGTGCCCTGTCCGAACTATCAAACCTATCAGCTTAAGCAAACTCGTCTTGACGAGATCCAGCTTCCAGAGCAGTTTCCTTACCTAATCAAAACCTCGCATGGTCTTTCTGGTGAGGGAACTTATATCATTCGTAGCCTTAGTGATTTGCACTATTGCCTGGAGGAACTAAAGAAGTATCTAAGAATTCATTTATTAGAAACAATTATTGTTTCAGAGTTTGTTCAACACGAAGTTCAAAACTACTGCATTCAGTTCTATGTGAATCAACAAGGTGAGATTACGTTAATCGGTGTGACTCAGCAGCTTACGACTTCTACAGGGGACTATCTTGGAGGCTTGATTAACTATACTGACGATTTGAGCCAGTTCTATGAATTAATTGTCAATGTCGCGCAGTATGCTCACCAACAAGGCTATTTTGGCGTGATTGGTGTAGATGTGTTGGAAGACCGAGACGGACAACTGTATGCGATCGATGCCAACTTTCGCATCAACGGCTCTACCCCGCTCTGTCTCCAGCGTCACGAATTGTTAAAGCTCGATAAAACGATCGCTAAATACTCTAGCGATTACCGGATGGAAGGCACATTAGATTCTATCTTGACAAGCTTAAAACAAGAGTTAGAGCAAAAAGACTTTCTAGTCTTATCAGCCCTAGAAAAAGTGAAATATGGCAAAATCTACACCGAAATTTATGGCATTGTCACCGGAACCACAATAGAAGAAATGCAGCAAATTGAGCGGCATTTGCACAACAAAGGATTGCAGCGCTCAAGTTAAAAACGTGCTTCCTAGAGTAGAGGAAGGGTCGTTTTGGGGTGAGTATTGTAGCGACTGTAAGCCTTTCATAAGAGAGGAAGTTATGGTGATGACGTTGGACGATACAAGCCGAAGCGCGATCGCAACACAGTTATCAGACATGCGATCGCTGCAACAACTGTTAATTTTTAATGATCAATGCTTAATTAACTTAGTTAACGATGATGAGATCCGCCAGCGACTTCTGAAAATGCTGGAAGACGATCAAAAGAATTTAGGCATTCTAGAAACCGTGATTGTTCAGTCTGGTATTGAATCTAAGCCTAAAAGTAGTGTTCAGCAGCAACTACAAGAGCTTCAAGCTCAGATGCAAGAACCTAAACTGTCTGTGTTTGAGAAAGTCTTTCAGCATGAACTATTGAAGCATCGGCAAACAATGACAGGACTTACCATTCATAAAGCTGCACAGTTGGTTGGGGCGGATATTGAAGCTGCGATCGTTCCCCTTCACACGGTAAATTTTGAAAATCGCGCCCATCAAGAACAACTCAAAGGCATTTTAGAGATCTTAGGGGTACGGGAACTGACCGGACAAGAGCCAGATCAGGGACTTTGGGCGCGGGTGGAAGATGCGATCGCTGCACTCACGGGTGTCGCAGGCAGTGTGATTACTCGCACGGATGATGAGATGTCGATTCGAGATCTGTTGCTGATGGATCACACTAAGGCAGATATTTTGTTTGCCGAAATTCTGGCAACTGATGATCCGGAAAAGATTCAAGAGTGCTTTGTTCAACTCTACAAGGATGTCAGCATTCATGGTCTTGCAGAAGAACAGATTGTTTATCATGCGGCTAGTCCTTACTATCGAGCAATGCCGGACATTGTGGAGCAAACCGATGAGGCGATCGACATGTTAGACGAGGTGCGATCGCTTGATGTGAGAGATCCTGACTTCAAAGCGAAAGTGAAGCAAGTGAGGCAGGCTGTTCGAGACCATATCAATCAAGAAGAAAAAGATATCTTTCCAATTTTGAAGCACAACTTTAGTCCGGAACAGCAAAAGCAAATGGCAACCGACTTCAAAGCCGCAAAAAGCAAGCTACAAGCACACGAGCAGCTTCCATACCTACTGCAACAAACCAGCGATCGTAATCACCATCAATGGGAGGCAGGTTCAATGAACGACGCAACAAACAATGCAATGAACAATGCAATGGCTTGGAAACGGATGTTTCGAGTGAAAGCAGTGATTAACTGGATTGAAGCGATCGTTTTCCTCTTTGCCGATAGTTGGATTCGGAATGCCTTGAATACCGTCCCTCTTATGAATCCTGAATATAACCAACTCTTCTATGGTTTTGTAATTGTGATCGGGATTGGTTATTGGTGGGTCGGTCGCGATATTTCTCAAAATCACGACATTGTTAGGTTAGGAATTATTGGTCAATCAAGCGTTTTTGCAATTCTCGCGTATCACACCTTGCTGGGTAAGCTTCACCCGTTTTATCTACTTTCTGGTGTGATTGATCTGACCTTTGCAATTCTGTTTATTGTGTTTCTTTCGACTTATCACGATCGCGATAAAACTGCTCAATTTCAAGGAAATGAATTCGATAGAGAAAGCTCGGCTCGATATTAAAGCCGGGTCGCCCTCTAAATCTCACGGCTGATTCATTCTCCTGAACTGATCAAAAAACTCCCACGATCGCTGTAATCTGCCGTGGGAGTCTGAACCTTAAAGCGGTTTCGGCATCATTCCCAATCGATCGATAATCAGTTCCTCATCGTGCGATCGCTCTGGATTCGGAGCCGTCAACAGCTTTGCACCCGTAAAAATCGAGTTTGCCCCCGCAAAGAAACACATGGCTTGCAGTTCATCACTCATTTGAGTTCTACCTGCGGACAATCTCACCATCGCTTTCGGAAACAGAATCCGCGTGGTCGCAATCATTCGCACCAAAGCAATCCCATCGATCGGAGTTGCACTCTCAAGCGGTGTCCCGTCAATTGGAATCAAGGCATTGATTGGAATGGATTCGGGTGACGGATCAAACGTCGTCAGAGTTTCGAGCAGCGAAAGCCGATCGTTCACCGATTCACCCAATCCCAAAATTCCACCACAACACACCGAAATTCCTGCCTCACTCACCGCCCGAATCGTCTCTAAGCGATCCTGATAAGTCCGAGTGGTAATAATCTTGTCGTAGTATTCTGCGGACGTATCCAAATTGTGATTGTAGGCTGTTAGCCCTGCTGCTTTAAGTTGTTGTGCCTGATGCGGCTTGAGCATTCCAAGCGTACAGCAAACTTCTAGATCCAGCGCTGCCACCTGACGCACCATTTCCAGAACGCGATCGAACTGTGCCCCGTCTCGCACCTCTCGCCAAGCCGCTCCCATACAAAACCGCGTTGATCCACCTGCTTTTGCCGCCTTTGCTTCTTCAAGCACCGAATCAATCTCCATCAGCGGTTCCGGCTTCAAGCCCGTATTGTGATGCACACTCTGAGCACAATAGCCGCAATCTTCAGGACAAGCGCCACTCTTGATATTTCCCAGCGTGCAAAACTGTACCGTGCGCGGATCGTGGTGTTCGCGATGAACGCGCTGCGCCTCAAACAGCAGATCAGGGAACGGCTGATGATAAATTTGGGCAATCCGATCGCGAGTTTGAACAGCAGCAATCATAAGTCAACCGACAAAAGACGATTCTTTATCATCATCGATTCTGCCGTGCGATACAATCTCCACTGCCGGATTTTGCGATTGGCGCTTCTCGTACACGACCTATGGACAATTTCTCCACAATGACTCGTACTCCTTACCGCCGCTCTCCGGTTCGATCGCGCCCCCGATTTCGGATCACAATCACCGATTTGATGTGGGCACTGATTGGGCTAATGTTGACGATCGGAGGAACGTTGCTGAGGGCATCAATTGTGGGGCTTCCCTGGTCGTCGCAATCGGTTCCGCTGTATTTTCTCGGTGTCAGCTATCAAATCGGAGCCGTGCTGCTCGTGGGCTGTCTCGGTGGGAAAAATGCGGCAGTCATGTCACAAATTGCCTATCTGACGCTAGGGCTGGCAGGACTTCCAGTGTTCTCGCAAGGGGGCGGGCTTCAGTACGTCAGCGCTCCTAGCTTTGGGTACTTACTGGGATTTGTTCCGGGCGCTTGGATTTGCGGCTATCTTGCATTCAAAACAGTACCCCGCTTGGAAACTCTCGCATTTAGCGGGCTTTGTGGGCTATTCGTGATTCACTTGGTCGGCATTCTATACTTGCTGGTCGGTTCGATGCTGCGCTGGGTGGATCTGGGAACGGCTTCGATTTGGCAAGCGTTTCTCACCTATTCCGTGAATTTACTGCCGGGACAATTCGCCGTGACTTGCGCGATCGCTGTTCTAGCCTTGGTGCTGCGCCGCATCATGTTTTACTAAGCGGATCAATTTTCTGTGAGAATTGGAATCTGCTCCTCTTACCGTCACGCCATGCTAAAAAACCGCTTTTTCTGGATTGCCGCGATCGCGGGATTGATCATCGATCGGCTCACCAAGCTAATCGTGGTCAGAACGATGGCGCTGACGATTCCGCCTCAGGATATTCCAGTCATTCCAGGGATTTTGCACTGGGTTTATGTGATTAACGATGGAGCCGCATTTGGCATTCTCTCTGGGAGTCCAATCTTGCGATGGCTATCCTTGTTAGCGAGTGTCGCGCTGATGGCGTGGGCATGGTTTGGTAGACGGATGCCACGCTGGGAGCAGATCGGCTATGGCTTGATTCTGAGCGGAGCGCTAGGCAACGGTATCGATCGCTTTGTGTTGGGTCATGTGGTCGATTTTATTAAAGTTCCGTTTGTGTATGTCCCTTATCCAAGTCCGTTTCCGCGCTTCGTCTGGATTCAATTTCCGATTTTTAACTTTGCCGATATTTTCATCAATGTCGGGATTATCTGCTTGTTAATCGGAATTTATCGCACCCCCGATCCACAAAAGCATCCAAATTAAATCCGTAATGCTTCGAGTCTTCTAATAAACTTTCCGTGAATTCTTCCCGGTTAACGAGGCAAAGTCGGAGAAAACAAGGTAGTTGTCAGAATAACTGCGCGTTCTCCGTTTAGGATTGCTCCGTTGCAATTCCAGACTTAGGGTATGCTGCATAGCTAGATCGAGCCATCCCGCTAAGGTTTACCCCAGCATGACGACCAATCGTTTTCTCAAACAGGCACTGCGCGTTTCGCGATCGTATTCGCGCCGTCTTCCTTATCGAGCGGGTCACTGGTTTAAGTGGCTGTCTCCGGGTTTGCTCGTCAAGCGCTGGATGTTTATCAGCGTCAGCGGCATTGTAATGGTGTTACTGGGCGTAGCAATCTGGAGCCGACTGACTCCGGTGTATTACATCATGCAGTTCTCCGGTGAGTTGCTAGAGTTAATTACGCGCCTGATTCCGAACTACATTAGTGGACCGCTGGTGCTGATTTTGGGATTGCTGCTGGTATTTTGGGGACAGACGCGCACGTTTGGATCGATTACCGAAGTTTTGATGAGCGATCGCGATGAAGAGTTAGTTGATGTGCTGATTAGCCACCGCAAGCTGAATCGAGGCGCGAAAATTGTCACGATCGGGGGCGGAACCGGGCTATCGACGCTGCTGCGGGGACTTAAGGCCATTAGCGCAAATATCACGGCGATCGTCACGGTGGCGGATGACGGCGGCTCATCGGGGCGCTTGCGGCGCGAAATTGGCGTGTTGCCTCCGGGAGATATTCGCAACTGTATTGCGGCACTGGCAGACGAAGAAAAACTTCTAACCGAACTGTTTCAATATCGATTCAAAGCAGGCGATGGTCTGGTTGGACATAGTTTTGGGAATCTATTTCTCACGGTACTCAGTGACATTACCGGAGATTTTGAAAGAGCGATCGCTGCGAGTTCCAAAGTGTTAGCGATTCGCGGTCAGGTGTTACCCGCAACCCTGAGCGATGTGAAACTGTGGGCAGAACTCGCTGATGGTCGCTACGTTGAAGGCGAATCGAGCATCACTGAAGCGCGAGGAAAAATCATTCGGATTGGCTGTAAACCCGACAATCCGCCCGCTCTACCCAAAGCGATCGACGCGATCGAGGACGCGGACTATATCGTGATCGGGCCTGGAAGCCTTTACACCAGCGTCATTCCCAATTTACTGGTGCCTGAAATTGCTGAGGCGATCGCGGCTCGGCAAGTTCCCTGCATTTATATTTGCAACATCATGACGCAACCCGGAGAAACCGATGATTATTCAGTCGCGGATCATATTCGGGCAATCGATCAAGCTTGTGGACAGCAATTATTCGATTCGGTCTTAGTGCAAAAAACGCCGCCTTCGTCCAAGGCGCTCTTACGGTACGCTCAAGAACAATCGCACCCTGTCGATCTCGATGCCGATCGAGTGATGCAGCTCGGACGAAGAGTGATTCGCGCCAACATCATGACCGAGGATGGAGAAACAGGTTATGTGCGTCATGATTCGCGCAAGCTTGCACGGGTCATTCTTCGCTGGTATGAACGCTCAAGACAATGAAAACGATCGACCTCAAAACCGCCGCCGATACCCGATCGCTCGGTCTTCAGTTCGGGCAGCAATTACCCGCTGGAACGGTGCTTTTATTGCAAGGCGATTTAGGCAGCGGCAAGACTTCTTTTGTGCAGGCAATCGGTGAGGGATTGGGGATCGAAGACTCGATCGAAAGCCCGACATTCACCTTGATTAACGAATACCTTAGCGGACGAGTGCCGCTTTATCACTTCGATCTGTACCGATTAGAGCCGCACCAAACCGCTATGCTTTACCCTGAAATCTACTGGGAAGGCATCGAAGTAGAGCCGGGAATCTGCGCGATCGAATGGGCAGAACGACTCGCCTATAAACCAGAGTCCTATCTGGAAATTTCTTTAAGCTATCAAGACACCGGACGCAAGGTAGAAATTCGGGCGATCGGCGCAGCAGTCATTCCGAATTTAGAATTCCGAACTTAGAATTAAGAAAGTTGCCCTTTCTCGCGTGTCTTATGTCTCACACTCCTGCAAAAGTTTGTATTCTCGGTGGTGGCTTCGGGGGCTTGTACACTGCGCTCCGTTTGCATGGTCTCCCTTGGACAAAGACCGAGAAACCAGAAATTACGATCATCGATTCGCGCGATCGCTTTGTGTTCTCTCCGCTGCTCTACGAAGTCGTGACCGGAGAACTGCAATCGTGGGAAGTCGCGCCCCCTTACGAAGAACTGCTCGAAGGCACGTCGATCCGCTTCCGTCAGTCGGCGGTGGCTGAAATTAACATCGAAACGCAGCAAGTCCGGCTAGAGAACGGCGGATTGCTCGATTACGATCGCCTGGTTTTAGCGATGGGCGGCGAAACACCGTTGGATCTCGTTCCCGGCGCGGCAGAATTTGCGATTCCGTTTAGAACAATTCAAGATGCCTACCGCCTAGAGGATCGCCTCAGACAGCTAGAAACGTCAGATGCCGATAAGATTCGGGTTGCGATCGTTGGAGCGGGCTACAGTGGCGTAGAACTCGCTTGCAAACTTGCCGATAAGCTCGGCGATCGCGGTCGGGTTCGGTTGATTGAACTTTCAGATCAAATTTTGCGATCGTCCTCTCCGCATAATCGCGAAGCTGCCACGCAAGCTCTTGAAAAGCGCGGCATTTGGACAGATTTAGAAACTTCAGTGGAATCAATTACCGCTGACAGTATCTCGCTGCTCTACAAAGGCGTGGTCGATACGATTCCCGTCGATTTGGTGCTTTGGACGATCGGCACTCGCATGAATGAGGTTGTGAAGAATCTACCCCTCAAGCAAAATTCACGCGATCAAATCGTCGTTATGCCCACGCTACAAGTTGTCGATCGTCCTGAGATTTTCGCGATTGGGGATCTTGCCGACTGCAAAGATGCCGACAATCAGCAAGTTCCCTCTACGGCTCAGGCGGCATTCCAGCAATCCGATTACGCAGGCTGGAATATTTGGGCATCGCTCAGCGATCGACCGCTTCTGCCTTTCCGTTATCAATATCTTGGTGAAATGATGACTCTGGGCATCAATGAAGCGACTCTTACGGGGCTTGGGATTCAACTCGATGGCACCCTAGCTCATCTGGTTCGCCGCTTAGCTTACCTAAATCGAATGCCAACCCTCAGACATCAACTCCGCGTTGGGTTCAACTGGATCACCCGCCCGATCGTCAACACCTTGACCCAAAACAATTGATAATAGGGATTCGATTCTTTGTTGAGTTTGGCATGATCGAGCGATGAAGCGTCCCCGTGTGGTGTTTTTTGATGCAGTTGGCACACTGTTTGGGGTGCGCGGCAGTGTCGGTCAAGTGTATCGTGACATTGCTCAGAAGTACGGGGTCGAAGTCAATGCTGGCGTAATTGATAGCGCCTTTTACGAAGCGTTTAAAGCGTCCCCGCCTTGCACTTTTCCGGGAGTGGATATCTTAGAAATTCCGCAGCTTGAGCAGCAGTGGTGGAACACGATCGCGCAGCAGACCTTCGATCGAGCGGGCGTGTTACACCAGTTCGAGGATTTTTCTGGCTTTTTCTCCGATTTGTATGTGCATTTCGAGACGGCGAAGCCTTGGATCATTTATCCCGATACAGTTCCAACCCTGACAAAACTCCGGAGTCTCAGCATTCCACTAGGCATTCTCTCGAATTTCGATTCTCGACTGTATAAAGTTCTCAGAGCGCTAGATCTAGCAGATTTCTTTGCATCGATTACCATCTCAACAGAAGCGGGAGTCGCAAAACCTGACCCGAAGATTTTTGCGATCGCGCTTGCTAAACATCAATGTGAACCTGACGATGCGTGGCACATTGGCGACAGTCTGCAAGAAGACTACGAAGCCGCCAACGCTGCGGGATTGAGAGGAATCTTGCTCAGTCGATAAGATTGGGCTGAAAATTTTTCATCAAAAAATCTCCGGCTTCGGAATGAAACCGGAGATTTCTAAACTGCAAACCGCGAAATGCTAAGCCTCAACCACCTCAGCGACTTCCGGCTCCTCTTGCTTCACCGTCAAATACCGAACCACCTCGGTACTTAACCGCATTGCTCGCTCCATCGGCGCAATCTGGTTGCCGTTCGCCCGGAAATTCATCTGAACATAAATTCCTTCGCGCAGTCTATCAATCTCGTAAGCCAACCGCCGCTTACCCCGATGCTGAGTCTCGATAATCTCCCCACCGTTTTCTCTCAACATCGATTGATACTTCTCGATCGCCTGATCAACCGCTTCGTCCCCGATGTCAGGACGTAAAATATACATCGTTTCGTACAACTGGCTCATTAAACAACTCCTTACGGACTAAATGGCTCTTTCAAGTTATTTGGGCAACCGCATAAATTAGTAATTCGCACTTGATTTAGGCAGAGAAACCCCAATAATGAAAGGGCAAGGAATTACAATTCTATACCAGTTTCCCGTGAATTCGTCGCGCTCATTGATCTGGTCTACCTCTATCGATTCTGGTTATTCTTATGGCACAGCGTTATGTCCGCGTTCAAACTCCTGACGGCAAAATCTACTATGGATTGCTGCAAATCGATCGCACCGTTCAGGTTTTAGACGCTCCCCCCTGGCTAAAAGGACAACCGACCGATCAGCACCTCACCGACTACCATCTGCTTGCCCCTTGTGCGCCCTCAAAAATCATTGCCGTGGGCAAAAATTACGCAGACCACGCCGCAGAAATGGGAACCCCAGTCCCCCAAGAGCCGCTCTTATTTCTCAAGCCTCCGACGACGGTGATTGCGCTGGATGCCGAAATTCTATATCCCGCTCAATCTCAGCGGGTTGACTATGAAGGCGAATTAGCGATCGTCATCGGCGATCGCGTCAAAGATTGCTCTCCCCAAGAGGCACATAGCAAAATTTGGGGCTACACGATCGCCAACGATGTCACAGCGCGAGATTTGCAAAAGAAAGACGGTCAGTGGACACGCGCTAAAGGCTTCGATACGTTCTGTCCGTTAGGCCCTTGGATCGTGCGTGAAATTAATCCCGATGCGCGGCTGCAAACCTTTCTCAACGAGCATCCAGTGCAGTCGGCTTCGATCGGAGACATGGTGTTCTCACCGGATATGCTCGTGTCCTACATCAGCCAGATTATGACGTTGCTTCCGGGAGATGTGATTCTCACCGGAACTCCAGAAGGCGTTGGGGCAATGCAAGCAGGCGATCGCGTTCGAGTCGAAATCGAAGGGATTGGATTTCTCGAAAACGCGGTCAGCTTGCGATCGCCGCTTTATCAAACTCAGCTACAGGATTAGCGGACGTAGGTGTAAACGGCATCCGAGATCGTGGGAATCTCGGCATAGCGCCCTAGAACGGTTTGAACGATCGAGTATCCAACGGCTGCAATCATGCCTAAGAAAACAGCATTGAACAGCGTTTGGGTGAGCAGTGTCCCGAATACCGGAGAGAGTGCAAACTGCCAGATAATCTCGACCAAGCTCAGCACAATTCCAAAGAAGATCGCCTGTAACGTATTGAATCGAATAAAGTGCGGAACATTTTCGTTCCTGACGACAAGAATAAACAGTCCTAGAAAGACAATGAATGGCACAAAACCTGTGTAAATCGAGAGTAGAGGTCTGAGCGGCGTTTCAACCAGCACAATCAGTGGACTCAGAACAGAGCCTGTGACCTTCAGAATCTGTCCCACAAAGCGCAGGACATCCAACAGCGGCAAAAGATAGACCAGAGAGGCAAAGATGCGATCGGACACCGTTGTAGATCCGCGCCACGACATAACTAAATTCTCCTAAGCGTTGTCATGCAAATTAGCTATGCCCAGAATAACGCACTTCGTGGAAGATGAAAGAACACAGTCCCCCAGCTATCACGTCTACAGCCGACGATTACTCGATATTGGTGACTCTAAATCCCATTTGACACTCAAACTGCGCTGGCAGCTTTTCACCCAATCGGCTAATCGCTTGACCGCAGCGCAATTGCCCTTGTCGCCATCGGGGTTGACCGCTTTGGTCTGCCATCAAGCAGCCTTGACAAACCTGCTGTACTGAAAGGAGTTGATCGCCCGCTAGAATGACTAACATCGCGCCTCCAACATTTCGATTAAATAACAACTTAAATTCAAACCTGCTTCAGATGACGGGTTGAAGCATCGCTTCGTCGTTTCTGCGTTCATCGACTTTAAGGAAGCATTACCCCAATTCTAAAGCAGCTTTCCCAAAAAGAAGATATGGCGATCTTAAATTCAGGCGGGAAGTGGGGTGACTCCTCTTTTCAGCCCCCTACTTCCTACTTTCTTCTAACGCTCACAGCTCAAACAAGTTCGCTATAGTCTCTTCGCCTAACTGTGATTCTCAAGCTTAATGTACTTCTCAAACCAAATCGGCTCATTCGTCGCTTGCATCTCGATCGCTTGAGTAAAGCCGCAGAAGGCTTCAATTAGCTCTGGATTGCGCCAACCTCGTTTAGTTTCCTCAACAATTTTTCTCAGAGCTTCTTCAGAAGAAAACGCTCTTTTATAAGGACGTTCGCTCGTCAACGCATCGTAAATATCGAGAACCTGAAACACTTGCGCCAAAAAGGGAATGTCATCGCCCTTCAAGCCGTCCGGGTATCCAGAACCGTCCCACCGCTCATGGTGATGCCGGATAATCGGCAAAACGCCCCGCATGGTACGGAGCGGCTGACAGATTTTTTCTCCAATCAGGACGTGCTGTTTCATAATGCTGAACTCTTCTACGGTGAGCCTGCCTTTCTTTAGCAGCACCGCATCTGGAATGCCGACTTTGCCAATGTCGTGGAGATAGCCGCCCCACATCAAATCTCGGATCTGCGATCGCGTTAACCCTAAGTATTCTGCAAACGCTCTTCCTTGCAATACCAATCGTTCACAATGATCTCCGGTGTTGGGGTCGCGGCTTTCCACGGTGCGGGCGATCGAAAATAACACTTTCTCTGCGTGGTCGAGGTCTTCATTGAGTCGCTTTTGCCGAACCAGCGATTTGACTCGCGCAGAGAGTTCGAGCTGATCAAACGGTTTCGTGAGAAAGTCATCGCCGCCTGCTTCGATTCCCTGCAAGCGCGATCGACGATCGTCGAGTGCCGTGATAAAGACAACCGGAGTTAAACGAGTCTGCTCGTCTTCCTTGAGGCGGCGGCACACTTCATAGCCGTCCATTCCTGGCATCATCACATCGAGCAAAATCAAGTCTGGAGCGGCTGCGTGCAGTTTTGCTAATGCTGAAGCGCCGCTCTCGGCTTCGATTACGTCGTAGCCTTCAATAGTCAGCAACGCCACAGCCGTCATCCGGCTTGAAGGATGATCATCTACGACTAAGATTTTGGGTCGCTCTAAGTCCAGGTCGTTCACAAAGACAATGCCTACGTCACTGAAACAGTTTGTAAGGTGAGCAATTGACTTGAGCGCTTTAAGAAAGACCCGATGCGCTCTCCTTGCCCTTTTGTCAGTATGAGCAAAGTTATGGCTGAAGCAATCAGGTATTTTACGGAGAGTAATTCTTTAATTGGGGTGAATTCGGGCTTGTTAGGGGGATTGTGCAGGAATGGTAATTCTAAATTCGGTGCCCATTCCTGGCTTTGAAATACATGCTATGTGACCTTTGTGACGCTCTGTAATAATTTGATGACTGATTGAAAGCCCCATGCCTGTCCCTTTTCCAACGGGCTTTGTGGTGAAGAAGGGATCGAAAAGCCGGGATTGAATTGGCTCTGGAATCCCAGTGCCATTGTCGCTGATGGTAATGAGCACTGAGGTTGAGTCGAGTAATGCAGTCGTGATTCTGATTTGAGGGCTGAAGTTCGGGTGCTGTTGAGTCTGTTCTTCTAGAGCATCGATCGCGTTGCTGATCAGGTTCATAAATACTTGGTTGAGTTGTCCGGCGTAGCACTCAATCAGCGGGAGGTTGCCATATTCTTTGATAATCTCAATTGCTTTTCGGCGCGAATTTGACCTTGTACGATGCTCCAAGATCATTAAGGTGCTATCAATTCCAGCATGAAGATCGACGGGTTTACAGTCAGCTTCGTCCATGCGCGAGAACGTCTTCAGGGACGCAACAATTTCTTTGATGCGATCAGCTCCCACTTTCATTGAAATCAAGAGTTTTGGCAAATCTTCTAGCAAGAACTCTAGATCGATTTCTGCGGCTTTGGCTTGAATTTTGGGCGCTGGCTGCGGATAGCAAGCTTGATACAGTTCGAGTAACCCAATCAATTCGTCTGCATACTCGCTGGCGTGAACTAGATTGCCATAGATAAAGCTGACGGGATTATTAATCTCATGTGCGACTCCGGCAACCAGTTGACCCAAGCTCGACATTTTCTCACTCTGAACCAACTGGCCCTGGGCTTGCTGTAGTTCTTGTAGGGTTTGTTCGAGGGCTGAGGCGCGATCTCGAATTTGAATATAAAGATTCGTTTGGCTAATAGCGGATCGAACGCTTTGTAGCAGGTTGACTAATCCTAGAAGCGAATCGTCATCCGCTTGAATGCGCTGATGGTATTTGGCTCGTGTACGCCTGTTGCCGATGAAAATTAGAAATTCAGGCAGCGAGGGTTCCCCGATCGCAAAGCCGACAAACTCGTCCATCTCGATCTGTTGGCTCAAGTCCTGCATCACCGGATCGTCGTTATCTTGCTGCACCAGAATAAATTCTGCTCCATTCGCAAGCAGTTGGAAGGCTGGATGCTGCCAGGCGAGGACAAGCGAGGCGATCGCAGAATCATTGTCGTAGTAGCCTTCATACTGTTTTACAGTGAAGGTTGGTTCAGAACTTCTATGCAGAATCAGACAGCGCTCAAAATTGTATTCGTAGACGACAAATTGCAGCGTGTGCTGAAGGATTTCAGCGATCGAAAACGTTTGGCTAAACTGTCTGTCGATTTCGTTCAGTCGTCGGTACATGACAACTTGAGCATCGCGTTTTTCTTGAGATTCAATCATGCGACGCTCTGCCCGAACGAGCCGTTTGACTTGTTCAGAAAGCTGCTGATTCTCGGCTCGAAGCCGGACAATCTCTTGCTCGGTTGAGGATAAAGGAAGCATACAAATGAATGAACTCGCGTTAATAAATTGCCGCAAGAACTAGAGTGTAGTTGTGAAAGCTATTTCTATTTTGGAGCGGAGCAATTTCGCCGTGAGTGTATAGCCCAATCCAGGGAAGTGAGACACCAATCTGCTGCTGCAATTGTTGCTCAAGGTGCTGCTTTTGCGCTTCACCTAAAACAGATTTCCCGCGTCCATAGCAATCAAACTGAAAGATTAGCTTCGCAGGTCGATCGCCAAGTTGCGCGTTCACAGTTTGGGCAATTAAATCAATGCCTTGTGTAATCTTCTCGACATCGCGGCGGGTAATCCAGATGCTACTTCCTTCTACAACTTCGGTTTGCAGCGTTACGGAACCGGCGACTTCATCTTTACTAGGCAAGTATCGAATGACAAATTCATCTTTTGATTCGTTGGGTGCTTTCAGCCCAAAGCAAAAGGCAACGATCGTTCGATCCCACGCCTTGATTTCTTCGTCAGTGAGATACTCTCTCAGCACGTTGAACACGGGTTGACCATCAATTTCATAAATCCGGTTGCCTTCAGCACGAGTGATCTTACGCTCATAGCCGATCGGAACGCAGCCATGATTCAGTGCCCAAACCAAATTGCAGTCACCAGAAATCAGCGTGGCAACAACCCCATCCGAAAACACTTGGTCGTTGCAGTATTGAAATGTCTCCCGCATTTCAGCATCACTGCCTGCGGCTCCCCCTAAGATGGGAAGCGATCGCGGCATTGCCGATTCGATGCCGTCACGCAGGCGATCGAAATTCACGGTCATGCCATCGGTGAACACGAACATCGCTTGGCTGTCATCGCTGAGATCAACGGATAATTTGCTGGCGATCGTTTTTCCAACCTCGGTGGCATCGTCCTTTAATCCCACCGCATACCGAGTGGTGAAGCGAATTTCGTCGGAGCGAATCACCATCACTGCGATCGAGAAATTCGATTCGTCGGCTTCGTTTTGCACAATAACGCCTTGCCCCGAACAGCCCGCTAAAGGGCAGTTTCCGGTGGCTTGACGCACGATTTCAACCAATTTTTGCTGATCGTATCCAAGCGAGGCAAAGAGAAAAACGAAATCCGGTTGATCGATGTGGGCAGCACTCAGCGCTTTCTGCACTGCTTCTTTTGCGGCTTGAGTGACGTTGCGAAGATGACTAATCCCAACCCCAGCTTGAGTTCCCATTACAAGTTTTTGAAAACACTTCAAACTTAGAGTGCCCAATGTATGCTCTCGCGAACATAAAATTACTCCACCCCTTCATTCACCGGGAAGCGATCGAGCAGTTGAATGGCGCGATTGGCGTTGGAGCGTAGCGCTTGTGTGAGGTGTGGGGTGTGGGGGATTTGAGAGAGCAAATCTAAGGTGCGACGTAGGATTCTGACGACATCACCTTCATCGAGGCTGGTATTGCTGCATAGTTCTAACCAGTCTGTGCCCAGCGCCCATTGCTCTACCAGTCCCAGCATCTCGTCTTCGAGCCAGACTGGTAGAGCAACCTCATAACGGCGTTGGATCTGAAACAGTTGACGACGAATGCTGCGGAGTTCGCTCAGGGCTTCGAGCACTGGTTCGGAGACATCGTAACGTGTCCAGGTGTCTGGACGTGAAACCTCAGTTACCAGTGCAGCACAGGCGGCGGCGAGATGATGCGGGTCAAGATGATCGAGATCACCAGACATCAGCGCTAAACCGAGCCAGAGTTCGTTATCCCCCCGGATTGCTGCGGTCGCTTGTCCGAGAGTTGTGGGAATCAAGTCGTCGAGGCAGCCAAATCGCCGCAAGATTTCGATCAGCGCGACGAATTCATCCCAGTGACGCTGCGTTTTTTCGTCGAGTTTAGCTTGACGATCGTCGATCTCTTCTTGCAAGCTTTGAATCCTGCGTTGGCGTTTGAGCGTTTGCGGACGATCGCCCCATTGGTGAACGGGATGCGCTTCGATTTGGGCTTGCACGGCTTTGAGGCGTTGACCTTGGGCGTAAACCTCAGGCGCTTCGTCGGGTAGTCCGGGTGGGTCGGGGACGAGTTCGGCGATCGCTAAGCTGTCTTCTGTGCCTTTGCGGGCTTGCCCAGGTTTGAACACCAGTTCTGGTGGTGGCGTGAGGTGATCGACCTCTTTTAAGCGAGGAATTTCACCGCGCAGAGCAGCAACATCTGAAACCGAGGCGACATACCAACGATTGTTCTGTCCTAAGCAGATGAGATAAGGAAACTGACCAGAGCCAGGAACTTTCGTGACGAGAACGGCGGGGATCGTCGTGCCTCCGTCGCCTTTGAGTGCCAGAATCGTCCCTGCAACCGCAAACTGTAGCGCGATCGCTCGTTCTCCCGCCTGCATCTCATCAGCTTGATTTTGCAGCGTTTTGAGTAAGCGTTTTTCTTCTTTGAGGCGTTCTTGCAGTTTTTCGTACTGAGCAAGCAGTTTCCAATCGACCTCAGAGACGATCGATTGCAGTTGTTTGAGTTCGAGTCTGCAGCGCTCAAGTTCCTGCTGCTGCGGCCGCAGATAGAGCGTAGAAAGGTATTGCCCGAAGCTTCGTTCGATTAAGGCTCTGGTTTCTTCGATCGAATGCGTTTGCAGCAAATTCAACACCATGCCGTAACTCGGTGTAAACTGGCTCACCAACGGATCAGCTCCGGAGGTTGCGAGATATGCCGCTTCTTTTGATCCCTCGAATGGGGTTTGCACCGTGACGACATAACCGCGATCGTCCATACCGCGCCGTCCCGCTCGTCCAGACATTTGCAGAAACTCAGACGGATTTAGCAAGCGGTGTCCGGCATCCGTGCGTTTAGACAGACTGGAAACGACCGTGGTTCGAGCAGGCATATTGATTCCAGCCGCGAGCGTTTCAGTCGCAAAGACGACTTTGATCAAGCCTTCTTGAAACAGTTCTTCGACCAAGCCTTTCCAAGCCGGTAAAATTCCCGCGTGATGGGCAGCGACTCCGCGATATAGGGGTTCGACTTGTCCAGCGCGACCTGCTTCGGGGTTGCGATCGAGAAACGCATCAATCCGCTCTTTTAGTTGTGCGGCTTCTGCTTCATTCACTAGCGTCAGATTAGAGAGTTCTGTCACTGCTTTATCGCAGCCGCGCCGACTGAAAATGAAATAAATCGCAGGCAGCATATCTTTAGCTGCAAGCTGGCTAATCACAAAGCCGAGACTGGGGCATTCTGGACGAGGCGCGCCCCGTGGATTTGCGCCTCTGGGACGGTATTCACTTCGCTTTGGCTTTAAGCGGGGGCTTAAGCGCTTGCCCGATTCATCCAGTAAGGGAAACAGCCCTTTTGTATTGCAGAACGAAAACTGAAGCGGAACCGGGCGAAAATCGGAGTAAATTAGCTCGGTCGCGCCGTGAACTTGAGCAATCCAGTCGGTGAGTTGATCGCTGTTCGCGACCGTTGCAGAGAGAGCAACGAGTTGGACTTCTGACGGACAGTAAATAATTGACTCTTCCCAAACCGTGCCGCGCTGACGATCGTTCATGTAGTGGCATTCGTCCAGCACCACGGCTTCGACCCCAACTAGAGACGTTCCGACTTCGCCGATCGGTGTTCCGTACAGCATATTACGGAAAATCTCGGTCGTCATCACCAGAATCGGAGCATCGCGATTGATCGAAACATCTCCGGTGAGGAGTCCAACGTTTTCGGCTCCGAACTGATCGCGAAAATCCCGGAGTTTCTGATTAGAAAGGGCTTTGAGTGGAGTGGTGTAGAATACGCGCCGACCTGCTGCTAAAGCTCGATGGATGGCATATTCCCCGATTAATGTTTTTCCTGATCCTGTAGGAGCGCAGACGACAACAGATTTTCCCGCTTCTAGAGCCGCGATCGCTTGGAGCTGAAATTCATCGAGTTCAAATGGATAAAGCTGAGCAAGTTCGACTCTAGGAGAGGGAGTATTCACAACAAGGAGTAAGCCGTAAAAGTCAAGGAAAAGATTTCTTTATCCTAGCGCGAGGATTGCAGTTCTTGACTTTCAGTATCGCTCGCTAAGAGATCTTCAGCACTTCGTTGTCCGCTCATCGGCAAAGTAGAGTAAATTATTCTATGCTTTGGTCTGGGGTTCGGAGCGGAAATATGGCGGTAGAAAGCTCGTCGATCGATGCGATGTGGTCGCAAGTGCTGGAAATTTTGAAGCTTAAGTTTAGTCCGCCAACCTTTGACACCTGGGTCAAAACTGCTGTTCCGGAGGAGTTGACCGAGAGTTGCTTAACGCTGCGAACGGCGAATCCGTTTGCGAAAAACTGGATTCAGAAGCACTACATGAAGACGGTTCAAGAGGCTGTTCATAGTATCGTAGGGCGACCCGTTGAAGTGCAGTTTCGCTTTGTGCCGAGCGCAGAAGGTGATGATACAGATTTGTTTTACCCGTTTATGATCGAGTCCTCTACGCAGTCGGAATTACCTATGCTGGCGGCGCGATCGAGCAGTTCAGCCGATCTGAACTCGAAGTATGTGTTCTCGCGCTTGGTCGTGGGACCGAATAACCGCATGGCACATGCTGCATCGCTTGCGGTAGCGGAATCTCCGGGGCGCGAGTTCAATCCCCTATTTCTCTGCGGTGGAGTTGGATTAGGCAAAACGCACTTGATGCAGGCGATCGGGCATTACCGCATCGAAATTTCGTCCGATGCCAAGGTCTTTTATGTCTCAACCGAAAAATTCACGAACGATCTGATTACAGCAATTCGCAAAGATGACTTGCAGAGTTTTCGCGATCGGTATCGAGCGGCAGATGTGTTACTAGTCGATGACATTCAGTTTATCGAGGGCAAAGAATACACGCAGGAAGAATTTTTTCATACGTTCAACACGCTGCATGAAGCGGGTAAACAGGTGGTGCTGGCTTCCGATCGTCCCCCGAATCAAATTCCGCGTTTACAAGAGCGGCTCTGTTCTCGCTTCTCGATGGGGCTAATTGCAGATATTCAACCGCCGGATCTCGAAACCCGGATGGCGATTTTGCAGAAGAAAGCTGAGTACGAAAATATGCGCCTACCGCGTGAGGTGATCGAGTACATTGCCTCAAGCTACACCTCAAATATTCGAGAGCTAGAAGGGGCATTAATTCGAGCCGTCGCTTATATCTCGATCTCTGGTTTGCCGATGACAGTGCAAAATATTGCTCCAGTACTGAATCCTCCGGTTGAAAAGGTTGAAGCTTCACCGGAAGTGGTAATTCAGGCAGTTTCCGAAGCGTTTGGGGTGCCGATCGATGACCTCAAAGGCAATTCGCGCCGCCGCGAGATCAGTGTAGCCCGGCAAGTTGGAATGTATCTGATGCGGCATCACACCGAACTGAGCTTGCCGAAAATCGGTGAGGTCTTTGGTGGCAAAGATCACACAACTGTCATGTATAGCTGTGAAAAGATTGGACAGCTTAAAGAGAAAGACTCCAGTATGGCGCAGACCTTACGCCAACTTGGGGATCGAATTAATCTTGCGAGTCAAGGACGAAAGTGATGGTATCGAATTTAGCGATCGTCCTGTTCGAGAACTGTCCATTACCCATGACAGAATGAAAAAAAGCTTTTAGATTGTAATCACACAAGCCCCTAGTTATTTTTTTTAAGATCGTGTCTGATATTGTGTCTCAGCTTCACCAGGGGCAACTGCTAATGGTGAATAGCCGTAGACGAAATGGATTAATTCTTTTTAAGCAATTTCACGCTGAGTTTGCAGGACCGGGAGCAGCGGTCGGAAATCTGTTCGATCTCGATTGTAAGGCGGTGATTGAGGTTGGAGATTCGTCGCCGCTTATCGACCCGAAAGCGCATGAGGAGCGCCAGAAGGCGTATCTGATTCGTCGTCAGTGGATTCGCCTGACGCAGCAGATTACTGACAATCCGATGCCGTTTCAGCGGGCGCAGATGATTTTGAATCAGTTTGAAAACTACTTTGGTGCGGAAATGGTGGCGCGGTTGCCGAGTGAGGCGTTTGCGCTGATGGTGGGCGTATTGCCGCAAACGGTGGAAATTGTTAGATATTACCCGGACTATCCAGGACTGAAGGGACGGGGCTAAGTAAATTTGAGATGTTGAAATTAATCTTCAAAGATCAGATGGTTGCAGATCTAGTTGCTAAGATTAGAACCTGATTTTTGAGCGAATCTCTGCAAATGCCAAATCAACCTGTTGTCGATCGAATTCAGGAATTCAATCGAGGACGCAATCCCGAACTGCTGAAGCTGAAATACAAAGCGATGAAAAAAGATGCGTTTGGATTTCTGCGGGGAACTTGCCATTTGTTTTATCAAGATTTGCCTGTGGAGGGCGTGTTTCGATCGGCTCCGCCGGTTTGGAGCTGTGGCGATCTGCATTTGCAAAATTTCGGCACGTTTAAAGGAGATGATCGTCTCGTTTATTTCGATGTGAATGATTTTGATGAAGCGCTGTTAGCCCCCTGTACGTGGGACATTACGCGACTTGTCACCAGTATTATTGTCGGTGCTCATACGCTGAATATTAGTGATGAAGATGCACTCGCGCTTTGTGACTACTTTCTTGAAATCTATACAAAAGAACTCTCAACCGGAAAAGATCGAACCGTACACAGTGAGATTTCGACGGGATTGGTGAAGGAGTTAATCGATCGTTTGAAAACGCAAAAACGCAAGGATTTTTTAGATGAGCGAACTGAAGTCAAAGGCAAACAGCGATCGCTCAAACTAATCGAAGGTAAGACTACACCTATAACCGAAACCGAACGTCAAAAAGTGACGGACGCGATCTCCCAATGCGCCGCGACCCAACCCCATCCAGAATTTTTTCAAGTTCTGGATGTGATGCACAGAATTGCGGGGACTGGAAGTTTGGGACTCGATCGCTATGTGATTTTGGTTGAGGGTAATGGTTCACCGAATCAGAATTATTTACTAGATCTCAAGGCTGCCCGATCGTCCTCGCTGCGACCTTATACGCCTTATTCACAGCCCAACTGGAAAAACGAAGCCGATCGCATTACCGCAATCCAAGACCGATTTCAAGAATCTCCGCCTGCGTTGTTGACTGCATTAGAGATTGGAAATCAACCTTACGTTTTGCGAGAACTTCAGCCGACTGCCGATCGCGTCAACCTCGAAAGCAAAGATGGCAAAACGAAGCAACTCAGGAAGGTAATTAAAACGATGGCAGAAGTGACCGCTTGGGGGCAAATGCGGAGTACCGGGCGACAAAAATCTGCGATCGCAGATGATTTGATCGCGTTTTCTCAAACTGCTCCAGACTGGCATGCGAATGTGATTGACTATGCACGATTGTATGCGGCGCAAGTTGAACAGGATTATCAGGAGTTCAAAACCCAAGCGGAAGAAGGGTAATCTTTACTGTCTCGCTTGTCGTTGCCGCGCTATCAATTCCTCGTACATTGCCTGAGTGCCAAACCGACGCGCTAACTCGATCGCTTTTTGCAGATCGGTTCTTGCGGCTTGAGTTTGTCCGACCTGCTCATAGGCGCGGGCGCGGTACTCATACGCTTTGACATAGAACGGATTGAACCGAAGGGCAGTCGAAAAGTCAGCGATCGCCGATCGATAGTCCTGCATCCCAAAGTACGCGACTCCACGATCAATATAAGGACGCTCTGATCCCGAAGGCATCAGTTCAACTGCCTGATTCAGCGTGTTCAAGGCTGCGCGAAAATTGCGATCGTTAATTTGGCGATTTCCTTGTTCAATTAGCGCCCACATTTGAGCTTTTGAAGGTCGTCCGGCAGTCGCGACGGAAAGTTCAAGAATGCTCAATTCACTGTGATATAGATGGCGGGCTGTTTGGTGAGCGAGTAGAGCCGCGCTTTTTTCGGTGTCCAGCTTTGCTTGGCGATCGTCACCCAATCGCGCTCTCACCAATGCCAACCCTGAATAAGCGATCGCAGATTTCGGATCAATTTGCAGAATTTGGCGATAGCTTTCGAGTGCTTGTGAGAGTTCCCCGCTTTGCAGTTGGGCGAACCCTCGTCCGCTATACGCCTCTTTGAAACTGGGCTCAAGCTGAATCGCACGATTAAACTCTGCGATCGCGGCTGGATAACTGCGGTTCTTGAGATGCCTTAATCCTTGCTCGAAAGCACGATGGCTTGGAGGGGCTTCTTCTGCAAGGGCTGGAGGTTTTGCTTGGGCAGGACTTTCGGGTGGTGCGATGAGCAGCGGAGTCAAGAAGACCGCCAGCGCAAAATGCGGTGCAAGCAGCGATCGCCAAAATAGTTTCATAAAGGCATCGAATAAGAAGCGGCGATCGCTCTGTAAATTTTTTACAGCATCGCCGTGTGCTTCTTATTAGTGCCCAGTCATACTGCGTCCGATCTCATTAAAGTCCGCATTGTCAATTGTACTTTCGTATAAAAATCGTCCGCCGCTAATCACGAGGATACGATCGGACAGTTTTAGCAGTTCGTCTAAATCCTCGCTAACGAGCAGCACCGCCACACCGCGATTCCGCGCTTGAAGAATCTGGTTGTGAATGTCTTCAACTGCCGCAAAATCTAGCCCAAAGCAAGGGTTTGCAGTAATCAAGAGCTTGACGTGATCCGACGAGAGTTCCCGCGCTAAAACCGTTCGCTGGACGTTACCGCCTGATAAATTTCGTACCGGGGTTTCTGGAGAAGGCGTTTTAATTTTGAACTGTTGAATCAGCCCTTGCGCCGCTTCCCGAATCGCTTTAAAGATCAGCAGTAAGCCTTTTGATTGAGGGGGACGATCAAACGTTCTCAGCGCTAAGTTTTCCGCCACGCTCATGTGAGGCACACAGGCATTTTTTAGCGGCTCTTCGGGCAAGAGAAAAACGCCATGCTGAAACATTTGCGATCGGCTTGCCTGATAGAGTTCCCCGTTGACGATGACTTCGCCCGATGTTGCGGTGCGCTGTCCCGCTAAGACCTCCACAAATTCGCGCTGTCCGTTGCCGGAGATGCCTGCAATGCCAACAATTTCGCCGCTGCGAACATTCAGGTTGATGCCTGCAACCGCTTCGAGTCCATTGTCTTTATCCGCATGAAGATCGCGAACTTCGAGCACCGGAACCGGATTATCGTGCGGCACTTTCTCGACGGGTTGCGCCTCCCGCCGTTCGCCCATCATCATTTCAGTAATATCGGGAACGGCTAGAACGCTCATGCTGCCTGTACCTGCAAGCTTGCCGCGCCGCAGAACGGTAATTTCATCGGTAAAGCCTGTGACTTCGCGCATTTTATGGCTGATGAGCAGAACGCTTAGTTGCCCTGCGCTCACTTGTTCCCGCAGCAATCCGAGAATTTCATCGGCTTCGTTTGGGGTGAGCACTGAAGTCGGTTCATCTAGAATCAGAATCTTGCTCTTGAGATAAAGCAGCTTGAGAATTTCTAACTTTTGTTTTTCGCCTGCTGCTAGTTGTGAAACCGATGCGTCTAGGGGTAACTGAAACGGAGAAGTTTGCATAAATGCCGCCAGCTTTTCTGTTTCCGCTTTCCAGTTGATCACTAGATTGCCGCCCGATCGTGCAATCACCAAGTTTTCTGCAACGGTCATCGCGGGAACAGAGGTAAAGTGCTGGTACACCATGCCAATTCCGTATTTCTGGGCATCGCGGGGAGAAGCGATCGTGCAGTCTTGCCCATCTAGCTGAATGCTGCCGCTTGTGGGGGTGTAAAAGCCCATGATGCACTTCACAAGCGTACTTTTCCCGGCTCCGTTTTCCCCCAAAAGCGCATGAAAGGTTCCGGGCTTGAGCGTCATCGAGACGTGATCCAACGCCGTAAAGCTTCCGAAGCGTTTGGTCATTTCCCGAACTTTGAGCAGTGGCGGGAGGTTTTGAGTGTCTGATATAGAGAGTTCAGTTGCGGTTGTCATAGATTTAGATGCGATCGCTTTGTCGGGTTGTACACGCCATTCCGTAATTCTGGCGGAATGGCTGTACGTATTCGAGAAACCAAGGTTGTTTTAGAGAAACCAAGATCGTTTTGGAGAAACCAGGATTGTTTTAGAGAAATCGGTTTGGGAATCGAGAAACCAGAATTGTTTTAGAGAAAACAGAATTGTTTGAGAAAAATCAAGTCTGTTTTAGAGAAACGAAACTGAGAATCGAGAAATCAAATTGAGAATCGAGAAATCAAACTGAGAATTGAGAAATTGGATTAATTCAGGGTTCCCAATGCCCCCGGCGCGCCCGAAATTGTGCGTTTTGGAGAACAAGTCAAAATCATAATCACCAGCGTCAGAACATACGGTGCTGCATTAAACAGATAGGTACCCCCGTCAATTCCGACTGCTTGTAGCGAAGGTCCGATCGCCTGTGCGCCACCAAACAGCATCGAAGCCCACAAACACTGAATCGGATTCCATCGGGCAAAAATCACCAGCGCTACCGCCATCAAACCCTGACCGCTCGAAATCCGCTCCGACCAGCTTCCGGGATAATACAGCGACAAATACGCTCCACCAATTCCCGCCAAAAATCCGCCTGCCATAATGCAGAGCATCCGCACCCTAGAAATCGAAATCCCCATCGCCAATGCTGCATCAGGATTATCGCCGACCGCTCGGATGAACAGCCCCCAGCGTGTAGCTTTGAAAAACCACGACATCAGCGGCGCGATCGCAATCCCCAAGACAAACAGCAAGTTAATCCTGAAAGTCTGCTGCATTTGCGAAATGCCTGTCCAATCGGCAAGCCCGATCGACGGTAATCCGGGTGCAGACGGCTGAATAAACGGTTTACCCAAAAAGAACGCGAGTCCACTGCCGAAAATAATCATCGCGATGCCCACCGCAACATCATTCACCTTTGGCTGTTGAGATAACCAAGCATGAATGAATGCCAAGAGCATTCCAGCAATTCCCGCCGCCAGCACACCGAGCCAAGGAGAGATTGCACTCCCAACGGTGCCTTGAGTCAAATACGACACCGCATAAGCGCTCATCGCGCCCAGCAGCAAATTGCCTTCTAAACCGAGGTTAATCTTGCCGCTTTTCTCGGTCAAACATTCCCCCAAGCTGACAAACAAAAAGGGTGCGCTTCCTCGCAGCGTTCCCGCCACGATCGCCAAGGGCACTCCCCACCATCCGATCGCTTCTGTTGCCATGAGTTAACCTCCCTGAATTGCTGATGTTGCGGGCATTTTTGGTTCTGATTCTTTGAAGATTTTGAACCGTCCGTACAGCGATTCGCTATACAGCACCACAAGAAAAACTAAGCCTTGTAAAACAAAGACCGTTGCATCCGGCAAATCTAATCGTCGCTGCAAGATACTGCCGCTTGCGAGAATTCCACCAAATAGAATGGCAATAATACTAGCTGCGATCGGATTATTCCGGGCGACGAATGCCACTAGAATTCCTGAATACCCGTAGTTTGCATTCAGTGATTCATTAGCGCGTCCATGCACAGCGGCAATCTCAACCATTCCCGCCAGTCCCGCACAAGACCCCGCAAGAAAGCAAATTGCCAGCGTTAACTGCCCAACGGGAAGTCCAGCAATTCTCGCTGCTTTGACGTTGCCACCTGCCGTCCGAGCCGCAAATCCAAACGTTGTGCGCTGAATTAGAAAATACGCAATCACACAGGCAACAATTCCATAGATCAAACCGTAGTGAACTCTGGGAAATAACGGAATCGTGCCTAAGCGATCGAGATCCGGAATCGCGTAGCTAGAGGGTTTATTCAACGAACTCGGATCGCGCAGCGGGCCTCCAACCAGATGATTCAACAGCGCGATCGCAATATAGTTCATCAGCAAACTACTAATCGTTTCATTCACTGCGCGGTAATGGCGCAACGCTCCGACAATGGCAATCCACACTCCGCCCCCGATCATGCCTGCGATCGCCATTGAAACTTGTGTAACAGCCGCAGGCGCTTGATTCAGGCTAGACAGACCCACGATCGTCGCTGCAATTCCGCCGATGACTAACGCCCCTTCATTGCCGATGATCACCAATCCCAAACGAGCGGGCAAGGCTGTACAGAGCGCAGTCAGCATCAACGGAGCCGCTCGAAGCAGAGAGTTTTGAAACGACGACCAGCTTCCGAAGGCAGCTTGATAAATTGCAGAATAAACCTCAAAAGGATTTGCACCCGCAGCAAAGCAAAATATTCCAAACAAAACCAGTGCGAAGAGTAGAGCCGCGATCGGGATACAAATCGCCTCCAAAGTTTTGCGCCAATTTCCGACAGTGAGCATCTCAACAACCTATCGCTGAATTCTCAATATTTTTACTCGTTTACTGCGCCAAAATTGTACTCCTGCTCACGAATACAAAATTAGTTACTTAAAAGACAAAATTAGTTACTCATATTGTTGGATTGCACGTTCAAAGTTGCGCGCTAGCATGAACTGTAGCAACCTCTCACTTTACGTTATGAATCTTTTAACCCAAGTTCTGCATATTATTGGCTCAAGCGCAAGCGCTTACATTCTGTCGAGCAGCATTCGCGACTCCAAAACTCGTCCGAATCTGATCGCGGGTTTTCAGATGGCAGAATCCGGTTCAGTGCCGTTTTTACAAGCCTTACGCGATCGTGCTGCCGCAGAAGGAGAAACCTGGCTGGCTGAACGGCTCGATCGTCATGCCAGCGACGAAAAGCGGCATGGTCAAATCTTTGCTCACGGGCTGAAACAACTCAATCGTCGCGTGATGGACTTTAGCAAGATACGAGAGCGAGAGATTGACGAACTCGGCGAAAAACGGAGTCCGTTTTTTGACGCTTATTTCAAGGGCTATTCTCAAGAGCAATTGAAACCTCAGAATATGGAGTGGAGTACGTTTCTTGCCAGCACTTACATTCTCGAACTCGATGCCAGCAAGGACTTTTTACGACTTGCTGATGCACTTCCCAATGATGCAGTTAGCGCAAATCTGAAAAAAGGCATTCTCAGCGTTGCTCAAGATGAAACCGGGCACGCCGCCTATCTTCGAGAAGCAATGGAGCGGCGATACGGAGCGCGTGAAACTCAAAGGCTGATTGATGAATGGCGCACCCGGAAAGTGGATGCCATGCTTGCGGCGATGCAAAGCTTCATCAACAAGGGTGGAAGGATGACGCAAATGGTGGAAGAAGGTGTGCCTGTCGATATGACTGAAACACAAGCAGAGCCAGTCGCGGCATAGTCGCTTCTTCAGTGGGAACGATCGGAGCGGGCAATTCCTTAATTCAGATGAAGCGAACTATCCACGATCGCCGATCGTGCGCCATCATAGAAATCGCTCTCTTCGATTGTTCCTGCGGTTATGATTGCAAAACTCTCTCGGTGGCTAAAACACTGCGTTCTTCTCCTAATTGTCGGTCTAGTGACTTCTGGATGTGTTAACTATGATGTCGGCATTCAGTTTGATAGCCCAAACCGAGGCGCGATCGTACAGCGAATTCAACTCGACGATCGCTTAAGTACGTTTACGAGCGGAACAGCGCAGACTTGGTTATCAAACATTGATCAACGAGTCAAACGACTGCAAGGAAAAACGCGCAAACTTTCAAACCAAGAAGTTTTAGCAACGATTCCATTCAGCAACGGACAGGATTTAGAGAAAAAATTTAATCAGTATTTTAGTGCTGAGCTTGCTGCGAAAATTCGTAACAAAAAGCCTTTAGATTTGCCGAAGATTGATTCTAAATTAGTGGTAAAACAAGGCAACTTTGTTCTATTGGAGCGGACGCGATTAATTTACGACGTGGATTTACGATCGCTCGGTATTCCTGCTCCTGATGGCAATGCTTTAGTTAATCCAAATTCACTCTTAGATTTGCAGTTTAGTTTAGATGCTCCGTGGGGCGCGAAAAGCCTAACAAAAGGTGCTGTCCGTCGTGAGGGTAAACAGTTAATTTGGACGCTTCAGCCCGGACAACAAAATCATATTGAAGCGGCATTCTGGATGTTAAACCCATTGGGAATTGGAACTGTAATTGTTGCCGCGATCGTTGCTGTTGGAATCTATCTTAAAAATCAGCAGTTACCGCCTGCGGCAAAGCCAGCGAGTTAAGATACTATGGCGCGTCGTCAACCTGAATTACAGCGATGGTTAGTGATTGGAATGATTGGCCCGATCGCTGCTCTGAATATTTGGTTGTTAAGTCAGCTTTTCACTTATTTTGATCATTTGATTGCGGTGTTGACGATCGCAGCAATTCTGTCATTTCTGCTGGATTATCCCGTCCGCGCTTTCCAAAAAGTAAGAATTAAACGACAAGGTGCGATCGTCATCGTCATTTTGATTACGATCGCGCTTCTGGCAATTCTAACGCTGACTCTGATGCCGATTCTGTTAGCTCAAACCTCACAATTACTCGAAAAAATTCCCGGTTGGTTAGAATCGAGTCGGTTGAACTTAGATGCTTGGGATAGTTGGGCAAAAGCACGAAATTATCCGATCGATCTCAAGGGTTTTGGCAGTCGATTAAGCACTCAAATCGAGAACCAAATTCAAAACTTTGCGCCGCAAGCACTAGGTCTTGCCTTAGGAACAGTGACCGGATTAGTAGACACAATCTTAGTCATTGTTTTGGCATTTTATATGCTGCTGTATGGGGAAAAACTTTGGCAGGGATTGCTTAATTTAATTCCGCCTAAGTTTGCTGTTCCTTTTGGTGAATCACTGCGGAAGAATTTTCATAACTTTTTCTTGAGCCAAATTCTTCTAGCACTGTTTATGGCATTAGCAGTCATTCCTGTATTTACTGCTTTAAAGGTTCCATTCACCTTAGTTTTTGCCTTAATCATTGGTGTTGCTGAAATCATTCCATTCATTGGTGCGGCGCTTGGAATCGGATTGGTAACACTGTTGGTCGCGTTTCAAAATGGCTGGCTGGCATTGCAGGTGGCATTTGCGGCGATCGTTCTCCAGCAAATCCGCGACAACCTGCTCGCTCCGAAAATCATGGGAGACTTTACCGGGCTGAATCCGCTTTGGATTTTTATCGCGTTGTTAATCGGGCTGCAAGTGGCGGGCGTGTTAGGAATTATTGTTGCGGTTCCCGTGGCAGGCACGATTAAGGGCACGATCGATGCGATTCGGCTTGCGGAATCCGCGATTATTGTTGAACCTGAAATCAAACTACCGCCGCTTGATTAGATTTTCTTTTGATTAGTTTGGAGCGAAGCTTGCTAGACTAGCGGCGTGATTTGGAGCATCAGCAATGAGACAGATTAACTTTTTAATCATTTTCGTGATTTGTTTGGCTCTGGTTTTCTTCGGAATTGAGAACACCGAACCCGCAACGATTCATGTCGTTAAAGATATTCAAGTTCAAGCGCCTTTGTCGATCGAACTGATTCTGGCAGGCGGAATTGGTGCGGTTTTAGCATGGGTCTTTAGTGTTTGGTCGCAAGTTCAGCGAATGGTTGAAATTCGTAAAGAAGTGACGGTGCGGGAAGACCGCATCCACGCGCTTGAAGACGACCTTGAGCGCTACAAAGCAGAACTCGAAGAGCAGCAGCGCCTCTTACCCGCCGCTCAAACCGTGCAAGATGCAGAATCTCGTGAGATCTACGCCCAGTAGGACGAGAGAATGCCACCCTTTGCGTTTCTGAATCTAGACGAGTTTGCGAGTCGGGATTGGAGTTTTTGTGTACCATTGACCCTATTAGCCTTTATTGTGCTAGCTGCTGTTTATTTCGCACGGGTCAAGATTCGCTAATTCTCCCAATCTATGCCAGTCTCTCTCGCTCAAGACGCGATCGCGCTTTTAATTGATCTAGCTGAACGCGGTGAAATTGATCCGTGGGATGTGAAGGTGATCGATGTGATCGATCGCTTTCTGAGTGAGCTTGCCCCTGCGACCGGACGAGAACTCTACGAAGCGAATCTCACCCAGTCGGGGCAAGCATTCCTCTATGCGTCGATGCTGCTCTTGCTCAAAGCCAACACTTTAGCGCAAGTAGACACCACGCCAGAAGTTCCAGAGTTTCCCGAAGGGGACGAATTTCTCGATTCTTTGGAATTGGGTCAAACGGCTTTACCGCTCAACTTGGAGCGCCAACTCCGCCGCAGAGCCGTCGCCCAACCTCCTCAACGGCGGCGCGTCACCCTCAAAGAACTGATCGAACAACTGCAAATTATTGCCACTGCGCTGGAAGACAAAGAGCCACGCCATCGATCGAAGCGCACCAAGATTCCGAGAGCAGAAGCCGTTAAAGCGATCGCCGCTCTCGCTCACGAAGAAAATTTGTCAGAAATGGCGGTGGCGATCGAAGGCTTTTTTGCCGATTACTGGTCGGAAGTTGCCAACGGGGAAGACTGGATTGATTTTGAACTGGTTTTAGAATTTTGGGTGGCACTGCAAGAACGCAACAACAAAATCGAGCCGCACCACTCAGAAAATTACGAGCGCGTGGGCGTGTTCTGGGCGTTATTGCTGCTTTCCGCTCAATCGAAAGTGGAATTATCACAAGATGAGTTTTATCAAGAATTGCGAGTGAAATCGCTGGTCGGCTTACCGATCGAGCTTGCCGAGTCTGTTCTCACGGATTAATGTCATGACCCAAGCCAAACCCCGATTCAGAACGATCGAAGAATATCTCGACTATGACGACGGGACGGATACCCGGTATGAGTTAGTAGATGGAGAGCTAGTTGAGTTGCCAAATGAAAAACAGATCAATCTGTTGATTGCGCGGTTTTTGTTTCTCTGCTTTGTCCAAATGGGCATCCCATTTGATCGCGTTGGAGACAAGCAGCAAATCGCTGTAGAGTCTTCCACCGTCACAGCGAGAGAACCTGATTTAACCGTTATTCCAGAAGAAACACTTGCTGCGATGGGTGAAGGATCTTTTATTGCTCGCGACATGCCTGCTCCGCTGCTTGTTGTCGAAATCGTATCGCCAGGTAAGCCTGGAAGCGCGAATTATGATCGCGATTATGTTGAGAAACCCCGCGAATATGCAGCGCGAGGGATTGCTGAATTTTGGCAAGTCGATCCGAGTCGAGAGATTGTTACGGTGCTGAGTCTTGAGAACGGCGTTTATCGATCGAGAGAGTTTCGCGGAGGGGATTTCGTCGTTTCTCCCACGTTTCCAGACCTACAACTGACAGCCGAGCAAATTCTGAGGGCTGGAAGCGATCGTTAGACAGTTCGCTTTGATGGTGTAATTTTTTCAATCTCTGCCGCATCTTTGGCTAAATCAGATTTGCAAGCTTTAGGTGATCGACAAAAATGAGCAATTTTTTCTCACAGCCGAGTTTCTAAAGGTCGCGATCGGGCTTCTAAGAGTCGCTATCGAGTCTTTGAGACTCGTCCGTGAGGTTCTGAGTGTGGTCGTCGAGTCTTTAAGAGTCATCGTCGAGTCTTTGAGAGTGGTCAACGAAGTTCTAAGACTCGTCCGTGAGGTTCTGAGTGTCGGCAATGAGCCTCTAAGAGTCGCTCATGAGGTTTTGAGTGTCGCCGTCGAGTCTTTGAGCTTCGTCCGTGAGGTTCTGAGAGTCGGCAATGAGTCTTTGAGACTTGTGAGTGAGTCTTTGAGGTTCAGAGAAGCAGCGCTTTTGTCTGCTGCCGTAGTGTTTCAAAAACTTCTTTTCCTTGCTCTAGGTAGGCACCGATCTTGCTTCGATTTGCAAGATAGAAGGCAATTGCTCCGTAGACCTCTTCTAACGTCAGTGCAGGAAATGATTGAGCAATACTTTCAGGTGACGCTCCTTCTAAGAAGGCATAAACGATCGAATCTAGAGAGACGCGCTTTCCTAAAATTCGGTAACTTCCTTCACGTTCTTCGACATACTGTTTTGTCGTGATAGCAGCACTCATCGCTTTTTTACTGAACGCTCTACGTCTTCAAACTTATCATTTAGTGAGGCAATGCGATCAACGATGACAGATCAATCGACCTATGTGTACACGATTGAAGTAAGTACAAAGGAGAAAGATCTTCGGTGCTAGGTAAGAGATCCTCAGAATGACAATTTCTCGTAGGGTTTGAAGCTAGAAATGAATCTTTAAGATCGCCTGAAATGCCTATAGCTTACACTTTACGAGCCGCGATGCCAAAGAAGATACTAACAGAGAAGAGACCCCCACTCCACCACACCAGTCCACCATATTACCGTCCACAAAAATATCTACTGGAATATGTCCGCGTAGTGACGAGATGTTAAAAGTCAAATCAATGAACTCATTGTCCTCCATCCATCCATTGGCGTGACAAAACTTGTTCCACGCCTCCTCATGATACTGCCCGTCTGGAATACCGCCACACTCTAGGTAAATTTCCTTTTGCACACTGAAGCCAAAGTGACCGTTGCTATATTTCACCCATAGAATGTCGAGCGCTTTTAGTACATTACAAGGGAAATTCAGCAACTCCTCCGGCTCAAACCATTGCCCCTCTTCTTTTCCAACAGCCGTAATCATCAATCGATAAGTCTCCTTGTCTGCCTCTTTCCACTGCCCGTTTCTCAAATACTCCTCTAACTTCTGATACTGCAAATTCTGCACATTTGCTATTTTTGTCGTTTCGGGTTCAACAGATTGAGACGAAGCGGCTATTTCAGCCGCCGCTTCAAGCAACTGCAACATTTGAGAAAACAGCCGCTCCTCGATTGCTTCTGCATCAGCGTCCGTCAAACTGAGCCGATTCTGAATTTGCTTCAATTGTCTTCGGGTACGATCGCTAAACGGAATTTCTCTAATCGCCTTCTTTAGTGCCTGCTCGTACCGCTTCCGCTTCTGTGCCCGCGATCGAAAAGGGGCTTGTAGTTCTGCCTCAATTTGGGCTGCAACTTCTAAAGGAATTTCTAAATGCTCCCGTTCAACATCCAGCACTTCTCGATCAAGCGAATCTGGATCAATTTCACCCTCGAAATCTGGCGCTTGATCTAGCTCTTGCAGCAACGCATCGACGAATTGACGATATTGAGTTTGCGGATCTGCCTTGGGTGCACGCACGATCGGAAGCCGATACCCTTCCTCTTCTGCCACGATAATTTTAGGTGGAGCCGCCGCCGCATATTCCGTCTGAAGCTTTCGCACCGCATACTCATGCAAATCTTGAGCGTCAATCCATTCTCGATGCTGTTGCTGCGCCAGCCCCTCCATGCCTTCAATCAAAAATCGAGTATAAAGCGACAAAGGACGATCGTCGATCGCGCTGCCTTTCGGTTGATAGGAAACCTCATTCGGACTAGAAGACGCTAAAACAACGCTGCCGCGAACGCTCAACCGCTCAAAATCAACTGAGGCATTGCCTTTCTTCAACAAATTCGCAAACGCGCCACTAAAACAGCAATCGAGAATCACAATAATTTTGCGCGATCGACTATTTTGCATATGACGATGCAGAAAACTCGCCTCGATCGCCGTCGCTTCTACCAATTGATTCTGTTCTTTCCGAGTTTGGCAAGTCGTGAGAAAAAGATCCTTTCCTGCATTCCGGTCTAATGCACCATGCCCAGAGAAATACAGCAGCAACACATCCTCTTTAGAAGCACTGCTGGCAAAAAAGCGATCGATCCGTTCCCGCATTTGTTGAGGATCGGGATTAAGGAGCGGCGGTTCGATCGTAAATTCGCCCCGTTCCTCCAACACGCGCTGCATCTCTTCCACATCCCGCATCACGCCCGGAAGCGGCTCATAGCCATCCCCATACTCACTCACCCCAATCAGGAGCGCGACCCGTTTACTCATTCTTCGCTTTCTTCAGTGCCTCAACCTCGGAAATGAAGCGCTGTGCACTCTCTAACGTCGCATCCAGTTTTTGCTGACTGTCCCCTTTGAATGAGAATTTTAAATCCTCATACTCGATCGTGACTTCCGTTGGCGTTCCAAATAGCCGCTGATACAGCCACTTCACCAATGTCTCAAGGCTGCTAAACGTAATCTTCAAGTCAAACACCCCAGGTTCGGGCTTATCTCCCTTGGGCGCAAGCTCCTTGGGCAGAGACGGATCGAGAGATGGATAAACGCGATCGACTTCTTCAGCGATTTCTCGAATCTGGCTATAAAGTTGTTGCGTCAGTGCTTCTAAATCTTCTGCGTCAAATTCAGCATTTTGTAGCGCTAAAGAAAGTTGAATTTCGTCAGAGACAGTCATACGGGTTCATCCGAATTCACTGAGAAAATTTTAACGCTTAAAAAGTTCTGTGGAAAAAGCCGTTCTGTTAAGCTACGGATACGAACTCAGCGCGGCAAGCCATGACTGCCTTAGTGATTAATCTCCGCCCCACGATCGAACTCACCGATGATGAGTTTCTCAAGTTCTGCCAGCAAAATCCAGAACTCAGAATTGAAAGCACTGCAACCGGAGCGCTAGTTGTTATGCCACCCACCGGAGGAGGTTCTGGAAAACGAAATTTTAGCTTGACCACTCAATTTGGAATCTGGGTTGAACAAACTCAGCTAGGTGAAGGATTTGATTCTTCAACGGTCTTTAAGTTACCGAATGGAGCCAGACGATCGCTCGATGTTGCTTGGGTCACGAGCGATCGCTGGAACGCGCTCACTCTCGAAGAACAAGAACGATTTCCGCCGATCGCCCCTGATTTTGTCATCGAACTCCGCTCTCGAACGGACGACCTCGAAGACCTCGAAGCCAAAATGCAGGAATACATGGACAACGGGGTGCGTCTCGGTTGGCTGATTGATCCCATCACCAAGCAAGTCAAAATCTATCATCAAGGGCAGCCCGTAGAAACGCTACAAAATCCGACCACGCTCTCCGGTGAGACAGTCTTACCTGGATTTGTCCTCGATCTCAGCCGCATTTTTCGCTAAATCAGAGTTACAAAGCTTCAGGTGATGGGCAAGAATGAGCAATTTTTTCTCAAAGCCGAGCCTCAGAACCTCACGGACGAGTCTCAAAGACTCGTCCGTGAGGTTCTGAGAGTCGCGATCGAGCTTCTAAGAGTCGCCGTCGAGTCTTTGAGACTCGTCCGTGAGTTTCTGAACCTCGTCCGTGAGTTTCTGAACCTCGTCCGTGAGTTTCTGAACCTCGTCTATGAGTTTCTGAATCTCGTCTATGAGGTTCTGAATCTCGTCTATGAGGTTCTGAGACTTGTGAATGAGTCTTTGAGATTCAGGGCTGAGTGTTTTTCCCTCAACCATCACGAAGTCATGACTACGGCGCAAGTCCAACAAATTTCTTAGTCCGAGTACCGAGAAGGAAGCTCATCAGTTTCGTTGCTGTAATTTTTCAACCTTTGCTTTCTTGCTACGCTACAGATATCGATTTAGCGAGGCAACTCATGACTGCCTTAGTGATTAATCTCAGACCGACGATCGAACTCACCGACGACGAGTTCCTCAAGTTCTGCCAACAAAATCCAGAACTCAGAATTGAAAGCACTGCAACCGGAGCGTTAGTGATTATGCCACCGACTGGAGGAGGTTCTGGAAAACGCAACGCGGATTTAACAACTGATGTAACCCTGTGGAATCGACAGACAGAATTAGGAGTTGTCTTTGATTCTTCAACTGTCTTTAAGTTACCGAATGGAGCCAGACGATCGCCCGATGTTGCCTGGATAACAAACGATCGCTGGAACACTTTGACTCTAGAAGAACAAGAACGATTTCCATCGATCGCCCCCGATTTCGTCATCGAACTCCCCTCTCGAATGGACGACCTCGAAGACCTCGAAGCCAAGATGCAGGAATACATGGAAAACGGGGTGTCTCGGTTGGCTAGTCGATCCTATGACCCGCCAAGTCAGGATTCATCGCCAAGGACAACCCGTAGACACCTTACAAGATCCGAATACGCTCTCCGGTGAGACGGTCTTACCTGGATTTGTCCTTGACCTCAGCCGCATTTTTCGCTGAAACCTATGATGAAAATCGCTCTAACCAGCGTCGAATTCTAACCTTGCCTGCAACATATAACGGCAGTTGATAGTGTTCCGCCAGCAGCCAAGAGACAAAACCGAAGTGACAAGCAAACGTTAATGCAATCCAAAACTTCGGAAACCAAGCACCGGAACTGCCATCAAGCGGGATAAAAACCTGCGACGGCAACCAAATTAGACTCGGCGGCAGCACCACTAATGCGAGGCCCACAAGCCAAATCACGATCGACAAATCCACATCGGTTTGATTCGCCGCCTGCCATTTGCGCCCATTCCACCGCCACGTCATCGGCTGCGAACTATCCTCCACATGAACTGTCTGCTCATTCAAGTTCGCTGTGAAAATGTGACGACAGAAATTACAGGCAAACGCATCCATCAGCGTTAATCCTTCCACCTGTCCATGACGACAAATCGGACAGGGGTAAGCTTCTTGATAATTCAATGTCCGTCGATCGAGGGACACACTTGGAACTGATTTCGGATACTGCATGATCCGCCCTAAAAAGTTTGAACTAATGCCTCTCCTAGTCTATCGATTTTCTTAGAGTCAATGCTGATCCCCCAATATCCCTTTCACTTCAAATCGTTGCTGCTTCAGATCTCATTTGCGAATTGAGCATTTCCACCTAGAATGGAATTAGAGATGAGTACATATACACAGCGTAGGATATCTTTATGTCAGACGGTGAATCTCAAGTACAAGCGCCGCTTTCCGAGCGCGAGTTGCAGGTTATTGAATTAGTAGCCGCTGGCCTAACCAACCAAGACATCGCGGAAAAACTAGAAATCAGCAAGCGGACGGTTGATAACCACATCAGCAATATCCTGACCAAAACTGAAACAGACAATCGTGTAGCGCTCGTCAGATGGGCGCTCCAATGGGGCAAAGTTTGCCTGGATGAAGTGAATTGCTGTACCCTGCCTCCTTATGATGCAAATGGAAACGGAAAATCGCTGTGAGTTATTCAGTTCAAAATTCAACCTTACCGCTGGCAGTCTACCGCGAAGTTGCAGCACACCTCACTCAAGTCGATGGCGTTCAAACTCGCCTCACTCCCCAAGCTTCCCAGCAATTTGAATACACCCTGAGCCAGGTTGGAAGCCTAGAAATTGAATTCTCTGATCCCAATAACTCGCAATCGCGAAACCAAGTAGAGAAAATTTTGGCGCATTACGGCGATCGCTATGGCGCATGGACGATCCTTTCTGACATCCAAACCCGATAAAGTGAAAGCATCGGGTTAGATGGAAAATCTGTGGATTCTAGCTGGACTCATTCTCTATTTGGGCAGATTGCGATCGTTCTTCTCTGGCTTTCGCTAGTCGGCGTGTGTGCCGAAATTGTCAATCGATCAACCAACAGCAACGAACTGGTTCGTAAGGTCATTCACATCGGCACAGGCAACGTTATTCTGATTGCTTGGTGGCTGGATACTCCGCTTTGGCTAGGTGTGGGAGCCTCGATCGTCTTTAGCGCGATCACACTGCTCTCCTATTACGTCCCAATCCTGCCTAATATCAACAGCATTGGACGAAAAAGCTTCGGAACGTTCTTCTATGCCGTCAGTATTGGCGTTTTAGTCGCATGGTTCTGGACGATCGACCAGCCGCAATTCGCTGCGATCGGAATTCTTGTGATGACTTGGGGCGACGGATTCGCCGCATTAATCGGACAGCGCTTCGGCAAGCACTCCTATCACCTTTGGGACATGAAAAAAAGCTGGGAAGGATCTGGCGCGATGGCAATCATTAGCGCGTCCGTTTGTGCCTTAATTTTGCTAACAACGATCGGTAATCTCTGGCAAATTTGGCTGATTGCGTTAATTGTAGGATTGAGTGCAGCCGCATTAGAAGCATTCTCGAAATTTGGCATCGATAACTTAACTGTGCCGATTTCGAGTGCCGCGATCGCATTCTTCCTGACTCAAACTCTGCTCGGTTAACACTCTATCCATTGGCAGAACTTTTCTCGTCTCGCGCCGAATTTATGGTTGAATTTAGGCGAAGGAAACAAATTGTTCTAGAAGCAGTCGCTGTTTCAAGACTTGTAACCATCCACCCGCTTCCAAGGGTGCCTCTTAAGCTGAATCTATGACCTCGATCGTGCAGCCCACCGCCTCTCCCTCCAACTGGGAAAAACACCACCTATCCGCCCAGCCCAATCCCGACCAGTTAGACAACATCAAAGCTCAACTGGATCTGATTTTGCTGGCGATCGAAGCGATCGCCAATCTCTCCTCAGAAGCCATGCTGCAAGCGGCAACTGAATTGAATCTCGAATCGATGATTAGCGATCGTGTTTCACTCTGGCGATTGAGGCAGTCGAGTCCCTTGCGGAAAGGACAAGGCGGACGCAAAAAACTCGATGTCGATGAAGCACGGGCACTCACGCTGATTATCTGTCACCTGGCAAAACAGCAGAATGAACTCATTCGTCGTGCTGTGGCTCTGCTCGAACAACTCACCGAGCAAAATCGCGAACCTCATCAAGCTGCGCTCTTAGGCAACTACCTGGACACCTTTCAAAACACCTACCAAGAGCGCATGGAACAGGGCGAAACCGTTCCCACGGAAACCCTGACTCAGCTTGCTCTAAAATTGCTGATTGATCTGCTGTTTTATGGCAGTCCGCAAGGCGTTCGGCGGCTTTGGCTGACCTTGCTCGATCGCTCACTGCCCGCTTCCCCGAACTGACGCGCTCAACTGTTGAACCCATGTCCTCACCTAACTCTGTGATTCGCCGTTACACTCCACCCACCTGCACCCTAGAAATTGCCGCGAAAGACTCACCGCTTTCCCGCTGGATGGGACAATCGGTGCTAAAAAATCTCCGCTTTAAACTCAGCTTCGACGATCCGCGAGTCAGCGAGGATCAATGGGCTACCGTTCGAGGCGATCGCGCCCAACTCGAAGCCCTAAGTGATGCTGTCAGCCACTACGTTCAAAACTTCCTCAGTCAGTCCAGCCGCTTCAATCAGCATTCCACAACGACTGTTGCAGAACCCGCTCCCGATTTAATTTCCCAATCCCAGCAAAACTCTGCGGGAATCTATCTGCAACCCAAGGGTTTAATCTCCCACCAACTCCATCTTGGCACCCTCGCTAACGATACTTCGGGCGCAATGCTGCAACTGAGCGCAGTGCAACTTGCAGATCTTGCAGCGGCTCTCGATGAATATTCTGCGGATGTCACAGCTTTGCCAACCTTGGAAAAACCTCGCTGGCTCAACACTACCCCTGCTTGGGGCACGATCGCGGCTGGACTAATTGTTGCAATCGGTATCACCGCCTCGATCGCGCGAGTTCTCGAACCCTCTGCCCAAACTCAAATCGCCACGAGTCAAGGAGCCAGCAGCAACGATCAGCGGCTCCCGGTTCAACCTTTGCCGAGTCCGACCGCACCCAATACGATCGCAACCCTGCCAACCGCTCCACCTCCGCTCACTTCCCTTCCTCCTGGTACAGCCGTGCCGACTCCTGGCGCTGCTCCAACAACGCCAACTCAACCCGCTCAAGCTCCAAGGCTTAAAGTCTCTCAAGAACCTGTGGTGACTGCTCCCCCACCTCAGCTTGAGATTCCCGTGCGAGATGTTCCAGTTGCAGCAATTCCTGATCAGACCAAAGCACCAGCGACCCGGCCAAATGCAGCGGCTCGATCGACGAATTCCAACACTACTCTCGTTCCCCAAACCCCTGAAGATGTCCAAATCGCCAGTCGCAGTGCTGCTCCACCCGCTGCCGCCAGTCTTCAAGCTCCACGCCCTCTCGCAGCCGGGACAACGATTCCACAAGTTGCCGAAGTGAAGGCATTCTTTCAGAAAAACTGGAAACCGCCCCAAGCCATGACCGAGGATGTTGAATATCGCCTCACTCTTAAGCCTGATGGCACGATCGATCGAATTGAGCCGCTGGGTGAAGCTGCGGGTCGCTTTCTTGACTCTGCATTTCCGGTCACTGGACAGGCCTTCGTCTCTCCGATTAAAGGGGGTGGCTCACCTACAATCCGGTTACGACTCACTCCAAAAGGTGTTGTTCAAACTTTCCTGGAGGCACAGTAGAAAAAGGGCGATCGTACTGCACGATTGCCCTCACTACGCTGGGTTAACGCCTTAATAAATCTCGAATGCTAGAGCAAAGGACTGCTTGCGCTTTGAGGTGACTTCAACGGTGTATTCTCCATTCATCGGCAATTGTCCCTGCCAGTTACGGGGTTCTGTTGCGCGGCTCTCAACTCGCTGTCCTGTCGGAGCCAGCACCACTACAGAAGCATCTCCCTTAAGTGAACGAATTGTCATAATCTGACGACCAGATGCCTTGAGCAAGTATCGTCTTCCTTGCTTTGGCTGAATTTCTCCAGTGACAGTGGTTTGATTCTGACCCCTAGGAAACTGGATGTGCTGAATCTTCGAGTCCACAAACTGAGAAACTGGTGGAATTGTCACGTCTATCGAATACGCTCCGGTTCCAGTCACTTCGATCGTATATTGACCCGTTTTTGGTAACTGACCCAGCCAACTGCGAGTTTGATTCGATGATTTATTGATGGGCTGTCCGTTCTGCTGAAGCAAGCTCATAAAGACACCCGTGCCCTCGATCGTCACCGTCATGAGCTGCCCTTGAGACGCTTCGAGGGTATAAGACTCAGAATTCCGCTCGACTAAATTTCCCTCTACTACTGCCGAAATGGCACCCGGCGCAAACTGAATTTGCTGAGGCTGACCATTGCTGGTGATTCCAGGCCTGTTGCGAAATGACGCATCAGCTTTAATTTGATGGGTGCTGGGGAGTGGCTCAGTCACTCGAAATAAATGCAGCCCAATTCCTCCTGAGATGATCAAGCTAGAGACGATCGCGCTCGGCACTGCCCAGCGGTTCATCCTTGCCAATCTTTTGTTTGGGTGTTTAGCGATTCCAGATTTTGGCTTGTCCGCTATTCCACGACCTAACTGGGTTGTTATCAGCAGAGGAGTTTTTCTGGTCGTAGCAGATTGCTTCCGACTTAAATCCCGTGCTGCAGGTGCGATTTCTCGATCGATTGATTGAGGAGGTTCTAGATTTGAATTGAGCAGCGTTGTTTTCACTGCGGCTTGGATCAACGGCTGTAGGTCGGCTAAGGTTGCCTGAGCGGATTGGTAGCGATCATTCGGGTGTAGCGCCAGCATTTTCTGAAGTGCGTTGGCGAGTGAGTCACTCAGTTGCGTGTAGGGCTGCCATCGCCAGGTTAAGGTTTGGCTATCGAGTAGCGCTTGCGGCTCTCGTCCAGTTAACAGCACTAAACAGGTGGCACCTAGCGCATACAGGTCGCTATGCGGAAAGACATTTCCTGTTTGCAGTTGCTCAGGTGGAGCATAGCCAATCTTGCCCACGCGAGTCATGGTCGAAATAATTGGCCAATGGCTTGCTGCTTCCTTTACGGCTCCAAAATCAATCAGCACAGGTAGCCCTTGAGGGGGAATAGCCTCTGCTGGAATTACGCGCTCCGGAAGTTTCAGAATAATATTTTCTGGTGAAATATCTCGATGAATGATGCCGCGATCATGTAAGTAAGTCAGAACGGGCAATAGATGACTCAATAAGTAAAGAATCTCAGCTTCAGAGAACGTCTGTTGTTGCGATTGACGCGCTTGCAGCAGGCTGCGGTAAGTCTGCCCCTGAATGTAGGACTGTACCAGGAATAGCCGTTGGTCGCTCTCAAAGGCTGCCCAAAACTGTGGAATCTGCGGGTGCTGAATTTGATAAAGAGTACTCGCTTCCCGCTGAAATAGCGCTTTTGCCTTCTCTACCAGGATGTCATCCCGATACGGAACCGTGAACTCTTTGATAACGCACAATTCATTGAAGCGTTCCTGATCGATCGCGAGATAAGTCCGCCCAAATCCTCCTTGACCAAGGACTTGTTTGATCAAATACCGCTGCCGTAACAGGGTTCCTGGCGTGATAGAAGGCACCATGTTGGTTTACAGAGTTCTAGAAACAGGACAAAACGTGACTCACTGTAACAATATTTACACGTAGTTCATGAATTCCCCCGTAGGGCAAGACCCCTCACTTGCTACTTGCGAGATTCGGCAATACTCCTTGTTTAATTTGTTTAAACTGCATGGCAACTTGGGGATCAGCCTATTGATAGAAGTCTACGAGAATTAAACAAATGCATACTTCTGTAAAGTGTTCTGTGAGCTTATCTCGTAATTCTGTTTGATCAAGAGGTTATTGCGTCCTTGCTTCAGTCTTCGTCAAGCTGGCAGGGAATATAGGTTTTTGCTTTTCTCTTTTGCTTCTTCAAGGAGGAGCATTGAGGGCAATCCGGCATTTATGACTTGTACAGAGTTGCGATATCTTGACTCTGATTTGAAGTTAAGCGAAACTGACAATTAATCAGAAGCTACTTCTATTAACTGCAAAGTTCTGTAACGTTTTAAAGTGAAATAGCTAAGCTCTTAAAAACAGATGAATTTCGATAGGTTCCATTGAAATTTATCTCTGAAATGAGGTCGCTGTTTTGCTGGATATTTCTTACCTTGGGCAAGCCACATGGAAACCTTAGAGTTCATTATTTATCCAGATGGTCGAGTGCAGGAAAAAGCGACCGGAATTGTGGGAACCTCCTGCGAGGAAGTCACAGCTGCGATCGAAGCGCAATTGGGTCGAGTAATCGCTCAAGAGCGCACCTCTGAATACTTTGCCCAGACGATTAAACCGTCCGAAACCGTTAAGACCCAAGCAACCTACAGCGATTGGTAAGTTTGTTTAAACCCCTTGCAATTTGAATCGTAACCATTTGCCATGTCACACTTTAGCCAAATTAAAACACAAATCCGTAATCTGACTTCTTTGCAGTCTGCCTTGTCTGATCTAGGCATGGACTGGAAATCTGGTCCCCGTGATGTCCGCGGCTATCGCGGTCAGACGCAAGCTGCTGAAGTCGTCATCGAGCAGGATAACGGCTACGATGTCGGATTTGCCTGGAACGGTCACGAGTATGAATTGGTTGCCGACCTGCAATTCTGGAACCTCGATCATTCAGTTGATCGCTTCTTAAGCAAGGTGACGCAGCGTTATGCTTACCACACGATCGTCAACGAAAGCGCTCAAAAGGGCTTCCAGTTGTCTGAGCAGCAGAAGAATGAAGATGGTTCCATTCGTCTCGTCCTACAGCGCTGGAGTGCGTAATGTCTGACTCCTTTCAACTGCCCCAAGAGGAGCATTTCTCTTCTGACCTTGCTCCTGAACGTTCAGGTCTAGAGCCTGAACTGGGTGGATTCCTGCGGGAAGCGGAGGGACGATCGGGTCTAGAGCCGGAGTTGGGAGGAGTTTTTCGACAGCGCGGAGTTTACGTTGATGAGATTACTTGCATTGGCTGTAAGCACTGCGCTCACGTTGCACGGAATACGTTCTATATTGAGCCAGATTATGGTCGATCGCGGGTGATTCGACAGGATGGCGATTCTGAAGAATTAATTCAAGAAGCGATCGACACCTGCCCAGTTGATTGTATTCACTGGGTTAACTATGGCGAGTTGAAGCAGCTAGAGGAAGAGCGTAAGTATCAGGTGATTCCGATTGCAGGATTTCCGGTTGATCATGCCATGATCGCTGTGAATCATCGCAAGCAGAAGCAAAAGTCGAAGCGTAAGCCAAATTAGATCGAGCAACTGCAAAGCTCCAAGTGATGAACCGCTTGGAGCTTTTATTCTTCCTCTTGGTTAGAGAGTGTCGTTTCTAGAGCTTCAGCAGAGTTTTCAGGCGCTGCATGAACTGCAAACGGTAAGTGTGCTCCAGTTAGACCCCGCTTAATCCGCTCAGGAGTTTGCTCGAACACAACGAAAAGCGGGTAAATTTTCTCTGCGCCATCGTTTAGAAAGTGCTGATATCGCGGTGGCATTATCCATTCGTATTCTCTGCCCAGTGCTAGCTGTGTGCGTCGCCATCGACCGAGTAGATCTGAGAAGTCTTCATCAGGTCGGTGGATAAACACGAAGATTTCTTTACCCGTTTTAATTCTCCACTCCGGATCACACATGAGAATTGCCAACTCACAGGGTAGAAGCTGGGGTTCAGCGGCTGTGATGTTGGTCGCATCGATCGCCCGAATGGTCTGCCGAATTCGCACGATCGGTAATGGGATTGTAATGACGCTCTCTTTAGCACGACGCATACTAGGAATCATTTCAAGATAGCTACGATGGCACTTCAAAAGCTCGATCGCTGCGAGCGAATGGCTATAGGTAGCGAGTAGTTCCTCGTACTGGGCTTTTTGAACGGAAATTTCCATAGCATTCAATCCAGAGAACAAAGGTCAGACGTTAGCAGTCTCAACGCCAACGATCTGACCCAAACCACCATGAAGAGCACGATCGCGGTCTAACCCAGCTTGTCGAAAATCGCGAACATTGGCAGGTACATCGCAACTAGAATACTTCCAACCATGCCGCCAAGAAACAGGATCATAATCGGCTCCATAATGCTCGTCAGGGCTTTGACGGCTTGCTCTACTTCATCTTCATAAAAGTCAGCCACTTTCATCAGCATCTTATCAATTTCTCCCGTTTCTTCTCCGATGCTGATCATCTGAATTGCCATTGCTGGAAAGACTTGCTCTTTCTGGAGGGCGATGCTGATCATGCCGCCTGTTTGAATTTCTTTGCGGGCTTCGTCGATCGCGTTTGCCACAATCTGATTGCCTGATGTGTCTCGCACGATTTCTAAGCAAGTGAGAATCGGAACCCCTGAGCGCGTTAAGGCACCGAAGGTGCGGCAGAATCTTGCTGTTGCCGTTTTTTGAATCAAATCCCCAAACAATGGCATTTTTAGAAAGAAGCGATCCATCGTCTCTCGTCCAACCCGCGTTTTGTAGTATTGCTTGTAGGCAAAAACGATGAGCGGAATAATGATTAAGAGACTAAAGGCGGCAGGACTCGTCAGAAATGCACTGATATCCAGCATTAACTGCGTGAAGGCGGGCAAGTCGCCTCCAAGCTGCTTGAAAATGCCTGCAAAAATCGGGATGAGAAAAATCGTCATTCCTAGAAAGATTGCTGTTGCGAGAAAGCCAACGACAACTGGATAACTCATCGCCGATTTAATTTGGTTCTGCAACCGAGCGACATCTTCAAGCAATTTGGCAAGACGGTTAAGCACTTCATCGAGCACCCCACCTGTTTCTCCGGCTTGCACCATACTGACGTATAAGCCATCGAAGCATTGAGGGTGTTTCCGCATCGCGTCGGATAAGTTCACCCCCTGCTGAACATCGCTGCTAATCTCCATGAGTGCTTTTTTTAGCTTGGGATTTGTGCATTGCTCCGCCAGTACGCCTAGCCCGCGAACCAAGGCAACCCCTGCGTTAACAAGGGCAGCAAATTGACGAGAGAAAACTGCTCTATCTTTAACTGAGACAGAGACCAGTGAGGTTTGGAAATTTTCAAAGCTTTTATTGATGTCAAAGCTTTCATTCTGTTTCAGTTCTTGTACAAACAGTCCTTGTTCGCGCAGTGCCGATCGTGCATCGCTGAGAGAATCAGCAACGATTTTTTCTTTTTTGGCGTTTCCTTTGGCATCTCGGACGCGGGCAACGTAGATTGGCATAGGATTTCAGTAGGAGTGGTGGGAACGGAATGCGAAAGTGAGACTAGCGCTTGATTGCGGCTCCGGTAGCAGCGCCGTTTGGTGTTCCGCCGATGAGACGTTGGAGTTCGTCTGGGCGCGAGGTTTTAGAGGCAGCCGCTTCAAAGGTGATTAGTCCTGCTTTGTATTGATCAGCAAGGACTTTTTCCAAAGTTTGCATTCCCAGCTTTCCGCCTGTTTGAATCGCAGAGTAAACTTGCGCGGTTTTGCCTTCGCGGATCAGGTTGGCGATCGCCGGAGTGACGATCATGATTTCTTGCGCCATCACTCGTCCGTATTCACCGGGTTTCGGATTTTTCTTGGGAACCAGCGTTTGACTGAAGACGGCAACCAGCGAGTTGGAAAGCTGGACTCGAACTTGAGTCTGACGCTCAGAAGGGAAGACATCGATCATCCGGTCAACAGTTTGAGCTGCAGAACTGGTGTGTAGCGTTCCAAACACTAAGTGACCAGTTTCCGCCGCAGAAATCGCCAGCGAAATGGTTTCTAAGTCCCGCATTTCGCCGACCAGAATAATGTCTGGATCTTCACGTAGCGCGGCTTTGAGGGCATTTGCAAAGCTCTTCGTGTCTTCGCCAAGTTGACGCTGGTGAACCAGACTTTTGATCGGTTCGTACACGAATTCGATCGGGTCTTCGATCGTGAGGATATGTTCAGCGCGGGTGCGATTGATCAAATCGATCATTGCTGCCAGCGTGGTTGTTTTTCCTGATCCGGTCGGACCTGTCACTAGAATCAGTCCTCTTGGTTTTTCGGACATTTCCCGCACGACATCCGGCAGATTCAGCTTCTCAAAGTTCGGAATTTTGGAACTCAATGCTCGTAAACAAGCGGCATAGGTTCCGCGATCCTTGTAAACGTTGACCCGGAATCGTGCCAGTCCACGAACGCCGTAAGAGCAGTCAAGCTCCCAGTTTTGCTCTAAGTTCTTGCGCTGTGTGTTGTTCAGCATACTGAAAATTAGCCGTTGGCACTCTTCGGCGTCGAGGACTTGATCGCCGATCGGCTGAAGATGACCACTAATGCGGAAATAGGGCGGTAGTCCAGCCGTCAGGTGCAGGTCGGAACCGCCCATCTCGATCAGTTGTTCCATCAAGTCTTCGATCATTAATTCCATTTGATTTGCTCCTGATTGCTAGATTGAGAAAATTGAGAATGAGCCCACCCTGGAAGACAATTAGATCAATCCTGAAAGCGGGGAGTCGTGCAGTACCGGCAATCGAGCCAGTCTTGCTGTAGCTCTGCACCACAAGTACGGCAGGTGAGTGAACTTTTGCGCTTCGCTTTGAGTTCTGCTTCTAGCCCCGTGTCGGTGAAAGTGACGCGCTCGACTTCTTCGAGGGTGCAAAGTCCTTGGCGCACGAGTTCTAAGCTGTAGGCAAGCAGGGTTTGCATTCCTTCTTCGACTGCGACTTCTTTGATGCGCTCGGTTGGTGCCCCCTCGGTGATTAGGGCTTGCAAACCCTCGGTCACACGCATGACTTCGTAAACGCCGCACCGCCCTTTGTAGCCCACCCCGTTACACTTTTGGCAAAGCTGGCTCCCTGCCTTGGCATCATAAATTTCTTGCGCTGTTAGTGTGTTCGCTTTATATAAGGTCAACTGAGCATCCCGCGAACTGGTTAAGCCAAATCGTGCTAGTTCTGCTTGAGTGGGAGTGTAGGGAATCCGGCATTCATCGCAGACCTTTCGCACGAGCCGCTGAGCGACAACGCCGATGAGTGCGCCGGAAACCATAAACGGTTCAACGCCCATTTCATCCAGTCGGGCGATCGCACCTGCCGCGTCGTTGGTGTGCAAAGTCGTTAAAACCAAGTGACCCGTTAACGCGGCTTCGATCGCGGTTTTTGCCGTTTCTTTGTCTCGCGTTTCACCCACCAGAATCACATCTGGATCTTGTCGGAGAAAGGCTCTCAAGATGGCAGCAAAGTCCATGCCTTTTTCGCGAATCACCTGAACTTGAGTGATGCCGGGGAGCGAATATTCGATCGGGTCTTCTGCCGTACTGATATTGACTCCTGGATCGTTTCGCTCTGCCAAGGCTGAGTAGAGCGTCGTCGTCTTTCCTGACCCGGTTGGGCCTGTCACCAGGATCAATCCAAACGGTCGCCGCACCATTTCTTGAACCGTGTGGAGCGAGGTTTCGTCGGTAATCAGCTTGTCCAATCCGAGTTGAGTGGCGGAGTTATCGAGAATCCGAAGCACCACTTTTTCGCCATATCGACTGGGAAGCGTGTTTACCCGGAAATCTACCTTGCGTCCGTCAAAAATTCGGCGAATTCGACCGTCTTGGGGCTGACGGCGCTCGGCGATATCGAGTTGAGCAATAATTTTGAAGCGGGCGATCACCGCTGGGATGATCTTCTTCGGAAATGGCTCAAACGCTTCTCGTAAGACACCATCCTTGCGAAATCGAACGCGGAGGAATTCTTCTTGCGGCTCGACGTGAATGTCAGACACCGCCATTTGCAGGGCTTTGATCAAAACCTTGTTCACCAGCGCAATGATCGGAGCCGCCTCTGCATCTGCTGACGCATCGAGATCCATTTCGGCGCTGTCGTCTTCTTTCAGCTCCGCTAGTCCTTCTAAGCCTTCAAGGTCAGAGCGGACATCGACCCTAGATTGTGCTTCGAGCTGCTTTTCCTGTTCAAGCCGTGCATCCATGTAGCCCGACATCAGGCGTTGGTAATCGTCGATCGTAATCACCAATCGCTGAAGCCCTAACCCCTTTGGACGCAGAATGCGATTCAGTTCATCTTGAGCGGCGAGGTTGTCTGGATCAACCATCGCCACCAAGAGCGAGGGGGGATTGCCTTCGTTTTGAGAAAGCGGAATGAGATTGTAGCGGCGGCAGAGTTCGACTGGGATTAAGTCGCCGATCAAGCTACCGATTTGAGTTGCGGAAACTTGATTTAATTCAGGATCTAGCGATTCAACTCCGTAGAGAATCTTCAACTCAAACAGTTGCTGCCTTTTATATTGACGAATCAGGTCGGGCGACAACTGCTGTCCGGTCATCGCCTCTAGAACTGCGGTGAGCGGTCTACCTGACTTGCGGCACTCGATCAGCGCCTGTTGCATCTGCTCGTTATTGACATAGCCAGATTGAATCAGTTTGTTACCAAACGGCGAAAAATTGTTTTGAACAACAAGAGCACGCCGGGCAGAAGAAGAATTTGTCATAACGGATGAACGAAGATCACCATATTGAGAATGCCCAAAATGTTTTTTGAAGAACGCATGAAGTCGATCGCTTGATTTCGGAGCGAGATTAAATCCAGAGCAGTGCGATATGATGCTTAACGGTTGTAAGCGGTGCGGCATCCAGCATCCCATTCGCTAGGATGAAAGAAGTTTGCTTAAGCCAGCGTTCTATAAGGGGAATTAGCGCACAATGATCGACGAACAAAATCAGCAGCAGCAGCCCGATGAAGTTCAAGCACCCGTCAGTGAATCTTCTGATCCTCCCTCTGAGCCAACGAGTGAGGCTGTAGAGACCAACTCTGGTGTAGAAGGTTCTACTGACGAAGACACGACGGATTATGAAGCGGCGTTTATGGAGCTACGATCGAACTATGCTGCCAAAGAACGAGAAATCGAAGGACTGAAAAAGCAGGCGGAAGAACTGAACAATCAGTACATGAGAATTGCTGCAGACTTCGAGAACTTCCGTCGTCGCACTCAGAGAGAGCGAGAAGAGCTAGAAACGCAAATTAAATGCAATACGGTGAAAGAGTTGCTGCCTGTGGTGGACAACTTTGAGCGTGCTCGATCGCAGATCAAACCACAAACCGAAAGCGAGTCGAACATCCACAAGAGCTATCAGGGTGTTTACAAGGATATGGTCGATCGCTTAAAGAAGGTCGGAGTAGCACCAATGCGGGCAGAAGGTAAGGAGTTCGATCCAAACCTGCACGAAGCAGTGATGCGCGAACCGACGAGCGAACATCCTGAAGGAACGGTCGTAGAAGAGCTAATGCGCGGCTATACGCTCGATGACAGGGTTTTGCGTCATGCGATGGTGAAAGTAGCCGCACCGCCCGAAAACGAATCCACTAGCCAAAGTTAGCGACCTGTGAAAGTACGACGATCGGCAAGCGCGGCTTGAAGTACGGCTTGTTTGTGAACGCGACGTTAAGAAAATTCTGAAACAGGGCAACCTTTGTAAAGTTAGTTCAGCTTTGTCCGTAGCTACGGAGAACTAACTAGGAACCTTGCGTTCTGCGTTCACCTCGCGTACTTTCGGCAGCGCTAGATATGGGAAAAGTCATCGGCATCGACTTAGGAACAACGAATAGTTGTGTAGCTGTGTTAGAAGGCGGGCAGCCCGTCGTCATCACGAATTCTGAAGGCGGGAGAACCACGCCAAGCATGGTGGGATTCGGTAAAACGGGCGATCGCCTAGTTGGTCAATTAGCAAAACGGCAGGCTGTCACCAACGCTGAAAACACGGTCTTTAGTATTAAGCGCTTTATCGGACGGCGATGGGATGATACACAAATCGAGCGATCGCGAGTTCCCTACAACTGTGCGAAGGGCAAAGACGAAACCGTAGATGTGCAAATTCGCGGTCGCAATTACACCTCGCAGGAAATTAGCGCCATGATTCTGCAAAAACTTAAGCAGGATGCGGAGAATTACTTAGGCGAAGCAGTGACACAGGCGGTGATCACGGTTCCTGCCTACTTTAGCGATGCTCAGCGTCAAGCGACAAAAGATGCAGGCACGATCGCTGGACTCGAAGTGTTGCGAATCATCAATGAGCCGACTGCGGCAGCCCTAGCTTATGGCATGGATAAGCAAGAGCAAGATCAGTGCGTTTTAGTCTTTGACTTAGGCGGCGGCACCTTTGATGTCTCGATCTTGCAGCTTGGGGATGGCGTATTTGAAGTGAAAGCCACATCGGGCAATAATCATCTCGGCGGCGATGACTTTGATGCTTGTATTGTGGATTGGCTAAACGAGGTGTTTCAGCAGCAGGAAGGAATTAACCTGACTGAAGACAAAATGGCGCTTCAACGGCTGAGAGAAGCGGCTGAGAAAGCAAAAATCGAGCTTTCCGGGACACTCAGTACTTCGATCAACTTGCCGTTTATCACTGCAGACGAAACAGGACCGAAACACCTGGAAATCGAGTTGACTCGCGCCAAATTTGAGGAACTGTCCAGCCGATTAATTCAAGCCACGATCGATCCAATGGAGCAGGCGTTAAAAGATGCAAGCTTGTCTACGGCGGATATTGATCGCATTTTGTTAGTAGGTGGCTCGACGCGCATTCCAGCCGTTCAAGAAGCGCTGAAAAAGTTTTTCAATGGTAAAACTGCTGATCGTTCCGTCAATCCTGATGAAGCGGTGGCCCTGGGAGCCGCAATTCAGGCGGGAGTTTTAGGTGGTGAAGTCAAAGACCTACTGCTGCTTGATGTCACACCTCTGTCTTTGGGGATTGAAACGTTAGGGGAAGTGTTTACCCGCGTGATCGATCGCAACACCACGATTCCTAGTAGCAAAACTCAAGTATTCTCAACCGCAACCGATGGACAGACCTCGGTCGAAATTCATGTCCTGCAGGGGGAGCGGGCAATGGCCAGAGATAACAAGAGTCTGGGCAAATTCCAACTAACTGGAATTCCGCCTGCACCTAGAGGTGTTCCTCAGATTGAGGTGGCGTTTGAAATTGATGCCAACGGAATTCTGAAAGTTGCAGCCCGCGACAAAGGGACAGGACGCGCCCAAAGTGTAGAAATTTCAAACACAGGTGGTTTGAGCAGTGCTGAAATTGAGCGAATGCGGCAAGAATCCGAATTCTTTGCTGAAGAAGATAGCCGCCGCAAGCACCTTGTAGAACTGAAGAACCAAGCAGACAACTTATTCCACAGTTATGAAATGACGCTAAGAGAAAGCGGCGCATTCATTAGCGATCGTCTGAAAGTGCAGGCAAACGAGAAAATTGTGGAACTGAAAAGCGCGATCGTTGATCCAAAGGTTAGTATCGATGAAGTGAAGACGCATCTCGACGGGTTGCAGCAATTGTTGTACACCATTGGTGCAGCAGTTTATGAAAGTGCTCAACCTGCTGAAGATTCTGCCTTTGAAATGCACACCCCTGCTGGGATGCGTTTTGAAGAGGACACGGTTGCAGCCGATATGAGCCGCTTCAGCTTTGAGACAGATGCGACCGTTACTGCGGATTACGAGACAGTCGATTAGTTGAGCGTGTAGGGTAGTAATATAGGGAGTCTAGACCGTTGCCCTACGCCTCTTTTTAGCCCTCTTACCCCCCGAACCTCTACCCTATGGCTCGTGATTACTACGAAATTCTTGGCGTTTCCCGTGATGCGGACAAGGAAGAAGTCAAGCAAGCCTTCCGTCGTCTCGCTCGAAAATATCACCCGGATGTTAACAAAGAGCCTGGTGCAGAAGAGCGCTTCAAAGAAATCAACCGCGCCTATGAGGTGGTTTCTGATCCAGAGATGCGGGCGCGGTACGATCGCTTCGGTGAAGCAGGTGTTGGCTCTGCCGCAAGTGCAGGTGGCTACCAAGATATGGGTGATATGGGTGGTATCGCTGATATTTTTGAAAGCTTCTTCAGTGGATTTGCGGGTGGGGCACCTGGGGGGCAAACCCGACGGCGAGGGGGGCCAGTCCGAGGCGATGATCTGCGGCTAGATTTAAGGCTGGATTTTCGCGAAGCCGTGTTTGGCGGTGAAAAGGAAATTCGGATTAGCCATCTAGAAACCTGTACGAACTGTAGTGGAAGTGGGGCAAAGCCAGGAACTCGTCCTAAGACTTGCTCAACTTGTTCGGGTGCGGGTCAGGTTCGTCGCGCCACTCGGACTCCGTTTGGTAGTTTTACTCAAGTTTCCGTTTGTCCAACCTGTAACGGGACTGGGCAGATGATCGAGGAGAAATGCGAAGTTTGTAGCGGCAATGGACAGCGGCAGGAAACGAAAAAGCTCAAAATCACCATTCCGGCAGGTGTGGATAACGGGACTCGATTGAGAGTATCCGGTGAGGGTGATGCAGGGCAGCGCAATGGTCCTGCGGGCGATTTGTATGTCTATCTCTTCATCAACGAGGATGCTGATTTTCGTCGTGATGGAATTAACGTGCTATCGGATGTCAAAATCAGCTATTTACAGGCGATTTTGGGTTCTCGAATCGAAGTCAAGACGGTTGATGGTGAAGAGGAGTTGATGATTCCTGTGGGGACTCAGCCGGGAACGGTTCTGACCCTAGAGAACAAGGGCGTACCGAAGCTGGGAAATCCGGTGAGCCGTGGGGATCATTTGATTACAGTATCGGTGGATATTCCAACGCGGATTAGCCCAGAAGAGCGAGAGCTACTGGAAAAGCTGGCAAAAATTAGGGGCGATCGTGTCGGAAAAGGCGGTGTTGAAGGCTTTATCGGGAAGATTTTTGGCGGATGAGTCAAGCAGCAGAAACCTCAGATGTGCAGATGGATTTACGCGGGACACCTTGCCCGATCAATTTTGTTCGCACCAAGCTACGGCTAGAGCAGATGGCTCCGGGTTCGCTGCTGGAGGTTTGGCTCGATCCGGGAGAACCGATCGAGCAGGTGCCAGACAGCCTGATAATGGAAGGCTACAAGATTGAGAGTATTGAGGATCGATCGAGCTTTTTTGCTGTCAAAATTCGTCGTTAATCTTCCGTTGTGATCTTATGGGTTCTGAAGACTTCAGCAAGATTTTGGAAGATGATCAGCCGCGCCAAATTATAGGTACGGTTTTAGCAGTGCAAGCGAATTTTTATCAGGTGCGGCTTCTAGAGGAGGCGCTACCTAAATCAATGCTGCTTTGTACTCGGCGAACTCGACTGAAGAAAATCGGGCAGCGGGTGATGGTGGGTGATCGCGTTCTCATCGAGGAACCGGATTGGAGCGGAGCGCGCGGCGCAATCTCGCAGGTGTTTCCAAGGCGATCAGAATTGGATCGTCCGCCGATCGCAAATGTTGATCAAATTTTGCTGGTGTTTGCGCTTGCTTCTCCGACGATTGAGCCTCATCAACTAAGTCGATTTTTAGTGAAAGCTGAGTCAACTGGCGTAGCAGTTTGCTTGGCGTTGAGTAAAAGCGATTTAGTGTCGATCGAGGAGCAGGAATGCTGGAAAGCTCGACTAGGCAAATGGGGCTATCAGCCGATTTTTATCAGTGTTCATCAACAACTTGGCTTAATTGAGTTAAAGCAACGGCTAAATCAGAAAATTACCGTTGCTTCTGGTCCTTCTGGCGTTGGCAAATCTAGCTTAATTAACCAGATTATTCCTAATATTGATCTGCGGGTCAGTGCGGTTTCTGGGAAGTTAGAAAAAGGGCGACATACGACGCGCCACGTTGAATTATTTGAGCTTCCAACAGGCGGATTACTTGCAGATACCCCAGGATTTAACCAGCCAGATTTGTATTGTTTACCTCAAGAATTAGTGCAATATTTTCCAGAAGCGCGACGGAAATTAGCAGAGGGAAGCTGCCAGTTTAGTAATTGCTTACATCGAGACGAGCCTGGGTGTATTGTGCGGGGGGATTGGGAGCGGTATGAGTATTACTTGGATTTTTTGGAAGATGCGATCGTATACGAAACTCAGTTGAATCAGCAATCTGATCCAGACGAGGCTTTGAAGCTCAAAACGACAGGCAAAGGAACCCAGTATGAGCCGCGTTTAGAACTGAAGAAATATCGACGTGAATCCCGTAGAAACCGCCAGCAATCTCTCCGTAAGCTCGACATTGACAAGTTGATGAAAAGCGAGGAAAACGAGAGTTTGGATGATGCTTAGCGGAGTAAGAGTGAGGCGGATTGCAGCGCACCGATCAGCAGTCCCAAAACTCCACCAAGATTCACGATCGCCTGCAATTCACTCCGAACAATTCCGTTGATTGCGGCTTCTAAATCGGCTGGAGAAGTTGCCCTGACTCGATCGACAATGACTTGATCAATATTCAAAATTGGAATGACTTGAGCAACAATATTTTCTAGATCTTTTTCTAAATAACGCTCCAAAATTAACGCTAGTTCTTCGCTTACAAGCTCCAAAGAAGAATTAACCGCTTCTGAACTCTGTAATCGGTTTAACACCACAGACGCAACATTCTCCCAATCGACCGATTCACTCAGTCCTTGCAGAACTTCCGAGCCTCGATCCTGCAAATAGTGTCGAGTGCTATCTCGCATTGTTTTACGAAGCTGTCTAACGGTAGAAACAGGTAGATTTTGAAGTGAGACATTCTGCATCCATTCTTTGAAGCGCTGCTTCACACCCAGCGAAAACATTAGCTCAGATAAAACAGAATTGCTTGCTTCTTTCTCATCTAAACAAAACGTTCTCAGTCGAGTTAAAGTATTCCGAACGCCGAATAAGTTTGCAACAACCCAATAAGTACCACTGGTCTTTTCTCGGAAGCCTTCATCGATCACTTGAATATTGCGATCGGTCAGAAAATCCACCAAAGTTTGACGCAAAACATCCGGCGGGATTACCGTTTGAATCAGCCATTCTGAAAGCTTTTCTGCTTGGTCTTCGGTAAGCTGAAACTCCAGAATAACCTGATCGAAAATATGATTTAACTGGTCTTCAAGAAATTCTTCTTGGCGCGCTAAAACTCTCAGCAATCGCGGCAAAGACTGACCGAATAGGTCTCTTAAAATATTGCCTAAAATCTTTGCTGTTTTTTGCTCTTTGCTTTCTTGAACCTGCTCGATCGCGAGTTGCAACAACCATAGAATTGCTGCCTGAACTCGCTCCGTTTGCAAAAGTCGTCGCGCTAAATTCTGCAACTCTTCAGGAGTCAATAATGATCCCATAATTGTGTCAGAAATTCGCTTTGCTAAGCGCTCCTGATTGCGAGGGATGAGTCCGGGTGTAAACGGAATCCGCTGTTTGCCAAGGTAAAGCGCTCGATACGGGCGAAACAGCATCTTAATCGCAATATCGTTGGTGAAGTAGCCAATGACTCCACCAACCACAGGAGGACCCAGAAAAAGCCAGAGCGTCGAGAGATCCACAGGGACTAATAAAGTAATGAGGGGTAAAGGGGCGATCACCTTATTTTGTAATCACCAATACTCCCATCGTACCGCCCGCGATCGGATAATGGGTGGCACTGGTGAAACCTGCTTGATTTGCTAAGCCAACTTGCTCTGTGCCGGTCGGAAATTTATCGAGGCTGGGTGAGATATAGGCGTATTCCTCAGTAAAACCGAGTCGCTGAGCAGCCGGAACTACCACTTCATCGAGATACCACTGCTGAAACGCCCGCACGAGATCGCTGTCTGGACGGTGCATATCTAGAATTGCAGCTTTCGCCCCAGGTTTTAGCACTCGGTGAATCTCCTTGAGGCTACCAAGAGTATCGACGACGTTCCGCAAGCCGTACCCCATCGTCGCACAATCAAAATGATTTTCAGAAAACGGTAAATCTAAGACATCAGACTTGATCCAGTGAATGGAGGGGTTAACGCAACGACGTTCACTACGATCGCGGGCAACTTCCAATTGAGCCGCAGAAAAATCGACGCCGTAAACTTGCCCAGTTCTGCCGACGGCTTCCGCTAACATCTGAGCAATATCGCCACTGCCACAGCACAAATCTAGGGAAACGTCTCCGGGTTTGGCACCGCTCCACTTTACGGTCATACGCTTCCAGATGCGGTGCTGTCCAAAGCTCAGACCGTTGTTAAGCTCGTCGTAGACTGGAGCGATACGATCGAACAACGCTTGAATATGATCAGAATTCATTTATGATGAGTGCTTCTCTAAAATTGTTCTATTTAAAATTCTAAGTTTCGGGCGGTTCAATTGGGACGAGCAATTTTAGAGAAGCGGCTCATTGGGCTAAATTAGGCAGCAACGGCACTCTTGATTGAACGAGTACAGGTTAATGCCAGGGCGACTTGCTGGGCTGAGAGATGCAGTAACAAAAGCTCATCTTCTCGCAGACTTTGCGGCTGTTTCCATTGCAGAGAGAGCACCGCGAGAACTTCACCTCGGAGTGTGACCGGAACAACGAGTTGAGCGCTGAAGGCTGCATCGCTGGTTTCCGTGACAATCTGCATTTTCTGAGTTGCGATCGCGTCTTTCACCGCTTGCGATTGCACGAGATCGAAATCGCTGCTAATACCGTAAGTTCCCGCGATGGTCAGGACACCATTTTCAACCAATTGGACAGTACAACGATCGGCAACGAAGCTTTCACCAAAGGCAGTCGCGATTGGCTCTAACGCACTTTCGGGAGTAGTATGGCTCTGAGCGACGGCAACGATCGTGGATAACAAAGCGGTCTGAGCCTGCGATCGGCGTAATTCTTCGGTGCGCTGTTTGAGCAATTCGTAGGTTTCGGCTGCCCGCTGCACCACCGCTTTCAGTTCGTTTGGGTCCCAAGGCTTGGTAATGTACTTGTAGACTTGACCAGAGTTAATTGCCTCGACTAAATCTTCAACGTCGGTAAATCCGGTCAGAATAATCCGCATCGTATCGGGGAATTCGGGCACGGTGCGGCTGAGAAACTCTGTTCCCTTCATTTCGGGCATCCGCTGGTCGGAAATAATAACAGCAACCTCACCCTCTTGGGCTAAAACTTGCAGCGCATGAATGCCGCTTTCTGCTTTCAGAACATTGAATTCGCGACGAAAGGTTCGGTAGAGCAGATCGAGGTTATCGGGTTCGTCATCGACGACGAGCATTTTTGTTTTCTTCGGTCGATCGAGCATCATGAATTGGCGGCTAATGGGTTCTAGTTCTGGAATGGTGTATTCCATGCGATCAGCACTCCTTCGCGTCACGGGAGACAGGGGTTTCAGTATCCCTAGTCTTGCCATTTTGTCCCAATTTGTAACAGCTACAGGCACGAATTCAGGCTGCGACGGACTCCCATTCTAATTTGCTCTAAGCGGAAATTCTCAAGACAAATCCGCCGTTTGTCGTCACAATCAAATCTTCGCTCAGCGTTGCAATCCCCGACGGAATTTGATATTTCGCTTTTGCTAAATCCGCGATCGTTGTCACTTCTCCATTTGCATCGACCTGTACAACTAGCCCAGAGTTGGTTGTTGCAGCTAATTGACCGCGCCAAATCGTGACATCAAAGGGAATTCCAAACCCTTGCGCTTTAAGATCAACGATCGTGCTTGCTTTGCCTTTTTCAACTCGTACCAACTGCCCGTAAGATTGCGCCACGATGATCGATTGATCCTGTACCACTAGACCAAACGGATTGCCAAACGGAGTCAAATTGGCGATCAGGCTAATTTCTCCGGTTGGGCTAACCCGAATCAATTCACTCGCCGAATCAATTACATCGGTTGCCAACGTCACAATGTAATCACCCTGATCCACTATCACCCCAAAAGGCGCACCATAAAACCCGCTCCGTCGCGTCAAATCTGCGATCGTTTCGACTTTGCCATCCGGTCTCACCCGCAATAAATAATGTTGAGGGAGATAGCCTGAAACTGTCACGATTAAATTTTCGTCTTGATCGCTAATTCCGAATGGGACACCCAACTCAGCTTGAATTAAATTGACGATTGGAGTTTGTTTTCCATCTGGCGTAACTTTTAGCAATTGTCCATCTAACATCGGTACAATCACGTTACCTTTACTGACTGCCACACTTTGCAGTGTATAAATATTTAGCTTTTGAGCGATTACTGCAACTTCAGTCATCGGGGAGGTGGAAACAGAATGGATTAATCGACACCATAAAGCCAAAACCCTAAATGTTTCAAGTCAGAAAAGCTTGTGATTTCTTGACGCAGCAATGTTACCCTCTACTTGCGGTGCAATGCTCAGATTCTCATTGCTCTTGTCGCGCAAATTTTCTTTGGTATTCCTGCGCTTGAATCGTGAGATAACCCATGTAAAATGACTGAGTTTCTAAGGCGACTTTATGCACTTTCCTTAGAAAAATGGCGCAGAGGTCTCAATTGCCCAGAGGGTTTGAGTGATTTGCGATGCCCTAGACAGATGCCCTAGACAACCGTTAGAACTGTAAAGCCCGATGAAAGCAACGAATTCTCTTCCTACCGCCCCCTTCATCCTCCGAATTGTTGGCATTATTTTGATTTTGTCAGCACTGGTGGACTATATTTCGCTTCTAATTCCCCCGAATTTTTCGGATAAAGCCTGGTTTGCTAACGTGGTGACGCAGTTTGTCGATCGCGGTATCATCCCGATGGTCGGACTCGGTTTCCTCGCACTGAGCGCATTTCTTGAAGCGGGTTCTCTTGCTTTAGGCGATCGCGCCAAACCGTTTACAACGTTTCGCTTCTGGGCGCTTCTGCTCTCGCTCCTGCTAGGACTGGTGTTTCTGATCGCGTTCCCGCTGCACTTGAACAACACCCGTCAAGTTTCAGACCAAGCGTTAGAGCGCATCGATCGAGAATCCAGAGATGCTGAAACCCAACTCAATGCCCAAGTTCAGCAGCGACAAGACCAAATTAGTGCAGCCCTGCGCGATCCGAATCAGGCGAAGCAGTTGGATGACCAGCTAAGACAAATCGATGCTGCGATCGCGAGCGGTCAACTTAAAGGCGATCAATTAACTCAAGCACAGCGCGCTCAGAAAGAACTGCAAGCGCTAAAAGCAAATCCGGGTTCGGTTGCCGATCGCGCCAAAGAATTTCGTAACCAGCAGCTCACTCAACTGCGCGAACGTCGCCAGCAAGCTGAGAGTCAGGCTAGAGGCGAATTTTGGAAAACCGGAGTTCGAGTTGGAATTAGTAGCCTCTTGCTGTCGCTGGGCTATTTTCTCATTGGCTGGTCAGGCTTAAAGGAGATGGGAATTCTCGGCGGCAAGCGCAAGCCTGTGATGCGCTAAATTCAACACGATGAAAGATGAAGCGTGAAAAAAGGGAGAAATAGAAAAGGAATCTAACCTGATATTCGTCCCTTTTGCCCTCTTCATCTTTTTGTTTTATGTTCTCCATCTTCATCTTGACCCACAACGAAGAAGTTGAAATTGCTGCCTGCATTGAGTCGGCGCTGTTGTCAGATGATGTGGTGGTGGTCGATTCTTATAGCGACGATCGCACGATGGCGATCGCGCAATCTTATCCGGTGAGAACGGTTCAACATCGATTTGAGAGCCACGGCAAACAGCGCACTTGGATGCTGCGATCGGTTCCGGTGAAATACGAGTGGGTTTACATTCTTGAAGCCGATGAGCGCATGACTCCGGAACTGTTTCAAGAGTGCTTGGATACGATCGCGACGGCTGAACATGCAGGATATTATGTCGCTGAGCGTGTGATGTTTATGGATCACTGGATTCGCCGCAGTACCCAATATCCGCGCTATCAGTTACGCCTGTTTCAGCGCGAGAAGGTGTGGTTTACGGATTACGGACATACAGAACGCGAGGTTGTCGAAGGCTCGACTGGATTTTTGAAGGAGACCTATCCGCATTACACCTCTGGAAAGGGCTTTAGTCGCTGGATTGATAAACATAATCGCTATTCGACGAACGAGGCGATCGAAACGCTGCGTCAACTGGAATCTGGCTCGATCAATTGGCGATTGCTCGTTTTTGGACGTTCAGAGGTAGAGCGGCGACGTGCTCTTAAAGATCTTTCATTACGCCTGCCATTGCGTCCGCTAATTCGATTTCTCTATATGTATTTTCTGCTGGGTGGCATTCTCGATGGCTATCCCGGTTTTACCTGGTGTACCTTACAAGCATTTTACGAATATTTGATCTTGCTCAAGGTGTGGGAACTCAAAAATTCGCCCGTCGAAGCCTCTAAAATTTCTGAGCCTGCTCACGTTGCATCTCAAAATGTAAAATAATATACTAATTCCATTCGGATATGGCAGAAGGGGAATCAATGATTAAATAAGGAGAATTAGCTTAGAAATCTTCCTAAAGTTGCAACATTTATTTACAGGCTTTAAAACTAAGGTAGCGCAGCTACAATCAGTGCTTTGGGATCGTATTAATTTTTGTATCCGTTCCCAAATTATATTAATGAATGGCAGAAATTGCCCCAGATGAAGGAGAGTAGGGTGTCTGTGATCCATCGTCTTAAGCAAGACCTCAAAAATGATCTGATTGCCGGGTTGCTCGTTGTCATTCCCTTAGCAACGACGATTTGGTTGAGTTATACGATCGCGACTTGGGTGATTAATTTTCTCACTCGTGTTCCTAAGCAGCTAAACCCGTTTGACGGCTTGAACCCGTTCTTGGTGAATCTGCTCAATTTCGGAGTGGGTTTAGCGGTTCCGTTGCTCAGTATTCTACTAATCGGGCTGATGGCGCGAAATATTGCCGGACGCTGGCTGTTGGATGTGGGTGAGCAGCTACTACAGGCGATTCCGCTTGCAGGGGCAATTTACAAGACGCTGAAGCAACTTCTAGAAACAATTCTGCGCGATTCGGGCGGGAAGTTTCGCCGCGTGGTGTTGGTAGAGTATCCGCGTCAGGGCGTTTGGTCGCTTGGATTTGTCACCGGCGCGATCGGGGCTGAGGTGCAATCGCACTTTAAGCATGACATGTTGAGTGTGTTCATTCCCACGACTCCGAATCCCACAACGGGTTGGTATGCGGTTGTGCCTGAGACGGACGTGATTAATTTGTCGATGCCGATCGAAGATGCGTTTAAGGTGATTATTTCTGGCGGTATTGTTAGCCCGGATGCGATGAACGCGATCGTCACGACCACCACGAAGCGTCCGTTAGTTGAAGCGATCGCGGACGAATAATGCGCTACTTTGGGAAAGTTGCAATTCTCAAACAAAATGTCTGTGATTCCCCGCGTTCTAGCGCTCGATTTCGACGGTGTGATTTGTGATGGGCTGAAGGAGTATTTTCAGACCGCTTGGAAGGCTTACGCGCAAATTTGGCAGGTTACAGTGCTACCGGATGCAACGATCGCACCTGCATTTTACCGATTGCGTCCGGTGGTTGAGACAGGGTGGGAAATGCCGCTCGTCATTCGGGCGTTGGCTACAGGAATCACCGAAGCAGAGATTTTTCAGAATTGGACTGCGATCGCCGCTCAAATCGTCGCGGACAATCATCTGAAGCCTTTAGAGGTGGGTACGATCGTTGATACGATTCGAGATCAATTAATCGCAACAGATCTAGAAAGCTGGCTCGCAGAACACGAATTTTACCCGGGAGTTTTGGAGCGGTTGCGATCAATTCTGAGCAGTTCAACCGATTTCATAATTATCAGCACTAAAGAAGGGCGATTCATCAAGCAACTGCTGTATAAACAGGGAATTGAACTCAAACCCGAACAAATCTACGGCAAAGAATCGAAGCGTCCTAAAGCCCAAGTGCTAAACGAATTGAGACAAGCGTATGGAGAAACGGCTTCAATTTGGTTTGTTGAGGATCGCTTAAAAACACTAGAAGCCGTCGAGAAACAAGAAACTCTTGCAAACGTTGAGTTATTTCTCGCGGATTGGGGCTACAACACAACATTGGAGCGGCAACAGGCAAAAGAGAGCGATCGCGTCCGCCTGCTATCTCTGGCAGAATTTAGACAGGACTTCTCAGCCTGGATTTAGAGAAAAAAAAGAGGGCGAACTGCCCCCATAACTTTGAACCCACATAAATGAAAAATGATTGCTGTATGAAGTTTTGCCTTAATAAGCCAGACCCATACTGCGTGTTGTTTCAGCGCCCAGGTAAACCCGAATGCTGAGGAAGTCGGTCGGACAAGCAGTTTCGCACCGCTTACAACCAACACAGTCCTCGGTACGAGGCGAAGATGCGATTTGACCCGCACGACACCCATCCCAGGGAACCATCTCTAGAACATCGGTCGGGCAAGCCCGAACACATTGCGTACACCCAATACAGGTGTCATAGATTTTGACCGTATGCGACATATTATGGAAGGCTCCAGATTAGTGCTTATGACTTGGCATCATCTGTTAGTTCTGAAATTCACGATATAAAACCGCTTACTCTCAGAATCAATGCCTAGTTTACTCTGGCGTGTTGTTACACTCTTTCAGACAGTTGCAAAACTTTAAATTGCGTAATGTGGGGGCTGATCACAACTCAGCAGAACCAAACACCATTTGCACGACAAACGGCTCTCCGCCTTCTGCGTGGTAGCGATCCGCCCAGTTACGAATGATTTCATCCAGCTCTGCGATCGCGCTTTCCACCCGATCGCTTGGAATATCCAATTCTTCTAACACGCGCATTACCCGCCCTTGACGCTGCGCCCAATCCTGCATCAAACGGAAAAATCGCGCTGTGTCCTCGATCATGACGTAGGCGCGTTCTTCGTGGTCGTCTGGAGAATAGGAAGACCGAAGGAGCGCATAAAACGGCATCCCCCAGGGTGAGTCGATGCGGGTGACAGTGCCAGAGTACAAAAGCCGTCGCTTAATATGCTCTGCCAGCGCTTCACTTATGGGCATTCGCTGTTCTTTGGGCAGATCTTCTTGCGATCGGGTATGCAGAAATTCGATCAACTCCACAAACTGAAAGGAGCTGATTAGTTGAGCATCTGGAAGATTCGGTGGCAGTTTTTGTTCGATCAGGCGCTTTTCATCTGAAGTCAAGCTTGTTCCCGGCACCCGCGATCGTCCAGGCAACCAGGAATAGTGTTCCATCCAGACGTAGGGCAACTGAATCAAGTACCGAGGTTCTTGAGACCCTAGCATTTTGAGTAATTTGCCTTCGGTGAGGGCTTGCCGGACTTCTTCGACGATCGCTTTGACTCGTTTCGGTTCAATATGGTGCAAATGTCCGGTCATCCGAAGATTGCCATCCTGCTCCAAATACGTCATATAAATCGCGCATTTTGCAGCCGTGGCTGCGGCATCGAGAAATGCACCATGTCGGTGTCCGCCGGTTCGCATGGCGCTAAAGGCAAGATACAACATGATCTGATCGATCGCGCTAGGGCTGAGCAATTTGATCAGATCGAGGTCATTGGTCATATCAAGCGCCACCACTGAAACAAGAACATAGTCAAAACAGTCGTAAAGTTTAGTCTACAGTGAGAGGCTGCGATCCGTAATCGCACGGACCTTCTGTAAGTCAAAACTTTATAGTGGGAAGCCGTAGCCAAGTTTACGTTGATTTGTGTGATGGCAGCTCGCTGTTTTGAGCTTGCCCAACTTCAGCCGAAACTCAACAGTCGAATTCTATAGCCTTTGTTTCTAGGATGGAAGGTAATTTCTGATCGGAAACAAACTCTAGCGGGGTCGTCTTCGTTCTAAAGATTTTTTTGTAAACCCTACCGCACGAAACATCAGAGTCCGTTCGTCACATCGTCGGTGTGAATCCGTCCGCTCCCTCTGTAATCAATAGACGGCGGAACCTCTTGAGCAACTTTAAACTGAGAGGCGGAGTTATTGCTGTTTTCAGTGTGTTGACTGACAGTAATTACTCCGACAAGCGAGATAAGAAGCGCAACCAGAACTTGAGCATTCATAAGAGATACATTCTCAGTGTGATGTATCCCTTTACAGGTATGAAGCTTTTAGATCAGGATGAAATGAATGAATACAATAAAATTCAGTAGCTTTACTAGATTGACAACGGTTAGTGTTTGTCTGGAAACTTCTAGCTCAGCGCTTCTACTAGGATCCAACTTCCTGAGTGGTTAAATTTGCCCAGTCCATTCAGTATTTGCCCGGATGGGATTTCTTGAAGTTGATCATTGATTTCTGTTTCTAAAGTGACAAGCGCCCAACTTTGGTCGGGGCGATCGATCAAAGTCAATTCATAGTCTTGTACTGCTTCGCGATCGAATCTCCCTGAAAAGCGTTGAGCCGTTGGGCTGGCGGACAGGGTTCTAGAGTTTGCAGGGCACTCACCGTTATTGGGATAGCTTTCTGGATGGTCAACATAGTAGCGTTGCCAGTACAGCCATTCGGGGTGAGAAGGCGACAGGTTGAACAACGGGAAGACGGCGGCAGGGGCGATAGGGTCAGTGATTAAGGCGAGTTGGAGCGATCTCACGTTCAATTCTCGCGGCTGACCGTTTTGCTCAATGCAGAGTGCGGCTGCCATGCCTGTGGCTTGTCCAATCCCTAGAACGACAGGCTGTAATCGGGTTGCGCCGTTTGCCATGTGGGTGACGGAAATGTTTTTTTCGCAGACGAGGAAGCCGTCGATCGTTTGGGGCACAAGACAACTGTAGGGAATCGTGAAGGGCGTTCCTGTCCAGCGTCCGCCCCAACGGATTGATTTAGGTTTAAGTGGGATATCGCCGCTCGGATAGTGATGATCGTTGGCGTAGTTGCCGATCGCGATCGATTGGCAGAAGTTTTCGGCATATTCGCAGCCGATCGCTTCAACTCGAAAGGGTAACGGGGCGACTTGTCCTTTCGGCAGTAAATCTTGTTCGCGGACTGCTGTGATTCCAACAAGGCGGCGACTTTCTCGATAGTACGGATGAAGTGCAAACGCACCTGTGGGGAAGGTGTCTTCTGCAAGTCCGTAGCGGGTTCCAAGTTGCGATTGGATGAAGTGGGCAAAACAGAGAGAGTGATTTTTGGCTTCTTGGAGAAAGTGCGATCGAGCTTCTCGGTTGAGCAGTCTCTCTACGCCTTCTCCGTAATCGTTGCCGGAGATGGGCCAATTGATCATAAAGCGATCGCCCGGTAAGCGTCCGTAATTGAGAAAGGCTTCGGCTCCGTAGTTTGTCCAAGCGTTCTTGAATCTAGCGGGATCGTAGTTCGCGGGTTTGGAGATTTCGGGGGCTGTTGATTCACCGAAATCTTGCATCACGACGACCCAGGTTGGAGCTTGAACGGGGTAGGTTTGGGTGAGTTCGTTGGGTGCGATCGGCGCACTCGGCTCATTGAATTCGGATTGCAGTTCCCAACCCCAACGATACGGAATGTTTCCAAGTTCAAGCAGATCGCCAAGTTCGGTGGCATCGATCGTGATTTTTGCCTTGACTTTAATCGATTGGAATTCGACTCCGAGGATTTGGTCATCTTGTCTTAAAACCTTCTCTGGCGTTTCGCCTTGAATCCACTCTAAATTGGGCAAGGCTTTCACCCAATCGGCAAAGATTTCGGCTCCGATGTGCGGCTCATACGTGAAAAAGCTCACCCAAGCATTATCGAGACCCCCGGGCTGACGTTGCTCTAGTTCTCGTAAAAATGTGCCCCAGATTCCGGTTTGAAAGGCTGCAAGTTCATTGCCATCGGGAGCGGTCACTCCGGCACTGGTGAGCATTCCGCCTAACCAAGCAAACTCAGTGACTAAAATCGTTTTAGCTCCCCGCCTTGCGGCTTGAATTGCTGCGGCTGTTCCTCCGGTTCCGCCTCCCACGATCAGCACATCTGCAATCAGTTCCCGCATTGTTCACCTGAGCTAAAAATCTTCTCAATCATGTCGGCGAATGAGATTTTGAGCAAGCGTTTTTAGTTCCAAGGAGCGATCGTCAGAATCAGTTGATTAGCGTTCTTTCGATAAATCGCTTTCCCCTTCCCCTCGACCAACATATTTTCCTGCAACATCAAGGAATGACTGAGGAGTTTCAGAAAGGCTAGAAGATTGAGAGTGCTTATTCTGAAGGCTGACTACAAGGTTTAAAACAATCTGCTGCTCCTCAGAAGAAAGTCGTTGTAAACCATCGAGAACCTGTTGTTGAATTTGGGCTGATATAGGCAACAACCAAAATAGAAGTTTTTTCAGTTTATCTAAGGGCGGTTAGTGATAAAGTCTCGATCGACCCCTTCCAATTCATCCAACTATGAAAGCGCAAGTCCTTCGCGGAGTGAATCAACTCCAGTACGAAGATGTTCCAAAGCCCGAAATTGCAGCCGATGAAGTGTTGGTGCAGGTTCAAGTCGTGGGCTTGTGTCAATCGGATATTAAAAAGATCAAATATCCCTTATTAGAGCCGCCTCGGATTTTTGGGCATGAAACCGCAGGCACGATCGCGCAGATTGGTGCTGATGTGAAATCTTGGAATGTCGGCGATCGCGTCATCGTTCTGCATCACATTCCCTGTATGCACTGCGCCTATTGTCTGAACGAGAATTTCTCGATGTGTGAGGTGTACAAGAACATCACGACAACAGCGGGATTTGTGCCGAGCGGCGGTGGATTTGCTGAATACGTGAAAGTTCCGGGACATATTGTGCGAAACGGGGGACTGATGAAAATTCCCGACGATGTGACGTTTGAGCAAGCGAGTTTTGTAGAGCCGACGAATTGCTGCTTAAAGGCAGTGAAGAAAGCGCAGATTCAGCCAGGGCAGACCGTTTTAATCACGGGAGCAGGTCCGATCGGGCTGATGTTTATCATGTTGGTGAAATACTTTGGCGCATGCGCGATCGCTACCGATTTAATCCCATCCCGCATCGAAAAAGCGCTAAGTGTCGGAGCTGATGCTGCCTTCGATGCGCGTGATTCTGAACTTTCGAGCAAAATTGGGGCGATGACTCAAGGAATAGGAGTCGATGTCAGTTTGCTAGCCGTTCCGAGCGATAAAGCATTCTTTCAAGCGCTCGACTGCACCCGCAAAGGTGGAAAAATTCTCTTCTTTGCAGAGTTTCCCGATGAAGTCGAAATCCCGATTAATCCGAATGTACTGTATCGACGTGAAATCGATTTGATGGGCAGTTACAGTTCATCGTATCGAGTGCAGAGTTTAGCAGCAGACATTGTGTTTCAGCGGCGAATTGATGTCGATGCACTGATTAGCGATCGCTTCTCACTTAAAGATTTAGCGAAAGCGGTCGATCGCGCAGTTTCTCCAACACCCGATACCTATAAGATCCTGATCTACCCTCAGCAATAGGGAGTTACATCTTCGCCGCATTCATCCGCAAGGTAAGACAGCGCTCGGAAGCGAATTCCGACTAACTGATCATAAAGCGGATTTAATTTGCAAAGCGGCGGGATGTGAATCACTTTATGCCCAAATAGCGTAATCGTGCGCTCGAAGGGGCATTGTGGCGGAATCATTTTGCAGATGAATCGAGCCACTTTCGGATCGTGAATCTCAGTGTGATCGAGCCACGATCGTACAGGTTGCAACACATCTAAATGGGGATCTGCATGAGGATGAAGATCGGAGTGAGGCGCGTGAGGTTCTGACGACTGAGCGCAATCGCACAAGGTCAGCCGCAGACTTTCTAGAATCTCAGTGCCACAATTCAAGGTGTGGCAAAACTGCGCGAGGATTGCATCTTCGGCTGAGGTATAGCAACCATCGGCTAAAGACACCATTACTGCAGTTCTCAAGAAGTTCTCGGCTAGGTGTGGATCTGATCCGAAGCTTGCTCGCAGTTCATCGTCAGAAGCGGCAGGGAACAATCGTGCGGCTTCTTCCTGAGTTAAGGGATGATCGGTAAGCGAGACAATCAACTCTTGCTCGGTGGCATCAAAATCGTCATCTGCCCAAGCTAGAGTGAGCAAGCAGCGTAACCAAACTGAAATCTGCTCATTAGTGTAAGTGGGTCTAACAGAAGTTGAAGAGTTCATCGGCTTGTATTTCACTTCAAGACAAATCGTAGCTTAAGAAGTGGATTTCCTAGTGAGTGTTCGAGCGGGCTGTACACTGAATATGAAATGAATGACTTAAGGATTACTTGTGAGTGTTCAAGAATTTTTGCTGTTTCTAGGTTCGATCGTTGCTGGTGTGAGCGGTCAGTTTTTCCTCAAGTCTGGGGCGCTGAAGCTTGGTCAAGTGACGGCGAGTAATGCAATTAGTCATGTTCTCGGAATTGCAACAATACCTGAATTGGTCATTGGTCTTTGTTGCTACGGAGCTGGCGCAATTTTGTATATTTTATTGCTCACTCGTGTTCCGTTAAGTATTCTCGCGCCTGCGGTAGCGTTACAGTATGTATTTTCGGTAATGATGGGAAAATTTTTGTTTAATGAGCCGATTCCATTGATTCGCTTGCTTGGAGTGGCATTTATTATTGGTGGCGTAGTTATGCTGATGGCAAAGAAGTAGGTTCACAAATACTGACTGAGGATTTCAGCGGTCTGAGATGCAGTTTTTTGCCAACTAAAGGTTGAGGCTCGATCGAGTCCTTTAAGGCGCAATTGATCGTGCATTTGGCTATCAGTCACTATTAGCTTCATTGCCTCTGCGATCGCGCTTTCTTTATACGGATCAACGAGTAATGCTGCATCCCCGGCGACTTCAGGCAATGAAGAAAGATTTGAGGTAATTACTGGAGTTCCACAGGCCATTGCTTCGAGCACAGGTAGTCCGAATCCTTCCCATAAACTAGGGAAAACAAGCGCGATCGCACGATTGATTAACTCAGGGAGTTCGGCATAAGAAACATAGCTGAGAAATTTGACGCGATCGCGAATTCCTAACTCCTCAGCTTGTATCTCTAAACTAGGGGTGAATCTTGGATCGGGTGAGCCTGCAATCCAAAATTCATAGTCTTCTGGAAGCTGAGAAAAAGCAGTGAGCGATCGCCCAATATTTTTATAAGCATCGTGTCTTCCCACGTAGAGAAAATAGTTTCTCCTGGGCAGATCGAGGAATTTGAAATGCTGATTGTCGTAAGCCAGTGGAACAACGGTAATTTTGTTAGATGGGATTTTGTAGAAGGCGATCGCATCATTTGCGGTCGATTCTGAATCACTCAAAATATGCTGAGCTTGATTAAGAACGTAAGGAATATAGTATCTGTAATACTGTGTTAGAGGAGACGTAAAGCGTGGAAATCGTAGCGGAATAAAATCGTGCAACGTCACAACGTAGCGGCAGTTCGTGAAGATTGGAGCTTCAGGAATTGGAGAAAAAATAAGATTGCCTTGAAGCTTCTGATAAATTTTAGGCAGATCAAACTGAGTCCATTTCAAGCGCTTAAAGTGTCCCTTTTTTCCTTGATCTGGGGTCAACTGATCTGAAATCTTATAGCAGGAATAATCAGGAATATCTTGTCCAGCTAATAACGCTGGTTTAAGCGGAGCTAAACCAGGCAACAGATTTTTGGCATAAACTGTATGACCTGTCGGCTTTGCGGCTAGAAATGCGAGGTTGATTAGTATCACAGAATCGATCGATAAGCTTCTAATGTCACTTTTGCTGTCTTTTCCCAAGAATATAATTTAGCTTGTTCTCTACCTTTTTGAATTAAACGATCGCGGTATGAGCGATCATGAATCACCTTAAAAATTGCTTCACCGATCTGCTCAATATCCGTCGGCTCAACTAAAATCGCTGCATCGCCCGCTATCTCCGGCAACGATGAAGTATTGCTAGTGACAACGGGCGCACCCAAAGTCATTGCCTCTAACACAGGCATTCCGAATCCTTCATAATGCGATGGATACACAAAAACATCAGCATTCTGATAAAACTGACCGACCTGAGCATCTGTTAGATAGCTTAAATGACGAATCGAGGAGCGATAGAAAGATTGTTCGATTTGCTGAAAAATCGGTTCGTAAAGCCAGCCTTTTTGCCCGATTAGAATTAGCTCATGGTCTATCTGATAGGTTTTTTTCAAGTATTCAAACGCAGAAATCAATGCCTTGATATTCTTTCGGGGTTCGATTGTGCTAACAAACAAAATGTAAGGCTTGGATTGTTCTAATTTAGGTTGCTCAACTAGAGAATAACGACTTGCTAAATGAGTCACCCAAACTCGACTCGGATCAACACCTAAATATTTAACAATATCCTGCTTAGAACTATGTGAAATGGTTAGCACTAAATCCGTCCATTGAAGACATTTCTTTAAGCGATCGGTATAAGCCCTCACGGTAGAGTTGGAATACTCAGGATATCTAACAAAACTCACATCATAGATTGTCATCACCTTACGCTTTCCCGGAATTGGAAAAACGGTGTAGTTTGTTCCATGAACAATATCAGCCTGATTGAAATAACTTTCTAGATAGTGAGCAGACAACAATGGAAACTGAATAAACAGATTTGAAATTCGCACCGGAAATGGAAACAGCCTGAGATTAGAATACGACTGCAAGTAGTCTGGAAACGCTAAATCTCTTGTGAGCCAATTCTTCAATCGGGGCTGATAAATTAGCTCTAAATCAAAAGCTTCAGTCGCTTGCAACGTTGTTAAGCCTTGAACTAAATTTGCAACATAAAGCCCCATTCCGCTGGGTTTTGCCATCCAAGGCGTAACATCGATCGCAATCTTCATGACTTGCTCAATTCTTTGAGATCATGATCGACCATTAGCTCTACTAACTGCTTGAAAGAATATTGCGGCTCCCAATCGAGCTGTTGGCGAATTTTTTCGATCGACCCAACTAATTGCACTTCTTCATCAGGTCGGTAGAAGTTTGGATCAACTGAAACATAGTTCTCCCAATTTAGCCCCACGCAATCAAACGCCGTTTGCACCAATTCTCGAACTGAATGCGTTTCGCCACTCGCAATAATGTAATCATCCGGCTGCTCTTGCTGCAACATCATCCACATCGCTCTGACTGCATCTTTGGCGTAACACCAATCCCGCTTAGCATCCAGATTTCCTAGCTTCAATTCCTTTGCCAGTCCCATTTTGATCATCGCTGCTCCGCGTGTAATCTTGCGGAACACAAACTCAGTTCCGCGCCGTGGAGATTCATGCGTGTAGGTCACACCACAGCAGCTATAAAGACCGTACTGTTGCCGATAGTTGATGGTCATCCAGTGAGCATACGCCTTTGCCACACCATAAGGATTTCTAGGTCGAAAAGCAGTGCGTTCCGTTTGCGGTGACTCGTCGGGTTGCCCAAACACTTCACTACTTGAAGCCTGATAAAATCGAGCATCCGGCTTACAGCGGCGAATTGATTCCAGCAGCCGAGAAACTCCCAAAGCAGTGTATTCCGCAGTCAAAGCGGGCTGTGTCCAGGAAAGTGGCACGTAGCTTTGAGAAGCTAGATTGTAGAGTTCATCCGGCTGTGCGTAAGAAATAGCATCCATCAGAGAACACTGGTCGAGCAAATCACCCGACAAAATCTCGATCGTCCCCGACAGATGACTAATGCGATCAACGTTGCCCGAACTCGATCGGCGCACTAATCCAAAAACTTGATAGCCCTGCTGCAACAAAAGCTCTGCGAGATACGACCCATCTTGTCCAGTTAATCCGGTAATCAATGCTCTTTTCATCGTACTTGCCACTCCTTCGCTCAATGCCTCAGTTCGCCTTACAGCTTACTCCGGTTTGCCTATTTTGCAATGCCCATCTGCAATTGCAACAATTGAACCGCCAGTAGTCCACAAAAAATAGCAAAACGATCGCTCACGTATTGTACTGAATTGTCTCAATCAAGTTTTTCTGAATTTGCTCGAATGAATAATTCTGCAACACATATTGTCTGGCTAATTTGCCCATTCTTTCCTGCTGATTTGGGTCTAATAACAGGTCTTTAAGGTGATACTCAAAGCTGGTGTAATTGGCATAAATTTTACCGCCTTCACTGCGCTCCGCATGTTCAACCAGAACTTGACAAGCGCCATTCACCAGAATTGGCGTACCTTGCGCCATCGCTTCTAAAGTCACAATACTAAAGCTTTCATAAGGAGAGGGCATCACAAAAACTGATGCGCCCGCCATCAACTGAAACTTCATCGTCGCTGAAACAAATCCGAGAAACTCAACATCCTCGCGCTGCGGCAGTACCATGTGATTCTGCCCGGTCAAAATTAACCGCAGCTTCGACGGGTAGCGTTTCTTAAACCGAGTGAAAAACTCGATCAACTCTGCACAGCCTTTCCCGGCATCGATGCGCCCACAATACAAGATATAGGGATAGTTTGATTCTGTTGGCGGATGCAAGTCTGTGTCGATCGCCATAGCAATCACTTTTCCGGGCAATTTCCCCCAAAGCGCCTGTCCAAATTGTTGCTCTGCATGGGTCAACCAAATCAGCGATCGTGCCTTGTGCACCATGTCCCCATAGACGCGAAAATAAGCGGGCGCTTCATCGTGCAGCGTTGGTGCAATCAGAACCTTCTCAGCGGGGACTTGTGCGGCACCAAAATAAGTTGGGGAATATAAATACGTGAAAAAGAGAACGGCTTCATACTCTGCATGGCGATCGCGCAGAAATTCCAGCAGCGGCGTAGAGTGAGGTCCCTGCTGTCGGATGTATTCTTCTTGGAGCGCAGTTGTCCAGTAGGAGAGCGATCGACTCCGATGGAAATCGTGCAGCAAACGCTCATGTAACCGTTCCCAAAACGCACTGCGTTCGATCGTCACCTCAAACCGGAAAATTCGAATGTTGCCTTGGGTTTCGCACTCAATGGGTAAATCGTTTGCCCAGGTTTTGTAGTCCAGCGCAGTGGTCGTGAGAACATCCACCTGAAAGTGATTCTGCAACAGGGTCGCATATTGCCAAGCCAGGGACTCTGAGCCACCAACAATACTCGGATGACAGCGTTGAACAACCAGTGCAATTCGTTTCATTTCGACTCTATGGCTAAATGATTGATCAACTGAAGAAATTTTGCTTCAATTCTGCGACTAGAAAACACTTCTTCATAGCGTTGCCAACCCAATTGACCGAGTTGACGGCTGACAGACTCGCTGGTTGCAATGCGATCAAGCGAACCTGCAAGCACGACAGGATCAGGCTGCGACCACACTAAGCCTGCTTTATCGACCGTGTGTGGAATGGCAGTGGAGCCATAAGCGACGATCGGTAACTTAATCGACATGGCTTCGACCAGCGGCACACAGAATCCTTCGTGATCGCTTGTAATCATGAAAGCGTGCGACACCAAATAATAGGATTTCAGCGCTTCCGCAGAAACGCCTCCGGTGAATACGACTGCATTTGCAAGCTCTAATTCTGCAACTTTTTGATTTAGAAAATGATTGTACTTGTCTAAGCGGGGATCGGCTTTACCTACAACCAGTAACCGACTGTTGGGGTTGTAGTATCGGTAATAATGATGAAAGGCTTCAATTAACGCAGCGTGGCCTTTGTTCGGAGCCAATCGACCTACCATGAGAATGTTGAACTTGCCATCGTGGTAAGCGTTTAGAACTGAAGAATCCGGCTCTGTAAACTGCAAGCTGTCAATATGATGAAACGGCGGCAAGACTGAACTATTTTCAGGAGATACACCTAGCTCAAGCAGCTCACCAGCGTTATAGGCAGAATCTGATAGATAAGTTGCTCCTGGAATGCTGGCGATCGTTTGAAGCTGTGCGCGTCCCACTCGACAGACGTTGGTATAGTCTGGGTTAAAGTTCTCGAAATACTGCGGGGGTGTAACGTTGTGATATTTAACCACTTTCTTGCAGTCAATTTCTCGAATCGGAACTAATGCAGCATCCCAACCCACAGAATAGTGATAAATCAAGATATCGGAAGGTTTAGTCAAGAATGATTTGATTTGGCTGATATGCTTCACGTCTACGGCGGAGGTTGTCCAAACATCGCAGAAGATTTGACACACATAGCCCTGCCTGATTAAGACGTGATACATTCCCATCACATCGTTTCCCACGGCATCGCCATCGACTAAGCAAGGAGTCAAAATTGCAATCCGAATCTCTGAATCACTGCGGTTTGCAAAGGGATCGGTCGGTGCTTCAACCACCGGGGCTGGAGCGGGTTGGGGGGGTGCGATCGGTGTTTCAACGACTGGAGGGGCAGGCTTGGATTGCACAATCATCGCTTTAAGCTTGTGCTTTTTTGCGGCAAGCGATTGGCGTGCTCGTGAACCGAAGTGTTTCACTCGTCGAGCGATCGCTAACGCATACCGCTTACTTCTGCCCTTAGCTCTTTTCCACAGCGACGGACGAGCAATCAACTGGACTGGCTCTTGAACGACCTCAGATGTTGGAAGTGGGATCGGAATCAGCGGACGGTTGGCAACATCTTCGGTAATTTGCTGCATTAACTCATCGACATCAATTTGAACTTGATCCGCTCTCATCTCCACCATTCCCTTGTTGAATCACATCCAAAATCGGTCTAGTTGTACCGCTCACAACCCTGTCTCTTGCGAGAAGTTACTGCGCTAAAGTATCAGATTGTCCCAACGATCGTCTCAGTTTCCACCACAGGTTTCTGAATTGCCAGAATTTACTATTCTCGATTGCCTGCAACCGCAGTTGAATTTGATCAAGCATACCGTCTTTCTCGTGAATCTGTTGTTGCTGCTGTTCGATTATTTGTTGCTGTTGTGCAATTGTTTGCTGATGTTGTGCGATCGTGGCTTGAGCTTGTTCGATTATTTGTTGCTGTTGTGCAATTGTTTGCTGATATTGTGCGATCGTGGCTTGAGCTTGTTCGATAGTTTGTTGCTGGTGTTCGATTGTTTGCTGGTGTTGTGCGATCGTGGCTTGCGCTTGTTCTGCCTCAGTCTGAAGCTGATGGATCGTTTGCTCTGTTTGGTGCAATTGTGCTGCTAAAAACTGAGTGCTGTTGGGACGATAAGACAGGGTTTGAGCATATTCAGGATGATCGAAGGGTGAGCCGTCTGCTTCTGTTCCGCGTCTTAGCTCCTCGTAATAGCCGCGCCGCGTTACCCAATCAATCGATGTTCCATCCTGGAAAGTCGCGAACGCATAAGGGAGAGAGAGGGTGGCTTCGTAATCGTTTTTGAGCAGTTTTTCACGATAAATTTTTGCCAGCTTTCCCCACGGCAAATTAAACTGCTCTTCGTAGGCAAGCAAACTATACTTAGAAACTTGGTACGGATTAAACAAATCCCAACCGCTAAAGTGCAGAAACAAGAGCGGTTGATCATTAACGAGAACGTTGCCACTGGGGTCGCGCTCAAACTGCCGTTCATAAAAATTCCAGTGACCAATATTTGCACCGGGATGCCAAAGAATTCCAAAGTCTTGAAAATAGATAGGAACAAGATTGAGCCAAAGCTGATCGACAAACAATCCACGCGGATCACTCACTTGCGGATCGGCAAACCCATAGTAAGTAAGCCTTGTTTTCCACCAGTCAATAAATCGATACGCTTCTTCTGTACGCCGAAGTCCGAGAAATCCGCCGTTGTAAATACCACCTCTAAGCAAAGTGACTTCTAAATTCGGGGCACGATCAAGCGAAATCGGAGTGGTGACGTGCGGCGATAATAAAATGGAAACCTGAGACAACTGCTCAAAAATTGCTTCTAATGAGTGACAAACCATCACATCAGAATCTAAGAAAATCCAGCTTTCTGGAGCAAGGGTTTCGTAGATGTATTGATGTAATACGCCTCGCAATGCACAGCAAAGCTCAAATGGCGTGTAGTAAAACGTCATTTGCTCGATTAGAGGCTGATCAGGTAATTCCTCTAGTGAAATTAACTTAAAGGGTTCAGAAGCAGGATCAAAGGCATCGTCTAATCGATCGGCTAATAAAACATAAAGTTCTGCATCTGAATTATGCTCCAGCAGCGTTTCTGCTAGCGTTCTTGCATAAGCCAAATGATTTTTTGTGATCGTTGTACAGACAATCCGCTTTGACATTTTCGATTCAGTTCTCTAAAAGATAATTACTCGTTTACGGGTAAGCCCAGTTTACGCTTGATGCCAAACCAGCCTTTCCGCAGTTGCCAAAATTTGCTGCTTTCCATCGCTTGAATTCTGGTTTGGGCAAGCTGGGCGGTTTGTTGAGCTTGATTTAACTGGGCTTGCAGTTGTTGAACTTGAAGTCGATCGTGCTGTTGTTGAACCCCTGCTGCCTGTGCATGAAACACCGATTGCAGGAGTGATTGAAAAGCAGATTGCGATAAGCTGATTTGATTGGTTAACTCAGATTCGTCTACACCCACAACAGCGAGATAACCATCAGCCTGTTCGATCGACGATAGATGCTCTAAATAATGCTGTCCAAAAAATCGGTCGGATAAGCTGTTTTGATACGCATCAAACTGCGACACTTTAGCCTGGGGAGCGATCGGTTTAACGAGACAACTTGCGACAATATAGTGCTGCCCAAAAAATACCGCTTCTCCAAATAGGCTCAAAAATAAATCGCGAAACTCGTTGAACCGAAAGCGATGTAAATGATAAGGACTAATCCAGGGCGAAGCGCGATGATCGTTTGGACAAGATAAAAACAATTGCCCACCGGGTTTAAGTAACCGTCGCACTTCAGCTAGAAATCGTCGAGGATGCGGCAGATGTTCGATCGTTTCAAACGAAACAATCAAATCAAACGAAGCATCTTCGAGCGATTGGACATAATGAGCATCCGATTGCAAATAAGTTACTTGGGGATGCTGATAGTATTTCGAGGCAAAATCGATCGAGGTTTGATCCACATCTACGCCGACGACTTCTCGCGCACCCTGTAGAGCGATGAATTGCGTTCCGTACCCTGTCCCGCAGGAAATGTCTAAGACTCGTTTTCCGCGCACAAACGGAGCCACCATCGCATATCGAATCATATGATCGACGTTAGCCAGCGACGTATCCTCTCCGGCTTGGACAGGAATATGACGTTCCCCGGTCGGCATCTGATCGACAATCGGAGTGGATAAATCGCTAGAAGTCATGAGTACCCGTGTTTTGAAGGTGCAGATCGCATCCAGTAGTATACCAAGCGACTGGAGATTTCCGTTGGTCGCGTCGTTTGATTGCCTCTGATGGAGGTTAAACCAAGCTTTTTAGACGAAACCACAGCGATCGAAGTTTCCAAAATTTGCTGGTTTCCATTGCGGCGATCGTCGATCGGGCGTGTTCGAGTTCAAGCTGAATGGTTTGTAGCTTCTGCTCCAATGCTTGAAGGGTTTCAAACGACTGATTACCAGAATGGTTGACTTGGGGAATGGGGATGCGATTATTCGATCGACCTTTGATCCAAAAGGCTTGGTCGGTTCCAATCCGTTCTAAAACGGGCTTCTCGCCCTGTCGATTGCAGAAATCATAAAAGGCTTCTCGACAGCCTTCCCAATGTCCAAAGTCGTCGAGAATCACACAGCCGCCGATCGCAATGCGCGGATAAAAGGTTTCGAGAACCAGCGTGACCGAATCGTACCAATCGGCATCACAGTGCAGGAGTGCAATTTGCTGCGGTAGCGCTTGCCCAAACGTAGTTTCAAACCATCCGGGTTTAATGGTGTAGGAAGATTCGCTGCTGCCGACTGCACTGAGAACTGCTTTCACGTCTGCGATCGTTGCTACGCACTCCCCGATCCAGCGTTTTGCATCTTCGCCGTCTTTTTCAGTGGTCGTCGGCATTCCTTCAAAGCTGTCGTACAGCCAAAGATGCCGTTGTTCGAGAAACTTGGATAAAATCGCGGCTGAGCCGCCCTTATAGGTTCCACATTCGACAAAATCTCCTGGAATTGCATGAGCATTCAGGTAATTGCAAAGAGCCGCGAGGTTTTCCAGTCGATCGGGCGTACAAAGCGTATAGGGTTTAACTTGCTCAAGCAAAGATGCAGACAGTAGCATTATGGGTCGATCGATGAGAAGGGATAGATTTGCCCTCACCCCAACCCTCTCCCTGGGGGAGAGGGAGCAAGACATTTCTTAGTCCCTCTCCCCCAGGGAGAGGGATTTAGGGTGAGGGTCAGGGTGTTGCGTTTCACAGATTAATTCGGATTACTTCAGCTCAAAAAGCGTCTCCTGCGATCGCAGGCTGACGTTTTTTGCGTGAATTTCAAACTGCGGCGACAAATTGACCATACCGCTCCAGTTGATTGAATCTGGATTTTGCAGCACCTTCAATGTCATCGTGTCGTGCAGCATCAACAACGATCGCTTAAATTCGTATTGACCAATACCGCCATCTGCAACGCCTAACGTGATGGTGTACTCACCGGGAGGTAATGGAACGTTGAATAGAAAGCGCACCTCGATCGAGGTTCCCGCTTCCACCTGACCGATCGTTTGCCGCATACACCAGGTATTCGATTCAAACACCACTTCTCCGGTGCGACCGCGAATCTTAAAGCCAACGTGCGGATCTTCAGCAGATTCTAGAAATTCAAGTCCGATCGCAAGTTTAATCTCAGCATCGCTCAAAACCGTGTGAACGACGCGATCGTGCTCATCGAGTAGCTGAACGAATTGAGGCTTGACTGAGCCTGAACTCATCACTGCGGTTTGATCAGACTTTCCTTGTGAATCGGGCATGGTGATCGCAATGCTGTTGGGAGTCTGATCTTTGCGCTTTAATAATTTCGCTTCGTATAAATCGACAACTTGCCGGGGTGTGGCATCTAAAACAACTTTCCCGTGTTCGATCAAAATCGCACGATCGCACAGTTTACAAACTGCCCCCGAATCGTGCGACACAAACAACAACGTCACACCCGATTCTTGCAGTTCTCTCAATCGCGTGAAGCATTTTTGCTGAAAAAAGACATCTCCAACTGCCAGTGCTTCATCAACAATCAAGATGTCCGGATCAGTGTTCACGGCAACGGCAAAAGCCAAGCGAATAAACATTCCGCTGGAATAGGTCTTGACAGGCTGATCGATAAAATCTCCGATGTCAGCAAATCCCGTAATTCGATCGAATCTTTCCTCGATTTCTGCCTGAGTCAATCCCAGAATTCGACCATTAAAAAATACGTTTTGTCGTCCTGTAAACTCTGGATTGAATCCGCTACCTAGTTCTAACAATGCCGAAATTCGACCGTTGACCCTCAAGCTTCCCGTGGTCGGAGTCAAGGTCTGCGTAATTACTTGCAGTAGCGTACTTTTCCCCGCGCCATTTTGCCCGACAATTCCAACCGTTTCGCCCTTTGAAATATCTAAATCGATGTCTCGAATCGCCCAGAATGACTCAGCCCGACTCTTTCCAGGCAAGAGCATTTCTTTGAGTCGATCAACTGGACGAGCATAGCGCTTATAACATTTCGAGACATTCTTTAGGGAAATCGCGATCTCGTCCATAAGCCTCCTCTTAACCTCACTCCGCCATCTTAATGCCCGAATCAAACCACATCGGCAAACGCCGGACGCAACCGCCGATACACCCCAAACCCGATCGCAAATGCAACGACTGCGACTGCCCACAATACGCCCAATTCATGCCAGTGCTTCATTTCGCCGACGAGAAATAAATCGCGATACACTTCAACGATCGTCGTCATCGGATTGAACCAAAATACCCAGAACCGCCAAGTTTCAGGAATTAACGACGCAGGATATACGATCGGGGTGACATAAAACCACAAACTCAGCAGCACCGCGATCGTCTGGGGAATGTCGCGCAGAAAGACCGTCAATCCGGCAAACAGGTAGCCTAATCCCGCCGTGAGCAGCAACTGCGGCAACAATACCACGGGCAACAACCACAGCGTTGAGTGAATCGTCTTGGCGCTAATTGCCACAAAGGTAATCAGCAACATCATGCCAAACGAGCTTTCTACCAGCGCCGTACAAATCGGAACCAAAGGCAACAACGCCAGCGGAAACACGACTTTCTTAATCAAGTTTGGCTGACCGATGACCGAACCGACTGCACCACTCAAGCCTGCAACAAATGCTGTCCAAGGAATTAACCCCGCAAACAACCACAATCCAAACGTAAAATCATTGGCTGGTAGTCCGCGAAGGCTCAATTTGACTTTAAGAACGATCGAAAATAAGTACGTGTATACTAATAACTGTGCAAGCTGATGCAGAATCGCCCAAGCATTCCCTAGAACTGAGCCTTTGTATCTTGCTTCTAAATCGCGCTGAACCAGCGTCTTGAGCAAGTCTAACTTCATCCACCAGTGCGGCGGCACAGGCAGTAGATGTAAAACCCTTCCAAACTTACGCGCCGCAACTTTCACAGGGATTAGCACAGAGAACTCCTTTCACCTCGCTTTTGGTCAGGATATCAGGTTGAGAGCGCAGATTTGATTGCGCCTAACATTGCGGCTTTTTGCTCTGCGTCATACTTCCAACGCTCTAGGAAGCGCTGATACTCTCCGGTTCCAGTCTCGATCGTCGTTTTCATCTGCTGTAGATGTTGATCAACTTTGGACGATCGCATTTGCTCAATAATTGCCTTTGTTCGACGCTGCACTCGCGCTGAACCTGCTGCCATCTCTGGGTTTTGGTTGCGCCTATGTGTCAGAATCATTCCCGTAGACATGGCTAAATTTTTTGTCAGTAAATCTCCAACGGTTTCCTCGGATTTCAGCAGTGCTGACACCACTGTTGGCAGGATTTGATCAATAAACGTGCGATCGTCAGATAAATAAGTGACAAAAAATCCTCGCGCACCATTCTCACTTTGTACTAATGCAGTTATGATTCGTTCAAGTTCAGGTTCCGGAACACGACGTTGTTCGACTTCTTGAAGGAGTGATTGAGTGAGTTCGATCGCACCCTCAAACGAAATCGAATCCGAGACGGAAAAGGTAGACGGAATCTCCATGTTCGATGTCTCTAGGTATGATTGTTCACAATTATGGCGATCATTTCATCTAAAAAACAGCCCAACGATCGGGATAAAGCTTCTGCGTCCTCTGGCGAGTTGTCCGTCATGGTGCAGTCTGTCCCCGCTGGTGATACTCAATCCGCAAAGACAACTATTCTCCAAGCCGAACCGGAGCCTGAAGAACGCAGCAAACTCGAAGAAAAAATCCGTCCGCAGTCGCTCCATGAGTATGTCGGACAAAAAGACCTGAAGGATGTGCTGGATATTGCGATTCGTGCGGCGAAATCTCGCAACGAACCTCTAGATCACTTATTGCTTTATGGACCTCCCGGACTGGGTAAAACCACCATGTCGCTGATTTTGGCGCAAGAGATGGGGGTGAAGTGTAAAATCGCTAGTGCTCCTGCTTTAGAACGTCCTCGTGACATTATGGGCTTGCTGATTGGGCTTCAGCCTGGAGATGTTCTGTTCATTGATGAGATTCATCGACTAGCGAAGGTGGCAGAAGAACTACTTTATCCTGCGATGGAAGATTTCCGGGTGGATATTCCACTCGGAAAAGGCAAGAGTGCCAAAATTCAATCGCTGCCGCTACCGCCGTTTACCCTGGTTGGGGCAACGACGCGAGTTGGGGCACTCACTTCACCGTTGCGCGATCGTTTCGGTCTGATTCAACGCCTGCGCTTTTACGAAATCGACGAACTCTCGCAAATCGTCCTCCGCACCGCTGCCCTGCTCAAAATGAAGCTCACCACCGACGGAGCCGAAGAAGTCGCCCGTCGCTCTCGTGGTACGCCTCGAATCGCCAATCGCTTGTTGAAACGAGTCCGCGATTATGCTGAAGTAAAATCGATGCGGGACATCGATCGCACAATCGCTGCCGAAGCGCTTCAACTCTTCAACGTCGATCCTTGCGGTCTTGACTGGACGGATCGCCGCTTGCTCAGCTTTATGATCGAACGACACAATGGCGGGCCGGTTGGACTTGAAACGCTGGCGGCTTCGACGGGCGAAGATGCTCAAACGATCGAAGAAGTGTATGAACCGTATTTAATGCAGATCGGGTATCTTAGCCGTACTCCCCGTGGTCGCATCGCCACGGCTGCCGCTTGGAAACACTTAGGCTACACTCCGCCTGATAACCAATTGGCGCTTCTGTCTTAAAGTCTTGGAGGTTGCATGTTTCGTCATTTGTTCAAATCCTTGCTGATTGTCGCGATCGCGCTTTCTTTCGCGTGGCATCCGGTTCCGGTCTTGGCTGACTCTGAGATGCCGTCTGTTACTTCAGTTTTCGAGCGGTTGGCAAATCTCAGACAGCAAGCGTTTGAATCCACCAATAAAGGCGATTTTGCTGCTGCTGAAACCTTTTGGACAGAACTGATCGACCTGATTCCTGACAATCCTGCCATCTGGAGCAATCGCGGCAACGCTAAAGTCAGCCAAAACAAACTCGAAAGCGCGATCGAAGACTTTAACAAAGCGATCGAGCTTGATCCAAGCGCCCCTGACCCGTATCTCAATCGCGGTACGGCATTAGAAGGATTAGGCAAGTGGGAAGACGCGATCGCCGATTACAACAAAGTCCTCGAACTTGATCCAAACGATCCGGCGGCATACAATAATCGCGGCAATGCAGAAGCCGGACTCGGACAGTGGGAAGTCGCTGCAAAAGATTTCCTCAAAGCCGCCGATTCTGCCCCAGACTATGCCTTTGCTCGTGCAAACTATGCGCTGGCTCAATACCAACTCGGACAGACCGAAGAGGCAGTCCGCACGATGAGAAACTTGGTTCGCAAGTATCCGAAGTTCGCGGATATGAGAGCAGCCTTAACTGCTGCGCTTTGGGCACAAGGCAAGCAAGGTGAAGCAGAGAGCCAATGGGTGTCTGCGGTCGGACTCGACAAACGGTATAAAGATCTTGACTGGGTGAAGACTATCCGCCGCTGGCCTCCAACCATGACGAGTGCTTTAGAGAATTTTCTCAGCCTCAAATCGTAGAGATTGAATCAAAGTACGATCGCACGATGCCCCGCAAGAATTAAACTTGCGGGGCACAATTTTTAGAATTGATTTGCTTATGATCAAAACCCGATGTAAAAGGGTGTTTGAATAGCCTTCGTTGCTACAGCCCGATCTGCCATTTCAGGGCGGGATCGGAACGAAGCGAAGAAGTTTCCTACACTTTTCAAACATCGTCTAACGAGAAGGCAGATTTTTGCAGAAAAAAGGCGATTTTCATAACAAACAAAACGCTTATTGCAACGAAAAAGCAGATTTTTGCAGAAAAAAGGCGATTTTTACAACGACAAGCATCGCGTAAGTTAGAGCCACCCTGAGATTTGCAATTAACTTTAAGTGATTAATTGTTTTACAACTTTTGGGGTTAACGCTTGCACGTTATTCAATACGATCGCTGCCCCTGCCTGTCTCAACGTTTCCCCGTAAGCGGTCGATCGTGCCTCTGTTTCCTGTACATGCGGCGGTAACACTCCAACCCCGATCCACGATCGCTCCGGACGCATCTTTCTGGCTTGAACGATCGTGTACATATCTGCAACGGTGTCTCCGACATAAAGCACCGGATCGCCCTCATCCTCTAAGCGCTCCAGGGTCAGAAATAACCCCGTTGGATCAGGCTTTCCGGGCGCATCTTCCATCGCAATCAACACCGGGGACTCTAAGCCGATTCTGCGCTCTAACACAAACCGCGCCGAACCTTGAGTCGCACCGCTAAAAAATCCCCATCGAATCCCCGCTTCAGTCAGTTCATGCAGATAATTTGAACTCAAAAGCAACGGTTCTTGGCAAATGTAGCCCGTCCAATTGATCGGATCACTCCCCCGGTAGCGCGACTGAAAAAATTGAACGATCGTGCTGTAATCCAAATTTGTCCGATCGCGCTCTTGCCCCTGTGCCTCGAAATAGCGATAAATTAATTCTTGTGACGCTTCCCAATCATTATTCCAAACCCCTTCACCCTTCAGCGCATCAATCTCCTGCGACGAAGGACGATACCGCCCCGCTGTAAACTGCTCAACCGTATCCGCTAGCGCCCGACGATACGACCCGCTGACATCTCGCACCACCCCGTCAATATCAAACACCACAACCGCCACGACACTTTCTCCCACTTTCTATGCAGCGATTTCCATCATCTACCGAAACTGTGCGGTAGAATAGCTGATCGTAATATTCCAAGCTTGGGACTGCGCTGGAGGTTAGAAGTTGACGAAGTTTATTCTAAAAGTTTTGTGGCTCGACGAAAACGTTGCGCTGGCAGTAGATCAAGTCGTGGGTAAGGGAACAAGCCCGCTGACTTCTTATTTCTTCTGGCCCCGCAACGATGCCTGGGAGCAACTTAAGACTGAGTTGGAGAAAAAACACTGGATTTCAGAAGTCGATCGCGTCGAATTGCTTAACAAAGCAACCGAAGTCATTAACTACTGGCAGGAAGAAGGGAAAAACCGCCCCATGGCAGAAGCGCAAGCAAAATTCCCGGAAGTCGCCTTCACAGGTAGCGCCTGAATCTGATTGCCTCGGAATTTTCATAATCGAAATGACTCCCGACTTCGATTACATCAGTTGGGAGTCTTTTATTACAATTCCTTCAAACGGACTCAGCAGCCAAAGCTAACAAAAAGAATTGAGACTTGCACAATGATTTGCTAACTTCTATTACAGAACTTTTACATTAAAGTTTAATCACGTTCCAGTTTTGAACTCATTAACACAACCCACTTAAGGTAGGTAGCTTCATGTCGATGACGATCGCCCCAGACCAGGTAGAGCGGATTGTAGGAAACCAACACCATGATCCGTTTGAGGTGCTTGGCCCTCATTCAATCGAGCGAGACGGCAAAACGGTCTGGGTGGTCAGAGCTTATCAACCCACCGCCGATGCGGTTTCTGTAATCGTGCCAGAATCCCGCGCTGAATACCCGATGCAACCCTTGCATCATCCTCACTTTTTTGAATGCACGATCGACATATCAGAACTCGCCAACTATCAACTCCGGATTCGTCAGGGCGAACACGATCACGTCATCTACGATCCTTACGCCTTTCCGTCTCCCTTCCTCACCGAGTTTGATTTGCACCTATTCACAGAGGGCAATCACCACCGAATTTACGAAAAACTCGGCGCCCACCTCACAACCCAAAACGGGGTTACAGGCGTTTACTTTGCAATCTGGGCACCCAACGCCCGCAACGTCTCTGTGTTAGGTGACTTTAACCACTGGGACGGAAGGCAGCACCAAATGCGACGGGGAGCAACCGGAGTCTGGGAACTCTTCATTCCCGAACTTGGCATCGGCACTCACTACAAATACGAAATCAAAAACCAAGCGGGTCATATCTACGAAAAATCCGACCCCTACGGATTCCAGCAAGAAGTCCGTCCGAAAACGGCTTCGATCGTCACCGATCTAACCGATTACACCTGGAACGACCAAGACTGGCTCGAAAAGCGCCGTCATACTGATGTTCTAACTCAGCCCATCTCGGTTTATGAAGTTCATTTAGGCTCCTGGCTACATGCTTCTTCTGCCGAACCCGCTCACTCCGCCAACGGCGAAATTATTCCGCCTGTAATCGTCACTGATCTCAAACCCGGAGCGCGATTTCTCACTTATCGAGAACTTGCAGAGAAACTTATTCCTTACGTCAAAGAACTCGGCTTTACTCACATCGAACTGCTACCGATCGCGGAACATCCCTTCGACGGTTCATGGGGCTATCAGGTCGTTGGACATTACGCCTGTACCTCCCGCTACGGCACCCCGCAAGATTTCATGTACTTTGTCGATCAGTGCCACCTCAATGGCATTGGTGTGATCGTAGACTGGGTTCCCGGACACTTCCCCAAAGATGGGCATGGACTCGCCTTCTTTGACGGCACTCACCTCTATGAACACGCCGATCCCCGCAAAGGCGAACACAAAGAATGGGGAACGCTGGTCTTCAACTACGGGCGCAACGAAGTGCGGAACTATCTCGTTGCCAATGCGCTCTTCTGGTTCGACAAGTATCACATCGATGGAATTCGCGTCGATGCGGTTGCCTCCATGCTTTACCTCGACTACTGCCGCAAAGACGGAGAATGGGTTACTAACCAATACGGCGGACGAGAAAACATCGAAGCGGCTGAGTTCTTGCGCCAGATGAATCATCTGTTGTTCAGCTACTTTCCGGGAAGTCTGTCGATCGCGGAAGAATCTACCTCTTGGCCCATGGTTTCCTGGCCCACCTATGTCGGTGGCTTAGGCTTCAACCTCAAATGGAACATGGGTTGGATGCATGATATGCTGGACTACTTCCACATGGACCCGTGGTTCCGCCAATTCCACCAAAACAATCTCACTTTCAGTATTTGGTATCATCACAGCGAGAACTTCATGCTGGCGCTGTCGCACGATGAAGTCGTCCATGGCAAGAGCAACATGATCGGCAAAATGCCCGGTGATGAATGGCAAAAACTAGCCAATTTACGCTGCTTGTATGGCTATATGTTTGCCCATCCCGGCAAGAAAACGCTATTTATGAGCATGGAGCTTGGACAGTGGAGCGAGTGGAATGTCTGGGGCGACCTCGATTGGCATCTGCTGCAATTCGAGCCGCATCAAAAACTGAAGCACTTCATGGAGACGCTGAATTCGCTCTATCGATCGGAACCTGCGCTCTATGTTCAAGATTTTTCTGAGGAAGGATTTTCCTGGATCGACTGTAGCGACAATCGCCACAGCGTCATCTCTTTCATTCGCCGAGGAAAAGAACCAGGAGAGTTTATTGTAGCGGTATGTAATTTTACCCCGCAGCCTCATAGTCACTACCGCGTCGGTGTTCCAGAGGCGGGCTTCTACACCGAACTGCTCAACAGTGATGCTCGCGAATTTGGCGGCAGCAATATGGGCAACCTCGGCGGCAAATGGACGGACGAATGGGCTTACCACAACCACCCCTATTCGATCGACCTCTGCCTCCCGCCTTTATCCACGCTGATCTTCAAGCTCGATCGCAAGAAGACCCCAGTAAGACAGTAATTAATCACAGGGATTATTTTGGCGCGTCGGTCGATTCTCTCCTTCTCGGACTGTACCAAGGAGGTTAGAGACGATCGCGCATCGTTTAGTGCCCCCTCCTGGGGTCGCGGAGAAGGTCACGCGACCCAACTGCCCATCCACTCCTCCCCGGTGATTAAACCGAATTCGATAGATGCTATTGTCTCGCTGGAGCAGCGTTGTATCCGGTGAGCCAAGCAGCCTCACACCATCAGGAAGATTCTGCCAGGGCTGAACCAAAGGATTTGCGTTCGTTGGGTAGACCGCCCACTGAGCTTGCTGCCCTTGCTGCCGAAATCCAACTTCATATGGAATGTTCTGCTGCTTTGCGCGAGTTTTCCCCTCGGATAAAGCAGTCACGGCCTGGCTGCGAGCTGTATTAAGCCGTTGAGTGCTCAGATATGCTTGCCAAGCCGGAGCCGCGATCGCCGCTAAAATTCCAAAGAGTGCAACCACGACGATGGCTTCTAACAGCGTAAACCCCTGACTTGACTGCCACGGGTTTCGCCGCAAATAAGCTTGAATGATTTTGTGTTGCTTGGTGTGAGTTTTGTGTCTAAAGTCGTGCATGACAGAAATGGAGCGTCACATCCATGATGGCTTAATTCCTATCAATTCAGGACTCAAATTTAAGCGCTTTAACACAAAATTCAAGTTCCAAAATTAAGGCGCTGCTGAGCACGCTGCATCTGAGTCTTCTGCGGTTGCACCTAGCAACGTTTCGACGGAAACACACCGTCTTGGATTAACTCCGATCGCAGCTCCGATCGTAATCTCGTAAGGCACTGGACTAGCGACAACAGCACCATAACCATCAAAAATCAGAGTTGCTATGTTTCGATCAGTTCCCTGATCGCCCCAAAGACGAATGCTGCCATCACCGAGCCTTTGCCAATTAGTAATTTGAGCGATATCAACTGAGTTATTGGTTGCAGCGACGATCGCATATCGAGGTTGACCATTGTTATTGTCGAATACGACTGCGCGATTCACTTTGGTCTGTTGTGCTTGAGACTGGGCAGTACGAATCGCTTGAGCGACTTGGCTCCGCGCCGAACCCACTCGCTGTTGATTGATGAACGCAACCCAGTTTGGAGCCGCGATCGCGAACAATATGCCAATCAAAATCACGGTGATTAGCACTTCCAGTAAGGTGAAGCCATTTGTCGTAGAGTCAGTTCTGAAATAAGATTGCCTTTGCATAAATTTAATCTGGAGTAGGGCACTACTGCGTTTTGTTCGTGACACCACGGGTCAAGACACGAGTTTCGAGCGCGATGGGCACTCTGGGGCGATTTGCAGCCCCGATATCCGGCACACCAGGTCTACCCGCTGCGTCTCCCTGAATTCGGATGATAACTTCCTGGTTGAGATCGCCTTCTCGGTCTCCGCCCCGAACATAGACATAAAAACCGCGTGGAGGATCGGCTGCGGCTGAAGCTCCACTGCGTGGAGTCAAAATGAGACCTTCAGCAGATCGATCGGGTGCTCGTCCTCTACCAGACGAGTCAGATGAGTTATACAATCCAAGCCAGTCCACAAAATCGGTTAGCGGTAAGGTGTTGGTGTTATTCCTTACGGGTCTACTGGATTGTAGTGAGATTAGGGCTGTCTGCGTCAACGAAGCTCGCTCAACGGGCCAAGCCAGAAAACTCGTTTCTTTTCCGGCGGTTCTCCCGCGTGGATTAACCCATCCTGTGATTTGCTCTGGCGACCCGGTTGTGCGAACACTACTCCCTGTAAATTGAGGCAGGTGGTAGCGCACAATTCTGGCGCGACCGCGATTCACACTACCTGTGGTTTCCCGGTTGAGCGAATAGACAACGAGGGTGTACATTCGTTCAGACAGACAAGGGACGTTCTGAATGGCAGCCGGGAGCGCAGATGTACTGGAATAAGCAGCGCTATTTCTAGTGCAATCAGCCTTCAGTTCGTCGGGCAGTGGATCAACGCGCCAAAACGCTAATACTGGAACATTGTTAGTTGTACCAAAGCCACTGGTGCCAGCAATAGTTTCGGGTAAGTAACTCCTCAATCCAGGACAGCGTGTGTTGTTTGGACTGGCTGGACGATCGAGCAAGCACTCTGCGTCGTACACAAAGACGGCTTCGCGCACATCACGGGCGATATAGTCGATCGCTGCTTGTAAATCGCGCTGGGTATCACTTCGAGCTGATTCGCGTAAATTCGTTTCAATAAGCTGCACCACGATAAACAGGAGTCCAGCCGAAATGAGTGAACCCACGATCATCGCAACGAGGAGTTCTAAAAGCGTAAACCCACCTGCTTGGGAACGGAGATGATGTTTCTGGTATCGCTTCAAAAATGACTTAATCATTTCTTCTCTACGGTAAGGTTGGGAAGGAATCTAGAACACTGCTGGACGAGAATAAAAGTCTTGCATCTGCCCGATCCTTGAGAGGATCGAGCAGTATGGTCAGGCTCTGTAAGAAGAACAAAGCATCCTTGCATTTAGCGATGCCAAATTTAGCAGGCTCCAGTCGTTTTGCTTGCGGCTGGACAAAGCTTGCGGTAAAGGTCTAAGTTTTGGCTATCGCTGCTGCGAACGATCGTCGAGTAGAGAACCGCTAAGGGACGATCAAGCTGATTACCGAGTCCATTTGTGCCCTGTAACCTAGCAGGCTCAGTTTTCCCCTTTTTGCCAGTTAAGGCTGGTTCTGCGACGGATGAATACACTCGAACTCCCATGACAAACGCAGAGAGAGTCTGCCCTGTTGCTCCTGTGAAAGCGTTGCCAGACTGATCCAGCCCTTGGCTCCGAAAGCTCTGAACCAGAAAATCAGTTCTGCAATCGCCATCGACATCCACTCGAACAAATTTGCCGATCTCATCTGCGAATCTGCCGTCGTCGCTGTCAGCTCCATTCGTCCCACAGATCCGCTTAGACATTACCTTTGTGCCTGCTTTTGCTGTTTCAGGCGCGGGAAATTTATTCGATGCGCGATCTCGCACCTCCGTTTCTGTTGCACCGTCTACACGAGGAGGAAGTAAATTGCCCGTGAACTCGGCAGTTCCAGTCTGGTTGCGTTCTGATAGAACTCGAACGCGATCGATTTCGCCTTGTGCCAGTTTTAAGGCTTGTTCTGCCCGTTGGGTTTGCACCCGTGAGGCGACTGCCCAGAAAATCGGGGGAGTGATGCTGACCAGTGTGATAGTGATCACGACGATCGCAATTAAGCTCTCGATCAGCGTTAAACCTGCATCTGAATGCTGAGTGATCGCGCCGTTGTGAGTAGGGCAGAGCGCTCCCAGTCTAGAGGGGAGAAATGTTTGTTGCTTTGTGAATTTGGATACCATCTCAACCTCCTCACTTACTTGGACAGCTTGTATTCAGATTGAGAGCCGATTTTGCTGCATTGCACAGACTCGCAATGTACGGATCGCTTGCGGGCGGTTCAACGTAATACTCACTCCGATTCTTACTTGCCGAGACAAAGCGGGCAGCAGCAGGGCTAGCTGGACTAAATTGCAGTCCCACATCGTAGCCCCAGCGTCGCACGGGTGCCATGTAATACAAAATGTTCTGTTTGTCTGGGTCGGATGCTATGTTGGTGCCCCAGCTAGGCAGCGGTGGTTCGATACTCTCAAGCTCAAACGGAGTCGTTGCATAGTTGGCGTAACTCAATTGAATTAAGGAGCCTGAGAAAAATAGCTGCTTGTCTTTCCAACTTTCTAGAAATCGTGGGAAGTTTTGCAAGCCGCCGTAGCCCTGTTTTGGCCGTGAGGGATTGATGCCACTCACAATGATTGAATTGACCCGTGTTTCACGAGCGATTAACAGATTTGGTTCTCTCATGCCGTCTTTTGTGTTGGTGTTGGCGTAGACACCATTGGTACCAACGTCCTGGCTGTAGCCGTAGTAGGTTTGGGTGGGGAATAGGACGTTGAAGGCAACAGGAGGGAGCGGTTTGTCGCGCAGAGCTGCGGTGCTAGGAGTGCCACCGAGATCGCCTGCTGTAGTGTCTCTAGGGCGTACTACTAGCGGTTGTCCAGCACGTGAGATCTTGATCGGAGCGGTAATGTCAACCCAGTGATTGCCTCCGCCAGCAGCATTACCCCGGCGCTCTGCGATCGCGTCGTAGCGCGAGTTTTCCCGCACCCAGTCCCAGCTATCCCCCGCTGCTATGGTTATCGCCGTGGGACTTGCGCTTCTTGCCGTAATTTGCTTAGCAGGACGATTTTGGTTGTGGAAAGAGGTATAGTCCGACCCCACACAACCTGGGTCAAACAAGCCGCTGCCTTCGTGATAATAGTCACGATCTAGACCTGTAGAAGTCAAGGGCGAAACGGTTGCAACGCGGGAATCTGGGACTGGATATCTCGCAGTTCCACCGAGTTTAAAGCCATCTGCGATCGCACCCTTGCCCCTGGGCTGGTCGTCGTAACGAATAAACGTATCGGCAATGCTGCCGTCACAGAAGCCATTGGACAAAATCGTGATGCTGTCTGCCAGAATTTCTGACGGTCTCCAGCGATCTTCGTCGGATTTCGCAAACTTGCTGTTTGGATCATTGCGAGTGTAGAAGTTGGTGTACTCCGCCTCCAAAAGCGTTGTAAATTCCTCCAAGGGGTTGCCTATCGCATCGTCGTCACCGTCTTGATGGTGGTTGAAGTCGCCCTGGATGTAGACGGGCTGATCCGTAAAGAACGAGAGTCCCTTGGTATTGTCGGCAGCATTGATCGCTGTACCTTGAAGACTGCTGTTGCGCTTAAGTTGCATCCCATTACGAAGCCGGAAGCCGTGCATTCGCCGATCGGGATCAGGGAAACGATCGACCGATTTTGTCGAAATGCCGTTTTCTCCAGAATTGAGATCGCTTTGAGTGGTTCTGGGGGGCACAGGATTGACGGGTCTCACTTTTGGATCTCTCGGATTTGCCGGATCTCGCAGATCCATCTCGCAGCCTGTTGTTGTACAAGCGGGTCTAGAAATCGCATCCTCTCGAACGGCATCTTCCCGGAAAGCGTAGACAATGCCGCTTTGAGGTAGCCAGACCGCAGTTTTTGATCCAACTCGCGAACTGCGGAGCATTCCTAGATCGACATCCAGTGTCCGCACCAACATCAACTGTCGCCCATCGAAGAAAGCTCGGTCGAGGAAGGGAATTGCAACACGAGCTAGACTTCCTTTAGGACTGTCTGCTTTGAGAATGATATTCGGCGAGAAGTTCGCCTTGCTCGTCTCAAAGCTTTTGGGCGAAGTGGTTGTTGGTAGATCCCAATCCGCCATCGTCGTGAGACGAGGCGTGAGTGCGATGCTGCTTACCGAGTAGTCTTCGATCGGCAAAACCCTGACCGATTGACCTGCTGGACTTGCGGGATTGAGATCGTCCGGTTTGCGGCTGAGGTCGTTGTACGCTTGGCAAGCTGGAGTATCAGAGCCTCCACAGTTCGGAATTGCGAATGACACGCTCGGATGTCCTGCTCTACCTGTTGCTTTCGTGCTACTGATTCGCTTGAACTCAGCATTGATTGAAGCCACATAGCTATCTGCAATGTAAGGCTCATTCGTGGGTTGTGAATGGTCAAAGCCGTCAACAGAGGAGTCCCCGTTGTAGTCGTGATCTACTTCTGGGAATAGGTAGTACAGTGCTGGAAACTTGGGCAGGACTTGAGTGCCAGCAGCATCGAGTGTTCCGCAAAGTTTCGATAGGGCGAATCGAGCTTGAGCCAGATCACGCTTCAGTCCGTTACTGCCTCTAGAAGAGGGGAAGACCGTGTTGTAGTCTTTTGGATCTGTCGGTAGAGAAACAGGAGCTAACCCAGTGGAACTCAAGGTTGTTGAAGGTCTAGAGAGAACCGGATCGGCACTCATCCCAGTTCTAAGAGCAGTGTCGCCGTCGAGTCCTCCCGTAAAGACGAACTGATCAGGGTCGCAAGCAGTTGGCATCGGGATTGGATTATTCATTCCGCTTGGAAAGACCGTGTATTGTCCGAATCTAGGCGAAGGCTTAAATCCATAAGTGCGATCGCGACGAATTTGATGATTGAGCATGATTGTCTCTGCTAATCGCATCTCAGCCACGAAGTCTGGATGATCCGGTCTCAATGCATCTCCGTTTGTCGCCGTTCCTCTCGTTAGCAGGTGTTGTCTCAGAGCGGCGATCAATGCCTCTGGCGTTACGCCTTGATAGTCTTTGGCTTCGTATTTCTGTCTATTGGGAGCCGTTGTGGACGCAGAATAATCGTAGGTAGAAAGTTGTTCTTTAGGCAGTACCTCTGGGTTTGCACTTCCTCCAGTAGGGTCATTGACTCCATCCATCAGTTGCCAGAGATCACGTCCTAGTTTTGCCATCAGGCGCTCTCTATTGTTGCCTCTGTTGCCCAGATCCGCATCGTTTGGCGCATTCAGTCCATTAATGGCGCTTGGATCAAATTTCTGGATGCGATCGATGTTGTAAGCCAACATTCCGAGCGTACAAGATGCCGTTTGAATGTATGTGCGATCAGCGATGCTGAGCTTGGTGAAGTCGTTGCTCGCAGCTTTTAAGTTTGCAAGTGCGCGTTTCAAGTTGGAGTAGTCTCCCCACATCGAAAGCGCTGGATAAGGGTGAATTTCTGCTGCATTTGGTGTAGGAGGAAACGCACCACTCTTGAGGGCACTCCCGATCGTTTGGTGATCGCCTGCGAAATTCGCCAAGTTTTGTAGGGCTAAGCGCAGTGAGCTAGTTTCGCTTTGGACTGCGCTTAGGAAACCGTTGTAATCTCCGCCCGGAGTTGTAAATTCCCATCCATTCGTTCCCACTCCTGTGAAGAAGTTAGTCAGTAGAGAAGTCGCTGTAGTATCTGCCACACCGCTATCGTTTGTGCCAAAGAACTCAGACGGGCGGAATGTAACTGCCTGCCGCAGTGACCAAACAGTTCCAGGATGCGAAGTGGTCGCAAGACAAGCTACCGGATAATCTAAATCTTCCGCAGAATGATAGACGGCAGTGCTTTGAACCGCAGATAAATTATCACGCAGCGATCGGCGATGCAAATCGACATGAGAGAGCCGTCCGGTTGGAGTGACGGGATACGGTTTGACCGTGACAGGATAGAGCGGGTCTCCTTCGTGTTCGTAGGCATCTTGATCAACCGTAGCGCTGCTGTTTGCCACATAGTCATCTCCGTTTGGATTTCGGGGTGCATACCAGGTGAACAGGTTGCCAAGCTCTAGTCGCTGTCCTACCAACAGTCTCAGCCCTGTCACACGCGCACGCCGCTCCCAGTAGCCATCTAGCCCAACGCCTGAAGCCTCAGTATCATCTGAGGCGACTGTATCGTTGAGCATGACTGTATTGCCTGAGTCGATCGGCTGTCCATATTTCCCATCCGGCACAATTTTATTTGGATCACTACCGTACTTGGGCTTAGGACCCCAGAGATTATCTGCTCGATACAAGTCATCAACATAAGGTGCATCTACGCTCTCAGCAAAAACCCGCGCTGGTAGATTTCCTTTTTTCAAGTTCGGCAGGTCTTTTTTTGCCGCGTCTAGGTTCTTGTTGCGGTTATTGCGATCGTTGTTGGCAATGTTTGCATCATCCGGAACATTCGTGTAGCCATTTTCCAATAAAACGGCTTCTGGGTCAGTCGTGATGCGGTACAAGTTTTCTCCAGCGTCGTCTGAGACGTTATCTGTTGTTCTGTTGAGCTTGACTGCATCACTGGTAGGGCTGTTGCTGTGGAGGTGAATGGTACTGATGTCATTGTTGTTCGACTTACTGTCTTGCATCGTTCCTGCTGCCACGAGTCCGAGCAAGTCATCTTTTCCTTGTTTCCGATCGGTCACACTAATTTCGGAAGCCGATGGTGTAAACAAACAGGAAGATGGAGAACTGATTAGGAACGCGGTGAACTTGTCTGAGGCTTCTGTACCCACAGCCCCGATAATCAGGTTGCCCTCAGTGTGCATTGCACCATTCCACTTCAATTCGGAGGCTCCACCTGGATAAATTTCTAAGTCATGACGGAACCAGGCTCCCCATTTGTTGCCGCGATCGAGTTCGCGATCTTGGGTGAATTCTAGAGTGACTTTCGTGCTGCCTGAATTCCCTGGAATCACCAGCGCATCGACTTGGAAGTTCTTTCGCAGTTTTGAGGTGACGGTTTTGTCTTCAAACCAGCCTTCGGGGCCTGCATTACCGCCACCAGAGTTTCTAGCGCAACCTAAAGCACCATCGACGCTGAGCGGTGCTTGTCTAACCCAGCGATTTCCGGCTTTGACCGCATCGTCTGTTTCTTCCAGCATTTTAGTTGCGATCGATTTTGCTGGAGTACCCGTGGTGCTATTTGCGAGTTGTGCGTCTGGGGTGTTTAGTACGATCGAGTAAACAACAGTAGAATCCTGGGTATCGATTTTACCATCACCATTGGTATCGGTACGGAAATACCAGGCGTTATCTTCTTTTTTGTCATCGTTAATATCGATGCGTTTTTCATCGGGAAACGTGTAAGCATCGACTTGATTGCCTGCTGCATCTTTGTATGGTAACTGTGCAAAGGTTTCTCCACCTGGCTTCTTGCTGCGGGGCATGGTGCCATTATTGAGCAGCATCGCTTCGAGTGTTGTCTGTGAAGGCACACCGCTAGGCAAGCGCGTATCTTTGGTGGAATCAAAGAGGAATTCGAGCTTGGAGCGGGCGCGATCGATTGCCGGAGTCGCAGCGTTGTAGATCACTCGCTGCTGCGCTTCGCCAATCACCTGCACGTTACGGTTATATGCCCGAAACGTGAGTGCGCCGACCGTCAGCGCTACCACTAAAATCAGCAGAACTGTGGTCGGCAAGATAAAGCCTGATGTAGAAAGCTTGCCTCGACGCTGATAGAGCAAAACGTAGCGCAGAACTCTATTTACAAAAGATTTTGTGATCTTGCGGTAAAGTCTTCCGCCTTTGCGGAAGAAACCCTGGAAGGTAAGTTTGCGATTTGACATAGCTGCTGAATTGGCAGAAACAAAAGTGACGATCGAACAACACTCGATCCGAAGGGGCAATTCGCGATCGCAAATCAACAGGGGCAAAGAAAATTAAGTCGACGAAATCTATTTCTAGAAATCGTCTGATTTTTTCTTAATGAAGAGGCAAGATGACGGTTTGGGTTTAATCAAAACTTCATCGTTGCCAAGTGACTTCTTCTACTGTCTTCACGATTTGCGGCAGGGTCATCCGAGAAGACACGCGATCTCACGATCGGTAGTAGCTAAAGGAGAAGTCCGGTAAGCTACGTAGGATAACGTTCGATATTCGCTGCGTCTCGGAGTGGCGCGGTTTCTTGATCGAGAGAAAGCGCGATGCACGTAGATTACCCATTCGCCAGGGAACGCTATCAGGCACAAGGATTTTAGCAAATGCAGATAGCAAAACTGGGGTGAAGCCGTGGAAAGCTTACCCCAGTTTTATGCGCTAGACATCACCGCAAAAACACCTAAGCGATCGGAGAATCAATGCTTGCGGTGCAAAAAGTTAATGATTGCGAATCTGCCTACTTTATTTGGCGATCGTTCTACAGGCGGTTCAGATCGATTCCTGCTTCTTTAGCGAACGCATCAAGGCTCTTATGTTCTAGCGTCTTGATGGCTTTAGTAGAGAGGCGCAGTTTGACCCAGCGCTTGCCTGCTTCCCACCAAAGGCGCTTGACTTGTAGGTTGACTTCTTGAAGTTTTTTAGTGCGGCGGTGTGAGTGAGACACTGCCATTGCGTTATTGGCTTTTTTGCCCGTGAGTTGACATCGACGTGACATCGCTTGATCTCCGATTAGTTCAGATTAGGATTTATTACAGTCCTCCATTATAGGGAATGGAGGGCATTTGGCAAAAATTCGTTTAAAGGAAGTTTGATCAGTATAGAGAGTCCCTTCGCGGTGCCCTATGCAACCTGAACAAGCGGGAACATCGGGCATTTGATTTTCGTCGTAGCCCGTACTCATTACAGTGTCGCTCTGACCTCAGGGCGATTTTTTAATGTGCGTACATCTGATCTAAACGCAGAAACGTCTGTAGCAGTACGTTCGTTCCTTGAACGCATTCTTCAGGCGAAGTATATTCTTCGTGAGAATGGCTAATTCCTGCACGACTTGGAATAAAGATCATTCCCATATCCGTAATCCGTCCAATTTCTTGAGCATCGTGTCCGGCGCGACTCGGAAGCTGCATATTCGACAGATTGAGCGTTTGACACACTTGCTCGATCGCATTCATAATTCCTGGTGCGGCTAGCGTTGGAAGAATGTGCAGCGTTTGACGCATTTCGATTTCGGTTCCGGTGGTATCGGCGATCGTGCTAATTTCCGCTCTCAGTTGCCCGACCAATTGCTCCAAGTGCGATTGCGACAAGTCCCGCAGATCGATCATTAAATCGACTTCTCCAGGCACAGTGTTCGTCGCATTCGGGGAAACAGTTAAATAACCTACGGTTGCAACTTGATCTCCGGGTGTCTCTAGCGCGAGTCGATTAACCGCAAGAACGATTTGCGCTCCGGCGACTAACGCATCTTTCCGCAGATTCATCGGCGTTGTTCCCGCATGATTCGGGCGACCTTTGATCTTGACCGCAAAGCGATATTGACCGACTACACCTGTAACGACCCCGATCGGCACTTGGGCATTTTCCAAAACGCCGCCTTGCTCGACGTGCAGTTCCACAAATGCAGCCATATCTTTGCGTTTTGCCGTGGCAATCTTCGACCAATCACCGCCGACTTTGGCTAAACAGTGCTCGATCGACGAACCATCTAATCGGACGTAATACGCTGGATCTTCATGCACTTCACCCGCGATCGCTTTACTGCCAATCACCGATCGCTCTTCGTCGCTGAATACGATGACTTCGATCGAATGATTTAAGCGAACGTTGTTTTCTTTAAGGGTTCGCACAACTTCGATTCCTGCCAGCACACCCAGACAGCCATCAAATGCGCCCGCCACTGGAACGGTATCAATGTGTGATCCGGTTGCTAAAGCGGGAGCAGTCTCGAATCGGCCTGCATAGCGACCGATCACATTTCCTGCGGCATCAATTCGCGTCGTCATGCCAGCTTCTTCCATCCAGGCTTGCACCTGTTGTCTCGCTCGCGCATCCGCATCCGTAAATGCGATCCGGCAGACTCCACCGTTTTCGAGCTTGCCGATCGAGGCGAGGTCGGCAATGCTGCGATTGAGGCGATCGCCATTAATCGATAAGCGGGTTGTCGTGGATAAAGGTAAGGGGGTAAGGGTCATACTGTCACCTGTTGTAAAAGACGAAAATAAGCAATCTGGGAAATTTCAGCGATCGCTTGTCGCATCTCTGTGGGTTGGGAATGTTGCAGGCGAGTTTCAAACGCTTCGAGAATGCTGGTTTTGGTGTGATTCTTGACCGCGATGATGAAGGGAAACCCGAACTGAGATTTGTAGCGCTGGTTGAGCGAGTGGAAGCGATCGTACTCGTCGGGTGTGAGACGATCGAGGCCGGCTCCAGCTTGCTCTTGTACCGAGGCTTCCGCCATTTTTGCTTTACTGCCTAGATCCGGATGGGCGCAAATCAGGGCGAGTTGCTGCTCATGGGTCAGGGTGCTGACCACTTCAAGCATTTTCTGATGCAAATCATCCACATCCTTGAAGGGTCGCTTTTCCCAAGTTTGAGCCGCGATCGTCGGGGTTTGTTCAAAAATCTCGCCTAACGCTTCGGTGAAGGCGGATTGACCTAGTTGATTGAGCTGTTCGAGCGAGTAAGACATTATTGCAGCGGGCCTGTAAGAATCGTTTTGGCGATCGCGCCTGTGACAGCGCTAGGAGATTCCTGGCGCAGTTGGTCGTACCATTGAGCGGTAATTTCAGGATCTTTGCCGTGAATCACTTCGGCACGATTGCGAGCTTTTCTGACGATCGAACTGGTGCGATCTTCGCGAGAGCTTTCGTAGCGCTTCAAGGCATCTTCAACACTAATGTTTGTGGTCAGCAAAAAGTGATTCAGCATATACACATCTTCGAGTGCCTGACAGCCGCCTTGCCCCAGATCTGGACAGGTGGCATGAGCCGCATCACCCAGCAGTGCCACTCGTCCCCGCACCATGCGATCGACTGGACCCACATCCGAAATTTCTAAACGATTTGTTTTTTCAGGATCGATGCGCTGAATCAACGCTTGAACTGGCTCAGCCCATCCCTGAAAATGCTCCACCAGTTCAGAGCGAATTAACTCAGGGGGCGCACTGGTTCCTGACGGCAGCGGCACATCAAAGAAGAAATACAGGCGATTTCCGCCCACGGGCATCATTGAAGCGCGTTGATGATTGCCCACATAAATTGTCCAAGTATTTGCTGGAGTTAAGGCTTCATCCACTTCGACTAATCCGTTCCAGTTCACATAATCGCGGTAAGTCGGATGAACCTCGCGATCGAGCACATATTGCCGCAGGGTCGATCGCACTCCATCTGCCGCAATCAATAAGTCACCCGTCGCCTGATGTCCATTCTCAAAGGTCGCCGTTACTTGCTCCCCGTGTTCTTCCACTCCAATACAGCGATGTCCCAGGTTCACCTTGCCGGGGAACGCATCGAGTAACATCGCTTGCAGGTCTGCTCGTGCAACAGGGTAAGGGCGTTGTCCCACTTCTTCGATCAAAGGCAGAAGGCAAATGTGATTCAGAATTTCGCCTTGGGTGCTGAGATATCGCATTGCATCCATCTGACCGCCGATCGCCGCAATTTTTTCGCCCAGTCCGAAGCGATTGAGGACTTTGACCCCGTTTGACCAGAGCGAAATGCCCGCTCCACGCGGACGCAGTTCTTGGGCGCGTTCGTAGACCTCGACTTCATACCCAGACTGAGAAAGCGCGATCGCAGCAGTGAGTCCTCCAATTCCAGCACCAATCACGACGACCTTTAAGCGATACATATAGCGATTCTCCCTAGAAACTGAGCGGATCTTTATTCTTCACAGACACGCCCGAAAAGCTGGTGAACTCCGGGCAGATTTTTCACTGACAGATCTTCACCTCTTGATTGTTACAGAGTTTAAGCATACTGTATACAATTAAATTTAGTCCTCGGCATTGAGAAGGATCTATTTTGCGAACCTAAAGAGATCCCAATGCTTGAGCGGTCTAGGTAACGCAACGCTAAAAAATAAAGAGTTGCTAACCCAGAGCGGTACGGTGAAACCGTTCTTTTGAAAGTTCCATACCATAACAAAAGGAGAGTTGGTATCGTGACGAGCAATGTGACCCCCGGCAATCGTCGTGTCTTTATTTGTGGCTCTGCCCTGCGGGGACAGCCCGATCATCAGAATTTACAAGGTGCAGAATTTATTCGGACTGCTGCAACGCAACCGCGCTACCGCTTGCACGTTGCGGGAGAGGATTGGCACCCAGCGATTCATGAGGTGGAATCGGGCGGAATTTCGATTCCTGGAGAAGTGTACGAGATGACGCAAACTCAGTTCGATTACCTCGCTTCAAATGAGCCACCCAATATGTATCCAACCGATGTGTATTTGGATAATGGCGAAGTTGTGACCGCCTTCCTGTATCCCAAGGCACTGATCGATGAGTACAATCTGCCCGACATTTCTAATACCTATGGCGGTTGGGCAGCGTACAAGGCGAGAACTGCCGCTGTTTGATTAATTTAGTAACTTTTCATGATGAATCAGGCATTAGAGAATCGATTGTTTCTCACGCTCAATGGCGATCGCATCGGTCTAAAAAATGTGTCGCCTTCGATGACCCTGCTGCAATATCTCCAGCAAACTCGCCGCACTGGAACAAAGGAAGGCTGCGGCGATGGGGATTGTGGCGCTTGTACGGTGGCGATCGTCGGGCGCGATGCGGCGGGAAATCCAACGTATCAAGCGGTGAATAGCTGTTTGATTCCGATGGGCGCGATCGCGGGTCGAGAAATCGTCACCGTTGAAGGAATCGCCAATGGAAAATTGCATCCGGTGCAAGCGGCAATGGTCGAAACAGGTGGGTCGCAATGCGGTTACTGTACGCCTGGTTTCATCATGAGTATGTTTGCTGCATATTATGCGGGCAATGTTGACGATCTTTCAGTCGAAGGGAATTTGTGTCGCTGTACGGGATATCTGCCGATTCGACGAGCGGCGCAACAGGTGACGAATGCTCAACCCTCGGATCAATTCTCGGAGCGGTTAAAGCAGGCTGAGATTGATCTAAGTCCGATTACCTACAGCAATCAGGAACAGCAGTTTTATCGTCCAGCGCAATTATCTGAAGCACTGGAATTGTTGCAGCAATATCCAGATGCAACTTTGGTGGCAGGTGCAACCGATTTAGGCTTAGAAATGAGCCACCATCGTCAAACTTTTCCGGTCTTGATTTCGCTGGAAGGGGTGACGGAACTTCAGCGCATTGAACAAACCCACGATCGCGTCACGATCGGCGCAGCCGTTCCACTTTATCAAGTCGAATTCAGTCTACACGGTGTTTTCCCCAGTCTCGATGAAATGCTGCATTTGTTTGCAGCGCGACAAGTGAGAAACCGAGCGACGATCGGCGGCAATATTGGTACCGCTTCGCCGATCGGAGATTTGCCTCCGGTGTTGTTGGCGCTCGATGCAGAATTGACGATCGCGAGTTTATCAGGAATGCGATCGCTACCATTAATTGAGTTTTTCAAAGGCTATCGTCAAACTGATCTAAAACCGGGGGAGATTATTGTTTCAGTAGTCATTCCAAAATCAATTTCTGAAAATGCTGTGAAACGCTTTACCCATTCTTACAAGATTGGTAAGCGCGGGACTGATGATATTAGCATTGTGGCTGCTGCTTTCGTAGTGGATCTCGATTCTGATCGCAAAATTGTTCATGCTCGATTGGGATATGGCGGAGTTGCAGCAACTCCAGTGAGAGCGATCGCTGTTGAAAACGCGCTAGTCGGTCAACCTTGGACAATGGAAACGATTCAACAAGTGAAACCTTTATTAAAAGAAGCCTTTACTCCATTAACTGACTTACGTGGCAGTGCAGATTATCGAAAACTATTAGTTGCAAATTTGTTTGAAAAATTCTTTGTAGAAACGGAGGAGTAATCATGAGCGTAGGTCAGCATAAATCTCACGAAAGCGCAGCACTCCACGTCACCGGAAAAGCCATCTACACCGATGAGCAACGCTTACCCGCCGGAATGCTCTCCGTTTATCCGGTGATGGCTCCTCACGCCAAAGCGAAGATCCTCAAGATCGACTACACTGCTGCATCCGAAGTCGAAGGCTTTGTCACAGTTGTCACTGCGGCAGATGTTCCGGGTTTAAACAATACAGGCGTGATTGTTCACGACGAAATTCTATTACCCACAGATGAGATTAGCTATTGGGGTCAAGCCGTTGTTTGGACAGTCGGAGAAACCGAAGATGCAGCGCGAGAAGCGGCAGCGAAAATCAAGATCGACTATGAACCGATCGAGCCAATTTTGAGCATCAAAGATGCGATCGCAAAAGACAGCTTTCATTCAAAACTTCCAACGATTAAGCGCGGCGAACCACAGAGCGCCCTTGCCAGTTCTGCCTTCACGCTCAGCGGCGAAGTTTCAATGAATGGTCAAGATCACTTTTATCTTGAAACCCAGGCGAGTTGGGTCATTCCAGATGGTGAAGGGAATTATCAAATCTATTCATCAACCCAGCACCCCACCGAAACTCAAATTATTATCGGTCATGTGTTAAATCTGCCTTCAAATCGAATCACCGTTACCTGTATTCGCATGGGTGGCGGATTTGGCGGCAAAGAATCTCAAGCGAATCCTTACGCAGCGATCGCTGCGATTGCCGCTCATAAAACAGGTCGTCCGGTGCGGGTGAAGCTCAAGCGATCTCACGATATGACGCTAACCGGAAAGCGCCACGGTTTCCTTGGAACGTATCAAGTTGGCTTTACCGAAACTGGGAGAATCACAGCGCTCGATGTGGATCTCTATGCCGATGGAGGCTGGAGCTTAGACTTGTCGCCACCTGTGTTGCTACGGGCAATGCTGCATGTCGATAACGCTTACTACATTCCAAATCTGGAAGTTAGAGGTGCGATCGCCAACACCAACAAAGTCTCAAACACGGCTTATCGCGGCTTCGGTGGGCCTCAGGGCATGGTTGTGATTGAGGATATTGTCGATCGGATCGCCCGTACCCTCAATCTCGCACCTGAAATCGTAAGAGAGCGCAACTTTTACCACGGTTCCGGTGAAACGAATACGACTCACTACGGTCAAGAAATCGTGGATAACCGTCTCGATCGCGTGTGGAGCGAAGTTCAAGAAAAGTCCAACTTTGGAGAGCGAAAATTCGCGATCGCTCAATTCAATCAATCCAATCGCTACAAAAAACGCGGACTTGCAATCACTCCAGTTAAATTTGGAATTTCTTTCAACAAAACCCAATACAACCAAGCAGGCGCACTCGTTCACATCTACACCGATGGCAGCATTCAACTCAACCACGGTGGAACCGAGATGGGACAAGGCTTACATACGAAAATGTTGCAAGTCGCGGCAACGACTTTGGGCGTGAACGTCGATCGCTTCCGCATGATGCACACCAGCACCGATAAAGTCCCGAATACTTCTGCGACTGCCGCTTCTAGTGGCGCTGATCTCAATGGTCAAGCGATCAGAATTGCCTGCGAAACCCTCAAAGATCGGCTTGCGACTGTTGCCGCACAATTACTCAACCTCGATACGCCCAGCGAATTAATATTCGAGGACGATTGGATCTACTGCCCCAGCTATCCCAGCACCCGCATCTCATTCGACGAAGTGGTAAACCAGGCTTACGGCTATCGCGTTTCGCTCTCAGCCACCGGATACTATCGCACCCCGAATCTGACTTGGGATAGCGCGACCGGAAAAGGTAGACCCTTTTACTACTATGCTTACGGGGCAGCAGTTAGCGAAGTCGAAGTCGATGGCTTTACGGGAATGTTCAAACTGCGTCAAGTGGATATCGTGCATGACGTGGGAGAATCGCTCAATCCCTTGGTCGATCGCGGTCAAATTGAGGGCGGTTTTGTTCAGGGGATGGGCTGGCTGACAATGGAGGAACTTGTCTGGGATGCTGGGGGACGCCTCCGCACCGATGCGCCCAGTACCTATAAAATTCCGACGATCTGCGAAGTGCCCGAAGCCTTCAACGTTCACCTCCTACAACGGGCAGCCCAAGAAGGTGTAATCTACGGCAGCAAAGCGATCGGAGAACCCCCGTTTATGTTGGCGCTCTCGGTGCGTGAAGCCCTCCGATCGACGATCGCGGCATTCGGTCAAGTTGATTCTGTGCCGCTCTCCTCTCCTGCGACTCCCGAAACGATTCTATGGGCGATCGAGCACGTTCGCGCTACTTCGGTTCAACCTGCACTCAGCGAAGTCCATTAATCGTCTTCAACTTTCAATAACTGCTCATCGATCGTTTTCAAGCGCGGTCGCACCACTTCCTCAGACAAAATCCGCTTTCTGAGGGCATCATTCAGCGCGTTTTTCTCAGCCAACAACAATCGTCGCCGCACCGCATCAAAGCGCGAATCGCGAATCGCAATTTCCGTTGCCTTTTCCGATCGACGATTATAAAAGTCTCGCAGCGATCGCTCTGCGGCAGCGATGCGGATTTGATAGCTCGATCTCAATTCTTCATACACCGATTTCGGCAACACTCCACTCTTCAGCAGGACATCCAACTCGTCTTGTGCTGCCTTTGCGGTCATTAACTGCGACTGCAAGCCTTCGATCCATTGCTGCACCTCGGACGTATGCGACAGCCTTAATCGCTGCACGGCGAGCGGTAGTCCGACGGCTTGACCCACGAGCGACAACAAAACGGCTCCAAACACAATCACGATCAGCGATTCTCTACCCACAATCTCTTCTGGCAAACTCAACACCAGCGCCATTGACAGCGAACCCTTAATATTGCCCAGAAACAAAACGTGCTGCCACTTAAGCGGAATGGGTCGATCGAACATCCCAACCAGCGCCAACAACGGATACACCGCCAACGATCGACCGATCTGATACGCTAACACCGCCAACAACACAGCAGGTAGAGCGCGAGCCAGAGCATCTAGCCGAAGCTCCAACCCAATCAGCAAAAAGATAAACGTATTCACCCCAAACCCGGCATACTCCCAAAAGCTCAGTACCGTAATCCGACTCGATGCCGACACGCTTTGAGAGCGCTCCAGATTCCCAATCATCAATCCTGCAATCACAACCGCGACCACGCCTGAAACCTGGAGAAACTGACCCAACTGAAACGCACTCAGCGCCACTGCCACCGTTAACAGGATGCTACTCAGCGGATCGTCTTCGGATTGCCGGTACAGCCCCACACCCAGGTAGCCCAACACCAAGCCAATCGCCATCCCCCCTATAATCACAACCACAAACTCACGAATGCCATCGATGACCGTAATATCTCCGGTGGCATTAAATCTCAGAATCAAACTAAATAAAACGAGCGCAATCCCATCGTTAAATAAACTCTCGCCTTCAACAATCGTGATCAACCGCGATGGCACCGCAATTTCTTTAAACACTGCAATCACCGAAACCGTATCCGTAATTGCCAAAATCACTCCGCCTAACAGCGCTGGAATCCACGCGATCGCCAGCCCAAACTTCAACCCGATCGCCGTCACCCCCACCGCTATTAGCACACCAGGCCCCGCCAGCAGCAAAATGGGCATCAGCGTACTTCTCAGCCGTCGAATATCCGTATTAATCGCCGCCTCAAACAGCAAAATGGGCAGAAACAAATTAATAATCAGCGCCGAATCCAGCCCCACTTTACGCGGCAAAAATTCGGCAATCGCCACACCCGCCAGTACCAACCCCGTCACATACGGAACCTGCAGCCGCCGCGACAGCAAAGCCACGATCGTTGCCACCAGCAGCAAAATAATTAGTACGGTGACTAACTGCGCGAACTGCCCCTGATCGCCCGTTGCGATCATCAAAATTTGCTGTGTCATCATTCCTTGATGCTTCCGCCCTGAATCGCCTGTAAAGACCATACTGGATCTAGGCGAGTTTCCGCGCTTGAAGAACTTCCATTAAGATGTTCTTTTGACTTGCATTTGAGGATCAAAACCAGTGAGTCCAGAAACCCTTGTAAAATCTCCCACTCCCGCACCGTTTTCGATCGCAGAATTTGACGATTACGTCATGACCACCTATGCCCGCTTCCCGCTGACCTTGGTTCGCGGGTCAGGCTGCCGCGTATGGGATGACCAAGGACGCGAATATCTGGATTTTGTCGCTGGAATTGCCACTTGCACTCTCGGTCACGCTCACCCCGCTATGATCGAAGCCGTCACCGAGCAAGCCCAAACTCTAATCCACGTCTCTAATCTTTACTACAACACACCCCAAGGCGAACTAGCGAAGTGGCTGGTTGAGCATTCTTGTGCCGATCGCGCCTTTTTCTGTAACTCTGGAGCCGAAGCCAACGAAGGCGCGATCAAACTTGCTCGGAAGTACGCTCACACCGTCCGCAATATCTCCAATCCCGTGATTATCACGGCAAATGCCAGCTTCCACGGACGGACGCTAGCAACCATCACCGCCACCGGACAGCCGAAATATCAGCAAAACTTTGATCCGCTCGTTCCCGGTTTCCACTACGTTCCGTACAACAACCTTGAATCCCTGAGAAGTGCGATCGCCGAACTCGATCAAACCGAACCCCAAGTCGCCGCTATCATGCTGGAAGGCTTACAGGGTGAAGGCGGTGTGCGTCCGGGCGATCGGGCTTATTTCCAAGCGATTCGTCAAATTTGCGACGAAACTGGCATTCTCCTGATCCTGGACGAAGTGCAGGTCGGCATGGGACGAAGCGGCAAACTCTGGGGTTACGAAAATCTCGGCATTGAACCCGACATCTTCACCTCAGCAAAAGGTCTAGGCGGGGGAATTCCGATCGGTGCAATGCTCTGCAAATCCCACTGCAACGTTTTCGCACCCGGAGATCACGCTAGTACCTTTGGCGGCAACCCGTTTGCTTGTGCCGTTGCGCTTGCGGTCTGCCATACGATCGAGCGTGAAAATCTTCTGGCTCACGTTCAAGCGCGAGGCGAACAACTGCGATCAGGACTGACTCAACTGGCTCAAAAATATCCATCGCTAATTGCAGAGGTTCGCGGTTGGGGACTGATCAACGGTCTAGAACTCACAGCAGAGAGTACCCTGACTGCCGCCGATGTGGTTAAAATCGCAATTCAAGCAGGTGTTCTGCTCGTGCCAGCGGGTCTAAAAGTCCTGCGCTTTGTCCCCCCGCTCATCGTTACCGCTGAGGAAATCGATCGCGCCCTTACCGCCGTCGATCGTGCTCTCACCGAGTTGGGCTAAGAGGAGGTTTGAGCAGTCTTCGTCGTTGCAACAGCCCGCCCTGAACTGGAAGTTCAGGGCGGGCTGTTGCAACGAGAGCGAAGGGACTCTCTACACTGACGTTCTCTAAAATCCTAGCAATGAGGCAGAATTTCGATAGTAAGTCGCCCAGCGTCGAGTCTCTGGACGGGATTGCCACTGCGATCGCGTCACCCACAGCGTCACGACTGGAGCCGCCATTCCTCCATTACGCCCCACAATCACAATGGACATCTCGCTGGCTAACAAATCCCGATCGAAGCCCCGTTGGGCGGCAGTTCGTGCCACTAACTCCGCTCGTCGCACCAAGCTTTCATAAGTCTCACTCGACCCCCGATCGAGCGTCACCTCAATCCGAGACGTATACGCCTCAGCCGCAATCGGCGCGACGATCGCATCAATACTCCACATCGCACACCCAAATGTCAGCAAACTCAGAACCAACGAAGAACGAAGAGTCATAGAACGAACAACACTAGAAAAGCTGCGATTCATGTTAGTTGAGGGTTAGGTTTTTGTTGCAAAAAAGCGTTTTTTTCATATGATGTGTTAGCGCGAGAACTGCGCTAATCTCTAGAAACAGTCGAGGTGTTGGGATGAGCAACTATTGGGCGATCGCTATCGGAATCAATCACTATCAGTTCCTTCAACCCCTTCATTTTGCCCAACCAGATGCCCAATCTCTCTGTGAAAATCTGGTCGGTGATGCTGGTTTTTTACCCGAACATTGTTTGTTGCTTACCGATACTTCACCGGAATTATTCGAGCATTCTACCGATCCCACCTCCGCAAATTTACTGCATTGGTTAGCCGTTCTTAAAGATAAGCTCCAGCCTGAAGACGGTCTGTGGTATTACTTCAGCGGCTACGGTATTTGTACAGATGGCGAAGATTATTTGCTTTCAATCGACGGCGATCCCGATCGCGTTCAAGAAACAGGAATATCAGTAGGATCACTATTTCAAACCTTGCGATCGCTTCCGACTCAAAAGATTCTAGTTTTGCTCGATATCAATCGTTCGTCATCTGTTTCCAACGAAAAAGTTGGAACACAAACCATGGCGCTGGCGCGTGAATCTGGGATTCCGACGATTTTATCTTGTCGTCCTGAGCAGTTTTCTCACGAAGCACCCGCCCACAATCACGGCTTATTTACTCAAGCATTGATCGAAGGATTGCGATCGCATCAATGCTCTACCTTGGCTGCTTTAGAAGAATTCCTCAAGTCGCGTCTGCCGGAACTGTGTGATCACAACGATCGACCGATTCAAGATCCAGTGCTAATTGTCTCTGACCCACAGCAGCTTTATCAAGTCATCATGCCTGTAAATTGGGCGGAAACAGAATCTTGGGTAGCGGCAGCCTCGAATCCATTTGCCATCCAGGATGATTTATATTTGAGCACAGAGAACGATCGGTCATTCTATGATTTTGCGGCTCAACCGACGATCATGGGTGCAACCGCAGGCGACATACCGTCCCAAGAAGATCTTCCAGAACAATTTATCCTTGATCCGATCGAAATCGAACCAGATCCCGTACCCGATCTGAGCTTGCCTGAAGACCCAACTCAACCTGAGCCAGACCCGATTCCACCTTTACCTCCTGAAGAACCCCAGTATAATCAGATGTTCTGGGAGCGGCTCATCTTTGGAGGAAGTGCCATTTTGCTGGTCTTGCTGCTCGGTGTGTTGTTCCGCAACTGGTCAGCATTTACGGGAGGTCAGCAGACTGCAAAAACTGAAGCGTCTCCCCAAGCGATCGCCTCTCCAAGCGCACCCGCAAGTCCAGCGGCAAACTCCTCCGCGCAAACTCTGAACGAAGCCCGATCGCTAATCAAGCCCACCCTTGCATCTGATGCTAGTAAAGCCATCGATCGCGTCCGTGAAATTCCCCCAAGCGATCCGCTTTACGCTCAAGCCCAGCAAGATATCGATCGCTGGAGCCGTAACATTCTCGACATCGCTCGCCAACGCGCCGCCCAGAAGCAGTTCCAGCAAGCGATCGCCGCTGCGCAACTCGTTCCTAAAGATCGCCCTCAAGTGTACGCCGAAGCACAAAAAGCTATTCAGCAATGGAAAAGAATTCGATAGAAAGTTTTTCTCTATATCCGCTAGCATCAACCGCTAGACTAGAAAAGCGAGCGATCGATTTAACCACGAGGAGAAAGCATGATTAGCCCGGATCAAGTTGAGGCAATGATCAAAGCAGGATTGCCGGATGCCCAAGTCACAGCGGTCAGCCCGGATGGTGAACATTTTGAGGTGACGGTAATTTCCCCGGTATTTGCCGGAAAGCGGCGAGTTCAACAGCACCAACTGGTCTATGGTGCGGTTCAGCAAGCGATGGCATCCGAGGCAATTCACGCGCTTTCACTGAATACCTACACGCCCGAAGAATGGGCAACGAAAAACTGACGTTTCCTTTACCCCTTAAAATTCCTATGACTACCGAAGCTCAAGATCGAATCAAAACCCTCCTTACTAACAACAAAATTGTTGTGTTCATGAAGGGCAGTAAATTAATGCCAATGTGCGGCTTTTCTAATAATGTCGTGCAAATTCTCAACACGCTCGGTGTTCCGTATGAAACCGTAGACGTGCTGGAAGATTACGAGATCCGCCAGGGCATCAAAGATTTCTCGAACTGGCCCACGATTCCCCAAGTGTATATCAATGGGGAATTTATCGGCGGTTCGGACATCATGATCGAGATGTATCAGAAAGGCGAACTGCAACAACTCGTCGAAGTTGCCCTCGCCTCCTAATCTCAACAAAGAAGGGGCACGATCGCGCCCCTTCACCCCATTATCGATAATCTGGTTCCGGCATCACACTGTCAAAGTTGGACGGATCGTAGATGTAGCGCGTGATTTCTTCCTCAAGCCGATTGATTTGATACGGCTCTAGAACGCTAGCCTGTCTGAGTGCCGACAAATAGCCGTCTAGATAAAGCCGTAGATCATCAAAACGATAGCCACGGTTCCAGAGTTCGACGAGGTTGTCGGAGAGGCGTTGATAGTAACGGATCGTCATTGAATCTTGAAGCATATGCGATCGACGAGAATATAGATGCCGTTTGACATCGGACTCACTGTGGTATTACCTAACATTAACATTTTGTCCTGAAGTCTCTCGGTTTGTATCGAAATTCTACAGATCGGTATACCGAGGGGTGGGTCATCGTCTAAACCCGTTTAAGCGGGGTAGCACCCGTTACAAACCGAACCGGATAAGCTTTGTTACCCTTATCTCAAGCATTTTGAGGATATTAGCCCCCGTGGGAGCCATTCACATACAAATCGTTGAGGGAAATCCGCACCTGCGATCGCTGCTAGGATGGCATCTTCAGCAGACGGGCTACCAAGTGCATCAATCCGCCGATCTGCACCAAGCGCGAGAGGTCTTCTTAATTCGTCAACCGAATCTGGTGATTCTCGATTCTGAGATGCCTTTAGGTGACAGTCTGGAGTTTTGCCGCTGGCTTCAGCAGCAGCAGTGTTTAATTTTGATGCTATCGGCACGGACAGCCGAATCTGATATTGTTGAAGGTCTGCGATCGGGCGCGGATGACTATCTGACCAAACCGTTTGGAATGCAGGAGTTTCTTGCACGGGTAGAAGCACTGATGCGCCGACAACGAATCGCAGCACCCCCGATTAACCTCGATTTTGGTGATCTGAAGATCGATTTAGTGCATCGACGAGTGCGGTTCAAAGGCGAACTGATTGAACTCACGCCACAAGAATTTAGTTTGCTTTATGTCTTAGCACAGGCGGGTGGAGCGGCACTGAGTCGAGCTGAACTGCTACAACGCGCTTGGCCCGATGAAATTGACAATCCTCGGACGGTGGATACTCATGTGCTTTCACTCAGGAAAAAAGTCGAAATTGATCCACGTCAGCCGAATCTGATTCAAACCGTTCGCAATGTTGGCTACCGGCTCAACCTGGAAATTTTGAAGGCGGTTTCGCCTGCTCAGAATGGTCACCTGGCGCGGAAACCAGCGGCTCCGATGTCTCGAATGGCTTCGGCTCCCCGTCCGCGCCTGTAGCAATCTACCAAAGCTCAGAGTCGTCTGAGCGACTGAATACGCCCCAGTTCACCGCTTCCTTGTCCGGACAGGTTTCAGCGCCTTCTCCGACTCCGTAGGGGTGCATTCCACATACCAGCATACTTTCTCCGTAATACTGTCCGTGGAAATGACGACAGCCCGAACAAACCGGATGCTGCTTCAACATCGGTTCAACGGTCTGGGTAACGGGTTGCGTGATGTCCTCGATCGCGCCCCCGATGCCAAAATACGCCTCTAAAATCGGGCTAACTAAAACCGTCAGCGATTGCTCAACCTCATCGACTAGCGCCGAGTTTAAATGCGATGAAACTTCTTCTGAAAATTCAACCATTCCATTCAGCGCTTCGGTCACATCTAACGCCACATCGAGAAAAAACCCTTCAATCTGATCCGCGATCGTGTCAAACATTTCAAACCAGTCTTTTTGCCATTCATTCATAACAGTGATTGCCGGGGAAATTGCACGGAATTTATAGGTTTAACCTGCTTTTGACGATCGCGCTCGATCGCTCATTCAGCGTGATCATAACTTGAATGTTTGCAATGCAACCGTGAAGGAATTTTACGCTTTCTGTACCTGGATAAATTGAACTGTGGCTTTCGTTAGAGGGCAAATCCTACTTGGCATCGCTAAGGTGAAAACAGCTTTCAAGCGTAGGAGTTGGATATGAATCGGGCTGTAGTGTCGCTCTTGGTGATGACCTTGCTAATTTCATTTGTGCTGTCGCCGTTTTCGGCGCTGGCGATGCTGATGATGTTTCTGTTAATCGGAGGCATTGTGGGGATGATTAACTCGATGGTGCATCTGGTGGTGCATCATAATCCGCCAGAGCGATCGGATTCATAGAAAAGATATTTCGATCAGGATCGTCGCAGTTTAAAGTAGTAAGTGAGCAACTTCTAGAGGTGATTTTGCTCACTTAAAGCTGTTTTAAAAACTCGGTAAAATTTAGAGCCATTCTCTAGCCTATTGCGTGAGTTGATCCCATGAAGTCTTACTTAGCTGCCGCTGTACAAATGAATAGCTTGCCTGATCTGCACAAGAATCTGGCGCAAGCAGAAGAATTGATTGATCTGGCGGCTCGCCGGGGCGCAGAGTTAATTGGGTTGCCCGAAAATTTCTCGTTTTTGGGGGACGAGGAAGCCAAGCTTGCCCAAGCGGAAACGATCGCGCTTGAGAGTGAGAAATTCCTCAAGATGATGGCGCAACGCTTTCAGGTGACAATTTTGGGCGGTGGCTATCCGGTGCCAGTGGAAGACGGCAAGGTTTACAACACAGCGCTGTTAGTGGCTCCGAATGGTCAAGAACTTGCCCGCTATCAAAAGGTGCATCTGTTTGATGTGAATCTTCCCGATGGCAATACTTACCGCGAGTCGGCAACCGTGGTAGCCGGAACGCGAGTGCCGCCCATTCATCCGTCGAAGGAACTGGGCAATATTGGCTTGTCGGTGTGTTACGACGTGCGATTTCCTGAACTGTATCGTCAAATGACTCAGATGGGTGCAGAAGTGTTGTTTGTTCCGGCTGCATTTACGGCGCATACCGGGAAGGATCACTGGCAAGTGCTGTTGCAGGCAAGAGCGATCGAGAATACGTGCTACGTAATTGCACCTGCTCAAACTGGACGACACAATTCGCTGCGCCAGTCTCACGGGCACGCGATGATTATTGATCCGTGGGGTGTGATTTTGGCGGATGCCGGAGAAATGCCGGGAGTAGCGATCGCGGAAATCGTTCCAGGGCGATTGGAGCAAGTCCGACGACAAATGCCGTCGCTGCAACATCGGGTGTTTCTTTAGACTTGAGAAAGCTTGCCGTTCGCAGCAAGCTTCTTAGATGGCTTCGACAGAAGAAGTTTATTCTGATGTCGAGGCCTGAAAGCTTTCTAAATCCTTTGCTTAAGCTCTGGGACAGTGCTCAAACCGAAGCGAAAAATTGCTTTGCAGCGATCGCCCGATTGCATATTTTGCTGGGCATTTTGCTCTGATAAAATTTCATCCCTTGACTCCCACTTCGGATAGATAAGGCAACTGGGGCAATTCGGATACTGTGACAGCAAGCCAATTGTAACGTTTTTCAACATGCGGGAACAATTGGCAAGAACTTGCTGAACATTCACCGATATTGCTATGAAAGTAGGGGCTTGGTATTTAGGCGACGATCGCGCTGAATTTACGGTCTGGGCACCGCGATCGCAGAGTGTGACCTTGGAGTTGGGCGAGCGATCGGTCGAACTAGAGCAGAAAAATGAGGGATATTGGAGCGCGATCGTTCCTGATGTCAAGCCGGGGGCGCAGTATCGTTATCGGTTGGATGATCAGCAGTCTTATCCTGACCCCGCCTCGCAATTTCAGCCATTTGGGGTGCATGAAGCTTCAGCAGTTGTAGATCATCAGTTTGAGTGGCATGACGGGGAATGGAAAGGGATCACCTTAGAAGATATGGTGATCTATGAGTTGCACGTTGGAACGTTTACGCCAGAGGGAACGTTTGAGGCAATTATTCCGCGATTGCAAACGCTACAAGAATTGGGAATTACCGCGATCGAACTTATGCCGATCGCGCAGTTCCCCGGAGACAGCAGAACCGATGATCCAAAGGCTTATCGCAACTGGGGATATGACGGGACTTATCCTTATGCGGTACAGAATTCTTATGGCGGTGTAGCGGGTCTGAAAAAGCTAGTTGATGCCTGTCATCAACACGGAATTTCTGTGATGTTGGATGTGGTGTATAACCATTTCGGTCCTGAAGGAACTTATATTCATCAGTATGGGGATTACTTTACTGAAACCTACAAAACCCCTTGGGGTCAAGCAATTAACTACGATGATGCTCATAGTCACTGTGTTCGCAGCTACTTTATAGAAAATGCGCTGTATTGGCTAAAAGAATTCCACATTGATGCGCTGAGATTAGATGCAGTACATGCGATTTACGACTTGGGAGCGCGGCATTTTCTATCCGAACTTGTTGATCGCGTCGATGAGCTTTCACGCCAGCAGAACCGCAAATTTTACCTAATTGCTGAAAGTGATTTAAATGATGTGAAATTAGTGCGATCGAAACAAGCGAATGGCTTTGGATTAGATGCACAGTGGAGCGATGATTTTCATCATGCCTTACATGCTTTGTTAACAGGAGCGGATGTTGGGTATTACCAGGATTTTGGCACCTGCGAAGATTTAGCAAAAGCGTATCGTGAAACGTTTGTTTATGATTGGAAATATGCACCGCATCGAATGCGCTTTCATGGTGCGCCTGCAACCGATTGTGCAATGACTCAATTTGTGGTTTGTATTCAAAACCACGACCAAATTGGCAATCAAATGAAAGGAGAGCGACTATCGCAATTAATTTCATTTGAAGGCTTAAAGCTAGCGGCAGGAGCGGTCATTCTTTCGCCTTATATTCCGCTGTTGTTTATGGGTGAAGAATATGGAGAAGAAGTGCCCTTTACCTACTTTGTGAGCCATTCTGATCCTGAGTTAATTCGACTGGTACGGCAAGGCAGAAAGGCAGAATTCAAACACTTTCATTTTGATGGTGAACCGCCTGATCCTGAGGCTGCAAGAACTTATGAAGAGTGTATTTTGCAGTGGGAGCGCTATCAGGACGGGAAGTATAAAACTCTTTGGGAGTTCTATCAGAAATTATTAAGAATGCGTCGATCGCTGCCTGCATTAGTGAATCGCGATCGTGATTCGGTTTCAGCTTGTGCTGAAGAAGAAAAGCAGCTTGTTTGGTTGCAGCGATCGAGTGCTGAACAAACGCTGTTAATTCTGATGAGTTTCAGCCAGTCGGAGCAAACCTTTGAGTTTCCAGATGGGCAGTGGCGGAAGCTGTTGGACTCGGCAGACGATCGCTGGATGGGCAAGGGAACACCCGCACCAGAAAAAGGACAGCAGGGCGAAAGTGGGCAAGTGAGCGCACAAAGCTTCGTGGTTTATGAACGCTATTAATTGAGGACTTATGCGAATTCCACTAGCAACTTATCGAGTTCAATTGCGTCAAGAATTTCCGTTTGAAGCGGCTGCCAAAATTGTGGAATATCTGGCAAAGTTAGGCATTTCTGACTTCTATGCGTCTCCTATTTTCAAGGCGAAAGCGGGCAGTAGTCATGGATACGATGTAGTTGATCCAACACAACTCAACCCAGAATTAGGGACACCAGAAGTGTTTGAGCGACTTGTTGAAAAATTACAGCATCACAATATGGGATGGCTGCAAGACATTGTGCCAAATCATATGTCTTACGACAGTGATAATCGCTATCTCATGGACGTTTTAGAAAACGGCTTTGATTCAGAATACTTACAGTTCTTTGATCTGGCTTGGAATTCACCCTTTAGAAGCAGCCAAGAACCAATTCTCGCACCGTTATTAGGCGACTTCTATGGCTCTTGTTTAGAGAATGGGGATATCAAACTTCAGTACAGCCAAGAGGGATTATCGGTTATTTATTATGCGCTTCGAGTTCCTTTAAGGCTTGAATCTTATTCAATCTTTCTAACTCGCGATTTAGGAAAATTAGCTAAAACTTTAGGAAGAAGAAATCCTGATTTTGTTAAGCTTCTTGCTGTTCTCTATATGTTAAAAAGTTTACCTGCTGAGTCGGGCGGCAAACAGAGACAAGACCAAGCTGAATTCGTTAAAGGATTGCTGTGGGAGCTGTATGAAGGAAATCCTGAAGTTAAAACTTTTATTGACGAGAATGTTCAATTCTTCAACGGTGAAGCAGGCAATCCGCATAGTGTAGATTGGCTAGATAAGCTATTGTCAGAGCAGTTTTTCCGCTTATCTTATTGGAAGGTTGGGGCCGAAGAAATTAACTATCGTAGATTCTTCACAGTCAATGAGCTAATTTCGGTGAGAATCGAAGAGCAAAAGGTGTTTAACTACACGCATAATTTTATTGCTCAGCTAATTCAAGAAAGTAAAGTTACTGGACTTAGAATTGATCATATTGATGGTCTGTCAAATCCAAAACAATATCTACATCGGCTACAGGAGAAAGTAGGCGACACCTACATTGTTGCGGAAAAAATTTTACAGCCTGGAGAAGATCTACCAAAGGATTGGAGTATTCAAGGAACATCAGGATACGACTATTTGAATTACCTGAATAGCGTATTTTGTGATGTGCAAAACGAACCGCGCTTTGATGAAATTTATCAACAGATTCTGGGTCGATCGATTCCTTTTGAAGAAGTTGTGCTTGATAAGAAGCGCCTAATTCTTGATAAGAATTTGTCAGGTGATTTAGATAATTTAGCTGCACTGCTAAAAGATATTTCGCTTAAAGATCGCTACGGAAATGACTTCACAATTAACGGCTTGAAACGTGCGATCGCTGAAGTTCTGATCCAGTTTACGATCTATCGCACCTATACAACTGAAGAAGGAGTTGCAGAGGACGATCGCAACTACATCAAAACTGCGATCGAGATTGCTCGTGAGAATCAGCCTTTTTCACAGAAGGAATTAGATTTCATCGAGAAAGTGCTGCTGCTTGAATACGATGATTCGCTCAGTGCAAAAGATAAGGAGCAATGGCTTTATTTTGCAATGCGGATTCAGCAGTATACTGGACCGCTCATGGCAAAAGGTGTTGAAGATACTGCATTCTTTGTGTATAACCGCTTGATTTCGCTGAATGAAGTTGGTGGCGATCCGGGCCGGTTTGGTATTAGCACAACCGAATTTCACCAATTTAATCAGTATCGACAACAGAATTGGAACGTTGCGATGAATGCAACTTCTACACACGATACAAAACGGGGTGAAGATCTTCGCGCCAGAGTTAATGTGCTTTCGGAAATTCCTGACGAATGGCAAGCGCAAGTACAAAAATGGCGCAAAATGAATCATAAATACAAGGTTCAACACAAGAAAGCGTTGATGCCAAGTGCGAACGATGAGTATGCGTTTTATCAAACATTAGTCGGGGCGTATCCGTTCCAAGCAAGTGAAATGGATGGGTTTGTCGATCGTGTCGAGCAGTACGCGATCAAATCCATTCGAGAAGCGAAAGTCTCTACGGCTTGGTTACGTCCAAATAGTGCCTATGAAGAAGCTTGCACTAACTTTGTGAAAGCAATTCTTGAAGACAATGACTTTCTCAAAGAATTCTTGCCTTTTCAGCACAAGATCTCTCACTATGGGATTTTCAATTCTTTATCCCAAGCATTGATCAAAATTACTTCTCCGGGTATTCCTGATTTTTATCAGGGTACTGAACTTTGGGATCTCAGTTTGGTTGACCCAGATAATCGCCGTCCGGTTGATTTTACAATCCGTGAAACGTTTCTGGATGCGATTCAAGCAGCAGCACCCTCAGCGTTAATGCCAAAACTCTTAGAAAAGCCAGAAGACGGACAAGTGAAGATGTTTCTGACACTGCAAGCGCTAAAAGTGCGGAATCAATTCAAGTCGGTCTTTCTCAGCGGCGAGTACATCCCGCTAGAAGCAACCGGAAAGTTTAAAGATCACATCATTGCGTTTGCGCGTAAAGATGCAGGTCAAATGGTGGTGACGATCGCACCTAGATTTTTCACTCGATTGATTCAACCGAATCAACTGCCAATGGGTGAAATTTGGGCAGATACCGCAATTGAGCTTCCCACTTCAGGCTGGCAAAACGCGATCTCCGAGACTGAACATACTGGAAGCACGATCGCGCTTAAAGATGCGCTGAAAGATTTCCCGGTGGCACTGCTGACACACTAAATTGGAACAGCACATCGTAGGATATAGCTTACGTTTGTGCTGTTTTCTTTTATGTTGCTTCCTTGGGCTTGGCGATCGATTCCATTACATCAGCGCACAGGTTCAGGGGTGTTCGCTGCTTTGTTTTTGCAGGATGAGATTGCAACTTTATTAGAAAGTCCTTATCCAGCATCGCCAGACTATCCGCAGCTGGGGCGCTTTTCTATCTGCGCGGGACAGCCTAGAACTAATAGAGTCTGGACACCTGAGATCGGGGAAATTCTGCCGTTTCTCAATCAGTTGATCGAGCAGGAAATTCCTTCTCAAGCGCTAGAGCATTTACCGTTTACGGGCGGTTGGCTAGGTTGGTTGGGCTACGATCTTGCCTGGGAAATTGAGCGACTTCCGTATCTCAAATCAGAGACTTTACCGTTTCCGGTGGCATTTTGGTATGAGCCGGAATGCTTTGCTGTGTTAGATCACGAACAACAAGTTCTATGGTTGGCGGCAAGCGATTCACCTCAATTAGATCAGCTTGAGAAACAGCTATCAAATTTAGCTCAAGCCTCTTTCAAAAGTTCAGCGTTTGAGACTCAGTTCTGCATGAAGCAGGCGGACTATGAAGCGATCGTTCTCAAAGCCAAACAACACATCCGAGCGGGCGATATCTTTCAAGCGAATTTATCTCTGAGATTTGAAGCGAGAACCGAAGCTGAAAGCTGGACAATTTATCGATCTCTGCAATCCATTAATCCCTCGCCGTTTGCAAGCTATTGGAAAACTCCTTGGGGGGATGTAATTAGCTGTTCTCCAGAACGATTGGTCAAACTAAAAGACGGAATCGCAGAAACCCGCCCGATCGCTGGAACTCGTCCGCGTGGAACCACGATCGAACAAGATCGTGATCTGGCTCAAGAATTACTCGATAACACCAAAGAACAAGCCGAACACATTATGCTAGTGGATCTTGAGCGTAATGATTTAGGACGGGTGTGTGAATGGGGAAGTGTACAGGTTGATGAATTACTCGCGATCGAACGCTACAGCCATGTGATGCACTTAGTCAGCAATGTGATCGGCAAGGTACAGCCACAGCTTAATGCGATCGATGTGATTCGCGCTCTGTTTCCGGGTGGAACCATTACTGGATGCCCAAAAGTCCGGTGCATGGAGATTATTGAAGCGTTAGAACCTGTGCGGCGCAGTTTGTTTTATGGCTCTTGTGGCTATCTCGATCGACGTGGAAATCTTGATCTCAACATTCTGATTCGCACCTTGCTGTATGCAAAACAAGCAGAGGGTGCGATCGTTTGGGGGCAAGTGGGTGCGGGAATTGTGGCAGATAGCGATCCAGAACGAGAGTGGTTTGAATCTTTGCAAAAAGCACGAGCGCAACTTGCCGCACTTGGACAGAAATTCTAACCCTCTCGTTTGCGCTTATTTCCAGCCTGCGCGATCCATGAGCTTTAGCGCTTCTGCATTGTTTTTACCAAACACCGAAGCATTTAGCGGATCTTCTTTGAAGTCCTTCGCATAGCTCAACAAGACCGGATCGATCGTCGCACCTTTGACCGCTGGATACTCGTTGTTACTTCCAGCAAAGATAGTTTGAGCTTCCGGGCTGGCAAGATATTCCAAAAATTGCACCGCCGCTTCACGGTTGGGAGCCGTTTTGACTACGCCGCCACCGCTGATATTGACGTGAGTGCCCTGCTCTGTCTGATTCGGGAAAAAGACCCCAACTTTAGAAGCGATCGCTTTGTCTTCCGGTTTGTCGGACTTGGCTAAACGCACCACGTAATAGGTATTAACTAGGGTGAGATCGCCTTGTCCGGCGGCGACTGCTTTGATCTGAGCAGTGTCATTGCCTTCAGGCGATCGCGCAAAGTTTGCGACCAGTCCCCGCGCCCATTCTTCGGTCTTCTGAGCACCTTGTTTTGCCAGCATCGAACCTGAGAGCGATTGGTTATACACATGGTTCGACGATCGCACTACAATGCGTCCTTTCCATTTCGGATTGGCTAAATCCTCGTAGGTCGAGAGTTCAGACGGCTTCACGCGGTCTTTGTTGTACACGATCACCCGCGCCCGACGAGTAAAGCCAAACCAGTGTCCACCGGGTTCGCGTAGGTTTTCAGGAATTGCGCTGGTGAGCGTCGAAGATTGCACAGGTTGGAGTAAATTCTCCTGTTGGGCACGCCACAAGCGTCCTGCATCCACCGTGAGCAGAACATCTGCGGGACTGTTTGCGCCTTCGCTTTTAATCCGCTCGATTAGCTTATCGGCATCTGCTTCGACCAAGTTAACTTTGATGCCTGTTTTTTGGGTAAAGCCTTGATAAACGGCGTTATCGCTTTCGTAGTGACGCGCAGAGTAGAGATTGAGAACGCGAGGCGCGGCGACCGGTTGTTCGGTATTCACTCTCGGATTTGATGAGCAAGCAACAACGGCGATCGCTGCACCAGAAGCCAAAAATAGCCGTCTTTTCATAGTCATATTGAAATGTCCCACCACGATTTGAGATGCTCAAACTAGCTGAACTTGCAGTAATCTCTCCGCAAATTTCAACCTAATTGACATAAGTTACTAATAAGGAACTTAAAGGAGTTTGGAATCACTGTCAAGCAATCGCAACCAAAAAGCACGATCGATCTGCTTGATCCTTCGAGGTCTCTGTCCAAAGAGGACTGTAGGCTTCATTTGTTGGATTCCATAGTGATGATTGATAAATTCTTTTGCAAAAATCTCTCAAGATTTCGGCGTTTTGGACTGTGAGAATTTATCAAGAGTCTGAACGCTTTGCCAATACCCAACCTTCAAAAATTTCTTCTGGTTCGTAATTCGCGATCGACGTTTTAGCAAGATTGGGATCGATCCAGGCGTACTTGGTATTCGGTAGAATTTTGGGATCTTTAATGTATTGCCCGATTTGGGGCGTATAAAAATTCAACAACAATTGTCGTTTGCGATCGTCGCGACTAATAAACTTTTCGTTCACAACAAAACTTACAGACTGCGATCGCAAAATTGCTTGAACATTCGCCTGCGACAAAAACTGTTTGAGTCGAGGATCATAATCTCCCCATAATCCAGTCAGGTGCAGCATTGCTATCGCTAACCAGGATGTGAGTAGCCAAACTGCGATCCAATAATTTGCGGATTGATGCCTCGAAACACGGTTCCGCAGCAGCCAAATTACAGGTAAGCTGAGCCACCCTAATCCCACAGTCAGCACAACCAGCGCGATCGAATCGATCGTGTCGCTCCGCAGTGTGTTTGAAAATACCTGAGCAATCATCATGCGTCGATTCACAATGACGAGCAAAATTATTGCGATCGCGCCAATGAATAGATTTAGCCCGATGAGTAAACCCGTTCGTTTTCGCTGCGTGTAAAGATGTGCAAGATGAGATAGCGCGATCGCCGCGAACAATCCAATAAACGGCATTAACTGGATCGGATAATAGTGCGTTCGCGTTCCAAAAATGCTTAATTCAATAAATAATACAACCGGATAGCCAATCAGTAAAAATCGACCCTGCTTCGATTCTAATAATGCTCGAATAGCAGGATGAAAACACGAAAGCCACAAGCCAGGTAATGCAAAAAAGACCCAAGGAAAACCATTTGCAGGAATATTCCAAAGATAATAAAACTGATTTGCGCCCTGATAGGTTTGTCCCTTGAGGTGAATTAGTTTGCCAAACAATTCTTGGATCGGAGCGGTTCCATATTTTTCAACCGCTGCCCACAGCCAAAAAACTGGCAACGATAGCCCGATCGCAAATCCCAAATACAGCAGAGGATCAAACAAATGACGGCGACGTTGAACAATTAGATAAGGAAGTAGCGCGATCGTTGCCGGAATAATCATGAATCCTTTGATCATGAATCCCATACCAAACATCAAGCCTGTAAAAAATCTCCAGGGACGCTCTGAAGACTCTGCCATCAGTAGCGTCCAAATAGCGAACAGTTCCACGCAGACGAGAACCATGTCTTGTGTAGCTAATCGTCCGTATTGCACGACTAACGGAATCACACTAAAAATCGCCGCCCCTAGCCAGGCAATTCGAGGCGTAGCCAACCGCACCCCGATCGCATACGTCAGCAACACACTCAGCACAAACGCGATCGCACTGGGTAATCGCGCGACTCCCTCACTTGTTCCAAATAACAAATACGACCCGGCAATCAGCCATTGAATTCCGATCGTGCGATCGAAGCTATATCCTCCGCCCCACTGCGGCGTGATCCAGTCTCCGGTTCTGAGAATGGTTCGGGCCTGCGTTGCATAAATTCCTTCATCATGTGCCATCAGGCTTTGCTGAGAACTGCGGATGAGAACGATCGGCAAAACCCAGAGCAACAGAGTGAGATAAGGCAGAATTCGCTTCCAGTTCACAACGCTTCCTTCTATCCAGTGCAGGGGAATTCTACCGCAGTTTTTCTCCTACAACTTTTCCTGAAACTACAGGTTGCTCAGAACACGAGAAGCACGATCGCGCTTGACACTGACGTTAAGCCCTTAGGTGAAGCGGGGATGCCGTCGAATCAAATGCAGACAGACTTCGTTTGGATAGCCGCAAATTTGATTCGGCAAGGCATTCCCGCAACAGTTCTATTCGACAATTAAGCCCCTAACCAACGGGCTGCATCTTTTGCGTGATAAGTCAGAATCAAATCTGCTCCCGCCCGCTTAAAGCCGAGCAAGGTTTCCATCACGACTCGTTCTTCATCGATCCAACCGTTAAGGGCTGCGGCTTTCACCATCGCATACTCACCCGACACATTGTAAGCCGCGACGGGCAGGTTAGACGCTTGCTTGACTTGGTGAATGATATCCATGTAAGCCAAAGCAGGCTTCACCATCAGCATGTCTGCCCCTTCTGCGATGTCGAGTTCGATTTCTTTGATGGCTTCTCGCGAATTGCCAGGGTCCATTTGATAAGTGCGGCGATCGCCAAACTGCGGAGTCGATTCCGCAGCATCCCGGAACGGACCGTAATAAGCAGACGCATATTTCGCTGCATAGGACAAAATCGGAATGTCTTGAAATCCAGCCTCATCCAATCCTGCCCGAATTGCAGCAACAAAGCCATCCATCATCCCAGAGGGCGCAATGATATCCGCTCCGGCTTTTGCTTGCGAAACTGCGGTTTTCTTCAACAGCTCTAGGGTCGGATCGTTAAGAACGCGCCCAGTCAAATCGCCCACTTCAAGATAGCCACAATGCCCATGTGAAGTGTATTCACACAGGCAGGTATCGGCAATTACGATCAACTCTGGAACGGCTTCTTTGACGGCTGTGGCTGCTTTTTGCACAATGCCGCAATCGTGCCAAGCTCCGGTTGCATCGGTATCTTTATCGTCAGGAATGCCAAACAAAATGATCGAAGGAATGCCTAAATCGTGAACCTGCTTTGCTTCTTCGACAATTTTATCGATCGACAATTGATACACTCCGGGCATCGATCGCACTTCATTGGCAATCCCTTGTCCGGGTACAGCAAACAACGGGTAGATCAAATCACTGGTCGTTAAAACGTTTTCCCGCACCATGCGGCGCAGGTGGGGATGGGTGCGGAGCCGACGAGGGCGATGGGTTGGAAACATAGCGTTAAATACGGGGGTTCGATCGAGGATGCTTTACAAGTCTAAAACGTTGATGGTTAGGAACCAGACAAGGTAACAAACTGTAAAAAACTAAACCGCAACATAACTTCTCAACTGCACTTCACACTGCTGGAATACATAGTTCAGCGCTTCAAACAGAACATCAAGTTCCTGAATCGTAAAGAAGGTGATGTTACGAGTAAAGACTTCTGCTTCGAGCTTGCCAAACTGCCAGCGATCGCCATTCGATACAATTCCGTAGATGATCATTTCAGGTTCTCCATTCAGTCTTTGCGCTGCAATCATTTCTGCAAGACATTGCGCCCAACCTGTCTCAAAATTATCTTGTTTCGCTTCGACTAGCAGTAAATAAGGCTTATCAAATACGACCTTACCGAGTGGAGAGCGACGCGCCAAGATGTACTCTGGAAAGCCGCCAAGCCTTTCATCGTAGTTCAGCGATTGATGACTCCAGATGATGAAGCGATCGCGGTAGTGTTTCCAAACTTCTTTGAGAACCGGATAAATGAGATTTTGACAGATGGCAGACTCAGAATTATCAACGACCGCCTTGCGCATCATCAACTGCAAGTCTTCTCGAAAATACTAGGAAATCTGAAAGGCGAGTTGCTGAATGAACTCTGCTTCGGTGTACCGCACCTGAAATTCTTTGACCACTTCCCCGATCGTTCTAAATTGGTTGAGTGACATACGCTTTCCTCGTGCTGTCTCTATTCTATGAAAACGACAGAACTCCGATCGCCGAACGCAACCGGAGTTCTCACACCACTCGAAATCTGAAAGTTAGGATTTTGTAAACAATCGGAAGTAAAGCGACTGCAATGCTTCTTTTACCGGGAACAGTGCGTAGGTAATCGGATTAATTGTCACAATGATATCCCGAAAATCTCGTTTTGCTAAAGCCACGATCGCCCAAGCAACATCGGGGGCTGACATCACGCCATAGGGGTTTAGTTGACTCTTAAACGGGCCTAAAACCAGCTTACGAATAATACAAGGGGCATCTAATCGCCGCAAAGTAATTAAATCCCCTAATGTGCGCTTCGATAGTTCGTAAAGCGGACTAAAAGCAGGATTTACTTCTGCTTCTGAAGTGTTGATCCAAAGCTCTTTGAGTGCTTTGTGCGAGGACTCCGTAACAGTTTCTAAGAACAATTCTGCAAGTTTCCAAGTTGAAAACGTATTCACCTCATATGAAGTTTGAATCGCTTCAGCAGAACGATCGCCATACACATTCACCCCATGATTGAGAATGAAGATGTCCACTTTTTTCAGGCGCGATCGCAGGTCCTCTTCCGCTCCAATCTGCCATTGCAGCACCTCGACTTTCGGATCAAAGCTTGCATTCTCGCGGGTTGTTAGTGCGATCACTCTTGCACCTTGCCGAGTCAATTCTGCAACTAACGCCTGTCCCAGTGCGCCGGATGCTCCTGTAACCGCCACGACTTTATCTTTAAGCGACAAGCTTGTTCCTAGCATTTTGTCTACGATCGTAAAGTGACCACAGAAATAAGCATTTGGCTGATCAAAATGATGCCGCCAGTGATAGGTACGATTCACAATCCAAGGCTTGGGTAAGTCCACTAAATCCCCAGGTTTGTGGGTGACATCGGTTTGTAGAAGTAACCCTTGCGATCGAGCCAGGGCTGGAATCAGGAACGCTAGCGAGTACAGCGAGCCAAGCCAGAATCCCGGCATTTGGGTCAGTCCCGCTAGCAACGTTGTCGCGCTAAACATCGCCATTGCTTCAGGGACATCATTGTATAGCTGCGCTCGTTGATAAGTTTCTAAACTGGCGATCGTCAAATCTGGACGATAGGCTTTGTGATGGAGATTATGAAACCGTTTCAAGGGTTGCCAATAGTGCCCGGCAAGATGATACGCATCTCGTATCAGTTCTGCAAGGACGATCGCAGAGACTCCGAGGAGGCATTGAACGAGTAGCTGACTATACAGAAATTGCAGATTCATGAACCCGATGTAATGCTTCTTAATAAAACCTTCCCTACTTTACCCTGAGCGCGGCATTTCAATTGACCGAATTTAAGCCTGGTCAGATTTACGATCGTGCGCTCTAATCCATAGTAAGCAGTTTGCCTAAGGGTGCAATTAATCCTTTACTTCTCTTGTTAACAGCGCCACCACGACTAATTCTTCAGCCTGAAGCGCGTGGCAGTCGTCGATCACGATCGTGCTGTGTTTTTCGACTAAATCATGCAGCGATTCATCTAAATATGCTTCTAATACACCTGGATGAATATAATATTTCCGACAGGTCGCGGGGCGATTTCCTAAATAAGAAGACACCGTTTTAACCGCTTGCGTAATATTCTTTTTTGCTGCTGTTTGTGAGGTAAATTTTCCAATTTCAGCTAAATGTAAAGCTGCTAAAACAGTTCCTCCCCAAGTCCGAAAATCTTTTGCAGTAAATTCTTGTCCCGTAATTTCTCTTAGATAATCATTCACATCGCTAGATTTGATGTCTTGCGGTTGTTTATTTTCATCTAAATATTGAAAAAGGTCTTGACCAGGCAAATCTTGACACCGTTTCACAATCTTTGCAAGCTGTTTGTCGTTGATGTCGATCGCATGATCAACCCCACTTTTTCCTCGGAATTCAAAGTGAACCTTTGAGCCGGTCACATTCACATGATCATCGTGCAATGTTGTTAAACCGTAGGACTCATTTGTTTTTGCGTATTCATCATTTCCGACTCGAATTCGCGTGAGTTCCATCAGCTTTAGAACAGTCGCTAATACTTTTTGTTTCGGCAGTCCGGGGAGAGCTAAATCGTGCTCTAATCGCCGTCGAATCTCCGGTAAGGCTTGACTAAAGGCAATCATGCGGGAGAATTTCGTTTGATCTCGAATTGATCGCCACCGTGGATGATACCGATACTGCTTTCGTCCTTTCGCGTCGCGTCCAGTTGCCTGCAAATGCCCATTTTCAAACGGACAAATCCATACATCCCGATAAGCAGGCGGAATTGCGAGAGAATTAATTCGTTGAATCGTTTTCTCGTCTTTGATGCGATCGCCATTCGGCTCAAAATAAATAAAGCTTTTTCCCGATCGCTTGCGTCGAATTCCCGGCATCTCGTCGCTGACATAACGCAATCCAACCGATTCGGCAGACTCGATCGGATCAGTAGGGATTTCAACGGGAAGCTCTGCAACAGCTAAATTCATAATCTCAAACAAACGGGATAGTTAGACCGTATCAAACTCAACGATGTTTGAAATCTGCAACAAAGTATAGTCTTAAAGGTTGAGGAGTAAATTGCGATGGAAATTAATCTTCCTGAAGTGTTGGCGGAAGTGACTGCCGCTTTTGAACAATACGAAAAGGCTTTAATTAGTAATGATGTTGCGGTGTTAGATCAGCTTTTCTGGCAGAGTCCACACACAATCCGCTATGGTGCAACTGAGAATCTATATGGGTATGAGGCGATCGCACAATTTCGGGCAGGTCGATCGGCGGTAGGACTCGATCGTACGCTGCAAAACACAGTCATTACGACTTACGGGCAAGACTTTGCGACGGCGAATACGGAGTTTGTCAGGTCGGGCAAAACCGGACGACAAAGCCAAACCTGGATGCGAACGGCTGACGGCTGGAAAGTAGTTGCCGCTCATGTTTCGCTAATGTAAATGTAAGTGCTTCCGTTTTGAAAAGATGGTTGAATTGCAGGATTGGATTCGCGATCGCATTCAAGCAACTCCGGAGCAGATTGCGGAGTATTGCGATCGCTGGAAAATCACCGAATTCGCACTATTCGGCTCAGTGCTGCGCGATGACTTTCGCCCAGACAGTGATATTGATGTTTTAGTGACTTTTGCAGCCGATCGAAGTTTAACCTGGGATAGTCAGATTCAAATGCAAGAGGAAATAGAGAGGCTATTTGGACGCAAAGTGGATCTAGTTCACAAAAAGTATCTGAAGAATCCATTCAGACGCCATGAAATCTTAAAAACTCAAAGAATTATCTATGACATGGGGAAATCTTGATATTGCCTCGCTTTGGGATATGGCACAAGCAATTCGCTATCTCCAATCTTTTACTGAGAATCTGACTTTTGAGGAATACTTTAGCAATGTTCTATTCGTCAGTGCCGTAGAGCGGCAATTTGAAATTTTGGCAGAAGCAGCGCGAAGAATTTCTAACGAGTTTCGACAAGCTCATCCGGAGATTGACTGGCAGCAGATTGTAGGTTTACGCAATATCATTAGTCATCGATATGAGGAAGTCGATCACGAAAGGCTGTGGGCAATTATTCATGCAGAACTACCTCCACTACTAAGCCAACTAGAGACTTTAATCCCTCCAATCCCCGAAGATCTATAAACATACAGAACTTCAACCCTTTGAAGCCCTGTATGCCTAAGTTTTAGTCGCTAAGCACTCACCGCCGATCGTTCAACGGCTGGAACTTTCAAGACTTGCTGATACAGCTTGCCTAACTGCGAAGCCACGCCATCCCAGCTAAACATCTCTTCAACACGATCGCGTCCCGCCCGTCCCAACTGATGGCAGTAAGCCGGATCAGCCAAGATTCGATCGATCGCTTGTGCAAATGCCGCATCATCTTTCGGGGGCGCTAACAGTCCAGTCTCTTCAGGAATCACCGTAAACTGCAATCCACCCACATCCGAAGCCACTACCGGAGTTCCACTTGCCATTGCTTCGATCGCCACCAGTCCAAACGGCTCATAATGACTCGGCACCACTGAAACATCTGCCGCAGCATAGTATAAGTGCAAATTCTCCATTCCCAAACGACCGGGGAATAGCGTGATATCTTGCAATCCAAGTTCATGCACAATGCCTTCAATCCGATCGCGCTCCAGTCCATCGCTTTGTCCCGGACGACTGCCACCGCCAATAATCAGCTTTAGATTCTCGTGCTGTAATCGCCCAACCGCGCGGACTGCGGTTTCAATTCCTTTGCGTCGATCGAAGCGACCCACATAGAGCACAATCTTGTCATCCTGATTCAACCCCAAAGCTTGACGAGCTTCAGCACGAGAAATCCGACCAAAGCGCTCGATATCGGTTCCACAAGGAATGATATCAATGTTGCCATGTTGGGAAACGAGCGATCGCATATGTTCCTGCTCTTGAGGACTGGTGGCAACAATCCGCTCTGCGGTTTCGAGACATTGTTTTTCAGTTGCAAGTCGTGTCTTGGCAATCATCGGAATCGCTGAGACTGCTTGATATTTAACGGCTCCCAATGAATGATAAGTGTGAATTTGCTTCGAGCCTTGGAGCTTCTTCAGCGTCATGCCAACCCAGGAGGATAGCCAATAATTGGTATGCACTAAAGGATATTGATATCCAGACTCGGTTTGGAACTGCTGAAACTGCTTCACAAATTCCGGCAGATACCCAAACAAATCATCACGTGGGATGAATTCTTGAGGTCCAGCCACTAACCGAATCGTGCGGCAATGGGGGCTATGCTGCACAATCTCAGGCTGATCCGCAGTCGATCGACGAGTAAACATATCGACCTGCCACCCCTGCCGCGAGAGCGCTTCGCCCACCTGCCGCACGTAGACATTCTGCCCGCCTGCTTCTTCTTTGCCAATTTCGATCGCAGGATCACCATGCACTGAAATCAGAGCGATCTGGGGACGCTGACCTGAGATAGCCATATTTCTATTACCAAAACACGATAGATGAAAACAAACAAATGTGAAATTTCCTACCATTGCCTTTAAGCGTAGTAATAAACGACGTAATGCCCATCCTTCAGGAGTCGGAAATCGTAGGGTAGGTTTATATAGCTAGATAGCGATAGAAGAAATGCGCTTCTATCGCTGGTTAGATTTTAGAGATAAAAAAAGGCAGTGTTACCTGCCTAGCTAGATTGAGTGAAGTCAAGCTTTAGTATGATCGGTTTAATACATAGTCCGTCAGCTTAATTAACGCTTGCCGTGACTCAGAAGGCGGCAGATCGGATAGATACTCGATCGCCGCTTTAGCGTGATATGCCGCTAAGTCTTTCGCTCTTTGAATGCCCTGACTATCTCTTACTAGCGCTAAAGCTTGTTCTAAATCGTCTTCCTGAGCAAATTCTCGATCGATTAACTCTTCTAAATAAGGCTTTTCTTCTAACGCATACAGCACCGGAGCCGTTAAATTCCCACTTTTTAAATCCGATCCCGAAGGTTTTCCAAGCCCCTCGGCTGAACTCGTAAAGTCGAAAATATCATCGACAATCTGAAACGCTAAGCCTAAGTGTCGTCCGTACTGATACAGCTTGTGTGCCTCCGCCTCAGAAGCATCACTCAATATTGCTGCCGCTTTTGAGCTATTTGCAATTAAGGATGCCGTTTTGTAATAGCTTTTTTCTAGGTAAGATTCGATCGTTAAGCCCGTATCAAAGCGAAGCAATCCTTGCTGAATTTCACCTTCAGCAAAGTCTTTGATCACCTCAGACAATAGCTTAATCACTTCGATATTTTCCAGGTTTGCCAGATACCAAGACGACTGAGCAAACAGAAAATCTCCTGCCAAGACTGCAACTTGCGTACTAAATCGGCTATGAACTGCGGGAAGCCCTCGCCGCATTTCCGATTCGTCGATCACATCGTCATGCACTAAGCTAGCGGTATGAATCATCTCGGTGATTTCCGCAAGGCGGCGATGACGCTGGGTGATGTCTTGTCCGCGCATCGTAGCACGAGCAACGAGTAGGACGATCGCGGGACGAATACGTTTTCCTCCGGCGCTAAACAGGTGTTCTGCGGCAGCGTAAAGAATAGGATGACGCGCACCGATAAGATTTTTAAGGTTCTCGGCAAGTAAACGTAAATCCGCTTCTACCGGAGAAAAGAGGGATGTGGCTGAGGTCATGTAGTTGCCGACTCAGAAGCTATAGGTTAAGTTTTTTTACGGCTTGTGACCTTATTTTACTCATAAATCCGCAAATCTAGGGGATTAAAAATTTGCGCTTCTCAGTTTACCTGGTTTCAAGCGGCTCGATCTCGCTTGATCAATTGCAGCACAAACTCAAACATATTTCCTAGTCCTAAGTAAAATAGAGAGCGTTTGTTCTGATTGGTTCAATGACGCGCCAACCGTTCGACGAATTTTCTAAACAACTGTTTGAAGCGCTTCTGACTCCTTACGGACGGGTCACGGTTGATCGAACCGTTCCCGGAGAATCCCGCCGTATCGACATCTACTTTGAGCCGATCAATCCCACCCAACTCAATCCCGCCGAACTCGGACAACTTGCCCAACTGAGCCAGACGAAATCACTGTTTGAGCCATTTCGCAATCCGCCGACTAGCGCAGAGGTGCGATCGTGCGTCTTGAAACTCTATTTGCTACACGCAGAACTCCATCGCGCTGCGAATCGAACGCTTCTAGATGCTGAGTTGCCGCGCTTGTGGATAGTGGCTTCTTCGGCTTCTAGTCAACTCCTCGCTGATTTCGGAGGTCAACTGGATGGAGAAGACGGAATTTATCTGTTCGACCGAGGTGGGCGCACAGGCCTAATCAACATCGCTGAACTTCCTACAACTGAAGAAACTTTGTGGTTAAGACTGCTCGGAAAAGGAACGACGCAAGAACAAGCTATTGAGGAATTGCTGCTCCTACCCGAAACAAACCCGAAACGCTCTACCGCTCTAGATTTATTAGTGCGATGGCGAATTAGTATAGAAATTACAGCGACCGTTAATCAAGAAGAGGAGCAATTTCTAATGGCACTCTCACAAGCCTACTTAGAATGGGAGCGACAGACTCGCACTCAAGGCATTGAGCAAGGCATTGAGCAGGGAAAGGTGGTTCTAGTTCTAATGCAGCTACGATCGCGCCTCGGAACGCTGCCTCAATCGCTCGAAACCCAAATTCAACATTTACCCGCTGCGACGTTAGATCAGCTTGCGATCGCGCTGCTTGATTTCAACACCCTTGAAGAACTGGAGCAGTGGCTACAAGCGCAAAGTTAGCCTCGCCAAAGCTCCATTCAGTTCTATCTCACTGCGACTGATTCCGAGAGTGTCACTTGCTGTACCGTCGGAGTGTAACCGAGCCAGCGTTGTGCGACTTCCACAAATGGCTCTGGATTGCCGCTGACATAGAACTGAGTCGGTAAAGGAGACTGTGAATTTCTCAGACCTAGCAATTCCAATTCTTGCGCGGCTGCCTTTGCAACGGAGACGGCTGGATCAATCAGTTGCACCGAACTGGGCACGATCGATTTCACCACCGGAGCGAGGTGCGGGTAGTGCGTACAGCCATAAATTAGCGTGTCAATACTTTGATCTAATAGCGGCTTGAGATAACGTTGAGCAACTTTATAAGTGTAGGAATCTTCAATTCGCCCTTGCTCAATCAACGGCACAAACTCAGGACAGCCAATTTGCCAAACTTCAGCGGTCGGATCAACTTCAAGAATGGCTTGGCGGTAGGCATCACTGGCGGCAGTGGCAGGAGTTGAAATCACTCCGATGCGTCGTCCTTGCTTGACGGCTGCCCTTGCACCGGGCAGAATCACACCCAGAATCGGTAGGCTTGGAAACTCTTGGCGGATGGTTTCGATCGCTAACGCCGAACTGGTATTACACGCCATGATCACCATTTTGGCGCGACGTTCGACCATCCAGTTCAAGATTTCGCGCACAAACTGAATAATTTCGGACTGCGATCGAGTTCCATATGGGACACGGGCAGTATCACCAAAATACAATAGCGATTCGTTCGGCAGTTGGCGATACATCTCGCGCAGCACCGTTAAGCCACCCACCCCGCTATCGAATAGCCCGATCGGATTCGAGCCATTCGGTGCCTCAGCTAAGCAACCGAACTCTTCTCCCAGATTGATCATCTCTTACTTCCTCACACCAGTCAGAACATTAAAAGCCAGAAGGCTGAAGCAATCGTACTCCGATTTTTTGCTTCAGGCTTCTTACTTTCATCTCAGTCTAAGCGCTCTTGCCAAGTGGCTCAACACTACGCGGGTAGGATTTAACGCGAACTGCGGTTCCCTAGATATTCGAGAACGCCACGAGCGATCGAATCTGCCATGCGCTGACGGTAGGATGACTCTGCCAAGCGAGCCGCATCCTCGCGACCCGTGACAAATCCAACCTCCACTAAAACCGAAGGCATCGAGGTGCGACGCAGGACAAAAAACCGAGCGCTGCGAACGCCTCGATCGCGAACTCCCGTTCCCTGTAGCACGTTGCGGTGAATCGTGCGTGCCAATTCTAAACCGCTTTGGAAATAGTATGTTTCTAGCCCATTCACATCAGGGCGGCTCATGCTGATAGAGTTTGCATGAATGCTGACAAACACGGTTGCATTTGTTCGTTGTGCAATATCGACGCGGGGCTGGAGATCTAAGTCAGTATCAGCATTCCGCGTCATCACGACCTGAACGCCTCCTCGCTCTAGATTTGCTTGGACACGACGACTGATATCGAGTACGATTTCTTTCTCTTGAATTCCTCTGATGCCAACGGCTCCGGGATCAGGTCCACCATGCCCCGGATCGATCACCACGACTAGGCGACCGTTGGGAACACGCGGCGGGACGGGGCGCGGATTAGTCGTCGGCGGAACTGGAATCGGAGAAGGCGTGATCGGGGAGGTCGTCGGAGGAGTCGTGGTTGGTGGAGTCACCGGGAACAATCCGCGACGCACCGGTAAAATCAACTGCTGTGGAGAGGTCTGCACAACGTCGCCAAACTGCACATTTGCAGCAGGCAGGAACAAGAGTGCGAGATCATTGCCGTCTTGCCGGACTCGCGCTTGCAGAATTGAGCTACCCGCAGGTAGTTGAGGTCCTCTGAAACTCTGGTCAGTCCGTGCCGATCGAATCAACACTCGATACGATCCAGTAGCGCGATCCCAGCCTGTGGTGTAGCTGAGCGGCTGATTGCCCCGAATAATCAGTTGGCGATTTGCATCAAGCTCGACGGATTGAACGATAGCGGTTTGACTTGCCGGAGGTTGCGCGATCGGAGGCTGTGTAACCGGAGGTTGCGTGACCGGAGTTGAACCTACAGCTTGAGGTAAGACAATTAACCCGCCAGAAGGACTTGCGCTAGCTTGCCAATCGGCACTCTGGGGGGACAGCGTTAAGGTTAGGCGAACACTATCCGGAGTGAATTGGGAGATTTGAGCGCGAGAAACACCGCTTACATTCACCGGAAGATCACGCGGGAACAGATTTGGAGAAAGGGTTGCGCCAAAGATGTCGATGATCATTTGGCGACGATCGACCGAGCGCAGCGATCGGACTTGTGGAGTAGCACCCGTTGTTCTTAGAAATAAGCCATCTCCGGTGGCTTGAAGGCTCTGAACGAAGGTGCGACCTGTCGAAGCCGGTGGCAGTTGGGTAATGGGGGGTTGAGTAGTAGGGGGTAGGGTAGTGGGGGGTGAGGTTACAGGCGGGGTTGCAACGCCTGAAAAGGTTGGCGTAGGAAGCTGTACCGACCATTGATTTGCGGTTCTGCCTTGAAATTGGATACGGCTCGGATCAACCGTGTATCCGGGGGCATATTCGACGACAATTCGAGTGGTTTGGCGATCGAACTGTCCAACCCGAACCGATCTCACACCACCACTGTAAGATTCTGTAACCTGCGGTCGCCCGAACGTGACACCCGGCAGATCAATCACCAATCGCGTCGGATCGCTTAGCAGTTGTGCCCTGGGCTGAACGCCATCATCCGTGGAAAATTCTAATTGATTCTGGGCTGGACTCAAGCGCCAAGACTGTAATCTTGCGGCTTGAGCCGGAAAGGTGAATAGCAAAAAATAGAATGAGCAGAGCAAAAAGTAAGTCCGGAAATGAAATCTTCTTTGAGACTTTTTTGCACTGGTAGACTGAAGACCGCGTTCCAACTTTTCTCTCCTTTTGTGCGTTGCGCCGCTATTTTTCGGCAATCATTTCTACAATTTGACAATCAAAATTGAGCAACGAAATGTAAGATGTTTCGCTGACAGCTTCGATCGCCAAAATTGAATTTGCATCCTCTCTCACCCACACGATCGATGAATATTTGCTCAGCTAAACATCAAGATTGAAGCTGATATTCACCACAGAAATTCAACGATTATTACTCAAAAAATTCAGAGCAAAATCAAATCACTGGATCGACTGACTCAATATTCCCAAGCTCGTTCCTGAGATCTGGAAATTTGCGCTTCATTTTGTTTAGAAAATAGAGTGGTCTAGACTCGATGCTGGCGACGCAAAGAACCACGATCGAGTTTCTTAAAAGCGAGATCAAATTTTTTAGAAATAGCGGCTGCATACACCCCAAAGCGTGACACAAGGACATCCCAAACCTAAAAGATTCCATTTCTTAGGTTTGGGCTAGAGCATTTTAGTATGGATGCCTTAAGTTCAGCTTAATTTTTTTGCTCAGAGGTCATCGACGCTGCTGAGATTCGGAACAGCTACAGAGTCAGTTTGCGGAAAGACGACGCGCAACAGCGGCGGTGCAAGAAAGGTGGTTAAAATCACCATGACAATAATCGCTGCCTGTAACGCATCTGAAAGGATACCCGTGCTGGCACCAAACGACGCAAACACCAGCCCCACTTCGCCCCGTGGAATCATTCCGACTCCGATCGCTAGTCGATTTAATCCGGATTGCCCAAAGAGCGTAAAGCCCGTCACCACTTTCCCTACGATCGCAACCACAATCAAGAAGGCAGACATAATCAAGCCCTCGCGATTCGCCGGATCAAATGGATTCAACACACTGACATCCGTTCTCGCGCCGACGACGACGAAAAAGACAGGCACAAGCATGTCTGCGATCGGCTTGATTTGTTCCTCAAGTTCTGCCCGCTTCTCGGTTTCAGCCAGAATTAATCCCGCAGCAAACGCGCCTAAAATTGCCTCTAGCTGAATGACAGCGGCGATATCGGCTAGCACAAACGCCACGATCAAAGCGCTCACCAATAGCTGTCCGCGAGTTTTAAGCTCATTTACCAGGGTGACAAAGAGGGGACTGAGCAATCGTCCGAGCCAGAGGCTTCCGATTAAGAAGACCGCAGCACTGATAATTAGATAAATGACGCTGGTGACTTGGACTTCTCCAGTTTTTGCCAGTCCTGCCACTACTGCCAGCACGATAATTCCAAGCACATCATCTAGAACTGCCGCTCCAATGATGATTTGTCCTTCTTTAGAACTAAGCTGTTGCAGCTCCGACAGTACCCGTGCGGTGATGCCGATGCTGGTTGCAGTCAGGGCGGCTCCCGCAAAAATTGCCGGGATTGCAGGGACATTAAAAATGCTCATTAGTCCGGCTGTGCCAAGCGCAAAGGGAACGGCGACCCCAACACAAGCGACGATCGCAGCTTGCCAACCGACCCGAATCAGTTCTTTGAGATCGGACTCTAACCCAATCTCAAACAGCAGAATCACGACTCCGATTTCTGCAAGGACTGAGATCACTTCGCTCTGTGTTTCAAAGACGAGATTGAGCGATTCGGGGCTGAGATGCGCGGTCATTTGGAGCGCTTGCATGACGAGCGATCGGCTTGCATCGAATTCCGCACTTGGAAACACAAGCAAATGCAGCGCGGAGACACCGACAATCACACCCGCAACCAGCTCACCAAGAACCGAGGGCAAGTCGAGCCGAGCGCAAATTTCACCGCCAATTTTGCTGGCGAAATACACGACAACTAAACTGAGCAGAACGCCTGCCAATACGAGAGAACTGCTTTCTGCCTCGGCAGCAGCAAGGAGTGGGGGTGAAAAAACAAACGAGTTGAACCAGGAAAGGGAGTTGATCATATTGGAGTGGGCGATGCCTGTAGCACACGCGAATGTGACCGAAAATCCTTCCTATCGTACAGATTTCTTACGGTTTATTACAAAAACAGACAATGTGCCGCATTCTCGATCTTTTATTCAGTGCTTAAACGCTTCGGTAAAACTACGGACTGCTAGTTATTTGTGAACCTAGTGAGTGGTTTGTGAAAGCTTGTGACAAAATCGGTGAAGACTAAGACTAGGGTTGTAGTTCGAGATACGAATCAATTTCGGCAAAATTCGTGTTTTTAGCTACAACATCCTCCGGAAGAGCAGGTTAACCTTTGGTTAAGATAAGATAAAGTGGGAAATTAGTCAGATTTCCTCTCACACAGGAGCAACCCGCGATCGTGCAACCCAGCGAATAATGTCGCTGAAGCGCAAACACCAAAACCCTTTTTATCAGGAGATCAAAAGATGGCAGATCAACACAATTTCTTATACCCGCGTAGTCGCTATCGGGGGCAAGTCAAACCAGAGAATTTGGTGTTTAATGCGAATTTGCAGGAGTTTTCTCAGCGAGTGTCGTATATCTGCTGTCTGGAGACAGGCGGTAAGATGACACCTGAAGAATCGTTTCAAGAAATTCGATCGTTGTGGAAACAACTGAAAAAAAGCCGCAAGCAGTTAGGAATTTCCCCTGGAAACAACTCCGATCCGGGCGATATGGCGGTTTAATCCTGATTTCTAACAGGGAATTGAAGGCGCACCAGTCTGCTTGAACTGGTGCGCTTTGTTGTAAAAAAGCTTAAGCATTTCGTCCGCTGTCGGGTTGAATCTAGCGTGTAGAATGAACACCGACATTTTCGGGCTAACTAATGGAAATGAAACCCCCCGTACCGCCGTTTACGCTGGAAACGGCAAAAGCTAAGGTTCAAGCGGCTGAAGATGCTTGGAATACTCGCGATTCAGATCGCGTGGCGCTGGCATACACCGAGGACTCGCAATGGCGCAACCGATCGGAATTCCTCAGCGGGCGCGAGGAGATTCGGGCATTTCTCAGGCGCAAGTGGAATAAAGAGCTAGATTATCGGCTGAGAAAAGAACTCTGGAGCTTTGCTGACAATCGGATTTCGGTTAAGTTTGAATATGAATGGCATGACGATTCTGGCTACTGGTATCGTTCCTACGGCAATGAACAGTGGGAGTTTGCCGAGAATGGTTTGATGCAGCGACGTGAGGCAAGCATCAACGATCTGCCGATTCAGGAATCAGACCGAAAGTTTCGCTGGGCGCGGAGCTAATGTGAGGAAATTTCTTCGCCGATCGCAACTCATGCGGCTTTCATCTAAATAAAGAGACAATTCTCCTGCTTCAGAGTTTTGAATTCAAGGCTAAACTCTGGAGTGACTGTGAACCTGTTGAATTGATCTGACTTTATGTTCGTTTCCGTTCGTCGGCTTCGGAGCCGAATTGCTTTTGCGATCGTGACAACCAGTTTAGTTGCCCAAGGGCTATGTCAGAGCGTTGCTAAGGCGGAATTTTTGCCTTATTGCCAGCAGACCATAGGCGCAATCCAGCAGAAAGATGCGGCTCGTCGGGCAGCGTTAAATGCCACCCCTGAAGCCCAGCAATCTTATCAAAGTTTAATTCGGCAACAGGCAGAGCAACTGCGGCAGTGTCGCAGTCAGAACTGGCTGAAAACTCAGGGGCTTTGGTTGCGACTGTATGCCTGTGATACGCGACCGGGCGCGATCGATGAGGTATTGGATCGAATTGTCGATCGTGGCTACAACGAGATTTATGTTGAAACATTCTTCAACGGACAAGTGTTGCTGCCTGCTGCGAACAATCCAACCGCATGGCAATCGATGGTGCAATCTCCGAATAATGCTGATTTGTTAGCTCAGGTGATTCAGAAAGGACGCGATCGTGGCTTAAAAGTGTATGCCTGGATGTTTAGCATGAACTTTGGCTACACCTATGCAATCAAGCCTGAAAAGCAAGTGACCTTGTTGCGTAATGGTCGCGGACAGACTAGCTTTAGTGCGAATACGGTTGCAGGGCTGAGTACCGATTTAGGCACATTGAACCCGGATGAAGCCTTTATTGATCCGTACAGTCTGCCTGCGAAGCAGGACTATTACCGCATGGTGCAAGAAGTCCTCAAGCGTAAGCCTGATGGCGTGTTGTTTGATTACATTCGCTATCCCCGCAGTCGAGGTAAACAATCAATTACAACCGGTGTGCAGGATTTGTGGATTTTTGGAGAGGCATCGAGACAAGCGCTGATCGATCGAGGTTTGAATAACAAAGGGCGGGAATTAATCAAGCGCTATATCGGTCGTGGATTGATCAGTGCCAGCGATGTTGCGACAGTGGATAAGCTGTTTCCGCGTGAGAAAATTCCGATGTGGCAGGGACGCATTCCTAGCGCGATCGAAACCCGTGGCTCTTCGGCTCAGCGAGCAGGAGTTTTGCAAGCAGATTTATGGCGGTTAAGTGTGGCTCATGCCATGCAAGGTGTGGTTGATTTTCTCAATCTGGCAATCTATCCAGTGCGACAAGCAGGACTGCCAGCAGGAGCAGTGTTTTTTCCAGAAGGCAATCAGATGATCGGGCAAGGGTATGATTCTCGCTTGCAGCCGTGGGATCGTTTTCCGCGTAATATCGCATGGCATCCGATGTCCTATGCGACTTGTGGGAATGCAAATTGCATTGTGCAGCAAGTTCAGCGCGTGTTAGCGCAGGCAGCACCAGGAACGGAGGTAAAACCTGTTTTAGCTGGAGTTTGGCAGGAATCGATTAGCAATCGTCCGCCGTTAGAGGTGCAAATGGAGGCACTACGATCGCTCTCACCGCGCATTTCGGCGATTAGCCACTTTGCTTATTCTTGGCAGGAGCCGCAATCGGATCAAGACCGTAAATATTGCGCTACCCGACGACTTTAATCCAAGAGATATTGATTTAACTGTTGCGCCAAGGCTTGTACATGGGGCTGTTTTAGCAAAGAGAGGTGATTTCCTGGGACTTGATGCACCTGAAGGTGATTGACCAAAGTATCCCAACCTAAAGTTGGATTGCGATCGGATTGTTCAGCCGCTTTAAACAAGACCATCCGATGTGGATAAGCTTGAGGCGCATATTGATAGGTCGCTTGAGCATTGGCATAGACAATCCGCAGCAGTGAGGGAATGGCAGATTCTTCTAGGAATCGGAGTCGAGTTTCTTCGGGAATTAAGCGCAAAATTGTAGACCATTGCCAGCGGGAAAACCAAGAATTTCGAGTTTGTAGTCGATCGAGCGCGAGGGTACTATAGTCGAGCAAAAATGGCAGTGTTGACCAAAGCGCAGTTCCTAGAAGAAATTTCAGGCTTTGATAAAAGGAAGGTTTATAGCCAGGAGCAGGGGTATCTAGCATAGCTAAGAGTTTCACTTCATATCCAGCGCGGATAAGTTGTTGTGCCATTTCAAAAGCAACAATGCCACCAAAAGACCAGCCTCCTAGAAGATAAGCTCCATCCGGTTGAATGGTTTGGATTGCTTTGATGTAGTAGGCTGCGATCGCTTCAATTCGATTGAGCGGTGGTGTTTTTCCATCCAGCCCCAGCGGTTGCAGACCATAAAAGCTGCGATCGCTATTGAGTGCATTTGCAAGTTCTAGATAAGGCAGCACAACGCCAAACATGGGATGAATGCAAAAGAAAGGTTGTTTGCTGGTTCCGAGTGTGAGCGGAACTAAGGGCGACCAAGACACAGATAGCTTACCGGGAATGTTCGAGGCTGGAGTCGATCGCTGACGGCGGAAAGCGGTTCGATCAAGTCGAACTAAGGGCGGAATCTTTGAGGTGGGCTGCTGTAAAGTGTCGAGAATGGGGGCGAGTTGCGCGATCGTAGGTGCTTCAAATACGCTCTTTAAGGGTAGCTCTAGCCCAAACGCATCGCGAACACGAGAAGTCATTTGGGTTGCGAGCAAAGAATGTCCGCCTAGCTCGAAAAAGTTGTCGTGAATTGTGAGCTGCTTCAGTCTTAGAAGGTTTTGCCAAATTTCTAATAGGGTTGTTTCTGTTGCAGTTGTATGATGAGTTGAACTGTTAGCGATCGCGCTCTCGGTGATATCTTCGATCCATGTTGGTAGAGCCTGACGATCGACTTTACCATTTACTGTAATTGGAAGTGCTTCTAGAGGTAAAAAGATAGACGGAATCATATATTCCGGCAGGGTTGGTTTGAGAAATTGGCGCAATTGAGGAACCAATTGCCGAGCAAATTCAGCTTGAAGCGGATTGTTTGTGTATTGTTGCCATGAGTTGATTTTTTCAGAACGAGAGATAGCTTTAGCATCAATATCTTGTCGGATTAGAGATACATCATAATCACCGGTCTGTGTTTCAGTTGTCCAAGTAAGCTCGACGGTGTAGGGCAGCAATGCTTCTAAGCTGTACCAATCTTGGGGGTCAATTGTGCATTCAGGCGACTCCTGTAGCTGTTCTCGCATTTGTCCGACTGTTTTTGGTGTTTTTCCATGACTTAACCAATTTGCAGTTCTAACAGCAGCATTCACTCGACTGTTTTTAACATTCTGAACGATTAGTATTTCTGGCTGAGTCTCGATTAAAACTTCCTGAATCTTCTCGATATTTACTCGATTTACTTTCCAGTTCAGAGATTGAATTGAAGGGGGTTTTTGAGCCTCATTTATTAGAGGATCTTTGATCTGTAGTAAAACGTTATAGCGAAACTGCGTCATTTCATTGTGATGCTTCCCGCGTGATAGTCGAATCTGGACAGAACGAATCTGAGGAAATCTATCTTGTAATGCGTAAAAGAACACTGGATCGATCGCAAGTTCTGGTTCTTCAAAGCGCGATCGATTCACCAACTTTTGCAGGGTCGATCGCTCCATTCCTGAGTCTGCTTTACAAAATTGCATCCAGGCATGAAAAGCAGTGAGCAATGATAGATTTCGCACATCACCAATCCATAAAGTTCCGCCTGGTGCTACAGCTTGAATCGCTTCTTCTAATACCTGCACTAAGTAATCAACACCGGGGAAATATTGCACGATCGAATTCAAAATCACCATATCAAAGGATGCAGGCTCAATCCCTGTAAAATCAGTGGCAACTCGATGCAATAGTTCCACTTGAGGAAGGGTTGCGAGTTGGCTCTGAATTCCTTCTAAAGCAATCTTTGAAAAATCTGTGCCTACATAGTTCTCACAATGCGGTGCAAGCTGAAATAGTAACAATCCAGTACCACAGCCGATTTCTAGCACTCGTTTTGGTTTAAGCGCAAGAATTTGCTGAACCCGATCGTTGATCCACTCTTGCATTTGCTCCGGGGGAATTGGCTCTCCGGTGTAGCTACTGTTCCAACCTGTAATGTTAAATTGAGAAGCGGGAGATTGATAGGTTTGGTTATAGAGCGATTGCCATTGTTCGACTTGTTGAGTTTGCAGCGACGCTTGCTGTAACTGTTGAAGATCTAAACTAAAGTAAGTAATTAACCGCATCTCATTTGAGGTTGCTCCAGAAGCAAGAACGGCTGCATCTTGGATGGCAGGATGACGCTGTAGAGTAGCTTCAATTTCACCGAGTTCGACCCGGAATCCTCGAATTTTGATTTGATCATCAATCCGACCCAGAAACTCAATTGAACCATCAGCGCAATAACAAGCACGATCTCCTGTCTTATAGAGTCTTAAGTCTTTTCTGTGTATGAATCGCTCTGTCGTTAATTCCGAGCGGTTGAGATAACCACGAGAAAGCCCTACACCACCAATATACAATTCGCCTGGAATCCCAACAGGAACCGGATTAAGGTGAGTATCTAATAGATAAACTTGCGTGTTAACAATCGGACGACCGATCAATAGGGGATGATCGCCGGGGTGAAGTTCGGCAACAGTTGACCAGATTGTAGTTTCGGTTGGTCCATACGCATTAAAGAACAAGCGATCGACTGCCCAACGATCAACAACCTGCTGAGAGCAAGCTTCTCCCCCTGTAATCAGCACCCGAAGCGCAGGCAAATCCACCGATGGCAACACCGATAACACGGCTGGCGTTAACAAAGCATGAGTAATTGCATTGTCTTGTAAATAGTGTATCAAAGCGATTCCAGGGAGCTGAGCAGACTTAGACGGGATGTAGAGTGTGCTGCCAGAACCCAGTGCTAAAGCAACCTCAAAGATAGAAGCATCAAAACTCAAGGAGCTAAACTGCAAAACTCGACTGTTATGAGAGAGATGAAACACTCGTTGCTGTGCTTCGACCACATTGCATAATCCTCGATGGGATAAAAGCACGCCTTTAGGTGTACCTGTAGAACCAGAGGTATAAATCACATAAGCAAGCTGATCGGGCGTTGAGGGGGAAGCGATCGCACATCCTTCATCAAGCGGAAGCGGTTGATCTAAACACACAATCTTTGCAGATGACTCAGGGAGAACATCAATCAGCCAAGACTGTGTAAGCAATACCAAAACCTCAGTATCCATCACCATGAAGCGGAGTCGATCGTGCGGATAGTTTGGATCGAGTGGCACGTAGGCTCCTCCAGCCTTGAGGATTCCGAGAATTCCAATCAGCATATCGGCAGAGCGATCGACACACAGTCCCACTAAACAATCGGCTTGCACTCCCATGTGCCGGAGAATTTGCGCGAGGCGATCGGCTCGCTGATTGAGTTGTTGATAGGTGAGTGTTCCTTGCTCTGAAACCAGTGCGATCGCGTTGGGTTCACGCTGCACCTGTGCTTCAAAGATTTGGTGAAAACATTGATTGTTCTGAGGCTTGCTCTGAGTTTGGTTCCACTGAGCTAGAAGCTGATGTTCTACAGAAGTGAGTAAAGGTAGAGCAGACAGGCGATCGTCTGGGTTTGTCACAATTCCTTCGAGCAAAGTTTGAAAATGACTGACTAACCGACTGATGCGATCGCGATCAAACAAATCTGTGCTGTAGGAAATAAACCCGCTTAAGCCTGCTTGCGATCGCCATAAGCTGCGTAATCCGTGTGCAGGTTCCCACAGATGAACCTCTAAATCAAATCGGGTACTCGCTGATTCTAAGGGTGCGGGCTCTAAGGTCAATCCAGGCAATTCTAGAGATTGCATCGGAGCATTCTGAAGTGCAAAAGCAACCTGAAACAAAGGATTACGGCTCAGATCTCGCTCTGGATCTAGCTCCTCGACTAGCTTTTCAAACGGTAAATCTTGATGTTCATAAGCTTCTAACGCGACTTTGCGAACCTGCTCCAATAGCTCACGAAATGTTGGATCACCAGATAAATCCGATCGCATCACTAAACTATTCACAAAAAAGCCAATTAATCCTTCTACCTCGCTGCGATGGCGATTTGCAATTGGAACACCGATCGCAATGTCTTCCTGGGCTGTGTATCGATGCAGCAATGTCTGGAATGCTGCAAGCAGAATCATAAACAAAGTCGTTTCGGTCTGCTGGCTCAGGGCTTCTAATTGTTGAGTCAGCTCTAAAGAAAACTGTAGAGGATAAGTTGCGCCGCGATAGGTCTGAACGGTAGGACGAGGGCGATCGCTCGGTAAATTCAGTATAGGTAAATCTTGTAGTTGCTTGAGCCAGTACGATCGTTGTTTTTCTAAAATTTCTCCCTGCAACCAATTGCGCTGCCAGCAAGCAAAATCGGCGTACTGCATAGGAAGCGGCGGTAATTCTAGCGATCGTTCCTCAACAAATGCGGTGTAACAGTGCGCTAATTCTTGAACCAGCACACCCAACGACCAACCATCTGCAACAATATGGTGCAGGGTGAGTAACAGCATTGCTTCTGTTGAACTAAATTCCAGCAATGTGATTCGTAAAAGTGAATCCGTTGCGAGATTAAACGATCGCTGTGCTTCAGTCGTCGCTAATTGTTGGCTCATTTGTTCAGGCGCGATGACGTTGAACAACTGCACCACTGATAAATCAACTTTGATCTCTGGTTCGATGACTTGAACAGGATGACCGTCAACCACAGCAAATCGAGTACGAAGGGCAGCATGACGGCGCACAATTTCATTAAACGATCGCTCCAAAGCCGATCGATTCACCGTTCCTTTCAAGCGAATGGCAGCAGGCACATTGTAGAACGGATTATTAGGCGCAAGTTGGTACAAAAACCACAATCGTTCCTGGGCAAACGATAAAGGAAATACTTGAGTTTTGGCTTGAGCAGATTGCAAGTATGAAATGATGTCAGCTTTACGCTCAGCTAATTCCTGGCGTAACTCTTTGGTTAAAGCTCCCTCTGGAGCATTACAGCGTAATCGAACTTCAGCATCATTGCGTCTAATCGATAGTTGAACATCTAAACTCTGAAGATGAGATACTAATTCAGTAATCGTTCGGCTTGTCATAGTTCAATTTCCTCACGATGTCGCGAATTGGTTTGTCCTAAAGCTTCGATTCTTTGAGCTAATTGCGCGATCGTGGGCGCTTCAAACACCGATCGTAAGGGAAGCTCAACTTGAAAATGATCGCGGATGCGTGAAACAAGCTGAGTTGCTAACAATGAGTGCCCACCTAGCTCGAAAAAGCTGTCTTGAGTTCCAATCTGTTCGCGCCCAAGCAGTTGAATCCACAGTTCAATCAGGGACGCTTCTAATGAGGTTGCGGGAAGCACCAAGCTACTTTCTTTTATCCTGCTAAAGCTTGAAATAGGTAATGCTCTAGTGTCAACTTTGCCATTCACAGTCAAAGGCAGCGCATCTAACATTACAAACCCAGCAGGCAACATATAAACAGGAACTTTAGCCTTGAGAAATGCTCTTAGCTCTTTCTCTGTTATCTCTTCAGAGTTTTGAGGAACAATGTAGGCAATTAACTGACGATCGTGGTCTATTTCCCGCACCGTGACTACACTGGTCTGTATCTTCGGATGCTGTACTAGAGTTGCCTCGATCTCACCTAACTCAACTCGAAATCCTCGAATTTTAACTTGGTCATCGATTCGCCCCAAAAATTCAAGATTGCCATCAGGACGATACAACGCTCGATCGCCCGTCCGATAAAGCTTCAAGTCTCCAATCTGAACAAACCTTTCTGTGGTCAATTCCTGGCGGTTGAGATATCCCTGCGCTAAACCATCACCCCCTAAGTAAAGCTCACCGCTCATTCCTGTGGGCACTGGATTTAGCTTCGCATCTAATAGATAGACCTGAGTATTGGCGATCGCTTGCCCGATTGGAATGGTCGTTGCATTCTCTGACACGCTTTGCACTTCATACCAAGTTGAAAACGTAGTATTTTCTGTCGGACCGTAAACATGAATGAGATGCTGAGGTCTTCCTTGATGCAGCAGCGATCGTACACACTCCACATTCGCCATCTCACCCCCAAATAATAGAGATTTGAGCGATCGGAAAGCGTCGGGAATCTGACGAATCGTTTGATTGAACAATGCCGTTGTCAGAAACAGAATGCTAATTTGATGCTGCTGCAATTGAGCCACAAAATCAGTCGGCAAAAGGGTACTCTCTCGCTCTAGCCCAACTAATCGCGCTCCGTTCAGTAATGCTCCCCAAACCTCGAAAGTCGCTGCATCAAAGGACAAACTTGCTACCTGTGCAATGCGATCGTTCGGTTCTATCTCAATATAGTTCGTATCACACACCAATCGACTGATGCTGCGATGAGATACCATGACTCCTTTGGGTGTTCCAGTTGAACCAGAAGTATAAATCACATAAGCAAGCTCATTTCCTGTGCAAGAATTGGATAAATTTTCATCCAATTCTTCAGCGATCGCGCTCCACTCCTGCTCTAAACAAATCACTCTAGTTCCGTCGAATCGATCTGCCCAACCTGCTTGAGTTAACACGATCGCGATTCCCGCATCTTTGATCATGAACTGCAATCGTTCTGGCGGATAGCTTGGATCAAGCGGCACATAAGCACCCCCCGCTTTTAGCACAGCTAACAGTGCCGCGATCGCTTCAATCCCCCGCTCTAAACAAATCCCAACCGGCATTCCTGCCCGCACACCGTAGCGCTGCAAGTATCGCGCTAGCTGGTTACTACCCTGATTTAAAGCTGAATAGGTGAATGATTGATCACCAAATTGAACCGCGATCGCAGTCGGTCTTTGTTTAACCTGTGCTTCAAACAATTGATGAATTCCGACACTTGCAGGATAGGGCGATCGATGGCTACTCCAATGCTTAAGTAATGCTTGTTGCTCTTGAACGCTTAACAAGGATAGTTCAGACAAACAAGCCCCTGGATTCGCAACAATGCTTTCCAATAGGGTCTGAAAATGTTGGCGTAGCAATGCGATCGAGCTTCCATCAAATAAATCAGTGTTGTAAACAACAATGCCGCGTAATCCATCGGTTTGTTGCCAATCTTTACCCCATAGATTCCGAAAGTTATCGCCGCTCTTCCAAAGATAAACTTCTAAATTAAAGCGCGAAGTCTTTGTTTCTAAGTCTACTGGACTCAACACTAAACCCGGTAACACTAATTGTTCCATCGGCGTATTTTGTAGCGCAAATACAACCTGAAACAGTGGATTCTGCCCTAAGTTCCGAATCGGCTGGAGTTCTTCAACCAGCTTTTCAAACGGCAAATCTTGATGAGCATACGCGGCTAATGTCACCTTCCGCACTCGATCTAAGAGTTCTCGAAACGTTGGATCGCCTGTTAAATCTGCTCTTAGCACCAAGCTATTTACAAAAAAGCCAATCAAGCCCTCTAACTCGCTCTGGTGACGATTCGCAACCGGAGAACCGATCGCCAGATCTGTCTGTCCCGTATAGTGATAGAGCAAAGTTTGGAACGCTGCTAACAAGGTCATAAATAGCGTGACACCCGCTTCCTGACTTAATTCTTCCAGCGCATCCAATAGTTGTTGTGGTAGCTCGATTAACTGACTCGCCCCTTGATAACGTGGCTCATGCCCATGAAAGTTTGGTAAATTGAGCGTAGGTAAATCTTTTAACTGCTGCTTCCAATAGTGCAACTGGGTTGTCAATACCTCGCCTTGCAAATACTGCCGTTGCCAGTGAGCAAAATCCGCATATTGCACAGGCAATTCCGGCAGAACCGCAGGCTTACCGTGAACGATCGCCGCATAAAACTCTCCTAACTCCTGAATTAAAACACCGCTCGACCATTCATCAAAAATAATGTGATGCAGCAAAATTAAGAACAAATGCTCTCGATCGTGCAACTGCCAAAGATGCGATCGCAATAGTGCGCCACCATTCAAATCAAACGGTCGCTCAACCTCTCGCCAAATCTCCTCTACTGCAATGCTCTCCCGAACATTAGCAGGCATTGTTCGTAAATCAGTAAACTCCAGTGGAATTTGCGCCGTTTGAGCCACGACTTGAAACAACTGCCCATCAACCTGCTCGAAGGTTGTTCTGAGAATTTCATGCCGCCGAACGATCGCATCGAGACTTTGTTGAAGCTGCAATCGTTTTAGATCACCCGTCAACCGAAAGACCAAAGGAATACTATAAAGAGAGGCTTCTGGCAAAAGTTGTTCAATAAACCATAGGCGCTGCTGAGCAAATGAGGCTGGAAAAATAAAACTCTCTTCAACATCTTTTTGGATCGGCTGATCTGAAATCATTCCCACCTGCATCTGGTCAACTTCAACAGTTGTAAGGGAAGCCGTGATTCAAAAATTACCCTTTAGGATAGATTTTGTTCCAGAAACCTGTATTGTTTTATTGCCGTTTGATGCACAGCTTTGCGTTCTAGAAATTTCTCTTAACTTTCTAAGTAACGCGAAACCAGTTCTATCAGCCCTTGGAGGCCAACGTATCAATTTTTAGCATCCGTGGGAAAGCGATCGACCCCTAACCGATCAATCTATGATCGCGTAAAACGTTGCTGATTAAGGACTGAAATAGGTTCGCTCTTGTGTCTCTCTATTTAAAGCTGAAACGAGATTCTTACGGGGTAAGATGAAAAAATGCTCAAAACCGTATTGTCAAGCTCAATTTGTTGGGTGCATCGCAGCCAGCAATCTTTGCCATGACAAAGCAACGGAGGAGTGAATTTTTCGTTTAGTCAGATTTGTTGCTGCTGCAACCCAAGAGGAATCATGAGTCAAGAATTGTTTGATAAGCTCAAAGCGATCGTCGCAGAACAGTTGAGCATCGACGATCCCAGCACCATTCGTCCGGAATCAAACTTCCAGAACGATCTCGGTGCCGATTCGCTCGATGTCGTTGAGCTTGTAATGGCGATCGAAGAAGAATTTGAAATCGAAATCCCCGACGAAGCCGCAGAAAAGATGACCACTGTCCAAGAGGCAGTCGATTACATCAGCAGCAGAGTCGCAGAAACCGCATAATGAGCGGGAGTCGGGAGTCGGGAGACGCAATGTGCCACACCCCGCTCCCTATTCCCTACTCCCTACTCCTTTTCTTTATTGGACATCATGACAAATTCGGTAAATAAGCGCGTTGTGGTCACAGGGCTTGGTGCAGTTACGCCGATCGGCAATACGCTTTCTGAGTTCTGGGACGGTTTGATGAGCGGGCGCAATGGCGTTGCCCCGATTACCCTGTTCGATGCGTCCCGGCACGATTGCCGTTTTGCGGCTGAGGTGAAGGGATTTGACCCGCATCAATATATGGATCGCAAAGAAGCCAAGCGGATGGATCGCTTCTGTCAACTCGCGATCGCAGCCACTAAGCAAGCTCTGGCAGATGCCGAGTTCACGATCAACGACCTCAACGCCGAACAGGTCGGCGTGTTGATTGGGACGGGCATTGGTGGTTTGAAAGTGCTGGAAGATCAGCAAGAAATTAATCTAACCAAAGGCCCCGATCGTTGTAGCCCGTTCATGATTCCGATGATGATCGCGAACATGGCGGCGGGATTAACGGCGATTCACATCGGTGCAAAAGGTCCGAATTCCTGCTCAGTGACGGCTTGCGCGGCTGGATCGAATGCGATCGGCGATGCCTTTCAATGGGTTCGACGCGGTTATGCTCAAGCGATGATCTGCGGTGGAACCGAAGCGGCTGTCACCTCGCTTGCGGTTGCTGGATTTGCTGCTTGTAAAGCGCTATCTCTCCGTAATGACGATCCAGCTCATGCCAGCCGCCCGTTTGACAAAGACCGCGATGGCTTTGTGCTGGGTGAAGGTGCAGGTATTCTTCTACTTGAAGAAATGGAACACGCTCTAGCCCGTGGAGCCAAAATCTATGCTGAAATCGTCGGCTATGGTGTGACTTGCGATGCGTATCACATCACCAGCCAAACTCCTGGCGGAAAAGATGCTGCGAGAGCAATGCAGTTTTGCCTCAAAGATGGCGGATTGACTCCGGATCAAGTTGATTATGTCAACGCTCACGGCACCAGTACACCCGTGAACGATCCGAACGAGACAACAGCGATCAAAACTGCCCTTGGCGATCGCGCTCGTCAAGTTCTCGTTAGCTCAACCAAATCGATGACCGGACACTTACTTGGCGGCTCTGGAGGAATCGAAGCGGTCGCAACCGTGATGGCAATCAAGCACGATCGCGTCCCGCCCACGATTAACTTAGTTGAGCCTGATCCAGAGTGTGATTTGGATTACGTGGCGAATCAAAGCCGTGATCATATTGTCAATGTGGCGCTTTCAAACTCCTTTGGTTTTGGTGGACACAACGTCACCTTGGCATTCAAAAAGTTTGTGCCTTGAGCTTGAAGTGTCTACCGTTATCGAGGATTATTAGGAGGCTGTTATCGAATAGCAGGTTCCGATAGCTTTTTCTGATTAGGTAGTTTTGCCTACCATTCTTCATAATGGAAACAGGTATTCGCGTTCTGTCCGAATTCTTCCGTTATTGCCCAATCGTCGTTCATTCTTAACAGAAATCATGGTCGTTGCAGCCCAGTCACTCGAAGAACTTTGCATTAATTCGATTCGCTTTTTAGCGATCGACGCAGTTGAAAAAGCAAAATCCGGACACCCAGGCTTGCCGATGGGTGCAGCTCCGATGTCTTTTGTGCTGTGGGATAAGTTCATGCGGTTTAACCCGAAAAATCCCAAATGGTTCAATCGCGATCGCTTCGTTTTGTCGGCGGGTCACGGTTCGATGCTGCAATATGCGCTCTTGTACCTGACAGGTTATGACAGCGTGACGATCGAAGACATCAAGCAGTTCCGCCAGCTCGGATCGCGCACTCCCGGACACCCCGAAAACTTTGAGACTCTAGGTGTAGAAGTAACGACCGGCCCGCTCGGTCAAGGAATTTGCAACGGCGTTGGACTGGCGATAGCAGAAGCGCACATGGCAGCAAAGTTCAACAAGCCAGAAGCGACGATCGTAGACCACTACACCTATGTAATTTTGGGTGATGGCTGCAACATGGAAGGGGTTTCCGGTGAAGCTTGTTCGCTCGCTGGACACTTAGGACTCGGTAAGCTGATCGCCCTGTACGATGACAACCATATTTCGATCGACGGTGATACCTCCGTTTCCTTCACTGAAGATGTAGGTAAGCGCTTTGAAGCTTATGGTTGGCAAGTCTTAGTCGTTCCTGACGGTGACACAAATCTGCAAGCGATTCAGGAAGCGATCGAAACGGCGAAGAAGGAAACCGGTAGACCGACCCTGATCAAAGTTCGCACGACGATCGGCTATGGTTCTCCAAACAAAGCCAACACCGCAGGCGTGCACGGTGCGGCGCTAGGGGGCGATGAAGTTGCGGCAACACGGCACAATCTCGGCTGGGATCACGAACCCTTCGTCGTGCCTGAAGATGCGTTGAACCACTGGCGTAAAGCGATCGAGCGCGGCGCAAAACTCGAAGAAGAATGGAATGCGACGCTTGCAACCTACAAATCCAAGTATGCCGAAGAAGCCGCAGAATTCGAGCGGATGGTGAGCGGCAAGCTCCCGGACGGTTGGGAAAAGTGCCTACCGACCTACACTCCCGAAGAAAAAGGCTTAGCCACTCGTCAAACCTCTGAGAAAACGCTGAACGCGATCGCGCCTGTCGTTCCTGAATTAATCGGCGGTTCTGCCGACTTAACCCACTCGAACCTGACTCTACTCAAAGGCTTCGGCGATTTCCAGAAAGGCTCTTATCAAAACCGCAACCTCCGCTTTGGAGTCCGTGAACATGGTATGGGCGCAATCTGTAACGGCATTGCGCTGCACGGTTCGGGGCTAATTCCCTACTGCGCAACCTTCCTGGTGTTTGCAGACTACATGAGAGCAGCCATTCGTCTATCAGCACTATCGCAAGCTCAAGTCATTTATGTGATGACGCATGACTCAGTGGCTTTGGGTGAGGATGGTCCAACGCACCAACCGATCGAAACGATCGCATCGTTACGCGCCATCCCGAACCTGCTGGTCTTCCGTCCTGCCGACGGTAACGAAACCTCTGGCGCGTACAAAATCGCAATGGAGCGTCGCGATCAGCCTTCGCTGCTGGCAATGACTCGTCAAGCCTTGCCGAACTTGGATGGTAGCTCGATCGATGCTGTATCCCGTGGTGCTTACATTCTCTCTGGTAGCGACGACCTACCGGACATCATCCTGGTTGGAACTGGAAGCGAAGTGAGCTTGTGTGTGACAGCGGCTGAGAAGCTGCGGACTGAAGGCTATAAAGTTCGCGTGGTATCGATGCCTTGTTGGGAACTGTTTGAGGAGCAGGATGAAGCTTACAAAAACACGATTTTCCCGAAAGCGGATCAAAAGCGCTTGGTTGTAGAAGCAGCTTCGAGCTTTGGTTGGCAGAAGTACATGGGGTCAGAAGGTGACATGATCAGCATTGAGCGCTTCGGAATTTCCGCTCCGGGCGGTGAAGCGATGAAGAAATTCGGCTACACCGTGGAGAACGTTGTGGCTCGTGCAAAAGCGGTCATCGGTCAATAACCTCAAGCTTTGCTTTGAGTAATCAGTCACGCTAAACCCGGACTTGCGAAACCTCGCCCTTTTGGGCGATTTCTAGCTTTCGCAAGTCCGGGTATCGATCATGGATGAAAGTCGTGCGTTTGCATCACCTTAGCTTGCCGCTGTCATTCTCTTAACGTCAGCTCGGAAGAGCTTTTCCCTTCGATTCTGTCCTGCCCCGGACTGGAAGTCGGGGCTAATGGAACAAAGTCCACCAAAGGGGGCTGTAGCCCTGAGATCTGCTCTTAGTCCTGTAAACAGGACTTCGCATAGTTAGCCCCGACTTCCAGTCCGAGGCGGGTGAGTAACGTAGAGAGTCGATGTGTCGAACTCACATTCCCCTGGAGAATTAGGTCTGCTCGATCGCAGCCCCGATTCAGGGCTATTCCTCCGTCTCATGCTCCTCTGACTGTCGTGCCCGACTTCCTGCCAGCGCCACACTAATCGCATCAAGCACCCGCGCCACCGGAATCACTTCCATCCCTACATCCCCGTAATTTGCACCTTTAGGGACGATCGCTTTTTTGAATCCCAGTTTCGCGGCTTCTTTCAATCGCAATTCGGTCTGAGAAACCGGACGCACTTGCCCGCCGAGTCCAACTTCTCCGATCAAAACCGTATACGGATCAACGATTCGATCACGAAAACTTGCTGCCACTGCCACTGCTACACCTAAATCTGCCGCAGGTTCAGCCACATTCAGACCACCCGATGAGGCAACATAAGCATCCAGTTTCGATAAGGGAATACCGACTCGTTTCTCCAGCACAGCCAGAATTTGCAGCAATCGGTTGTACTCGATTCCTGTCGTAGATCGACGCGGCGAACTGTAACTCGTTGCGCTTACCAACGCCTGCAACTCCACGACGATCGGACGAGTGCCCTCACAAGCGACGATCGTCGCTGTTCCCGATGCAGCATCCTCCCGACTGCCCAAGAACAACTCCGACGGGTTTAGCACCTCTTGTAGTCCCTGATCGACCATCTCGAACACGCCGATTTCATGCGTTGCCCCGAATCGATTTTTCACCGATCGCAGCAATCGATGGCTCGCAAAGCGATCGCCCTCAAAGTACAGCACCGTATCAACCAAGTGTTCTAGCACTTTCGGTCCTGCGATCGCGCCTTCTTTGGTGACATGACCGACGATAAACAGCGTGATGTTCTGCCGTTTTGCCACCTGCATCAGAACCGAAGTACACTCCCGCACCTGCGACACCGATCCGGGAGCCGAAGTCAGCGCACTGTAGTACAGCGCCTGAATACTATCGATAATCGCCACTCTCGGTTTCAGCGATTCCAACTCGGTCAAAATCGTATCCAAATCAATCTCTGGCAGCAGATGAAGACTGCCCTCCTCGGATGGCTCAATCAGTTCCGCTTCTTCAGGGGTTGCCTTTTTCCCTACACCCAATCGCTGTGCCCGCAATTTCACCTGTCGCCCCGATTCTTCCGCACAGACATACAGCGTTCGATAGCGTGTCGCCAATCGATTTGCCGTCTGAAGCAGCAGCGTCGATTTACCAATTCCTGGATCGCCGCCAATCAGCACCAGCGATCCGGGCACAATTCCACCACCCAACACGCGATCGAGTTCTACATATCCCGATGCCAAACGATCTTGAGCCTGATCAGAAATCTCGTTTAGTTTTAGCGACGCGATCGCTTGGGCAGGAGTATTCGATCGACTCTTACCGCTTGTGCCGCGTATCCGTGTGACCTGAGCCATCGCTGCGGGCGGAGTTGCCGGACGCGCGACCTGTTCTTCGAGGGAATTCCAAGTCGAGCAAGACGGACAGCGACCGAAATGTTGAGAAAATTCCGCTCCGCAATCGTTGCAAACAAACGTCGATCGTACTTTAGGCATTTGCAAAACTTAAAAAAATAGATTGCTTGTGAACTTTCGTAAAGCTTAAGAAAGCCTGAAGCTCAGCAATAATCAGGATTTGATAGCCTGAGAATTAAAAAATGAGCTACTATCTCCATAATAAAAGTTGAAAAAATTAACGACTACAGATTTGACTTCAAGGAGCATTACAAACTGTGGAAAGTCATAAAGAAAAGATTCTGGTTGTAGACGATGAAGCCAGCATCCGTCGCATTCTAGAAACTCGCTTGTCAATGATTGGATACGACGTGGTGACAGCAGCAGACGGTGAAGAAGCCCTCGACACTTTCCGCAATGCCGATCCGGATCTGGTGGTTCTCGATGTGATGATGCCGAAGCTCGATGGCTACGGGGTTTGCCAGGAACTCCGGAAAGAGTCTGATGTGCCGATTATCATGCTGACTGCGCTTGGGGATGTCGCCGATCGTATTACCGGACTCGAACTCGGTGCCGATGATTACGTGGTGAAACCGTTCTCTCCAAAGGAACTCGAAGCCCGCATTCGATCGGTTCTGCGTCGTGTGGATAAAACAGGGGTCACTGGAATTCCCAGTTCTGGCGTAATTCACATCAACAGCATCCGCATCGATACGAACAAGCGCCAAGTGTACAAAGGCGACGAACGCATCCGGCTAACCGGAATGGAGTTTAGCTTGCTCGAACTCTTGGTGAGCCGCTCCGGGGAACCGTTCTCGCGATCGGAAATTCTTCAGGAAGTTTGGGGCTACACCCCTGAGCGCCACGTCGATACCCGCGTCGTGGATGTTCACATTTCTCGCCTCCGCGCCAAACTCGAAGACGACCCCAGCAACCCCGAACTGATTCTAACGGCACGGGGAACGGGCTATTTGTTCCAGCGCATTCTAGAACCCGGCGAAGTGGAATAGTCAAGCATCGGCGAGGAAGCTAGCATCTCCCCGCCCGTTTGCTAGTAATCGTAAGGATTCTTCGGCTCTGGAATCGGCTTAATTGAACTTGCTTGAACGACTAATTGGCGCTTGCCAGCCAAAGTTTCTGTAGTCATTTGACCCTCGACTTCGAGCCAAGAATCAACTTTGTACTGCGATCGCGATCCCGTGGTCAACTTCACAGGCAATCTCACCGGATAGACATCCGCCGCACAGCACGTAATCACAAATCGAGTCAGCAAGAAATACTGATCGGATAATTCCGGTGTGACGACCACAAATCCCTGCAATCTCGCTTTTTGTCCCGCATAAGCATCGGGTTCCGGATACACCTGAAGCGTCCGAATCCAGTCAATCAAGCTTTTATCCTCAGTCCGAGCCGAAGCACGAAACGTTTGCGGTCGAACTCGCGTCAGCGTAATCGAATCATTTACCCCACGATCGATTGCCGTCTGACTTGCAAACGGACGCGGCGTGATGATTAATCCTGCGATCGCTACCACTAACAACAAGGCACTACTTAGCCCCGGCGGAAACAGCGTAATATGCGGCAAATCGTTCGGAATCGGTCGCGCATTTCGACTGGCTTTCCAGACAAAAAACCCTTTGATACCGCTAATCACCAGCAGCGAAAATCCGGCTGCGATCGTCAAAATCTTGTAATTCGGATGAATCAGCAGAAATAATTCATTCGTTAACCAGAACTTGAGAATCGCTAAACCCCAAGCCATCAGCGCTAACAGATCCAGCCACGGAATCAAAATATGCCAAGGAATTCTAGACATCATCAACTGATATACAGGTTCACAACCAAACAGAACAGAAACGTCATCAATCCTGCCAATCCGAAAATATAAAGAATGGCTCGCGCCTTAAACACCGACAGCATCAATCCCACGCCTTTGAGATCGATCATGGGACCAAAGACGAGAAATGCAACCAGCGATCCGCTCGTAAACGTCGAGGCGAACGACAGTGCGAAAAATGAGTCAACCGTTGAGCAAATCGAAACCACTGCCGCCAGAATCAGCATTGCCAAAATCGAGGTGACATTATCCTGACCCAAGCCGAGAATCATTTCACGCGGCACAAACACCTGCAAAATTGCCGCGATCGCGCTGCCTAAAACCAAAACGCCGCCCAACTCGCGCATCTCTTGAAGCGTGTTGTCGAGCAGCAATTTCAGACGGTAGCTCGTGGGTTTTGAAATGGTGCCTTCCATTGCGGTTTGCAGCTCGATCGGGTCAGTAATCAGCGGCTTGCTCGACTGTCCCAGAAAATAAGTCCCTGACTGCAACAGCGGTGAAGCCGAGGATTTAGGCGAGTCTAGTTTGCGAGAAAGGTAGGCTGCAACGCTCGATTGCAGCAAGGGGCGCACATCTTTCTGAACACTAAACACCCATCCAATCGTGGTGGCAATCACCAGCGAAAACCCGATGCGATAAAACACAATTTCCGGCTGATCCCGAAATGCCGTCCAAGTTGCCCAAAAAACGATCGGGTTAATTGTCGGAGCCGCCAGAAGAAAACCGATCGCCACCGATATCGGCGCACCTTGCAGCATTAACCGCCGCGCCACGGGCACATTGCCGCATTCGCACACCGGAAACAGAAATCCAATACAACTGCCTGCAAACGCGCCTAGAAACGGATTTTTTGGCAGAATCGCGACGAGCTTCTTTTCATCCACAAAAAACTGAAGCAATCCAGAGAACAACACCCCCAGCAGCAAAAAGGGCATTGCCTCAACCATCAAACTCAAAAAGAGGGTGAACGCACTATTAATCTGAGCCATTCAATCCGAATGTGAAGAGATTGAGGGGATCATAGCAAGGAACTGATGATTCTGAAGAGATAGTAAAGAAAGAAAATGAGGAACAGATCGTCTATCACTAATGAGAAGGGCGTTTCGGATGATTTTGAAGTTTTGGCACGATCGTGCCTCGACCGCATGCAGCGTTCTTTTTTACGGAAATCTTAAAAAAGCATCATCGGAAACGCAAGAATGAGCCTGAAGATTTGTAAACTGTATGATCAGGCAAAATAAGTGCCATATTTTCTGAGGAAACGGTATGAAGCAACTGGTTACTGTGGAGCGCCTGTGTTTGGTGGGACATACGTTGGCGCTGGCTTTTGGATTAGCAGGATTATTACTGGTGCTGCCCAATCCAGAATTTATCGCTTCCCTCCCGGAGATCGGGCAATCTGCTTTCGGTTGGAGCATGGCAAATGGCGGTGTGGGGTATATTCTGCTCGGCGCGATTACGGTAGCTCTTTATGCTTACCGAACGCTCGGAATGCGGCACTGGCTCACCTTTATGTTGCCTGCGGTGTTTCTATCTTTGGGAAGCGAACTACTCGGTACAAGTACAGGGTTTCCCTTTGGGGCATACGGCTATTTGAGCGGGTTGGGCTATAAGATTGCTGGACTTGTGCCATTCACAATTCCGCTCTCGTGGTTCTATGTCGGCTTGTGCTGCTTTGTACTGGCAAGAGCAGGCTTAGAAAGCTTGAAGTTACCGATGTGGGCGCAATTAACTGGAGCGATCGCGCTCGGTTCAATTCTGTTAACGGCATGGGATTTCGTGCTTGATCCGGCAATGAGTCAGGCACCTTACCCATTCTGGGAATTTGGCGAAGTCGGCGAATTCTTTGGGATGCCTTATCGCAATGTCACAGGCTGGCTCGGAACTGGGGCGCTGTTTATGTTTGTAGCTTCCTTGTTCTGGAAAGCAAAGCCGCTAAACTTAACTCGCGCTCAATTGACTGTGCCGCTAGTGGTTTACCTGATTAACTTTGCATTTGGGGCGATCATTACGGTGGCAGAATTGGATTCGCGCTATTTGATTCCGACCTGCATGAGCATTGTGCTGGGAGTGGTTCCGGCGATCGGTCTTTGGTGGATGAGTAGACCCGCTCAAGGACTCGAAGCTTCGCTTTCTGGGACAGTCTCGCGAGATGTGCCTACCGTTTCGGTCGGACTTTCTCAGAAATAGAGATTGAGAAGAGATGCTCGATCGAGCATCTCTTTTTTTTGTAATCATTCAAGGCGCTAAGGGGTTAAAGGGTTGACGAATTTTATGCTGCACACCGGAATGATTTGCCTGGGGTTGATAGATTCCCAGGCTTTTGCGTTTCAAGATGTATTTTTCTTTGGGTTGCTGCTGGTTCAAATCCCGGCGGCGGCGATTTTGCTATCACGGTTGCTTAAAGGTGCGGTGCGTCGTTCCCCTCTTCAGCCTCAGTTACCGAAGCCGTCTTTTTTCGGTGCGGTGAGCGTCGTTGTGCCGACGTTGAATGAAGCCGATCGCATTGCACCGTGTCTTGAAGGTTTGACGCGCCAAACTTACGAAGTCCGAGAGATTACGATCGTTGATAGTCGATCGACTGATAAAACGCCGGATTTGGTTAAAGCCGCCCAAGAAACTGATCCGCGATTTCGATTAATGAACGACGATCCGCTTCCTGCGGATTGGGTCGGTCGTCCTTGGGCACTGCATAACGGATTTTTAGCGAGTTCGCCGGACAGCGATTGGATTTTGGGAATTGATGCCGATACGATTCCGCATCCAAGTTTGGTCTGTAGCTTGCTCGAAACGGCGACAACTGAGGGCTACGATCTGATCACGTTGTCACCGAGATTTATTCTCAAATATCCGGGTGAGTTTTGGCTTCAGCCTGCGTTGTTAATGACGCTGGTGTATCGATTCGGGGCGGCGGGTGAAATCGGCAGTTCTCCAGAGCGAGTCATGGCAAACGGACAGTGTTTCTTTTGTCGCCGATCGCTCCTCGAAAAAGTGGGTGGCTACACTAGCGCCAGGGGTTCCTTCTGCGATGATGTCACACTCGTTCGCAATATTGCGGCAACAGGGGCAAAAGTCGGCTTTCTCGACGGTGCGAACGTTCTCAAAGTCCGAATGTATGAAGGCATGGCAGAAACTTGGAATGAATGGGGTCGATCGCTCGATCTCAAAGATGCTGCAACACCCGCGCAAGTTTGGGGAGATTTAGCATTTTTAATTCTGGTGCAAGCATTGCCGATTCCGTTGTTAATTGTGAGCGCTTGGATTGTTTCTTCTGGAAATACGACATTACCTGCATTGATTGCGCTGGGATTGAATGGAGCATTGGTCGCGATGCGAATTGGATTAAATGCGGCGGTCTTGCAGTCCTACGATCGTTCTTCCGCCAAAGGTGCTTGGTTATTCTGGCTCTCTCCTTTAGCCGATCCAGCCGCAGTCTTCCGAATCTTCCTGTCTTCTACTCGAAAGCCGAAAAGCTGGCGGGGTCGCACTTATGGCGGATAACGTCACGCTTTTAGGGTTGGCGGGAAGTTTAGTCGCGGGATTGGGCACCGGAGCAGGAGCGCTCCCGATCTTTTTCATCAAGGAAATTACTCCGCAAACTCAGGGCGCACTCTTGGGGTTTGGGGCAGGCGTGATGTTAGCTGCAACTTCTTTTTCTCTGGTGATTCCGGGCATTGAAGCGGCGGAGAAGTTGACGCAGAACAAACTAACCGCAGCCGCGATCGTCGTTTGTGGCATTCTGCTTGGGGGTGCGTTCCTCTGGTTAGCAAATCGCTACTTTCCGCACGAACACTTCATCAAAGGAGCAGAAGGAGCGACTGCAAGCCGATTACGTCAAGTGTGGCTGTTTGTGATTGCGATTACGCTGCATAACTTCCCAGAAGGGTTAGCGGTGGGAGTCGGATTTGGCGGGGGCGATGTGGCAAATGGAATTGCGCTCACCGTAGGAATTGGCTTGCAGAATTTTCCTGAAGGATTGGTCGTGGCGATCGCGCTTCTGGCTCAGGGCTACCGCAGACGAAAGGTATTTGGTGTGGCGCTGTTAACGGGACTTGTCGAGCCAATCGGAGGTCTGATCGGGGCAGGGGTCGTTTCGATCGCGGCGATCGTGCTGCCGTGGGGAATGGCATTTGCAGCCGGGGCGATGTTATTTGTGATCAGCGATGAGATTATTCCGGAGTCGCACAGCTTAGGAATCGAGAAGCAAGCGACTCTGGGCGTGATGATTGGATTTGTGCTGATGATGTTTCTGGACGTGGCTTTGGGCTGAATTTGTATCAGAATGTTTCAACCTGTAACGGCGATCGCGATCTGGTTCAACTCCCGTAGTAAATTGAGGAAAATTGACGCGGCATCATCTGTCTTTTGCATCGATCCGGGTTCGTTAATTTTCAAAACAAAAGGAAGAGAACAGTCATGGTTCAACGTGGTTCAAAAGTCCGCATTCTGCGTAAAGAGTCCTACTGGTACCGCGATGTTGGTACCGTCGCCTCGATCGACCAAAGCGGCATCAAATATCCAGTGATTGTGCGCTTTGATAAGGTCAATTACACGGGCTACAGTGGTCAAGCTGGCGGTGTCAACACCAATAACTTCGCCCTGAGCGAACTCGAAGAAGTTGAGCCGCCCGCAAAGAAAGCGGCAGCAGCGGCTGCAAAACCCGCAGCTAAGAAAGCAGAGTGATTTTTCTGCGATAATCAAAGTTGAGCCAGTGCCTTTCTTCTGTTGGTGCTGGCTCAGTTTTTTGCAATGGAGTTTTACGAGTGGATTCGCTGTGCCAGAACTGCCTGAAGTTGAAACGGTTCGATTAGGTTTAAATCAAGTGACGCTGAATCAGCCGATCGTCGGTGGAGAAGTGTTACTTGATCGCACGATCGCTTACCCGATCTCTGATCAATTTATCGCTGGGTTGCAAGGTTTATCGATCGTAGAATGGCAGCGCTACGGCAAGTATCTTTTGGCGAAATTAGCTCCGGTGGGCTGGCTCGGTGTGCATTTGCGAATGACTGGACAGCTTTTGTGGGTGAAACAATCCGATCCATTGCAAAAACATACGAGAGTGCGATTCTTTTTTGAGAACGATCGAGAGCTTCGGTTTGTCGATCAACGCACGTTTGGTCAAATGTGGCACGTCGAGGACGATCGCGATCCGAAAACAATCATTACAGGACTTCAGCGATTAGGACATGAGCCGTTTTCTGATGATTTTTCGGATCTCTATTTTTATGAACAACTAAAGAACCGGAAGCGTCCGATCAAAAATGCGTTGCTCGATCAAGCGTTGGTTGCGGGAGTTGGAAATATCTATGCGGATGAAGCGTTGTTTCTGAGCGGGATTCATCCTCAGACATTATGCAGTGAGTTATCGATCGACCAAGCCTCCAAACTCCGAGCCAATGTGATTCGAGTGCTGAAAGAGAGCATTGCGGCAAGAGGGACAAGTTTTAGTGATTTTCGCGATGTCTCTGGGGTGAATGGCGATTACGGCGGGATTGCTTGGGTCTATGGGCGAGATGGCGATCGCTGTCGCACCTGTGAAACGACGATCGAGCGAGTGAAGTTGGCGGGACGATCGGCGCATTTCTGCCCGACCTGCCAACCCTGTAAACAGTAACATCTGTCACATTTTATGACGAACCCGTAGGAAATAATGAATTCCGACCTGACCCATTAATTCCAATGCCCAAACGTCGAGATTTTCTAATCGGTAGTGCTGCCAGTGCTGCCGCTGTATCCATGCTCTCTAAAGCAAACGCCCAAGATAATAAACCTTCTAAGCGTCCTGAAATTAACGCACTCAGACAAGGCTACGTTGGTCAGTACCAAGGCGGCGTGTATCTGTTACCTGCAAACAATGAAACAGTACAGTGGGGCTGGTTTAATAATACTGAAGCTCCCCGCGCTCGAATTAAATCTGGCGATACCGTCGTGATGGAAACGATGATGGCATCGCTGAACCAGATTTTACCCGGATCGTCGATCGAACAAATCACCAAGCTCCGCGTCGATTATCCGGGTCGCGGCCCTCACTCCGTCACCGGCCCAATTTTCGTGGAAGGAGCGATGCCTGGGGATGTGCTGAAGGTGCGGATCAATCGGATTGTTCCCCGCAGCTATGGCGCGAATTGGAACCTTCCTGGCAATCTGAAATTAGGACAGTTCCCGGACAAATTCACTGAAGCGCAAGTCAAGCATTTTTATCTCGATTTGGGTCGGGGTGTGACGGAGTTTTTACCTGGAATTGAGATTCCCGTGCGTCCGTTTCCCGGAATTCTTGGGGTTGCAAGAGCAGAAAGCGGTCAATATAGCACGGTTCCACCCGGCGCGTATGGGGGGAATTTAGACTGTCGCGAATTGGTGCAAGGAACAACCATCTACTTGCCTGTGTTTGTCGAGGGTGCATTGTTGTGGTCGGGTGATTCTCATGCGGCACAAGGAAATGGAGAAGTGAACCTAACCGCGATCGAGAGTGCGTTCAGCGAGTTGAACATGACGATCGAAGTTCTGAAAAAAACGCCGCTCTCGTTTCCTCGCATTGAAACGCCAACGCACTGGATCACCTTGGGGTACGATCGCGACCTCAATAAAGCAGTTGATATGCTGAACGAACAAACCGTGAAGTTTGTCTCGGAGTGGAAGCGCATATCGAGCAAAGAAGCACAGCAGTTCATGAACGATTACGGCGATTGCCAGGTTGCTGAAATCGTTAATCAGGTGAAAGGCACTTACTGTGTGTTGCCGAAGAAAGCCAGCCCGAAACGCACTCCGAATCCAACCCAAGACACCCGCGATAGTTATGTCACAACGGCGACCAATGCGGATGTGCAAACGGCAATAAACCTTGCTTCGATGCAAATGATCGAGCGAATTGCACGATTGAGAAAGCTATCGATGCTGGATAGTTATGCGCTGGCAAGTTTAGCGATGGATGCGCGAATCGGACGAATTGAACCGGGAGCGAAGACCATTCATTGTCTGATGCCACGATCGCTTTGGGTAAAGAAAGCTTAGTATTTCAGGTTACATTTTACGAACCTCCCTGGCTGCAATCAAACGCAATAAAGCTGCAAATTCGCAGCCAGGGCTACTTTTGCTGACTCATTCTTTTAATCTATCCTTAGCCGTACACAGTTAGGTGGATGTGTCGGATTTCTAGTTCAGCGCACGATAAAGGCTAGGAATTCAATTTGAATCCATCTCTGCAAACGCCATTGCAATTCTTTAGCTTTATTGAAACGCTGTTCTCAAACGACTTCACTTCAAGACTGATTTAATTCTGATTTTTTGTAGCAGCGCGATTTTTATATCGTCCGCTCCAATCCCTCGCATCATTCAGGCATGAAGTTCTGGAAGGTTGAGACAGGCTCGATCGTGCCAAATTTGCGCGATGGGGTATGCAGGTTTAGATTCGGTTGACTCTCACTCAGTTGCTTATGGGAGAGAAAAAACGTGGATAGATTTCACAGAGCGTTATGCCGTGGTTTGGGTGCGGTGGGCGCTTTGGGGCTGGTCAGTGGTGTTTTGGTTGGGTGTTCATCGCCGCAGCAGACTAGCCAGAACAACTCAAACTCAAAGCTGCGATCGGTGGCTGTAACCGTTGGTGATCTGAGTAATCCTTTCTTTGTGCTGATGGGCAGAGGTGCACAATCCGAAGCGCAAAAGATCGGCGGAGATGGAGTTCGGACAACTGTGGTTTCGACAGGGTATGACTTAAATCAACAATTTAACCAGATTGAAAACTTTATTGCAGCCAACACCAGTTTAATCATTCTTAATGCTGCGGATAGTCAAGGAATTGCGCCTGCGGTTGAAAAAGCAAAACAAGCTGGAACGGTGGTCATTGCTGTGGATACGGGGGCGGGCGGTGGAGTCGATGCAACAATTACCTCGAACAATCTGCAAGCGGGAGAACTAAGCTGTCAGTACATTGCTGATCGCTTAAAAGGCAAAGGGAATGTGGTGATTGTGAACGGCCCACCTGTGCAATCTGTATTCGATCGGGTTGAAGGTTGTGAAAAGATCTTTGCAAAATATCCTGGAATTAAAGTTCTTTCCAAAGATCAAAACGCCGAAGGTAGCCGGGATGGCGGATTGCGGGTGATGAGTGATTTACTGGTTTCGTTTCCTAAAATCGATGCGGTCTTTGCCATCAATGATCCGTGTGGGGTAGGCGCAGAACTTGCGGCACGACAAGCAAAACGCAGCGAGTTCTTTATTGTCGGAGTGGATGGCGCACCGGAAGCGAAAGCGGCGATCGAAGACAACAGCAGCTTGTTTGTCGCGACTGCTGCCCAAAATCCATTGGGCATGACTCAGAAAGCAGTGCAAGTCGGCAATGACATCCTCAATGGTCAAAGACCCGCCAATCCCAATATTCAAATCCCTGTGAAGTTGATTACGCGAGACAACGTGAGCCAATACAAGGGGTGGCAGTAATGACAATGAATCAACAATCCGTGTCGCACAATCCGTCGATCGCGGCTCCAGTCCTCGAAATGAAGGGGATTACGAAACGGTTTAGTGGCGTTCCTGCACTGCAAAACGTCAATCTCACGCTTTATCCGGGTGAAGTTCATGCCCTGATGGGTGAGAACGGTGCCGGAAAAAGCACCCTGATGAAAATTTTGGCGGGTGCTTACATTGCCGATGAGGGTGAGATTTGGGTGAATGGTCAGCGACTCAACGTCACTGATCCAGGCATCGCCAGACGAGCAGGCATTAATTTGATTTATCAAGAATTGAATGTGGCTCCGAATCTGACGGTTGCTGAAAATATCTTTATGGGCAGCGAGATCAATCGCGGGCAACTGTTGGATCGCGAAGCCATGCAGCGGGAAGCGGTCAAAGTCCTGCAAGCCTTGGGTGCCAGTTTTTCACCCGGTGATGTGGTCTCAAGCTTGTCGATCGCAGAACAGCAGCAAGTCGAAATCGCCCGCGCCCTCAAAGACAATAGCCGCATTTTGGTGATGGATGAGCCGACTGCGGCACTGTCCGATCGAGAAACAGAACGTCTGTTTGAAGTGATTCACCGGCTGAGACGTGATGGAATTGCGATCGTCTACATCAGTCACCGCATGGAAGAAGTGTATGCGCTGGCAGATCGGGTGAGTGTATTACGGGATGGTCAGTATATTGGAACACTCGATCGGGCTGAGATCTCCCCGGAGCGGTTGGTGCAAATGATGGTGGGTCGATCGATGCAGGGCTTTTATCAACATGAACGCCGCTCAAATCGCGGCAATGTTGTTCTCGAAGTCCGGCAAATCAGCGACGGGCGCAAGGTGCAACCGACTGATTTAGTCTTGAGAGCGGGTGAAATTGTGGGCTTAGCGGGACTGGTCGGAGCCGGACGAACGGAACTTTCGCGGCTGATTTTTGGAGCCGATCCAAAAACGAGCGGTGAGATTTTTCTAAATGGTCAGAAGCTCAATATTCGATCGCCTAAGGATGCGATCGCGGCTGGAATTGGCTATGTCCCCGAAGACCGCAAAGATCAGGGCTTATTTCTCGAAATGAGTTCTGGCAAAAACATCATCCTCAATATGCTGAGAAAGGATGCCAAAGTAGGAGTGATTAACTGGGGGACGCTCGGCAAGATTGCCAATGATGCGGTCGAAAACTTCAACATTCGACTGGCAAACCTGGAAATTCGCGCAATGGATCTGTCGGGAGGAAACCAGCAAAAACTACTCTTGGCTCGCTGGCTCGCGATTAAGCCGCGAGTGCTCCTGCTCGATGAACCCACACGCGGCGTAGATATCGGCGCGAAAAGCGAGATTTACCGCATCATTAGTGATTTGGCGGAAACAGGCGTTGCGGTGCTGATGGTATCGAGCGAACTGCCGGAGGTGATCGGACTCAGCGATCGAGTGTTAGTGATGCGTCAAGGAAGAATCGTCGGTGAGATTGACGGTTCACAACAGCAAATTACCCAAGAGAACATCATGGCTTATGCTACTGGCGCATCGGAGGTCGCCGCACTATGAGTCAAACAGAACTACGTCCGTTAAAAGAACCGAGCAATCGCCCCCCTGTTCAGCGCAAACCTGCAAACAACTGGCTTCAGGTGGCTGGAATTCTGCCAATTCTAATTCTGATTTGCATTCTGTTTTCGGTGCTGACTCCCAACTTTCCCACGGCGGGAAACGCTGTGAACATCCTCCGGCAAGCATCCATCAACATTGTGCTAGCAACGGGAATGACCTTTGTGATTCTGACTGGAGGGATTGACCTTTCGGTTGGATCAATTTTGGGGGTGTCTGCGGTTGTCGGTGTGCTGGTCTCGCTTTCGAGTGCATTGGGTTGGTTTGCGATTCCAGCCGCCTTGTTAACCGGATTAGCGATCGGATTGATCAATGGTGCGCTGATTGCTTTTCTCGACTTACCTCCATTCATTGTGACCCTGGGTGGCTTAACTGCACTGCGAGGAGCCGCTTACCTCGTTGCAAACGGCACAACCGTCTTGAACCGCAATCTAAACTTTGCTTGGGTTGGCAATAACTATCTCGGCCCCTTTCCCTGGTTAGTTGTGATTGCACTGTTGACTGTTCTAGCGAGCTGGTTTGTGCTGCGTCGAACGGTTCTAGGGGTGCAGATTTATGCAGTGGGAGGAAACCAACGTGCAGCGCGCCTCACCGGAATCAAAGTCAGTCGAATTCTCCTGTTTGTGTATGGTGTGAGTGGATTGTTAGCAGGATTGGCAGGCATTATGAGTTCGAGCCGCCTGTATAGTGCGACTGGACTCTTGGGCAATGGCTATGAATTGGATGCGATCGCGGCTGTGATTCTCGGCGGCACGAGCTTCACGGGCGGGATTGGAACCATGCCCGGAACCTTGCTGGGCGCATTGATCATTGCGGTACTGAATAATGGTTTGACGCTGCTGAATATGTCTTACTTCTGGCAGTTAGTTGTCAAAGGTTTAGTGATCATTGTGGCAGTCACAATTGACCGGCTCCGCCGCCGTTCCTCACGCTAAAACCAATCGGAGATTGCATCCGTTGATTTAACAATGTGCATTCCTGCGGCGGCAAAGCGATCGTAAGCGCGATCGGCTTGCTCGGTGTAATCGACTACGCCCGGAACCACAACCGCAGAGGTGCAATCTTCGAGGAGGTAAACCTTCCGGGTCAGGCTAGGGTCATAAACTTGAATTTCGGTGAGCAGATCATCGATCGTCCAAGCCACACAATGACTCTTCGCCTGACCTGCAATGATCACCGCATCAAACTTGAGTAATTTATCAATCAATTGACTGTTCTTCTGTGCCAGTAGTTCACCGCCCACTGTGGTTAGAACTTCAGGACTCAGCACCGAATAGTTTTCAGTGAGCGGGTGACTACCTTTGATTTCAAAGCTGGTCTGACTCTTACGAGCAATGCAATGAAAGAAGAAAGCTTCCTCAACTGCCGACACCAGCACATGACCAATTCCGCCCAACATCGAGTGATAAGGCCAAACAGTTAACGGATACTTGCCTTCGTCGGTTAGCTGTTTCGTGTAGTGGAGTGCGTGTTTATTAAGAGTGTTGTAATCGGTTTTCAAGCTTGGCGCAACTGCTGGATTAACGCGCCACACGCCTTTCTGCACATCTTCAAATGAAATCAAGGTCGCTGCGGGAGTGGGATGTTCTCCAGCTTCATTGATCCAAAAGATCGGATGAAAGATCTGCATTGCTGTATGTGTATCCATCGTTGGAGCAATCTCAGTAATGCTGCCTAAATTGCGGTAAACGAATTCACACAATCGCACATTATCTTCAACGGCTCCGGTTCCCGATCGACCCCCAACAAACAATTCAAAATCGGGAATACAGAACGTATTTTGCACATCGATCGCTAACAAACAAACCCGAATTCGATCGTCGCTTGCAGGCGGAATGTCGTATTCTTTCGCCCATTGTTCCGCTTCAATTGCTCTTTGCTGATACGGAACACGCCAAACAGAACCGACTGAAGCACGATCGAAAAACTCAGGAATCATACGTTAAGCTCAACTCGTTGCCCCGATCGTATCAAATGACTCCTCGATCGACAGTAAAACTGGAGCATTAAAGCTACGATCGACCACCGTTGTTGGCAGTTCTTGATGATAGGCTCCAGATGGCAGCACACCACAGCCCCCATGTTTCGCCATCACTCGCTGCTGAACGAACACATCTTCGCCACAGTGATTTTCAGGTAGCTTTGTCCAGAAATTGAATCCACCGACATCTCGAAGCTTTTGAGTATGGTACATAACACAGCCACCGATCCAGGCAACCTTATACTTACGGGGTTGGTTTGGGGTAATGTTGTGCGATCGCTGAATGTGATACAGGTTTGCTGCATTGTGTAACTTCCAGCGCTCCCATTCTGGCATTCCCGGTTGGAGCTTTTCGGGCTGCACTGGACTATCCCAAAACTCGATCGCTTGCTGGTGCGGTCGAACATCTTGAATGAAACTGAGTCCAATCAATCCACTGCCGACAAAACCACAGTTTTCTTCTTCTATTGCAGTAACAAATTGTTCAAGTACAAATGGCTCTAAGATCAAATCATCATCAATAAACAGAACATAGGGCGCAGTTGCTTGATCGAGTAAAAACTGTCGTTGTTCTGCAAGTCCGCGACGGGGTAGATGGTGATGAATTTGAACTTTGTGATTGTGCGATCGTAGCACCCGGACTGGAGTTTGAACTAAGTTGGAAGCAATCTCGCTGGGATCTTCAGTCTGATCTGAGATGATTACATTAAAGTCTTGGAAGGTCTGAGCAATTAGACTGGTCAATGTAACTGCTAGTGCGGAAGCGCGATTGTAGGTTGGGATTAAGATATCAACTTTAGACATATCAATGGAAAAAGGGTGTAAATCAATCACACCCTCAACATTAGGTTTTACAAAGCCGTCATGACGCGAACTAGCTCATCTGACATATCGACAGATGCAACACTAGAATGTTGGAACAGAACACCCGCAAGAAAATAGATGTTATCCGAATAGAACGCCTGACCGTTTTGCCGTAGCTTTTCAATCCAGTTTCTCACCTTCGGTTCAGAGCTATAGCAACCAAACTGCAACGGCGTCACCATAAAATCTGCAACTGTGTATCCTTGTTCGGCTGCACATTCAAGAGTGCCCAATGGATTCGAGTAGCTTGAGATCAAGACCATCACGTTCGGATAGTCCAGAGTCAGCAATTGATTCGTTAACGTGGCTCCATCTACACCACCATGCAGGAGCGGCATCCGAATTTGATTGTCCGGCGCGGGAATGTAAGGCGGATTGGCGATCAAACAGGCTGCATCGGTCGGTGCAGCCTCAAAGAATGACTTGTTGTGCAACACATATCGATCGTGCAAATTACACTGCTCGACTCTCGATTTTGCCACACCATAAGCGGAGGGATTCAGTTCAAACCCATGAATCACATCGTTACAGCGCGATCGCACCAGTGAATTAATCACCGGGCTACCATCTCCAGAACCAAATTCAACAATCAATCGTGAATCGTCGCACTGCGAAAACACTAATCGCTCCAAACAATGCGAATAGAAATGTGATTCTTCAGGGCAGAAAAATACTTCAGTTTCAGTCGTTTGCGGAATCGGTTTTAATAATGTCCCAGTCAAGGTAATACCCTCATCAATACAAATCACAACAGCACAAATCACAACAAATAAGGGCGGACAAACCGCCCATCCTTACCTCAAGTTTGATGCCTAATCCAGCACGATTGTTGGCAGTGACTCAGTTTCTACACCGTGGCGAATCATTGCCACGATCGCTGCACCGGCACGATCGCCCATGAGTTTCTCTTGGTCATATCCCAGCAAAAGCTGCCAAGCTTGCTGCGGATACATATCCACCAAAGGCAACGTCACGTTTTCGATCATCCAACGTCCGTGCCGTTCGTCCTCTTTGATGTGTAAATCCCAATAACCCATTGCACCTTCAGAAAGTTGGAGCCGCTGTGCCGCAGCTAGATAGTTGCGATAGGCTGAAGGACCTGCAACTTCAAAGTAAGCGAGTCCGCCGTTGTAGCGCAGAAAATGACGCTTACATTCAGTTAGCAGGAAGTTATGATTTGTCGTTGCCAAAGCTTCCCAGGGAACCAAATCAAAATAGGCTTCTGGCTGAGTGCTAAGACTCAATTCAGTCATCATTTTGGCGAAGAAAGTCGAATGCTTCCGTGATAGGCGACCATTGCCATATTCTTCTAACAAGACTTTCGTTAAGGTTGCTTGCACTTCATTTGCAGCACCACCAAGAATTCGCGATAAACGGCTTGCTTCAACTAATCCATCAAACGAAGTGATAGCTAAAAGATACCGATAGCCTTCAAACGGCATTTCTTTACGCAGGTAGATCGCATCGGCGGATAACTCCGGGTCGAGATCGGCTTGATAACGATCAAGCAATGCCTGTTTAAGATCTACCGAATGATAACCTTCAGTATCAATCTGCTTCAGTTCCCAAGCTTGCCAAGCGGCTTCGATTTCGTTGCGAACCTTTTGAAGATAGTGCGATCGCTCATTCGTGTAATGAGTCAAATCATCGTACCAAAATAGGTTCAAGCGATTGATTCGATACAGAACACGCTGCAAGAAAAGATGTGCGGCATCAGAACCCTGCGCTTGGTCGTAAGCTTCCTTGAGCGCAAAAGTTAGTGCAGTTTCAAAGTAGCGAATCTGATTGGCAAGTTCACTGAGGCGCTGATCTAAGTTCTCAGCTTCGATTAGCTCACTGAACGTTTGTTCAGCTTTATAGTAGGGATTGCTTTTAACAATGGATTCGATCGTCTCCGGCATCAATCGGGTGGGCAGAGGCGCAACTAAACTACCGTGCATTTATCTTTAGTGAGGACGCGATTTTCATTTCTATGCTCGTTTATCGAAACCTAAAGTTGCATCTACCTCAGAGATAAATCGTTCAGTCTTAAGAAGTAGTTTTACGCTTTTGCGAACACTGTCTCTGGGAAGCCTAGCTTCTCTAGTAGCTCATTCCAAAGTTCGATGCTTAAGCTGCCTCCAGATGCCTGATCATGCCCATGTGCGTAACTGCCTTCGCCGACCGAAAGGTTTTGACTCCGCAGAAATTCGAGGACATTGACGCTGTTCGATCGTGCTGCAAAGTTCACCCGTCCTGGCATGTAGCCTTCGTTTGCTGCAATCACAATCATTTTCGATAAACGACCGCGCCAGCTTTGAGCAATCAACGGATGAATCTGACACGGTGAGTTCATCCGAATCAGAGCTACATTGCCAGAGAATATTGGAGCCGTTTTCCGGGCTTCGTCGAGTGCTAATTTGACTTCTTCTCGCGCCGATCGCAGGTGTTGCACATCCGCACTTTCTGAATTGACTAATGCTTTCGGACTGGAATGATTTAATAATGCTCGTGCTGCAACCTCTGGCTCATAGTGAGAAGCTCGTCGAGACGCATTGATCAGCGCTGTTGCTTCTTTCAGGTACTTTGCGGTGTACTTTCGTTTTGCGATCGTCAATAGTTCAAACGGAGCGCGATCACCTAAATCGCTCAGCGTTCCGATCGCCGCAATCCAGTCAAGGTCGGAAATATCTGCGATCGTTTGACACAGTTCCCAGATGATCAGTGAAGTATTCGGAATCGGTTCCCAGGTGTAAGCGGTAATTAATGTATCTCCGTCGGGGACACCTTCGGGATGGTGATGATCAATAAAACAAGTCGGAATTCCAGAAATCACAGGCTCAGAACGACTGCCCAAATCCATCACAAATAGATAAGCCGGATTCGCAGATTGAACAATCGCGCGATTGTTCGGTGTCCAAGCATTCCGCTCTCGATCGGGAATAACGCGATGCACTGAGGCAAATCCTGCTCGTTCAAATGCGCGTTGCCAGACAACTCCAGCCGTTACCCCGTCGGCATCTGAATCATGAATAGCAACGATTCTAGAGGAGTGAGAGATCTGCGAAACGAAGCGATCGAAGGCTTGAATTGCAGCGTCTTGATTCGGAGTACTAACGGCAGGATCGAGTGTAAAAGTCATAATTAATCCCAAAGACTCAGCTTTTCACTAAACTGAAACAGGTTGCTCCATTAGATCAGAAGGTTCTTCATCCTGTGTCGATGGCGTGATTGCCTCAATTTGAATTTCCTCCGCTTTTGGCTCCTCTGTCTCAGTAATTACAGGCGGCAGCACATTCAAATCCGAATACAACCATTCATCCTGAAGCTTTTTAATCGCAAATTCCTTTTGCTTCGCTTCAATCTCAATCCAAGGAGCTTGACGATAACAGCTTGGCATCACCGTAATGTAATCACTATGCTTTTGATCTAGGAAACTTTCCGCGCCATTAGAAATGTGAACCATCTGCCAATCTGGATTCTCCCAGGTCGATCTCGCCGCCTCAAATGCCCGAATCACGCTTTCATCTTCGTAGCTCTCGGCTTTTTCGTGAATCACATGATGATGAGCATCAAACAAATGCGGAACTCCTGCCGCTTGACAGACCGCTAAAATTTGCTCTGATCCATAAGTGTATTCATCATTTTCGAGTGTGAGCCGTAGACGAATGTTATCCGGCAAACTGCGAATCGTTTCAACTAATCGTTCGGCTCGATCGCCCTTGCCACCATGAATGTTCATTAATGCCCACGGAGATTGCGGCAATCCTAATAAGTCAAAAATCCGGGCGTGCATCGCGAGAATTTTGATGCTATTTTCGATCACTTCTCGACGATCGGAACTCAACACCACAAACTGATCTGGATGCAGCACCAGTCGAACTTTAAGCTGAGTTGCTTGCTCTCCAACCAGCCCCATTGCTTCTGCAAACTCTTCTAGAACTGCGGCTCCCAAGGGATCATCGGCAAACGGAAACATTCCTGAACCGAGTCGATAAAGCCCGATTTTATTATCTGCACAAAACTCGATCGCAATCCCCAGTCGCCGCAAATTCTCAGCATATAATTCGCGCAATAATCGCTCTTGCTCGACTAAATCAAATTGCAGTAATCGCTTTCTTGTAATCGTCTTAAATCGCACCGTTTTTGATGCAGAAATACAGACTAAACCCAATTCAGGAATCATACTCGTATACCTAGATTTTTAAATGAGCGATCGCATATTACGATCGCTCGAATGATTAATCTTTTAGCGGCTCATGTCCCCAGTTCTTTAGCGAATAGCGCCAGCGCGTATGTTCAATATCGCCTTTTGGTTTTTCTGCTAAATGTCGATGAACATAGCTAACCACCCGCCGCATATGGTTAAAGTCAGCCTCATCGTAGTCCGATTTTTTCTTATGTAAAAGTTCGATCGTATGTCTGCCCGATTGATGCCCAGTGGATTCAGCATCTTCGCTGCTTTTCATTCCAACCGAAAGAGATTCTTCTGTTTTTAACCAAGCTTCTAATTCTTTAGCCGACATATTGACCGCTTCTTGAAACTCTTTGAGAGTCTCTTGATTTTGCGTGGCAGTATGTTGCGCCATTATTTTTTCTCCTTGGTTTTCTTCAGTTGCTCACCTTTATGAATGGCATCTTTTCCACTCTTTGAACTTTCCACACGGTACTCAGGATTTTCTTTTGATGCTTCAAAATGATGATTCTTAAAATCAGTCGGCTCAGTGATAATTTCTTTGATTTCACCTTCAGTTTTTTTGCCAGAAGTATTCCACTCTACATAGTCGCCCTTTTTTAATTTCTCAGTCATGATTTTCGCTTCAAAGGATTGCATTTAAACTCTAAGCAGCTTAACGTTTTGTCACCTCTATCTGCGGTTCCCCTTCACTCTGTTTAAACCTTTCTTTGGGTAGTCGAAAATCAGCGATCGCTCAACTTACGCTTTGATCAAAATTAAAGCTGTGATCATGACTTACGACTTGTTTGTAATTGGAGCAGGTCCCGGTGGACTCGCTGCTGCTAAAAAAGCCGCAACCTATGGTGCAAAAGTCGCGATCGCAGAATCTGCTAACTTAGGCGGAACCTGTGTCAATCTCGGCTGTATTCCCAAGAAATTGATGGTGTATGCGGCTGACTTTGCTGCAATGGCAGAAGCCGCAACCGGATACGGTTGGGAAATCGGAACTCCTAAATTTAGCTGGCAACGCTTCAAACAACAGCGCGATCGTGAACTCGATCGCCTACGCCACGTTCATCAATCCGCACTTAAACAACGTGGAATTGACATCATCCCCGGTAGAGCAACTTTGATTGATGCTCACACGATCGCAGTGAACGACCAAAAATTTACAGCAGATAAAATCCTAATTGCAGTCGGTGGAAAACCAAATCGGCTAAAGATTCCAGGCATCGAACATACCATGACTTCTGATCAGATGTTCCAGCTTGAACAGCTACCGAAACGGATTGCAATTATTGGGGGTGGCTACATTGGAGTTGAGTTTGCCAGTGTTTTGCGGAACTTTGGAGTCGAAGTCACTTTAATGAATAGAGAACACTGCATTCTCAATGGATTTGATGAATTAATTAGCAGCACGGTCAGAGCAGGATTGATCGATCGTGGCATTCAAAGCTACTGCAACACAACCGCAGACAAGATTGAGCATATTGGTAATGAAATTCAGGTACATCTCAAGGGTGATCACACAGACATTCTCGCAGTTGATACAGTGTTATGTGCGATCGGTCGCACTCCGAATTTGGATGATCTTGGCTTAGAAACTGTCGGTATCGAGCGCGACGGGAAAGCTATCGCAGTAGACAAATTCAGTCGCACCAATCTACCAAACATCTATGCAGTAGGCGATTGCACCAATCGCATTCAGCTCACTCCGGTAGCGCGGGCTGAAGGAAAAGCGTTTGCAGAAACTGTGTTTAACAATCAGCCAACCGAGATTGATTCGCTAATTCCTGCTGCGGTCTGTGCCCGTCCTGAAGCTGCAATGGTTGGACTGACCGAACTTGAAGCTAAGGAGCAATTTGGAGATGGTGTTCAATGTTATCAAACTGAATTTACCCCACTATTCGACACATTGAGCAAGCAGAAATCTAAAAGCATTGTTAAATTTGTGACTTATGACGATCGCGTGGTTGGTATTCATTTTGTCGGTGCAGATGCCACAGAGATTGTTCAGGGCTTTGCATTAGCAATGAAAAAGGGCATTACCAAGAGCGAGATCAATCGAGCGATCGCAATCCACCCCTCAGCAGCAGAAGAGCTATTTTCATTGGATTAGCTTTGAATGAGTCATTTCCTAGCATTAAAATCTAACCATCTATAGATTAACTAAACATTAAGTTCTAGCGATCGAGCGATGATTTGCGTATTCCTCTACCTTTTGATAGATGGATGCAACCTAGAGAGCCCAGAAAATTACAGACATAAAATTCTACAGTCATCGAATTTCGCGTTCCCTGTTTGGTCTTGGAGCGTTGTTAAACTCTGTTGTCAAATTCTACAGTGTCAAGCTTTATAGCTGTCTAGTGCTGCAATCTGTAGCATCAACGATTACTTGATCCAAGGAGCGTTCAAAATGCCTCTCGTAAAACGTTGTATTGCCGAGTTCCTCGGCACATTCTGGCTAGTATTTGGTGGTTGTGGTAGTGCTGTATTAGCAGCAGCCTACACCGCAGATACAACAAAAATTGGCGAAAACACCTCTTTCCCGCTTGGAATTGGTTTGGTGGGTGTATCGCTTGCGTTCGGTCTTACTGTGCTAACAATGGCGTTTGCTGTCGGCGGCATTTCTGGTGGGCACTTCAATCCAGCCGTATCGTTTGGCTTATTCGTAGCAAAGCGCTTTCGAGGCGGCACAGATCTACTCGGCTACATTGTGGCGCAGGTACTCGGCGGAATTGTTGCCGCAGGCGTGCTTTATTTGATTGCGTCGGGTAAGGAAGGATTCAGCTTAGCGGGATCAAACCCTTTAGCAACGAATGGATTCGGGGCACATTCTCCGGGTGGTTACTCGCTGGGTGCTTGCTTTATTGCTGAAGTGATTTTGACGTTCTTTTTCTTGTTGATTATTTTAGGTTCGACCGATCGACGCGCTGCTGGCTCATTTGCGCCACTTCCGATCGGCTTTGCGCTCACCTTGATTCACCTAATCAGCATTCCAATTACGAATACTTCGGTCAATCCTGCTCGTAGTTTAGGGCCGGCTGTGTTTGTGGGAGGTGAACTGCTCGGACAGGTGTGGTTATTCTGGGTTGCGCCGATTTTAGGAGCGATCATTGCAGGACTTGTCTATGTTGCTGTGTTTGGTGAGTCAGAAGTCAGCGAACCTGAACGGATGCGTGAAACCGTGTAGTGCAAGTTACGCATGAGGTTTCTGAAAATGATCAGTGTGGCGGGGTAGCAATGCTCCGCTCTTGTTCTGGAGCAACTTTCAGCAGTCACTCGATAGTATTTCAGAAAGTGTCAAAAGGCACAGCTCATATTGAGTTAAAGATACGTGAGTTCGACGAAATTTCTTGCTTCGTTTTCATCAGCTTCTTGCCCCCTAAATCCCCCATTCTGGGGGACTTTGAAAACAGCAATTCCCCAAATTGAAGCAGTTTCTTAACCTTCAAAGTCCCCCACGAGTGGGGCAGGGTTGATTCATTCTTCTCAAATTATTCTCTCGTCTGCGTTGGGGGCGTGTTACCCCTCATCCCCTAACCTCTTCTCCTTGGGGAGAAGGGGAACCAGACTCTTGCTCCCTCTCCCTAGGGAGAGGGTTGGGGTGAGGGCACGAAAGACTCTCGCGAGAATGAAGCAGCCCTGCCACTCGTAGGTGATTTAGGGGGCGAGAATCTGTCGCATCCACAAATCAATTTCGTATCAATATCGCTCTCTTATTCAGTTGTGAACACTGAAGCTGTTAACGCTCAGAAACGTATGCTCAAATTTTTCTTACTACCAAGTCTCGGTTTTCTACTGGTTGGACTCTCTGCCTGTTCCCAATCTTCGACTGCTAACAATCCAGAGCCACCTAAATCTCCGATCGCTCAAGCAGCGCCATCTCAAGTTGCTCCCGCCTCGGTTCCAACTAAACCTGGAAGAAACTTATCTCTGCTGTTTAGCCGAGTGTGGCGCGTGACAAAAGCGCCTTCATCCCCTGCACCAGGCAGTATCTATGTCTTTTTGCCGAATGGGACTCTGCTACAAACCTCCTGTGGTGAGCCTTATCGGATTGCAACTTGGAGAATCAACAAGGGATCACCTGATATTCTGCGGGTAACGGAGGATGGGCGGCAAGCTTACACCGCAAGAATTACTCAGTTAACCGATACCACACTGCAAATTCAGCGTAGTCTCGATCGTAGCAATCAGAACCAAGCACTGACGCTCACCGCAGTTCAACAAGAGTTCGTCTGTCCTGATTCACGTCGATAAATCATAGTCATTCTCAAATCTCGAAACTCAGAACCACAATGAACGCTAAAAATTGGTCAATTGCGCTTTGCACTTCAGCGATCGCAATAATTACTGCTGTTTCTCCAGCACGATCGGAAACCGTTGAAGTGACAGGTAACAATGTCAACATCCGCTCAGGGCCTGGAACGAACTATTCTGTTATCACAGTCTGGAACAAGGGAGTTCAGGGCAACCGCATCAAGCAAGATGGGGCATGGTCATATGTAGTTACCGGGCGCGTCGAGGGCTGGATTAGCAACGCCTACATCAAACCCGCATCAACTTCAGGAGCCTCTACTTATGAAGGCATTGGCAGAATTGACAATGCTCGGTATCAGGGCAGTGGAATCGCAGAAGTCAAAGTAAATGGTAACAATGCAACGGTGCAAGTCTCTGCGCGGGGCGAGAATATACGACCATTTTCGACGATTTACTACGGGTCAATTTACAGCAATAATGGAACCCTAATGAGAGTGAGCCTGAATGCATTTGAATCCACCAGAACAGGGACGAAGTTTTCAACGACTGGAGAATGCCAGTTTACTCTAAACACTCAGAGAGTTCGCTCTGTCACTTGTCGAGCGGCGGGTGTTGATCATGGCAGAACTGTATTTAACAGTCTCTAACTTCCATGAAAACTGACAATCGCTTGATCCAACCTCGATCGACTTCCACACAGCGAATTTACGAAACAATTGGCGCAGTTCTGCTCTGGTTTGCCTTGATTCTCCAGCTTTATCTAACTGCTAACCTCGCGATCGACCGAGGATTAGGACTATGGGTTGGAATTGCTAGATACTTTGGTTATTTCACCATTCTGACCAATATCTTAGTTGCTCTAGCGTTCACAGTTCCTTTAGTGCAGCCTAGAACACAGTGGGGACGATTTTTCTCGTATCCGAATGTTAGAAGCGCGATCGCAGTTTATATCACTATTGTTGGTATTGCTTATTCGCTGTTACTCAGGCACATTTGGAATCCGCAAGGCTGGCAGCTTGTTGCAGATCGGCTGCTGCATGATGTTTCGCCGATCGTGTATGTCGTGTTTTGGCTGTTGTTTGTCCCGAAATCAGCGTTACATTGGCGTAATCTACCCCCTTGGTTGATTTATCCATTGGCTTATTTGGTCGTTGCACTGAGTCGGGGTGCAATTTTCAAATGGTATCCCTATCCATTTTTAGAAGTTGATAAGCTCGGCTACCCGCAAGTATTTTTGAATGCTGCAATGCTGTTTATCGGTTTCTGTGTGATTGGTGCGGTGTTCATTGGAATTGCACGATTGACTCAGAAGAACACTTCGATCGTTCGATAGCAACCCAAGATTAATGCAAGCATAGGGGCAGAGAACTATTCGCCCCTATTTTATTTGCTCTAGCTTACAGCTTTAACTAAAGGTTGTTCAGCTTCATTAAATGCCTCAAACGTTTGTCGCGCTAAGACTTCTAAATCTGCATCAGAAATGTCACCTTGTCGCTGAGCAATTCGATCGCGCAACACTTCCTCCGAAGCTTCACAGTAAAGAATCTCGATCGCAATTCCCTGTGCTTGTGCCTGCTCAATTACCGGAGCACGTAAGGATTGACGATCGTATTTCGCATCCAGAATCACAGTGTACCCTTGAGATGCCAAAGTAATGCCTAGATCGCGGAGACGATCGTAAGTTTTCTGCGTCATCTCAGCACTGTAAAGCGAATCGTCGCCTTTTTCGTCTAACCCAATGCCACCTAAATGTTTACGAACGGCATCAGAGCGAATCTGAATGGCTCCTGATTCTCGCGCAAGATTTGATGCGATCGTGCTTTTACCTGATCCGGACAGTCCCGACATCAAAATAAGCTTGCCTTGTTTGGGTTTGGTATATTCCCAGGACAAGCGATAGTAACGGCTTGCAGTTTCTTTCGCCTCTGCCTTGACGGATTCTGGAACACTCGAATCGCTCAGCAAAAACGATGTCACCTTTGCCCGCACATAAGACTGACGGCTGTTGTAAAGCGGCAAAACTTGCAAGCCTTCCCAATCGCCAGATTGCTCAAGATACGCATTCAAAAATAGATTGCTCAGATCAGGGCGATTTCGAGCATCGAAATCCATAATGATGTAAGCAATGTCGAACATCGTATCGACAAAGCGGAAGGGCTCATTAAATTCAATGCAGTCGAACAGTAAAATCTTGCTGTTCCAAAAGCAGATATTTCTCAAGTGAACATCACCGTGACATTCACGAATGAATCGATGTTCAACTCGGCTCTGAAACAAAGCTTCATTCTCAGCAAATAGCTGATCGGTGTAAGCTTTCGTTTGATCGAACTGTTCTTGAGTCTGAGCAATGCCAATGTATCCAACTGTTTGCTCATAGTTCTCATCGATCGCTTGTCGAATCTGCGACACCTCCCCAAAGCTCAGAATGTAATCATTCGTCGGTGCAGACTGGTGAAAAGCTGCTAGAACTTTTGCTAAATCGATCAAATGCTGTTCTGTGAGTTCGCCGCGATCGTACATCTCGCTCAGCAAAGCCTCTTGCGGAAACTGTTGCATCTTCACAACATAATCAACAACCTCACCGTCTCCGCCCAAAACGAACTTCTCACCCGCCTGCGTCACGGGCAACACACCCAGATACAATTCTGCCGCGCCGCGCTGATTTAACCGCAATTCTTCATCACAGAAATGTTTGCGTTTTTCCAGCGTGGAGTAGTCCAAGAAGCCAAAATTCACAGGCTTTTTCAGCTTATAAACATAGTCTCCGGTGAGAAAGACGTAGGAAACGTGGGTCTGCACAAGCTCGATCGTATCTTTCACTGGATGGTCATAGATGGCAGGATCAAGCAATGCTTCAACGATCAGCGGAAGAGTCGTAGTCGTCATAATTCCATTCACTAAAAAAGCCAGGGATCTCTCCCTAGCTTTTATACATCGAATTTGTCGGCAAACCGCAACGACTAACCTTGAGCAAAGAAGCTGATGTGATACAGCGACGCTTTCCAGGGATGGGTTTGAACTTCGCGCATCACAGCCTTACCATTCCATGACAATTCTGGAATGCTCACTTCAACCACAGACTTATTCGGTGCAGCATCCCGGACTAAAAAGCCCGCAGCTTTCGCATCGACGACGAGCTGAATGGACTCGGTTCCATTGTGACCGTACAAGGTTGCAGGGATTTTGCCATCGCGACGCAGCGCTTTCGGCTTGCTTCCTTCAGGACGTTTTTGAGCTTCGATCGAGAACGGCATAATTTAAACCTAAAAGTAACTAAACATTAGCGGGTTGGGGCGTTCCGTTGGTGTACAACAGTGCCCGTTTGGGTCCATGAATGGGATCCTCGACAATAATGGTTTGATCGCGTTTGGCTCCCAGAGAAACGATCGCGATCGGCACGTCCATTAATTCTGCCAAAAACTTGAGATAATCAAGCGCTTCTTGTGGCAAGTCGTCGAGCGATCGGCAGTCTTCGGTCGATCGCTTCCATCCGGGGAGCGTTTCGTAAATCGGCTTGCATTGAGCAAACAAGCGCGAATTACTGGGAAAATCTTCGCAGCGCTGCCCATCGATTTCGTAGGCAACACATACTTTGATTTCGTCCATTGCGTCTAAAACATCCAGCTTCGTAATCGCCAGACAATCTAGACCATTGATGCGAACGGCGTACCGTCCAATCACTGCATCAAACCAGCCGCAGCGCCGTTGTCGTCCGGTCGTTGTGCCAAACTCAGCCCCACGATCGCACAGCAACGCGCCCATTTCTTCATGCAATTCCGTCGGGAAAGGACCTTCACCCACGCGAGTCGTATAGGCTTTCGCCACTCCGATCACGCGATCGATCTCGGTTGGGCCAATCCCCGTTCCAACACATGCCCCACCCGATACCGGATTCGAGGAGGTCACATACGGGTAAGTTCCGTGATCGAGGTCTAGTAGCGTCCCTTGTGCGCCTTCAAATAGCACATTTCGCTTGCGGCGAATTGCATCGTAGATTTTCAGCGAACTATCGACCACATGAGGGCGCAACCGTTCCGCATAGCCCATGTACTCGGCAAAAACTTCATCCGCGTTCAACGGGGGCAGATTGTAGAGCTTTTCGAGAATGACGTTCTTTTGGGCGATCGTCCATTCCAACTGCTCCCGGAATCCTTCCGGATTCATCAAGTCGATCACCCGAACGCCTGTCCGTTCAGATTTATCAGCGTAGGTTGGACCAATTCCACGCCCAGTCGTACCAATTTTGTGATTGCCGCGCTGCTCTTCTGCGGCTTTATCGATCAAACGGTGATACGGCATCGTCACATGTGCTGTTTCAGAAATCAGCAAATTCTTCGTCGTAATGCCGAGCGCTTCGAGCTGATCGAGTTCTTCGATCAAAACTTTCGGATCAATCACGGTTCCACAACCGATAATACACTCGGTATCCGGATACAGAATTCCAGACGGAATTAAGTGAAGCTTGAAGGTCTGATCCTTGACAACGACCGTATGCCCAGCATTAACACCGCCTTGATAGCGGACAACGACATCCGCCGACTTGCTCAACAGATCGGTAATTTTGCCTTTACCTTCATCGCCCCACTGGGCACCTATTACAACTACGTTAGCCAAGGGATTTCAGGAGTCTAAAGTTTTCAACAAACTCCCATTATCATCACTTGTGGGTAATTGTGTCAATCGATCGTTTTAGGAGAATTTTGTCACTTGTGCGGGTTCTAAAATCTGCTGATGAACCGGAATCCGAATCAGAAATAGCGTCCCTTGTCCTGGTGCGGAAACGCATTCTAACTCGCCGCCATGTTTCTCAGTAATGATCTGATAGCTGATCGACAGCCCCATGCCCGTGCCTTTACCGACTTCTTTTGTGGTGAAGAACGGATCAAAAATTCGTGGTTGAATCGATTCGGGAATCCCCACGCCATTGTCAGCGATCGCAATCTCAACGCGATCGCGATCCGGTTGTTTAGTCGAAATCTTGATATGAGGCTGATGTGCAGGGTGTGTGATCAACCGTTCTTCGATCGCGTCGATCGCATTTGTCAAAATATTCATCAACACCTGATTGAGTTCTCCAGCACAGCAGTCAACTTCCGGCAATTCAGCATAAGTTTTAATGACTTGGATCTTAGAGCGATCAGGCTTTGCTCTAAAGCGATTTTGCAAAATCATTAGCGTACTGTCGAGGCTTTCGTGTAGATCGATCGCTTTAACTTCAGCTTCATCTAACCGCGAGAACGTTCGCAGCGATTTGACGATTTCGCGAATGCGTTCGGTTCCAAGCGTCATTGAGTTGAGTAGCTTTGGAATGTCGTCGCGCAAAAACTCTAAATCCATGTCTTCGATCTTGTGAGCGATCGCTGCGGTCTGACACTCCGTTTCATACAGCGCGATCAAATCCAGTAAATTCTGCGTGTTACTTCTCATATGTCTGAGATTGCCGTGAATAAAGTTCACTGGATTATTGATTTCGTGAGCAATTCCCGCCACCAATTGTCCCAAGCTCGACATTTTGGCGCTCTGAATCATTTGCGCTTGCGTTCGTTGCAGTTCTTCTAAGGCTTCTTGCAAGTGCTTGGTTTTTTCATTGAGTTCTTGTGTTCTGGTTCCGACTTTTTCTTCTAGCGTCTGGTTGTAATGCTCTAACTGATGTTGAATTTCAATTTGTTCGGTTAATAGTTGCTGCACTCGTTGGATCAGTTGATTAAAAGAGTCAGCTAAAACACGAGTTTCTTGATCTTCACCGCTAACCGGAATCTGAACGGTAAAATCAGCCTGCTCCGTGACTTGCTGCGCCATTTGAGACAGTTGATTCAAGGGTGCAGACAAGCGGCGTGAAACCCGCACAATCACACCCGTTGCTGCAATCCCTAGTGAAAGAAAGATGAGCGCAAAAATAGTAATCAGTTGATAACTTCCAGCCCGTGCTTGATCGAGATCGATCGATGCGATCGCGACCCAACTCGTGCCCGGAATTTTGGTGATCGCATACCAGCGATCTGCTGCAACGATCGCTTCGGTCACAATTCCAAATTCTTCCGTTAAAGGTTCAGAACGAGTCTGAGAACCATCCCGCTTTTGCTCAGAAGAATGATGAGTTTCCAGCCGCTCTCTTGCCTTTTGCAGAACTGAATCTCCTTCCATGAGGGTCTGCCTGTTATTCACCCCGGACGGCGTGAGCGTTGCGATCGAAATGAGTTTCTGATCGAGTGAAAGAATTTGCACTTCTTCTGTGTCGATCAATTGCAGATTTTGTAGCTCACCGATTAGATGATCTAAGTAAGCGGCGTTATATCCAGCCTTGATCACACCCAGAAACTGCTTTGTTTCAGGGTCGTTGATTGCTTGAACAATCTGAATCGTCACTTTCTGTGTCGATTCATCAAACTCAGGACTACCAATCCATTGACGGTACTGCTTACCTTGCTGCCACCACAGTTCGTCGCGCTGCACAAAGTCACTGGTCGCATTGGTGTAAGTAATATTGAACCCATTGGAGTCGGTGAAGAAAAGCTCGGCAAAGTTTCCGATCGACGACAAATTTTGCAAATGCTCCTCAAGGAACGCATCCGGTCGTAGCCGCTTGGTTTGGGCAAATTTTGTCTCTGCTTGAACGATCGACAAAGATGGTAAGTTTGCCTTCTGCGCCTGCTCGTTACCTTCCTTCGCCGCTTTCAACAGCATTGGATCGATCGAGATTGCGTTCAGTAGAGAGGTTTTGCGTTCTAATTCTTTATGCGTGATGATAGCAGTTAGCTTGGACTGATTTTTTAATCGCAGTTCTGCCTGCTGCATTATTCGCTGATGCGTGACAATGCTTCCCCAAACTCCGGCGATCGTCAAGGGAAGTAACACTACAGGTAAAAATGTCAGCAATAATTTCTGCTGAAGGGGCGCGGTTGCATAGAAACGGTGACGATCAGGAAATGGCATACGGTTGAATACAGATTTTTCAGTAGCAAAGCCCTAATACCGAATCTTTAAATTCTTGCGACAAATCTCGGTAAAGAGCGCCTGATTGCTTAACGAGTTCTATGCAGGGTTCCCACAAATCACTTTTGTACTTAAAAGCTTTCAGCGCGATTTAATCTTAAATTTCAAAAAGAAAAGGCATCTGAATCAGATGCCCTCGATGAACTCTTAAGATGATGAATCTGAACTATGCGCCCGGACGAACTCCGCGCTGTTGGCGCTGGCTGCGTCTCTGTTGCATCAGGTCACGCTGCTCTTGCGTCAACACTTCACGCTCAAGCCGTTCTTTCCCTGCCTGCATCCGGTTGCGAATCTCAGTTTTTTGCTGGTCAGTGAGATTGAGCGATCGCCAGGATACTCTTTCATTGCGCTGCTTTGCCGCATTGTACTGATCGCGCTGGGCTTGCGTCAGTACGTCTCGAACGATGCCATCGCGGACTTGATCTCGAATCGCTTTTGCTTGCTGCTTCTGAGCATCTGTGAGGTTGAGTTTGTTTGCTCGATCGCGTTTGGGTTGCTGCTGGGTTTGCTGTGATAACAAGCCAGAAGGACGAGCTTGAACCGCAAAGGGAGTTGCGACCATCAAGAGCGCGATCGCACCGGGGAGGAGCAGTGAGAATTTTTTCATCATACCTGTAGACAATTGAACAGTTGTCAGCCAACGAATCAGCTTCACTCCTTAGACTGAGGTGCGATCGTAAAGGTTCAATCCGATTCCTATCTGATTCGTGAACGGTGTCCCTGAATTGATCGTTGTGAAATTTCTGGTTGCGGCGCAATTCATCGTGTCGCTGCGATCGCGCTACACTAATCCCCTTCAGGACTGACCTCATTTCTCATGTATTAATCTAGCGGGGACAACAAAGAAGGAGTTTCTATGCTATTCGTCAGCGCTCAGGCAGCAACTGCAATTAACGAAAATATTAATCAGTTATTCCTGCAACGCAATCTGATCAACTTAGCGCTTCAGGTTCTACCGAAGCTGGCTTGGGCGAGCGTGATTCTCTTGTTCACGCGCTGGACAGTGAATCTGATTAGACCGATCGGATTTCGGATGCTCAAGTATACAGAACCGACGCTGCAAAAATTCTTGATTCAAGTGGCAGGAATTTTAGTGTGGATGGCAGGCGGTGTTGCGGCACTCAACGCAGTCGGGCTACAAACGACCACGATCGTTGCTGTGATTGGTGCGGCAGGTCTAGCGATCGGTCTAGCGCTGCAAAATAGTTTATCTCACTTTGCCGCAGGCGTGATGCTGGTGAGTTTCCGACCGTTTGAAGTCGGAGATGTGATCGAAGGCGCAGGCGTATCTGGAACTGTGGATAATATTGGGCTGTTTTCGACCACGATCGTTGCTGCGGACAATGTTCGCATCACCGTTCCCAACAGTAATTTATTTAGTGGAACGCTGAAAAACAATACCATCATGGGCACTCGACGAGTCGATTTGCACATTGATATTGGCAAACGCGATATTGAATCCACTATTACGCACTTATTGTCTTTGGTGCAGCCGCATCCGCTCGTTTTGCGAGAACCAAGACCTGCCTGCCACGTAGAATCGATTACACCAGAAAGCACGATTCTCTATCTGCGTCCCTGGTGTGCAGCGAATCATCATGAACAAGTGAAATCGGAGATTTTGCAGCTTGCGAAAGAAGCGCTCGACTCTACTGAATCTTCGTAGTCGGCTCACCTTTGAGCGTCCGGATTTCTTGGTCTCGCACTTCGATTTCTTTGTTCATGTCTCGCACTCGATTCGAGAGAATTTTGATCAGATTCAGGGCAATTCCGGGCGTTTCATCCACCGCTTCATAAAGCTGTTGCTGAGTGAGTACCAAACATTCACACGGCTCGATCGCGGTCACTGAAGCCGATCGCGGAGCAGAATCAAACAGCGACATCTCCCCAAAAAAATCGCCGCGCTTGCAAAACGTCAAATCCCGGCTACCGTTATGCACCCGAACCACTCCTTTAGAAATCACATACATCGATCGACCTTCTTGACCTTCGACCAGAATGGTTTCCCGCACGGTGTACGATCGTTCTTCCATAATCGATGCCAACCGCACCAGAAAATCGTCCCGCAGTTCCTTAAAAATGGGAACGCCTCGGACTAGCAGCAATCGCTCAAAACTGTTCAGCATCGCTCACGTTTTCTCACACAACAACTAGATCACCCTGAGATTCGGACGTTGAGGAACCACCCGCGAGATTTCTTCGGGTAGGATAATCCCCGACTCCTGCATCATCTGTTTTACCTGCTTTGCGACGATCGGATCGCGTTCATTCTGAAATGCTTGCAGAACTCGTCCTAACTGTTGTGGATGTTGCTCCGCAATATAGCTCAATACCGCTTCTCGCACGTATCCCCTGGGATGCCGCAGACTTGAGCGAATGGCATCTGCATTAAGCGCTCTCCAGCGTGCTCGTCTAGATAAGTGAAAGCAGCACGCCAGCGCCCAATCTGAAATAAAGTGCCGCAGTTCGAGCAGATGATTCAGCCGTGCGTCGGGTTGCATCGGGGTGTAGGGCACAAGGCTAGATAAACTTTGCAGCTTATCCATCGGTAATTCTCGATCGAGTACCCCCAGTAGCGCTCTCTTACTAGCAATGTCGAGCGTACTATCGAGAATTTCTAAGCCTTGAGCGATCGCCGCCCGCGAATCAGACTGAAAGTTAAATTCTGCCACTCGAATCGAGCCGATCGGATAAAGAAACTTCATCAGCAGAAACAGCCGCTCAATGCTGTCTTTCGGCAAAATTTCCAGGGCGGCTCTGAGCAATTTCGTCTCTTCACAGCGCACCCGATCTTCAATCAGATCCATTAATGCAGCATAGATTTGCCCCATAAACATCAACTCTTGTTCGATCAGTTCCTCAATTCCTGCTCTGCCTAACCGCTCTGACACCGCTTCGATGCCGCGTTCGTTCGGTACTTTTAGGAGAATCCGCAGCAGTAAGCGTCGTGTGGTTCCCCAAGAAGTCACTAGGCGGGAGATTAGCAGATCGATCGCTTCGGGTGTGCCAATTTGACCGATCGCGCTAAAGGCTTCACTCCGAACCAGCGGCGGCCGTTCTACATCATCGGCAAGTCGAATCAGCTTAGGTAATGCCTCATCACCGAGGCGAACCAGCGCTGACTTCGCGGCTTGGCGCGTCGGGCGACAATACAACCCGCTCAAAAGATAGCGGTAGAATTCCTCAGAGCGAGTTGCCGCGATCGCTTCGAGCGTGGCAGATTTCACTTCGATCGAGGGATCTTTTAACAGTCTTGGAATATAAGGTCTGAGCCAGAGCCGCAATCCTTGCAAAGGCACTGCGCCGCCTAATGCTCGACAACCGATTACTCGTTCTTGCATCTGTTTGTGTGTTAACAGCGCCTGCAATACATAGGTTGCCTCTGCTTTTTCCGACATTGTGCCTTGCCGCAGAATCAACGATGCAGCCGTAGCGCGAACGATCGAGGGCTGATTTGGCTTGAGGTAATGCCGCAGTTCACTAAAAGCAGTCGTCTCTCCGGTCGTCCAGATATACTCTAGGGCGACTGCCATGACTTCGGGTGCAGGGCGCTGCGAGCAGAGCGATTTGACTGGATTCAAGAAGGCTGGATTGGGATGACTCAGCATGACTTCGATGCTTCTGTGCTGCAATTCGGGAGTGAGCTTCAACAGCAATGGCACAAGCACTTCCGCTGCATTCTTACCGTCGATTTGGCTGAGGAATTCAATACAAGCACGTTTATCCTCATCGGCGCCGGGTTTTTCCAAGGTTTCGATCGTTTTCTGGCGCAGCGCTTTCATATCTACGTCTGACGTACTCAGTTGCCCCCGTCCCGCATTCAGAACTAAAAGGTTGAGATACTCTTTTTTAAGTAGAACGATCGTCGCAAGCCAGCCGAGTGCAAGCAGAATCATCAGCCCCAAATTCAAATTCTGCTCTGCCACTCCGATTCCATTTGCCCCCACTTTCCCCAGTCCCAACAGAACCAACCCGGTGATCGCGGTTGAAATGGGTTCAGCAATACCGCGCACTTTTGCCTGTTCTCGGTTTCTCAGGTAATCCGGCACTGAGTAGAACAAAAACGGCACACTGCCACTCAGCAAAGTGTAGTGCAGCAATTCATAGAAAAACCGCATTGCTAGAACGCTCAGAAAAACTGAAGACATTCCCGCGATCGACACTCCAGTAAATGCAATCACGATCATCGGCAGCAACATCAGCGATCGGAATACTCCCATACGATCGAGAACGCGGCTCGAAAATAACCATTGCATCGCCAACTCACAAATTCCTAGTGAGCCATTAAAGATGCCCAGAAATCCGGCAACCTCGCCGCTGCCGAGCTGCACCGAAGTTCCAGAATGGCGACCGAGTTGAGTCAGAAACTGAAATTCAACCAGCAGCAAGAAGACTTGAGCCAGCGCAAAGAAAATCTGCAACAGCCGCATATATCGCCGCGTCTGTCCTCGTAGCCGCGTTGTAGAATGCTCCGCGATCGCCTCTTCCCGTTTGCGTCGCCCTTGTGGAAATGACTGTTGATAAGTGTGGCTCAGACCGCAGAGAATGATCACGCCAACGATCATGAACGCGAAAGCAATCAGCAACACTTGTGAAACTGCTGTATCTCGTGCAAACAATCCCAACACAAACGGCAGTGAGAATCCGCCCACCACATCTGCGACCAGAATTCCACTGCTAATCAACGGATAGGCGCGCTTAATTTCTCGAATGTTGAATAGCTGATTTGCGGTAATCGAGGCATTGAGATCATTGAGAACGTGACTGGCTTCAAGCCAAAGTTGCATGGCAAAGACGGTGACTTGCAGCACGTAGAACTGTCCGATCGTGTTCCCAAACGTACCGCTTAAACCGAGTGAAAAGATCGGTAATGGAGATGCGAGGAGCAAGGCGATCGCCACAATCACCATTCTCAAGGGCAAGTAGCGCTGAAGCTCAGAATACAGCCATCCCAAGCCAATCTTAATCGCCGCACTCACGATATAAATTAAGGGCAAGTTTGCGGCTCCAAACTGCGCGAGAAACATCTCAACCGAACAGGCTTCGAGCCACATCAATCCCGTTGACGTGAAGGTATAAAAGGCGAACATCCAAAACGTCCGATCGCCTTCACCAGAGCGGAGATTAATCCAGCGGAGAAAGGGATGTTCTCCGACTCGATTGGGAGCTTGATTTGTCGAAACCATAGGATGGGGTGTCTGGTTAAGTCGATGCACAGGATTCCGAGATCAGAGGAATCTTTTCTAAGATGCCCAAGATGCGATCGAACATATTGTGTGCAACCCCCAAAACACGCAAAAGGGACAGCGAGAAGTCATCCCGTTGTCCCAGTCGGCTTAGAAGGTGGGGAGGATTTCTTTTCCCCTACTCCCTACTTCTTCGGTGCCAGCAGCATCATCATATTCCGCCCTTCTTTCTTCGGCGCTTGTTGCACTTCAGCAATTTCCTGGAGGTCGGTCGCCATTCGTTTTAGCAGAGTCTCTGCGAGATCACTGTGCTGAATTTCTCGTCCTCGGAACATGATCGTCGCTTTGACTTTATCGCCAGCTTTGAGAAAACGCTCGGCTTGGCTGATTCGCACGTTGTAGTCGTGTTCCTCAATTTTGTACCGCATTTTGACTTCCTTCACGTCTACGGTATGCTGCTTTTTCTTCGCTTCTTTGGCTTTCTTTTCCTGCTCGAATTTGTGCTTACCGTAGTCGATAATTTTGACGACAGGGGGATCAGCCTTGTCGCTCACAAGTACGAGGTCGAGTTCCTTTTCGTCTGCCATCGTTTGTGCTTCACGCGAGGTCATAATCCCTAGCTGAGAGCCATCTGCATCGATCACACGAACTTTAGGAAATCGAATTCGCTCGTTGATTACGGGCATATCTCGATTGGGTCTTTTTTCTATCACAAGCACCTGTTGAATAAGTGGATAAGGGCGACACGGTTCGATCAATAAAATTAGCTCGATCGAATTGTCGAACTGAGAGTTTGTATTCGCCATTCTACTCAGTCTGGGGAAATTTCTCTCTAGTTTGTTACGTAAATTCTAAAGCAGGAATCAAAAATCCGGGGTTCGGGCATCCGATTAAAATAGATTAACAGAGTGATATCGGTGAAATTGTGGTAGATGCTTTACCTTGGCGGCAGCGAATTGGGAGTCAGCGCGATTGGATCTGGCGCGGATGGCAGACGCGATATACGTATCAGCGATCGCAAAAATCAGAGAGTTCGCCGCCGTTGATGCTGATTCATGGGTTCGGGGCTTCGATCGGGCATTGGCGGCATAATGTCTCGGTGTTGAGCCAGCATCATACCGTGTATGCGCTGGATCTATTAGGGTTTGGGGCTTCGGAGAAAGCGATCGCACCTTACAACGTGGCGCTGTGGATCGAGCAAGTGCATGATTTTTGGCTGACTTTTGTGGGAGAGCCAGTGGTTTTGATTGGGAATTCGATCGGGTCTTCGGTGTGTTTGGCGGTGGCGAAGGCGTATCCCGAAATGGTTCGGGGGGTTGTGATGCTGAATCTCCCGGATTCTTCGGTGCTGGATTCACCCGAATGGGCGGGAGCGCTGGTGAAAGCGTTTCGTCCGATCGCAGCAGTTGGTAAAAGTATTTTCACGTTTCCCCTGATCTTTAATCCGTTTTTTCGAGTGTTGCGGAGTTCGCGCTTGATTCGACTGTGGGCGCGGCAAGCGTATGCGAGTTCAGACGAGATCAGCGATGAGCTAGTGGAGATTTTATCGATTCCGGCACGCGATCCAAGAGCGGTTAAGGCGTTGCGATCGATGGTGACAACTCCAAAGATTACGGACTATCGAGCGCGATCGATTTTGCCGACGATGAGGATTCCGATGCTGCTGTTTTGGGGTAAGCAGGATAAGTTTGTGCCGCCGAGCTTGGCTGCATTTTGTGTCAAACTCAATCAAAAGCTGGAACTGGTTGAGATTGAAAATGCGGGTCATTGTCCGCACGATGAACAACCAGAAATCGTAAATCGTAAGATTCTAAGTTGGATTGGTGAATTTGCATGACTTCTGAAACGCCCTCGACTGATGTTTTTCGGATTTCGCCGTTAATTCGATTGACGTTGCTCAGTTTGTACATTGCCTTAACGACTCCGCTTCCTGTGCTAGCTGAAGCCACTGATGCTCCGGTTCCGAGTGGATGGCTTTGGGTGGGAATTGCGATCGGTTTTGTGGCGCTGTTTGGGGCATTGAGTGAACGGGTGATCGTAGATGCAAACGGAATTCAAGTGACTTATCCTGCTTGGGTTCCAAAGATCTTTCGCAAAGGGTGGCAGTTGCCTTGGTTAGAAGTCAAAGCGCTGAAGCCACGATCGACCGGACAAGGCGGATTGGTTTACTATTTTCTAAGCAAATCCGGTGAAGGATATCTATTACCGATGCGTGTAGTGGGATTTACACGATTGGTGAATCGAGTGCAAGCGGAGACAGGCATTGATACTACTGATGTAAAGCCTTTATCGCAACCGTGGATGTATCTGATTCTGTTAGGATTCACGTTTTTGTTGTTGCTGATTGATACTTGGACGGTTTCGACTGCGATCGCGCTTGGAAAAATTTGATGTATAAATTTGCTGCCGCTAGTGAGGGTGAATTAATTGTTTTTGGTTCGGCACGCCCTGAATATGATGCAGTTCCGGTTTGGATTGAATTCATGAAAACTCAGGGAATTCAGCGAGTGTGCTGCTTGTTGCCTGAATCTCAAGTAAGTCGTTACACTGACTTACTTGGAACTTATGGGCGGGAATTTAAAGCAGTGTGTTGGAGTCCGATCGAGGATTTTCGATTGAGCGATCAAATCAACCTTACTGAGAAGATTTTGCCCTTTCTTGCGAAAGCCGATCAGAAAAATGAAAAAGTTGTCGTGCATTGTTCTGGTGGAATTGGACGAACTGGGCACGTTTTAGCAGCATGGTTGGTTTATGGTCGTGGAATATCGCCGAAAGATGCGATCTCATCCGTGAAAAAGACCGGCAAAAATCCTCAAGAAGCCGCGATCGCAGCAGTCTTTTTCGGTCGAAATCCATTTACAGTGATACGCGAACTCAATGATCTACTAAACTCAGTGCAACCGAAGTAATTTTCTCGAATGGTGCAGTTAAGTGTAAATCAAGTCAGCTTCACTCCAAGCAGAATCACGCAGAAAGGAACTTCAATCGCAGGAAGTGAGATTCTGCGAAATGTTTCGTTTACGGTGAACAAAGGCGATCGGATTGCGATCGTCGGGGCTTCGGGTTCTGGCAAAACAACTTTGTTCAAATTGCTGAATAGATTAGTGGAACCGAGTTTAGGTTCGATCGAGTTTGAAGGTAAGCGCTATCAAGATATTCCGGTATTGCAGTTGCGACAGCAGATTTTATTTGTTGCACAAGAACCGAAGTTATTCGGAATGACGGTAAGAGAAGCATTGAGCTACCCGTTAACACTGAGGAGTGTAAAAGATATTGATCCGCGAATTGATGGTGTGATCAATCGCATGAACATTCCGCGTGAATGGCTCGATCGATCTGAGTTAGAGCTTTCAACCGGAGAGCGGCAGTGGATTGCGATCGCTCGTGCTTTAATTTGTCAGCCTAAAGTATTGTTGTTGGATGAACCGATCGCAAATCTAGATGCTAACCGCAGCGAGACATTACTGAGAGTTCTAGCTCAGGTTGATTCTACAGTTTTAGCAGTAACGCATCAGTTTGAGTGGGCGGAACAGCTTAGCGATCGGGTTTTACAGTTGCAGCAGGGTCAATTAATTCGAGACGAAAAGCGTGTTGATTGGCAAGCGGTTAGAAGCGCGATCTCTCAAGCGGAAGCAGAAGAAGCGGCAGAATGGGATTAATTCTGCTTTGAAGTCCGTCGCAGTGAGAACCACGATCGACCCAGCAGCGATTGAAAGTACAGGCTCCCTACGGTGAAAAGGAAGACAACATAAGCAACGGCTTGAACAAGGTACAAGCGATCGGTGTATCCAAACAAAGTGCTTAAGATCGAACCAGGAAACTGCTCTGCTGGCAATACTTTACTGAAGTTCCACACCATTCCACCGAGAACACAGTCTCGATCTTGAGGCTTCGCAAACCGTTCATAGAAGAAACAGATTGAAGCAGACTTGCGATCGACTGATGCTAAAGCACTCATACCCGCATCGAAGTGTCCTAATGCTGTCACCACTAAGCCCGAAACAATCAGCAACAGCAACACGCCCATCACCATGAAGAACTTCCGTAGATTGAGCCGGATTCCCCAGCGAAATAATAAAATCCCAATCAGTGCCGCGACTCCAATTCCACTGATTGCACCGATCGCCGGAAACAAACCTTGCTGAAACTTGCCAGTGATAAATAAAACGGTTTCAAATCCTTCACGGACGACGGCAAAGAACACTAATCCAAAGATTCCCCAGCCTGCTTGAGCATCCTGCTTCAACACAGAGCCGATCGCACCTTCCACATCTTGTTTGAGCGATCGAGCATTGCGCGTCATCCAAATCAGCATCCAACTGAGGCAAGCGATCGCCAACACGCTAAAGCTTGCTTCTAGGAATTGTTCGATCGAACTGCCTGCCGCGCCTGCCTGCTCGACCATCCAGCCAAACAACGCTCCAATCATCCCACTAGCTGCAAGCCCAACCGCAACACCGCCCCAAACCCAGCCTCTAAGGTTCCGCCGATTTGCTTTGTTCAAATATGCCAAGACAATACCGATCACCAAAGCTGCTTCAACACCTTCGCGCAGGGTGATCACAAAAGTCGGGATTGCAGAACTGAGATCCATCACTAACTCCAACAGTACATCAAACATTCAGAAAGGCAGATCAAGTGTGATCTGCCTTAGATTGGCTGAATTCTAAGAAGCTTTTGCAACCTTTTGGGTGCTGCTCTCGATATCCTTAATCAGTGCTGAAACTTGGTCGCTGGTTTTCACGGGTGTTGCTGGAGGAGTGACTGCAACCCAGGTTTTTGATAACTCAGCAAGTTTAGTTTCGATCGTTTTTTCTGCTTCAGGCTGAGATTTGAGCATTGCACCAGAGATCCCTTTGAACAGTTCATTCGCATACACTACAAATCCGCGTGAATCTTGGTATTCGATGACTTGAGTAATCTTATTGTTTGCGATCGCTGCTCCGTATTCTGAGTTTGCAGTATCTAGCAATCCATTGATCACTTGCAGCACAAAGCTAGGGGATTGACGCTCAGATTCCGGTAGAGCATTGATTGCAATGTCGATCGACTTGAGCGAAGATTGATATCCAGTGCTGACCTTCTCTGCATTCTTAGCCCCAGCTTTGACTTCATCTTGCAGCGCAATCAAAGAGTTCTTGAACTCAGGCACTTTACGCTCACTCAGTTGGTCTTCAACATCAGCATAGATTTCTTCAACCGGATGCCCGATATGGGGTTCTGCTTGTTCCGGTTTTTGTAGGTCTAATAGTTCTTTTGCAACATACAGATGACCTTTCATCAAGCCGAGCTTTGTCATGTAATCAATGTCTTTCGCTTCACCTTCGAGCTTGATATCTGCGATCGTCACCATGTCCTTGATCTGATCAAACTGTTGCTGAGTGATCACATTTTTTGAAACCAGCTCTTCAACTTTGCCGTAAGGTCGGCTTCCTTGAATTTTGTTCGATAGCGCTGGAATACCAAGCTTGGCTTCTAGCTTATCTAGCTCAGACAGAATCGCACTGTTGATGTTGATCTGCTTACTGCTATGCGGCATCTGGGACATTGATGTGCCCGTTGCTGGTGCGGGTGAATTCGTGTTGTTTGCAGTCTGAGAGCTACAAGAAATCAAGACACTCAAGCCCAAGGCACAGAGAAAACAAGCAAAGAATTTGAACTTGATCGGCATGATTGAGGCTCCAGAAAGATTCTACTATTGAAAAATTCTTATCTAAACCATAGACAAAAGCCATTGTGTCGCTTAATCAGAGTTTTTGTCAATAAGTAGAGCGTTAAGTTCGGCTAAGTAGACGACGGAATCACGTTAAACTCACCCATACAGCCTGCTTCAGCTAGGTAGTCTTGGTGCGGGTGAAACATGAATTTGCCCGTGTGGTGAAAACTGAACTCTAAAATATGACGTTCTGCGGTTCCCATTGTGATCACATCTGTCTCTTCGCTTGGTTCTAAGCCGCGACCCGTGCGATAAACCCGGAACAGATTGCCGTGAAGATGAAAGGTTGCAACCGGATCAAATTCAATCAAGTTCAGCACATACAGCCGAATCAGTTGGTCTTGCTGAATCGGGATCGGATGATGCATATAGTAATCGGGCAAGCCATTGAACGCATAGAGTTCGTTTTTGCGATCGTCATTCACGTCATACCCTGCCATGATCAGCACCATTTCATCCGCAGGTGGACGCGGCGTGGGCGGATCAATAATGAACATTCCGTACAAGCCTTTTCCAACGTGGCGCGTAATTGGTTCGATGTGGCAGTGATAAAGATGCACTCCGTAAGGTTCTGCATCAAATTCGTAAATCTCTACTGCATTATGCTTTACAGGCTTTACGCCATCCATGTCCGCCGGATGAACGCCGTGAAAATGTAGTGAATGAGAATGTCCTGCTTTGTTGTAGAAAATGACGCGAATGCGATCGCCCTGAGTCGCCCGAAACGTTGGACCTGGCACTCGTCCATTTAAATTCCAAGTGATGAAGGAAGTTGAACCATTTAATTGCAGTGGAGAAGTCCGGGCTTCGACGCGAAACTCCCGTACGGTGCGACCATTTTCCTGAGTGACCGTGCCGTAATCAAAGTCACGGAGTACGGCTAACGGGTTTGCTGCATCTTTAGTTTGGGGGATGTCGATCGCTGGAACGATTACTTTTCGATTGGCGCGATTTTGATTCAGCAAATTTAGCCCTAAGAGCGATCCCGCCAATCCCGTCCCTGAAATCAGTCCTAACTGAATCAATTGCCGACGGCTTAGGGTTTTGAAAAGGTCTGAGGTTGACATTAGGTGCTCTAGTGACTGCGATACATTGAGACTCAGAATTATCAATTATTTTGCAGTCTAGAGCAAGCATATTAATAATAATTCTCAATAGAATTCCGCGTTTGTTCTCACGAGCCTTTTTGATTTTGCGATCGAAACCGTCCTTCAAGAAAATCACGCTGCTTTAAGTGTTTTGTCTTGCGACCGCTGACTCGCTTGCGCCACATTCTGAAGCTCGATTCCTGCATTTCTCGGCGCATTAGCGCGATCGTTTGTTTTTCATCGAGTCCGAATTGCAGTTCGATCGCCTCAAAGGGAGTGCGGTCTTCCCATGCCATTTCGAGGATTCTATCGATCGTTTCACTGTCTAATTTTGGTAGTTCCATTGCTCTTATTTTTGAATCGCTTGCTGAAACGTTTTAATTGCATCAACATGATCGACCATATTGATACAGCGTAAAAGCAGTTCAAGATCGATTCCGGGAACTGCCTCGCTGTTCGTCAGCTTTTCATACCGTAGCTGATCGCCTTCACTCCGTAGGTGATAAATCTCTAAAACACCATCTTCCCAAAACCAAACCTCTGTGATCTTTAAACGTCTATAGGCTTCTAACTTATTGATACCGCCGCTTGTAAAGGCAACCTCGATCGCTAAATCAGGACGCGATCGACCGGGTGAAAGTTTATAGGATTCATCTGCTTCTCGCTTGACCAATCCGGATTCACTTTCCAAGGTCATCGAACCTGTCGGAGTAAAGTCGAATCCTTTCAACAATAGGTAAAGCTCCAGTAGAGCAGCAATGCGTTTTTTAACCGTTTCGTGTGGCTCACCGGGCATCTGTCGAATCTCCAACGTTCCATCTAAAAAAGAAAGCCGATAACCAGGACGATCAAGCAGTTGCTCAACCGCTTTGAATTCCCGCCAAGTGAGCGCTTCAAACAGGAGTGGAGTTTGTTTTTGAGATGGAATTAGAGTGGTTGTCATAAGGCGATTATTCCTGATTTAACCGTTGTCTTAAAGCGCGAATTGCAGCGCTAGTGGTGCGCTTCGAGGTAATCTGAACACACTCAGCGACAATCTCGAAGATTGGGATTTCTGGAAAAAAGCGACTTCGTTCTTGTAGGACATAAGCGTCGTTTTCTAATCCATAGATCCGAAGCTGTTTATTTTTGAACATCCACACCTCTGGGACTTTGAAAGGAAGATAGTCATCAACATTGCTATAGCTAGTGATATCTATTTCAATGGCCAGATCAAAGGGGGGAGCAACTCGCCAATCAATCCGATCTTTACCTGATGAAGCTTGCCAGTTATCAATGTAGAAGCAAATATCGGGTTCAATTCCAGACTCCTCTGGCAGTGTCATTGTGACAGGCGTGAACGCATCATACTCCTGCTTTAGATAATCCAGAATTGTTTCTACAATGTTGCCTAGCAGATTTGCGCCCCGTCCATGTATGGGAAGCGGTGACATCAATAAGATCTCTCCCTCTCGATACTTCATTCGAGGAATTGATTTATTTCCTCGTTGTTCGCTCAAAGTGATGTAATCCTGCCAAGTTCCCGGAAGCCGCAGGACGGCTCCGGGTGGAAGTTCGATGCGATCGCGAGACACGAGTGCAAACATCGCTCTTATCGCTCCATTGCTTCAACTGATTTCGGAACGGCTGCGGTGAGAATTTCATTTCCGGCTTCTGTGACTAACACATCATCCTCAATCCGAATACCAATGCCACGCCAGCGATCGCTGACTTCGGGCTGTCCTTCTAAGGGTTGGAAGTCCGATCGGATATAAATTCCGGGTTCTACGGTTACAACTTGCCCCGACTGGAAGTTTAGCCAGTTTTCGCCAACCTTCCGCGCTCCAGCATCATGCACATCTAGCCCTAGCCAATGTCCAGTTCCGTGCATGAAGAAAGCCTTGTATTTCTCTTCTTTGATAATTTCTTCGATGTCACCTTGCAGCAAGCCCAGTTCTAACAAGCCCTCAGTAATGACTCGAACGGCAGCATCATGAAATTGATTCCAAGGATTTCCAAGCTTGACTTGCTCGATCGCAGCCAGTTGCGCTTTCAACACCAACTCATACAAAATGCGCTGTTCTTCGGTGAACTTCTCTCCCACTGGGAAAGTTCGAGTGATATCTGAGTTGTAGTAGTTATACGAACACCCTGCATCAATTAGAAGCAATTCACCCTCTTGCATTTGGCGATCGTTTTCGGTGTAGTGCAAAATGCAGGAATTGTGACCGGAAGCGACGATCGACGGGTAAGCAATTCCCTGCCCTCCTCTAAGGCGGAAGAGGTGCTCCATCTGCGCTTGAATTTCATACTCATACAGTCCGGGCTTACGAAGCTCTAGCGCTAAATTATGAGCTTCTGCTGCGATTTCTACCGCCCGTCGCATTTCTGAAAGTTCGTGTTCGCTCTTGACCAACCGCATGGGATGAAGCGTGAAGCTTGGATCTTCGATCGCAGTCGGACCAAATCCATTCCGCTCGTGTAGCGCAATGCTGCGCTGCCACAGCCGAATGATGCGATCGTTAAAGGCGCGATCGCGTCCAAAGTGATAATAAATTCGCTCTGCTTTGGTGACATACTGCGCCAACTTCTCATCCAATTCCGTGATCGGATAAGCTTCATCGGCTCCATACTTTTCTTTTGCCGCATCGACTCCAACTCGATAGCCAGTCCAAGTTTCCTTATCGCGATCCTTGGGTTGCACGAACAGAATAAATTTATGTTCCTCATGCCAAGGCGCAAACACCGCAACCGCATCTGCTTCGTTAAATCCGGTGAGGTAGAAAAAATCGCTATCCTGGCGAAAATTGTATTCCACATCATTGTGCATCACCGCCAGCGGCGCACTGCGGAAAATTGCGGTTCCGTTGCCGATTTTGGACATAAAGCGATCGCGTCGCTGCTTGAATTCGGGATGGAGCATGAATCTAAACTATGAAGGATACAAAGAAGGAAGGATATCGCCCTTCAGCCTTCATTCTATGCCGATCTAAATCAACCCTATGCTCAACCCTACACAAAGCGGGAAACTGAAGCGATCCAGAATCGTCTACTCTACTCAGATGAATCTATCCAAGTTGCAGATCTTCAATTCGGTGCGTTTATCCGCTTACGGGATTGCGTTTTGTCAGGCGATACGTGATCGCTCTCAAAACAAACTTTGGAAGCGCCATCATTCGCTTCCAGCGCCAGGGTTCCTGATACAGTCGATACGACCACTCTAAATGATTGTCACAAAGCCATTGAGGAGCGCGATTTTTTACGCCTGCCCAAACATCGAAACTGCCGCCGACTCCAACCCAAACCGAATTCGGGCAAAGATGCCGATGCTGAGCAATCCATAACTCTTGGCGAGGCACACCCAAACCGACATAAATTAAACGCGGTTGCAGCGTTTTGAGTCTGTGTAGAAACTCCATTTCGTCTTCGGGCTTGAGATAGCCATTTTGCACACCGACGATCGAAATTCCTGGAACCTTTTGTCGCCAATTTTGCGCCGCAGTCTCAGCGACACCCGGCGCACCACCGAAGAAGAAAATTGACCAAGGCTCTCTAAATTGGGTCGATCGCTCCAGCAAAGCCTGCGCCAGTTCAATTCCCGGAACTCGCTGGATGTGCTTACCGTGGAGCCGTCCATACAGCACAATCCCTGATCCATCTGGAATCACCAGTTCAGCTTGATGAATTGTTCTTGCCAGTGCCGGAGTTTGCTCTGCTTGCATCGTCATCTCGGCATTGAGCGTGATCACATGACAGCCCAAACGCTGCTCGATTCGCTCACTCAGCCAACGATCGTAGCTGCTTAATAGGTGCATTGGTAGCCCTAGAACTGGAAAGGACTGCACAGATTCAGAATAGGTCACTTGAGTCACAGGTTGTCTCGGCAGGGGTTATTCGGGATTGAGGGGTTATTCGGGATTGAATTGTAGCAGGGGTGATCACGAAAGGACAAGATTATCACGATGCACAACGGTTTCTTCACCCTCATAGCCGAGAATGTTTGCAACTTCGTCAGATTGACGACCCCGGATCTTTTCAAGTTCGTCGCTGTTGTAGTTGACGATGCCCCGCGCAATCTCAACACCGGAGCGATCGCAGAGTTTGACGGCGTTCTGACTATCGAACTCTCCTTCGATTTGAATGATTCCTGCGGCTAAGAGCGATCGTCCCGATGTCCGAATCGCTTTGACTGCGCCCTCATCGAGATACAACTGCCCAACGGGAACAAGACCATGCGCGATCCAGCGTTGACGGGCGTTAAACGGACGCGGTTGCGGTTCAAACTGAGTGCCAATTAATTCACCTGAAAGAATCTTCAGTAAGTTTTGCGGCGATCGACCTTGCGTAATCACGGTTCTCACACCTGCTCCCGTCGCAATTCGGGCAGCTTCGATCTTCGTGACCATGCCACCTGTGCCCCATTGCGTTCCAGGGCTTCCAGTTTGCACCTGTGCGAGTTCATCGATATGTCGGACGATCGTAATCGGCTGAGCATCAGGATTGCTGCGGGGATCGGCAGAGTATAAACGATCGACATCCGTGAGCAAAAAGAGCCAATCCGCATCGACCACGCTTGCCACCAGTGCGGAGAGTGTATCGTTATCGCCAAACTTCAATTCATCGGTAGCAACCGTATCGTTTTCGTTGACAATCGGAATGACCCCTAAATTGAGCAATTCTTGAAACGTGCGGAGGATATTAACGTAGCGGCTGCGTTGAATCAAATCTCCACGAGTTAACAGCACTTGCGCGATCGGTTGCTGCAATTCGGTGAAAAAGTCATCATAAATTCGCATCAATCGCCCTTGACCGACTGCGGCAACCGCTTGCTTGAGCGACATCGATCGCGGACGTTCGACCAAGCCTAATCGCGCACATCCGACTCCGACCGCACCGGAGGATACTAGCACTACGCGATGTCCTTGTCGGCGGAACTCACTCAAAACCTCAACTAACGCCGCGATCGTCGAAAGCGCAAGCTGTCCCGACTCTGGCTGAGTCAGGCTCGAAGTCCCGATCTTCACAACAATCGTCTGAACCATGAATCAAACTGTAAACCGCTTGATTATCGTATCAACTTGGCCATCCTATTAAGAAATCTGGGCGAATCAATTCGCGACTATACAAACAATAACCTCCTAACGCGGACTCGCTTTGCGGGAGAAGGCACTGTCAATCAAGAACTTGCACCTAGTTCTTGATTGACGTAAGAGGTCTATTTAAGCAGTTTGAAGATTGAGTATTTGTTCGCCCAAATAGTTTTTAATGCTACCGTTAGACAAATCGAGAACTGAGCTTGCAGCAATCTTTAACGCTAGAGGATTGCCTTCGTAATGAGCCACGATCGTTGCAATTTCCGCAGGAGTTCCCTGTAAGCCTTTTGCAGCTAAAATCTGTGCTGCTGCTGCTGGCGTTAATCCAGCAACGTGCAGCGATCGAACTGCTAATCTTTCGCCTTCAAACGCAGCAACTTCGGCGGGCTTTGCTCGACTCGTCAGCACAATACAACTCTGATGAGGAATTTCTGCAACGCGGCGCAAAAGCTCACCGTAGGCTTCATAGCCTAATTGATATTGATTTGATTGCGATCGACCAGTTAGGAGCATATCGAAGTGATCAAGAACGATTAAACACCGCGACTCGCGCAAGCAGTAAATTAATCGGGAAAGTTGACCTCCAACAGTTGCCGGAATATCAGTGTTGGGCGCAAGCAATTGGATTAAGTCTGTTAATAACTCAGTCAGTGCGGGTGCATCACGCAAACTCCGCCAGATCACAAACTGAAATTCAGGTTTTACAAGCTGAGCTAATTTCACCGATAACGCTGTTTTGCCGATCCCGCTTTCACCGAGTAGCGTTACGAGCCGACAGCGATCGCACACGACCCACTGTTGCAATTTGGTTAATTCTTGAGTGCGATCGTAGAAGATTGATACATCAATAGCATCGCCCCACGAAGTATTTGAATATTCCCAATTCTGATTAGGGGAAGGTGACAAATCCATTGATTGTTGTGATTTAGATTTTGCTATTCGCAGTGGTTTCCTTACTTCTCGTTGTATAGTTCCTTTGACGTTGTGTTTAGTGATTTTTTCATCGTAAGCGTCTGAAAGCGATCTCCAAAGTTTGTAGCCTGTATCCTTGATGTAACCGTAGTCGTAACCCGATGCTTGGGCAATTTGAAGATACGATCGACCTTCCCAAACTGCACGAAATACAATTTCTTCAACTTGATTGAGATATCCCCGATCTAAAGCGTGCTCGATCGTCTTTAAGGCTTCCTCAGCAGTCATTTCCTTTATCCTTCATTAGCAGAACTTAGCCAAGATGAAACTTCACCTCGCTACTTGGTTATTTTGTGGGTAGTTACACCTTTCTACCAATCCCTTGCTCTGACAAATTCAATCTGCTGAGTTAAACGAAAACTTCGACTTGCTTCGGTATTTTTTCTGACTTTCGTCTGACTATATTCTGACTTTTTCCGCCCGTCAAATCGTTTATAAAAAATTTAAGAACACGAACCACTCATCAAAAAAGTTACGGTTCGGTCACTTACGTATCTTTAGAGGTTTATTTATGGCTGTTACGTCATTTGCAGCTTCGATTACTTCAATTTTGGTTAAAGCGCCACAGGTTGTTAAAGAGGTTAACGATCGTTGTGCCGCACTCGGTCTGCCACCTGCACTCACGCTCACGCTCAGTCCACCTGATGTTGATGGCAATACTGACTACACTTTCGAGGGGTTTGGCTTAGTGTTTGGGTTTCCGCCGCAGGTCTCATTCTACGTTCACTACAAGAAAGGCTCTCCACAGCATAAAGAGATTGGTCGCTTTTTGATTCCTCTGTAGTTCCGCATACTGCAACCCATTTTTATCCTCACTTCAAACTAGGAGATTTGTCGTTATGGCAACAATCGCGCCAATGAAACTGAGCCAAGCTGGACTGAATTTAATTAAAGAATCCGAAGGATTGTGGCGGATTCTGCCCAACGGTGAGATCGAGGCGTATCTAGATCCGGCTGACATTTGGACGATCGGCTACGGTTCGATTCATCACATTGATAAAAATCGGCGTGTACGAGAAGGAGATATTTGAGGTGGACCCGAAAGCTTGGACAAAGGATAGAGGGCAAATAAGCTACAGTTCTAGATCACAAATCCATTGTTACTACTGACCTAGATTTGATTCACGCTCTCATCTCTTCT
>JACJNX010000160.1 GCA_014695255.1 Cyanobacteria bacterium FACHB-63
CGCGAACAACTGCTCAACCGAATGGCTCAGCGCATTCGTCAGTCCCTTCACCTCGAAGACGTGCTGCAAACCGCAGTGACTGAAGTGCGAAATCTGCTGCAAACGGATCGGGTGCTGCTGTATCGATTCGCCGAGGACTGGAGCGGCACAATCGTCGTGGAATCCGTCGAGTCGGGATGGCAGTCGCTGTTGCATCAACAGATTCAAGATACCTGCTTCCAATACACCTTCGCACCGCTCTACCGCACCGGACGAGTGCGAGTGATCGAAGACATTCATACCGCTGACCTTGCCCCTTGCCATGTCGAACTGCTTCAGCGCTGCCAAGTGCAGGCGAATTTGGTCATTCCTGTCTTGCATCATGAGCATCTCTGGGGCTTGCTGATCGCCCACCACTGTTGTGGAACTCGCGCTTGGCAAGACTGGGAAGTGGAACTGCTCAAGCAATTAAGCGTTCAACTCGCGATCGCCCTCCAACAAGCCGAGCTGCTCCAACAAACGCAACAGCAAGCCGCGCAACTGGCGCAGACGCTACAGACCCTGAGCGAGACGCAACTGCACTTGATTCAAGCGGAGAAGCTGTCGAGCTTAGGGCAACTGGTTGCGGGAGTTGCTCATGAAATCAACAATCCGGTCAATTTCATTCATGGCAATCTAACACATGTCCACGAGTATGTCACTGCCTTGCTGCAAGGAATGGAGCTATATCAGCAAGCCTGTCCTCAACCGGGAGCAGCCGTCTTAGCGCAAGTGGAAGACCTGGATTTGGAGTTTATCCGCAAAGACCTGCCCAAAATCCTTGCCTCGATGCAAGTGGGGACAGACCGGATTCGAGAGATTGTGGTGTCATTGCGTAACTTCTCGCGTCTCGATGAAGCAGAATGCAAAGATGTGAACCTGCATGAAGGCATTGACAGCACGTTGATGATTTTGCAGCATCGGCTGAAAGCGACGGCTGAGCGTTCAGCAATTACTGTCGTGAAAGCGTATGGAGAACTGCCACGGGTCGAGTGCTATCCTGGACCGCTCAACCAGGTGTTCATGAATCTGTTGAGCAATGCGATCGATGCCTTGGAGGAGCATTGGTTGACCTGCTCAAGCCAAGGCGCGACCGATTTCGCTCCGACCCTGACGATTGAGACTGAAGTCCTCGATGCGGAGTGGGTTGCCCTGCGGTTTATCGATAATGGTCCTGGGTTAAGTGAAGCGACCTGCCAACAAATCTTTGACCCATTCTTCACGACGAAGCCGGCGGGCAAGGGAACGGGTATGGGCTTAGCCATTAGCCATCAGATTGTGGTCGAGAAGCATGGCGGGACGCTGCGCTGCGTCTCAAGACTCGGACAGGGGGCAGAGTTCATTCTCCAACTGCCGATTCAGATGCCAGCTTGAGCATCCTGTTTCAGCAGTATCGACATCCCTGCTATTGTCCCTTCATCCGATCTGCGGGTACCATTCGGTCGCTTGAATCGCCTCAATCAGCAACGGCGCCACCTCATCGAGTAGAAATGCCTCATCTCGGGTAAACGGAATGGGTTTGAAATCAAAGTGACAAATCGTGCCAAAGAGAGTGCCATCGACATCAACTAGAGGCACCCCACAATAGGACTGCACAACCTGGCGCTTGGGGTGCCCCTCAACCCGTTCGTCGTGCAGCGAGTCATCAACCAAAAAGGGTTTGGCACTGTTGCGCACATAGAGGCAGTAGGATTCGAGCACCGGCAAATCTGGGCAGCGCTCAACCTGTGGGTTATCCCGGTCAATCAAATGGAGATTGCGCAACGTGTCCCCCTCGAAGCGAAATAAGGCAGTGAAGCGATGGCTGCTGATCGAGTTGAGAAAGCGCAGGGCGGCACGCACTCCTTCAGTTCTAAGAAGTTGACGAAAGGTAGTGACGGCACTGGGCTGGACAATCATGGACGGAAGCCTCAATCCTGCGATTCGCGGAAGTGAGATTCCACGACGTGTTCTTCCCACAGCATATCGAATGCAGGCAGAGCGAGCGTTCGCTCACTCTAACCCTAATTGCAAATGCTGAGCTGAGAAATCCCCGCATTTCGCTTCAAGCCCGGAGTTCATGTGGGTTGACAGCTCAAACCTGCTACTAAAAATACACCGAATTAAGTAACCCATGAGAACTACAAAGCCTAAGGGACTGTTCCAAGTCAGCAAAACAAATCTGTCGGAAGACACATTGCATCGAACTTCCAAATCATGTTTATTCCTTACAGGAGCAGAAGTGACCCTACTAGGGTCATACCTTTGTTGAGGAACAATTGCGAAAAGGATAGCTCACTTTTCTACCTTATTTAGCGTTCAAGGAGTTGGTTAGGTGAACCCGAAGAGCCTTGAGAAAATCCGAGCAGCCACTGTTTTCTTAAAGTGGTTCCGCTCTTATTTTCCCATGAGTGTTCAAAGTCGTGTCCGTCCTTATCTCGACCAGCCTTACCAATTAGCCCTGAAGCTGATGGATTGCTGTGACGGTTCCGAGTATCGTTCGATCGAAGACATTGCCCTAACCGCCAAGGTGAGTAAAACTACAGCTCGTCAGGTGCTCAATGTTTTGCGCGAGGGTGGGCTGGTCATTTTCACCAATACTGCGGGAGGGTGGCAACCTTTAGAGGTTGATCGGGTTGAGATTCGTAGGGTCTCCCCTCCAGCAGAACCGTCTGACAGCAGTATGTATTATCAGGTTGAAGAGCAGCAAGCATGACTACTGATCCACCGATTTCACTGAGTGAATACCATCGATTGCCTCAGCAAGCCTTGTCAGCTGATTTTTACAAGCGACAGTTGGAAGTAGTCTGCAACAATGCTACGCTTGCTCTCTTCATCATGGATGAGCACCAGGAATGCGTGTATATGAATCCAGCCGCTGAGAAGCTGACGGGTTATCGTCTCTCAGAGACCCAAGGACGCGCCTTGCATGATGTCATTCACCATACCCGCCCGGACGGTCGTCCCTATCCCTTATGCGAGTGTCCGATCGACCAAGCCTTTCCTCAGAACAATCAAGAGCAGGGCGAGGAAGTCTTTGTGCACAGAGATGGTCACTTTTACCCCGTCGCTTACACCGCTAGCCCAATCCGCGAAGGGGATCGCGCGATTGGCACCATTATTGAAGTGCGAGATATTACCCAAGATAAATTAGCAGAGCAGGCACGGCAGGAATCTGCGAAACGCGAGCAGGCGCTACGACGAGCAGCCGAGAGCGCTCAGCAAAGAGCCGAAACCGTTCTCGCAAGTATCAGTGATGGTGTCTTTGTTCTAGATCCCAGCTGGTGCTACACCTATGCCAACGAGCAGCTATGTCAGATGGCTCGTAAGTCGCGAGAAGAACTGCTAGGTCACAACAATTGGGATCTCTTTCCCGAGGCAGTCGATACGGACGTTTACGTGCAGTTCCACCGAGCGATGCACGACCAAGTGCAGGTTCAGTTTGAGTATCTCTATCTTCCCTGGAGTCGCTGGTTTGAATACCGCGTCTATCCCTCTGATCAAGGGATTACAGTCTTTGCGGCTGATATCACGGAGCGCAAACAAGCCAGAGAAGCACTGCGAGAGAGCGAGCGACGCTTCCGCCGATTAGTTGAGTCGAACATCTTCGGTGTTGCCTTTAGTGACTTTTCTGGCGGCATTCACTACGGTAATGATTATTTCTTCAATTTGTTGGGCTATACCCGCGAAGAAATGGAGGCAGGACTGCTGCGCTGGACGGATATTACACCCCCCGAGTTCTTGCCGCTCGATGCTCAAGCGACCGCAGAACTAAGAGCTGAGGGAATCGCAACGCCGTTTGAAAAGGAATACATCCGCAAAGATGGCACCCGCGTGCCAATTCTCATTGGGTTAGTGCTGTTAGATCAAGCCTACAATCAACCCCAAGAAGTGATTGCATTCTTTCTCGATTTGACCGAGCGCAAGCAAGCTGAAGCCGAACGGGAATACCTGCTGACGCGCGAGCAAGCGGCGCGAGCGGCGGCGGAGCGAGCTAACCGGGTCAAGGATGAGTTTCTCGCGATTGTTTCCCATGAACTGCGCTCGCCCCTCAATCCAATTTTAGGATGGTCAAAGCTTCTGCTCACCCAAACGTTGGATTCAACCAAAACCACTCAAGCCCTCAGTACGATCGCACGTAATGCCAAGTTGCAGGCAGAGTTGATTGAAGACCTGCTCGATGTGTCCCGAATCCTGCGCGGCAAACTGAGTTTGAATGTGAGCCCAGTCGATCTCACCTCAACGATTCAGGCAGCCCTGGAAACAGTGCGCCTATCCGCTGAGGCGAAATCGATTCAGATCCATACACAGCTCGCATCAGAGGTCGGACTTGTATCTGGAGATGCCACTCGGCTACAGCAAGTGGTTTGGAACCTCCTGTCTAATGCCATTAAATTCACGCCCTCAGGAGGACGGGTAGAAATTCGGCTCGAGCGGCAGGGCAACACTGCTCGAATGATCGTCACCGACACTGGGAAAGGCATTCATCCGGACTTTTTGTCCCATGTGTTTGACCACTTCCGGCAAGAGGACGGTGCCACGACTCGTAAATTTGGGGGACTGGGCTTAGGATTAGCGATCGTGCATCACTTGGTCGAACTCCATGGGGGGACGATTGAAGCAGCGAGCCCAGGTGAAGGACAGGGTGCAACCTTCACGGTGCGATTGCCACTGATGCCAAACTCATCGCATCGAACCCAAGAGAGTACGCAGTCAACGCTAGACTCGGATTTGACGGGAATTCAGATTTTAGTCGTAGATGACGATGCGGATACACGGGAGTTTGTAGCATTTCTTCTGGAACAAGCTGGAGCAAGAATCGTTACGGCTGCTTCAGCGGGTGAAGCACTTGCCACCTTAACTCGCTGTCAACCAGATGCGCTGTTGAGTGATATCGGGATGCCAGAAATGAATGGTTACACACTACTGCGTCAAGTCAGAACATTGTCCCCAGATCAAGGTGGGCAGATTCCTGCAATCGCCCTCACCGCCTATGCGGGAGAGATTGATTATCAGCAGGCAATGGCAGCAGGATTTCAACGCCATCTCACAAAACCCATTGAGCCAGAGCGACTAGTGAGAGCAATTGCTGAGTTGCTGCGGAACAAGGAGATCTGATAAAGGCTTACAGTTCGTACTGTTTCCGATTTGCAGCCTCAGTAGCAGTTCCACGAAGCTCCATCAAGCTCCTTAGGGGCTGTCAAGGTCTATCGCCGGGTTAAGGGTCGAATGTGCTCGGTCAGACGGGCATCTGAGCAAGCAATCACAAGCATCAACGTTCCAACGCCTGACGATAAGCTCTTGAACGGTCTTTTGAGCAAGACTGTGTCGCTGAAGCACTCCTCAGCAGCGCCCCAGAGCTGCCCAGAATCGACCCAAAAACCGAGGAAGAAGTTGCCTTCTGCAAGAGCAGCATAGCCACCCACGAGCTGTCCGCCGTCCTCCTGCTCATAATAAGCGGGGCAATATCCTCGTTGTTCGAGATAGTCGTAAATTTCGCTCAGTTCCATTGTTGATTGTCCTTCGGGTAGTCCCTCGATTGAGTTAGGGGTAATTGCTTAGGGTGGGGCTAGTTGGCTCTTTCGTTGGTATCAGATGTAGCAGTTTTACCAATTCACAGAATGGCATCATCAACTGTACAGTGATTTTTTGTTTGTCGTGGAGACACATTAGTGTCGTTCCAGAAGCAGAGCTAGACCTAGCTTACTTTTCTGCCTAAAGCCAACTTGGCAATCCTGGTGATCCAAGGCTAGGTTGCTGAACAAACACTTCCTGCAATCCTTGAATAGAGAGGGTTTGCTCAACGACATAAATTTGTCTCGATGTCATCTAGTTTGGCACTGTACACGGGCTGTGTTTACCCTTCCAAAGTCCGTGCAATACACTCACGTCTACATCCCCAGCCCGGTTCATCGCATTCACTTGCTGCAGCGCTCGGTACAAACTCAAGCAGAGCGCTTGATCGTATTCCTCACTCGCATACCGTAGCGCTAGATCAGACACAGCTAACCCTTGCTTGAAGCTTCTCAGCGTTTTAATTACCATGGTCAGTTTTGCAATTTCGTGATCCCCGGAAAGCGAGATGGCATTCACAATCTGATCCAACAGGGTGTCGGAAATCTTTGGGTTGTTTTGCTGTTTGAGCATGAGACAGTTTTAGTACTCACGGTTCCTGAGATCGAGGCTTCTCTATGCTTGAATTAAAGCTTGGGCTATCACAAGATATTTTGCGTCAGCTTTTTAGTATTTCACAAATATGAGAGTCGATACAGTAATCCACAGCACATCTTTCATAAGCAGGGGCGAAATTGCTGACCGAGCATGAGCATACTGGTGCAGTGGTTTTTGCCATTAAGTTCTGAAGCACCCAGGCTGCAAACAAGGCTGTTGCTCAACCCTGCCCTTCGCCGAACGCTTGCCGCTTGCCGCTCGTATCAAGCTCAGCCCAGCCCGTGCAAGGATTGATGCCGAGCAAGTATCGCTCCTGAGAGCAGCAGAAAATGACTGAAATCCACGCTCCATCAACTTTGCACTGAGCTCTTGGTCTTGATCACGGCAATCAAGACCAAAGCTGGCAAGCTGAAGGAACAATTGGTTTTGATAATGAATGTCATCACAAACGCGATCGCGGAACCAGAACTTAAACAATTGGCAGTCCGACTCATTAGCACGGAGCATCTTTGTCATGACTGGGATAGACCTAGGAATTGAGAGATTGCAAGTGAAGAATGAGATCTACAATTCACTGTGGCATAAATAATTGTCTCTGTGTGTATAAAACACTGCAAACTGCTCAGAATTAGTCTAGTTGCAGAAAAATCACGATAATTTCGCTAAGTGTGTGCCTTACGCATCAACGAGCACCTCGCATTTCTCTCAGCGATCGCACGGAGAGGAAGGCGTGAGCAAGACGGCGCGCCACCTTCCTAGCGTGTCCTGTCACTCTGTTCAACTGCTTTTGCCTTTTCCTATGATGCATGTGTTCGATGGGTTGTGACTCTTTTTCTGAAGTA
>JACJNX010000161.1 GCA_014695255.1 Cyanobacteria bacterium FACHB-63
CTTCAGCAGCGCTATCCCGGAAAATCGCGGCTGTTTTTGCTGGATGACAGCATTGCTGTCAGAGCCGTTCACATCAACTTGGTTTACGCGCTGCTCGAATTCTATCAGCAGAATCAACTCAGAATCGTTGGTCGGAGTCCTGTCTGCTTTCGCATCGAGCCGCATGGGGAAGACAAGCCGCGCTCGAATAACTAGGCATCTTAGAAATAGTTTCAGATGGGCATCAATCACATTGCATGGTCTACCAGGCATTTCTTCGTGTATTTGAATATGACTTATACACGAAATGGAGGTAAGTTTTTACGTTCAGCCGTAACAAGGGATTTGTAGATGCAGGGTTTGTAAGGTGTATGGGGAATTCCATAGACCTTGAGATGCCGCAATGCTTAACGAAGTTGCATGATCGCTGATCACCGTTGCTCTGGGTTTACTTCCAAATATCGAGAGAGTTCATTCAAAGATTCATGCCCCGTAATTGATGCGATCGCTTTAATCGGCACTCCTTTGCGGTGCAGCGACGTTGCGAGCGATCAATAAGTTGAGCGGATGAACTCGATCGCACCAATTCTGGACTAGACCCAATTTTGCTTAGTCCAACCCTTCCAAATCAGGCTTAACCTTGAGATGGTTGCTACATAAGGGATTGACGGATTTATAGTTTCCAAAATTGCGTAATTTCTCAATGGAATTCTGCTATACAAGCCAGATCGGAAGCCTTGTCACTTTGCGGATCTACTGCCGTTCTAAAGCTGTTACCACTGGCTAACGTCTCAAGCCTTAGTGTCGCATCCGGCGCTTTCAGTCTTGACCGGACGACGCAGTGCAGAGCTTCTATCAACGGCTGAATTTACCCCTAACCCCCGTTGGTCAGTGACCTTCACAGTTGTGCTTCGACCCCAAACGTTGGTCTCGTGATCCTTACTGCGTTTAATTGGCGGGCTGAAATCGCATCACAGACTCAAGTAAACGGTCAAAGTCCATAGGCTTGCTCAACCAATCCCGAAAGCCGGCTGCTAATGCTAGATCGCATTCGTGAATAGGGAGAGCCGTCACAGCGATCGCAGGAATATCTTTCGTCTTTAACTGCGTCAGCAACCAATAGCCATCTCGACCTGGCAGGGCAATATCAATAATCACCACATCGGGACGAAATTGCTCAAGCTGCCGTAACGCTTCCTCGCTCGATCCCACTGTTTCAACCTGAGTCGCAGCTTCAGCTAGAAGAAGCGCAAGTAAAACACAAGAATCTGGATCATCATCGACAACCAGAATCTTCAAGCCGTGCAATTCATCCATACTGGGTCTTGCTAATGGCACTTAAACATCTCGTTCTATTAATAAGTTATGTAAATTTTGTGTTAACTTTTGTGTGATGTCAACACGCCAAATAATAAATACTTTCGGAATCTCTTAATTTTTACCTCAAAGTTAAACTCGACGACAAAAAGCGCCGGACGCGGCACTTAGTTAGTGGCTCACTTCAAATCAAATAAGTGATCGCGGAATTCATTCGATAGACCCTTGGCACTTGCTAGCGGTCTTTTTCTTTTTGTCTAGATCAAAGTGGCACTGATACGAACCCATTCTAGGAGCGACAGTTTGAACGCAAACTAATCAACTTTGCTTTAGTCCTGTGCTGTAGTCCAAAGACTAACGACAAGACTAAAGCAAATCCAACGCCAAATCTATAGAATGTAGCTATAGCAAGGCTTTCGAGTGCAGATGCGTGATTAAACGATTGGGAATGCTGCTAGATCGGCAGAAGTTCAAGAATATTTCTAAATTTAGACCGCTTGCAAAATAGCGATTCTGCGCTTTTTTAATTCGTCGTCTTGAAAGTCTGGACTGAAAATGGCGTATAAATCGATTTCTTGGACTAAGCCGCGATCGCATTCCTCCAAAAATAATCAGACTCCCTCACCGGATCAGAGCAAACGTACCGATTAAATATACTTATCAATCCTCTCAATTCAAGTCCTACTCAAGATAGTAAGGGTGATGAAGCGAGATCGCTTATCTTGATCCCCAGAAGAGCAGGAGCGTTTGTTTTGCATAGAGCTAGTCCCTTTGAACTTGATCGCACAATCATTCAGCTTTGAGATGAGTACGATCGCCCTCTCGGATTTGGCCGGGAAGTTCGATGCTCGCGATCTTTCTAGCTATCTTTGCAGCTCAAACTGCCGTGGTCATTATATTAGGTGAGTCGTCATGAATAAGCACTGGGATTTCGTTGAAACCGTTTTTTATAGCACTGCCACGATGGCTTGTGTCTTTGCTGCTGTAGCGCTTCTTACGTGGGTGTGTGGATTTACAGTTGCGATCGACTGGAGATTGTTGGGACTCCCGATCTCGGGTTGGATTATTACGGTTTTAGACGAGGAGTAAGCGATCGTGACAGGAATTCGATTTGTTGATGCTGCGGAATGGCTCTGTATCGGATTACTTGCAGCGGCGTGAAATCGCTAATTAAATTCACCAGCCGTCCTAATGGGGCGGCTTTTTAGTGCGCGATCGGGATGGTCACAGGCTTCCAGTAGGCAAAAACGGGACAAACACCTTAATGGTGTAACCAACCCATTTTGCTAATGCTTACGAAGTTTGCTCCTATTACGATCGCACTCATCTTTCAGCTCTTTGCTCCTTTCAACAATGTCTATCCGGTTGTCGATCCTGAGTTGGTTGAGTCTGTCCAAGAAGTTGTAGAAATGGTTGTTGAAGTCGAAGAAAAGAAGCGCGATCGCGCCTGCACCCGCTCATCAATCCCGCCGCTCTGCCAGAATCAGCCACGCTCCGATCACCCTAGGGAAATTGATCGACCGGCAAGGGTCAGCCAGTTTCGACGGGATTTTCTTACCCCCCTGTCTTACTTGAATGTCGCACCGCAAGATTGACAAGATGGTACGATCGCGGATGTGAATTCAGGCAAAGTATTTTCAGCACACCTCGACCGCACGATCGGGGTTTTTAGTACACGATCGCTGCACAAGTGAAGTTTTTATGTTGAACTCACGCACACTGCAGGATTTAAGGCACAACGTGATAAATCTTTTCACAATATAGAGCAAGCGTAAATGTAAGGATACTCAGGAATGGCTCGCTTGCTCCCGCGTCCCTATCGATGGTTTTTGTTCCTCTGGGCTCAGCCAAACGAGTATGTCCTCTGCGCCCAGCTGCAACTCATTCCCGAGCGTGTGGATGTAGATAAAGCCATGCCCGCACTCAATCGCTCGAATCGGATACCAGGTGCCCCGAATTCTTACTAACAGGACCAAGGAGAGCCGGTGGCGTACAATATGCTGCTTATATTTCCACCACATCCGCCACAACCGCCCAGCAGGGGCACAATGTAATTGATAGCCTTTGGGAAGCTTCACAAACTGGTAGGGATGAAACCCTCGAGCATCGACATCGCGCACCCACATGAACTGGCGCGACACCAACACTTGGTTGATTAATTCCCAGCGCGAAGCCTCGAGCTTTACCCAAAAGAGTGGAGGGTCTTCGCTCAACTGCACATACAGCACTAACCCTTCTCCCTTGACAACGAGTTGATTGCAGTCATAGACCTGCTGAGCCTGCAGCTGATGATTGGAGAGCAGCACTTCATGCTGGTGAATTGATTCGGCGACAAACACCTGTATCAACTCTAAGTCGGATAGCATATTGGCAGTGGAAGACAGGGTGGACCAGGTTCCCAGATTGAGCCAGAGTGAGTGCGATCGTGCTCATTCTTAAACAGAGAATCCCGTCAAATTGATGGGATGGAAGCGTGAACTAAAAATAGCGTAACTTCAGGATGCCCAAAGCTCTGACAGCAATCGCAGATCATCTTCCCGAATCGCGTCGCTCTCCCATAAGTCCCCAAGCTACTAGCCCAACCTGAAACGCCAGAATCAGCCATGCTTCGATCGTCATGGGCGGAATGGGTGAATCGGAATTCAACATCAAATCAAGAGCAGTTTCTTCCATTGCAGTTCATGGGAAGGGAACTGATCGATCGTGCCCAGAAACTGAAAGTTACCCACCAAGCTACCTGAAGTTACTTCAAAAATTGAAAATAGGTAACTCCACAAATGCCCAGAGAATAAGGGTCTTAAGCGAAAGTTACCTGAGTTACTTAAGTTACTTAAATAATATTTGTTTTTATCTGATTAGGTATGTCCGCAGTCAAAGCACGAAAGTAAAAGTTTCAGTGAGTTTTGCAACCCGCAGTGCTGTACAGGTCTCGCCACTCTCGAAACCAGCGCTCATAATTGTTTCAAGCATTTTTACTTCTGTAATCTCACCATCTCCTCCAACGTGCGAAGATGGAAGTTTTACGCTTTCTATGCTGCTCAGTGGTCAAGTAATTTCCGATCAATCAGCTATTGAAATATAGAACTTGGCTATTTCTGATGAAAAAGACGCAGCGACATACTGAGAGATATCTCAATGATCAGAATTTTGATCAGTTTGATGCGAATTAGGTGCTTACTTTGAATCGGTAAAACGAATAGAGGCTGTTTCAGTCCCGTCGCTCAAGCACTGGCAGCTAAAGCACCCTTTACTGCATTCTCGCCAGCGCTTTTTTGCTCGAACACAATGGGAATTTCGACCCAGAAGGCGGCGCCGTTTCCAGGTTCTGATTCACACCACAATCTACCTGCATGTTTATCTACTACGACTTGATAA
>JACJNX010000162.1 GCA_014695255.1 Cyanobacteria bacterium FACHB-63
CGCTTTAAATTGGGCGCTGTGTTGTTTCCGTTTGTTTTGGCTCATAACCTACTCCTATCATGGATGGGATGGGTGTAGCTTATTTGCCTGTCCAGTTTTTTGGTTCCACTTCAATCTTCTCGCTCTGAATCAGTCGAGTTTGGGTCATCTGGAGTTCTTTGAATGCAGATTCGACTTCTTCTTTAGCAGCTTTGAGTGCAGCAGTGCGCTCCTCGACCCGTTGCTCTAATTGTTGATTTGTCTGTTCTAGCTCGTTGAAAGCCTCCTGTACCTGGCTTGCCATTTGATTAAACGACTCTGCGAGTTCTTGCAATTCATTCACCCTAGGTGCTGTTACCGCTTGACTGAGATGACCAGCAGCCAGGGCGTTAGAAGCTTGATTCAGTTGCAGAATCGGCTGGCTAATCCAACGACTCGTCAAAACTCCAATTCCTAGAGAGACGGTAAGCGCTAGTAAACTAAATAGAATTGTGCTTTGGGTATTCGCATTGATTTGAGCCATAAAATCTGATTCTGGCACAGTCACAACCACTAACCAATCGATACCCTTACCATCCCGAAATGGAGAGACTTGCACAAATTGACGTTGATCCTTGAAGCGAAACTCAAGCTTCTGAAGGGTTTGAATCCGGTTGAGATCGTGAAACTGTTCTTGCAGAAATTGGCTTGTTGCTTGGGTTAAAGCATCCTTACTGTTAGTTGCTTTCAGTCGTTCAACGCGTTGTTCTGGCAACGGCACTACCTTATCTTGATCGTAGCGGAACGGTTTTTCGCCGGTTGAGGTTGCAATCAGTTCACCGGAGCGCTCTAGAATAAAACTCTGTCCGGTCGTTCCAATCTTCAAGCTTTTGAGAAACTCGCCAATCATCGCAAGATTTAGGCTCGCCATCCACACGCCGCGCAAGCGACCCGTTGAGTCATATACAGGTTGACCAGGCGCGATATACATGGTCTTGCCCGTGATGTGCGGGAATACCTTTCCCCAGGCTGCTTGCCCTTTCTGCATAGGAATTTCATAATAAGGGCGCTTACGGGGGTTAAAGTTCGGTTTGCCCATATTTAATACATCTAAACGCTCACCAGTTGGAGATGTTTTGTAAGTCGTCAAGACGTACTGGCGGCTGGCTTCAGAACTGCGAATGACGAGTCCTCCGTCATCCTGCCGCTCTGCTCCAAAAAACTCTTGCTCTGTAGAGACGAGCGCGGTTAGGCTAAGACTTGGAAATGCAGGGAGTTGTCGCCATAAAAACTGTTCAACATCCTTTCCATCGTCCAGGTTGATTCGGTTCTGGCTCCGTGCTGCTTCATAGCTTTGAAAGGCTTGAAACGGAGTTGCGACCAAGTGCGTTAGATTCTGTTCGATGCGATCGCTTGTCTCCGCACGTAACTGGGCACCCACATCATTCACGGCTTTCTGTCCATTTTCAAAAGAGAGATAGCTGACAATTCCCACTGCCGCCATCGTTTGAGTCACGAATGGAACCACTAGAACTGCCTGCAACGGCACTTTCTTGAAGAGTTTTGGAAACAAAGGAGCCGAGGAACTGCCCTGCATGATGATATTATTCTGTTCATCGTATCAACTCCCTCAGTCTTCCCATTTTCCCTTAGATAGAGCTAAAATTGGCAGCGCGTCGGGGAGAGCCCAAAGTAATTGGGTACTTGTCCAAATCTGGTGAAGCGAAGTTGCAACGCGAATTTTCATGACGTGAATATTGGCTTTGAAGCAGTTTGAAAATCTGGATCACCAAAAGTGGACAAGTGCCGGTAATTGACGCGACATAAATAGCACTTGGTCTCCTGCACCCACGAGCAGAAGTTCTGATTGGTGAAATTGGTGCTTAACCCGCTAGCAGAAACATGGCGGGTTCCTCTAATTCAGTTCTCTTATCCTTTCAGTACCAATGCTACACCTGCCAAAATCAGCAAACCGCCACTCAAGATCTGAGGAGTAAGGGTTGCTTCCCCATAGAGCAGGGCAGCAAACACAGCGACAAAAACAGGATAAGTAATTTCGATAATGCTCGCCCGGGTTGCTGTGCCTGCTGCAATCGCTGTAAAGATCAACAGCGTACTGCCACAGCCCGCTAAGACTACGAGTCCAAACAGCAATAAGTTGCGATAAGTGCAGTAGACTTTAAGTTGTTCTAACCCAAGATCAACCTGCAAGACTGCAAACGCCGCCAGATAAATCAAGGTAAGCATCGCCGTGTAGACCAGCGTCACCAGAGGAATTGGCACAATCTTGATTAACTGCTCGAGGGTAGCATACTGAATGCCCCAAAGAATAGCAGCTCCTAAAGCATAGCCAAACCAAAGATAATCCTGAAGCATTGTCGATCCTGCATCTGAAGAACTTAAAGGATAGCGTTTGTGATCCATCCGCACACTGAACTGCGTTTTATCAACGACAAAATTGGCTACGGCGTCTTTGCAACACAGTTCATTGCCAAGGGGACAATTACTTGGGTGCGTGACGAACTCGATCAAACCCTACCGCCTGACTGCTTCACCAAGATGCCCACCATTTTCCACAATCAGCTTTACAAATATGCCTTCCGAGATCAAGCAGGAAACTTTGTGCTGTGCTGGGATCTCGGTCGGTCTATGAATCACGCTTGCGATCCTTCTTGTCTCGGATATGGGATTGATTTTCAAGTTGCTGTCCGTGATATTCACCCTGGCGAAGAGCTAACGACTGATTATGCCGCCCTCCATTTGCTGCCGCACGAAAGCTTTGTGTGTGGTTGTGGTTCCGCTCGCTGTCGAGTGTTGGTCATGCCCGAAGACGCGACGCGACTGGCAAGCACTTGGACAAAGGCAGCCAGTGCAGTCTTGCAGAACCTGAAAACCGTGCCGCAACCGCTCTGGACCTTGATGCGAGCAGAATATGTTGATCAAGCCTGTCACCAGCTTGGCGTAGAAACGATTAAACTTCTCTCCGTCCGCGAGTCATTGCCCTAGGCTCAAGCGATGGTTTGAGCCTAGAGTGCTCGACATCTAACCTATCTAACAATATTAGGCATCTGGGGGATTGAAACTAAGGATTTGTAGAGTGCCTTTGTCTATTTATCAGACGACAGCGCCCGTTCAACCCTTGAAATACCTGCTCGTATCGCTATGTTCCAGCACCCCAATTCGGTATGCGGCAGGACAATACCCGCCAAAATTTGGAGATCGAGAGATCGCCGTTCTTCAACCCACCAAGGGTGGACTCGAGCGCTAAGGCGTAGGCGGAAAGGTCACAGTTTGGACTTCTCCAGCACTCCCCATCGGCTTAAAGGTGGCGTTGTTATAGGAAAGAGAGACCCCACCTGCATTTCCAGCTGTAACCACAACTTGGCTTTTTCCACTCCAAGATCGCTGAGTTCCCTTCGGTAGTGTTCCTTCAAATTCTGTTTTGCCATCCACCACCACTTCAACCCAGCTTTCCTCATTCACATTCATCTTCACCCCCGCTGCACGGGTGGGAGTTGGGCTTGCTGGAGTAGAAGCGACCGGAGCCGGACTTGGGGAAACAATCGGGGGTTGAGACGGTTGCGCTACCCCAGCGGTTGCAGTCGTCGAAGCCCGACGTTCAGCCGGACGATCGAACAACGTTATAGCCAGTACCCCAATCACACCGAGCGAGAGCGCGCCTCCGAGTGCGATGAGCGGCAATCGGTTCGTCTCTTTTGACCTAGGCACATCGACTTTTACTTTCGGCTGCTCCCGAAGCCGCTCAGATTCTGGCGGCTTCGGAGCGGGAGGGGGAGTAATGGGTGCAGCAGATTTTGGGGATGTAGGCGCTTGGACGACAGGTTGCAAGGGTGGTTGTGGGGTAGCAGCAGTGATTAAGGTTGCCGCAGTAGGAGCCGGGAGCGGAGACAAGTCTACGGTGAATTCTTTCGATAAAGCTGAACCATCTAGCCCGACCGCGTCCCCATACCGTCGAATAAAGCCTTGCACAAAGACAGGTTCTGGAAGGCGATCCAGGTTCGCTTCTTCGATCGCGACTAGGAGGCGCTGTGGAATATATGTTTTGACAGCAATTTCTTCAAGCGACATGGATTTCTTCTGGCGCTCTTTACCGAGACGAATTCCGATCGCTTTGAGTTGTTCTCTTTGTGCCGAATTGCCCATTCCTGTGACTTCCCCTTAGCCTTGCATTGCAACAACAGCACTTTAGACCGAGCGGGTCCTACTGAGTCAAGCGTACAGCGTTTTATCCTGGTGTAAAAAATTGCAATTGCAAGGCGATGGACAATTCAGTCTTTGCCAAGAAAGTCTGGCAGGACGAAGCGTGTTAGAGGACCTCGAAAAATCTCGCCGTCCTAACTACGGACACCTACGATGAGGTTTGAGGCTGCTTATTGACCTGTTTTCTTCCATGTGAAAGATGTGGAATCTTTTGGAATTGTTCTATTTTTATGTCGCAACCAAGCTCTGAAGCTCTACCATTGTGGCTTTTTCACCCCTAGTTGGAAAAGCATTTTTACATTCTCAGACACCTCACAAAATAGCCGCTGGTAAGCTGTGCTTATCGGAGGGCGATTTTTTTACCTAAGACAGTAATGGCTACTTTTTTCGCTTGGATGCGGTTGCGTGAATCCAGCGTGGGAGCTTATCATTCAGCTGCGACTTCAAAGATTCGCCACAGGGTTTCTTCAACCTAGGTGCTGAAAAAATCTTGTTACAGTGTTTCTCAAACACCTTGACAGAGCAATCCCCCGATCACCAGAAGTGCTGATTAGGGGATTACTTTTTCTCTGTCGCTAGCGAGTAGCGTCGGCGCTCAATTAACGATTGCTTCTCCTATCAGTTCTCGATACATGAGGCAAAGTCAGCATTTTGAGCCATGCAGCCGATTCACCCTCGTCCACTGAGGATCGAAGTCAAGGTGCAGAGTTCGGTTGAAGAGACGTATCAAGTCATTGAAGCGGACTTGCAGCAGTGCGGCAAATGCTCAAGCGGGGTTGTCATGGATGCAGATCACGACCGTCAAACGATTACGGTAGTTGCCCTTGTAATTGATTCAGTCGATTGAGACCAGCACAGCGGATTCTAGCCCCTGTCGAGAGTTCTCATGCTAAGGATTCTGAAGCAAACGTCCGAGCGTCTGACACTGCAAATTCAACCCAGTGTTACAGAACGCATTGGGCGGATCATTTTCGCGGGAGTCTGGATTACCTTATTCCTCGTGCCTTATGCTGCCTCAGTGCGGAATACGGGTGTGTTCCGCCTCACTTGCCAATGGACTGAAGCTGAGCAGGTCGATTGTGAAGCTGTACGCTCCACTTATTTGGGGCTCGTTCAGCAAGCCCCTGTCACTGTGACTGGAGTGAGAGCAAGCCAATTTGTCGTTCAGGAGCGATCAGATGACAGAAGCGATCCACAGAGTATTTACACTGCCCTGCTGATGAGCCGAACCGGAGCCACACCGCTGCTTCGACTCGACGCTGAGGATGTGCAAGAACGCAATACGGCTACCACTGCTTTAGAGATCGTCAATCGCTTAAATACTTTTATCCGTTCAACCGAGACAGAGCTGAGCCTCCAACAGGACGATCGTTGGCATGCGAATGCGTGGTTTGGCTTGCTGTTAATTCTGGCAGGGGGACTGTGGCTCGTTGCACCCGTGATGTGCCGAGAGCGGCTTGAATTGGATCGATCAACGAATCGCTTGACCTACCGAGGGCAGCATTTCTGGGGGTGGCAAACCCGGCAATGTGCCCTGGAAGAAGTGCAACGGGTCGAGCTTCGGAGTTATCCCGACGACGATGAGGAGCCATCCTACTTACTGCTACTGGTGCTTGAGCGCGGCGCACCTCTCGTTCTATGGGAGAACTGCGACTTGCAATCGGGCGAGGAAGTGCTCAGCTTGATTCAGGGCGTTTTAGAACGCCCTGAATCAAGCTGAATGAATCTAAGCCTCATTTCAATCCTAAAATGCAGATGTATCGTGAATTTTTACTAAATAGTGGAGAATAACTTACCGGATGACTTAAATCGGGAAGCTTAGCACCAGTCCATGATCGAGATTCAAGCACCGCTTTCGGTTCAGCGAAGTTTTACGCAGGTCGAGCGTGCAGCCTTGAATCAAGCACCTCGTAGCGCAAAGCATTTGCTTTCTCTTTCATGATCTTTGGGGATAAGAGACAGGCTCGTATGTCTGAAATGGAGCCCGATTCTACCCAGGTTGCCCAATTCCACCCATCGATTCAGTAAATCTACTTCAGCAGTAAGAGTCGCAGGTGCACGATCGCAAGAATCATGGAAACGAACAGTTGAATGGGATGATAGGACGTAGCAAGAGGGCGGCGCGTGCCCTTCTGCTCCTCATCCTGCTTAGCAATCTCGCTTTTATCCCAAACACCAATTGCCTCAGCGTAACGGGTGTGACTCAGTTGGAGACTTCGAGCTTTCAACTCAATCACTGGCTATCTTTTCTAGCTTCGATCACTGTTTGAATCGCTTCCGGCACATCCGAGAGAAAGTCATATCCGGTTAAGCGTTCAAGCTCATCCACCGTCGTCAAGTAGTCCTTGTAGCTCTTATTCGCAATGCCCGTGATATTCGGCATATTCACCGCAATCACCCGCGTCTTCTCAGTTACCCCACGATTGCCCAGACCAGGACGATCCAGAATGACTACCACTTTCCATAGCGTTGCCGGAACCGTCACTTTATTTTTGCCAATCTCGGTAGCAAAGCCTTTTATCCCGGTTCCCCCCTTGCCGTTACCGCCTGCAATGATGTAAAGTTCTTTGCCCTGCTGCGCCAAGTCTCTAGAGTAGTTTTCGAGTTGCAGCCAAGGACCGCCATTATTGTCCTGCGTCTGCGGCAGAATGTTCGTCATGTAGAAAGTCGCACAGTTATCGGTTGGATTTGCCGAGCGATCCCCAGATCGCGTCATGTGTCCGCGAGAGAACCCACTGCCGGTGTAATCGTTTGGGCGCACGGCAACAAAATTCTTCGGCAAGCCGGGATCAGGACTAAAGCTGGAACAGCGATCCACAGTTCCCAACCACGACTGGTTCAGTTGCCAGCTCACCCAGTTTGCAATGTGCGTGCTGTTGTTGTAGGACAAGGCATATTGCCGGCGCAGCAGCAGGTAATCGGTTTCATTCTTGGGGTCGGTCGTGGCAGGGCTAGGAGTGCCTAGAACCAGATGTACACTGCCGTTATTTCGGGCTTGCGAAATGCTGCTCTGAATGAGAATGAGCGAGCAGATTAGAATACTGAAGCACCAATAGTAAGTCCTTCTGCGAATTCTTGTGTTCTGGAACACATTGGTAAACATCTCAAACTCCCTGACGGCAAAGGTTTGCGCCTGTATTGTAGGGGAAAGCGTATAAAACGATGCAGAAAAAATATCAAACTCAGGAACTTGTCACACTCTTGCAACGGCTGGTCGAAGGTCTCACCTGGATGAGTGAGACGGACGCACCGCTGCACGTCGTGTACTGGGACAACAGCGTGGTGCTCGAGTCGAACGAGCAGCTATTGCAACACACGCAGCATCCACGTACTGCTGTGGTTGGAGTGGGAGAAGTGGATCAGTTCTTTGAGTCCGCAGTGACTGAGCAGGATTGGTTTGGTGAGGAGGAGAAGGAGACCGCGGCGCGATATCGCTTGCTGTTATCAGTGCTCAAACAACATCTGTCCCACCTCAAGGTGTATCGAGTGGGGGAAGTCGAAATCGATGTGTATGTACTGGGACGAACTGAGGCAGACAGTGTAGTCGGGATTGCGACTCAGATCGTAGAGACATGAGGAACAAGCAAAAACATCCCGTCAGCGGCGGCAGAATGAGCGCGTCAACTAATTCAGTCCTGTTTAGGTCAACTTTTTCTGGTCTTGACGGGAGGGCGAGCAATCTGTCGGCGCCGTGCTAAAAAGGCAATGGCTTCAGCTGGTATGAATCGAATTTGCGGTACGCCTCGTGCCACTAATACCCAGTGCTCTTGTGCCTGACTATACTCCAGCATCCACTGAGGCTCCCAAGGAGCGCAAACTTGCCACACCGCTTGTGGGTTCGCTTTCACCACAAATCCCCAAGCTTGTGCTTGCTCTCGCACTGGATCGATTAGCGTGGATGGGGGCAGCATAAGAATCCGTAGGGGGTCTAGACTCAAGCCGAACGTAACAAGTCCCTGTATTTACTGCAACCACCACACGAGAGATACAACCCTTGTCAGATCGCTCATTCGAGTTGAGGCAGTTCTTCAAAGCTAGGCACTTGTGATCAAGGGTCCCTTGGATCAGTGTCTCTTTATCTGTTTGTGGGTACAGTGCTGATTTAAAGATTGACGTAGGTATATCGCAATCAACAATCAAGCACGCTTCAAAGGAAAAAGAACCTTAGTAATTAGCGGTAAATGGCAGAAGAATCAGCACAGCCCGAAAAATACCCAGAAGATAAGCTAATCGGCACAAGATTGAGGTGTTATCACCTCGTACCAATCAATTTGAAGGGGTTCGATAAAGAGTTCCGCTGCTGCCTCACCTAACCTGGCAAAAAGCTGAGAGTCAAGCTCCGACTTTATCCGCGCTTCAGCGTCCCATTCTTCGACCAGAATAAACTGTGCCGCATTAGCCAAGTGGTGCAGCAATTCACAGTTGTGACAGCCCACTTGTTGACAGCGCTCCTGCATAAATTGCACCAGAGCGTTCTTGAGCTCTTGCTCTCGCTCAGGATGAGCCGTTAACTGCGTTAAAACCCGGACCCTCAAGTTTGCCATTCTCGTTCGTATATTTCGTATAGAAAGAAACTAATTAATTGCTTCGTTTTAATCAAAGTCATACAGTTGTAGGATTAACTTGGAGTTAAGCATTAGTTAAGTTTCTCTTTATCTTGCGTTTCATCTAATCGCCGCCTTCTCAATCGTAAGAGGATGTTTGAAAAGACCATGAAGCGCGTAAAGAAGCCCTCCAGTAATCCGCTGTAAATACAACAACTACAGCACCGAGAGAGCCATGAGTAAAGCCTGTCCTAGCAACCTCACCCCTGCTCAAGATGAATTGTTGAGTGACCTGTTCCCGAAGCGAAACCAAGTGAGCGACCCCAAGAAGTAGATTTATGGAGCGTGCTCAATGCTATCTTCTACATTCTGGTTGAAGGAGTGGGGTGGCGCTCATCACAGGTGTGTTATCGGGTGCTGATCAATAAAAAAGAGCGCCAACCTATGAAACACTGCTTGCTGCTCTTTGTATGAGTGACTAGATTAAAGCGTTCTCCGGGTTCGATCCCTAGTCGCACCAAACACTTTTTCTTCAGATGTTTGCAAGTGGTTCTAGCGTTTGTGAGAAGCAAGAGTGGTCGCAAGTTTCGTCAAGACTTCAATGTTTGCGCTCTGTTGCTGCGCTAGTGCAGCTTGGCGGAAATAAAGCAGCAGATTAGTGGAGCCTCGGCTCACAGCTTTGCCTCCAGCTTCCTCCAAACATTCCCTCGCGAATTTGCCCTTGCTCTTGGCTAGTAGTTATCGTCACTCGGCTCCTATAACTTTCGAGCATTTGGACGCTGGTTCCACCACAAAGGACTTTCACCTCATAAGTTCACGCCCATGCCGGGTGTACACAATTCAAATGCAGGCGGACGGTTGAGAGCCACTGGTACTGAGTTCGAGGTTATCTACCGTCGCTGATTTAAGCCGTTATGCGGCTTACATTACTTGTGTAGAAGCGGTGGGATCAAATCGCCTGGCGTTATTTAAATTCAAGCTGCTGAAGTGTTGTCAGCAAAACAATAAACTCTGTGAAATCAGTCTATTCTTTACGCCTACGTTGTGTTTACTTCGTGACAAAGAGAAAAGTTAGGTATGAGCAGAATATACAGAAGTACTGATTTTTTTCAGCCAGCCGACGGAGAGCCTATTCGATCAGTCATTACTGAATCTAAGGAGGCTACTGTTGTAGCTTGGTATATCAAGCCTGGACAGGAGATCTATTCGCATATCCATCCGCATGGACAAGATACTTGGACTATTTTGAGCGGGAAGGGAGAATATTATCTGGATGCAACAGGAGCCAAGAAGTTGATCTTTGCAGGAGATGTGGTAATTGCTCACACCGGATGTGTACATGGAGTCTTCAACAACGGTATCGAACCATTGATTTTTATTTCGGTTGTGTCGCCATCTGATGCCGGGTATCAACTCATTTCTTCAGAGGATGCTGTACGGTGACTAATTGAATGGCATCACGATAAATTCATGTCGCTGAGCAAACCTGATCGCTGCACGCTTCCAAGCATTGAAGCTGTTGCCAGTTTGTCTCCCCCTGTTCAGGCTCAAAGCTAAACCTCAGTAGAGACAAGCTTCACACGTTCGATGACATTAATTTGGCACCACGACAAATAGAAAGTCGCTGTACAAATAGAGGCTGTTTCAGTCCCGTCGCTCAAGCACTGGCAGCTAAAGCACCCTTTACTGCATTCTTGCCAGCGCTTTTTTGCTCGAACACAATGGGAATTTCGACCCAGAAGGCGGCGCCGTTTCCAGGTTCTGATTCACACCACAATCTACCTGCATGTTTATCTACTACGACTTGATAA
>JACJNX010000163.1 GCA_014695255.1 Cyanobacteria bacterium FACHB-63
AGAATTTCTCTAAATTTAAAGAGACTAATGGCATCCAACTTCGATTTCCTCGGCGATCGCTACCCCGACCTCTTCAAACACGCCACCCAAGCCGAGAGCCTTGTCTATTCCGCCCCTCGTGCCAGTTGCTTCTATGCCCGCTTCACCCTAGAGCAAGCCGTCCATTGGCTCTATGCCAACGATCCCTACCTTCAGCTTCCCTATGACAACAACCTCGCTGCCCTCATCCACGAGCAGACCTTCAAAGACAACCTCAACCCACCCAGCCTGTTCCATAAAGTCCGCAACATTCACAAAACAGGCAACATCGCCGTTCACGACTCGGCAGCCATCACCGAACGAGACTCCCTCTTCATCGTTCAAGAACTCTTTCACTTCCTCTACTGGCTCTGCCGCTACTACGCCAAAGATGGCAGAACCATCCCTGCCTTAACCTTCGATCGTGCCCTGATTCCCCAACCACAAACCGCTAAACAAGACCTCTCCCTACCACAACTTCAGGAACTCAAAACCCGTCTCTCCCAAGCCGACGAAATGCGTCGCATTGCCGAAGAGCGACAACATCAAACCGAACAACAAATCACATCCCTGCAAGCCGAGATTGCAGCACTCAAACAACAGAACGAAACCGTTCCCGACACCCACGACTACAAAGAAGCCGATACCCGTCGCTATCTGATCGATGTCCTACTCAAAGAAGCAGGGTGGAACATCCATCAGCCCGGTTGGACAGAATACGAAGTCCAGGGAATGCCCAACTTAACAGGAAAGGGCTATGTAGACTATGTGCTGTGGGGGGATGACGGCAAGCCCCTCGCCCTAGTCGAAGCCAAACGCACCACTAAAGACCCCAAAGACGGCAAGCGCCAAGCCGAACTCTACGCCAATTGCCTAGAAGCCCAATTCGGTCAGCGTCCCATCCTCTTCTACTCCAACGGCTACGAGCATTGGATCTGGGATGACCAGAGCTATCCACCGCGCAACATCGAAGGCTTCCTCAAAAAAGACGAACTCGAACGGCTGATCTTCCGTCGCACTAGCCGCAAACGACTTCATCTGGTGCAAACCAATCCCGCGATCGTCGAGCGCAGTTACCAGACCGAAGCGATTCGCCGCATTACTGAAGCCTTTGACCAGAAAAAGAGCCGTAAAGCCCTGCTGGTGATGGCGACTGGAACCGGAAAGACACGAACGGCGATCGCCCTGGTTGATCTGCTGATTCGTGCCAATTGGGTCAAACGAGTTCTGTTTCTCGCCGATCGCAATGCCCTCCTGACTCAAACCTTCCGCGCCTTCAAAACGCATCTCCCAACCGTTACCCCGATCGACCTGACCAAAGATAAAGATATTGAAGGTGGCAACGCCATTCTCTCTACCTACTCAACGATGCTCAACTTCATCAACCGAGTAGACGGAAACGGGCACATTATCGGTCCAGGATACTTTGACTTGGTAATTGTCGATGAAGCACACCGATCGATCTACAAAAAATACAGTGTCCTGTTTGAATACTTCGATGCCCTGCTAGTCGGTTTAACCGCGACTCCCCGCGATGAAGTCCACCGCGACACCTACCGCATCTTTGAACTAGAAAAAGGCAACCCTACCTTTGCCTACGAACTCGAAGATGCGACTAAAGACGGCTACCTCGTTCCCGCCAAAGGCATGGACGTCCCCTTCAAATTTCTCCGCAGGGGCATCCGATACGCTGATCTCCCACCTCAGGAACAAGAGGAATACGAAGCGCGCTTTCGAGATAATGAAACTGGAGCCATTCCCGATCAAGTGAATGCAGCAGCCCTAAACCGCTGGCTCTTCAACATCAACACCGTTGATCAGGCGTTAGAACTGTTGATGCGGCGGGGACTGAAAGTTGAAGGCGGCGATCGCCTGGGCAAGACCATCATCTTTGCCCGCACGCAAAAACACGCCGAATTTATCGTCGAACGATTCGATGCCAACTATCCTCACTACAAGGGCAAGTTCGCTCAAGTCATTCATAGCGACATCTCTTACGCCGAGAGCATCCTAGATGATTTCTCAGAAGTCGCAAAACAACCGACGATCGCCGTCTCCGTCGATATGCTCGATACAGGTGTCGATGTCCCTGAAGTCGTTAATCTAGTCTTCTTCAAGCCCGTCTACTCACGGGTCAAATTCAACCAGATGGTCGGGCGCGGCACTCGCCTATGCTCCAACCTCTTTGGGGTAGACGACCACAAGACCGAGTTCCTTGTATTCGACCTTTGCGGCAATTTCGATTTCTTTCAGCAAACGATTCCTGAAGCAAACCAAAAGCTCCCCGAAACCCTCACCAGCCGCCTCATCAGATCACGCTTGGAACTGACTCAGCTCCTCAACCAACAGGAAACCTCTGATCCTGAGGGGACTGAACTCAGATCAACCCTCCTGAATGATCTTCATCAGCATGTGGCGACAATGGAGCAGGAAAACTTTTTGGTGCGTCGCCACCTTCAAAAAGTCGAGGAATTCTCGAAGCGCGAGCGGTGGGAGCAACTGAGTGAAGAAGATTCCGAGATGATCGCAAGCTCTCTATCCACCCTGCCCAACACGCTCCCCTCTGAAGATCGCCTCTCCAAGGAGTTTGATCTGCTCTGCCTCAAACTGCAACTCTCAATCCTGAAACGAACCAACGACTTCGTTCGGCTTCGCGACCAAGTGCGAGACCTGCTCCACCAGCTTGAAGCTAAACAAGAAATTCCAATGGTCAAGGATCAACTGCCCCTGATTGAAGAAGTCCAAGCAGAAGATTGGTGGACAGACGTAACCCCCTGGATGATTGACTACGTGCGAATTCACCTGCGCGATCTCATTAAGTTTATTGATCGTCAGGACCAGCGCATCGTTTACACCAATTTCGAGGATCAAATGGGAGAAGTGCAGGAAGTAGACGTGCCCAATCAACAAACTGGCTTCAGCCCCTATCAGTACCGCAAGAAAGTGGAAGCTTACATTCGGGCGAACGAGAATCATGTGGCGATCGCCAAACTCAAGCGAAACACATCCCTTACCGAATCCGATCTAGAGTCCCTGGAAACCATGCTCTTTGGTTCAGCAGAAGTTGGGGGCCGGGAGCAATTTGAGAAGGTCTTTGGCGAAAATCTGAGCCTAAAACTGTTTATTCGCAAACTCATTGGGCTCGATCGCAATGCTGCAAAGCAAGCATTTGCTCAATATTTGGAGGGCAGCACCTTCAGCGCCAATCAAATCCGCTTCATCGAAACCATCATTGACTACCTGACCCAAAATGGCGTGATGGACCCGGGACAACTCTATGAACCTCCTTTTACCGAAGCTCACCCCGATGGTTTAGACGGTATGTTTCGCGATGCTGCTGCTGATCAGATTGTGGCGATCGTGCGATCGTTCAATGACACGGTAGAAGCAGAATTTGGAGCAGCATGAGTTGCTGAAGATAGCAAAATATCTTCTATCTACCATTCATCCTGGAAACTTTCACAAGGAAAAGGCAATTGTGTTTTTAGTCAAAGATACCAGCGCATCCCGTGAAGAGAGAATTAAGCAGTTTTTAGGGGATGACCCGGCTTTAGCCACGCTTCTGTCTGTTATCCATTTTGAGTGGACCACTCGACGGGCAATTATTGCGCTAGGCACTTCACCGAATGTTGTCATTCGGCAAAAGCTAGATAGGTGCCATGGGCACAAAGCGTATAAAGATCTTTGGAAGGAAGAGGTAGCTCCAAACCATCACAAAGCTCTGCCTGCTGTTGTCCGAAACTGGGAGGGGTTGCTAAAAGCCTTCAAGCTCCGCCATCTTCTGGTGCATGGTGTTCGATCGTGTGAACCAGCGTATGCAACTGAACGGGCTCAGTGGGCCATTGCTGCCACAGCGGATCTTCGTGTATTTTGCGCTTTGCAAGGAATCGATATTGATGCCCGTCTACCGATTCGGAGACAGAAAAAGACATAAATCTTTTGCCTCCCTTGGGCTCAAGTCTCTCGGTATCCTCGGTGGGCTTGCGGCTTGTCTAGATTCGCCTTCTCCACGGCATAGGTAATAGCAAAAGGATTCTCAACCTGGTCCGAAGCATTGCGAAGTTCTAACCCAATCACCTGTCCATCTTCGTCATAATCCAGGATGAGGTCTGGCGCAACTTGGGCCGTTTCTGCAACCGCACATCTTCTCAAGCTGATTTGCAAAATGTTCTTATCGGGATCGTAGACAATTTTCATCCGGTCACTCCTCAGTAATTTGGGCATTCCTCCGATACGATAACAGTGACGCTAAGCAAATTAGTCTGCAAAATTAATCACTCGGGGCAAGAACCATATTGACTTCTATTTAATGTTAATGAGGCCTTGTATATTTTTGAAGCAATTAGAAACGAACTAGAGATCGATCTTATGGAGCAGGACTAATGTTGATGTATCTTAAATAACGTTAGCCTGAAAAATAGTGAAGTTATGCCCGTCACATCAGAAGAGCTCCGGGAGAGGATTCAGCGAACGAAGCCCTGGGAGAAAACTAGGGGAGCCACTACAGAACTTGGTCGGGCAATTGTAAATGCAAATCGGCTTAAACACGGCTTGCGCTCTAAAAACGCCCTTATTCGAGAGGCAGCGAGACACGCTCGACGTGTAGAGCTTGCCCGAGCCGAATTTGAAGACTTCAAGCGATTAGTTCGTCCCTTTGCTTTACTTGGTCATCCTCTTCCACCTGTTTACATTCAGACAATAAGATATCTCAATATAGACCCAGAAGAACTTTGCGAGCAGATCCGGCAGGAAGCGACTCTGCAACGCCAGATGATTGAGGGATAAGGCTGAGGGCAAGATTACTACTCGGTTCCAGTACCGCTTTTTCCATAGATAGGAGAGAGTGGCAACGATCTCCTATCCCTATACTTACTACCGAGAAATAACTTGCAAACTCAAACTGTGCAGATCAAGCTTAAGGGTAACAAATGCAGGTCTTAAAAACGTTGGAAAAGTCATACGTTTGTCAAATGATTCTAGAGCAAACAAATCAAAGAATTTCCAATGCCTGAATTCGCTAGCATTGCTCCACTTCGAGGATTATTAGCGCTCGATCATTCCCTTCAGTTGCAATTCCGAACCTACAAATCATCTTTGACAAAGTCACTACTCGAACTTACGGTTGTGGTTAAAAGTATCCCTGCCAACAGAACTCATTTTTGATAAGAACAAGGTAATGCCGCTAGTTTGCATCATGGACAGAAATTGAGAGTGCTTGAGTATTTATGAACAGGATTTTGATTACAGGTACATAGCCCGCTTCGTAAAGCATCTAGCTCTTGTAACCATTCTCTCGGTGTTGGTCTAGCTGCCGCTTGAGTCGAAGCATATTGAAAGCTCATTCAAACAAGGTTTTCAAGCGATATGGGATAGTTTTTACGCTCGAATCCCGACCGACCCCGATAAGAGCTTTGATCATTGCTGGGATTCCAGTAGACCGACCACTCGCCAACCCCCGGTAAGTGCTGCACTAAGCCCCGGTGGACGGCTTGAAAGGCCGATGAGATATCACTGATAGGTGCTGCACTAGAGCCGATGAAAACAACTGAAATCCTTATGAGTTCTCACTTGTAGCCGCTGTACTATCTGAAGCGATTTGTCCCAGTGTCCGTTTCAAATGCAACCTGTCCAAAGTCGAGCGCGATCGCACACTTTTGCACCGAGCCGGAAAAACTGGTGAGTTTTCCGAGTTCCCTCGGAGAAGGACGATCAACTACTCCGAAGTGGTGAGAAATCCCCAAGCGACTAACCCAAGTATCAACAGCAGAACGATCCAAGCCTCAGTTACCTTGAGTTACCTTGATATCTCAAAAAAGGTAACTCAGGGTAATTCCTGGAACCCCCGTTATATACGGGTTTTGCTATGCCAGTTACTTTAGTTACCTTAAAAACAATAAATAAATATATAAATAAATAGGGTAACTGATCCATCTTGTTTGGTACTGAATTGGTACGCTCGTTATTGAGAACGTTTAGAAAGTTTGCTACGCAAGTATTTCAAAGATCGTCTTTCCTCAACGATTGCGAGAGCGATCGACCTGTTCCCCCACGTCTCACTAAAATCAGTTCTGCGCTGATGCTGACGGCGATTTCTTCGGGCGTTAATGCGCCAATATCTAAACCGAT
>JACJNX010000164.1 GCA_014695255.1 Cyanobacteria bacterium FACHB-63
AGGGCACTGTTGCGGCTTCTGGCGGGACGAAAGGAGCAACCGAGCGCGGTGATTCTCGATAGTCGCACCCTACAGTCCACGGTCGAAAGCGGTCATCGAGCAGGCTATGACGGTGGAAAACGCAAAAAAGGCAGCAAGGTACACATCGCGGTAGATACCTTGGGTCAACTGTTAGCCCTGCACGTCACACCTGCAAACGAGCAAGACCGCCACCAAGTTGAAGTCTTGGTCGAGCAAGTCCAACAGGTCATGGGCGACAGCGTAGAAGTGGCGTTTGTAGACCAAGCCTATACAGGAGAACAAGCAGTACAAGCGGCAGAACAACAAGGCATTCGATTAGAAGTGGTAAAACTGCCCGAAGCTAAGAAGGGTTTCATCCTGCTGCCGCGTCGGTGGGTCGTGGAACGTTCTTTTGGCCGGATGTCTCGGTTTCGACGATTAGCACGAGACTATGAGCGATTAGCCGAAACATTAGCGGGCTTCCACCTGATTGCGTTTGCAATGTTGATGGTCAAACAGTTTGTCGAACTCCGATTTCAAAGTGCATAACACCCTCTAGACGGAAAAGGGCTGATCTCAGCGAAGCTAGCTGGGGCCAGCTTTGGGTTCGCGATCGATTGCCAATGTCTTTAAGATCTGCGATCGTAGTTCTCTACCCCTTTACGATTACGTCAAAGCTTAAACGATCGATAATCTGCGATCGTTCGATTTAGTCCTGCGGGTGAAGCCGAGAATTTCGTCTTACTGTTGTGGGGGAGTGAGAGCGATCGTACCGAACTACAAACCCTAAAGCTTGAATCCCCCCAAGCTGAGACGGAGACTTTAAGAGTTCCGCTTAAGGAGATTCGATCGGGTTTGTATTGGATTCAGCTCCAGATTGATGGGGCTGTGAGCATTGTGAAGGAAGCGGAGGGAGGTCGATTTCTAAGTGTGGAGATCTTCTCTTAACAACACCTGCGTGCCTAGCAGAAACCACGAAAGGCACTTTATAGAATTAGCGAGCGCAATCATGGTCAGCAGTTTCCTGGAAGCAACTGTATTGCCAAGTCTCGAATTACAGGCTCTGAGTCATTATCTGCAATGCTCTGGAGTTGTTGCTGTGACAAGCAGTTAAGTTGACCTGCCGCTTGCAGGACGTGATAGCGAACTTCGCGGTCTGGGTGATAAATCATCTTGAGAAGTAATGGACAGCAGGATTGATCGCCACGGGTCATCAAACCGTCTGCCGCTGCAATCATTGTCTTGTTAGAGTGAGATTGAGTTAATCCCCGAATCAGAGCATTCATTGCTGTGGGGAGGGGGTGCTGTGCCAGAGCTTCCCCTGCGCTAAGACTGAGGGCTTCAGAAGCCGTTTGCATGACCTTCTCTAGAACAGGGATACTTTCTGAACGACCGAAATAAGGTAATGCCATAACCACGGGGGTCAAATAAGTTCCAGTATCCACCTGCTCAAGAAGGGCTAGCAGTTTGGGATGAGCATCATCGGCATGATCAAGCAAATACTGTAAGGCACGGTCTCGATCTCGCCGGTTTCCAGAGTTGCCGTAGGGCGCGAGCAGACATTGAATTGCGGTGTCTAATTTAGCGGGGTCTGATTTATGAGATTGTTCCTGATTACGAGTCCTATCATCTGGCAGCATAAGTTTTTACAGAGGTAGAAAAGAACAGCAGGGCTATGCCAGGATGTTAGTAGCTTCAGCAGAAGAGAATTTTTTCCGAATCACCTCTGCAAACGCATCGAGCGCTATCTTCTCAATGCGAGGGTCCTGGCTAAATCGCTTGTAAAGTCCGCGCATTAAATTGACTGCAAGGGATGGTTCCCACTCTGCTTTAATTTGATCGATTTGCCATCCTACTGCCTCTCTAGGGTCATAGTTCGATCCTGCAACTTTTTTGTGCTTTGCTGCATCTTTAGTAGAAGTTTGAGTCCAATAAGGCAGTTCTCGCAGTAGAGAGTAAATTTCGGAGGTGTGATATCCGTAAGATGCCCCTTCTTGCGCTGGATCGGATGTATAGCCAGGAATTTTAGCGCCTGCTTGCTGAAACAGCGTTAGTTGATAGTTTCCAGTCCGGGAATCAAATTCTGGATGACCAAATAATTCATGCACAACTGTGCTGAGGGCATAGGCTGGATTAACCTCAACTGCTTCCACAAACTCAAATCCAACTTCCGCGATCCCAGGCCCTCCCGCCTGTGCAAACGCCCCCGGAGCATTTTGATCAATTTCATGAAACGCCAGCTTCAAATTAGAGGCTGTTAGTTTGAGTTCTGGGTGAGTCTTTGCTGTGTAATCTACAATCGCTTTAATCGCTTTATTTCCTCTGTCAGTCCATTTTATTTGCTCAGTCGGGGAAAGCTTCTCCCAGCGAGTCTTTGCCATGGGATGATGGAAAGATTTTTCTGACTCGCTCGCTTTTCGCGCTTCTTCAATTTGAGCGGCTGTAGCAGGAGCACCTCCCGTTTTCTGCTCGGCTGCTTTTTTATTTTCGTCGTAAACGAACTTTGCTTCCAGGGCTGCCATCTGCTCATCGGTTTTACCGCTGGAAGCACGTGTTTCAAATTCTTCTACCCATTGCAGCAGCTCTTGCAGAGCATCTTTGTAGGTTCCTGCTGCATCTGCGGCAGGTAGGGCTTTTAAGACAGCCGTGATGGCACCTTTAGGATAAGCAAAATCAAATGCAGTTCGGCGATCCGCTGGAGACAGTTTCTGATAGGCATCCAATACCTTTTTCGCCCCAGCAGGCGTGGAAAGGGCGGGATCAGCAAAGATTGTTGCTACAGGTAGGATTTCATCAATCAGGCGAGTCACTTGCTGGGGCCAGCCGGGCATCGCCTCAAGTGCGCCTTGCTTGAGTGCTTCTAATTCGGTTTTTCCTAACGTCCTTAATCGAGTCCGAATATCAGTTTCATTAAAACCGTTCAGAAATTTAGCAGCTTCCTGCCAGTTGCCCTGTTTTCTGGCATTTTCGTAATTCGAATCCAGATAAGCCGGTCTAGTTAGTTCAGCAACCTGAGAACCTGCTCCTACCTTTGGATGGTCTAACGCCCCTTGATGAATTGCTCCAATCTCACCTCGACTCCGTTTAGCCAAACGGTCAAGAATATCCTGTCTATTAAATGTGTTTAGAAATGCAGCAGCTTCTGTCCATTGTTTATTTTTAAGCGCATTTTCATAGTCTTCGTTTAATTTCTTAACCCGCTCTGCTTCAGGTAAATCGTCCTTCTGAATACACTGACTCACAGAACTAATTGCATCAGGCAAACGCTGAATACGAGCGTTAGGAACTGTCTGTTGCACTACATGAGTGAGTTCATGGGCGGTTAATTCATCCTTTGAAGGAACCTTTCCGACACCAAAATAAATATCCTGTCTGTGTGCAAATGCCTGAGCGCTTAGCTCTCGGTTCATTTGCACTACTTCGCTATCCGTATGCGCCCGTACCTGGCTAAAATCTGCTCCAAAGCGAGGCTCCATGAACGCTCGCGCCACTTCACCTCCGAGCGATCGCTGCTCTGAATCTGCATTAGCATCAGCAGTTTCGACTTGATGAATTGTTTCGCTATTTCGCTGAATCACTGTTGAGTCTATTTGACGCATGAGTGGTTTATCTTCTTCCTCATAGGCAGCACACTGGCGTTGCTCTGGCGATCGCATGACCTGATTTGCCACCTTTTCTGCTTCTTGCTCAAAATTGTCTGAAGGATCGCTAATCGAAACTCCAGCCGAGATTTGTGTTCCTGCAACGGCTCCGTTCGCCTGCTGTACTGTATGCACCACTTCATGAGCAATGAGATGCTGCCCCGTATTAGAAGTCGGGTTGTAGCTGCCGGAACTGAAGAAAATATTCTGTCCGGTTGTAAATGCGATCGCATTCACTGACCTCGACAGTCGATCGGCTTCACTGTCCGTATGAATCCGCACACTGGACAGATCGGCTCCTAAATGCTGCTCTAAATGCTGCTGAACCCCTTCATCCAGCTTGCTGCCACTTCCAGATTTGGCTTGAATGCGCTCGGCGATCGCGTCTCCCACTTCCATTGCCTCTCCATTCTCCTGCCGCTGAATCGGGAAGGGTTGAGGCTGTGGAGGAGCGCCGATCGCACTCGGAGAAGATGCACCAAAACCGAACATCGGCGGCAGTAATCTTCCGACATCAAGGTGCATTCCTATCATCAGATTATTGCTGCCTGTGTTCAGTTCTAGGTGCAGCCAGTTCACACCCGGAACAGGTAATACTCTTCCGTTTAGTTGGTCTAAGGCAAAGCGTCGAGCCGCTGGATTCGCTAGAATTCCAGCAATTGCGCCCGCACCAATTACAACCGATGTACTCACAAACCCAATTTGCTCCCCTCTGTTGAGCCGCGACCAGTCTTGAGCAAAGCGACCCATCGTTAGAGTTTGTAGCGATACGAGTCCGCTTTTGATTTCTGGAACGGCTACCAGCGCTCGTACAAAATCGCCTGCCGTGCCTGTTCGGGGGGACGCAGGAGATTCCGCAGTTGAGGGCGGATCAGGTTGTTGAGGGGCTGCCTGTCTGAGAATGAGCGATTGGGCAAGCGGAGTCGCCCGTTTTGCGTAGACAGTTGAAGGGGTGCTTTCTGATAAGTTGGAAGCATCGTCTGAATCTGGCATTCCACTTAAATCGATTTGACCGAAAGCCGCTTGAATCGCTTCGGGAACTAATTGTTGATCTAACTGTTGCTCTAGTTGCTGAGCGATCGCTTGCATTTGTGGATCAGGCGCAGTTGCTTCTTGATCGGGAGCCGAGGAGGCATCCGCCTCTTCTCGCTGAACAACCGTTGGATCTACTTGACGCATGAGTTGCTCATCTTCTTCGCAGGCAGCACATTTGCGCTGTATCTCTGATGGAAAAAGAGAGATTGCAGGTCGGGCTTGCGGCAAGACAGAAACTTTACTGAAATCGTGACCAGGAAATTGCTTTATGGAAGAAGACACATCGCCAGCAGTTGCCGATCGCATCACTCGATTGACTCGATTCGATCGCGGTTTAACTAGATCATCAGGTTGACTGACGGATAGATGAGGCAGGAGCGGAATTTGACTAAAGTCGTGCCCAATAAGCCCAAGAAATTGAGATTGAGATTGAGTGGTTTGAGGAGATAATTCTAGACCGGGATCGGTCGATCGCTGAATATCAGGCGAAACTTCAGTCGTTGAAACCGTTGAATGTTCTGAGTTCTGGGTCACGGGCGTAAAAATCGACTGCGATGGATCGGTCGATTGCCCATTGAGCTTCCGTTGTGTTTCGATACGATCGCTCATGCTACTAAACCACAGTGCTGAAGCGGTATCTTCCGACCATACTATTTGGCTCAGTAAAAAAGATTAGACGGAAGTCTAGTTTAGTTTTATATCCATTCTGCAACTTCGGATTCTGTCAGGTTCTTTTCTAGCTTGGCGTATTCTGTTTTCGCGGCTTGTAAGAGATGCTTCATTTGTACAGGTTCACGCATGTCCGCAGCCAGAAACGCAGCATTCAAGGCAATATTGCGAATGTTCCCACCTGCAATGTTAAGTTTGGCTAATTTGAGGGCATCAAGTTCCTGAGTCGGTGTCGTAGATGGGAAAATCCGTCGCCAAATCTCAGCGCGCTGTGTGGAATCTGGAAAAGGAAATTGCACGACAAATCGAATCCGACGCAGGAAAGCAGAATCGAGTGAGCTTTTAAGATTAGTAGTTAGAACCGCAAGACCGGGATAGCATTCCATACGTTGCAGTAAGTAGCTGACTTCGATGTTGGCATAGCGATCGCGGCTATCTTTCACTTCACTGCGTTTCCCAAACAGCGCATCTGCCTCATCAAACAAGAGAATTACGCCCCCATCTTCAGCAGCATCAAATACTCGTCGTAAGTTCTTCTCAGTTTCACCGATGTACTTACTCACGACCGAAGAGAGATCGACTCGATAGAGATCGAGTTGTAATTCGTGTGCAAGCACTTCGGCGGCTAATGTTTTTCCGGTTCCACTGGCTCCCGCAAACAGTGCACTAATACCGAGTCCTCGACTGCCTTTTGCGCCAAATCCCCATGTTTCATAAACCGTCGATCGCTGACGAACATGAGCAGCAGCTTCTTTCAAAATCAAGGTTTGTGCTTCAGGTAAGACGAGATCGTCCCAGTCGGCTCTGGGTTCAATCCGTTGTGCCAGTTCATCTAAACGAGGACGGGCTTGGACTCGGCAAGCCTCCCAAAGCGTGCTGAAGTCTGATTTCTTTAAACTGGAACACACATTGCGAATGGTTGCGGTATTGAGATTAAACTGAGACACCAGCGTTTGAAGTTGTTCAGACGACATCTGGTTCGAGAGTGATCGCTGCCAAATGATTCGCTGTTCTGCGATCGTCGGTTTTTCCACTTCAAAATTGACGACCGTTCGCTGTGGTAATCGTAAGCGATCGCGACTGGAAATAAATAAGAGCGTTGGAGTGCGTTCAATAAAATGGGTGAGACGGTTTAGATACGCAGGCTCAGGGCTTTCTAACTCATTACAGTCGAATAATAGAACATTTGCATTCAGTCGCGTTTCGCGTTTCCACAATCGGCAGAATTGATCGAGATCGGTCGGACTCGAAGGCACAGTTTGAGCGCTCATGATCCAGAGATTCAGATTTAAGCGATCGCAAACGACTGTCGCCAAATAATGTTTTGCTGTAGTTTCCGAACCGCAGAGTTGAATCACAGGCGGATCAGGGGACATTAGCGCTTCGGAGAGCACTGTCGCGATCGCATCGGCGAATTGAGCTTGAGACGGCACCAGTTCGTCTGATTTCCAAGCTCGATTCACTAGTCCGAACAGTCGTGCATCGAGATACTGACTACCAACTAAGTGATGTAGAATTCGCTCATCAATTCGCAGCGGACTGAGCGTGATGGTGTTGCCTTGCCCGACTTCAATCAATCGGTGATAGCGCAACGGAGCAGCCGGAGTCAGCGCACTCCAGTGAGAATTCGAGAAACTCGTCAACGCTAGACTAAATGTTGGATAAGCGCGTTGGGGATCACCGTGAATCGCTACAAAAAGCTGAGAAAAGCGGCTATCGAGTTCCATTCCCGCACACATCAGAAGCAGGTCTCGCTCGAACGAAGATAGCTCAAACAGGCGCGTGAGTTGATCTAGAGCAGATGGCGCAGGTAAAGCAGCTTGAGCATCGTGTAAAGACTGATGGAGTTGTGTTGAGTCTTGTATCCATTCAGTCAAACCGAACCGCTCCGCGAGCGTATGTTGAATTTGCGCGATCGCAACACTCAAATAGCGTTGATTAGCAAGTAACCAGGAATCAGTGGCAAGCATGAAAGAAGTCATTTTTGACTTTTGTTGTATCTAGAATTCTGGCAATTGACGAGTAAACGACACCAAACGTTAATGTTTCGTATGCTTGATTATATAAAATACGAAGTGCGATCGCACTATGATAAGTTCAACATCAGGATAGCTTGGTCTTTGTAGCAACGAAAACGGTTTCAAGCAGATTTCATTCTTTTCTAAAACGTATGGTTGAAACAGAATTGCATTCCAACCCAACTCAATACATTGAGTTAAACAATCACGGGCAGATTCTTCGCTTCGCGTTATCTGATTTAGAACACCGTTTAGGACGAGACCAGACTTGGGCAGATTTGATCATTCCGAATACTGGCTGGGATGTGGTTTCGAGCCGTCATGCTGTATTTCGCAAAGCTGGAAACCACTACCACATCTTTGACGGAGACGGACAGTCGCAATTTAGCACGAATGGTTTGTTCGTCAATCACACCCGCATTAAACCCTATGTTGGCTTTCTACTTGATCAAAGCACTCAACTACAGATTGGTCAGAACCCTCGCAATTCGATTTCACTCACGTATGTTGAACCACAGAATGGTTCAATCACAGCCGTTCCCAGTCGGTTCTCCCTCGACTTAAAAAGCTTGACACAATTCCCGATCGAACTCGGACGCGAACCTAGTCAGCAATATGCTTCGATGATGTTAGATGCGCCGTCTGTGTCTCGTCGTCATGCCTCGATCGTTCAACAAGGCAACCAATATCTACTGCGAGACCATAGCACCAATGGAACGTATGTGAATCAACAGAAAGTCAATCGCACCTGCCTAATTCAAGATGGCGATACGATTCAGATTGGCCCGTTTACATTGCTGTTTCGCAACGAAGTGCTAGAAATCTTCGATCGTGGTGATCAATTACGCTTAGATGCAAATCAACTCGTGCGAAGAGTCCAGTATGCCAAGCGTGAAAAAACGATTTTGAACCATGTCAGCTTGGCGATCGAACCCGGACAACTCGTTGCACTGGTGGGCGGAAGTGGCGCCGGAAAATCAACTCTGATGAAAACGCTGTTAGGCATTGAGCCGATTACAACGGGCGCGGTCTTTCTCAACGGAGAAAACCTACATCAAAATTTTGATATCTACCGCTCTGAAATCGGCTATGTCCCGCAAGATGATATCATTCATCAAATGCTAACCGTTGAGGAAGTTTTAACTTATGCGTGTCAGTTGCGGCTTCCTCCGGATACTTCAGTCAAAGAAACGATTAGCCGGACGCTTAATCAAGTCAGTCTCAGTCATGTTCGCCATACGTTAGTTCAAAACCTTAGTGGTGGACAACGCAAACGAGTCAGTATCGCAGTTGAACTATTAGCGAATCCAAAGTTATTTTTCTTAGATGAGCCGACTTCTGGACTCGATCCGGGATTGGATAAAAAAATGATGTATTTGCTGCGGAGTTTAGCCGATCAGGGACGCACGATCGTTTTAGTCACTCATGCAACTTCAAACTTATCCGTGTGCGATCGCGTTGCCTTTATGGGGAGTGGCGGACGGCTCTGCTTCTTTGGCCCACCCAGCGAGGCGATGAGCTTTTTCGAGACTCCTACTCAAGACTTTGCAGACATCTACATCAAGCTCGACGAGGGCGAAACCGATCAACAAAGACAGCAATCTGTTGAACAATGGTGGCGCAAATTCGAGCAATCGAAAGCACATCACTTATATGTAAGAACAGTACTCAGCAGTACTCAAACAAATTCGAGATCGACACGACGATTCCAGAAAACCAATATCTCGCTCCTGCAACAAGGGTGGGTTTTGTGCCAGCGCTACTGGAAATTAGTCTTGCGCGATCGCTTTAGTGTGATTCTAATGCTGCTCACGGCTCCGATTGGAATTGCTCTGATCACGATTGCTTTGCAAGATCGAACTGTCTTTGTTAAATCCTCACCGCTTAGTGCTTTACAAGCTCCGTTAGCATTGCGAGTTTTGTTTGTCTTTACTTGTGCAACGTTATGGGTTGGACTCTCAGGAACAGCACAGACAATTGTTCGAGAAGCTAGTATTTACTATCGTGAACGATTGATTAATCTTAGATTAATTCCTTATGTCGGCTCGAAGCTATCAATTCACACTGCGATCGCGCTTGTACAAACCAGTTTGATTGTCATTTCAGTGCTACTCGGCTTTAATTCTCCCGAATCAAAGCTCATTCCATGGATCATCGGGTTTGCCATCACGACGTTTTTGACGTTGCTTGCTAGTGTCAACCTGGGACTATTGATTTCAAGCTTTGTGAAAACAACAGTTCAAGCAAATAGTGCATTGCCGCTGATTTTGATTCCGCAGATTGTATTTTCTGGCATCTTGTTCGATCTCGATGGCGTGGGACGAATACTTTCTTGGACTATGTTGAGTCGTTGGTCGATCGCGGCGTATGGTGCTCTAGTGGATGTCAATGCAATGGTTCCTAAACCTCCGACTGTTCCAGGTGGAAGTTCGTTTCCACTCCCGTTTGAACCCAGTTCCACATATGATGCAACCTGGAACAATTTACTGTTAAATTGGACAATTCTCCTCGTCCACAGTTTGGTGTGTTTTGGAATTGCGATCGTGCAGCAAAAACGCAAGGATGTTTTCAAGCGGACAACTCGTGCAAAATAGGGTTCTGTCACAAGGATTTCTGTTAGTCCTACAACTGGTTGCGGGTTTTGTTTGAAAGCTGCTGTGAAATCCTAAACAATGAGGTCAGATTGAGCTATTAAAGCAACAGCACAGTCGTTTTCAGTCGTTTCTTTGCTGCTTTAGCTCATATTCCCGATGTTCAAGGCAGGACCATTCTAGGTCTACGCCACCGAGACCTCAAAAAACATGAACTTCAAAGGAATTAGCCCTGGCAGAGATGCCGGAGATTGATCAGGCTGTAAGCCAGAGTTTTCAGGGCGTAGTACAACTGGCTGAGGCACTCAAACCGTAGCAGTAAGCGCCGAAACTTGTCTTCCCAAGCGAACACGCGCTCGATGGTGTGAAACCGTTCCTGAAAGATTGCTGGGTTGAAGATCGGTTTGCGTCCCCGCTTCGAGGTCTTTCTGCCACGTGGATTTGCCGGAATGTTGGGAATCATGCCTCGGTTGAAAATGGCTTTGCGGTTGGCTCGGCTATCATAGACCCCATCGAGAGAGACGATCGTCTGGTTCAGGTCAAGCCCGACCTTTTGAGCGATGCGGGTGACTTGCGGCAGGGCTGTCTGCAACAGTGGCGACTCGTTGCGATTGGCGGGTGCGGCAATGAACGGTGCAATCACGTTGCAGTTGCGGTCACAGAAAGCAACGACTTTATCGCCTTTGAGATGCTTGTGCCCGCTGTATCCGAGATTGTCCCCGCCCTTCTTTGCGGAGGTCGTCGTTCCATCGCCATGAATGACGCTGATGTCGAGTTGCCCCTTCTGGCAAAGCAGCGACCCAGATTCGGCAAAAATCGCATCAAAGCAGCCTTGGGCTTCAAACCGCCGAAAGGAACTGTAGATTCGGGTGTAATGGATTTCCGGTCGCCCCGCTTCCGTTTCAATGGGTAGCTCTTTCCACTGACATCCCAGATACAGCAGTTTCAAGATGGAGTTAAAGATTGCGTGCAACGAGAGCTTCGGCTGCGGCCCCCGAGTTCCCTGCTTCAGATGCGGCAAGACAAATTCCTCGAATTGTTCTAGAGTCAAATGTGTGGGAATCGATTGCCAGGATTTAGATTCAGCCATCACTCCTCCAATGCTTGTCCAACTCAAAAAGCTGGTGTCACTTTAGCCTGAGTCGATAGAAATTGAAGCAGATAGAGGCTTGCAGACAAATTCACCCAGAGAGCGAAACCCGCAACCTGTTGACTTCTTATTCACTATGAAAAGCTTGGCACTCGATCGTCTTGTACGTTTTTCTGATTTTTGTACGTTTTTCAGATCATTTGCTGAAACTGTTTCGGAGTGACACCGACAGAGCGCCTAAAGTGACGATGAAAGTGACTTTAATCCACAAATCCAACTCATCGGGCAATTTCTGAGATCGAAAGGCTCGATCGCGATAATTCTTTCGCCCGGCTGGGATGGCGAAATATGACCGCTGCCATCCGTCAACGATACCGATCTCAATGGTTAGCATTCCGGGCAGAACTAGAAGAGTTCATCACAGAACCGAGTTTCGAGGAAGCCTCGGATGTGTTGTACTCCTTTGGTCGGCTGGTTTGGAAGTTGATGGGCATTCCGCCTCAGTGGTTAGCTTATCCGACTCTGAGGAAGCATGGAGAGCGATTCGTGGAGACGGGTTGTATTCGCAGCAGGCGGACTGCGAGGGACGATGCTGCGATCTTTGCTCGGTATTCGACGCACTGACTGAATTTGTTGCCTCAGCTTCAATTGGGTCAACCTGAGTAGTTAGGGCGCGACAGGTAGTGGGAAACTTAGCGGCTGAAGCCGCTAAGTCAGCAAATTGCAAAACTTTGCGGCGACTGAAGCGAGACGGATTGAGGCGTTCCATGGCTGCATTCTAGATTCTGTGCCTGCCGTTCTGGCATAGCAAACGCTAGCACACTTTGCGAATCAGAAAATAATCTGTATTCCTGCACCCTGTAGGGTCAATGGGACTGACGATCGTAGCTGATGGGAGCCGAAGGAACCAGGTGATGACGTGGCGCACGAATCTAGGAGAGCGAGTGCTTGAAGGCGTTGAGGCAGAAGTATACCTCATGGCGATGCAGGATGCCGTTGGGCATCTTGAGGATATGCAGGATTTAGACGAACCGGAAGCATTAACCGGAGACCGCATCTTCGATATTGCTAGCTTTAATCAGAAAATACTGCTACTCCATCGCTGTCTCTGTGCCTTACTCAACCCTGACATCGAGCCTCCAATGCTAACAAACGTGGTCGAGGCTGCCGCTTACTATCCCTTTGCGTTCTTGGAGATGCGGCTTGAAGATGAGATTTGGATGGAACAAGAAGACCCCGACCAGGATGAGCGATTGAAATACAACGTCAGGGGCGAAAAATCTCCCTTTGATGGCGATTTAGCCTACTGGAGTGAGCGCAACAGCAAGCTCTACGACGGCAACACCTCTAAAGCCCTGAAACGGCAAAACCATACATGCGGGTACTGTGGTCTAAAACTGCTCAGTGATGAGAAAGTACATCTACACCATGTAGACGGAAACCGCTCAAATCAGAAGAAAAGCAATCTTCTAGCCATTCACGAAAGCTGCCACGACCTGATCCACATGAGCAAAACCGCAAGGTAAGAACGTCGAAAGCTGGGTGCGGGGAAACCTGCACGCCCAGATTGAACGGAGAGGGGCAGGGAATAATATCCCTCCTCGACTCCAACAGATTAAGCCGAGAAGCAACAACGAGAAAAGATGTGACGCTAGAAGCAGGGTCACATGGAGGATATCGCCAATGGGACAGGGATTCGGCAAAGACAAAATCGAACAACGCCATGCCAAACTCGAACAGAAGAAAGATCTGCTCGTGCGCTTGGACGAAGTGATTGAGTGGGAAGCGTTTCGAGCAAGTTTAGCAACGGTTCACGAGAAACCGCGTAAGAGCAAAGCGGGACGAAAGAACCACGATGTGATTCTCATGTTCAAGTTGTTGATCTTGCAGCAGTTGTACAACATCAGCGACGAAGAACTAGAGTATCAAGTGAATGACCGACTCTCGTTCATGCGGTTTTTGGGCTTGAGCCTTGGGGATGTCGTGCCGGATGCGACGAGTGTGTGGCTGTTCCGTAAACAGTTGCGGGAACCGGGCTTGATTGAGGTGTTGTTTGAGCAATTTGATGGCTATCTGCGAACTCATGGGTATGAAGCCAAGAGTGGGCAAATTGTCGATGCGACCTTGATTCCCGTTTCCAAGCAACACAATCGTAAGGAAGACACCGAACAGCTAGAGCAAGGAGAAATTCCGACTGGATGGACGGAGCATCCAAAACGATTTGAACAGCGAGACTTGGATGCACGCTGGACGAAAAAACACGGCAAAAGCTACTTCGGCTACAAGAGTCATATCAGCATTGATGTGGAGTATGGATTTATCCGGCGGTACGCGGTGACCGACGCGGCAGTGCGTGATTCTCAAGTGTTAGGGCAACTGCTCGATGATGAGAACGAAACCGATGCGGTGTGGGCAGATAGTGCTTATCGGTCTGAAACGATTGAAGCGGTGCTACAACTGTTGCAGTTTGAGAGTCACCTCCATGAACGCGCCTACCGGAATCATCCCCTGACCGAGCAACAGCAAGCGGACAATCGAGCGCGTTCCAGCATTCGTGCCAAAGTCGAACACGTTTTCGGCAATTAGATCATGACGATGGGTGGCAAACTTGTGCGCTCAATTGGGCTAGATGCGGTCGGCGTGATGCTAGACCTGTCCCGATTCACCTTTGTCGAGACAGTCCAACCGGGCATCAATCTCTACACGGCAGTCATTTGGGCCGTGGCACTCTAACGCGCCGTTCGACTCGCTTATCTGCTGAATCATCAAGACCCCAAAAAGCCTCGGTTTGTCGTTCTGTTTTCTACCGACGTAGACCAGGATGCCAAAGACATCTACCGCCTGTAACAACTCCGGTTTCAGGTGGAATCTATTTTCAGAAATGCCAAGCAATTCACGGGACTGCAAGACTGCCAAGCCCGCGACTTGTCCGAACTCGAATTCCACTTCAATCCCTCACTCACCGCACTCAATCTGGTAAGAGTGGAAGCCCAGCAACAGCACACGGTCGATCCTTCGGAGCTTCGCGCAGCGAATCAACCCTTCATCTTTTCCAGGGCAAGCCTGAAACGTCGGGCGCTCAATCGTCATCTACTCGAACGGTTTATTGCCAAGTTGGAGTTGGAGCCAACTTCGATTAAATCCCATCCCAACTTTGAACCTCTAGAGTCCTACAGCGCTATAGCCGCTTAATTTTGTCCGGAGTATTGTCGATCGTATCATACTTAAAACGACTGAAAATTCCACTGAACAGATTGGTAAAAATCTTTCAATTTCCTGCATCATGATTCACTTTGATTGTTACTGATTCAGGGGCTCGGTCGGAGTGCTGGCATCGCTGGTCAACACATTCGACAACTGCTCCAGAATTTCTCCTCCATCACTGTTCGGCTTGAGCGTAAACAGTAAGCCTGCATGACTTGCAATGCCATCACCACATGCCCCGTCTGCCTGGCTCGTCACACATACTACAGGGAGACGATTGATTGTACCAGTCGTGAGATAACTCAGCTGATTAGCTTTGCGATACTCCTCGAAGCGTTGCGATACTAGATTACAGCGCGTTTGTGGATCAAAGCCTTGATTGGCGAACAGCGTAGAAGCCCACAAAATCACGCCGATTTCACGGTTGTTCAGCTTAGCGATCGTGGTCGGTGTTCCATTCTTGCTGGCGCATGCAAACGATAGAGTACCTAAACTGAGCTTTTTCACCGTTGCTTTCGTGCTAGATTTTGGGGCTGCACTCGACTTAGGTGCAGATGGAATGGGATCTTGCGGCGAAGATGCAATCACAGAGGGGAGTGGAGGTGAAACGGGAGGTTCGATCGGAGCCTCTGGCAGCGAGGGATTGACCAGAGCCTCTGGCTGAAATGGCGGGCTTGCTTGAGCGACGGGCGGTGATTCTGGCTGAAATGGCGGCGGGACAGCTTGAGCGACGGGTGGTGATTCTGGCTGAAACGGGGTGCGTGTTGGGATGGATGCTTGTTTAGCATCCACTTCCGCTTGAGCCGCATGGTTTTGAACTACCTCGTCGAATTGTTGCTGCCGCTGCTGTTGGCGTTGCTCAGCAGCGGCAGCAGCAGCGGCAGTTTGTTGATCGTAACGGTCATTTATTTGTTGATGAACGGCTCGGACAGCACTCAGATCAGTTGAAGGGGTCTCCGGTTGAAATGGAGGCGGACTCGAACCTTGAGCGATCATAACCGAGGCTCTGACCGCCTGAGCTTCAGCGGGGAGCGCTAAAACGCTCAAACATAATGAACCTAGCGTTCCTAGTACCAAAAACAGAAAACGGTGCCACATAGCTCCTCCAGCTTGATTGTGCAAAGATCTATAAAGTACAAGCCGCAAACTTCTCGAATCGATGTTCGTTGCCGTCCTGCCAGGCGAGCTTGTAAGGGAGAGAACCTAGCAGTGGAGCTTGATAGTTTGGCGGTTTAAAGTTGCCGCGTCCGTCGATCCAGCCAACTGTTCTATAGACTTGTTCGGCTTTACGTGCACTCGATTGCTGATAAAGATTCGATTGCACACTAAATCCTTGTTCTCCACTCGTCGCGCTGCTCCACAACTGGTCAATTTTGAGCAGTTGAGCACAAGAAAAGTTATTCCACTCGGTTAAATTAAATGCACGAGCACGGCTGGATTTTTCACCGGCAATTCTCAGCATGAGTTTGTAAGTGACCGTATCGGCGGTTCTAAAATCTCGCTGATTCAGTGCAGATTCTAAGCGAGTGTAATCTTGTTGAATTGAGCCTGCTTCCGTTGCGGTCATGGAGTGAGTGCCGAAGCACAAGGGACCTAACATTCCCATGACGATTAGAAAGAAATGACGTTTGAATCGCATCGTTTCCTCTCATAGTTCTAGGCATGGTTTTAGCCGTCAAAATAGAATAGGTGAAGCTTTGAACACCTTATGCACTTGAATCGTCAAGAGCCATTGAACCAATCGCTACAACCTACAAGCTGCAAACTTGTCAAATCGACGCTCGCGTTGATCTGGCCAAGTGAGTTGGTAAGGTAAAGAACCCCGCTGTGGGGCTTGATAGTTTAGCGGTTTGCGGTTGCCGCTTTGATCCCACCAGCCCACAAGTTTATAAAGTTGTTCGGTATTACGTAAAGCCCTTGTTTGATAAAGATGCAATTGCACACTAAATCCTTGCTGTCCCTGCGTCGCATCGCGCCAGAGTTGATCGATTCTCATTAACCAATCACAGGGAAATTGTCTCCATTCATCGGTATCAAAGCCCTTCTTCCAGTTAGATTTCTGACCTGCAATTCCTAGCATCAGTTTGTACGTGGTTTCGTCAGCCGCCCTGAAGTTCCTCTGAGATAATTCAGCCTGTAATTGATTGTAAGTGCCCTGAAGTTCGCTTGGAAGGGCGGTATAAGGCGATGGACTGGGTGAGATTGAAGGCGCAGAAGTCGGTTGGGCAGCGCGATCATTCGGTGTGGGTTCTGAAGGTTTGAAAACGAGCAACGCCGCGATCGCTGCGAGTGGAAGCGCGATGCCTATGGCACACGTTCGCGTGACCGCGCTGCCCCATACAACCCACGATTTGCGCTTCCCTGGGGGTTGAGATAGAGCTTGAACTGCTTGTAGCGCCTGCGATGCTGTGGAATAGCGATCTTTAAAGTAGTAGCGCACCATTGTTGTCAGCACTGCTGCCAATTTCGGACTGACTGAAGCTCGATGTTGCCAGAGGATTTCTCCTGTCTCCGGATTCTCTTCGAGTTCGCGAGGATGTACCCCAGTCAACGCTTGAATCGCAATCATGCCGAGCGCATACAAATCACTATTCGGTCGGGGTCTGCCTTGTCCTTGTTCAGTGGGATAGTAGCCGGGCGTGCCAATTGTAATGGTGCGATAACTGATCTCGACTTGAGTGGCTACCACTTGCGGGATCTGTTTGACTGCACCAAAGTCAATCAAGACCAGTTTGCCGTCTGATACACGTCGAATCAGGTTTTCCGGTTTGAGGTCTCGATGAATCACATTTTGCTGATGCACGTAGACTAATATTCCTAAGACATCGGTGAGCAATTGGATTACCTTTTCTTCAGTCCACGGTTGTTCGGGCAATATTTCTGTATTCAAGGAATTTCCTTCGATAAATTCCTGAACCAGACAAAACTCTTCGTCTAGATATGCGAACAACTGAGGAATCTGATCATGTCGTCCCAGTTTTTCTAGCGTTTCGGCTTCACTGTTGAATAATCGCTTTGCCGTATCCAGATGTTCGCCTGCAAAGCGATCGAGATAAAGATGTTTGATCACACATTGGGGATTGCCGGGACGACGAATATCCTCACCAATATACGTTTCGCTAAATCCGCCGCCGCCTAAAGCAGCTGTGATTCGGTAACGCCCATCTAGTACTTGACCAATCATAAGGATGTGAGGGCTGGGGTCTATGTAAGGTTGATCGTAGAAGAATTCAGAGATTTGACAAAGAGTTTACGGAATTGCTTCACGTTCGGTTGAGAGGATATCTGCGATCGCCCAAAACTCTCAACTTTCAGCTAGTGTAATCCCTCATCTGTCACTTCGGCAGGAGCAAAAGCTGAAAGCCTTACTATATTTGCGTTTTGCTCTTTTGTCATTTTCGAGCCGTAAAAATAGGAAACGCTTGCTATGGCTGGACTTCAGAGTTTGCTTTAGCGAAAGTAACAAAAGAGGGGTAATACCAAATCGCCAAAGCTAGGCTACAGATGATATAACTCAGAAGTTGCATTCTGTTCGCAGTCATGGCAGGCGTTTACAAGCTAGAGATCCACGAAAGTGCCGAAGCACTCAAACAACTGCTGAGAAGTCAGACGAGCGAAGGCAAAGAACGCATCCAGGTGCTGTACCTGCTCCAGACACAGCAAGCGAAAACGGTACAAGCCGCAGCAGAGTTAGTGGGACGGAACCGGGTCACCGTCCAAGAATGGTTGCAACACTATCGCAAAGGTGGACTACAAGGCTTGCTCCAGAGCAAAAAACCGACTGGACGACCTCGCAAGCTTCCGACATGGGCAGAACAAGCGTTGTACAAACGCTTGCAAGACCCGGAAGGCTTTGAGAGCTACCAAGCGATCTGTGAGTGGTTGGAGCAGACATTGGGACTGACGGTGGCATACAAAACCGTGCATAAACTGGTGCATCAACGGTATGGAGGATTGCCAAAAGTGCCACGTCCTGTGAGTGTGCAGCAATCGCCTGACCAGGTGGAAGCATATAGTATTACAGTTGTAGATAGTCTAAATGCGCAATTTCTAGGCTTATTTTGGCACTCTAATCCCAGAAAAAGCCTGAAAATTGGGACGGTGAAACAGCGCTTTCAGAAGCTGAAAAGATATCTACAACTGTAATATATAGAACCCATTTGAGATCTTTTTAGGTTGCTAATCGCTTGACCATCAAGCGAATGAAGCAGAGGTTGAGCTTTGCTCTGGCATGGTCTAGCGTCCATTCAAAGTTCTTGACCAGGTTCTTGCAGCGATCTACCCAACTATTAGATCGCTCAATCACCCACCGCACGGCAATCGGCACAAACCCCGATTTTCCCTGTGCTGCCTTCTCGGATTTTGAGAGTTTCGCTGCCACCTCAAACTGAATCTTGGTCATGATCTGTGGATAGACTTGCTCAAGCGCCGCTTGAATCGTCTCCGGGTGATAGCCGTGGTCGAGCATAATGGTCGTCTTCTCTAGCGCTGAAGGTTTCTGCCGGAAGTAGTCGATGTTGTCGCTCAGCATCTCGATTAACCCCTGGTCATCCGAAACATTGGCACGAGTACAATGCGTAAAAAATGGAAAGCCTAAACTATCGACAGCGAGATGCCGTTTGATGCCATTTGTCGCTTTGTAGAAACAGAAGCCGTTCGAGGCATGGCTGGCATTACAAGTATTCTTCACCGCTTGGGAGTCGATGATGATCAGGGTTGTCCATCTCCTTTTTTTTTCACTTGTACCCGCACTTCACCGTGTAGCGTCTCTAGTAATGCGTCAAATACGCCTGCATCTCGCCATTGCTTGTAGTGCCAGTAGACCGTCGAGTAGGGCGGAAACTCGCTCGGTAAATCCTGCCGGTGACAGCCGTTTTTCAGTTGATAGAGCATCGCATCGAACAGTTCTCGATGACTCCAGTTCTGAGGTCGCGTCTGTTTCTTTTTCGGCAGAATCTCGCGCAAGTATGGTTCAAGAACATTCCATTCGGCATCGCTGAGACTGCTGGAGTAGGGCATGATCAATCATCTAAATCACCACCCTTACGCTAGTTTAACTCTCGAAAAGATGTCAAATGGGTTCTATATATGATTGCCCGATTCCCGTGCTTATGCAGTTCGAGGCTCCGAAAAGATCTCAGATAAAAAGCTTCACAAAAATACAAGCTCCGGCAAAATCAGAAACAACAAGTGATTCGGTTCTGCATCAAACCAATCTAACGGAAATTGATAAAACTCATCGTTCACCGATCGCGTCCATTCGGCACTGGGAAACTGATCATGTCGTAAAATGCCTCGGATCATTATTTCTCCCTGCTCTTCTGAAACCTCAATCACAATATAAAAATGAGCCGCTAAATCTGGTTTATCCAGCACAAAGCAGGGAATTTGGACGACTTCATCTAACACGTGTTCCGTAGTAATCACACACACACTAAATTCTTTAACGGTAAGATAACCAACGGCTTCAATATAATTGATGTCCTGATGAATCGCTTGATTCGGCAAGCGATCGCGCAACCACTTCTCCAGTCCTTGCAGCGCCAATGCATTCAGATAGGTTTGCCATTTTTTTTCTTCGATGAGCGCAATATTACTGATGCTGCTTGACCATGCAAAATGCTCCGGTTCTAGCCAAACAGCATCTGGGAGTATTAGCCTAGACTCTGTTGGATAAACTGGACAGCTCATAATCCTCTCTCCTTCTTCGATCATTTAGACAAGTGCGGAGCTGCTGTGCGTAAGGACTATTCAGCGAGCGCTGCTTTCCAGCTTTAATTTCCTCGACTGCTTCTTGGAAAACTTCTTGATCCGCAAAAGCTTCGATTTGGGCAGCAAGTTCTGTTAAATAATCAGGACTGGGATAAAGCGCCGCGAATCCTTTAGCTTGAGCTTTTTTCAGCAGTAAATTTAGCAGGTGTTGAATGGTGCGAGTACGAATTTGGTGGAGCAAATCTCCTGGATTTAGCACTCGTCTGGCTTGATCCCAACTTGTCATTCCAAGTAAAGGAGCGACCTCTTTGAGCGATTTATTTTCTGTGTAGTAAAGCTGTAAGCCTGGAATAAATCGATCTGCTAAACTGGCGTATCGTCTGCTATGGTGCAAACGATCAAGTCGATTGCCGAGTTCTTGATCGATTGCTTGAACTAGTGCTACCTGCAACTGTTGATAAATGAACTCTAGAAATTCTTGCTGTTCGATATCTAACTCATCGATCTCAGTGTGGGGCAAATCAGACCGGGTCACATAACTCTGATTATCAACATGGTAGATTTCTAGCGGTTCACGTGACTTCCAAATATCGCACTCTTTCAATTGAACTGCGATTTGCTTTAGAAGTTTTATCAACTCATTCGGTGTACTCACAATACCACAAGAATTTCGCAAGCGATTGATCATTTCCTGACATTGTTCCCATGATGGATCAGCAGATTTTTTCGCACCGGGTTGATGGCATCGACGACGATCTCGACGATATACAACATGAAACACTTCAACCAAATGACGATCGTGCTCAGATAACCGCTCTAGCTGGGCAGGTCGCACTCGGTTGAGTAGCGCCCAATCGCTTAAGTGTTGAAATCCAAATTCTGCTAGAAATGCCTTTAATTCAGGATTTTGCCGCGTTTGTAAATATGCCCAATTTTCTAAGCTCATCCGCGACGATGCATCGATCTGATAAGTTTTCAAAATCTCAACTGAGAAGAACTTATAGGTCATTGGATGAAGCTGTCCCTGATCATCGAGCCTAAGCTGCGTTTTTTGGTCGAGATCGAGAATCACTGCCGTTTTGCCATCGTCATTCAGCACAAAGGGGAGCAGATCTTGATAGGTGAAGGCTTTGGTATGCCCAAATAGATAATCAATTTTTCGACAAGCTTTCAAAATCGCCTCTGATACGTAGCAGCGAAGACAAAGTCCTGCCTGAGCACGCTGAATGGGATCGCGGTTCTTGCTTCCCACACGAAAATTGGCGAGTAGTGCTGCTTCAATATCTTGAGGTTTCAAGCTAGCTTCGGGAGTAAGCGAATTGAGAAATTGAGCCTGAATAAATTCTTGTGCGAGTGACACACTATAGCATTTGTATTGCAGGTGTTCGGTTGCCAAACTCATTCGCCAGATGTTCCAATATTGAGATAAAGAACTCATGACAGGCATCGTTTCTGAAATATTTGGTTCACTAGACTTGTAAGAAATCGTTTGTAAACAAAACTAACGAGAATGCAGATAGAGCAATGGTCGAGCAGAAGGGGAGCAATAGGAGCTCTCAAACTGTTCCTGTGTTGTATCCCAGCGACCTCAGAGATGCAGAATGGCAAATCATTGAGCCATTGCTGCTGGATAAACCCGTCGGCAGACCACAGGAAGTGCGTTTGGTCAAAGGACGCAAGCGCTGTATGAGCGTAGATGAACTGGGACTAATGTTGGGCTGTTGTGTGACAGCTGCCCATGTTACGGATATTAAGCCGCACCTGCTATTTGGGTGTAGCTATTGGAGCAGTATGAGCGCAGTGCCAAAATTCTGGTCGATCAGAGCTACCGCTCGGATACAAGCGCCATGATTCCATAGATGTCCAGACGATTAGGCAACAATTGTCGAACTCGCAAGTCCAAAAATACTTAACCGACTTTTACAAACAGTCTCTTAATGCACGATTGATAGGCTGTGCTTCCAATGCACTAGAGTGCAAAGGAGGATGCGAGTTCTGGTCTCTCATTGTAAAACTCCAAAGGCAGATAAAATAGATAAAATTGATTACGTTTATCAAACTCCAAAGTACTTTAATATGTCTACAGGGTTTTCTGTTTTTTCTAAAGTATAGAATTATCATCGTCTGCTGCAAATATACCGATAGGATTGGCACACAACTATTACCCCGGCAATGCAACAAAGGGCAAAAGCCAATAAAAGCAAAGTTATAATAGGGAAAGAAGCACAACCGCTTTGCTTGGATTATTTTCTCTCATTGTGTTGTTTGTCCACCGGATCAGTTCTCAATAGCATTGGTAACCGGAACAAGCGGCATGGTAGGTTAAATCTTATCTCGCGTTCACCGATGCATTGGCGCTCGTACGCTTTCGCCTGTGATCGTTTCGATTTTTCCAAACATCGGGAGGTCACTCGGATTAAGGTTCCCGTCGGGATTCTGAACACTTGGTTAGAGCAGCTTTGCTAGGCTACTTGGTGGATAAAGTCGAGCTAAAACCCAGACAAAAATGGTCTGCCACTTTCCCTAAACATATAAGGCAGGCTTTGTTCTGTAGTCGCGACTTCTAGCCGTCAGGAGTGTCCTGTTCCAACAACGAAGTCTCGGTATTGGTTGGTTCTCCTACTGGAGCCTCAGGGGTTGGTTCTTCTACCACCGCTTCATTTGCTGGCTCTGCCTGAGCCTCACTCGTTGGCTCTTCTATCGGAGTCTCAGCGGTTGGTTCAATCGGCTCCTCGATCGCAACCACCTCCTGCTCTGCTTCCAACAACGCAGGTGCTGGAGTTTCACTACTGGGCTGAGGATGCAAGAACTCCTTCCAAGCTGCCCTCGCCGCCGCCCCTAATCGTTTGCCAACTTGAGCGGCTCCCTTCATTGCGGCATTACTGAGTCGTCCCCCCAGCTCTGAGGTTCCCTTCACAATCGACTGCCAATATTTATGCGCCTCCTGCTCAAAGTGGTCCGGATCGATCAAGCGTTTGTTCTCAACCGAATCCTTCGCCTGCTGAATTGCTTTGAGATACGCAGCACGCGTCAAATTCCCTGCTGCCCGCAGCATTTCATAATTTGAGCAAAACAGGGGAGCGATCGCGATAGGTATGTGTGGTTAAGTTTCTCGCTATGGAAAATTCCGTAATAGTTGCTTAACAGTATCAAAGTGTGACTTTCAACGGGCAGTTGGGAAACCCTCTCCCTGCTCGATCGCCTGAATAGCTTCTTCGGGTGAAACTCCTGCTTGAAGAACAGCTTTGATCCCCGGCAAGTATTCATCCACCATCATGACGTTGGTATAGACAAGACGTTTAATTAAAGCATTGGAGAGATGATCGCCCTCTACATCGATACTGGTTTTGTAGCGAATCTCACCATCGCTCAGATCGAGTTCAAAGTTACCAACAATCAGTCCATAATTTACCCTAGTTAGAAATTCTGCGATCGCTCGCCGTTTAGTTTTGGGTGCTTTAGCCGGACAAATGGAGTAAAAGACAAATTGCTGCTGGTCTTCTCTGGCTTTGGCATAGCAAGTCCAGCGATCGTGTTTGCCTTGAAACGCGAGTTGTAAAATTGACTCTCCCTGAAGTTTGGTAAATGCCCAATCATCTTCAGTGAAAAAATCAATCATGACTTGATAGATCGAAGAGTTATCCTCAACCACTTCAGCTGCTTCAGCAATGTCGTCTACTAAGTCATTTAATGCCTCCATTGCTTCGTCAATGGCATCTGAAATGGCGCGATCGCCTTCATCAAAAGTCGTATTCAACCAATTCTCAAAGGTATTACTAATTTCATCAAGAGTCTTATCTAACTCATCTGAGTTAAGTTCTACAGCATCATCTACTTGCTCCCGAAAGAAACGAATCATTTGCTGGGCAATGTGTTCACTGGAGAAATTCTGCTGTGTGATCTTTCCAGGATTTAGATAAGCCCAAAAGGTTTGGTAGCCAATCTCACCCGATGCTTGGGATTGGGTGACGCGCAGAGCATACCAACTTTCGGTATTCAGTAAGGGATGATTGGGTTGAGTTTGGCTGAGAGTTTGCAGGTAGGCAACCGGGTCTTCTGAGGTTGTACATTCGCTCAAATGAACCAGCAGATCTGGTTGCAAGGTGGCTTCAATTTCAATATCGGGTTCAGGGTGAAAGTTCTTTGCTGAGAAAGCACCTCGTAATTCAGGCTTGAGGTTGAATAACCCTTCAACTTCGATGCGCTGAAAGGTTTCTAGATTGATCTGGAAAGTGAGACAGCACTCGTTGACAGGGGTGAGGGTGAGGGTGGACGAGTGGATGGGTAAAGGGGAATGGGAGCGATCATTTAGGGCAATATCTCTGCTTGAGAGACAATGTTCGGTGTTGGTTATCATCTTCACAATCGCCTAGATAAAAGTATTACTTCAAATGAATGAGATTTGTTAAACTCTCACCCAACCAAGCTAATTGTATTTTTAGGTGAGCGTGTCACTTCAGTTCGCTGCTTGTATGATTATGAGGAGCATCTAACTCTTGTATAATTTTTTGAGCTTCTTCTCTAGATAGAGAACAGTCGGGTTCACTTGATAAATATTCCTCTGGAACAGAGTCAAGCCAATCAGCGAATCTTAGTCTGTATAAAGTATCAAGAAGCAAATCCTCACTTTCTAGCTCTAGTTGGTCATCTTCCCATTTTTCAGAGCATTCTCGTGCCCATATAGCTAGTTGAGCAGAAGTGATATTGCCTTGTAGCCAACTATAAATTTCTCTAGCAACCTGGTTTTTAGTCAGATATTTAACCATTTGTTTTAACTACCTTCCTGAATCCAAGTACCTGTTTTCTGATTAAATTTTGATTTTATCCATGTCTTCGTTACTTCATCAAATACACTATCCCAAACCCCTGTTACTTTCCCCGTTTCTGGATCTTTCAAGTAATGCTTTTTAACCTTTACTCCACTGACATGCTCAAGTTCTACGCGAACTTGTCGAGGCTTGTTAGTTGCTTTATCAATTGTTTCGTACCATGATCTAACGTTGCCTTCTCTATCCACCTCTTTCACTAACCTTCCGCCAAGAGATGGTCCTTCAGTTGATGCTGGTATAATCCGTCCATAATAACGAATTTTACCGTTTTGCAGAACTTTGTAAGACTCTGCTTCTTTTGCTCTCTTCTTGTGCTTTGGAAAATCTTCAGGGTTAACTGTAGATTGATCCTTATCCTTTTGAACTTCGGCTTTTGTTGTCTCTTTTTTCTCAGGGTTAACTTTGCCATAAATCGCCCAGTTTTCTCCTTGTGGAATTACCTCTAGTATCTGAAGCCTATAACGTAGCTTGATAGTATATAACATCGGCATGAGCAGCATCTTGCCCACTGGTTTACCAGTAAATCTGTTAACAGTGGCTACTGCAACTTCGACGGCTCGATCTAGCCGTTGCCTTTTCTCAGCTTCCTTGTCTTTCTCGTCAGGCTTGCTGCCTTTGCCCTTATTGCTATAACCAGACTCATTAGTATGTTTATCGGCTTTTTGTCCCTTACCGTCCTTCTTTCCAAAGAATCTCTCCTTAAGTTTGCCAAACTTATCGCGCACTTTCTTCATGCCGCCCTTCAACTTCTGACCAACCTTCTTGGCAGCATTCTTCAGCTTGTCGCCAATCTTCTTCGCAATCTCCTTAATCTTGCCACCCACCTTACTTGCTGCGCCGCGCACCTTCTTCAACAGCCAGTTCGACACAAAGTCAATTAACACTACACCCGCCGCCGCCAGCATTGACCCAAACTGGGGTCCAGAATTGCCTGTCTTCACAGCTTTCATAAATGCCATGAACCGTTCCATTGCTTGCAGAATCTGGCTCACGGTTCCCCAAGCTGCCTGTAACCCTTCTATGATCACCATCACCGTACCCGCAGCAGGTACGATCATCGATACCAGTTTCTCAACCAGAATTTGAATCAGGGCAGGCGGAATTGCCGCTTTGATGCCATCCCATGCCATCTGACCCACCTGTCCAAGACTGATGCCGCCCTGCTTCAGCATCTGCCAAACGACCATGCCCAAGCCCAGCACTTCATCTACCTTTTGGTTAAACCACTCTTTCACCGCCGTTTGGAAAGCCGTCCACAAGTGGTTCTTGATGCCATCCATCACCCCAGCTGCCAAGTTACGCAGCCATTGTCCTGGACTTGCCGCAATGTCTTTGATTAGAGCAGCAAAAGCCCCAATCGCGCTGACCACTGCTTTTGCTGCTGAAATCGCACCTTGCACAGCGTTACTCACTAGATCCACAGCCAGCATGTAGCCCTTCGCCAAGAGCTTGAGTGCCCCATCCAATGCTTTGCCCAGCAGGTTGAGGGCTGCTTGCACTCCCTTCTTGAGCGTGTCGGCTAGGAAGTTAACAGCAGCTTCCGCTGCCGTCACTACCGCTTTGATCGCATTGCGGAAACGATCGCGCAATTTCGGGAAAGCTGCCAGCAGTACATCGGCGATCGCCATCAACGCCTCACCCACCGCTTTGATGGCAGCGACAATGACTTTGCGAGCTGCTTCAATCACCTCGGTTGCCAATTTCTGCGCTGTTTCGATCACTAGCTTGACTGCTGCACGAGCCAGTTCCAATGCAGCTTGAATGGCTTGCTTGATGCCGTCAAAGAAGGCTTTAGCTTTATCCGCCAGCCAACCAAAGAATCCTTTTGGTTCTTGATCTGCCTTCCGCCGCTCTGCTTCTGCTTTTTCTTCTCCCTTCTGCCGCTCTGCCTCGGCATCTCGATTGCCTTTTTCAACATGAGCAGCGGCTTGCGTTTCAGCTTGGATTTGTTTCTGCTGCACATCCTGCTTGCCCTTAGTGACGGCAGCATCCGCATCCTTGCGAGACTTGTCTACTAAATCTGTCTGCTCTTTGTTCCAGTCCGATCGCAGCTTACCCACTTCAGCTTGGGTCTTTTCGCGTTCTTTTGCCTGCAAATCAGCATTTTCTTGCTGAATTTTGCTAATTTCTTGATTCGATTTGGCTTTCTCTTCTACAACTTTTGCAGCATGTTCCTGTCGCTGGGTGGCGATCTGCGATTGAGCTTGAGCAACGGCAGCCTGAATCTCTTGTCCACTTTGCTGCTGGGCAATAATCGAGATGGCATCATCTTCACCGCCTCCTTTGATGTTGCCACCTGCTACCTTAACCCCACTCTCTGCGCTCGTACCCGTTTCGCCGCCTACCGCTTCTGCCTTAAGAATTTCTTTCGGCACGGTGGGATAGATAGCATTTTCGCCCATCGGCTCAGCCAAATCTTGCCGCCCTTCAGCGTGTGCCTCTGCCGCACTTTTCTCCAGATTGGCTTTCTGCTCGTTGGCTTGGTTCGGGTCAGCATCACCTTCGAGCTTGAGCGCTGGGGGAGAACCTGCGGTGACGTTAAGACCAGGATCGCTAGTCGGTATCCTGTTGATCGATGACTTCAGGACTTGCACATCCCCCTCAGAAACCTTGCCTTCTGCATTGCCCTGAATCGGTGGTAAGGACGAGCGACCTATAGGTGCTGGCGGCAACTTTACAGGCGGTGGTGGTGAAACAGATTTTGCTTCCCCCTGGGGCGCTTTCTCAAATGGTTTCGGCATTTTAGCAGCAGGCAAAGGCTGATCGCCCGCTGCTGCATCTTTCGTAGCGCCTGAACCTGAGGGACGTTCCATCTGCGGTGGATTGGCAGCTAGTTCAGCCTGCTTCTGAGCGATTGAACTGTTGATCGCCGTGGTTACACCTCCCAGCCCTGCTTGAATTTGCGTCGGTGGCAACTGACTCAAAGATGCCAGTCCTGATGATGGATCGGCTTGGGAGACATCCGGTACAGGTGGAGTCGGCGGGTCTTCAATCGCCGTACCGCCACCGCCGCCACCGCCCACATCGCCGCCAGTCGCTGCTGCATCGCCACCACTCCCTACATCTGCAAGGGCGCTTTCAACTTCGCTGCGATCGCTTGAAGGTAGCTGTACTCCTTCTGAATCGGCGGCAACAGCTGCAATCTCTTCCTCACTAGGGCCTGCTGTTTCTACTTCGTCTGAGGTTTCGCTGGCTCCGCCTGCACTAACGTCAGCTCCTGTGTCGCTCGCTGCTGGAGCTGCCGCGTTACCCGTGAGTGGAGCGGGTTGAGCGTCCGAGTCGGGAGTCGCCAAAGTAGCTGCTGCGGTTGGGGATTGAGGTGATTCTTGTTTACTCGCAGATTCACCACGCTCTAGATTTTGTGGCACTGCATCCTGAGCAGCAGGCAGCTTTGTCCCTTCAGTCGCCTTAGATTCCGCCCCTTTTTCTGTTTTAGCGCCTTCGCTTTCGAGTTCTACAGATGCACCCTTCAGTTTCGCTGCTCCATCCTCTTGCCCCTGATTGGGCTGAGCATGATTCTCGTTTGTAGGTACAATGGCATCCGCTTTTGAGGCGGCAACTTCTGGCTTAGGTAGGTTAGTCTTACTTTCATTTACCTGCCTATCCTGCTCAGATGGTAAGGGAACGGACAGCGCTTGCTCGTTATCTGCTATGTCTTTACCTGCTACACCCTGCTGATCGGGCTGATTAGATGGGGTGGCTACTGCTTTGAATGGAATCTGGTCTTTGTTCGACTTAATTAGAGTTTCTGCTGTATCGGAGATCGAGCGATGGGGCTGTTCTAGGTCAGGTGAAGCAGAATCGTTTTGGATTGGTTCTATTGACAAATTAGAACCCTTGTACTTAGAAGATGCTGAACTATTTTCTTGCGCTTCTTCTTGGTCTTCCCAGGGGTTGTAGGTGGGAAGTTGCTTGGCTTGAATTCGCACTCGATTGGTTTCTACAGGTTTTCGGCTGACCTGCTTATTTGAAATACTCCCCGTTTGTTGAATGACATGAGTGAGTTCGTGAGCTAACAGTTGTTTCCCTGGATTCGATCCCGGGTCGTACTGGCCCGCATTAAAGAAAATGTCTTTGCCGTGAGTGAAAGCACGTGCCTGCAACTTTTGGTTTAGCTGTGCAGCCGTCCCATCGGTATGTACTCGCACTTGACTGAATTCTGCCCCAAAGCGCGGCTCCATGAAGGCACGCATATCATCCGATAACGGGCTACCTCCACCTTTGCTTTGGGTAAGTGTTTGTTCTATACCGTTACCTGTTTCAGCGCTGCCATTTTGGGTTGATTGCGATAGGGCAGGTTTCCTTTGGACAACCTCTTCTTCTGCTTCGGCAGGTTCAGGGGTTACCATGGGCGGCTCTACCGCTGCATCTTCCCCACCTGCTTCGGGATCCATCTCCTGAGGTTCTGCTGCCATTGGTAGGTCAGCTTCTGTGCCATTAGCCGCAGATGTGTTTTCTGCAGGAACAGCCACCTGTTCTGGTTCGGGTTCTGGAGCTACCTCTTCCCTACCTGCTTCAGGTTCCATCTCCTGGGATTCTACCGCTACCGTTGGTGGCTCAGCTTCTGGAGCAGTTTCCTGCTGCGCTTCGGCTGCCTCTGTTAGTGATTCAGGCTCTACATCTGCCTCGTCTTCAGAGAGCGCTTGTCGCTGAACTAAGGGTGTAGTGACGGTAGCTAGATGATCCGTAGGTACACCAGATTCCACTTTGGGGTGTATGGGAAACTGGCTGAAATTCTTCCGGTGTATATCCGGAGGAAAAAGTGGTATTGCGTTTGACTGGGTTTGGGGTAAAACAGAAACTTTGCTGAAGTCATGACCTGGAAATCGCTGTACAGGTGAGGTATTCCTAGAATCTGGCATGCGCATGACCTGCTCAGCAACACGATCTGCTTCCTGCTCAGCTGGCTCATCAGGTTGGCTCACTGTCAGATGGGGCAGGAGCGGAATTCGACTAAAGTCGTGTCCAATAAACCTATCCTGGGTAACTTGGGAAGTTTGTTCTGGAGTTTGTTCTGCCGATCGCTGAATATCAGCCTCAGCTCCGATCGTTTGAGCAGGCGAGGCAGTCGCATGAACCTCGGTAGTTTGGCTTAGAGGCGGGAAAATGGACTGCGATGAGTCCCCTGGTCGCCCATTGAGCTTACGTTGTGTCACCAAGTGATCGTTCATACCCTGCCCTCTCTCGATGCGTAGGGAATCCTCAATCCTGAAGCGCTATCTATCGAACGTACTACTGAATTGAGCAAAATAAATTAGACGAAAGTCTAGGTTTAAATCCAGCCTGCTGTCTCGGACTCGGTTAGATTCTTTTCTAACTTGGCATATTCTGTTTTCGCGGCTTGCAATACATGCTTCATTTGCACCGATTCGCCCGCGTCCGCAGCTAGAAAAGCAGAAAGCTGGCCCAAAGAAGATCAGATAGCAGTCAGCGACAAGGAATTACGCCTCCATGTTGAAGGAATGGGTGACCAGCTGGTTGGAGTGATTCAGCGGCTCTGGCGGAGACTTCAATGGGCATTAGATCAAATGCGTCGCCTGAATGAGTTACGGGTTCAGAAAGGAACCTTAGATCCAGATGAAGATGCCCTTTTCCAACGGTGCGATCGCCTGATCAAGCGGCTCAAAGGCATTCAGAAGAAACGAAAACAGGATGCAGAAGGATTTGATGATACCAACACCTACAGCGTATTGGCGGCTGAAGGATTCCTACCCGGTTACGGGCTAGATACTGGTTCAATCAAAGGCACTGCTCAGACTCCTCGCAGTGCTGGATGGCTCCCCGATTTTGACTTACCTCGTCCCGCAAGTATGGCGCTGCGCGAGTATGTTCCCGGCAACTTGATCTATTTGATCTATGCCAATGGTAACCGCTTTGTTCCACGGTTCTTTCATCTTGAGCCAGAAGAACCCCTCCGTTTCCAGGTTGATATTACCAACGAAGCCATTCGAGAAATGGGAACTGCGGGCACGAGCACCGGGCTATTAGCCTCAACCTTAAAGGCTTTGGCAATTTGTAATGTAGACCTCCCGCACCAGTCCAACATCTCCGATGAGGAGGACAACCGTTTTCAGATGCCTGTGACACTATTGGGTTACGAGCAGGACCGACATGATGGAGGATCGGCATACTCCTGGGGAAGTCATACTGTTCTACTGCGTCGTAATGTTCACCTGCGAATGGTCAATATTGGACAACCAGCCTGGTTCGAGGTGGTAGCTTTGGCTATACCGTTTGCTCTGTTTGCGGACAAAGCCGATCGCCTTTCTCCTCCCAACGAGATCGCGACTTGTTCATTCAGGATCATACTCAACGCTGTGGCAAACCTGTTGAACCCGTTGGCTTCTATGCCAATATTATCGCCGATGCCCTCACAATTCAGGATTGCGAGAATCGCCAGATTGCCTACAGCATCATAGAAGCAATTCGGTATGGTGCTGCCAATGTGCTGGATATGGAATTAGACGACCTCCAAATTCTGACGATCGCGTATCCCGGCTCCGAAAGGGTCGATGTGTTGCTGTACGATCCGATGCCCGGTGGTTCTGGATTGCTAGAGCAGTTATTAGCTCGTTGGACAACGGTAATTTCAGCCGCTTTGGATGTCGTTGGGAATTGTCCCTCCCAATGTAATACGGCATGTATCGACTGCTTATTCACCTTCCGCAACGCTTACTACCATCGCTATCTCAACCGCCATACAGCATTAGAAAAGTTGCAGAACTGGGGCGACATTCTCAATCAGAGTCATATCGTTCCGGCCAAACTTCCGAAAGCAGCGCCCAAGGCAGACGCTCAACCTGTCAATGATAGAGAGTCCCGTCTCTATGAAATGCTCAAGCGAGCAGGTTTTCCGGAGCCAGCACCACAAAAACCCATTAATTTGGGTCAACCGCTGGGTACTACCAAACCTGATTTCTTCTTTGAAGATCCCAATGAAGACCTGGAGGGTATTTGTGTCTATCTGGATGGGATGAGTAAGCATTTACATGGCAATCCAGATACTGCTCAACGCGATCGCGCCATCCGGGAGGAACTTCGTAATTCTGAATATGAGGTCATCGAGATTCCTGCGGGTGATCTGGATGATCCTCAGAAGATGGCAAAGTACTTCTTCCGTATCGGTAGGATTTTGGTTGGTAAAGCCAAAGCCAAGGATATTCGGGACAATCCTACCTGGTTTGAAGCAACGCCCTCTGCTCCAAATCAACAACCTGTTGAATCACCTGCTGAAATTGATTGGAGTTTATTTGAACCCACCTGGCTACCGATTCTAAAGTCACTTGCTGCCGCAGAGGAATCGAGGTCGATGGGGGAGAAGATATCGGCGACGAGGGACAAGTTGTAGGAACATGTATCGCTCAGGTGATAAAGGGCAATAACACGCTCCTGATTATTGATGCAACTCGAACAGATGCTTCTCAACTCCAGCAGGTGCTGAGCAAGCAAAAGCGTCCCTCGATTGCGATAAACTCTAATCGCCCAGATGCGATCGATCAGATCCTCAACGCATTACAGGAGGAAGGCTAATGGTCGTTCTGCTTGGCAAATCTCTCATGACCTCTCTGTCAAAGCTGAATGCGAATGACACGAAGCGCGTCACTGATTTCATCGACAAGTTCTATGACAATCCAGTTCATCCCAGCATCAGCCTTGAACGGGTCACGAAGGCAAAGGATGATAACCCCTGGTCTGCTCGCATCACCCAAGGGCTAAGCGCCATCATCTACAAAGAGGGTAATACTTGGGCGCTGATCTATGCGGGACAGCACGACGATGCTTACGCCTGGGCAAGAGTGCGTCGAGTTGAACAGAATGCTAAAACAGGTGCTTTGCAAATCATCGAATTTACAGAGGCGATCTAGCAGCAGTTTGCCGAGAAGCCTCAGAATCAATCAGGACTGTTTGACGCTCACAATGACGATTACCTACTAAGTTTAGGCTTACCTCCAACATGGTTAGCAGTGATTCGCAAGCTGATCACTGAGGATGACCTGTTGAGCATTTTGGAAAAACTACCGGAAGAAGTTGCAGAGCGATTTTTGAGATTGGCAGGTGGCGAACTCGTCACCCCTCCCCTGCCTCTACCCCCTGAAAAATCAATCTTCGAGAACGAAGACACGCAACGACGATTCATTGTGGTTAAGAGTAGTGATGAGATCGCCAAAATTCTGGAAGCTCCCCTAGCAACGTGGATTGGTTTTCTACATCCCTCCCAGCGCAAATTAGTGACCCATTCCTACAAGGGTCCTGTCAAGGTAACAGGTTCCGCAGGCACAGGGAAAACCGCCGTTGCCATGCATCGAGCGAAACATCTGGCACAGCAGGGTAAGAAAGTGCTTGTGACCAGCTTCGTTAAAACTCTCTGTGACAACATCAACCGTAACCTGAAGTTGTTGTGTAGCCCTGATGAACTGGCAAACATTACGGTTGGTACAGTTGCCAGTCAAGCAGGGCATATTCTCAAGGAAGGCAATAAGTTCCTGTCCATTGCGAACGACGAAGAAATTCAATCCCTAATTGCACAAAACTTCTCGTCCACTTGTCCTCTTGACAGTTCTGCACTCTGGCTGGAATGGAAATTTGTAATTCAACTACAGGGAATTGTCGCGTGGGAGGAGTACCGCTCTGCAAATCGCGCAGGACGTGGGCAACCCTTAAGTGCTAAGGGGCGTAAGCAAGTTTGGCAAATCTTTGAACTCGTTCTTTCCCAACTGCAAGCCCAGAATAAAACAGATTGGTCTGGATTATACCACCATGCAAGTGACTTAATTGCATCGGGACAAGTTGCAAGCCCTTTTGATGCTGTAATTGTGGACGAGACGCAAGACCTCAAGCCACAAGAACTTAAGTTTCTGGCAGCTTTAGCAGGCGTTCGCCCTGCCTCATCAGTTCGCTCAAACAGTTTAATGTTAGTTGGGGACGGCGGACAGCGTATCTATCAAGGAAAGCTCAGCCTGAAATCGTTAGGGATTAACGTTCAAGGACGATCCCATGTCTTGAAAATCAATTACAGAACTACTGAGCAGATTCGTCAGTTTGCTGACCAAGTGCTTGACGAAGCACAGGATGACCTGGATGGGGGAACTGAACAGCGTTCAGGCACCATTAGTCTGCTGAATGGTCCTGAACCCGTACTAAAACCTTTTTCTAGTGCAACTGAACAAGCAGACTTTGTAGCTGAAGAAATTTCCCGGCTAACTCAGCAAGGAATTTTACCGAGCGAAATTGGGATTTTTAGTCGCACAAAAAATCTCCTGAAACCGATCGAAAAGTCTCTGAAGAAGCAGAAAGTTGACTGTATTCGGCTGGACGACCAAGAAACAGATACCGGAGCTGATGCAGTGAACACAGGCAGCATGCATCGAGCAAAAGGACTTGAATTCAAAGTTGTTTTTGCCGTTTACCTCTCTGATGATGTAATTCCGTCTCCTCATATCGAGGACGAGAACGATCTCCAGGCTCGTAAAGAGGCACTGGAGCAAGAACAGCATCTGCTCTATGTCAGTATTACCCGTGCAAGGGATGCAGTGTATCTATGTTGGAACGGTCAGCCCAGCCGCTTCTTGAAAGGGATCAAGGGTAGTGAATCGATTGATGTAGCAGTATCCTGAGGTTCTACATGCTTTGGCAAGGAACATCACGGACTGAAATCACGACCCTCTTCGAGTACGAATCCATAGAGATTCCAGATGGATACGAACGGAAATGCCTTGAGCAATTATCCAAAACGACAGGAATTGAAATTCTCAAGCCAATTGTCAAAAACGGACAGCTTTTGTTTCAAGCAAGACAGCATGTTGGAGTACTGCGTCTAGGGAGGCGAACACTTCAAATTCTTCCCAAAATTCACTGATCGCATAACCGGGAGCAAAACCAACAGGAAGCCGCCCGTAACTTACTGCTCATGCTGGATTACACAGGATGTTTGGGAATTCGAGAAGTGAATTTAGCTGCGCTTCAGCGCTCTCAGAATTGGTTTGAAGTCCTAATTTACCTATTTGCGTCGCATCTAAAGCGGGAATGGCAGAAAACTGCTCATCATAGCTATCAGCAGATCGATGCCGTACTCCCAGTCTTAAGGGGTAAGTGGCAAATTGCAACACAATTAAGGCGACCAGAACAAAAGCATTTGTTTAGAGTGACCTATGACGAATTCACGGTAGATAATCCGCTTAACCAGGTTTTTCGCTATGTTGTCGAGAAAGTATGGCAGTTGACCCGAGACAGCGGTAATCGCCAGAGTTTAACTGAGTTGAGACATTGGATGGATGAAGTAACGCTTCTACCTGTCGTCACGGCTGACATGGCAAAACAGATTCAGTTATCGCGCCTCAACACGCGATATAAACCATTGCTCAATCTAGCAGAGAGCATCCCAAATGTGCAAAAAGGCTAGGCGGCTAAGGTTCGATTGAGGTACGCACACCGTAAGCGCAACATCTGATTGACATTCTCTCGCCTCCACTGAGCACCCGATAG
>JACJNX010000165.1 GCA_014695255.1 Cyanobacteria bacterium FACHB-63
AACGGGCATCGATCGCGTTCTCTAAAACCACTGCATTCGGAACCGTAGAGAATTCCTTCTTTACCGCTTTAGGCTTTCACCAAAAAGTGCTCTCTACGATTACACCATCGAGACCAGCACCATTGAGATTCGCGCCGTTGAGATCGGCACCGCTGAGGTCGGCACCCCGGAAATTGGCTTCGCTGAGGTCGGCACCGCTGAGGTCGGCACCCCGGAGATTGGCACCGCTGAGATCAGCACCGCTGAGGTCGGTATTGAAGAGGTAAGCACCCCGGAGATTGGCACCGCTGAGATCGGCACCGCTGAGGTCGGTATTGAAGAGGTAGGCACCTCGGAGATTAGCTCTGCTGAGATCAGCACCACTGAGGTCGGTCGTGGTGCTCAGCTCGGGGAAGTTGCGTTGGCTCATCCACCTGTTCCAAGCTTGAATTTGTCCTCGCTGCAAGAGGTGAAAAGGCACATCCCCTGCAATATAAGTCGGAAGTGCGAAGCAGTCTGAAGACTTAAAGAAAGTCCTCCAGAGTAGACCAAAGAGCCTTTTTTCCGCCCCATGAATCCAGACCAATCGAGCAGTGCTGGGTGATTCAATCTTATTGTTCAAGCGGGTTAATTTCGTTCGGGACTGAGAAAGAGGAACTGGTTCAGGCGGCGGGGAGGGTTGCTGCAAAAAATAGCTTTGGTTCTAGATGGACAATTCAGAGTACATCAAATCCCGCTGCTCTGCTAGAAGTCCCTGACCCCCTAGCCCCAGCATGAACGCCAGAATCAAGCCATGCCTCGATCGCGCCGATGTCGATTGTGGGGTCAGGGTTCATTAATAGATCAATCCGCACTCTCTTCCATTGCTGTTGGGGATAAGGGACGGGTTTAGGGTTCCCATTGTTGGAGTTTGTTGCGATCAGATGTACCAATCAAGGCTTTTCTTGCCGCTCTGACCACAATCCCCAAGCAACCAGCGCTGCCATAAACATCAGGATGATCCAAGCCTCAATCGTTATCGGCGGAATGGGTGGCTCGGAACTCAACATCAAATCAAGTGCAGTTTCTTCCATTGCGGTTTGTGGAAGGGGACGCTCGATCGTGCTCAACATCCACGATCGAGAGGCAAGGGTTAGCCAGTTGTTAGCCAGTTTTGTATCCAAAAAATAAGAAACCAATAAGAATTTAAAAGTCCGCAGATAGGGTACAGGAGTCGAAGAACCGGGCAAACGGGTTGCATCAGAAGCAAGGTCAGCGGTTGAGTCTTCAACTCACCCTCACTTTTCTCAGCAAACCCTCGCACCGAATGAGCGATTGCAAAAGGGCAAGCTCTCTGGAGGCTCACGTTAATTTTGCGTCCTTTGGGGAAATCTGAGTAAAACAACGCAAAGTGGAACTCTCATGAATTGTGGGAGATCAACTCAATGACTTCTGGTCCGATAGAGCTTCAGCAATGGCTTAACACTTAGGCTCTGGTCAAGTTAAGTGTGAACTATTGTGCTGGTTAAGTCAGCACTCCTAAAGAATCTCAGCTTATGTGGATGAAAGAGACCCAAGCTTGTTTTATGAAACTGTTGGACGCAGAGTTGAAGTGAATACATGATCGCTCCCAAGAAGACTCTACTTGCCGTTGGCATTACCTTTCTCGGGTTATTGAGTACCGTGTACACTGTCTCATCAACCATTTTGATGCGACATGCTCGCGATGCAGAAGCTCGGAGTACGCGTCAGTCTATTCAGGGAGTTTTAGGTGTCTTTACTCAAACTCAAGAGAACTTCAGCAGCCGTTTTGCAGATTGGTCCTCCTGGGATGATACCTACACCTTCGTTCAAGATGGCAACCTCAACTACATCAAATCCAACCTAGTTCCAGAAGCACTGGCAAATTTGAAGGTAGATTTAGTGCTGTTTGTTCAACCCTCAGGGCGAGTCGTTTTCGGAACGGGATTCGATCAACAACACAAACGCAAACTGCCCATCCCACCCAAAGTTTTACAACATCTTTCCACTGAAGATCCACTGCTTCAGCAACCCCTTCGCGGCACCAACTTATCAGGGATCATATTATTGCCATCCGGGCCGATGTTAATTACATCTAGACCCATTCTGACAAGTGAAGGTAAAGGACCAATCCGGGGCGTGTTAATTTTTGGTCGTTATTTAGATGCCAATGCGATTCAGTGGCTCTCTGAGGTAGCGAGATCGCAGCTTACCGTCCAGCAGCTGCAAGGCAACCTACCCGAAGATTTTGAAGCAGTGCGTCCTGCTTTGACAACCCGATCCCCAATGCTAGTCCGCCCTGTGAGTGAACAGACGATCGAGGGGTATGTTCTGCTGACTGATATTTACCGTCAACCAGCACTGCTATTGCGAGTTGATACTCCCCGCGAGATTTATCACCAAGGCAAGAAAAGCCTAAACTATCTCACGATTTCCCTACTCGTCATTGGGCTCATCGGTGGTGGCATCATTCTTCTATTAGTGCAACGGCTAGCCCTATTTCTCTCGGAACGTCAACGTGCTGAGACAGCCTTGCAGCAAGTTGAGGAGAAGTATCACAGCATTTTCGAGAATGCGATCACTGGGCTTTTTCAAACAACTCCAGATGGGCACTATCTCAGTGCGAATCCCGCTCTAGCTCAGATCTATGGTTACGAATCACCGGAGGAACTGCTCGTCGCTTTGACCGACATCGAACATCAATTATATGTTGATCGAAATCGTCGCACAGAATTTAGAGCATTATTGCAGCAGCAGGATGTAATCAAGAAGTTTGAATCACAAGTCTATCGCAAAGATGGTAGCGTGATTTGGATTTCGGAGACTGCCCGAGTCGTGCGTGATGCTAACGACCAAGTGCTGTACTACGAGGGCTCAGTTTTAGATATCACAGAGAATAAACTGACCGAATCGGCATTGCGCGAAAGTGAAGAGCGGTATGCTTTGGCAATTCAGGGTACGCACGATGGACTATGGGACTGGAATTTAACCCTAAACCAAACCTTTTTCTCATCCCGCTGGAAAGCAATGCTGGGGTATGAAGACAACGAAATTGCGAATCATCGGGATGAATGGCTGAATCGCATTCATCCCGATGATGCGTTGAAAGTTCATCAAGAGATTGCGGCTTGCATTGAGGGAATAATAACGCAGTTTGAAAGTGAGCATCGTTTGCTACACAAGGATGGGCGGCATCTTTGGATGCTCAGCCGGGGCTTCGTCGTCCGGGACGAAAATGGCAAAGCTTACCGGATGGTGGGATCCCAAACAGATATTACCGAGCGTAAGCGGGCTGAAGAACAGCTATTGCATGATGCTTTACATGATTCCCTCACCGGTTTAGCGAATCGCATTTTGTTTATGGAGCGCTTGAGACACGTGATTCAGTTGTCTAAGCGGCATGAGAATTACCTTTTCGCAGTTCTGTTTATCGATCTTGATCGCTTTAAGGTGATTAATGATAGTTTGGGTCACATGGTCGGCGATCAGCTTTTAGTTGCCATTGCTGAAAAACTGGGCGACTGCTTACGACCGGGTGATACCTTTGCCCGTCTCGGCGGGGATGAGTTTGTGATTTTGCTCGATGGCATTCAGGATGATGAGGAGGCTACTGAAATCGCTGAGCATGTACAGCAGACGCTAAAGCACCCCTTTCATATCAATACTCAGGAAATTTTCGCCACTGCAAGTATCGGGATTATTCTCAGCACAACAACAAACTATGAGCGACCGGAAGACCTACTAAGAGACGCTGATACTGCAATGTACCGTGCAAAAGCACTCGGTCGCGCCCGTCACCAAGTGTTTGATCCTTCGATGCACGATTCTGCCGTCGCACTGCTACACATTGAGAATGACATGCGGCGTGCCCTGCAAAATCAAGAATTTCAGCTCTATTATCAGCCGATCGTCTGCATCAGAACTGACAAAGTTCAAGGGTTTGAAGCCCTGGTTCGATGGCAGCATCCTAAACGCGGTTTGATTATGCCATCCGAGTTTATTCCCATTGCTGAAGAGACTGGATTGATTATTCCTCTGGGTTGGTGGGTGATGCGAGAAGCATGCCGTCAAATGCAGGAATGGCAACTTCAGTTCCCGACAGTGCCACCCCTGACTATCAGTGTCAACGTTTCTAGTAGACAGTTTGCTCAACCGGATTTAGTCAACCAAGTTCAGCAGATTTTGCAGGAAACGGGGCTTAGTGCTCAATGTTTGAAGCTGGAAATCACCGAGAGCACGGTGATGGAAAACGCGGATGCTGCTGTCGTAATGCTTCAAAGATTGAGAGACTTGGGCATTCATCTCTCCATGGATGATTTTGGTACCGGATATTCCTCTTTAGGCTATTTGCATCGTTTTCCTGTGGATACGCTGAAGATCGATCGCTCCTTCATCACCAACGTAGAAGACGACCTGGAAAAGATGGAAATTATTCGCACCGTGGTTAACTTGGCTTGGAATTTAGGAATGGATGTGGTTGCAGAGGGTGTGGAGACGAAAAAACAATTAGCTCAACTTAAGGTTCTCAGATGTGAGAACGGGCAAGGCTACATCTTCTCGCGACCACTCGATCATGCTGCTGTTGCTGCTGTTCTTGCAGACAAACGAATCTTCGCTTCCAACGAAGTGGGTCAGTTTGGAGAGGCGCTGCCGTAATTGATTGTCTTATGGGAGAATCGTCGCTCACGCGTGCAAGGAGCAGGATGCGGATTCATCGTGTTCTCCCCCAATACGACCTATTCCTAGCGTGCTCTAAATCGAAAAAAATTGCACCACGATCAAAAACATTGAGCAAAAGGCAGCACAGAACAAATGCTGTCGTCTGATACCTGTGGCTGGCTTTCCAAAGATTTCCGTCAGAAGAGCCATTCAATCACGCTGACCCACATGTCTAGAACACGACTCAATTCTCTGAAGTATTCAGCGCGATCGCATCTCCCAACACTAGACCATCTTCCCGGGTCACGCCGCTCTGTCAGATCCCCAGTCCACTAGCCCAAGCATGAGCGCCAGAATCAGCTATGCCTCGATCGTCATGGGTGCGATCACGGGTTCAAAATTCATCAGCAAATCGACTAAAGATTCTTCCATTGTTCAAGCCTTGAGAGGATGGCTTTAGTGTTCTGACCACTTTTCAACTGCTGAGACATCCTCTAAGCTGTAAAACTAGCTCGCTAAAGCGTGCGCTAACTCAACGAATGATTAGGAGAAAGGACATGAATCATTGGAAACTCATGCTGGGACTGCTCCTGACCACTGTTATGCTTCCGATGCCGATCGTGCGAGCAGAATCAACCCTGACGAATGCAACGACTGCTCCCGTTGCGACAGCGGCAGCCGTTCCGTCTCTAACGCCGTATGACTTAGTGTATGCTGGATACCAAGGCCGCCTCCGGGCGCAGGGCTTGCGTAGCTATGGAGCCTTTGCGGATGGCTGTAACCAAGGGACTCTCACTGCAAACGATGTGGCGCAAGCGGCAATCAAGGCGAATCTACTACCACAGAGCATTTTGCAGGATCAGGGTTACATGAATGCTGTGGATGCACAGATGAAATCGTTCAAGAACAATTCGGGTAGATAAGCATAGAAGCGATCGCGCTATCTAAACCCACTGCATTCAGAGCCGTAGAGAACTTTTTCTTCACCGCTCGGCTCAATCTGAACGCACCATTTCCCGCCCGCCTGCCATAGTCGAAACTCGTCAGACACCCGAGCGATCGC
>JACJNX010000166.1 GCA_014695255.1 Cyanobacteria bacterium FACHB-63
TGTAGCGCTCAATCTGCTTCGGCTCAATGGCTTCGCGTCAATGACTAAAGCCATTCGAGCCGTTGCCCATGATATCCCTCGTCTCTTTTCCTTTTTTCAATAAACTAGCCCTGGGAGAAATATGCAGTCGGCAAGCCTGATAGTTTTTGTTACTGGGTGGAGTTTAAAACCCACGATTTAGGGAGTGTCGCTGGTGGGAGTTCGAGCAAGTGGGGTATTTGGTGGAGTAAGAACGACCAGGAATGGAAATGGAATAAGACATTTCAATGTAGCGATCCGAATGATGCGTTTTCCCGCATTCGTTCAGGGCTTGTATCACTCATCAATGCAGCAGCCTCAGATCAATTTGACCAGTTGGAGCAAATCGGAAGTAGCCAGCTTGGTCCCAACCGTAATGGATTACGAGCTAAACCGCTCTATTTGTACTTCCCCGATCAGTTCTTGCCCATCTCGAACCCCTATCATCTCACCCATTTTCTAACCTTCTTCGGACAGCAACCAGTCGGTGGTTTGCATACTAAAAACCGACAACTCTTGAAATTTCTGAGAAGTCAACCGGAATTTAATGGGATGGATACCTTGCAAATGATGGCTTTTCTCTACTCAGCCATTCCTCCAGGCGATCGAGCGGCTAAATCGCCGTCTGAATCTGAAAACCCGGAACGCGCTCAACTACCTGAGGAAATTGTCCAACTTGCAACCCTTACAGAGGAAACCCGGAATTTGATCCTGTATGGTCCTCCAGGAACGGGAAAGACCTATGCGGTGAACAAGTTTGCCTCATTCTTCTTGGGTGAGCAATTAACCACTCCACTAGCACCGGAACAACAACGCCGAGAAATTCTACAGCCTCTCACCTGGCATGATGCGATCGCGCTTGCAATGTATCTAGAACGTCCCAAAAAGTACTTCAAAGTTCCTGATCTGGTGAATAACCCGCTCATTCAGGAATATTTAACTTTAACCAAGACCCAGAAACTTAGCAATCAAATCTGGGCAATGCTTCAAATCCATACGCACCCTGATGTAGAAACGGTCAAGTATAAGAATCGTCAGCCACCCTATCTGTTCGAGAAGAACCAACAGAGTGAATGGAGCCTGACAGAAGAAGGGGAAGGATATATCGAGGTTAACTTAGCCGATGCTTTAGATGACCTACAGCAACCCCATGCACGAAAGCCATTAATCTCGGACTACTTGAGGTTTGTCACCTTTCACCAATCTTTTGCTTATGAAGAGTTTGTAGAAGGTTTGAAACCAGTAGTTGTGGAGGGTAAGATTCAGTACCAGGTTGTTGACGGTATTTTCAAGGGAATTTGTCGTCAAGCCCAGATTGACCCAGACCATCGTTACCTAATCATCATTGACGAGATTAACCGTGCCAACATTGCCAAAGTATTTGGGGAACTGATCACCTTAATTGAAGACGACAAGCGCCTAGGCGAAGACAGCGAAATTGCAGTGCGGCTGCCTTACTCTCAAGAGGAGTTTGGTGTTCCAGAGAATCTCTATATTTTAGGAACAATGAACACAGCAGATCGTTCGATCTCACTGTTAGATATTGCACTAAGACGGCGCTTCACCTTCGTTGAATTGCTACCCGATCCATCTCTACTGGCTACAATTGAGGGTGTTGATTTGAGTGTATTACTCACTCGCATTAACCAGTGCATTACTGCCCTTCTCGGACGAGACTATCAGATTGGTCACAGCTATTTTATCAATGTTAAAGATGTAACTGAACTTCACTTCGCTTGGTATCGCCGAGTCATCCCGCTGTTACAGGAATATTTCTATAATGATGCGGAGCGATTACGAGCAGTTTTGGGCAGTAGCTTCATTCAGACGGTAGAATTTGATGACTACACAAAGACAGTTTTGAGAAATCTTTGTGATTTGGATAACCAATACCGAATTAAAGTATTCGAACCAAACCAGGAATTCTTACAGGCACTGTAACAAATAGCATCAGTTTAACTTGTGTGCAGTGCCAAATTAGGGTTCTTCCCAGGTGGGAGCGTTAGGAGAATTGTCAAGCATAGTTTTTGAATGCCTTACTGAGCGTACTTTGAAGTTATCCCTCATTTGTCACTCTCGCTGAGACGAATTCTGAAATATAGTCATAGCCCATGTCTCTAGTTTTGACGGCTCGAAAATGATAAAAGAGAAAAACGTAGTATGGCGAGGCTTTTAGCTTTTGCTTCTGTCAAAGTGACAAATGAGAGATACACAACAAATGCCATCCAGTTACTCAAATTGAATTGGTGAGGCTAATCGGTAGAGGAACAACTCAACATCATTCGAGGTAGTTTGAATTATCTCCCCATACTGCCTAACTGATTGCACAACACCTCGCATAAATCCCAACCCCTCTGCAACCTGAGGGCTGTCCCAGACGAAGGGAGGAGCCTCCAGCAGTTGTCTGGACAGGATACACACTTGCTCTTAGCGCGAGTGATGGACACATTAAGGCGATTGCGAGAGTAAATGAACTCAGCTTCTTGAGCTGCGTACTCTGGGTCCGACACCCCATAGGACACAATTACTGCTTCAGCCTCCTGGCCTTGCATTTTGTCCACCGTGTCTGATCGCGGCTCCCAATCCTGCTCACGCTTCAACAAGCGTCGCACCAAGTGATTTTGGGCACGGTGAGGACAAACGATAAATACCCCATCATTGAAAAATTGATCATCTGGGTACAAATCGCCCTTCTCTGTCTGCAAACCATCTTTTAACGCCAAGACTAGCTCTCGGACAATTTCAGCTTCCAGACGATTCTCGCTAGTTGCCATGGGTGAATCCGCCAGGACAACGACAACGGGATAGGTTGGGTCAAGACATAGATTAACCAGTTTAGAACAACCGTCTGGTGCCTGAGATCGAAGTCTTTGGGAAGCGATCGTATCGGTTGCAGGACGATAACGATCCCCATAAAGCAGTCGGCTGACGAGGGAGTTCAGCGCATCATTCATGCGCCGATTTTCCAGCAGCATTTTGAAATAGGGGACATCCGCGATCGCCCTTGCTCGTTCAACAGGATCGGAGGCACCGAGCGATGAGGCAATTAATTCAAAGATGGAACGATGTAGGGCAGGCTGTCCTAGCTGAGGTTCGGGATAAATGCCTTTTACAATGGGGGGCAGTTGGTAGTCATCTCCGGTCAGAATCAACCTTCCCTTCTGCTTGACCAAAGAAATTGGAATGGATGCTTCCGAAGCCCGAACCTGAGAGGCTTCATCAACGACCACTACATCAAAGGGTTTTAGACCACCACTGATCGCCTTCCATGTGGCATACACAGTTGCCCCGACAATCACAATGCTCTGATTGATCAGGTCAGCTTCCAGACCCTTGTCATTAAAGACTGCTGCACCAGAGGGTTGCTGCATCTTCCAATCTCCTACCTTGGCTACCGTTAGATTCGGAGTAGCTGGCATACTGGAGCGTAATTGCAGTACCTTACGAAGCACGTTCTCGATCGCATAGTGGCTCTGCCCGGTAACCAGAATCCGCAGTGGTTGGTCATTTCTTGCGTAGGCGTGTGCTAGAGCAAGGAGGACAGTGCCCAGGAAGTGGGTCTTGCCAGTTCCCGGTGGTCCCCATACAGCAGTGATCTGCTGACCACGAATGGCTCCAAAGGCTTCCAACTGGCTATCGCTTAAACTCAGCTGTCCCTCGATCTCCTGAAGAGTATCCTCAATTAGACTAGGAAGCGGTAGAGTGCGGCAGGCATTGGCTGGACTGGCTAACAACTCACCGAATAATCCGGCTCCTTCACGATCGAGTTTTTGAAGACATCCGACGACCTTGTCGGTATTAAAGTCGGTGTGGCAGAGAAGCAGCAAAAAGCGATCGCCACGGTTGATCTGACCGCTCTTGAACTTTGCTCCATTCAGCAAAATATGCTGGGGTAAACCCTCCTCATTCAGTGAAACACTCCCGATTTGGACACGAGCGATATTGGGGCGCAAAGATATTCCCCTTTTTGTTGCAAAGTGTTGGCGTTATAAGCAAGTTGCTCTTTACGCCCTTGTTCGCTATCACGCACAAGTAGGAGCATCTTAAACTGCCCGGACTCGACTTGCATATCGCTCGGCGGAATCACGCGAAACTGAAAAGTATTTTCGGCTTCTAGCAGCAATGCTAGCCCTTGCTCTACCTGCACTTGACGTGGTTCAGCGCGATCGTTGCGAACTTGTTCGTATTCGACCATTTGCTCATAGCGCACGAAAAAGGCGAGCCGAGAAAGATTCGGATCTTGAATATTCGCAACACGTGGCATCCGAAACTTAGTCGCCCAAGAAAATAGTGCATTTTCACCAAGAAAATAGTGCATTTTCACTCACTCGCCTGCGAATGCTCTCACGAAGCGAACTGAGCGCGTACAGGTATAGCTTCACCTGAGTCTGAAGACCCACGGTCCGCTCGGTTTGGCCTTGATGCCACGCCGCATGAATCGCTTGAGGCTGAAGCATCTGCGCCAAATGAGAATGATAATAGCTGTGATAGCGGTATTGGAACGAACTTCCAAGTGCGGGAAGCGTATCCCAAAGCGTGTAGGAGATATCGATCGGCATCGCAAATAGTATAGCGCTCGGCAAGTTGAAACACGCCTTTGCGGGTCATTGCCTCGCGGGTGTCTGCCATGCCGCTGCCGTCGCCGATCGTAATTTGTCCGGCTTTGGCGTTTTGCAATTCTTGAATTAATGCTTCGAGCAAGCGAGTATCTGTAGCAGCGGGAACCGGATCAGCCGTGTTGTAATTCGGCTTGAGAAAGATGGTTTTGCCCACAAGGTGATCCGGTTGGAGTAGATCGATCGCTTTGCGGGTGCCAGCGACGCGATCAGTTGTTTTAATCAAAACGACGCGACTGATTTCCCTGTATTAGGCGCTTTTGCAGGATTTGCCGCTTCAGCCGCAGAATTGGCGACTTCAGAAGGGTTAGACAGCGAATGGCAAGCGGCGGGCAACGTGGCGGCTCCCGCTGCTAATCCAGCAAGTCGGAGAATTTCGCGGCGGCTCAAGTGAGACTCGTCAGGGCGTACCATTGCTGCATCCTTGGATCATGCCTACCGTTTTGGTGTAACAAATTTTGACAAGCTCTGCGGATGAGAAAATAATCTGTAGTCTTTCACCGTTTGAGGTCAAGATAGCTGACGATCGGTAAGATGGCAGGCTGAGGAAATCATCTAATGACATGGCGTACAAGCTTGGGAGAGCGAGTGCTTGAAGGGGTCGAGGCATCACTGTATTTGACGATGACGCAGGATGCGATTAAATATCTTCAAGAGACCGTTGATTTGGAAGAAATAGAAGTTATGACCGGCGCTGTCGCGTTTGACTTCGCTACCTTTGAGCAGAAAATCGTTTTGCTGCACACTGGTCTGACAGCTCTGCTGAAATCAGAAATTGAGCTTCCCACTTTGACAAACACGATCGAGGCGGCAGCCTATTTCCCGTTTGCTTTTCTCCGGGTACGACTTGAAGACGAGATTTTGGTGAATCGAGAGGGGTGGTTTGATCAAGAAGGCGATGATCTCAAATACTTTTATCGTCGGCTTGTGTGGAGCGCGATCGAGCAGTACGTGCTGCCAAAGTGGAAAGAGGCTAATGAGGAGTATGGAGACGATGAGGCTGTCGCGACGTTTAGCGCACGTTCGGACAATCTCGATTTGTGGCATGACGCGATCGAGGAACTGGTTGATCGTATTTTCTGGGACAGAGATTGGATGGTGAGTTCTAACGATTTTGAAGACTTAGATAACGTTGACGATTCTCTGAGCGAAGCGGTTGGGTTGAATGATTATTTCACGGAACGACTTCCAACCGTTGACGCAAACGAAGCGACTGCCGCAGTGACTGAAATTCAGAACTGGAAGCTGTGAATTATGGTGCTTAGAGTATCAGGTGGAGCAGACTTCACCTTTCTTTACAAATCCGGATTTTTCTTCGGCGCTGTAAATACTGATTACCCCCAAAATTTTCCAAACCTTGTCAAAAATCCCTAAAATTTCACGCTGGGGGTAAAGTTGGGGGTAAGGACTTTCAGAACTCAAGAAGTAAGCCCTGAAATGCTTATACAGCAAGCATTCTAAAATCTAGAGAAACTGATTTGTAATCAGCCGGTCGTAAGTTCGAGTCTTGTCACCAGCTTCCCTTGTACGTTCGCAAATTAAATGTCGCACTTTTGTGCCTTAAGGAAGATTCCTGCCATAGCGGCAAGCATTTTCTTTAAACATGGAGCGGCAAATATATGCTTTATCGTTAATCAGCGTAAGTGTTCCTTTCTTACATGTTGGGACACGTTGGCATATCCTCTCCAATCAACAGCCTCGCGAGACTGGGCAACGCTTCACCATAGGTTGGGTGAATGTGAACCGATTGTTCGAGTACCTGCCACGTTGCTTTCGCTTCCATCAATGACAAAAAGATATGCACCAGTTCAGCCGCTTCATATCCAACCAGCGTTGCTCCT
>JACJNX010000167.1 GCA_014695255.1 Cyanobacteria bacterium FACHB-63
TTGGGTGCGATAGTCTTTCACTTGTTTCAGATGTTCAATCAGACCCATCGCCTGTTAGATCCGCAACGACTTCCCTATTTTGCTTTTTCTCTCATCAATAAACTAGCCCTGCCTTCAGGACGGGAGTGCTGATCTGAAGTTCTGACAGAATCAGCGTCATTTGCGAAACCGTCGTCTGAGATCGATGGTTCAAGCTGGCAATTTGTTGATTCAACTGTTCGACTTGTTCCTGAATCTGTTGCTGAAATTGCACCAGTTGGGGCTGAAGCTGACTTTCTGGAGTCAAGTTCTGCACCGCTTCGACCAATGCTTGAATTGGCTTCGCTTGGCGCTCGAACTGTTGCAGCAATTCCAGGTTGCTGATCAGGGTTTGTAATGATGGTTGGGACGAGTTGGGATCGAGAGAATTCGTTGTCTCGATCGCATTTGTTTGAGACGACTGCGTTTGCATCAATTTCTCTTTGGCGCGTTGTCGAATCTGGTCGTTCATAATTCACTCCAAGTTGCTCGTTAATTCGGCTCCAGGTGTAGCGTTTGCCCAGTTTGTAGCCGGGAAACGCCACATCAGCCAGCTTGTAGGAGATGCCTGCAATCCCTGAACTAATTTGGCGCAAGCGAATTTCTATCCCTTGCGCAGCTAATTGGCGTTGAAACTCGTCGATCGTGGTTGCTGTGAGTAAGGCATCGTCGATCGCGACCTGCAACATGGCTCGAACACTCGGCTCACCCGTCCGGCGAAACTGTCGAATCTCGCCAACGGTCGGGGGTTTGACCTCAGTTTCCCAGCTTGGCAGCACGGCTTGAAGGTTGTACTGCTTCTCTAACTGCCGCAAGACTTCCTGTGCCCTGCGGTAATCGAGCCAGCTTTCAACCGTTGTGCCATCAAGTCGGAGACGCGACAGATCAGATGCACATGATCATGATTTGTATCGGTGTGCCGCGCCACAACATATTGATTTTGGTCAAAGCCCATTTCTTGCAGGTAATCCTTCGCGATCGCGTTCCACGTCATGTCATCGAGTTTGCACCCGACTTCAACACTGAGACTGGTATGGCACACGATCGCTTGCGTCGGTTTGTGGGGCGATCGGCGTTGCTGGCATTGCACCGATAAATCAAATTCTGTCGCTAGTTCTGCAACGTTTGTGCCCTCCATGTTGCCACCAATGCGCTCTGCACCGGATCGCTCCAGCACATAACGAAGGCAACCTGCGAAATCCTGTCCTTTGGTAATTCGAGCCAGCATGATTAGAGATTTGAGGGTGGATTGCGCGACGCTGGCGATTCGGTCGATCGAATGCCTGCGATTTCCGCTCGAATCTGGTGGAGCAGTGTGAGCAATTCCTCAATCAACTGGTGAGTTTCTCCATGGGCTTGCGGCAGGAGTTGATTCAGAACATCAGATAATCTGCCCAGATCGCGGTAAGTGGCGATCGCCACGTCTGTCACGCGAATCGTAATCGATTGTCCAAAACAGGCAGCCTTCATATAGCCGCTCATCGAAACGCCTGCTTGTTTGGCTAAGGCTTTGAGTTGTGATCGTTCTTCAGCCGACAAACAGACTTCAACCCGTCGTCGAGGTTGGGTAGGAGGCGAATTCATGATTAATTCTCCGGAACTTGACTTTGCTTGCTGGGTGCAAGTAAGGTATGATTTCAGCATACACCCAGCAAAGCCGTTGAGTTCACGCCGCTCTACAATTTGTTTCCGCTAATATTCAGCATAAGTCTCGAAACGCTTCATTAGAGGAACACAACGGCACTTACACAAAGGGAAAATTCATCATGTTACTCGCTTCAATTGACTTAGGCAGTTCGCTCACTAAAAGCTTCTATCTCAATGGGGGAATGCCTTGCCCGCTTCTGATGCCGCCCGAAATCGCTTGGGTGCAGCCAGAACTGCTTGGCAAATACCAATCGGTCAACGCAGAAGCTCAGCCTGACAAAGTGGCATGGGTACAGTTGGGGGATGAAATTGCTGCGGTCGGGCAATTCGCTCAAGGTTTTGCAGGCGATCAAGGATTGGTCGAACGCAAACAGCGACGCGCCATTTATAAGCTGCTAGCAGTCTTGGGCGTGGTGCGAGAAAAACTGGACTTGCCGACCACGACTACAGCTTCGCTTTCTCTCATGTTGCCTGTGACAGAATTTAGCGATCGCAAAACCCTTCAAACCACACTTCAGGAAGCTGCCCAAAATTTCAATTTCCGAGGGCGATCACTCTCGATTTCCTTTAACAAGCTGCAAATTCTGCCTGAAGGGTTTGGCTTATTTCTCACTCGTCGAGCAGAACTGCTTAAGCAAGGCATCAACGCCAAAAGCCGCATGATTATCGTCTTGATGTTTGGGCACCGCAATTTGAGCATTCTGGTGTTTCAAGATGGGGTGTTGCAGGGCAGTTCTCGTAGCGACGGACCCGGATTTTTCCAGGCAGTGGAAATTGTGGCTTCGCTCAAAGGTCTTTCCACGGCAACCCCTGGATTGACCGAAGCGATCGCGACCAATCAACCCCGATTGCGGGTTGCCGGACAATTGATTCCCCTGGATCTGACCGACGCGATCGCTTCGGCTCGTGAGGGGTATTGCAGGCAGGTGAAAAGTTATCTCGAAAATCACTTGCCCGGTGATCAGTATGATGTGATTGTGGCAGGCGGAGCCAGTGCGGTTATTCATCCCGAATTGAACGAGTTATTTCAAGTCATGGGGCTAGGTGATCGTGTCAGTTTTGGCGAAGGGCTGCAACATCAGCTTGCTGGCTTGCTGCGAGATGACTCGACTCTTGCGGAGCAGCCCTCGCTCTTGACTCGCATGGCAGATATTTATGCTGTGTTCGGAGCAACCTGGGCAATGCACCGTCAACAATCTGCCGCCTAATTTTCTGGAGTTCACTCATGCCGAGACGACCTGCACAATCTGGCGATAAAAGCCCCAACACCAAAGATCGGGTGCGATTCATCTTTGAACCCGATCGCAACTCGCCCAACGGCATCACTTATTCTTGGCTGATTCATAACGCTTATGACGGCAAGGAAAAAGCTGCTGCCGCGACGCGATCGTTTTGGATGCCTTTTGCTGCCCGTGATAGTGGCAAAATCTCCGAAACAGAATTGCGGGAGCTCGCCCAGCAGTGCCTCTGGCGACTAGAGGAGCAGATGAATTACATCCGGGAGAACTTTGATTTAGAACTTCCGAATCGAGTGATTGCTTCTACTTCCACCTTAAATCCGCCTCCGGTTGAAAGTTCTGCCGTTGATTCTCCTGGCTCCCAATCTTCAGAAGACCCGTTTTTTGGCGATCTGGATTTGAGCATCGAGGACAATATGCTTGGCGATATCGGGGACGCACTCGGCTGAGGCAGGGTGAGCGATGGTAATTCCAACCGATGAGATGCTGGACAGCGATGGCGACGGGTTAACCGACCAAGAAGAGAAGTTAGCAGGCACAAATGGGTTTGGCAACGATACTGATTTTGATGGTGTGGATGACGCGACCGATATGACTACAGGCAATCCTCTTAATTCCAACCCCAGCGAACCGCGTGAACCGGAAACCGAAAAGGCACGGCTCATGCGAGAGCAATATCTGTCGTTTGCCAAAGCGGTTTTAGGTGATGCAACTTTGACCTATCCGGCGCTCTATCAACGCTATGCCAGCGATCGGGCAGATATTCAACAATCGGCACGATCGCTTGATCAGTCGATCGCCACGGCTGCACTCAAAGCAGGAGTCGATCCCAAAATCACAATTCAACTCCTCGCGCAGGGACCGCGTACCCAGTACCAAGCGCGAAACTTGACGGCTGAAGCAAAAAAGGCGGCACTTCCTGGAATTCTGCAATATGCACAATCGACGGTGGATGCCGCTCAACGTCAACGGTACTTAGAGTATGCGATCACTGTCACCGGACGGCAATGGACGTACCCCGACCTCTACCGCGAACACATCAGCAGCGACTTGATGGCAATTCAGCTCGATCAACGAGTCGCGGCGGCGGCTCTTCGTGCTGGAGACTCTCCAGAATCTGTAACTGCATTACTTCACCAGGGACCCTACTCTCAATTTCAAATCGGACTCAAACAAGTGAACCCTGCCACGATCGAGCAATATGGCAGAGGAACCGTGGCTCAAGTGCAGGAAATCCAATCGCTCCGACCCCAAACTCCTGAGCGCACTCGCCAGCGTCCGAAAGATCTCGAACGATAAACTCTACCCAAACTGAATCCTGGACAACCTGCTTCAGAAGCGCCTGGATTACCTTGCGCTCGTTTCCAGCTACGCATCCACGTTGCCTCAAGACTATCAACCCCAAACCGTTGAAATCTTTTGCAACGGCTACCGCGTTCTCCGAATCACGAACGGCACTCAAATTGAGCTGCTGTCAGACGACCCAGAATTACTCGAAGTGCATTGGGATGGCGAAGTCGTGCAAGCGCGAACCTCCGAAGGGGTCATCCTGGTCGATCGCTTGCCTGTCGATCGCACATGACTGACCGCTTATGTTCCAAACCCATCTTCTGATTCCTGCCTTCGAGGAATGGTTTCAGTCTGGGAAGCGATTTTCGACGATCGTGGAAGCTCGACAATTTGCAGCTTTGGTTCTTGGAGAACCTGTTTTATCGGGAACTGCAACCGCAAAATTCGTGGATGAATCAATCGAACGGTCTTTAGTTCGGGTCGCTCGTGCGGTTGCCCAAGCCAACCGGGATCGAGAAGTCGTGTTCGATCAACTGGTCGATCTCTACCAACGGCAACCGACGCTCGGAACTCGCTCCTCGACCAGCATTCTGCAACAGGCATACAGCACTCCACTCCCGATCGCTTCGCTTGCTGCCACACTCATTGACATCACCCCTGAATCCACGGTCTACGAACCCACTGCCGGAAACGGGGTGCTTCTACTGCATACCCATCCTGCCCTTGTCACCGTCAATGAACTCAATCCAGAACGAGCGAACGAGTTACGAAGTCAGGGTTACAGCGTCACTCAACACAATGCGGTCAATTACCGCCCCTCGCAACTGCATGATGTGATTATCACAAATCCACCGTTTGGCACCGTGTCAGAGAGCGGAAGCACAAAGCGATTTCAAATCAAGGATTTTGATGATCACCTGATGCTGACTGCTGCCGGATTATGGAACTTCTACTTGGTCGCTGCCTAATCTCGATAGCAAAAAGAGAAATTCAGAATCCTATTTCCACGCTAAGTTATTCCCCAACAGCTCTATTTGTTCTCTGAAAATTTGAGAGCCGAAATTGCACGGCGGAACTTCCATACCGCTCCTGATCATCAAGCGTTCTGTAAGCTTGAATACAGTCTCGCTAATTCCAGGTATGGCTCTGACGACTCTACAATTCACATTCTCTAGAACATAAATCCGATTAAAAGAAGGCTTCTTAGCGCGCGTTCTGACAAGCTTGCACAGCAGCAGCCTCACTGATTTCGGTTCTCACCGTTTGAAGTTGCCAACCGCCCCAACCATCCTCCCGGCTTAACTGACTGCAATAGCTACGAGTGCAAACCAGGCGTTGTTCATACATCAGATTCTTCATGCAGGTCGAGATCGCTCGTCCATTGCCAGACGGAGCAGGTTGCATCATGCCGCCCTGAGCTGGCACGAATATTACGCCGCCTTGAGGTTGTGATGGCTGGGGACGATTAGACTGCTGGTTTTGCAGCAACGAACTGCAAATCTGGATATGCCGATTGTTCACATCACTATCGGCGCGATACGGATACACCTGATTTAATCCAGAAACACACTGTCCCAAGGTTTCTACAGGGGATTGCGACGCAAGCGTATTGACGCAGAGCTGCACATGCTTGTAGTAAACATCGCTATCAACCCGATACGGATAAGCGTCATTCAGTTCTTTCGTGCATTGAGCTAATCGCTGATTGCCATTTGCAATCGCAGCATCAGCCATCGGAAAAACGGTAACTGTAGAACCTGCGATCGCAGCCGCTAACAAAACTTTCTTTGAGAGGATCATAGATCTGTGACCAGGTGAAGAATAGAGCAAAACTTGAATGTGGCAATGAAACTGTTTGATGCACTTGGCCTCTATATCGATAAAGCCAAGACCCTAGGATAATTTCTTTCTCTTACCCACATTAGAACGATGCCGTTCTCCTAGCAGCCGAGAAAGGTCAGGAGAAAGTCGGAAAAAAGTCGGAAGTTTGTCATAAAATTTGTATCAAATTTCTCGGAAAAAGCGTAATTCTGCTCGAAGATAGAGATCGTTGATACATGGTCTGCGTGAAGACATGACTCCCGAAGCTGCGATCGCCTTGATTGAACAACTGTTAGAACAAAGACGGTTGACCAGAGTTCAAGAAATTGTGTTCCGGCAGTCTTGGGAGGGAAAAACCTATGCGGAGATGGCACGAGACTGCCAGTACGATCCAGGGCATCTCAAAGATGTCGGCTCCGATCTGTGGCGATCGCTCTCAGTTGCGTTGAACGAAAAGATCACCAAGACCAACTTTCACAGTGTAATTAGACGCGCTTATGATTGTACAGTTCGTAAACGAAATAATGGGAATATTAGTGTTTCTTCAGAGACAGTAGTTGATTGGTGCGAAGCGATTGATGTGTCCTACTTTGATGGGCGAACCGCAGAACTAGATCAGCTCAGTCATTGGGTCGGCGATGAAGAGAATGGCTGTCGATTGATTGCGCTGCTGGGTATGGGAGGCATCGGTAAAACATCGTTTGCCGTAAAGCTGGCACAACAGGTTAAAGACGAGTATCAGTTTGTGATTTGGCGATCGCTGAAAGATGCACCTCCACTTCAAGAACTCCTGAAAGACTTGATTAAAGTACTGTCCCATCATCAAGACATCCATCTTCCAGAAAGAACGGGTCAGCAAATCTCGAAACTAATGCAGTATCTACAATCAACACGCTGTTTAATTATTCTTGATAACTTTGAAACGATACTCGCAGACGGACAGCAAGCAGGTACATATCTTCCTAGCTATGAGGTGTATGGCGAACTTTTACAGCGAGTCGGAGAAGTTCCACACGTTAGCTGTTTGCTGCTGACGAGTCGCGAAAAACCCGCAGAGGTAGCAGCATTAGAAGGAGAGGGCTTGCCTGTACGAGCGTATTCCCTCTCAGGACTTGACCTCGTTGCTGCGAAAACCATTCTCCAAAGCAAAGGACTTTCAGGGAGTCAAGCGGACACTGAAATTTTAGTACAAGGCTATCAAGGCAATCCTCTTGCGCTTAAGATCGCGTCAACCTCGATCGTCGATCTATTTGAAGGCGATATCCGAGAATTTTTAGATCAAGGAACGATCGTTTTTAATGGCATTCGGAATCTACTCACTCGTCAAATTAGTAGATGCTCAGAAATTGAGACTCAAATTATGTATTGGTTGGCAATCAATCGAGAGCCTGTTTCCGTAACTGATTTGCAAACCGATCTTCATCCAACCGTCTCTAGAGCAAGGTTACTCGAAGCTTTAGAGTCGCTCCGATGGCGATCTTTGATCGAGAAGATCAAGCCATCTTTAATGGAAAAGAATGAGGGTTACTTCATACAGCAACCTGTCGTGATGGAATACATGACAGACCTGTTAATTGAGCAGATGACCCAAGCGTTGCTGACTGGGCAAGTTGATACGCTGAATCAATATGCACTAATCAAAGCGCAAGCAAAAGACTACATCCGAGAAAGTCAAATTCGAGTCATTTTAGACCCGATCGCGAATAATCTAAAGCGTCACTTCAACAGCCTAACCAAAATCGAACAACACTGTCAGGAACTGCTCCAAACACTTCGCAAGCACTACCAAAATGTTGCAGGCTATGCAGCCGGAAATCTAATTAATCTGCTGCGACATTTCAACATTGATCTTACTGGATATGATTTCTCAGAACTCGCAGTTTGGCAGGCTTATCTTCAGGGAGCCAATCTGAATCGAGTGAACTTTAGTCAAGCCGATTTATCCTATTCCAGATTTACTAACGCACTGACTAACTCGGTTTGGGTCGAATTTAGCCCTGATGGAACTCACTTAGCCACGAGCGATGCGAATGGCTCAATTCGGCTCTGGAACCCCAACAATGGTCAGGAAATTCTTAGCTTTGTTGGTCATTTGAGTTGGACGTGGGCAGTTCGATTTAGCCCGAAGGGTGACTTGCTTGCAAGTTGCAGTGGAGATTACACGATTCGCTTGTGGGATACTGACACTGGCTTATGTCTACGCACATTGCTCGGTCATACCAGTAGCGTTTGGGCAGTCAGCTTTAGCTCAGATGGAAAACAGCTTGCAAGTTCAAGCTTGGATCAAACGGTCAGAATCTGGGACATTCAGAGTGGGCAGTGTCTCTGCACGATCGAGCAAACAGGCGGACGGTCGATCGCTTTTAGTCCTGACGGCAAAAGGCTCGCGATCGTTCAGAGTGACCAAACGACGATCGCGCTTTGGGATGTCGAAAAACAGCGAATGACTCAAACTCTCAGTGGTCATACAGATACCATTTGGTCACTCGCATTTAGTCCTGACGGAACCTTGCTTGCAAGTGGTAGCGAAGACCAAACGGCAAGACTTTGGTGGATTGAATCGGGAGATTGCCATGCAATTATACCGAGTCATATGGGATGTATTTGGACGGTTGCCTTCTCGCCAACTGGCTCAATTCTGGGCTTAGGGAGTGATTCTGGTGTCATTACACTGTGGGATTTCAAGCAGCAAGCCGTCCGGCAAACGCTACAAGGGCACAGCGGTCATCTTTGGTCAATCTCGTTTGCGCCAAATGGACAGCGCCTAGCAAGTAGCGCTGAAGACCAAACGATCCGATTGTGGCTCGTCAAAACTGGACAATGCTCAAGAATGCTGCAAGGGTATAACAACCGAATTCGAGCAATGGCAATAAACTCCACCGGGCTACTGGCTTGTGCCACCAATGACAGTATTACGCTGCGAAATCTTGCAGTTGAACACGGTGTAACCCATCTGAAGCGGCATATTGGAGAAGTGTACTCGGTTGCTTTCAGTCCAGATGGAAGCTGGCTTGCAAGCGGTTGTAATGATGGGACTGTGAAAATTTGGGACGTTAACACTGCTCATTGCTTACAATCCTTTCGGGCGCATACGGGTCGTATCTTTAAGGTTCTCTTTCATCCCACGCAATCCCTACTGATTAGCGCTGGATCTGATAGCACCATTCGGATTTGGGATTTGTCTACTTTTCGATGCCTGTACACGCTGACAGGTCATACTGGATGGATCTTTTCTGCTGCTTTTAGTCATGATGGTCAGTATCTGGCAACTGGAAGTGATGGAGAGATCAAACTATGGGATACAAAAAC
>JACJNX010000168.1 GCA_014695255.1 Cyanobacteria bacterium FACHB-63
CGGGGACGGAGGGGGTATTTGGTGTGAGTCTTCCACTGGGGAGCCGGGGCATTCGTGCCGGAAATGGTGTGCCAGTGATAGCTGAAAATTTCGCAAAGCCGCTGTCCGAGGGGGTTCGACGGCAGTAATTGGGAGTGCCGTACTTCGACGGCGAGGGAAGCAGTCATTTTTTTGGGAAACCATAGCGCTATTTCCCGCAAAGACTGCTATGATCAAATCACCACAATTTAATCAGATGCAGTCCTTCGGGCTGTTCAATTTTTGAAAAACCTTCGCGGTTGCCGCCGCCGAGGGTTTTCGCTTTTTCGGGCAGGTGACCGAATGCATGATCCGGTCGGATCAGATTGTACTGTGAAACGCAGAATTTGGCCTCATCAGAGCGTGATTCTTTGCAGCTTTTAAGAAAGAATACCGATGACAGTAGAAAAGAGATTGCATTGAGTCATTGGGCAGTAATGCATTTACCTCACAAACCAATACGATCGCCTCTTCTCTCCAAGTAAGTGTTGCTTGGACTTCTGCTCGTGGGTGCAGACGTTCAGTTTGTTAAACGATGAAATTGAACTTGTTAATTCGACTGATCGATTTGAGAATCATTGATCAAGTCGTAGAGCGTCCTCAACAGATTTTCCATCACAAAGGGCTTTGACAAAAATACTGTTGCTCCTGCAGCAAGCGCAGCTTCTCGGTTAGACGATAATCCACTCATCGCAATAATCCTCACCGCTGGGTTCAGTCGTCGCAAGGCGCGAATGGCACTGATACCATCGATATCTGGCATCATTACATCCATCAACACCGCTTGGATGTTCTCTTGATGTTTGGCGTACAGCGCGATTGCCTCAACTCCATCCCGGGCAACCAGGATTTGGTAGTCATGACTTTCGAGCACCGAGCAATGTACGTATTGCACCGCAGCATCATCCTCAACCATTAATACAAGTTCACCGTTGCCTTGCGGAGGTTCATCTATGGGTTTGCTGCCGATTATTGGCGCAGCCGTGGTCGGCAAATACACGTGAAATTGCGTCCCTTGCCCCACTTCACTCGATACCTGCAAGAACCCCCCGTGACTTCTGACAATCCCCAGTACCGTTGATAACCCCAACCCCGTACCTTGACCAATCGACTTGGTCGTAAAGAAGGGTTCAAAGATGAGATCCCGCACTTTAGGAGAAATTCCCGTGCCAGTATCGGCAACGGTAATGACGACATAGCTTCCTACTTGAGCATCTAGGTGCTGCTGGGTAAAGTGGTCATCGACCGTGCAATTTCGCACGGAGAGCGTGAGCGTTCCACCGTTCGGCATGGCATCCCTTGCATTCACACACAGATTTATTAGCACCTGATGCACTTGGGTTGAATCGGCAGCGATGCACCCGATGCCACTCTTTGGAATGTTTTGCTGAATTGAGATCGATTTCGGAAATGTTTGTTGGATGATGGCGATCACCTCTTGTAACAGATCAGCAACTTGTACTGGGACACGGATGCCCTCAGTACCTTGGGTGAAGGTGAGGATCTGTTGCACCAAGTCTACACCTCGTTTGGCACTCTCTTCTAAGACGTGGAGCAGCCCTTGTGATTGCGCATCTAGATTCGATGGCTTGAACTGCAAGAACTGAGCGGTGGTGAGAATTGGCGTGAGCACATTGTTGAGGTCATGAGCAATCCCACTGGCTAAGGTACCCAAACTCTCCAGCCGTTGAGCACGATAGAACTGTGTTTCTAGTTGTTTCTTATCGGTGATATCTGTTGAAATGCCACAAACTGCATAAGGTGTACCCGTAGCATCGCGCAAGGGAAATTTGATTGTGATATAGGTGCGTAGCTGCTCGGTGGGATAGGACAAAACTTCCTCTACTTGCAGAAGTTGACCAGTTTCCAGTACGGTTCGGTTATCGGTCGCAAACGTATCTGCAATTTCTGTTGGACAGATTTCATAGAGGCTTTTGCCTACGATCTGCTCCGGGGTCGTAGCGTTCAGATCTGCACAAAGGCGATTGACCAATAGGTATCTGTTTTGATGATCGAGCAAGTAGATGGCAGCCGGAGCGTTATCTAGAATGGTTTGGAGCCGTTGTTCACTGGCTTGCAGCGCTTGTTCTGCTTGTTTGCGCTCAGTAATGTCAATCACGGTACCGATATAACCTACCAATTCTCCGCTTGCATTGTGCTCAGGGACAGCTTGGGCAAATATCCACCTCAAGGAACCATCCCGATAGAGGTAGCGATGCTCAACCTGATAATTCGCGGGCTGACCGAGCTTCGTTTGCCCCACAAAATCGGACCAGGCAGCATACATCCAATCACGATCCTCTGGGTGTAAGTTCTGCCCCCATCCGTTCCCTAAGTTCTCCTCTAGAGAGAGACCTGTAATTTCTAGCGTTTTAGCATTGGCATAGGTACACCGTCCTTCGAGATCATTCCGAAAAATACCAACAGGACTAATTTCTGACAATAGACGAAACTGTTCTTCACTCTCGATTAATGACCGTTCTGCTTGCTTTTGACTCCGCAAATCGCGCAAGAACCAGCGTAACTGTGTGATTTGATTTTGTGCGTCTCGAATGGGGATGACTGCAATCAACACAGGAAACGGCTCACGATAATGGGGATTGAGCAGGATCTTCCAATCCTGTATGACCTTCAACTCCGCCAACCGAGTGCGAAGCGTCGCTTGCTCGGACTTGGCAACAAAGACCGTAAGCGGTTGACCAATCAAATTTTGATATCCGAGCAGGGCACTTGCTGCAGGGTTTGCCGCTTGAATAATTCCATGGATATCCGTTGTTAAATAACCATCTGATGCCAGCTCAAATAGATCCTGATAGTGCTGCCGTTCTTGCTCGATCGTCTGACGGAGCAGCCGCAATTCCTCGTTTCGCTGGCTCAGTTTCGCTTCTGCAACTTGCAACGCTGCCAGTGTAGTTTGGAGTTCCTCATTCACTGCTTGGTGTTCCTCATTTTCTAGGGTTGTGTCGCAGAAAAATCTGGCTACGCTACAGAAAGAGCAGTTACAAGTTAAGATTTTGGCTCTTGCACGCCAGGTTTAGCATCCCTTATTTTTTGCGACACGACCGATTTGGTTACCTGCGCCCGAGCGCAGATGTTCTGCTCTTAAGGCTTGATCTGCCGTTGGGGTTGTGACAGTTACGTGACGAGGAAATGCGGGTTTGAGAACATAATCAAACAGTGATTTAGTCCAAAATTAGTTCAAAAGCTGATCGAGGCAGAAATTGTGACAGTTGTTTTCCGCAGGAATTATTGACAAAATCTTCACAAATTCAGTCTTACGCTCCCTTAGTTTTTTTTAACTAACTCTCCCCGTGCATGAGCTAATTGAAGCTCAAGCATTTCAACTTTTTCTCTTAATTGCCCTGGTGAAGAGACACGGCAATCTGTGAATGTAATTGCATCCAAATCTAAAAATCCCGCAATCGCCATTTCTACGACTAACTCCATGGGGTAACCAATCGACTCTGCGTAGTCTTTTAGCGCGGCACTGATTCTGTTCGGTAGCAAGTCTAAGATTGCCTTTGCAGCTTCAGGAGTTAGGGCATCTTCAGACGAGGTTTGTGCAGGGATATGCATTGGCTAATCCTTCCTCTTCGGGATTCTAACGTTATAACGCGGTTGAATGTTTTTTAGAATTTCCTCTTCTAGTGCCAAGGCTGCTCGTGCCCATTGAGGCGAAAGCGTAACTACAGCAATTCTAATCTCATCTGGGTCAAGCCGCTCAAGAAACGCCAAAACAAGGGCGCTGTGACCACTTTGAAATCGTTCCCTAACATTCTTTGCCTTACCAATATAAAGAATTCCTTCAGCCTCATGCTTAATTGCATAAATGCCAGGACGATTAGGCAAATTACTAAAAGCTTGAATTAATGGGTAGCAGACGTCGAACTGGGTCGAGATTAATATCTCCAGTGTTCTCAGCGCTTCAGTCTGAAATGGATCATCGGACATCGATTTATCAAAAGATGTAAAACGTAGAACTTCCCCATCTCGGGTCGATCTTTAATGAAGGGAAACGTTTCCCTTCAGCCCTATTTAGCATAAACTTATCCTGTCATTCTCGATTGCTTCATGCCGACGATTATTGTTGTCAATCAAAAAGGTGGGGCGGGTAAGTCTACAATCTCTGTTCATCTAGCACGCTGGCTACAGCGTCAAAAGAAAGCCCCTTTAGTGGTGGATGCAGATGGACAAAGGACCTCCTCAATCTGGTTAGAGTCTTTAGAGTACGAGATTCCTTTTCAAGTTTTGCAAGACCCGAATGAGCTTCTAGAACAGCTACCAAAATTTGCAGAAACGTATGAGTGGGTAGTAGTTGATGGTCCAGCGACGTTGAGTGAGACAACTAGGGCACTTCTTCTATGGGCTGACCTAGCGCTAATTCCTTGTCAGCCATCTGGTGTTGACTTGGCAAGTGCCTCTGACACAGTGCGTCTTGTGCGACAAGCAAAGGCAATTCGAGGTGGACTACCGAAAGCTGCAATATTTCTTAATAAGGCAATCAAAGGAACCAGATTGAAGGATGAAGCTTTTGCAGTTTTGCAACAGGTTCAAGATGTCAATTTTTTAGAAACCATTATCCACCAGCGGCAAGTTGTTGCAGATTCATTTGGACAAGGAGCAACTGTGTTTGATATGTCTGGAACAGCAGCAGGGACGGCGCGGCGTGAGCTTGAACGTTTATTTAAGCAAGCAGTGGAGATTCTAAATGGTTAGGCAACGTAAAACGCTGAATGATACTGTAATGACGCGATTCATGACTGATCCTAATAGCGTTCAGGGAAATTCACCTGCCACAACTGTCTCCCTAACTGCCATCAAACTGCCAGCTAAGGGTCAACCTCGTCGTTATTTTGATTCTGAAAAGATGGCTCAACTTGTCGCTTCAATTAAGCAACATGGGATTTTAGAACCAGTTTTGGTTCGTCCTTTAGGAAATAACAACTACGAACTGATAGCTGGAGAGCGTCGATTTCGAGCAGCTCAAGAGGTTGGATTAACTGAAATCCCTGTTGTCTCCCGTGAATTCTCTGATCAAGAGGCACTTCAAGTTGCACTAGTAGAAAATCTACAACGAGACGATCTTAACCCGATTGAAGAAACCGAAGCAGTTTTAGGGTTATTGGCACTCACCCTTGATACGACGATAGAAGACGTGAAGTCAGTGATCTATCAAGCAGCAAACTCAAAAAACAGGGGTCAAGAATTGAAGGGAAACGTTTCCCTTCAATTAGAAAAGATCGAATCTTGTCTTGCCCAGTTAGGGCGGTTTAATCTTGAATCCCTACGCAGTAGCAGGCTGCCACTTCTTAATCTTCCAATCAATATCCTAGAGGCACTACGAGAAGGAAAACTGGAATATACCAAAGCACGAATGATTGCTCGTGTGAAAGACGACCAGCAGCGAGATAATTTGCTGGAGCAGGCAATTGCTCAAAACCTCTCTGTAAACGAAATCAAGACGCAGATCAAACAGTTGAAGCCAAAGTCAGAAGAAGTCTCAGGGAAAGTATTTATCGATCGCTTAGCAGAAATCAGTAAACAGTTAAAGAAGAACAAACTTTGGAACGACAGCAAAAAGCGAGGGCGGCTCAGTAAGTTATTAGACGAGATGGAAAATCTAATTGGCGAGATTAAATGACTAGTTTTAGCCACCGCATTAGCAGAGACGTCCTCCTATACTTCGTAAGTTTAAGAGACAGCCCTATCAAAAAAGGGATATCTTTTCACCGATTTCAGCCTACAGAAAAAAGCTCTAGTCTTTCTAGCTTTCGGGTCTCCTCAAAGCTGACAGCAAGGTGACAAAATGCTTTATCAAAAAAGGGTCTTTTTTCAATTTAGACTGGTGCAACCTCCATCAAGATTACAGATCGGGCTTCCGCCGATTTGCTAGCGCTGCTTCAAAAGCGGCTTTAAGACGATCTGCTTGGTCATCAGCATGGGAAGCAGTTCCTTCTTGACGCGCTTGATGCTGCAAAGGGGCTGTCACTCTAATCCGCTCCTGTTCGTAATGTAGCAGCGCTTCGGCAACGGCTGAAATATTTTTTGAATCAACTCCTGCTAACACTTGGGCTAACGTCACCGCATCCTGAAAAGCAAGCGTTGCTCCCAACCCCAGTGAAGGGCGAATCGGATGGGCTGCATCTCCAAGTAGCGTGACTCGATGCCCATCTCCCCATTGAGAAACGGGTTCTCGGTCAAACACTCCAGTCTCGATGATGCTGGTCGGCTCAGTTGCCCGAATCATCTTTTCGACAATCGAAGCCCACCCTGCAAAGACTTGCAGAACGGTTGCGAGGGCGGATTCACTTTTGTCCGGATTGGATTGCAGTGCAGTGCCTCCCCAAGCCAATTGCTCCGCCCCCGCATCCATCATCCAAAAGTTCTTTTGCTCGCCCACAATGAGCTGAAACCCAGCACCTTCTGTGAACGGGTCTGCCAAAGGAGCCAGCCTTTGACGAGGAACGACACCGCGCCAAGTCATGGTGCCTGTATATAAGGGGGCACCATCGCCCACCGTTTTGCTCCGGGCGACAGAGCGATAGCCATCTGCGCCCACTAAAATCCTAGCTAGGCAATCAGACTGATTCTGAAACTTTAGGCAAATTGGGGCATCGAGCGGCTCAGCACTGAAGTCGATGAGATGATGGTTGAGAAACAAGCGAACCGAAGCGGGTAAGGTTTGACGGAGATAGGTCTGAAGGGTATACCAGCCAAGCCAGGTAAAGCTAGTACCCGCTAGCGGGGATTCATCGCAAAATAGAATCTCGCCGTTAAGTCGCATGAGCAATTGCCGTTTGGGATTCGTCGCTTGAGCACGCACTTGGGTTGCGAGGGAAGGACGAATTTTCTGGAGGGCGGCATACCCCGGTTCTGCTAATCCGACAGCCGCTCCAATCGGGTGTAAGGCGTGAGCACGCTCAAAGATTCCGACGGAGAAGCCTTGATTCGCCAAGGCATGTGCTGCGCTCAAGCCTCCGGGACCGGCACCAATGATAGCAATGTCTAAGGGGGAAGTGTTGGATGAAGATGCAGCCATAAGGTTGTGTTGCTGAAACCCGAGAGGAAAGACTGAAATGAACCTAGAGGATCGAAATGCTGAAAGAACCGTGTTAGTGGAGCTTGCCTAGTCCCCTGTATTTATAACCTTAGCAACGCTGTCAACTGGCAGTGACATTGGTGGCATGACATCTACCAACTCTGCTCTAAAAAAGCGATCATCAAATGACATTCTTAAAGATGACAGCGACAGACATACTACCGCATAGGGTTCTCAGCTCCGATCATCGTTGTCGCGACACGTATGCTCGGCTGGGATGGTAGGGCTGATAGCTGTCGTCACTCGCTATGTCGCTGTCTTCTAACAATCCGTTACAACTCCAGTTCATAGATCTGGGCAATCTCCTCGGCTTGAATGCCTAGGTAAGCTAGTGTTTGCTGTTGTGTTGCGTGTCCAAATGCCTCCATTAGCAACGGGACTGCTGTTCCACGCTCCAGTCGCTGCCAGTAGCCCCAAGTCTTGCGCAAGGAGTGGCTGCCATACTTCCCCTTCAGTCCCGCATGCTGACACCACGTTTTCACCATCGTGCTTACGGTGGGAACGGTCAAGCAGCCGCGCTTGCCTTGGAACAGGAACACGTCATCAGAAAGGGAACAAGCAGCAAGATGTTGAGAGATCGCTTTGACGACCGCCCCGTTCACCGTGACTGATCGAAACTTTCCCGTCTTGCTTTGCTTGACTCGCAGCACATCCCCAGGTTGCAGAGAGCGCACCTGACCGACCGTGAGTGAAAGCAATTCATTCGCTCGAAAAGCGGTATTGATTCCCAGCACAAACAGACAAAGATCACGTGGCTGGTCGCGCAATAGTTTCTTGATGCGGTCGATCGCTTTCTTATCCCGAATCGGTTCAACCGTCAGCACAGATCCAGGAAGCGGGTGATGCGGATTTTCGCCTTTCTGAAAGCCATGTCAGTTCCAACTTTTTCACTAAGTTACCGTAATTTATAGCTATTAACTTAATAAAAAAGGACATTCCGGAAAATCAGTTAGGGCAGAAAAAAGCGCTGAACCCTAAGCAGGACAAAGAATACAGTTCAATTCTGATTCACTAAGTTCTAAGGAATAGTTAGTGAAGAAGCCTGGCAATTCATACCCTAGCATTCACTGCTTTTACGAACCCTAAACCATTCCTGCATCTTCATTCCTTACTAGATTCGTTTGGTAAGTGGAGCGTAAAACAACTTCCCTGCCCAATGCTTGAGTTGACGGTAATGTTGCCACCTTGAAGCTGGGCTAACTTCTGAGACAGGGCTAAGCCTAGTCCTGTCCCTTGATATTTACGCGATAAATCCTGATCCAGCTGCTGGAACGGTTGAAACAGCTTTGCTTGATCGGCTGGAGCAATGCCAATTCCTGTATCACAAACCTCGAACTCAAGCCAGTCTTCAACTTGCCGAACTTCTAGCGTGACTGAGCCGGCTTCCGTAAACTTAATGGCATTCGAGAGCAAATTGAGCAGAATTTGACTCAAGCGGCGCTCATTGGCAGTACAGGTCGTAATCTCAGGCTCGATCGAACACGAAAGCTGCAAGCCTTGCTGCTCAGCTTGTTTTTTAAGGGTCGCAATGCAGGTCTGGCAGACTGCTTCAACCGAAACCGCATCGACCTCGAATTCTTCACGCCCTGACTCAATTTTTGCTAAATCTAACAAATCATTGATTAGCGACAGAAGTTGATCGCCCGCGCTGGAAATCTGCTGAACATACTCAAGCTGGCGTGAATTCAAAGCGCCGTAAATTTGCTCTAAAAGCACACTAGAAAAGCCAAGAATGGCAGTTAACGGGGTTCGCAGTTCGTGACTGGTATTGTTGAGAAACGCCGTTTTCGCCTGATTCGCTGCTTCAGAGGCGAGTTTTTCTCGTTCTAATTCTTGGGTGCGTTGCTGAACCAGTTCCTCTAGACGGGCTTCGCTCAGCTGTAAGGCTTCGACTCTTGCCCGCTCAGCACTCAATTGTCGTCCAAAATACGATGAAAAGAGTGCCCCTGTCAAAATCAGTAACGCTGCAACGCCAATCACGATCGCCAGCACTCGGCTACTAATCGGTTGAATTTGCGGGATTGTGACTGATGCGGCTCGAATATGAGTGGCGATCATAGCAGTATAGTGCATTCCAGAAATTGCCGTTCCCATCAACCCAGCGCTTCCGATTACTTGCCGACACTGGGTGAAGAGTGTGTTGCAGTTGTAAAACCGCAGCACCCAAAGTGAGCCGAGTGCAGCGAAGATCGCAATCAAGCCTGAAAGCAGAGCTAGGGGAAGATCATAAACTTGGCAGGCTGACATTCGGAGGGCTGCCATCGCCGTATAATGCATGCCAATAATGGTGCTGCCCATACAAATCCCGCCGATTGTCCACCAAACTTTATTGGGTTGATTGGCAAGCCAGATGCCGGAGATCGAGCCGCTGATGGCGACTGCCATTGCTAACAGAATGAGGCGAAAGTCATACCCGACTGGAATCGGTACACGATGCGCCAAGATTCCAGTAAAGTGCATTGCCCAGATGGTTAGACCGAGCACAATTCCACTTCCAATGAGCCAGAATTGGCGAGGTCGTTCTGGCTCAGGTGAGATCTGTTGGGCAATATCGAGAGCCGTGTAAGAACCGATCAAGGAAATCAGAACCGAAAGAATGATGAGACGGAAGTCAGAGGTAACAACGAGATCTTCAACGGGAGAGAGCATTACATCGGGATGAGCAATAAGCCCATAAGTTGCAGCAGTAATTTGATCGCTATGTTGAGATAAAAGTGTGGATTAGGCTCGTTCTGCATCGTGCCTAAGGAAGTGTTTGAGCAGAATCAATGAATTGCTTACGTGAAAACTTTGGAGCAGTCCATGGGGTATGAGCCTCCAGCAATACTCAAAAGTGGGAGGAGATGTTTGACGACAAACTCTAACGCAACAAATTAAATTGTCCTCAGACCTGGAGCCCGTATCAAGAACAGAAGCTGAATACCAGGTGAATAGGGCTCTCTAAACTTTAAGCAATAACTTTAAGCAATAGTTAATGAAATAGTGAGAAGACACTTCCATCCGAAGCAGCATGAACTGAGTGCAAAACGACATCGAGAAGAACTGCGCCAACGATATGAGGAGGGGTAAGAAGTTGCTGGTGTGAAAGCGGCTGCGTAACATTGAGCGAGGCTAACGATGAAGAGAGTATTGGGCTTAATTTTGAGTATCCCCGGTTCAGTTGACGCTGCCGTTCTGTAAATTGGTGAAATTGCTATCTCTGATACCAACGCAGGAGACAACTAGCTCCACGCTAAGCAATTACCCTTACTCAATCGAGGGACTACCCGAAGGACAATCCACAATGGAACTGAGCGAAATTTACGGCTATCTTGAACAGCGAGGATATTGCCCCGCTTATTATGAGCGGGAGGACGGCGGACAGCTGGTGGGTGGCTATGCGGCTCTTGCAGAAGGCAACTTCTTCCTCGGTTTTTGGGTCGATTCCGGGCAGCTCTGGGGCGCTGCTGAGGAGTGCTTCAGCGACACAGTCTTGCTCAAAAGACCGTTCAAGAGCTTATCGTCAGGCGTTGGAACGTTAATGCTTGTGATTGCTTGCTCAGATGCCCGTCTGACCGAGCACATTCGACCCTTAACCCGACGATAAACCTTAACAGCCTATTAGACGACAACATGGCGGGTTGACGACAGCCAGGAACTTGCCCCACTGACCGAGCGCATGTGTCGCAACAACTATGATCGGAAACGAAAGCTATATACGGTGCGGAATTTGCGTTCTCAACATCGAGGAGTCACGTTCATTGATCGTACTCTTAGAACAGGATTTCTGGCTGTCGTCCCGCCGATCATGGTTGTCAGTTAATTGACGCTTCTGAGCAGATGGAGCGATAAAGTAGATTAGATTGGGAACTAAGGAGAGTCAAGTTGGATCTGGAGACCGTCTTAGAATACACATCTGATGCCATTACTGCACTCGACACCCAGTGGAACTACATCTGCGTCAACCATAGTGCAGAACTGCTGTTGAGACGCAAACGCGACGAATTACTGGGGTGGTCCATCTGGGACGTTTTTCCTGACCTTTTGAACACGCCCGCAGAAGTCCAACTCCGACAAGCTGCAGCAGCGCAAGTTAGCGTCAAATTTGAGTTGTTTCTGCCTAAGCTATACGCTTGGCACGAAGTCCGGGCGGTTCCCATTGAGAACGGGCTGCTCCTATTCAGTCGAGATATCTCTGACCGAGTTCGAGCCCTCCGAGACGAAGCCGTGCAGGCTGAAATCCGGGCAATTCTCGAACAAGCCCCGATCGCAATCTCGATTATGCGGGGACCGGAACACCGCATCGAGATGCACAATCGCAGGTTCCAACAACTCATCGGCGGACGCAACTTAGAGGGATTAACAGTCCGCAATGCCTTTCGGGAATTGGAAGGGCAAGGGTTCTTTGAGTTACTCGATCAGGTTTACACGACTGGCGCAGCCTACGAAGGCAAAGAAATGGTAGCGCGTTACGATCGGGACGGCAGCGGTGAACTGTACGAAGGGTATTTTAATATCATCTATCAGCCTTTGTTTGACCTGAGTGGACGAGTAGACCGGCTTTTGAGTTTGAATATTGAGGTCACTGAAGAAGTAAAGACACGACAGCGGATTGCTCAATTCGCGACTGAACGCGATGCCATCCTGCAGCAATTGATAGAAGGGGTAATCGTAACCGATGTGGAGGGGCGAATTACGTTTGTCAATGATGCCGCCTCAGGGTTGCACGGGGTTGCCAAGCTTGATGTTCTACCGGAAGACTATAGCGAGATGTATCATCTCTACACTGAAGAAGGACACCCTTACCCTGCAGCAGAGCTACCTTTAAGTCGAGCTGTGCTCAAAGATGAGGTGGTGAAAGAGGCGCGCTGGCGGATTCGGCGATCTGATGGGACAGAGATCTTAGTGGAGGGCAATGCTCGTCCGGTCTACGATGAGCAGGGACGCAAAATTGCTGCGGTACTAACCCTGCGAGCATTATGAAGTGAACAATGGGGAACTCATTATCGATTCCGATTGAACACGACTATGTCAACTAATTTGTGTCAAAGATCAAAATCAAGGGGTATGTCAATAGTTATGGCAGTGCCTCTCCAAGCTGCCCCAAATCACCCAGAGTCCGGTCCCCTTTTTCTTCAAGAAGAGCAGCGACAGCCGCATGATTAAGGGGTCGGGAGAAAATATAGCCCTGCCCATTCTCACATCTCAACACCTTCAGTTGAGCCAACTGTTTCTTCGTCTCTACACCCTCGGCGACCACATCCATCCCCAGATTCCAAGCTAAGGTAACCACCGTGCGAATAATTTCCATTTTTTCTAAATCGTCTTCTACATGGGTGATGAAGGAGCGATCAATCTTCAATGTATCCACTGGAAAGCGGTGTAAATAGCCCAAGGAGGAATATCCTGTTCCAAAGTCATCGATCGAGAGATGCAGTCCCAAATCTCTTAGTTTTTGAAGCATTGCAACCGCTGCATCCG
>JACJNX010000169.1 GCA_014695255.1 Cyanobacteria bacterium FACHB-63
GGTGGTGATGGCGGTGTGGACCCACGCTCATCCATCCCGAACTGAGTGGTGAAACGCATTTGCGGCGACGATAGTGAGAGGGTAGCCTCTTGTCAAAATAGCTAGCTGCCAGGATATTAAATTGAAAGAGCCGAATGCATTTACACATGTGCATTCGGCTCTTCTGATTTCGGTCTCGTGTTTTTTGCTGGTGGTAGAGACGCACAGATAGAGGAGAACATTTCTGCTTATTCGACTTTTTTAGGAACTTCGCGCAACCATATAAACTATGCTTGTTGTTAAAGGCTAAGCCGTGCCTAAAATCATTGCTTTATTCAATCAGGCTGGAGGAACTGGCAAGACTACTCTTGCCATGAATTTGGGTTATGCGTTGGCGCAGCGAGGGCACAACGTATTGTTAATAGACATGGATCCGCAATCTTCCCTAACCGTATTTATGGGGTTACAACCTTATGCGTTAGAAGGGACGATCTCTGAAAGTGTTTTAGAACAGTCTCCCCTTCCCTTTTTGCGTGAAATTCATCAGATGGATTTGGTGCCTAGTAATTTGACATTAAGTGCAGCAGATGTGAGGTTAGCAATCGCGATTGCCAAGGAGACTCGTCTCAAAAAATCTTTGGCTCCCGTTGAGCAGAACTATAACTTTGTGCTCATTGATTGCCCACTAACGCTGGGGTGCTTAGCATTCTTTCGTTAGTAGCATCGATACACATTCTAATTCCGATGCAGACACAGTACAAAAGCTTCGTTGGATTGGATCTGTTATTGGGAACGATCAACGGACTTCAGCAGGAGGGAGTTGCGCCCGATTTGAAAATAGCCGGCGTAATTCCCAACCTGCATGATCGCACTAGTCAGAGTAAAGAAATTTTGGAAGCTGTCATCGAGCAATTTGGTGGCATTGCTCCTGTGTTTCCACCGGTTCCGCGTGCGGTTGCTTTCGCGGACGCCTCGATGCAGCATTTGCCATTAGAGATATATGATTCAAAACATCCTGCGCTTGCAGTTCTAATGACAATCGCTCAAAGCTTGGAGTCTCTATAAGTGCCATCTCGTAAAAGCGCACCTAAACCACAACTTCGGAATGTCGCAGCAATTCTCAATCGCGACCTACCTGAACAGATTGAGCATCCCTCCCAATCTGTTCCAATTGAGCAGGTTTATCTGTCTCAAAAGCAGCCTCGCCGCTTCTTTGACGCTGAAAAGTTAGCTCAATTGGTTGCCTCGGTCAAAGAACACGGGATTTTGGAACCTCTTCTTGTTCGTTCTCTGAAGGAGGGGGCGTATGAATTGATTGCGGGGGAACGTCGGTTGCGGGCAGCTCACGAAGTGGGATTACCAAATGTTCCGATCGTCGTGCGAGAGCTAGACGATCAGCAGGCATTGCAAGTTGCTTTGATAGAGAATTTACAACGGGAGGACTTAAATCCGGTTGAAGAAACAGATGCCGTTTTAGACCTGCTAGCAATTGCCCTGAATATCAGCAGAGAAGATGTAACCTCTCTGTTCTATCAAGCGCATCATGCAAAACATCGAGGTCAGGAGTTGGGACAAAACGTTTTGTCCCAACTGGAAGTTGTCCAAAATGTCCTAGTGGGAGTGGGGCGCTTTACCGTAGATAGTTTTCGTTCCAGCCGTTTGCCTTTAGTGAAATTACCAGCAGATGTACTGGACGTTCTTCGCTAGGGGCGACTGGAATACACCAAGGGACAGGCGATCGCGCGGGTCAAAGACCAGGACCAACGGTCTAAGTTGCTAAAGCAGGCAATCTCTAAGAATTTATCTCTAAACGAAATCAAAGCAGCAATCAAAGAGTTAACTCCAGAATCAGAGCCGCCCCCTGAAAAAGTTCTGGCTGAGCGATTATGTGAGATCAGCAAGCGGCTGCGGAAGAGGAAAACGTGGGGCGATCGCAAGAAGCGAGATCGAATTACCAAACTGCTTAATGAGTTGGACAAACTTACCGCAGGTGATGATTAAATTTGACCTGTACGGAATTGAAAAAGTTTGAGGGCTGATTTTGAGCGAATTGGAAGTGCGGGCTAGAGAGCTGTTGCAGGCGCTCTTATTGGTTCCCTTTGAATCTTGTGCATCGATTACCCGTGATTTCAGTGATTTACCGACAACACCTGGACTCTATGCAGTTAGGCATCGGGATCGCGGGTTACTGTATTTGGGTAAAACTAAGAAATTACGGGAGCGGTTCAAAGGAGGGCACAAGGCATGTACTTGGTCATGGTTAGATGATTATAACCATCGAGATGTCGCTGTCTCGTTTGTACCGCTTACCATGATGGATGTTCTAAAATTAGGAGACGATCTCGAAGGCATTCTCATTCATGCCACACAGCCGCCTTATAATGCACAGTATCCGACCAGAGACTAGAGGACAGGTCATGCAGACGCTCTCAGAAACGGGTAAGAAGCATCTCAGCCATGATGCAGCATTGATGTTATTAGCCGTCTTGCCTGACCATATTCGGGACGCTTACGTGAATCATGCAAAACAAATTGGCTACAGCATTGAACTAGTACTGGAGATGGCGTTAGCAGACTTTCTAGACCCTGATTCGCTAACTTTTACAGATTGTAAACCTCAGATCGGCTTGCCCTTAGGCTCCGATCAAGCTGCATAATAATGTTTGCTTCATCATTTGCAAATGAATTGACAATTTTAGTTATTGTGACAGTTAAGTCACAATTCTAGGATGCGATCGCGCTTGGACTACTTCTGGACCAAATTACTGTTCGGTTATGTTCTCAAACCTGCATTCACTCGTTGCATAGCTGTATGTTGGCGATGTTAACCGGGGCAAGAGATGGCAATTAGCAAGTTTACTCTCTAGCTGCAGTGCAACCTAGCATTGTAATTTCGACGATGCACTGACTTGAGGATATGCAGCAAAAACGCATAATCCCCATTCTTATCGGGCGGAGTGCCATATTCAAACCGCTGAAAGGGATCATCGCTGACTTTAACCCCATTACTCCAAGACTTGTAGGAGAAAGGCGGATTGGCAACCGCAAAATCAAACGGTTTCAGACTACCATCCGACTGCTTCCAATACGGATCTGCCAACGTGTTGCTCTTCCAAATCTCATGACTCGGATAGCCGTGCATAAACATATTCATCCGCGCCAACGCCCAGGTGGAGTTATCCATCTCCTGACCGTAGATCGTTAATCCACGCGGCGCTTCGTCTGCCACCTTCAACAGCAGCGACCCCGATCCACAAGTTGGGTCATAGACCGTCTGATCCTGACGCGTCTCGGAAGTAATGCCCACCACCTTTGCCAAAATCCGTGACACCTCGGCTGGCGTGTAAAACTGCCCCTTACTCTTGCCCGACTCCGCCGCAAAGTGACGCATCAGATATTCATAGGTATCTCCCAGCAGGTCATCCCCATCCGCTCGGTTCGCGCTCAAATCCAGCCCATCAACAATCGCCACCAAATTCGAGAGGCGATCGACCATCTCCTTGCCCCGACCCAACCGCTCCTCATCGTTGAAGTCGGCAACGTCAATTACGCCTTTCAGCCCGTTCTCTTCTGCCAGATTGCCAATAATTTTGTTGATCTTATCGCCGATCTCCTTCTCGCCCTTGAGCTTCACCATGTCTCTGAAGGAGCCGCCTTCCGGCACGACAATCATGCCGTAGGGGTCGTTTGCATATTTATCAGAGACGTATTTCATAAACAGCAGCGTCAGGACGTAATCCTTGTACTGTGAGGCATCCATGCCGCCGCGCAGTTCATCGCAGCTTGCCCAAAGGGAGCGATAGAGTTTGGTCTTTTTGATTGCCATTTCGGACAGTTGACTTCAAGCGATCGTGAATCGGATTCTGACCTGAGCATTGTAGGCGCGATCGTCCACCAACAGCTAAATTTCTGTTGGTCAGGTCTTTGATTTCGCGCCCTTTCTAGCGCCTCAACTTCAAATGAAGCGAGTAGCTCTAGGCTTTATTGAAATGACGGACTTAACCCGTCTGGGGAGGCGAATAGTCACGATGATCATCCCCCAAACTCCTTTCTCTCCTCTCTTTTTCAGCCTGTTGCTTTGCTTCTATTTCCTTCAATAACCCTTTGATCAGGGCAACTCCCTCCTCTCGGGTCATGATTTTGGGTTCTGGATTGCTCAAATCCTCACCAGGAAAGCGATTACATCCAGTCTCTAGCTGTTCTTCAGGAACTGGATTGCTCAATCCCTTATCTGGTGAGGAATTACATCCATTTTCGCCTAATAAGCTTGTGGGGTTGGTTGCGCAAGATGCTCCCCACAAGCAATCCTGCGCAACACCCTTTTGAAGATCGTCGTTTCGGCTGTTTTCTAGATGACGGGGATGCCATAAGTCACGATGACGATATAGGGTTGCACCGCTAATGCCATAAGTCACGAGTGCATCGAATCTTTCTGTGATGCCTTGAGGTAACGCTGATTTTCTGAGTAGATCGTCCATTGCCTGTTGGATCCGCTCTCTTGCACTCATTTGTTGTTGTTGGTTCCAATTCGATTCTGAGTCACTGAGGTTGTCCGGATCGGAGCCTTTAGGGATTTTGTTCTTACCGTAATGAAAGTAGCGGCTCTGCTCAATCGATCTCGCCCATTCTTTCGCTCTTTGTTCGATTTCATGCTGATGGCGGCACCAGTCCTCATAGCCTGGAAGTGATCGCGCGATCGCGACGATATCTCGGACCAAGTCGTCTCCTTCAATTGGCGCAGCGGCGTGCAGAACGTGACCAAAGATATAAGAGCGCATTGCTATGCGCCCGAGCAACCGGTTAGTCTGTCCAAAGTCGGTCCAGCCTTGTTCGATCTCGGCGTTCAAGTCATTGAGAAACTTGTTGGCTTTGCCAGTGACGCGAAACTGCTGATGGCGGGCTGTCTTGATCAGACGAGCAAGTGCCTTTTCATCGATCTGGTTTTGGGCTTGAGCGAATTGCCAGCGCTGGACAAAGGTTTGCTGGTCGCCCCAGATGGGCTGGAGGTCGTCGTTGAGCAAGTAGGATCCGGCTTGCAGCGGCAGGCGATGCCCGTTGTAGAGGCTGTGTTCGCCATTGGCAGCGTAGGACTTGCAGTTGGGAAAGATTTCGAGCTGTCCGGGTGCCAGCTTGAATCCTGCATTCTCCAACACGGTTGATACTGCCAGAGCGATCTCCCAGGTTTTCTGGGGCTGCTCGACCGGGAAATACAGATGGAGTCCACCGCTGTAGCTGGAAGTGAGGGCGATCGTTTGGACCCAGCCATATCGCTCGAGGCACTCCCGAATGCGACGCCAAGCCAGGGGATCGCGGCTGGGATGGTACAGACTGCCTCGGTCAATGTCCAACAGAAAGTAGTGGGTGCGCTGCCCGAAGCGAACGCCGTAAAGATGGGTGCCCTGCTGAATTAGGCGATCCGACAGGGGATAGCGGATTTCCGTTTGCCAGTCTGGTGATTCTGTTGAACTGGGATGTTCTGCCCACAGGTAATCGTAGCGGTGGGTCCAGAGGGCAAGAAAGGCATCCTGCCATTCCCGAATGGATTCAAATTGGAGGGAGGGGGCTGTTTTCATGGCAGCTCTCTCCAGATTTCATCGATGCTCAAATTCACAATCAACTCCCTATGGCTGGATTACCGGGATAGGGAGCTGTGCAACAGCAAGAATAATTTGCGAAAAATCTTGCACCTTTTCGCAAATTACCCCTAAAATTGGCATAGCAAAGCTGGGTAACCTAACGTTCGCCGGTCAAAGCATTAGTTAGCGTTCCCGCCCTATCCATAAACTAAATAAAACCCATTGACCCCTTCTGTTGGCGCAGTGGGGTTTTTGGTTTCTAGGACCCTAGAACATAGCGTTCACCTCTTGCTTTTCAACGTTGGAAACTTGGTGGGTCATCCTCTGTTTTTCTCGTTTCAGCGATTGGACTGTAGTGAGTATATTGGATTCGCCTCCAAACTTGAATATCTTTTAAAGATCTCTAATTTAGGAAGCCAGTTTTTAGTGCTGAGCGGCAAAATCTGAACCACCTATTAGAGTTAGCCCTGGATTGATTCTTAAATTTAGACGGTTATTACTTGGTCAACCAGCAGGATTCGACAAGAAGCTTGATTAGAACTAAGCCTTTTTCAAGACATGGTTCTCGGCGAAAAGTCTGCTTCGTATTACCAAGATGAAATATGTACTGAGGTAAGGCTTTTTGCTGTGATACCCTCGGCACTTTATCCTGGTTAAGATGCTTTTCCCTGTGGGGGAGCTAGTGGTTAGTTTAGTCTTGATACTTTACCTAGATAAAATCTGAGGATGCCTTGAATGCTCGCAGGCAGTAAACGTCTGCTTCCTGAACGGTTGCCAATTCCGACGAATAAAGGGCTAGTGTCAGAAACAGAAGCCTCAAACTCCTTTCGCGCTTTTATATACTGAACTAGAATTTTAGCGATCGCCCCTTTAAGAGACAATTGCTTGTCTCGAGTTCCATCTATTTTGGAGATCAGTAATCTGTAAGTACCTTCTTCATGAATAAGATCCCCGACATCAAGCCGATGCATCTCTGCCCAAGCCAGTTCCTGCATTGCCCAGAGTACGAGAAGAGCTTGGTCACGCATCTTTCTAAGATGATCGTTCTGATAAGCAGATACATCTATCAATGAATTATCGAAGATGCCAGGTTTGGGGAAGCCAGGACGGGTATTTGGCACACGTGAATTGGTAATGCCTAAGATTGGCAAGACAACTTATGTCGCCATATATCGCGTTAAATCAGATCGAATTGAAATCCTACGTGTTCTTTCTGGTATGCGGGATATTGATCAGATTTTAGAGGAACCGTTTCCAGAAGAAGAGAATTGAGCGATCAACAGCGCAAGAATGTGTCTTGGGTGGATCTCCAAAGTCTAGACCACTTATCCTCAGTTTATCCTCAGTTTCGGGGTAGTGATGTGAATTCCGCTAGTTCGTGCGATCGCCTGCACGTTCAGCAGAAGTTCCAACTGATGAGACAGTGTGTAAAGGCTGATGAGTCGGGGGAATCCGCAATTTGCCCTGACTCTAAACGCCAGCGATCAGTCTCACGAGTTTTGGGCGTTACAGCGTACTACAAACTGGCGATTTAGTCCGATTCTAGTCCAACCCGGTTTTGAGACTACTAATCTTAGGATGAGACAGCTATCTAAGACTGCGAACTTTATTCTTTTTGCATTGCCATGAGAAATTAACCCCGTATAATTAGATGGTATTTATGTACTATAAAATTATGACTCAACCTGATTCTGCCGCCGCTGTTAGCTATTCACTGGATCGAGACGAACTTCTCCGGATTCGGAGCCTCAGGCTTTTGACGAGCGAACACTCTGTGAGGCGAAGCTAACGTGATTATGTCTTTTTTGCCTTGCAGATTGATTACCCCGGAAAGCTAACTCCTGCAATCTCTGGAAGTTAGATGAGGGGGACTTATACAAAGCGTTAGGCGATTTGCGGAAGAAGGGCATTGTTGTGTCGATTTCTAGCTAGATGAACCTTTAACCTTCTTAGAGAGAGCTAAGGTACCCTGCGAGATCGAACTTCTGCGGGTGTGGCAACGAACCAAAACTTGGAAAAGGAACTTGAATGTATTACTCGCGCAGCAAAAGTCCCAAGCTGTGAAAAAATCAGAATTAGATTCAGTGCTCATCTCCTTCATCGCCCTGCACAAAGTTCATCCCGAAACTGCAACAAGGCTTTCACTTGCATCAACAGTTCATCAAAGTCGATGGGCTTGCAAATAAAGCCATTCGCTCCCGCTTCCAATCCCTCAATCACTTTGGCTTGTTCGTGAGCCGTGACTAAAAGAATCGAAATAGAGGATAGTTCCGGCTTTTGCCAAATTCGCTGCACGACTTCATATCCGTTCATATCGGGCATCATCACATCTAGCAGGATCGGATCTGGCACAGCAGCTTCGACTTTCGCTAATGCGGATTGACCACCATTTGCTAGTTCAATGCCACATCCTTCTGCTTCTAATACTGTTTGCATCAACAGCAAATTATCCGGTAGATCGTCAACAATTAAGATGCGATAGATACAATCGGACACAGCCGTACTCGCTCAGAAATCAGATGTGTTCATTGGTTGCAGTTTAGCATCATTTCAATTTCAATATTGGTTTGGAGAGATGCTGTTGAACCACTAATGGGTTAACGCTTTCTGGTCTTCTTCTTTGACGAAGGCAATCAGTAGGATCTCGAGCATAGGACGCCTAGATGTTCCTATTTAGGAGATATCGATTTGCGGTTTCTCGTTCAGCACAAGCCAATGAACGTGCAGCGTGTTCACAATTTCTACAAGCTGGTTAAAGCTAACGGGTTTGACCATGTAAGCGTTCGCTCCTAAATCATAAGTTCGGTTGACATCTGCGTACTCCCTTGAGGCAGTCAGCATCACGACGGGAATGCGCTTCAATCCGGGTTGTTGACGTAACCAAGCCAGTACTTCAGCTCCAGAGCGACGAGGAAGTTTCAAATCGAGCAGAATCAGTATCGGAAGTGGATACTGAGCGCGATCCTCAAACGGCGGTTGTCCAGCTAAGTAGGCAATCGCTTGTTCTCCGTCGTTGACGATGTGCAAGTCAGCAGCAATATCAGCTTTACGAAACGCCCGCTGAATTAATAAAACCTCTTTAGGATCATCTTCAACCAGTAGAATTGGGGGCACATCCATTGTCACGAGTTACTTGATTTGTGTGAAGGATTCTCAGGCAGTAGGTCTTGTAGCAATTCGCTTGCCGTTTGAGCAGCGCGGTAAATCTGCTGAAAGTCGGCTTGGTCAGTCTGAGAACGAGAGGTAGTTCTCTCGAGTAACCGTGAACTGAGTGACAGAATTGTTTGCAGCGCTTCGTTGAGATCATGAACGCGAATGTTGGTATACCGTTCTAGCTCAGCACGAATTCTAACATTCTCGAGCGAGCGACTGACAGCAGCAGGTAGACGAGCATAAGCATCCGATCGCTTGAGAATGTAATCGTCTAATCCAAGCTTCATCGCCTCGACGGCGATTTCTTCCGTGCCTGTGTTAGTGAACATAATCACTGGAAGGGTTGGATCTTGCTCCTTGACGGCAAGAAGAACATCAATCCCTGTTGTCCAGCGAATTTGGAAATCTGTCACCACCAGGTCAAAATCTGTCTCTCGAATGGCACGATTTAAGCCGCCTTGGTTGAGAACCTCTTGAACTTGCAGATTGGAGAAGGTTTGTTTGAGCGCGCGAATCGCCAAGGCACGATCGCCTGGATTGTCATCAATTAAGAGAATACGAATTTGAGTCATGCGGAGAATCAATCTGGTTAGATGCAAGGGGTAACACAATCCAAAATCGGCTACCGTGACCCAGTTGAGACTCTACCCCAACTTGCCCACCCATGCGCTCGATGCCTTTCCGGACAATCGCCAAGCCAATGCCTGTTCCCGGAAATGTTTCGATGCCATGTAACCGCTCAAACACACCAAAGATGCGATCTTGATATTCGGGTGCGATACCGATGCCATTGTCTTCGATCGTTAAGCGTACCGAATTTTTTTCAACCTGAGCCGCGATGATTATGATGGGTTGGTTTGGCTGCTCCACGAATTTGAGCGCATTGCTGATTAGGTTTGTGACCGCTTGAATCAAAATTGGGCGGTTAGCAATTACCGAGGGCAGCGGAGGCTGAATCTGAACGACTGCGTGACGCTCTTCAATTTCGCGCTGTAGTTGATGCAGGGCAGCATCAACCACGGCATTCAACTCTGTCGGTTGCAAACCGATTTGCGTTCGACTCAGCCGGCTATAGTTCAGCAAATCATCAATCAAGGTGCCCATCTGCATCGCACTATCGGAAATGCTCTGAATGTAGGTATGAGCAAGATCATCGAGGTGAGTGCCGTAATCTTCTTCTAATGCCTGAGCAAATCCCTGCATAATTCGGAGGGGAGCCCGTAAGTCGTGTGAGACCGAATACGTGAACGCTTCTAGCTCTTGATTAATTTCCGTAAGTCGCGTGGTTCGATCCTCGATGCGCTGTTCTAGGGTGGCGTTAAGCTGCTGTAATGCAATTTCAGCCGTTTTGCGTTCGGTAATATTGAGCATCACGCCAAGCAGACGGATCGGTTGTCCGATATCGGTATAAACCGCTCGTCCGCGTGCAGAAATCCAATGCACGCTGTCATCGTCCCAAACAACGCGATAGTCTGAGAAGTAGGACGACCCGGTTGAAATTGCGGATTGAATCGCCTGCTCGGTTGCCTCAATATCGTCAGGATGCACGCGATTTCGCCACGTTTGATAGTCGGGTTCGCAGCCGTGTGGTTCATAACCTAAAAGCCGAAAGGAATTGTCATTCCAGATCACCTGCCTAGTAAGCAGGTTCCAATCCCAGGTTCCAATTCCCGAGAATTCCATTGCCGATCGAAATCGTTCTTCACTTTGACGCAATGCTAATTCAGCTTGTTGGCGTTCGGCTTCCAGTCGCTTTCTGCGCTCAATGTCTTCGATGACAGAAATAAAATACTTTGGCTGTCCATCAGAGTCACGTACTAGCGCTACCGTTAAGTTGATCCACACGATCGAGCGGTCTTTGCGAACGTAGCGTTTCTCCATCGAATAGGTCTGGATTTCCCCTGCTATCATCTGCCGCATATAGCTCAGATCAAGATCGAGGTCGTCGGGATAGGTGATGTCTTGAAATGTAAGAGCTAACAATTCTTCGTAGCGATACCCAATAATTTCACAGAGTTTTTGATTGACTCGCAGCCAGGTGCCGTTTGGCGCAACTTGAGCAATCCCGACTGCTGCTTGATTGAACGTCGCTTTGAACTGCTGTTCACTCTCGCGCAGGGCGACCTCAATTCGTTTTTGCCGGGTAATATCTTCTACAGCAATGAGAATGCCTTTGACCCTTGCGGAGTTGTCTTGCCACGGCTGCACTTCCCAACGTAAAAATTGTTCGGAGCCATCAGACAAGACGTAGCGATCTTCATCACATTTTTCGCTGTGTCCCGCTAACCCGCGTTGATGGTCGGCTCTCCATCGTGCGGGCTGGTTTGGAAGCAGATCATAATGCGACTTGCCCAATACTGATTCGATCGAGCCAAGGTGGTAATCCTCGATCCAGCGCTGACTAACCGCAAGATAGTGCATTGTTTCGTCAAACATCGCAATGCTAGCAGGCGCATATTTCACAAAGGTCTGAAGCCTATCTTCCCGTTCCCTCAGGTTTCGCTCTGCTTGCTGTCGTTGTGCTTCATTGCGCCTAACTAGTTCCGCCAGTAGTGCCAGTAAGATCAAACTTGTCCCAGTGATGAGCGTAAAGGTGAACAGCGCGGAGCTCAAGTGTTGCTGCGATTCTGCCGTTCGTTGCTGCAATTGATTCGTTTCTTGGCGCTCGAGTACGGCGATTTGCGCCCGAATGTTATCCATAATCCGCCTGCCACGATCCGCCTGCACAATTCGCAGTGCCTCATCAAATTTGCCCGTGCGACGGAGCTGAATGGTTTGATTTAATTCGGTCAGTTTTGCCGTGATCGCCTGCTCTAGTGCTTCAATTTGTTGCCGCTGCGTGGCTCTCGTCTCTAACTGCTTTAACGTCTGGACTCGCTCACCAACCCGAGTGATCGCGCTGTTATACGGCTCCAAATACTGGTCTTGCCCAGTCAGCAAATACCCACGTTGTCCAGTTTCCGCATCTTTGAGTGTTGAGAGCGTGTCTTCTAGCACAGCAATGACCTGTTGGCTCTGGCGCACAAGTCGCTCATTATCAGCCAGCTTAAAGATGTTACGGTAGGAAATCACACCATTGATTAACACCAGCACTAGCGTAATGCTGAAGCCAGCATTGATCTGCCGAACCAACGATTGCTTCATATCATTTGCTGCATCTTATTTCAACGAGGAATGAACGAGTACGAGAACTGCTTCAATTAAGGCTGCCGGATCGATCGGTTTCGCTAAATGTCGATCGAATCCTGATTCTAATGCCTGCTGCTGATCATTCTCAGTGGCATAAGCGGTTAATGCAATAGCGCGAGTCGAAAGCGCAAAATCTTGGTGAATTCGTTGTAAGAGCTCATAGCCATTGATGTCAGGCATACCGATGTCGCTGATAATCACATCTGGGTTCACTTCCCTAATCTGGTCTAACGCAGCTTGAGCGGACGATGCCATGGTTACAATCGCGCCTGCTTGCTGGAGAACGAACGCTACAAACTCGCGCGAATCATGGATATCATCGACTACCAGAATGCGAACGCCACTTAAATCCCCGTCTTGATGGTCGAGCAGGGTAGGAGTCGGATTGATGAGTTGTGGCGATGCGATCGGGAGCTTCACCGTGAACGTCGCTCCTTGTCCCACCCCTGGACTGTCTACCATTACAGTCCCCCCATGTAGTTCTACCAGTTCCTGCACAATTGCCAGCCCTAACCCAAGTCCGCCAAATTGACGAGTTGTCGTATTGTCTTCCTGTCGAAACGCTTCAAACAGATGCGGTAGAAACTCCGGCGCGATGCCCTTGCCAGTATCAATGACTTGCAGTTGCACATGCCTCTCCACTTGAGTGAGCTGCACTTGAATTCGTCCGCCTTCCGGTGTGAACTTCACGGCATTAGAGAGTAAGTTCCCAACAATTTGCTGCAACCTTCCTGCATCTCCTCTAATCGCGCCAATATGAACGGCGAGCGAAGCCTCAACATGAATTGATTTCGCCTGGGTGGCAAGCTGAATTGTTTCGAGAGCATTCGCGACGATTTCGGCTAAATCGACTGGTCCGACGGTCAAGACCAGTTTGTTGTGTAAAATTCGCGAGATATCGAGCAAATCATCGATCAGCTGTGCCTGCTGCTGAGCGTTCCGCTCGATCGTGCCCAAGGCTTCTATGGCGCGTTCTGGCGTGAGTTTGCCCATTCGCAATAGCTTTGACCAACCGAGAATGGGATTGAGTGGAGTTCGCAGTTCATGCGACACCACCGCTAAGAGCTCGTCCTTAATACGATTTGCTCGTTCTGCGGCTTCGCGAGCCGCTTGTTGCTCTGCCATCAGCCGCATGCTTTCAGCTTCATGTTGTTTTTGGAAGTCGATGTTCGTACAAGTGCCAAACCATTTCACCACTTGTCCTTGTTCGTCTCGAAACGGCACTCCCTGACCTAAAAACCAGTGGTACGTCCCATCGAAGTGACGGAAACGGTATTCGATCTCGTAGGGGCTACCACTCTTTACAGAAGTAAGCCACCGCTCACGAGTGCGATCTCGATCATCTGGATGGACAATGCTGAGCCAATCCAAGCTCAATAACTGTGATGAAGTTAAGCCTACAAAGTCACAGAAGCGCTGATTAACGTATTCGTTCTGTCCATCCGATGCCGTCACCCATATCAACTGGGGAATTGCTTCTGCTAGCACACGATATTGGGACTCACTTTCGTGTAACTGAGCCTCAATCTGTCCGCAATCTGGTTCTGATTCGAGTTGCATCCGTTCGGCTGCCTCAATTTCTTTGAAATTGCACGCTGTGCTCATTGCCGATTCAGGGAATTGGGTTCTTTGGTATGCAGCCGCTGTACCGACAACGTGTACTAATTCAGGGGGAGAAATGAACGGGGTAATCGTAACGGTAATGGCATAAGGGATGTTTTCCCCACGGCGAAATAATGGTTGAGCATCAAGTTTAATCGATACCAAATCGCCATCAGGTTTATGAAATCTCATTTCGACGTTCAAACACGGCTGTGCAGACTGGAGTGCCAGGATCGCTGGATGCATCTCATGAGGAACTGGAGTTCCATCCGGATGAATCATTTGACAGAACAAATTTGGCAGTGAGGCATCTTGCAGTTGATCAAGTGTCATCCCTAAAATCTGTTGAGCTGCCTGATTACAGGCAGTGATGGTGCCATCTGCCATTTGCAGCAAGATTCCGGCTTCTTCACGGGCTGAACTGGGTGAATTGTCGTGATTTTGCGGCGTTGAGATCATTTTGTATGGCAATCTAGTTTCCATCACTAACCTTGTAGGCTGATTGGCGTAAAAGTGCTGCTACTGCTCATCATGAGAAATAGGGATGTCACAACATCTGAGCACTGATGTGTTTGAATGACCAATATTAAGCAATTCCTCTAGCAGTACTTTGAGTTGCCGCAGTGCAAGCGGAAGTGGCGTAGTTCGATTGTGTTCCCAGCTATTATTGTACGGATGGGGTCACAAGTGTGACGGCTATGAAACGGCAAATAGCGCTTGCGCCAGGCTGAGCAGCCAGCATCGCCTGCTGCGATCCGCAGAAGTCCAAGCTCAATCAGAATGACTCAATCCCTTCTATAGCTTGGAATTGAGCGATTATAGAGCCTATTTGAGGTCTTTTTGAGAAGGGCTAAAATCAAAAAAAAATGCCGTACTCCAGCAGTTTGAGCGACAAAGCGTGGGAAATCATTGCACTGCAGCTTGCGTAAGACTTGGGGGTACTGGCAGCGACTGGAGCGTGGAACAGCAGTCCCACTGCTGATGGAGGCATTTGGACATGCTGCACAACAGCAAACTCTCGCCTATCTTGGCATACAAGCTGAAGAGATCGCTCAGGTTTATGAACTGGAGCTGTAAACAGATGGCAGCAACTTACGGACAATGCTTATCGCCGCCATCACAAAAGGCTCGTTTACGGATAGGGCGCAAAAAGAAGAAATCTATTCTTGACTAAATAACAGTTACGAAGCAGCACTCTCTCCAAGAAGGTTATAGATCTTAATTTTGTAACTATCGCGCTCAACCGCAGGATCACAAGTTTTTGTAGATGGAGGGAAACGTGAAGCTTAGAAAGACTTCCGCTTTCGATGCCACGTCGTGACCGAACAGCGGTACACTTAACGTTAGATACACTTTTGAGAAATCAAGATTTTATTTGACACTGTATCCTAAATTTTATTGATAGTGCTGCGCAACGCTATTGAGTGCGAGGATCCTGGTGTGTAGTTCTTAGAGCTACTACCACCGTACTCAGTTAACACGCACGGTATCCTATAAAACCGGCAACAGGGGACATCTGCTGAATATGGGTTGGGCACTGTATTGACCTATCAGGCAGAATCGTTCAAATGGAATCAGCGACCGATACTTGGGTGTCTATCAACCATAAAAACTATCAAAAAGGCTAGACTACCCTTATGACAATTGCTGTTGGAATGATTGAAACCCTGGGTTTCCCGGCGGTTGTCGAAGCGGCGGATGCCATGGTAAAAGCGGCTCAGGTTACCTTGGTCGGCTACGAAAAAATTGGTAGTGGTCGAGTCACCGTCATCGTCCGGGGCAATGTTTCCGAGGTTCAGGCTTCGATCGCTGCGGGCATTGAGTCGATCAAGCGGGTTAATGGCGGCTCTGTGCTGTCAACTCACATTATTGCGCGCCCCAATGAAAACTTGGAGTATGTGCTGCCCATTCGCTACACCGAAGCAGTCACGCAGTTTAGATCTGGAATGTAAGACTCCACTTCAAAAAAGAGTGCGCCGCACTCTTTTTCTTTAACTGAGGTTGCTAGATCCGAAGCCATACCGACATTCTGCCCTCTCCACTGGCATATTGACTATTAACGACAAAGCAATCAGCTTCATAGCGATCGTCCCCAAACTTATTGAGAAAGAGACAGCACACCTGAGAATTGGCGCTCTTGAGTTCAAGGGGACTAATAACTTTTTGAAATCCTTAGAGAAAAAAAGACTCGTTTACGGATAGGGCGCAAAAAGAGTGTGTCTCAAATACTTTTTGGTGGCAAATTTAGTGACAAACGAAGTGTCTCGTTCGCGTTCTGTTAAGCACTAATTCTGGAAAGTTCTTCAATGCTTGAAGTGTAAAGCACTCAGCTTGGCTGAATGACACGAATTTGCCCTAATTTCATTCAATTAGTCACTGTACACTAGCTATCTTTTCCATTGATTGGCTCTCGCCAGCAAAGGTACGAGTGTTGTGCGACGATTTGAGCGAGTGCAAGTCTTAATGCTGAGTGAGCAGCTTCTCCTGATGATTTCACTATACTAAAAACTAAAAGCGATTTATGCCTGTCTAGAATTATTCTGGCAAAACAATAAAGAACGAAAGCAAATAATTATTAAGAAGTTTAACTTTCTTCTCAGCAAGACTGGCTAACACTATTGCTGGCCTCTACCATAAGACATAGGCGTGAGACCTAGGCTGAGATTTTGCATTACTTCTCTATATATCTCAATATATCTGTAGCCCTTAGTTTATTCTCGCAGCAAAAACACGGATAGCCATAGTTGGTTTTCGCTTCTAAAATCCGCGTCATGGAGTAGCCTCAATAGCTTTGTCGTTGAATTGCAGGATTCCGAGCAGAACCTGATTGATACCGCCAGAAATAAATGCCCCCTGAAACCTTCATGTCACACTCTATCGCTACAGCCTCTCCACTAAAAACAGATATTTATATGGGTCGATCCAGCCAACAGATTAAGGCAGAAATTGAGGCAACACTTGGATTTATCCCTCCCTTTTTTGAACCTGCAGAACCCTCTCCCCAAGTATTGGAGAACCTTTGGCAGCAGACGCTCGCTGCTTATATTCATAATCCTCTGCCAGCCTTATTTAAGGAGAAACTTTCTGCTTACCTTTCGCGCTTTTGTGTCGTTCCTTACTGCATGATTTGTCACAGCTGTAGCCTACGCCCTCTGGGAGTATCGGCACGAGAGGTGCTCGCATTACTCGACTCTCCACCGCCTGTGTTCGCAGCACTCGACGAGCATCTCAGAAAATTGGCAGCACAGCCGCGTCCCTTGGAGGATTGGTCTAACTTAACTCCCTTGGCTGAAGCCAGTCTGCTTCAGCTGGCAATTTTTATTGCCTTGGAGAGCGAACAGGCGAAGACTTACCGCGCTACTTTACAGCAGTTCCTAGGCGTTTTGAATTACAAGCATTTACTTGCCTTTATTGCTTATGTGAAAGCGTGTCATGCCTGGATGGAACTCCATCCTGAAGTTGTTTATGAAGCCGATCAGCGTGTGCAGAACAACCTGAATGTGCTACTCGAAGAGGAACCCAACTTGGCTGATTTCTTCGGCAACTACCAAGAGAGAATCAAGCTGGAATGCCAAAGTCGAACGGAACAACTCGCTGAACTGGCGAAGCAGCAATGGCGAGAGAAAATCCTGCGTCAACAAGTCGATCGCGAGCGGGTAATGACCGGAATTGCTCAGCGCATTCGTGAATCGCTGAATTTGGAGGAGATTTTAGGAACGGCTGTTGCAGAAGTTCAGCAGTTTCTTCAGGTGGATCGCGTGTTTATTTATCGTTTTGCACCAGATTGGAGCGGTGAAATCACCGTTGAAGCCGTTGTTCCAGGGTGTTTACCGATCCAGGGAAGGAGAGTGACGGACTCCTTCTTCATCCAACCTGGCAATCGAGCACTTTATCAGCAGGGACGAATTCAAGCAGTTTCTGATATTCGCGCTGGAAATCTCTCCCCATGTCATGTTGAGTTGTTAGACCGCCTTCAAATCCGGGCTAACTTAGTCGTGCCGATTGTGCAGGACGAGCAGCTCTGGGGACTGCTTGTAGCAAATGAGTGCAAGCAAGCCCGACATTGGCAATCGATCGAACTAGAGTTGCTCAAGCAACTGTCCACCCAGCTAGCGATCGCCATTCAGCAAGCCCAACTGCACCAACAAGTACAGACCGAACTGATAGAACGCCAGCGCTCCGAAGAGAAAATTCGGGAGCAAGCCGCGCTGCTTGATGTCACAACCGATGCCATTTGGGTTTTAGATTTAGAGCATCAAATTCTTTTCTGGAATCAGGGTGCTGAAAGACTCTACGGTTGGCTGAAAGCCGAAGCGTCAAGCCTTCATGCCAACGATCTGCTGTGTCAAAAGGCTGCTCCTACACTCGAGAAAATTCAAAAAACTGTGCTTGAGGTCGGCGAGTGGCAGGGAGAATTGCATCAACTGACCAAAGACGGCAAAGAAATTTTAGTCGAGAGTTGCTGGACTGCTATGTTTGAAGCTCATCAACTGAAATCAATCTTGGTTGTCAATACAGACATTACTCAAAAGAAACAACTTGAGCGGCAGTTTCTCCACGCTCAGCGGCTAGAAAGCTTAGGAACATTAGCAGGCGGAATTGCTCATGACCTCAACAACATTTTGACCCCCATCCTTGCAATCTCTCAGTTGCTCCAGCTCAAACTCACGCATGCGGATGAGTCGACGCAGCAGTTCCTGAAGATACAGGAAACGAATACGAAACGGGGAGCAGCACTGATCAATCAAATCCTATCGTTTGCACGGGGATCCGAGAGCAAACGCAGAGCACTTCAAGTGCGACACGTGATTGCGGAGGTCAAGCAGATTATTGACGGGACGTTTCCCAAGTCAATCGAAGTTTCAACCCCGATCGACCCCGATCTTCAGCTTGTTGCTGCTGACACGACACAGATTCATCAAGTGCTGATGAATTTGTGCGTTAATGCTCGAGATGCCATGTCCGCAGGAGGATGCTTGAGTATTTCTGCTCAAAACCTCTGGATTGACGAAAGTTATGCACACATGAATCTTGATGCCAATGTTGGTCCTTATGTAGTTATTTCTGTCGCAGATACCGGTAGCGGAATTTCCCCTGAAGCCATTGATCACATCTTTGATCCGTTCTTTACCACAAAGGAAGTGGGACAAGGAACAGGACTTGGACTGTCCACAGTGAATAGCATCATCCGAAGTCATGGAGGCTTTATCAATGTTTATAGCGAAGTCGGACAAGGCACCCAATTTAAGGTTTACCTACCAGCGATTGCAGGAAGGGAAACTCAATCGATCCGAGAAATAGAACGGCTCCTCGGCAATGGAGAGTTGATTTTAGTGGTGGATGATGAAGGGAGCATTCGTGAGATTACGAAAACGACGCTAGAAACCTCTGGATACAAGGTTCTAACTGCTAACGACGGCATCGAAGCGGTTGCTGCGTATGCCCAACACAAGGATAAAGTAGACCTTGTGTTGATGGACATGATGATGCCAACCATGACAGGTCCCGCAGCAATTCAGATTCTCAAGAAAATGAATCCGCTCGTCAAAGTGGTTGCGGTGAGTGGGCTTCCTTCGAGTGACAACGTGAAGGAAGCAATGCATCTAGGAGCCAGCGCATTTCTGTCGAAACCCTATACCGCTCAGGAATTACTAAAGGCGTTGCATGAGGTGATGCATGCGGTGGGTCAGCCAAGTGAGCAGGAGTCTAGTCGGATTGATGCAATGCCTATCAACCCTTTTTAATATTTTCGTAATGCTGCCTCCATTGAGAAAGGATGCTTTTTTGCTAGGGCTTTTTGTCAAGCCTTAGCAGAACCTGAAAGCTAAGAAAACCCAAGATTTTTCTTAAACGCTGAAATTGATGAAAAGCTATCCCTTTTTTGATAGAACTATATGCTCGAATTGATTGAAGGTTAAAAAGTATAATCTGCGATTAGTGAGCGTTAGATTTACACAAGATGATCTCAACTGAAGGGCGATCGCCAAGTTTGTATCTACTCAGCTATTCCATGGAAAGTACGACACGTGTCGTACTTTTTATTTTCAGTTGCACTTGAAGGGCTAAAATAATCGGCATGATTATTACTGTTGCATCTTTCAAAGGCGGGGTTGGCAAAAGTACTACTGCTATTCATATCGCTACTTACCTTGCTAGCAAGCGCGGCAAAACTGTTCTTGCTGACGGAGATTTAAACCGTTCTATCATTCAGTGGGCTGAACGTGGTGGCAAAAGTGTTCCTTTTCTCGTTTGTGATGGTGAGTCTATTCCCGATGACTATGATCACCTCGTGATTGACACTGCTGCTCGCCCCACTGATACTGACCTCGCTGCCCTTGCCGAAACCTCGAATCTCCTTGTTATTCCTTGCACTCCAACAACTTTTGCTCTTGAAGCTACGATTGGAACGCTCACAACTTTACCGACAGATCGATATCGCATCCTGCTCACTGTTGTTCCTCCCAAGCCTAGCCGAGAAGGCGAGAAAGCTCAACAAGCTCTTAAAAAAGCAGGGCTTCCTGTTTTCAAACCCATGATTCGACGATTTTCCGCTTATCTTAAAGCAGAGAACGCAGGTGTTCCCGTCAACCAAATTCGTGACCCAAAAGCTAGTGAAGCCTGGTTTGAGTACGAAGCAGTTGGCAAAGAGTTGTGGAAGGTAGCTAAGAAATGACCGATTTAGACAAAATTATTGCAGCTGCACGAGCTAAACAGCCCCTGTCTTCCTCTCCAGCACAAATTAATTCATTTTCTCAAGGCAATACCCTACTACTTGACGAGATTCAGCCGAGATCGCAAAATACTCGCATGCTTAATCCTGCTCATGTGGAAGCCCTTGCCGAATCTATCTCTGTTTTGGGTCTCATTGAACCCCTTGTGGTGGATAAACAGAAACGACTCTTAGCTGGTGGGCACAGGCTTGCCGCAATCATTCATCTCAAAGCGCATCAGCCTACCGCTTACCATCGACACTTTCCAAATGAGCAAATCCCGATTCGCTCTTTAGCAATTGATGCTGATCAGGAACCTGACCTAGCGCTGCAAATTGAGGTTGCTGAAAATGAGCAGCGTCGCGACTACACCCCTACTGAAGTTAAAGAGATCGCAGCGCGCTTAAAAGCATCAGGTTATGTTGAGGTCCAAGGTCGCCCTAAAAAGGGACAAAAGCCACTAATGCCTGCTTTAGCTGTCGTTGTGGGAAAGAACCTTCGCACAATTCAGCGGTATTTGTCAGAAGACACAATATTCTTAAGAAGCTCATCTCCAAAAAGTACGACACGTGTCGTACTTTTGAAGCAGACTCTTGCCAAACTCAAGCAAATTCAATCTGATCCACCTACAACTCAGAAAGAGAAACAGCTTTCAAGGATTCTGCCAGAAGTTATGACCTTGATAGAGCAGTGTATTGAAGAAGGTTAGAAGCCAAGATTTAGAAGGACATGAACAAGTCGGAGATGGTTATCTAGTGCGTCGTGATTCAATCTTCTATAAATTATTCCAACAGGCGCCAACGCTACTGTTTGAGGTGTTAGAAGAGTTTTCCTCGAATGCTGGACAGTATCGCTTCGATTCGGTTGCAGTGAAAGAACCCAGATTTGAGATTGACAGCGTGTTTTTACCACCTGATACTGAGCCAGGTGTTGTCTATTTCTGTGAAGTTCAGTTTCAGCGTGATGAGGTGCTGTATGAGCGACTATTTGGTGAATCGTTTTTGTATTTCTACAGAAACCGGAGCCGTTTCACGGACTGGCAGACTGTGATTATTTACCCATCTCGCTCGACTGAGTAAACAGAAACGCACCCTTATCGAACACGCTTCGCGTGAGCCAAAGGCAACGCAGTTAAATAGCGATCAGGTGCATCGAGTGTTCTTGGATGAGTTGGGGGAGATTGAACAGTTGCCGCTAGGAGTGGCGCTGATGGCTTTGACAGCGGTTGATGAAGCGAGTACGCCGGAAGTGGCGAGGACTCTGCTAGAGCGATCGAGGGGAGAAGTATCTCAGGGGCAATTCGCGCCATAATTGAGATGATTACGACGATTCTGGTTTACAAATTCACAAATCTAAATCGGTAGGAGGCGGAAGCAATGCTAGGAATTACAACCCTTCAGGAAACACGGTTCTATTAGGAAGCGAAGGAAGATGGACGTGAGGAAGAAGGGAGAAGGTTGGTTCTACGTCTATTAAATCGTCGTTTTGGAGTGTTGCCTGAATCCTTGTCATCGCAGATTGCTAACTTACCACTAACTCAAATCGAATCTCTGGCAGAAGCACTACTGGATTTTCAAACGCTCTCTAATTTAGAGGCATGGCTACAGCATGTGCAAACGAATTGACAGCTTTAGCCTGCTGTGGCTTAACTGTCACAATTCTAGAATGCGATCGCGCTTGGACTAGTCTCGAACTAAATCACCGTTCGGTTATGTTCTCAAACCCGCATTCACTCGTTACGTAACTGTCACAACTTAACGACAAAGCAAGCCTTCAGGGGAGTGCTTCTGCGATCGGGCACCGACGTTCAGACCAATGACTACACTATCGGCTCACCTCTGCGTGGGTGCCTCTGTGAAGCGATAGTCCTGGAAGACCACGGCACCCAAGATCACAAGTATCTCATCACCCAGAAACACGCTAGCGCACACCAGCAGGCTGCGCTAGCGTGTAACCATAATGGGAAAAAATGGGTGGGATGATCAGGGTTGAGAACGATAGCCCCATGCCAGCCGAGAACGAGAAAATACTGTAGTGAAACGCTTCTCGCCGATGTCCCGTGACGCTCGCATCCTGCTCGACGACAGCGCCCATCATTGCATAGACCAAGATAAAATAGCCGCCTAGAAAAGGTCCCAGAAAGCCTAAGTAGAGTGCGGCTTGAAGCCCAGTCGATAGGAAGGAAATCCATCCCACTGCGGTCAGCAAACTTGTAGTCAATGCCAACCCAAACAAGGAAACCTTTAGTAATTGCCGATCCGGATAGTCTCGGCTCAACCGATTCCACACCGGAGCGGCAGCCAGCATCGCCATCACCACTAAACTCTGATAGCATCCCACGGCTGCCTCTGGTTTTTGCAAAACAATGCAACAAAGTAAGGCAGGTTCGAGAGCAACATCGCGTAAGCAGTCTGTACGAGAATCGTGGAGCTACAGAGGATCAGGAACGGGCGATTCCGCAGAGTGGCACAAAGACTTTGCCAAAGGCTCATCGATGCAATTGCTTTGCCCTCGCTCGTTGGGTCGAGTGTAGGCAAGATTCTTTTGGAGAGAATTGGGAGTGTCAGTCCCACCGTGACTACCCAATGGTTCCGATCACTCCGCCCATCACGATCGCGCCCCAGCGGCTATAGACACTGCTAGCAATGACTGCACCACCCAACACGCCCAGAATGCCAAAAATGTTTTTCCACATACTGAGCCGAACGCGCTCAACTGCCGTCGCTGCCATCTCGGGTAGGCTGCCATCATAGGGGACACCAACGAGACTCATCCCTGTATACAAAATGATGGTCATCGTCAGGAAATAAAGGGCATTCAGCAGGCTGGGATAGGAAGTTAGAGGCGTCTAGAGGAATAACAGTGCCCCGAGGGTCATGAGGCTGCCAAGCACCAAGAAGGGCGTTCGTCGTCCCCAGCGGCTCCGGTGCGATCGCTCCAATGTCCGATGAAGGGAGCAATGATGGCATTCCAGACGCGACCGATCGCCAGTAAGATCCCCAAGACAACTGAACTCGGAGTTAACGGAGCCGGAATGTCCCACTGTGCCGTGAATTGAGCTGCCGCTCGTCCTACCATCTCTGCTTCTGAAGCAGCACACAGCGAGTCCCAATCATACACCACACAAATGCGATCCCCCTGAAACCGGCAGTTTTTCGTGCCCCAATCGAGATGCGCGGGCAAGAGCGGCAGCGCTTGAGCTTGAATGATGAATTGAGCGTGACGCCCAATGTCGTCGATCCACTTTGCTTCTGGAACGTCCTCTAGCTTTAGGAAGGAGCGATGCGAAGCGGACCAGAGCTCACTGCCACGCGTCGGTGCGAGTGGAAGCCCAGCGCAGCTTAGCCTGTTGCTTCTTCCCCAGCGGAGGCAAGATTTGGGTAATATACCGCCTGAGCTAAGGACAGACCAGTGTGCTCCTAACTGTTCTCAAGGGGCAACGCTTAGAAAGCATCGCTAGCGCCCTACCATGGGGAGAAGGCTCATACCCGTTGAAAAGGAGACTGATAATGACTGCACGAGACTTTCCCAACTGGGAAGCGCTGTATCAGGAAAAGCCGGTTGAAACTATGCCTTGGTTCAATCCCAGCTTGGATGCTGATGTTGAGCATGCCCTGCTTACCCTTGACTTAAGCACGGGGGAGGCGCTGGATTTGGGCACCGGACCGGGAACCCAAGCGATGGCACTCGCAGAACGAGGCTTCCGAGTAACGGCGACCGATTTATCAGCAACAGCCATTCGTCAGGCAGCTGCCAAAGCAACCGAGCAGGGTTTATCGATCTCGTTTCGGCAGGATGACATTCTCAACAGCCACCTGGACCAATCGTTCGACTTAATTCTGGATCGTGGGTGCTTCCATGTGTTGCCCCCAGACAGCAGAAGCATTTATGTGCAAACGGTGGCGAACCTGTTAAAGCCAAAGCGCTACCTGTTGTTAAAATGCTTCAGCCAGCAGGAAACTCGAGAAGCTGGTCCCTACCGCTTTACTCCTGAGGAGATTCAGCAGATTTTTAGCGAGCGCTTTCAGCTGCGTTCGGTTGAGCAGACGGTCTATCAAGGAACGCTGGACCCCCTGCCCAAGGCCGTCTTCTGCATCTTGGAGAAACAGTGACAGTCTTAACTGAGATCGCGATTTTGAGAGTAGAGTCGCGATCGTCTCGCCTTTGTAAAGTGAAGTGTTACAGTTTCTCGAAGTCCCTACAGCTATGCTTCTCTGTCATCCGCATTTTTCTTGAACAGCTGCAAAGAATTACGCTCTAAGGAAGCCAAATTCTGCGTTTCAGCGTACAATCGTATCCGATCGACGTTCAATTCGATCAAACCCCAAAAACGAGAAAACCCTCAACGGCTGGTACCCGTGAAGGTTTCTCAAAAATTAGTCAGCCCGAAGGACTGCACAACGAATTTGTAGTAGCTAATGTTCTACGATTCTAGCAGTCTTTGCGGGAAATGTTCCTATGGTTTCCCAAAAAAATGACTGCGCTACCTGTTGCGGCTCAGAAATCGTCCGCATTACTGCCGTCGAATCCCCTCGGACAGCGGCTTTGCGAAATTTTCAGCTATCACTGGCACACCATTTCCGGCACGAATGCCCCGGCTCCCCAGTGGAAGACTCACACCAAATACCCCCTCCGTCCCCG
>JACJNX010000017.1 GCA_014695255.1 Cyanobacteria bacterium FACHB-63
TAAGCCACGCAGATCCAAGGACGCATACCGAGACGGTAGGAGAGTTCCCACTCACGTCCCATGTAGCAGAATACACCGATCAGGAAGTGGAATACCACCAATTGGTAAGGACCGCCGTTGTACAACCACTCGTCGAGTGATGCGGCTTCCCAAATCGGGTAGAAGTGCAGACCGATTGCGTTCGAGGAAGGAACGACTGCACCGGAGATGATGTTGTTGCCATACATCAAGGAACCAGCAACGGGTTCGCGGATGCCGTCGATGTCCACAGGAGGAGCAGCGATGAAGGCGATGATGTAACAGATGGTAGCAGCGAGCAGGGTGGGGATCATCAACACGCCGAACCAGCCCACGTAGAGGCGGTTGTCGGTCGAGGTCACCCAGTTGCAGAACTGCGCCCACAGGTTGGCGCTTTCGCGTCTCTGTAAGGTCGTTGTCATGATTTTGTATGAGTGCTAATTGGTTTACTCAAAGATTAGATTGACGAATCAATCTATGAATCTAGATTAAGAGATTTATTTCGTTTTGTAAAGAGGAGAATTAAGTTTTCACTCATCCTATGTAAAAGTTTCTTCATTTTTTGAGATCGGCAATTTCGTGTTTGCTGTGCCTGTCTCTAGAAACGATAGCCACTGCGGATTCTCAGAAATGCCAGCACCAATTTGGTATTTATCTTTAAAGGCGCTTATTAGTTCTGAAGGGGGCTGATGAACGGATAACCGCCAGAAGGCTAGCAAGCGAACAGCAGATCTGTTATCCCAGATAGAGAATCTAATCTTTGTGTAGGAATGCGATCGATTACTTATAGTCCGGCTTATACAATTGTTCCAACCTATGAATGCTTCAATCGCTGTGCGTATTGCAACTTTCGGACGGAGCCGGGGCAAGACGAGTGGTTAAGCCTATCTCAAGCAGAAAAAACTTTAGAGCGCCTTCAGTCTCAAAACGTTATTGAGATTCTGATTCTGAGCGGCGAGGTTCATCCTCAGCACCCGTTACGCTCTGCCTGGTTTGATCGAATTTTTGCGCTTTGTGAGCTAGCGCTCTCCATGGAGTTTTTACCCCATACAAACGCCGGAATTCTCACCTTTAATGAGATGTCCAGACTAAAAACAGTGAATGTTTCAATGGGTTTGATGCTGGAGCAAATGACACCCACCTTATTGGAAACGGTTCATCGGCATGCACCCAGTAAAGTTCCAGCCTTGCGATCGCAGCAATTGGTCTGGGCAGGAGAATTGAAAATACCCTTTACAACAGGATTGCTGTTAGGGATTGGGGAAAATGAGAGCGATCGCATTGACACCTTAGAAGAGATTGCTCGAATTCACGATCGCTTCGGTCATATTCAAGAAGTCATCTTGCAGCCTTACAGCCCCGGTCAGAAAGAAAGCCTGTCTCAGGCAGCCTTTCAGCCAGGGCAATTGATTGAATTAATCAAAATTGCGCGTAAAGTTCTGCCGGAGTCGATTGCAATTCAGATCCCCCCAAATCTTGTGCAACACGATCTGCTTGCTTGTCTAGAAGCAGGTGCAGAAGATTTAGGCGGAATTAGTCCACACGATGAAGTGAATCCAGATTATCCCCATCCAAAAGCGGCACACTTAGAGGTATTGCTTGAATCACATGGATTCAAGCTAATTCAACGATTGCCGATTTATGCACAGTACGATCGCTGGCTTCCTGAACGCTTGAAAACTGCTGTTCAACGCTACAGAACTGCAGGACTTGCCACCCCTAAAAATTCTGTCACGTACTGAAGATAGGTTTTCGGGTCTTCGAGCATCGGAAAATGAGCGGTGTTGGGAATCGTAACGTGCTGAACTTGATTGCTCAGTGCCGCCGCTTTTTCTCCCATTTCAGCAGGAATAATTTTGTCGTATTCTCCTGAAATTAATAGCGTTGGAACTGAGATTCGAGCAAATTCCACGGGCATTGTTTCTGCTGCTTCTTGGCTCACCGCAGAGAACATTGTTCCAAGTGCGGCGGCTTCCTCTGCTAAGAGAAAGTCAGCCAGAAAAGCGCGGCTCATCTCGCGTGGCACCGATTGATGCAGAAATCGCTGCATAAACAAACGATCGGTAAACGGCAGGCTGTACAACCAAGGCAAGCGGAACTTTACAACATAACCGCCAAACTGATGAAACGCTTTAAATGCTTTCTCTTGATATTCAAAAATGCCGCTACAGGTAAGAATGGCTCGATCAACAAACTCCGCATAGCGATTCAGAAATAGAACTGCGATCGACGCTCCAGTCGAATGAGCATTGAGACAAACTTTCTGAAGCCTAAGTGCGACTAATAATCCTGCTAAATCTCGCACATACACATCTAATTGATAAGTCGATTCGGGTGCGGTATCCATTTTCGATCGCCCAAAGCCGCGCATATCGTATAGCAAGCAATCGAAATGATGTGAGAGAGATCGAGCCGTACTCTCCCAATATCGTGAAGATCCACCCCAACCGTGAATAAAAACTAAAACAGGCTTACCGCTCGGTTGATGGTTTTCCGATTCGGTAAGCCATTCGTAGTAGTGATTAAAGCCGTTAACTGAAATGTAAGCCATGCTGAGCAGATTGAAACGGTTCTAACGTTTAGGGTATCACCCTGTTTTTAATCTGCCACTCAAGCTTTATGCTGATTCCGGTTTTGGAATCGAAGAAGGATGCAGAAGCAATTCAGCAGTTGATCGCTTCTCCACCATTTCGCGAGTGATCGTACATCGAGTCACATCTTTGCGTGAGGGCAACTCGTACATAATATCGAGCATCATTTCCTCGACAATGCTCCGCAGAGCACGCGCTCCAGTTTTACGACGATAGGCTTCTTGCGCGATTGCTCTCACCGCATCAGGCTTAAATTCAAGCTGCACGTTGTCCATTTTCAACAGTTTTTGGAACTGCTTGACCAGCGCATTCTTCGGCTCAGTTAAAATTTCAGCCAGCGCGTCTTCATCAAGCGGGTCAACCACTGCCATCACTGGAATTCGTCCAATGAATTCAGGAATTAAACCAAATTTTACGAGATCATCGGGTTCTAGATGTTGCAGGACATCCGCAGTGCGCTTCTCCTTGGATTGTTCGCCGGATTGAACAAAGCCCATTGCCCGCTTACCCATGCGCTGCTCAACTGCTTTATCGAGTCCGACAAACGCGCCGCCGCAGATAAATAGAATATTGCTGGTGTCAATCTGGATACAGTCTTGGTAGGGATGCTTTCGCCCACCTTGAGGGGGAACATTCGCGATCGTACCCTCTAACATCTTCAGGAGAGCTTGTTGAACGCCTTCACCCGAAACATCACGAGTAATTGAGGGATTCTCGCTCTTCCGAGCAATCTTATCGATCTCGTCGATATAGATAATTCCGCGTTGCGCCTCTTCCACATCAAGATCTGCAACCTGAAGCAACCGAAGAAGAATGTTTTCGACATCTTCGCCGACATAGCCCGCTTCAGTCAGCGTGGTCGCGTCTGCTACGGCAAAGGGGACATCAAGAATTTCAGCTAGAGTCTGAGCCAGAAGCGTTTTACCGCATCCAGTCGGCCCAATCAGAAGGATGTTTGACTTCTGAAGCTCGACCGTATCCTCTGGAGAGGATTTGCCGTTGCTCTTTGCTTGAAGGAAGCTCAAGCGTTTGTAGTGATTGTAAACCGCAACCGAGAGGACTTTCTTTGCCTCGTCTTGACCGATCACATGCTCATCCAAATATTTCTTAATCTCGCGCGGTTTAGGCAATTGATTTAAAGAAATATTCGCAGAGCGCGATCGACGTTTTTCCGGGGCTTGCTCTCGGCGCGGAACAGGTTGCGGGGCAGCGCTGGAGTCGAACAACTCCTCATCCAAAATCTCGTTGCACAAATCCACACATTCATCGCAGATATATACACCAGGTCCTGCGATCAATTTGCGGACTTGTTCTTGAGACTTGCCACAAAAAGAACATTTCAGATGGGAGTCGTACTTTGACATAGCTGCCTCTTATCTTGCTGCGGCGACAGGTTCGTTAGCTTTGGGAAGATTCTGCCGAGTGATCACTTGGTCGATTAAGCCATAGGCTTTGGCTTCTTCGGCAGACATAAAGAAATCGCGCTCTGTGTCTGCTTCAATGCGATCGAGCGGCTGTCCGGTGTGCTGAGCGAGTAGCTCATTCAGTTTGCGCTTATGATAAAGGATTTCTTTCGCTTGGATCTCGATGTCCACCGCTTGCCCTTGAGCGCCACCCAACGGTTGGTGAATCATGATTCGAGAACTTGGCAAAGACATCCGCTTTCCAGGAGTTCCACCAGAGAGGAGGAACGCCCCCATACTAGCAGCCAGTCCAAAACAAATCGTGACTACATCACAGCTAACTTGCTGCATCGTGTCATAGATCGCCATTCCTGCTGTGACCGAACCGCCCGGAGAATTGATATAGATCTGGATGTCTTTTTCAGGGTCTTCGGCTTCGAGGAATAAAAGTTGCGCGACTAGAGAATCGGCAACCGTATCATCGATCGCGCTACCGAGAAAGATAATGCGTTCACGTAAGAGACGCGAGTAGATATCAAACGCTCGTTCGCCGCGTCCAGACTGCTCAACCACCATCGGAACGACATTGGTTGGAGCAGCTTGAGACACAACATCTAGCGTACTGATGTTCTGAATAATGTAGTCGTGAGATTGGGAGTTATACATGAGGCATACGGCTACGTTCCACAAGTCTAATTCTAGCCAACAAACGCTAAGTTATCCGGCAGACATCCGAATGCTTAAAGATTCGACGGTTATCCCTACTCTACGACTTCGACTTCAACGGCTTCAGCTTCGGTGTCGTCATCGAGGTCGTCTGCTTCTGGCTCATCTTTTTTGAGCGTGCCTTCGGGAACGAGTTCGATCGTTGAATTTGTGGTCAACCAATCCATGATTTTCTCTTTCAGCAAGTCTTCTTCGACCGCGCTCTTGAGTCGATCCACGTCGATATCGCGTCCCTCGAATTCGCTCAGCAGTTCTTGAACCTTGTTGTTGAGTTCGTCTTCTTCGACTTTAATCGATTCCCTCTTGGCGACTTCGCCTAGGGCAAGAGTGCGCTTAATTCGCTCGATCGCATCGGGTCGAGAGCGCTCTTTCAGCATTGGGATCGTGTCTTTATTTAATAGGCGCTTGATATCAATGCCTTGTTGCTGAAGCTGCATTGCCGTCTGCGTCACCATGTATTCCACTTCACGCTCGATCATGGTTTCGGGCAGCTCGGCTTCAACTTGATTTAGCAATTCGTTGAGAACGGCTTCTTCTTTATTAGCTTTGGTTTGCTGCTCGGCTTCTTCTGTGAAGCGCTTTTCTAGAGATTCACGCATTTCGGCGATCGTCTCAAACTCATCGCCGCTTGCTTCTTTAGCAAATTCGTCATCGACTTCGGGAAGCTCTTTTTCCTTCAGTTCTTTGAGCGTAATCTCAAAGGTTGCAGGTCGTCCAGCAAGCTCCTCTTGGGGATAATCTTCTGGAAAAGTCACCGAAATTTCCTTGGTTTCGCCAGCGTTCATGCCAACGATTCCGTCAACGAAGCCTGCAATAAAGCGACCCTCTTCAAGTTCAAGCTGAAAATCAGCAGCCTCACCGCCCGGAACCTCAATTTCTTCTTCACCATCAGCAGGCGTGAAGCGACCCTTAAAGTCGATTACACTTACGTCTCCCCGTTGAGCGGGGCGATCTTCGATCGGAACTAGCGTTGCCATCTGAGTCCGGTAGTTTTCGATCACCGAATTAACCCGCTCTGGATCAGGCTTGACTTCTTCTGCTTGCAGCGTGAAGTCTCTGTACTGCTTTAGCGTCACCTCCGGAGAGACATCTACCGCTGCCGAGAAGGTCAGCGCTTGACCGGGTGTGTATTGGGTAATTAATTCATCAAACGACGATCGCAGTTGGAAATTTCCGAGCGCTTCAATGTTTTCCTGCTTAATCGCTTCCTTTAGCCCGGTATCGACTAATTCTTCGATCACAGCCGCTTTAATCCGACTCATCCCGAAGCGTTGAATCAAGACTTGACGTGGTACTTTGCCTTTACGGAACCCCGGAACATTCAACGATCGCGTAAAGTCCTGCAACACGCGATCGTAGGTTTTCTGAGACATCTCTGGCGTAATTTCAATTTCCAACCCGATTTGACTGGCGGGAAGCTTTTCCTGGGTAACTTTCATCGGCGTAAGTGACAAAGAATGCGAATTTCTATCAAGCAGTAAGCTATACTAACCGATTCTAAGCGCGCTTGCGCGATCCAGAAGAAGGAATCTTAAGGATTGAACCGACAAGATTGATCCGCAATTCTGCAATAATTTAGGGAATACTGGCAGTCGGAAAAGCAGTCCAGCCACTTGAATTCGTGCCCAAAGCACGTTAGTCTCTGAAGAACAGATTGGAAGTCTTTATTATTTTTGCTAAGTCTCGCGTCAATGAATTCTTATTGAAGCTTTTCTAGTTTGCAGCCCGTTTGGAGGAATTTATTTTGGGTCAATCCTATCGAGTAGCGATTTTAGGGGCGACAGGAGCGGTCGGAACTGAACTATTAGAACTGTTGGATCAGCGTCATTTTCCTGTTTCTGAATTGAAGCTGTTAGCCTCTCCACGATCGGCAGGTTCAACGTTGACGTTTCAGGGCGAGAGTTTGGCGATCGAAGCCGTGAATGAGGCTTCGTTTAACAACATTGATATTGTTCTGGCTTCGGCAGGCGGATCAATCTCGAAGCAATGGGTCAAAGATATCGTTGCGGCTGGGGCTGTAATGATTGATAACTCCAGCGCCTTTCGGATGGATGCAAATGTGCCACTCGTTGTGCCAGAAGTGAATCCAGAGGCGGCAGCACACCATCGCGGCGTGATTGCTAATCCGAACTGTACGACAATCTTAATGTCGGTTGCAGTCTATCCATTGCATCAAGTCCTGCCGATTAAGCGGATCGTGGCGGCGACTTATCAATCTGCGAGTGGTGCGGGTGCGCGGGCAATGGAAGAAGTGAAGCACCAGTCGATCGACATTCTGCAAGGCAAAAAGCCGAAAGCCGAGATTCTGCCGTATCCTTTAGCGTTTAACTTGTTTCCGCACAACTCGAAGCTGGATGAATCCGGGTACTGCGAAGAAGAGTTGAAAATGGTAAACGAGACGCGCAAAATTTTCGGAGTGCCAGATCTGAGAATTACTGCAACTTGTGTACGGGTTCCCGTTCTACGCGCACATTCAGAAGCGATTAACTTAGAGTTTGATTCTCCTTTTGATGTGAAAAAAGCGAGAGAACTGTTACGGCAAGCTCCAGGAGTCAAGCTTGTCGAAGACTGGAACGCAAACTATTTCCCGATGCCGATCGATGCTAGCGGCAAGGATGAGGTTTTGGTGGGACGCATTCGCCAAGATATTTCTAATCCAAATGGTTTGGAACTCTGGCTGTGCGGGGATCAAATTCGCAAAGGCGCAGCCTTGAACGCGATTCAAATTGCAGAACTTCTAATCGAAAAGAACTTGCTTAAACCAGCTTTAGCAACAAATCGATAGTGACTTAAAGGAGTTTAAATAGAGTGTGGTAAATTTTGGAACTGTTTTGACTGCCATGATCACGCCATTTACAGCGGATGGAGCAGTCGATTACGCTGTCACTGAAAAGTTAGCGGCTCATTTAATTGAGACGGGTACAGATACGATCGTCGTTTGTGGCACAACCGGGGAATCGCCGACGCTTTCTTGGGATGAAGAATTTGAGCTGTTTCAAGTTGTGAAGCGTGCCGTTTCCGGTCGAGCAAAGGTAATGGCGGGAACCGGATCGAACTCGACTTCAGAAGCGATCGCAGCAACGAGAAAAGCCGCTAGAATAGGATTAGACGGCTCGTTGCAGGTCGTGCCTTATTACAACAAGCCGCCGCAAGCGGGACTTTATCATCACTTTAGAGCGATCGCAGAATCTTCGGATCTGCCGCTGATGCTATATAACGTTCCAGGTCGTACCAGCCAGAATCTTCAGGCTGAGACTGTCGCTCGACTCTCAGAAATTCCGAACATTGTTGCAATTAAGGAAGCGAGTGGCAATCTAGATCAAGTCAGCCAGATTCGGCGGATGACCCGATCTGAATTTGCGATTTATTCTGGAGATGATTCTTTGACCTTGCCGATGTTGGCGATCGGTGCGAAAGGAGTTGTCAGCGTTGCGAGTCATCTTGTGGGAACGCGACTACAGCAGATGATCCAAGCATTCGAGAAGGGTCAAGTTCAGAAAGCGACCCAAATTCACTTAGAGCTATTTCCATTGTTTAAAGCTTTATTCGTTACGACTAATCCGATTCCAGTCAAAGCTGCATTAAGCCTACAAGGATGGCAAGTTGGCGCACTCCGCCCACCCCTTTGCTCTCCAGATGAAGAGGTGAAGCTTCAAGTCAAGCAAGTGATGGCTGAACTGAACTTGCTGCAAACGGCACACGCCTAGAGTTTCTGCACAACTGAATATTTCAACGATCACAGGATGAGCATCTTGCTGCCTGCTGACTCTATTCAATCAATTTTCTCTTAACCCTAAAAAGGACACTGATGACCCAAAACAACTCGTCAAACGCGCTCAAAATCATTCCGCTCGGCGGACTGCATGAGATTGGTAAGAATACTTGCGTTTTTGAATACGGCGATGAAATTGTACTGCTAGATGCAGGACTCGCCTTTCCGACAGACGGAATGCACGGTGTAAATATCGTGCTGCCCGATATGACCTACCTGCGTGAGAACCGCGAAAAGATCAAAGGCATGATCATCACGCATGGACACGAAGATCATATTGGTGGCATTCCCTTTCACCTCAAACAGCTGGACATTCCGGTGATGTATGGCCCGCGTCTGGCTTTAGCGCTGCTTGAAGGCAAGCTAGAAGAAGCAGGAGTCGCCGATCGCACTGAGCTTAGAACAGTTCGCCCTCGCGATATCGTTCGCATCGGGACGCATTTCTTCGTCGAATTCATTCGCAACACACACTCGATCGCCGATAGCTTCACGGTTGCAATTCACACTCCGGTTGGCGTTGTGATTCACACAGGCGACTTCAAGTTCGACCATACTCCGGTCGATGGCGAGAAGTTTGACCTCCAGCGTTTAGCTGAATACGGTGAAAAAGGCGTTCATTGCTTGATCAGCGATTCGACCAACTCTGAGATTCCGGGCTTTACGCCATCAGAACGATCGGTCTTCCCAAATCTCGATCGCGTCTTCTCTCAAGCCAAAGGACGGTTACTGATTACGACCTTTGCCTCGTCGGTTCATCGAATCAATATGATTCTGGAATTGGCGGAAAAGCATGGTCGCGTCGTGTCGGTGTTGGGTCGATCGATGCTTAACGTAATCGCTCATGCCCGTACTCTTGGCTACGTTAAATGCCGGGATGACGTTCTTCAACCCCTGCACGTTACCCAGAAGATGCCGGATGAAAAGGTCTTGATTCTGACAACCGGATCGCAAGGGGAACCGATGTCAGCGATGACGCGAATTGCTAACGGTGAGCATCGTCAAGTCAAGATTCGAGAAGGTGACACAGTTGTATTCTCTGCTAACCCGATTCCTGGCAACACGATCGCGGTTGTGAATACGATCGACAAGCTGATGATGAACGGTGCAAAAGTCGTTTACGGCAAAGATCAAGGCATCCACGTTTCTGGTCACGGCTGTCAAGAAGACCAGAAATTGATGTTGGCGTTAACTCGTCCGAAGTTCTTCCTGCCTGTGCACGGTGAGCATCGAATGCTCATCAAGCACTCTCAAACCGCTCAAAGTACTGGCGTTCCGGCTGAGAACATGGTGATTATTGATAACGGCGATGTTGTTGAATTGAGTAAAGATTCAATCAGCAAAGCTGGCAAAGTCAAGGCAGGAATTGAACTGGTTGATACCTCACGATCGGGAATGGTAGACGATCGAGTTCTGAAAGAGCGTCAGCAGTTAGCAGGTGATGGAGTTGTCACGGTTGCGGCGACAATTACGAACGAAGGTCGATTGTTTGCGAAGCCGGATGTGCATCTGCGCGGTGTCGTGACTTCGATGAATTCGGAGCAGTTGCAAGGCAGAATTCAAGAAGCGATCGGGACAGTACTAAGAGATCGATGGAATGAGTTCTACAGCACGTTCGAGGGTCGAGTCGAAATCGATTGGACGGGTTTACAAGTTCAGATCGAGCGCGAAATCCATCGTTTGCTGCGACGTGAGCTTCAAAGCAATCCATTGCTGGTGTTCTTGATGCAGAATCCTGATCCGGCTGCGGTGAAGGCGGCTCCAACGCGGCAACGGGCTACGGCGAAAGTGGCTTCTTAAGATTTGAATTTCAGTCGTTGCGATCGTCACAGATTGCAACGACTGAAATTAGTGCGATCGGCGTGATTCTTGCTATACTCACAGAGTAACGAGAGGGCATGTAGCTCAGGGGATAGAGCACCAGATTCCGGTTCTGGGTGTCGCAGGTTCGATTCCTGCCATGCTCGTTTAAATGAACTTCTTGAAAGCTGATGGTTTTCGAGAAGATTGCTTTTTAAGCTGGCGAATCTCAGCATCTGCTTAGGAAGGCGATCGCATCTTAACGGGGCCAAATAAATTCATCTTCCTTGACGAAGTGATTGAGCAATTACGCATTGCTGTAGTTTAATCCTCTACTAACTCGCTTGGTTCACCAGGATAAAAGCGATCACTCAATATCTCTTCAGATGTGTAAGGGCATTCGCTCGGAAAAGTACGCCTCGGTAAATCAGTCTCTTTCACTGCCAATTCAACCCCTTTCAAATATGCCTTGTCGATCGCTTCCTCCACATAAGGCTTCAAACTAGGATTGTCTTCAAGCAAATCACCAATATCCAAGCGTTGAATCCGAGTCGTGGCTAACCAACTACGGCTGCGATGCTCAGATTGATACTGCCACTTCAGCAGATGCCCAATCAAAACGCTTAAGCGATTCCGAAGTTCTTGGCGCTGCTGCTTTCCCAAAGATTCAATTTCCTCAATCAGATTCGGCAAATCAAGCTGGCTCCATTGCTGATTGTGCAGGAGCATTGCCTGTTCTTGTGTCCAAGCGTAGAAGTCTGTTTCGTAGAGAGGAGACGGCGGTTTCGCTTCTGGGACGTTCATGGCTTAATTGCGATCGCTTCCGACTCATTATAGGTGGCGTTCTTGTGCGATCGCTGCATCAGCAAAGGGAATCTAAATCGAGTTCTCGTCATTCGACTAAAATCAAGCAAGACCTTGAACATCTTGAGGTGAGGCGGACATGGTTGCTCAAGCCGAGAAAAAGCACTATAGCGCTCAAGAGTATTTAGAGATAGAACTTGTCTCCGAAGCCCGGAGCGAGTACCGCAACGGGGAGATTGTCTTAATGACTGGCGGCACACCAAATCACAACGACATTGCCGGAAATCTCTATGTTTTACTCAAGACTGCTCTAAAGGGGAAAGGCTATCGGACGTTTTACACTGATCAGCGTCTCTGGATTCCAGGCGTTAGCCTTTACACTTATCCCGATGTCATGGTTGTACCGAAACCGATCGAGCTTCAAGTCGGGCGAACCGATACCGTGATCAATCCTTGTTTTATTGCTGAAGTCTTATCGAAATCGACTCAGAACTATGACCGAGGTGAAAAATTCGTTGCTTATCGGACAATGCCTAATTTTCAAGAATATCTATTAATCGACCAGTACCGAATTCATGTCGAGCATCACGTGAAGACGGCTGCAAATCAATGGTTATTCTCGGAATTTGATGATCCAGCAGTAGCTTTAATGCTCAGAACAGTTGGGATTGAAATCCAAATTGCAGAGCTTTACGAAGGTATTGATTTTAGTGAGACATGAAAAAGAGGCGATCGCAACACTTACGATCGCCCCTTCTTCTAAAACCGAATTGACTTAAACCGAAGCTGCAACCTTTTCTACATCAGGATTTGCTTCAGGAGTGTCTTTTTCAGACGGTGGAACCACTTGCCAGAACTTCGGTAAGAACTCTGACCAGTTTTCCAAAATCGCCTTCGCTTTCTGGCTACCCGTATGCTCAACATGCGCCTCAAGCAGTTCTTTTAGCTGTCGTTCACCCGCAGGCGCAACAACTCGCTGAGTTTTAACAATCTCAGGATTCACTTTCGCTTGAAAACTGCCATCTTCATCTAGGAAGTAAGCCAATCCGCCTGTCATTCCTGCACCAACGTTGCGACCTGCACGACCGAGAACAGCAACAACACCGCCCGTCATATATTCGCAGCAGTGATCGCCAACACCTTCAACAACCGCTTCGGCCATTGAGTTTCGGACTGCAAATCGCTCTCCGGCTTGTCCGTTGGCAAAGAGTCGTCCACCTGTCGCGCCATAGAGACAAGTGTTACCGATAATCACGTTTTGAGATGGATCATAGGGTGCTTCAGGTGAAGGCTTAATCGCGATCGTTCCTCCGTGCATTCCTTTACCCACGTAATCGTTCGCTTCACCGACCAAGTTTAGCGTCATACAAGGGAGATTGAACGCTCCGAAGCTTTGACCGACACTTCCGCTAAAGTTCAAGGTAATTTGACCACTGAAACCAGAGTTACCATACTGTTTCGCGATCGCTCCCGCAATCCGAGTTCCGACTGTCCGATCCGTGTTAATCACATCGATCGTTTTCGTAATGTCGCCTTGATTTTGAATCGCCGCTTGAACATCAGCATTGCTCAGAATTTGGTCATCGAGAATTACGCCATTGCTGTGAACGGTTTCATGCTTCAGCCAAGCGCGATTGGTGCGAGTATCCGGTAGCTGAGTCAAACAATCGAGATTCAGCATTTGAGTTTTGGTCAGGCTGACCCCCTCGCGCATCTTCAGAAGATCAGCACGGCCAATAATCTCATTTAGAGATTTGTAGCCCAGACGAGCTAGAAGCGATCGAACTTCTTCTGCCACAAATAAGAAGAAGTTAACGACATGATCCGGCGTTCCAGGAAAGCGCTTTCGCAGTTCTTCTTTCTGGCTTGCAACGCCAACTGGGCAATTGTTGGTGTGACAGATTCGCGCCATAATGCAGCCTTCTGCAATCATCGCGATCGAGCCAAAGCCAAACTCTTCCCCGCCCATTAGCGCTGCCATGACCACATCCCAGCCGGCTTTGATGCCGCCATCAACCCGAAGGATGACGCGATCACGCAATTGGTTCTGCATCAGAACACGATGAACTTCGGTTAATCCGAGTTCCCAAGGACTACCTGCGTGTTTGATTGAGCTTAAGGGTGAAGCACCTGTACCACCATCGTGACCAGAGATCTGGATAATATCTGCGTTTGCTTTAGCGACTCCTGCCGCGATCGTGCCGATTCCGACTTCTGCCACTAATTTGACTGAGACTTGAGCCACCGGATTGATTTGGTGCAGGTCGAAGATCAGTTGAGCCAAATCTTCGATCGAGTAAATGTCGTGGTGCGGCGGTGGAGAAATCAGGGTGACTCCGGGCTTCGACCGACGCAGTAACGCAATGTAAGGACTCACCTTCGGTCCCGGCAATTGTCCGCCTTCACCCGGTTTCGCACCCTGAGCCATCTTAATTTCGATTTGCTTTGCGCTCATCAAATATTCAGGCGTGACACCAAAGCGACCCGATGCAACCTGTTTAATTGCGGAGTTAGCAGTATCGCCTGCTTTTAGCCCTTTGAGGTGCGGCAAGAGCGCTGATGTTCCATCTTCAACTTCATTCAGCACCTTGTACCGAACCGGATCTTCCCCACCTTCGCCAGAGTTCGATCGACCCCCCAAGCGGTTCATCGCGATCGCCAAGACTTCATGTGCTTCCCGCGACAATGCACCAAGCGACATTCCACCCGTACAGAAGCGCTTCACAATTTCGGTGGCGGATTCGACTTCATCAATGGAAATGGATTCGCGATCGCTCTTGAAGTCGAGCAAATCACGCAAAGCGGTAATCGGGCGATTTGCCAAATGCTGTTGGTACAGATCGTAGTGATCAAAACTGTTTGTTCTAACCGCTTGATGCAGATGTTTAGCTAGTTCCGGGCTGTTCATGTGATACTCGCCACCCGGACGATATTGCACAAAACCGAAGTTCTCTAGCTTTTTCGTGGTCAACTCTGGGAAAGCGCGACTGTGGAACGACAGAATTTCTTGAGCTAGTTCTGAGATCGTTAATCCACCCAATCGTGAGGCTGTACCAAAGAAGCCCAAGTTCAGCAAATCACCACCGATGCCGATCGCTTCAAAGATTTGTGCAGCTTGGTAGCTTGACAGTAGAGAAATGCCCATCTTCGACAGAATTTTGAGCAAACCGTCTTCGATCGCTTTGCGATAGTTTGCTTGCACCTGAGTTAAGCTTGCGGCTTTAATTTTGCCGCGCTCCATTAAGCCTTGAGTTTTGGAATCTGACCACCACTGGCGCACACTTTCTAGCGCCAGATACGGACACACGGCACTCGCACCGTAGCCGATCAAGCAAGCAAAGTGATGCGTACTCCAGGCTTGAGCGGTATCTACAATCAGCGATGCTTTCATCCGTAAACCTTGACGGATCAAATGATGGTGAACCGCTCCCACTGCCAGCATCGGTGGAATGTAGCTTTGGTCTGCGCTCAGTCGAGTGATATTGCCGGAGTGATCTAAACGATCGCTCAACACCAAAATCTTTTTACCCGATCGCACCGCTTCCGCCGCTTGTTCACACAACTTCTTGACCGCAGCTTTCAGCCCTTCGGGACCTGCGGCAATCTCAAACAAAGTGGAAAGATTTGCGGTTTCTAAGCCCGATCGACGAACTTGATCAAGCTCCGGCTCACTCAGAACGGGCGATTCTAGAAGGAACAAATTTGCGCCTTCAGGCTTGGTTTCAAGCAAGTTTCCTCGCTCTCCCAATTGCATCGTTAACGACATGACGAGTTTTTCGCGCAACGGGTCGATCGGCGGATTTGTTACTTGAGCAAAGCGCTGCTTAAAGTAGTCGTACAGCAGGTGAGGACGCTCGGACAGTACTGCTAATGGAATATCATCACCCATACAGAAAGTCGGCTCTTTGCCTTGTGCCGCCATGTCTTGAATGACCATTTCGACATCTTCTAAGGTGTAACCAAAAGCGGTCTGATGAGTCAGAAGCGCTTGCGGTTCCATCTCAGTCGCTTCTAGAAATGCCTGAGATTGGAGCGTTTTCCGGTTCTTTAACCATTCTCCGTAGGGGCGGAGACTTGCTACTCGCTGCTTGATATTCCAGTTCTTCAGCACTTCATGAGATTCAAGATCAAATGCAATCATTTGACCTGGACCTAACCGCCCTTTCTCAATCACTTCAGATTCTGGAATATCCACAACGCCTGCTTCGGATGCCACAACCAGATAGCCATCACGAGTAATCGTGTAGCGGGCTGGTCTTAAACCGTTACGATCGAGCGTTGCCCCCACGATTTTCCCATCACAGAACGCTAATAGCGCGGGTCCATCCCAAGCTTCCTGAATGCCACTGTGATACTCGTAGAAATCAACAATTTCAGGATGATCGTTCAATTCTGGCTGGTCTTTATACGCCTCTGGAACCATCATCATTAGCGCTTCAACCGGGCTACGTCCAGAACGAACGAGCAGTTCCATTACGTTGTCTAAATTGGCGGAATCGCTGTTGTCCGAGTTCACAGTCGGTTTCAGCGCATTGACGCGATCGCCCCAAAATTCGTGCGCTAAATCAGCTTCTCGCGCTCTCATCCAGTTGACGTTACCAAGCAGCGTATTAATCTCACCGTTATGTCCTAAAAGGCGCATCGGTTGCGCCAAGGGCCACTTCGGCATCGTATTCGTACTGAAGCGACGGTGATATAACGCAAATGCACTCTTATAGTCAGGATTTTGTAAATCCTGATAAAACTTACCTAAAACCGCCGATCGCACCATGCCTTTATAAACGATCGTGCGAGTCGAAAATGAACAGACATAGAGTTCATCAAATCCTGGCTGCGCTTTCTCGGCTAGAATGCGGTGGATTTGCTTACGAGTCAGATAAAGTTTGCGCTCTAGCTCTTCTCCGCTCAGGATGTTAGAGGTGACGATTACCTGCTCAATCTGAGGCTGGTTTTCCCGCGCTTGAATACCAAGCACTTTGGGCTTGACGGGAACAACTCGCCATCCTAAGAGCGTTAAACCTTCCTCAGCAATAATCTCTCCAGCGATTTTCTTTACCGTTGCAGCGATCGCGCTGTCTTGCGGCAAGAACACCATACCCACACCCACTTGATCGGGTTGGAGAGTTAAATCTTGCTCCCTTGCCCACTGGTGTAAAATTTCCCAAGGAATTGCAGCCATCAAGCCTGCGCCATCACCGGAGTCTTGATCAGCGCTGCACCCGCCTCGATGCTCCAAACAAGCTAAGGCATTCAGCGCTTTCGCCATCAGATCGTGACTATCTCGGCCTTTCTGATCTGCAATAAAGCCGACACCGCAAGCATCGCGTTCTTCAACTAGCCAACGCTGACCTGCATATCCATTAGCGATCGGTGGGTTTTGACACTCTGACGGAACACTAGCTTGACTCATGGAAGGATTCATTCGATTCATTTCAAGGAGGTTGGGGTTGAGCGGAGACAAACTGGGCTAGGAAAAGGTTAACGCTAGGAAGTTTGAAGAGTTTATGAAGAAATAGCAATAATTCAACAATCAAGTAAAAAACTCTGCTCGTCAAGCGGTTCCATAATCGTAAGAAATGCCCGAAGACAAAACCGCTAACTCTGTTGCGAAATCCAAATCTAGAGAACGATTTGCTGTTTCGCTTATTTCATGATCAACAGAGTTTCAGATTCCCTTATTTGGTACTGATGTACTCAACACGCAAGCCTCAGTGTGTAATTCGGGATATCTAGCTTAGCTGAATTTTTACAAAGCCTGGGATAAGAATAGTATAGAAAATTTTGCACTCTGACAATGCCTGTAAAACTGCGGAGATTCGGTAGCGGCATCCCCTCAATCCGCAGTCACAGTCTAAATACAAGGCTGATTGGGTATTGATACTTGATTTGAACCGTTCTGCAACAGGTCTTGGTAATATCGAGGCATCAAAAAGAAGTTAGGATTTCTTGATACTTCGCGTATTGCTCTACAAACTGAATCGTAACTGAGGTCAGTACAGTAAAATGACCTGCGGAGATCGCATTGTTTTATTTTTGCGTCGGTGGAATTGTGTCAGATGACTATTGTTAGGTCTAGCTTTTATTTTCTTGCAGTGCTTGCGGTGTCTCTGACAAACACAACACTTCCCGCCCTAGCAGATGCACCTGCGGCACTTGATTTCAGCTTAACGAAACAGCCATCGTTTCGTAGAATAGCGCCCCTTAGTTTTACCCCACTAAGTCCCTCTCGCACCACGTCCCTGCTTGCTCAAGGAACTCAAATTGTTCTGAATGGACAGGCTTTTAATGGAAGCTGGAGCCAATGGCAACTAGACGGAATCACCCGAATCGGTTTAAGTGATGTAGTTGTCAGTCAGCGATTTGGAGCCGAGCTACTTAGTACAACCGATGCCAGTCGTCAACCGATTCAATGGTTTTCTGAAGCCGTTTTTTCCACTCGATTAGCTCCGCCAGTTCGGTATCTTGACATCACTGAACTCGCGCAGAAAAACGGTTGGCAGATTCAAATCAGCGATAATACGTTACAGATTTCAACTGCGATCGCAAATCTAATCGGAATTGAGCAAGCGCCTTTCTCAACGAATGGAGATCGGATTAGCCTCACGCTCGATCGTCCTGCTGTTTGGCAAGCTGATCCACAGCAAAATGAACTTGTTTTAACTCTAGAGGCTCAGGCGGATCAGGCTCGGCTGCAAAAATTTAAGCCGAATCCAGCTAGCCGAATTCGATCTCTAAAAGTTGAATCCGTCGGAAACCGTACCCGGATCAGAATTGGAATTCCGATCGGGCTGCGTCCTCAGATTACGACTGCATCCAGCCCGAATCGGATTGTGATTGATGTCGGCTCAAACTTCCTTAGCGACAAAGACATTTTGTGGGCAAATGGGGTATTGTGGCGACAGAAGAATTTAACAGTGCGATCAGGACAATTTCCGATCGTTTGGCTTGAACTCAATCCTCGCCAACCCAGACTTAGCATTCGCCCGGTTCTTCCTAATTCCACTACCTTAGTTGGAACCTTGCCGCTCTTGCAAACTGCCCAACAATCCTTAGCAACCGCTGCAATCAATGGCGGTTATTTTAATCGCATCAATCAGCTTCCCCTAGGAGCAATCAAACTGAATAATCGGTTTGCTTCAGGAGCAATTCTAGGGCGGGGTGTAGTGGGCTGGGACGAAGCTGGCAACTGGAGATTCGATCGCCTAACGCTTCGGGAAACACTCATTCTTAGCTCTGGTCAGCGCTTTCCTTTAACGACTTTAAATTCTGCATTTGTTCAGGCGGGAATTGCAAGATATACCAGCGACTGGGGAAGCACTTATGCGACTCTAACCGAGAACGAAATTCTTATTCCTGTCCAAAATAATCAAATTGGCGCTCAACAAGCTGCACCAACGGTTGGAACAGTAATTCCAATCCCAGTCGGCGGATATCTGTTAGTTTTTCGCTCAAATCGAACGGCGGCTGCCGCTTTTACCCCCGCAACTTCTGTTCAACTCGAAAGCGTCTTTAACCCTACTGATCTAGCTGCGTTACCAAACCTGATTGGCGGCGGGCCACTTCTACTCCGCAATGGGCAAGTTGTTCTCGATGCTCAATTAGAGCAGTTCAGCCCAGCATTTATCCAAGAAAGAGCCGCCCGGAGTGCGATCGGACAAACTGCTGAGGGTAAAATTCTGATTGTGACCGCTCAAAATAATATTTCAGGTCTTGGTGCAACGTTAAGCGATATGGCAGAAATCATGCAGCAACTTGGAGCCATTAACGCTCTGAATCTGGATGGTGGAAGCTCAACAACTTTGTATCTGGGGGGACAAATCCTCGATCGACCCGCCCGATCAGCGGCTCGCGTTCACAACGGAATTGGAGTTTTTCTCCAACCCTAACGCTCAGCTTCTTTATGAATTTTGCGATTTAAATCAAGACTTCGTGAAATTCTTTCAAATTGTCCACCATACACAAGCGCCTCTCGATTTGGTCTGTTAGCCTTTTTGGTTGGGAAGCAATTTTGCGCGAGTCCGCGCATCCAGTTCGCGAAACTCTAGTATTTATGAGGAGAGAAACGGTGGCTCAGGCTCAAGAAAAGACTCAAACTCCAGCCCTTGTGCTGTCTCCAACGGCTGCAAAGACGGCTGCAACAGAACTCCGTCCTTGGGGATCGTTTACGATTTTGGAAGAAGGTCGTGGCTACAAAATTAAGCGAATCGAAGTTAAGCCCGGACATCGCCTAAGTTTACAAATGCACCACCATCGTAGTGAGCATTGGATCGTCGTTTCTGGAACTGCAAAAGTGGAGTGCGGTGAGGAGCAAATTACGCTCAGCAGCAATCAGTCTACTTACGTCCCTCAATGTACAACGCACCGCCTAGAGAACCCTGGTGTCATTCCTTTAGTGTTGATTGAAGTTCAAAATGGTGAATATCTCGGAGAAGATGACATCGTGCGGTTCCAAGACGACTACTCACGCGCAAACTAAAAACTGAATTTAACTTTGAGCTGAGGCAATTTTAGGGGCTTGCCTCAGCTTATTTTTGGGTTGAGCGATCGCGGTACGATGAATACGAAACTCCGCTTCGCTTTTTCACATGATCGAATTAAGTCCTTCTGCGCTCGCAGAAATTCAACGCTTGCAAAGGCATCATCCTGATCCTTCTGCCTTTTTCCGCCTGCAAATTCAACCCGGCGGCTGTGCGGGACTCTCTTATCTAACAAGATTTGAAACTCAACTCGATTCTGGCGATTGTGTTCATCACTGCAACGGAATTCAAATCGCGATCGACCCGCACAGCGCTCGGTATCTCCAGAATTTAACGATCGATTTCTCAGAAGACCTTATGGGCGGCAGCTTCCGCTTCCACAATCCAAACGCTAAAAAAAGTTGCGATTGTGGTGTCTCATTCTCGATTGATGAGAGCTAGAATGGGAAAGCTTTCATGCTGAAGGGTCGATCGCGCTGCAATTGTTTGACAGCCGAATCGATCTATTGGTATGTTTAGTGATCGTTGAAAGTCGGAGCAGTTTTATCACTGCGTTCTCCAATACATTAAAAAATGCCCACCATCCAGCAACTCATCCGTAGTGAGCGCAGCAAAGCTCGAAAGAAAACCAAATCCCCGGCTCTGAAGAGTTGCCCTCAGCGTCGTGGAGTTTGCACACGGGTTTATACCACCACACCAAAAAAACCGAACTCTGCGCTGCGTAAAGTTGCGCGGGTGCGCCTCACTTCAGGCTTTGAAGTGACGGCATACATTCCCGGTATCGGTCACAACCTTCAAGAACACTCGGTTGTGATGATTCGTGGTGGTCGGGTCAAAGACCTTCCCGGTGTTCGTTACCACATTATTCGCGGAACCCTCGATACGGCTGGCGTGAAAGACCGCAAGCAAGGTCGCTCCAAGTACGGTGCGAAACGTCCGAAGGCAGCGAAGTAAGTGATCTGCCGCTAGAATAAATTTGCTAAATGAACCTCGTAGCTCAGATTCTTGAGTCAATGAGGTTCGTTTGTTAGCGATCGAAGCTATTTTAGAGAATCCTCTCACGACACTCTTTTGAACTCCACGATCGCGCCCCCAGTTTGCTGACTCAATTCATTTACTGTTCTTTTCTCTTAAAGGCTCATTATGTCTCGTCGCGTCGTAATCAAAAAGCGTCCCATTCCCCCCGACTCTGTGCATAATTCTCGCCTCGTTACCATGATGGTGCGACGGATTATGTCGAGCGGCAAAAAATCTCTAGCCACCCGCATTGTTTATGATGCGTTTGAAACGATTCGAGAGCGCACTGGTGCTGATCCGCTAGAGACGTTTGAGCGGGCAGTAAAGAATGCGACTCCTTTGGTTGAAGTAAAAGCGCGTCGAGTCGGTGGTGCAACGTACCAAGTTCCGATGGAAGTGCGAAGCGATCGTGGCATTGCCCTAGCGTTGAGATGGCTAATCCAGTTCTCGCGATCGCGGGCAGGCAAATCGATGTCAGCCAAATTGGCAAGTGAACTGATGGATGCCGCCAACGAGACCGGAAGCGCGATTCGGAAGCGGGAAGAAACCCACCGAATGGCAGAAGCTAATAAAGCATTCGCACACTATCGCTATTAAAAAGTATAAAATCTTAATAGACGCAGTAGTGTGATTTAAACCATGCACAGATGCTAAGGAGGTAGCTGTGGCTCGTACCGTCCCGCTCGAAAGAGTCAGAAACATCGGGATCGCCGCGCATATTGATGCGGGCAAGACAACAACAACTGAACGGATTCTATTTTACTCCGGCATCGTCCATAAGATTGGCGAAGTGCATGAGGGGACAGCCACAACGGACTGGATGGAGCAAGAGCGGGAGCGGGGCATTACGATCACCGCTGCTGCAATTACGACGCAATGGACTCGTCGCGATGCTGACCTGCCGAACCAGCCCGGTGAAGGCGAACTTGAACACAAAATCAACATCATTGACACGCCTGGGCACGTAGACTTCACGATCGAAGTTGAGCGCTCAATGCGGGTGCTTGACGGTGTGATCGCGGTGTTCTGCTCGGTCGGTGGCGTTCAGCCGCAATCGGAAACCGTGTGGAAGCAAGCGAACCGTTACAAGGTTCCCCGCATGGTATTCGTGAACAAGATGGACAGAACTGGCGCGGACTTCTTCAAAGTCTACGATCAGATTCGCGATCGTCTGCAAGCGAAAGCGGTTCCCATCCAAATTCCGATCGGTGCTGAAGATCAGTTCAAAGGCATCGTTGACCTTGTGCGGATGAAAGCCTATATCCACAAGGATGATTTAGGCCGCGAAATCGAAGTCACCGAAATTCCCGAAGATCTTAGAGAGAAAGCTGAGGAATTTCGCACGAATTTGATCGAATCGGTTGCAGAAACTGACGAAGCGCTGCTTGAGAAGTATTTCGCAGGTGAAGAACTCACCGAAGAAGAGATCAAAGCCGCGATTCGGAAAGGGACGATCGAAGGGATCGATGGCGAATTCTTTGTACCGATGCTTTGCGGTTCTGCCTTCAAAAACAAGGGCGTTCAGCAAATGCTTGATGCGGTGCTGGATTACCTTCCGTCTCCGATCGACATTCCGCCGATTCAAGGAACTTTGCCGGATGGCAGCGTTGCTGCTCGTCCTCCGAAAGATGATGCACCTCTAGCTGCACTCGCTTTCAAAGTGATGACCGATAAATTCGTCGGTCGCTTAACCTTTGTTCGCGTTTACTCTGGTGTACTGTCGAAAGGTAGCTACATCTATAACTCGTCTAAGGGTAAGAAAGAGCGCGTTTCTCGATTGATTGTCTTGAAAGCGGACGATCGAATCGATGTAGACGAACTCAGAGCAGGCGACTTGGGAGCCATCCCCGGACTGTCTGACACTCTGACAGGCGATACGCTTTGTCCCGAAGGCGACAACATTGTGCTTGAATCGCTGTTTATTCCTGAGCCTGTGATCTCGGTTGCAGTAGAACCGAAGACCAAAGGCGACATGGAGAAACTCTCAAAAGCGCTCAAGGCATTGTCTGAAGAAGACCCGACTTTCCGCGTCAGTATTGACCAAGAAACCAACCAAACTGTGATCGCCGGAATGGGTGAATTGCACTTGGAAATCTTGGTCGATCGGATGCTCCGCGAATTCAAAGTCGAAGCAAACGTCGGTGCGCCTCAGGTTGCTTACCGTGAGACCATTCGCAAAGCCGTCAAAGCTGAAGGAAAATTTGTCCGTCAGAGCGGCGGTAAAGGTCAATATGGTCACGTTGTGATTCAGCTTGAACCGGGCGAAGTCGGCACGGGATTCGAGTTCGTCTCGAAGATTGTGGGTGGAACGGTTCCCAAAGAATATGTTGGACCTGCTGAACAAGGCATGAAAGAAGCTTGCGAAAGCGGCATTCTGGCAGGCTACCCACTCATCGACGTGAAAGCAACACTCGTCGATGGTTCCTACCACGATGTAGACTCTTCTGAAATGGCGTTTAAGATTGCTGGATCGATGGCGATCAAGGATGGCGTATTAAAAGCCAGCCCGGTACTCTTAGAGCCGATGATGAAGGTTGAAGTTGAAGTGCCAGAAGATTTTCTGGGTAGCGTCATGGGCAACCTGATCTCGAAGCGTGGGCAGATTGAAGCTCAAGGAGTCGAGCGGGGAATTGCTAAGGTCACAACCAAGGTTCCACTGGCAGAAATGTTTGGATATGCTACGGATATCCGATCGATGACTCAGGGACGCGGTACTTTTACAATGGAATTTAGCCATTACGAAGAAGTACCGAAGAACGTCGCTGAAACCATCATTGCGAAAAACAAAGGGAACGCTTAATCAGGAGAGGAATTGTAATTCATGGCACGCGCAAAGTTTGAACGGAATAAACCCCACGTCAACATCGGCACGATCGGTCACGTTGACCACGGCAAAACCACATTGACGGCTGCTATCACGATGACCCTTTCGGCTCTGGGTCAAGCAGCAGCCCGGAAGTACGAAGACATTGATGCAGCTCCGGAAGAAAAAGCACGGGGAATCACGATCAACACCGCTCACGTGGAGTACGAAACCGAAACCCGTCACTACGCTCACGTAGACTGTCCCGGACACGCTGACTATGTGAAGAACATGATCACGGGTGCAGCTCAGATGGACGGCGCGATCTTGGTGGTGTCTGCGGCGGACGGTCCGATGCCCCAAACTCGTGAACACATCCTCTTGGCTCGTCAGGTGGGCGTTCCTCGTCTGGTAGTCTTCCTCAACAAGAAAGACATGGTGGACGATGAAGAACTGCTCGAACTCGTTGAACTCGAAGTTCGTGAACTGTTGGATTCTTACGAATTTCCTGGTGACGAGATCCCGATCACCGCAGGTTCTGCACTGCAAGCGGTTGAGCACATGACCGCGAACCCCAAAACCAAGAAGGGTGAAAACGAGTGGGTTGACTGTATCTATGCGCTAATGGATTCAGTTGACGAATACATCCCGACTCCTGAGCGTGATGTTGACAAGCCGTTCTTGATGGCAGTTGAAGACGTATTCTCGATCACAGGTCGGGGTACAGTTGCAACGGGTCGGATTGAGCGCGGTAAAGTCAAAGTGCAAGACGAAGTTGAACTCGTTGGTATCCGTGACACTCGTAAGAGCACTGTGACCGGGATCGAAATGTTCAAGAAGAGCCTTGAAGAAGGAATGGCAGGCGACAACGCAGGTATCTTGCTTCGGGGTATTCAAAAGGCTGATATTGAGCGCGGTATGGTGCTGGCAAAGCCCGGTTCGATCAAGCCTCACACTCAATTCGAGTCTGAAGTGTACATCTTGAAGAAAGAAGAAGGCGGTCGTCACACTCCGTTCTTCCCTGGCTACCGTCCTCAGTTCTACGTGCGGACAACCGACGTAACTGGAACCATCAGCAACTTCACGACTGACGAAGGCGGCGAAGCTGAAATGGTGATGCCCGGAGACCGGATTAAGATGACTGTGGAACTAATCAACCCGATCGCAATCGAGCAAGGAATGCGCTTTGCAATCCGTGAAGGCGGTCGTACTGTTGGTGCAGGTGTAGTCTCGAAGATCCTCAAGTAAGCACTTAGCTAAGTGAGAAAAGCTACCAGTGGTTTAGGCTACTGGTAGCTTTTTCATTAGGAATCTCTTTCGCCTACAATCAAAACAAAGCCTTGGATGGTAACGCTACTATGCCTAAGATTGTCGAGATTCCGATCGAACTTACTCGATTTCAATTACCTGAAGCCGTTCAAGCTCGGTTACAGTTTTTGCTCGATCGACAAGATGAAGGTCATGTTTAGATGCAGCGCACATTGTTTCCTACCGAGATGAAGCGATGAATCATCCTAGCAATGGGCCACTTCTCAGAAAGGATATTCATTCTTTGTTCGATCGCTATCTCCTTTCGATCAATCCCGATACCTATGCAATCGAAACTGCTCCTGATTTGTCAAGCACTTACTACCAAACCTTGCAGGGAGGGCTTATTCGATTGCCTCAAGAGAAAGCCTATATACCCACTCAAAGTGCCTTAAAGCATCACTATACGCAACAGGGTTGTTTCATTGTCAGCGTAGAAAAGCTAAACTCGGCAGTGACGTCACTCAGCTTTAATTTCCATGAGCTTGATCGAACATCTGAAACAAGTTCCAGAGTTTCGCGCCG
>JACJNX010000170.1 GCA_014695255.1 Cyanobacteria bacterium FACHB-63
CAACAGAGCCTGTAACAGCAGTAGCAGCAAGCGATCCCAGCAATTCCTTATCAGTAGGTTCTGATCACACAGAATTTAGGAAATATAGACAGAACAAGGAATTACACACCTTGGAAGAAAATATGAAGTGTAAGGGGGAACCTACTCCTAATTGCGCTGCTCATCTTTCTACTCTTGAGTCTCTACCAGGGGCAGTTCTTGAATTGAGGCAGAGGGATCGGGAAGAAAATCAATTGAATGAGAATTCCCTAGAGAAATCCTGTGAGTAATCTTCAGTCATGAATGAAGAAGATCCAGAAAGACCTTCAATCATTCATGATTAAGGTTTAGTAATTCTCTACTGCTAACAGAAAATTTGGCTCCGTGAATCTTATTGAAAAAATGACTGGTTGCATATTGACGGTTTTATCAGTCAAATCTGATGTGATCATCGTGCTCAATTTTGATGAGGATCAGAGTACAAACGTGATATTAGTTGCAGCGATCCCAATTAATTGGACGGAGCGCAGTTTTCAAGCCTTTAAGTGCTCAAATTTCAAATTAACTCTAACGATTCCACAAGTTAGCGCACATAACTAAAAGGCGGAACTCGCCTGAAATTGAGGCTGCTCTGAATCTTTGAAGACGAAGAAATTTCTCCTATCGGACGCTTGTCGGACGTCTGATAGGAGGTTGTCATTCGGGCTCTTCTTCAAGCAGGGCAAGGCACTACACGACTTCGTCGAAGTTGAGTGACCTAGGGTGTGCTAATTTATCGGACGCTTTATCGGATCAGTAAATTGCTCTACCGTCTCAAAACGTTCTACAGAAGCTATTTCAGCTTCTAATGCTTTTAAGTTACACGGCGTTTTACTGAGGAGGCTCAGACAAAATCCCCCAGAGAACCTGCCACGCGGCGAGCGGTCTTCCTTTATGTGACCCCCGCCGGAAGACATAAAGATGGATTGCTGTTTTTCCATCTTTCTATGTTTCTATGTTTCGTTTGGAGTTTTTATGTCTTATTTGGATCGTTTCTACGATTGAACACAATATCGATGGCTTCTCCAGCTAACTTCTGAATGACCACGAATCTACTACTCAACAAGTTAGTAGTGACAAGTTTGGAAAGCAAAGAGATGCCAAGCAAGATAAAGTTCATCAAAGTCGCAAACGACTCGTTGTATTTTGGCTCAGTTGTTCTGACATTATGTGCCACTTTGCATTTGGGCGATTCTTCCCAGCTTCTCGCTGCCAGGGGTGTCGTAGATGTTCTACACGCTGTTGGGCAGCGCGTGGAGAAGCGGCTCAACGATGATAAGCACCAAAACTAGCTGTGACGCGAATTACTCGTAACGTTATGAGTAATTCGCGATCGCCTGAATCACCAACCAAATATCAAAAGCTTAAGCTTTTGGGATTCTGCAAAAGAGAGTGGGAAAGGTTGAACCCTTCCAGAAATCGGTAATGACTGCTAATGGCCGATCGCTCTTCAACCAGCCACACAAAAAAAACGACGTGATTCGACGCACAGGAAACGACCTAAGAATTGACCTGAAACAGGTTGGCTTTTTGAGTAGATGATGTCGAGTTCTGGTTCTCAGATTTCCGCTTTACTTATGAAAAGGGTAGTTTTCAACGACTATTTTTGGGGTGCGAACTGCGTACAAAATGCCTCCGCGATCGCGCGATCGAGACACTAATCGGGGCTTAAACCCCGACTAACTGAATCATGCTCTTCTGAATCGCCACTGAAATATCGAAACCTTAAGCTTTTGGAATTTTGCAAAAGAGAGTGGGAAAGGTTGAACCCTTCCAGAAATTAGTAATGACTGTTAATGACGGCTCTTACTTCGTCTCCGGGTCATGCCATGCGGTGAGTGGTTCTTTAGTTATTCACAAATTCCCTCCAATACTGCTTTACTTCTTATGAAGCTGAAGTGCAGTACGCATATACCAATTCAATTCCATAGGCTGCCTTAGTTACCGGTATATCCGAATCGGGCTGTATCGCTAACACCTTAAAAACACACGCAGTCTAAGGAGTTCTAATGAAAAGTTCTTCCCTTAAATATGTGAGAGCACTGCATTCAACACTAGTGATTGCTAGCGCATCCATAGCTCTCTGTGTGAGCTGTGGATTTGGCAACCCAGAAGTTCTAGAGCCTGTAGGAAATGGAGTTTTCCTTTTTCAGGTCACGACATCTGAGGTTAAGGAACGGATGGAGCGGAAAGAGGAGACGAAAGAAAAAGAGGAGGGGAGGTGAGGAACTGGTTATGTAAATCCACATGCGTTTTGTGGAATACAGTTCCCATCGGTCGAGATGTTGCGAAGCTGTCCGCCTTCACTTGATCGAGACGAACTCTTACGGATTCGGAGTCTCAAGCTTGCGACGAGCGATCGTGATCATGTCTTCTTCGCATTGCAAATTGATTACCTCGGGAAGCTAACTCCTGCGATCGATGTGGCTGCTTTCTGCGATCGATGGAAGTTGGATGAGGGGGATCTGTACAAAGCGTTAGGCGATTTGCGGAAGAAGGGGATTGTTGTGTCGATTTTGAGCCAGCTGAACCTTCAACTCTCCTAAAGGGACCCAAAGCGCTCTGCATCTCGACTTTCTGCCGATTGTGGCAACTGAGCAAAACGAGCATCTGATCTTGATGCAACAACTGATAAGCCCTAGGCAATTGCCTAGGGCTTCTTCTAATAAATGCCAGCGTGAATAGAGGAGCTAGCGGTTTTGAATATGCTCCTATCATGACCGAAGCAGGTTCTCTAGGGCTAGGGTTAACTTACCCAATTTGTTCCTACTTTCACTTAGGTAGCATGTAGCAGCTGCATGAGTTCTAGGACCGGGACTTCTGCTGTGCGGCAGCTCACCAGAACTCAAAAATATAGCTTTAACGTGCACGCCCACCGGATGCAAATCACCTTTGCGACTCACCCAACCCTGCTGTACGTTCTGGTGCAGCGCGATATTCGACTGCGTGAGTCAGGCTAGAGCTTTTCGGCAACCATACAAATCATTCCATTGGTCACTGTGTTTTGAACTACTTCAAATCCTGACTTTTGAAGCAGATCGCAAATCCAATTCCGATCAATTCGTAATTTCGGGTAAGAACTGGTACTAAGTATCCAACGGTTGCCTTCTTTTCGATGAATCAGATCGTAAACTTCTACAACGTCCTCACGGTATTCGAGAAAACAGGTGAGGATAGTAAACTCATCGCTTTGGACAGGGATAAAACGCTGAGTGCCCTGCGGTTCAATAGAAACATAATCGCGGAAGGTCAAAATAAATTTCCCATTGGTTGCCAACTCACCCTTGACACTTAGTAGCAGAGACTGGACTGAATCCAACGACTCTAGATGCGTCAGTGTATCACCCATGCAAACAATGACTTGCGCCTGCTCCTCAACATATTTAGGGAAATTAAGAATGTTATCGTGAATTGTGCGGATGGGAAGATTACCTGCGCGATCTCGCAATTCAGACAGCAGTGTCTCACAGAAATCGACTGCAATGACTGAGAATCCTAATTCTGCCAGTGGAATGGATTGAAATCCCGACCCGGCTCCTAAATCGATGGCTAAACCCCTTGATAAATTAACTTCAAATTGGCGGAAAAGGTCATGATTGCGTCGGATGGTGTCTTCGGGAGTGCCTGCCATCCAACTGTAGATCGAGGCAAGCTGCTGATCATAGTGGTCTTTCGCTGTGCTCATTTTGTAAGCTCAATGATTTGACGATACTTCAGAGTCTGACCCTTGAATTTTATCGCTCCACAAGCAAACTTTAAGCTTCGTCACGACCCACAATTTAAGCAGTCGAATGCTCCGCCTCACCCGCCGCTAGTAAATCCAAGAGCATGCCCAAACTCATGCAATACAACTCTTGAGCATACTTCGTTAGATGAACCCGATTCTGCCCCCGCTGTTAGCTATTCACTGGATCGAGACGAGCTTCTACGGATTCGCAGTCTCAAGCTAGTGACGAGCGAACACTCTGTGAAGCGAAGCTAACGTGATTATGTCTTTTTTGCCTTGCAGATTGATTACCCCGGAAAGTTAACTCCTAAGATCGATGTGCTTGCCTTCTGCGCGCCCGAAGGGATCAGCTACGCTGCACGTTGGAAGTTGGATGAGGGGGATTTGTACAAAGCGTTAGGTGAGTTGCGGAAGAAGGGCATTGTTGTGTCGATTTCGAGCCAGCTGAACCTTCAACTCTCGTAGAAGGATGCAAAGATCTTAGAGATCGCTCAACCGTGACTTCTCAGGCAACCCGTAACCGCTCAACGTCTTTCATTGGTGGCGCGCCAAACATGCGGGAGTATTCACGACTGAACTGAGAAGGACTCTCATAACCCACCTGATACGCCGCCTGAGTTGCATCTGCACTTTCCGCCAGCATCAACCGACGGGCTTCCAATAACCGCAACTGCTTTTGATATTGCAATGGACTCATCGAGGTCACTGCCTTAAAGTGACGATGAAAGGATGCAGAAGACATCCTCGCTTGCTGTGCCAATTCATCCATGCTCAACGACTTGGTAAACTCAGCTTTGATCTGGTTAATCACCGCTGCAATGCGCCGCATGTGGCTGCCTGAGGTCGCAATCTGCCGCACCGCTTCGTTCTGGTCGCCCATCAACAGACGGTAGTAGAGTTCGCGAATCATCATCGGGGCTAAGAATGGAATGTCCTGAGGCGTATCCAAAAGCCGGGTGAGTCGAGTGGCACACTCAATCAACGGCATATCTGCATCGCTGACGAATAAGCCTCTGACTGAACTTTCCTGCTTATCTGGACTGCGCTGGAGTTGGTCGATAATCTCCCAAAGCCCAGTCGCATCCAGGCTCAGCTTAAAGCAGAGATACGGCTGGTCGAGTGTCGCCTCAACAATGCATCCACTAAGCGGCAGATCGACTGTGAGGACAAGATATTGAGCTGCACCATACTGATAAGTGTCCTGCCCCAGTAAGGTTTCTTTTTGACCCTGAACCACGATGCAAAGCGTCGGTTCATACACTGCGCGAAGGGTGGTAGGAGCCGCTGATTCTCGCATCAATTCTAATTGCGGGATCGCCGTTGCATGGGTGCCGTTCCCCCTGCCATCGGTGTGGCGGGACACTAATTCCGCCAGTGCTTGACAGGCATTGATCGTCGTCTTGCGCTTCAGGGCTTCATCTGCCATACCAGGTCCTCGTAATGCTTAGTGACGTGTTGCGAGACATCTCTTTCATCGGTTTACTATGCCTATTGTAGAAGATTCTTTTGAGCACCGTTCTGCTGCTTGAGAAAACTAGGCAATAACTTGCAAAGTTTGTGTATTCAGAACCTTTTGCCCAAAGCCTATGATGATGCCATGCCAGAAAGGCAATGAAAAGATAAGGCAATAAAGGAGATAGACAAATGACTCAGAAAACATGGTTCATTACAGGTGCTTCTCGTGGAATTGGAGCCGAAATCGCGAAAGCTGTTTTAGCAGCCGGGGATCAATTAGTTGCAACTGCCCGTAGAAAGACCGACTTACACCAGTTTGAGTCGAACCCCAATGTGTTGACACTGAGTTTGGATATTACCGATGAAGCTCAGGTACAAGCAGCAGTGGCAGCAGGACTCGAACGCTTCGGGCAGATCGATGTGTTAGTCAACAATGCCGGATTCGGCATTCTCGGTGGTGTCGAAGAAACCAGTGCCCAAGAAGTTGAGCGGGTCTATCGTACCAATGTCTTCGGGCTGTTGAATATGACCCGTGCCGTATTACCCAGTATGCGTCAGCGCCGCTCAGGACACATCATCAACCTCTCGTCGATCGGCGGCTATCGCTCCACGCCAGGCTGGGGCATCTACTCCTCCACCAAGTTCGCCGTTGAAGGCATTACCGAAGCGCTGCATGATGAGTTGGCGCCGCTGGGTATCCATGCAACGGTGGTTGAGCCGGGCTACTTCCGCACCAACTTTCTCGATGGCAGCTCGCTCCAGCGCACGGCAATGGAAATTCCCGATTATGCAGAGACGGTCGGTAAAGTGCGTCAAATTGCCGCTGACCTGAGCCATCAACAACCGGGAGACCCGGTCAAGCTTGCCCAAGCGATGCTTCAGCTCGCGAATGCAGAAACGCCCCCGCTCCGGTTGCCGCTCGGAACCGATACCCTGCGAGCCATTGCCCAGAAGAACGCCTACGTCGAGCAAGAAACGGCACAATGGCGTGCCCTGGCTGAATCGACGGACTACTAATAGGAGCGGCAGCCACACTCACAAACTTAGCAAACCCTTCATCTCATAGGTGGTAAAACAATGAGTACTGAATTCAACCCAAGCAAAGTTGCAATTATCGGACGGAACGAGGACCTCGATTGGTTTGATACGATGCTCGACGAGCAGATGGCGATTCGCGTTCACAGCAAAGAGGTCAATGGAGCTTTCACCATTATTGAAGTGGATACTCCAGCGTTCTCAGGTCCCCCCCTTCACTATCACAAAGACCGGGAAGAGATCTTTGAAGTCCTGGAAGGCAGATTTCGCTTTCACGTCGAGGGTGAAGAGTTTGAGGTCGGACCCGGAAGATCGGTTGTAGTGCCCCGGAACACGGTGCATGGATGGCTCAATCTTGGACCCGGCAGGGCGCGGTTACTCGGCACCTACGTCCCGGGTGGACTCGACGAATTCTTCCCTCAAATCGGTCAAACGCCACCCGCAGGTTGGACCGACCTGGCACGCCAGCACGACACCTGGATCGTGGGAGCGCCCCTGTCTGTTGAGGCTCCAGCTTCCAACGCTGCGACTGAACCTGCACCCCATTAATGTGAGTTCGGAATCAGGAGGGGTGGAGCAGATCGGGTTGAATGTGCTTAATTCTCAACGCATCTCACCACCCCATGCCTGCCTCGAAGCCTTGTTTTGCGACGTCAATGATTTTTTGTTATTCAGTACACCTGAGGTGGAAAATGTTGAATTACTCAAAGCTCCCGATGATTTTGCTCGCCCTGCTTACGGTTGGTTGGGTCGGCTGCAACCGGATGGCAATCGCCGCTGAACCCGAACCAACCGTCATTGCCACGGATTCCAAACAAACCGTAACCGAATCAAATCGCACTATTGTTCAGGCTGCCTTCGACAAATGGCGAACCGGACAAGGCAGCCCCTTCGACCTGCTGCTGCCAGAAGCCGAGTGGACGATCGTCGGCTCTTCGCCGCTCTCGAAGACCTATCGCAGCAAGCAGCAATTCATCGATGAGGTCATCACTCCGTTCAACCAGCGGGTGAAAAGCCCACTCGTCCCGACCGTGCGCGGACTCTACGCCGATGCCGACACGGTGATCATCTTCTTTGACGGGACTACGACGGCGCTTGATGGCTTGCCGTACCGCAACACCTACACCTGGTACTTCACGATGAAAGGCGGGAGGGTCGTCAAGGCAACAGCGTTCTTTGATACTAGGGTGTTCGACGAACTCTGGAACCGGGTTTCGCCGCCGAAATGATGTTTGTTTCTGCGGTTGTCTCGCGTCAATGACTTAAAGCTCTTTCCTGATTTTGGTGATCGAGGTTGATCAACGCGCCTGAACCTCAAGCCTCTTATTGGCTCGATCTGCAATTCTATTCGCACTTGGCGTTGATCATGCTCCACATCACCAAAATCAGAAAAGAGCCCGAACTTGTGTGAATAGGCATGGCTAGCGGCTTTGAATCTGCTTCTATCATGAACGAAGCAGGTTCGCTAGGTCGAGGGTTAACTTTCCTAATCTGTTCCTACTTTCACTTAGGGAGCATGTAACAGATGTATGAGTTCTAAGCCTAAAACTTCTGCGGGATGCGGCAGCAGTCCTAGCGCGACAAAGAAATCTGCTTTCTTTCAGGTTGCCAGCAAAATAGTTCGTCTAATACTGAAGAACATTTGTCAGCTCGAACATTCGCACCATCGCAGTGGCTGGAACCTCCTAGTCAACCTGTTGATATGACTAATTGTCTACCCATATCAACCGAAGTTACCTTCACTTGACTTGCAGCCCAAAGGCTTGACTGCTCTACCTCCCGCTATCTTCTAATTTGTCGAACTCACGTTAGCAATAACCCTTCTGCACAATTTAGTATATTTTACAACCTCTGTTATTTAACCAATACTTAAATAATCAAACCTTAAACCAACGTTAGCTTGGGCTTGATCGTAGTTCAGTACACTGACATCCGTATTTAGTAGGATTTCACGGATATATGAGCGTCTCTCGGCGTCGGTTTTTGACATTAGCTGGCACAACTGCTGCCGGTGTCACAATGATTTCTCCTCTAGAGGCTCTTTATGCAAGGGTTGCAAAGGGTCAAGGTATTCGTGGGACTGGCTACGGTCCCCTATCGCCTCAAATGCCTACTAATGCCAGTGACCTCAGGGGTGTCGTTGTTGGTGGAATTGATCTAGGTAGCACTCCCATCTTGCAATTGCCTAACGGCTTTAATTACACGGCGATCTCGATCACAGGTCAGCCGATGGATGACGGCAGCCCAGTACCAAGCAATCATGATGGCATGGCAGCTTTCCCCGGACCCAACAACACCACTATCTTGGTGCGAAATCACGAACTGAATCCCAACTCCTCTCGGTCAGTTAGAGTACCCAAACTATACGACCAAGTCGGTGGTGGTACGACGACATTAGTTATAGGTGCTAACCGTCAAGTCCTAAGACAGTTTGGCTCTTTAGGGGGTACGATCCGCAATTGTGCTGGTGGTCCTACTCCTTGGGGCTCTTGGGTCAGCTGTGAAGAAAACTTGGACCTCCCTGGCACACGTGGTGCGACCAAGAAGCATGGCTATAACTTTGAAGTTCCGGTAACAGCTGATATTGTTGTTGCCGACCCTGTTCCTCTAGTTGCTATGGGTCGCTTCAATCATGAAGCCGTAGCTGTTGATCCGGCTACTGGTTGGGTTTATCAAACTGAGGACGAAAGCAATAGCTGTTTCTATCGCTTCCGCCCGAACCAGCCTGGTAACTTGCAGAGTGGTGGCACGCTTGAGGCGCTTGTTGTTCAGGGAGCACCTGCCGATACTCGTAAGGGCTATCTCGGCTTTAAGAATGTTCCCTTGTCAACCAGTTGGGTCACGATCGACAACGTTGATCCTGATACTAATGATTTTGCTAGTTCAGTGCGGGCTCAAGCACAAGCCAAAGGTGCAGCAGTCTTTGCACGGGGTGAAGGCGCCTGGTATGGAAATGGTGTTGTTTACTTTACCTGCACCAACGGTGGCGATGCTGGCTTTGGGCAAGTTTTTGCCTATGATCCTAGAAATGAAAAACTGATTTTAGGCGTAGAATCCCCAGGGCAGGGTGTGCTAGATTTCCCGGACAACATCACGGTTGCTCCATTTGGGCACCTCTTTCTGTGTGAAGACGGTGACGTTGACAACTATGTGGTTGGCGTTAATCAAGCAGGCGAACTGTATCAGTTTGCCAAGAATAACATCAACGACAGTGAATATGCAGGTGCCTGCTTCTCGCCAAATGGTCAGACCATGTTTGTGAATATCCAGTCTCCTGGAATCACCCTTGCGATCTGGGGTCCGTGGGCGGCATCGAGAGGTTAAGTGGAGGAATAGAGGAACTTTTGTCTAGAGTATCTCAACCCAAATGTTTCTCTAGTTTTTCATAAATTGCTAGTCTCTGCGTGGGGAAGTAATGACTAGCCGCCCTGTCTAGCTTTACTACCCTATTGCCTGACAATCGTTAACTTTTGACAGTTTTATCTAAAACCTTAAAGAGAAGCATCTGCCCAATGCCTTTCTTTAAGGTTTCAAAATATAGAGTTGTAAAACAATGCATCGTTCAATTAGCCTAGTGCTGATGGGAGTTAGCGCTTCTGCAGGTCTCGCACAGAGTGCTGTGGCAACCGAGATCAAAACAGCAATTACGGGAATTCAACTTCAAGTAGTTCAGACAGGGCTAGAAGTCACTTTCGAGGTGCAGGGCAATTCTCAGATGCAACGTTCAAGTGCAAGTCGTGAAAATACGCTCACGATGAATTTTTTGAACACGCAGCTTCGCTTACCTCAAGGCAATGCATGGCGTCAAGAGAATCCTACACCTGAGATTACATCGATACTTGTGGGGCAGTTTGAGCCAAATCATGTTTCGGTCATCGTTAACGGTACTCATGCTTCGCTCGTTGAACGAGTTGTTCGGCAGGATAGCAAGAGTATTACCTTAAGTTTTGCATCCAAGTTGCAGAAGACGGTTGTGTCGGACCCTATGCAGAAACCTGCTGCATTAAATTCCAATAATGTTCTTTCTCGGGCTCCTGATCGCCCAGCTTCAACGCTAGATCGCTCAACATCTTCTGTTACTTCCAGTTCTATTCAACCATCAGAGGTTAGCTCTTCTCCATTCTCCGAATTATCATCCGGCTCGAATGCTCCCTTATCCTCCATATCTCAGGGAACGGCTGGTTCAGTAGTAGACTCTAACTATGCAGATGTTTACCTGGATGATGCGCAAACTCAGCTTATGAGAACTTACCAGCTGAACCAGGTTAAAGCAACCTCTGATGCAGTTGTGACTCAAAATCTAACTAGCTTGGCAGAAACAGGAGGAACAGTCAGCGGATCGAGTACAGGTAGCAGTTTTGGTACCGGCTCAAGCAGTTTTAACGGGTTTGATGTCAGAGCCTCGGCAGCAACAGCACAAACCTCGATTAAGCGAGCAACCACGACGGCAGAAAATGTTCGATACCAAGGAGCAAAAGAATTTCTAGAGCTGCTTGGAGCGAATGGTGGTGTTAATAACAAACCAGCTAATACTTTTAATGCTGCCTCTACAAGTACTTTTATTTCTTCCTCTAACCAGTTCTCAGCTCAATCTTCAAGTTCTGGTTCTTCTCAGTCAGCTTTGCCGCCCGACTTCTCTAAACTACCTTCTAGTAGGTCTAGTTCTAGCCTACTCAATGGATTAGAAGTGATTGCTGAACCGCGCACCAACACAGTGACCTTAATCGGCTCGCGACGCTTGGTTGAGATAGCGACCTTGAAGTTAAAGCAGCTAGATGTGTTAACCAAACAAGTAGCCATTAACATCAAGATTATTGATGTAGATCTGATCAAAAGTAGCAACTCGAATGCTGATTTGCAGTATCAAGCGAGCAACACTATCGGGCTGGGGTTTAATACGGCAGGCTCATTTTTTGCTAACTTTGGCAGAACCGCTACAGGCACTGGCGCGGCTGTTCCCCTAGCTCGCAACTTCTTACTAAATTTGCTTGCTTCCATTCAGAATCAGTCTGCTAAAATTCTGACGAATCCCACGCTGGTGGTTCAAGAAGGGAGTTCAGCACAAGTCAATCTAACCCAAGAAATTTTTTCGGGTTTTGAAACAATTGAAGATACTCGATTTCTGGGTACGACTGGCACCGTCACGCCGCTAAGACGTCGTCCAATTATTCGACCAGCGGGTGTCATTGTAAACGTCACGGTTGATCGTATTGATCCACAGGGATATATAACGCTCAATATTTCGCCAGAGATTAGTGCTCCTTCCGGTGCCGTGTTTGAAGATCAAGGTTCTCAAGCTAGACTGCTCCTCCAGCGCCGCCTGGAAACGGGTCGCATCCGATTGCGAAATGAGCAAACCTTAATTCTGACTGGCATTATCCAAGATCAAGTCCAGTCCAATGTAACAAAAGTGCCCATCTTAGGTGATCTTCCTTTACTGGGTCGATTATTTCAGCGTCGGGCAACTACGACTGAACGCCGGGAAGTAGTTATTTTAGTGACACCTGAAATTTTAAATGACAGCGATCGCTCACCCTTTGGCGTTAACTATCAGCCAGGTTCAGAAGTTCAAAAGCTGTTAAGACAGCAAGGCTCCCGTTAAATTTGTAAGATTTTAGCTGCACTGCGAGACGGTTTCGACTGATGAAATCTACGCACATGTTCTCAATAGTGATGATAGGGGCATGCGAAGTCCGCTTGATCCTTGAGGTGCGATCGCCTGCGGGGTCCGCAGAAGTCCAAGCTCAATCAGAATGACTCAATCCCTTCTATAGCTTGGAATTGAGCGATGATAAGTTGGATTGAATGACGGCATTGGAATGAACGAGAGAATGCAGGTTTTAATCCCGTTGTAGTATGCCCGTCAGTCCAGAATTAGTCCAGCCTTGTAGCACGATTGTATTATACATTCTGCTCATCTCAAGTACACAATACTCATCTGTCTAAAATCTTAGCTGCCCTAGCCCTTTCTCTCGAATCGCCTCAATCACCAGCTCTATTTTCCAAATTAATTTTGTATCTACGAGAAAAACTGGGTAAAACAAGGTGGGTCGCTACTTCATAATTCTCACACTCCGTTGGGATTCTAATTTAGCGACTTCTAATTCATAGGGCTTTAACAATGGCATGGCGTAATGCAGCCTCTGCTTAATTTGAGTGAACTAATCGTGGTTGCGAGGCAGCACGCTTGGGGAATCTTAATGTATTGCAAGTAGAAAATCCCTGAGCACTTCTGTGGAACGGGTTAACGCCGAGATGAAAGCAAAGATATGATCACTCCTAAGAAGACATTACTCGTTGTGGGCATTACCTTTCTCGGGTTATTGAGTACCGTGTACACTCTCTCATCAACCATTTTGATGCGTCAAGTTCGCGATGCAGAAACTCGGAGTACGCGTCAGTCTATCCAGGGCGTTCTAAGTGTCTTTACTCAAACTCAAGAGAACTTCAGCAGCCGTTTTGCAGACTGGTCTTCCTGGGATGATACCTATACCTTCGTTCAAGATGGCAACCTCAACTACATCAAATCCAACCTGGTTCCAGAAGCACTGGCAAATTTGAAGGTAGATTTAGTGCTGTTTGTTCAACCCTCAGGGCGAGTCATTTTCGGAACGGGATTCGATCAACAACACAAACGCAAGCTGCCCATTCTACCCGAAGTTTTAGAACACCTTGCAGCTGAAGATCCACTGCTTCAGCAACCCCTTCGCGGTAACAACTTGGCAGGAATTATATTATTGCCATCCGGTCCGATGTTAATCGCATCTAGACCCATTCTGACGAGTGAGAGTAAAGGACCGATCCGAGGAGTGCTAATTTTTGGTCGTTATTTAGATGCCAATGCGATTCAGCGGCTCTCTGAGGTAACGAGATCGCAGCTTACTGTCCAGCCGCTTCAAGGCAACCTTTCTAAAGATTTTGAAGCAGTGCGTCCTGCTTTAACAACTCGCTCCCCAATGCTAGTCCGCCCTGTGAGCGAACAAACGATTGAGGGATACGTTCTGCTAAGTGATCTCTACCGTCAACCGGCGCTACTATTGCGAGTCGATACTTCTCGCGAGATTTACCACCAAGGTAAGAAAAGCTTAAACTATCTCACGATTTCTCTACTCATTGTTGGGCTCGTCGGTGGCGGCATCATTCTTCTACTAGTGCAACGGTTAGCCTTATTTCTCACGAAACGTCAACAAGCTGAGGCAGCCTTGCGGCAAGTTGAGGAAAAATACCACAGCATTTTTGAGAATGCGATCACTGGACTGTTTCAATCTACTCCAGATGGACGCTATCTCAGTGCGAATCCCGCTCTGGCTCACATTTATGGTTATGACTCACCCAAAGAATTGCTCATTGCTTTAACCAACATTGAACATCAACTATACGTAGATCGGAATCGTCGCAAAGAGTTTGTCACTCTATTGCAGCAGCAGAATGCAATCACGAAATTTGAGTCCCAAGTCTATCGTAAGGATGGTCGCGTGATCTGGATTTCGGAGACCGCTCGAGTCGTGCGGGATGCTAACAATCAAGTGCTTTACTATGAGGGCTCTGTTTCAGATATTACAGAAAATAAACTGGTCGAATCGGCATTGCGCGAAAGTGAAGAGCGTTATACTTTAGCAATTCAGGGTACGCACGATGGATTATGGGATTGGAATCTAACACTGAACCAAGTCTTTTTCTCATCGCGTTGGAAATCGATGCTGGGGTATGAGGACAGCGAAATTGCGAATCATCCTGATGAATGGCTGAATCGGATTCATCCTGAAGAGACGGTGAAAGTGCATCAAGAGATTGCGGCTTGTATTGAGGGAATCACAACGCAGTTTGAGAGTGAACATCGCCTGTTGCACAAAGATGGGCGATATCTTTGGATACTCAGTCGCGGCTTTGTCGTCCGGGATGAGAACGGCAAAGCGTATCGAATGGTCGGTTCTCAGACCGATATTACCGAGCGGAAGCAAGCAGAAGAACAGCTCTTACATGATGCTTTACACGATTCTTTGACCGGTCTAGCCAATCGCATCTTGTTTATGGATCGCTTAGGACATGCAATTCAGTTGTCTAAACGCCATGCGGATTACTGTTTTGCAGTTCTGTTTATCGATCTCGATCGCTTTAAGGTAATTAACGATAGCTTGGGGCACATGG
>JACJNX010000171.1 GCA_014695255.1 Cyanobacteria bacterium FACHB-63
CTAGTGACATTACCAGCCGAATACGACTGCTCATCCGGGAGGCACGTACCAGCGTGCAGACGCTCTACCGCTACCGAGAACTGTGGCATCCCGAGCACCAGAACCTCGCCCCCTCAACAGAGCCTGTAACAGCAGTAGTAGCAAGCGATCCCATCGATCCTCCAGCAGCAGGTTCTGATCCCACAGAATCCGTGAAACATAAGCAGAGCAAGGAATTACACACCTTGAGAGACAAAATGAAGTGTAAGACGGCACTTACTCTCAATTGCATTGCTGAGGCTTCTGCCTCTGAAGTCTTTACTGAGGTGGTTCTTAAATTCAGGCAGCGGGATCAGGAAGAAAATCAATTCAACGAGGATTCCCTAGAGAATCTCCGTGAGAAATCTTCATCAATAACTGAGTAGATAATAACTGAGTAGAATCCAGAGAGAAACCTAAGATTTGAAAGCCTAGAAACTTCTACATACCTTGGTATGTAGAAGTTTCTCTGTATTGGATACTGTTCTGTCTTTGGACTGGGTTGGTAATTGTCTTTACCAATCGTTTTGCTGGAAAATCAAAGATCAGCTTTGTTCTCAATTGCTCATCAAATAATCCAAGTTGCACGCTTTGCCCCTCATCCAGTTGAGTTGCTACCCAGAAGTTGCTTAGATTTGCAACAAATTGGGATCAAATCTACCTTCTTTTGCATTGCCATCAGAAAGTACTTCATGTAGGTTGTTCGTACTTATGTACTACAAACTTATGACTCAGCTTACTTACTGGACCGAGATGAGCTGTTATGGATCCGCGGTCTTAGACTTCTCACTAGTGCTCGCGATTATGTCTTTTTTGCCTTGCAAGTGGACTATCCGGGTAAGTTAACTCCTGCGATCGGTGTGCTTGCTTTTTGTGATCGTTGGGAGTTGGATGAGGGAGATTTGTACAAAGCGTTAGGTGAGTTGCGGAAGAAAGGCATTGTTGTGTTAATTTCTAGCCAACTGAATCTTCAACTCTCCTAGCTTGCTCCAAGGCATCCTGCGCGATCGAACTTCTGCTGTGTGCGGCAGTTAATCAAGAGGCAAATTTGTGGTGACTAACTTTTAACTGAAGTTCTGTCAAAAGTACCCGTGAGGGTACTGCGTAGGTTTAAAGGAGCTTGCCATATTGAAGTTGTTATTTATAGGAGGCTTAGAAGATTATGGCTTTAATATCAAATCAAAACCTAATGAAATTTTTTGCATTTATGGGTCTTGCTACAGTCCTGCTTTCAACAGAACTGGCGCTAGCGAAAGAAATGCAGGGCTGGAAGGTCGAAGGCAGCGGTACTGGCATCGTGGAGGGGCAGAACTATAGTTTATATAACCTCGATCAGAAAGGCTATTTAGGCTATCAGGACCGTCGAGGCGCAAACCTGGGGTGGGACAAGTCACCCAACCAAGGGATGAAGCTGAAGCGCAAGAGTCCCGGCAGTGGTGCAATTAAATGCGGTGAGCCTTTCGCACTTTTCGTTGAAAAGGAATGGATAATCTACGAGAAGCAAACTACAGGCATCAATCTCTCAAGCCGCACTCAGCTTGCAGACGATCGCTATCAGTGGAAGTTTACGAACTGTCAGGCAAACGACGTGATTCAACTGAATCAGCCCGTAACCCTGACAAACACAGTCGAGAATGACTCGGTAGTCGGCTGTAAGCGGGTTTGGGGTGTGAACCTATGTTGGGCTAATACGGTGTTCTCCTTCAGAGGAAGCAACTACCACAAGGACGTGGTACCTAGACCATAATCGACCAACTGCCGGTCACTTGACTCTAGATTGCGATCAATAGAAGCCTCAGCGTTCTTGCGACGCTGAGGCTTCCTGCTTCAAACTCAAATGTCCGCTAGGATGAGCTGCTTCTCTAAAGTAGGGAAGCAGCTCATCTTAATTTCTAAGAGCAAGAATAAAGATTCTCGCGACTTTTTAAGCAGGATGAAAAAGCGATTTAAACTGAGAGTAGCGATGAAATGGCACACTCAGAGCATTCAGAGAGGTGTAGATTATGAAACCTATGACTTGGCATCCTGAAGAAAAGGACGAGAGGGTTAATCAGTATCTAAGCCAGACTAACCGTGCACCTTATGCAACTATCTTCGCAGTGTTGATAGGGCTATTCTGTCTTGTTACCTTTGTTGTCTTGGTCAGCAGTTTTTAGATCCTCAGCTCCTTCATAGCATAGGGGCGATCTCGTATTGTTCGTCCTGGTTTAGTTCGTCCTGGTTTAGCTCGTTCTCCATTCTTAGACCTATCAGGAGGCTCAGATGGCAACTTCTAATCGGCTTGAAAATTTCAAACAAAAATTTACTTCTGATTCAACGAGTTGGGGCAGCCTACTTGTTCTGGCGCTTGGTATTGCAACGCTTGTACTGCTCATGGTGCTCTTTTCACACGGATGGCTCATGAACATCCCCTTAATCTCTTAGCATGAAAAATCTCTGTTATTGCAAGGAAAGCGCGGTGTTGATGGTCTAGATCGTACGGCGAATCACTGCTAAAAATTCGTGCAGCTACAAAACACCCCTTAAAGTCTTCCCAAATCTGATCTAACAATTTAGGACGAAGAAATAAAAAGCAGTGCCCACCTATGAAACACCGCTTGCTGCTAATCTGTATGAGCAACTGCATTAAAGCTTTCCCCAAGTTCGATCCCTAGTCTCACTAAATGCTTTTTCCTAAGATATCCGCAAGCGGTTCTAGCAGGTTCTAGCAGTTGTTAGAAGCAAGAGCGATCGCTCATCGTTTGGTGTCAACTATCAGCCAGGTTTAGAAGTTCAAAAGCTGTTGAGACAGCAGGGCTCTCGTTAAATTTGTAAGATTTTAGCTGTACTGCGAGACGGTTTCGACTGATGAAATCTACGCACATGTTCTCAATCGTGATGATAGGGGCATGCGAAGTTCGCTTGATCCGGAGAGATCGCCTGCGGGGTGCGGCAGTGAACCCAGATTTGGAAAAGTGAATTTAGTGCTAACAGCGTAAATCAGTAGCGGTAGATAACCTTGAACTCAGCACCAGTGGATTACAAGCATCCGCTGTATTTGAATTGCTAGGCTGAGATCGAAGGCAGAATTTATAGCTATCAGCCACCTTGGTGGCTGATAGCTATAAAGGGCACCAGGACCTGGTCACCTTGAGAAACGCGTTACGCCACTCCGGCAAAGGTTAGTAGATCGGTCATCGTAAAATCGCTGATGGTTCCGTCCCGCCGCGGCAGCGTTGGCTTCCAACCCGGCTCTTTGAGGTATGACCCCGGTGTGTCTTCTAGCAGTCCGAAAAACACCTCGGCGACGATCCGGCTACCAACCTGCCCAAGCCGTTGCCCACCCTGCTGGAGCAAGGCTTCCTTCAACACGTAGTACCAGAGCGGCGTGCTGATGTCGAACTCAAGATCCTTGAGTTCCTCTAACTCAGTTGCCGTCAGTGGGGTATAACCGAACGCCTTGGCAATGTCTTGTCCGGACGCAAGACCATGCTGGAGGTGCCGCTCCAAATTCCTCTCTGCGAGCGACACGCGGGAGTCGCTCGGGGCAACCAGTCCCGGACCAACTGGCAGGTCGAACATCGGCGAGGAGATAAACGGGTCGATCCGCTTGTTCTTCTTGACCTTGTCCCGAACGGCCCCTGTATTCGGGTCGATCTCCTTGGTCCCAAACTGAAAGAACGTGTCCCACTCAACAAAGCGGCGGACAGCCCGGCGGCCCCCCCGGAGGTCGTTCGGATCCGCCTCTCGTGGATCTATCCGGGCGTCGAAGATGGGGGCACCAAACCCGACATTCACCTTGTATCCGGGGCGGATTTGGCTGTGTCCGAACCGATAGGCAGCAACTTGAAACTCGCGGGGGATCTTCTGTCGCAGGGGTCCTATGTAGAACTTCGGCCCGTTATCTCGAACGTCAGTGAACACGTCCGGGTCAAGGGTCACTGCCAGAAACTGGTTGACGACGACCCACTGGTAGTGGCGTTGGACTTCCAGGCGGGCCAGCTCGAACAACTCGTTCGGTGTCTTCGATGGATGCGATAGAGCTAGGTAGTCGGTGACCTCGTTGTGGAACTTAAGGAACGCCAGCTGGATCTGGGAGATAATGACGTTTTCGTCATTGCGCGGGTCGGCGATGATAGCCCGTTCCTGGCTCGTCCGCGGCAGGTCGCGGGGGGCGTCGATATCGACGAAGAACTTGATCGGAGCCTCCCGGTCCAATTCGGACGCACGGTCGTAAAGTAGACGGTCCTCCCGCGGCCCGCGACCATAGACGCTATCCAAGTCGAAGAATCGCGATCGCAGGTTTGGGCTAGTCGTCTCCCCACACTTGATCGGCTTTGGGTCGAACGTCAGGTCATGATCGATGAACTGGCCGAGGAAGGTGAATCCGACAGTCATGTCCGGGTTCTGATTGTCGACGTTGCGATCCGCCAAAGTCGGATCTGGGTGCGGCGTCTTTTCGTCGTTTGCGGCGAGCGGATTGGTGATGGTGACGCGAGAGTCTTGGGCATCCATTAGACCCCCCTTTGAGCCAAGTTCGGCAACCCGCGAAATGTACGGCTCTTCACAGGGAGCGAAGGGGCATAACTCTGAGAACAACTTGTTGAAGTCGTCCGGCTCGGCTCCGCTTGTAGAGGGCGCGGTTCGGTAGAGCGAGTCCTGAAACATCCGCACGTCTTGTACAGGTCTACTCTCCCAGTTGATAGCCATGGTTACCTCTTCTAATTTGCTAGTGTTTTAACCGGCATCTATATCTCAATTACACCTAGATTGATCGCTCAACTCACATATTTCCATTTTGTGAAATAGTCTTAGACAGCGTAGTACCCGTAGGGGTAGTATTCTCAAATACTTGAACTCACATCAACTAATCCGCAAGTGCCCCTTCACTATTGATTTGAGTAGGCTAATTCTCCAAGCTGATGTGGAGCAATCACTCTCTGCTTGTGCTGTTCGCTTCTGTATCGAAGCCCTGTTCAAAGACCCAAATCTGGCAGCTATTACAAAGATTGCTGTGCTAACCCACGCCGCTTTACGGCACTGTTGGTGCTCATCGAGTCTCGTGGGCATAACGTTCTCAACGGAGCTTATTTTTGATTTTGGCTGCACTCTCACGTGCTTAATTGAGTTAGCAAGGGTGTGCGAAGCCCACTTGATTCATAGCGGTCTCGCTTCTGCTCGCTCCGCAGAAGTTCCTCCTGTTCCAAAAATGTTCAATACTGCTTCTGCTTTGAGTTTGAGCGTTTTTTGATTGAGTTCAATTAGCTGCTTGGGCTGAACGAGAGAATGCCGGTTTGAGGGCAGGGCTAGTTTATTGGAGGGAGAAAAAGCAAAATGAAGCAGTTGTGACCGTGTAAGTAAGCCGATGAGCCTGATTGAGCATCTGAAGCAAGTGCGAGATTTTCGCACCC
>JACJNX010000172.1 GCA_014695255.1 Cyanobacteria bacterium FACHB-63
TAAAAACAAATACTCATCTAGGGTTTCGGTTTGAATCTGTTCTGCTGCCGCGAGAATGCCGATACTAATCGGAAGATCAAAGCTTGGTCCCTCCTTCCGCAAGTCCGCAGGTGCTAAAATTCAATACACAAGGAACCTTAAAAGGGAGTGTGTATGAGGATTGCACCGTATATCCGGTTATCGAAACGAAGTCAGGCAACGAAGGGAGCGATCGCGTCACACCTTTTTCAGTTAAGTAAAGCGATTGGAGAACTGGGCGGGGAGAGCAGACCCATTTTTGACGATATTCCCGGCTGGGTAGAGCGTTATTGGGATGTTGAGGAGGTTCCCCGCCAGGAACTTAGAAGCAATTTAATCTTTATTGATGTCGCCAGCGGGCGGCGCAATGACCGGGAGGATTTTCTATATGTAATGAAACTGATCGAGCGCGGCGAGATCGATGTTCTGGTTGTGCGCCAGGATCGGTTCACACGGGACGCGGAAATGACCTTGAAGCTGAGCAAGACGTTTGAGAAATCATCCTGTCAGTTGTTCGAGATTCTGCGCTGGCGGTTTATTAACTTTAGCGACCCTGAAGATTGGGGAGACTTTGCGACCCGCGGTGTCCATGCTGAAAAGGAGAGCCGCGTCACGAGTCGCCGGATTCAATATCAAAAAGAGTTCGCGCGATCACAGCGTCAAGTTTTGACTCGACCTCCGTACGGCTTCAGGCGGTCATTAACGGGTCAAACGGAACCGAATCCCCAGACTTGGGAGAATGCTCGATTCATGGTGCAGTCCTTCTTTGACTGCGGGCGTTCGGGGCATAAAGCAACTCGGATCATCGAAGAGAAACTAGGAGTCAAATTTACCCCGCAGGGTTTTAGAGTCTGGCTATTGAATCCGGCGCTGCGAGGACACACCGCTTACAAAACTCGATACCCCGATAAAAATGGAACGCATCCGCATGAAGAAATTATCTTCAACACTCACACGCCTCTATTGACCGAGGAGGAAATGCGGCAGATTGATCTGGCTCTGGTGATTAATAAAAGACAGCGCCGCAGCGTAAAGAATTTTAATTTGTATCCGTTGTCAAATTTATTAAGCTGCGGACGCTGTGGAGCCCCTTGCCGAATCAACACTACAACCGATCCAAAGCGGGGCTATCGATACACGAATATCTACTGCAAGGCACATCAAGCAGGCTCAGGTTGCGGCGGTGAAATTATTGATTTAGGTAAGCAGTATGGGACGCGGCTCAACGGCCGATATAACCGCCTGGGGACTCCTTATACGCTGGCTGAGACTGCTGTTGTTGAGAAATTGAGAGAGCGGGCAAGCGAACTAGCTCAAACAGGAATGACATTCGTTGAGACTGAGATACCAGAGACCGCCGAGATGCTGAAACTCAAAGCGCAAATTCAGCAGTACGAGCAGATGTCTCAGTCTGACCCCGATCTACTACCAATCATTAAGAAGAAGCGGGAAGAATTAAAAAATCTCGTCAGGGAACGCACAGTTCAACCCGCCTTGGAAGAATCGAGATCTAAGTTAGTGGCGCTGGCTGAGTTTGCAGAGGATTGGAATCGATTATTTTCAGAGGCCGCGCCGGAAGAGAAGCTGGTTATGTTTGCGGAGTGGATCGAATCAGTCAAGTGCGATCGCGATTCTGTTGAAGTCACTTTATCAATCTGAATCGCTCCATACTTCGCTTCGTAGCGCTCGATCAGAGAGAGGAGAATTTCACTGGCTGATTTAGTCATATGCTATTAAAAAAGCCGCCCCGATTTGGTGGACGGCTCGATGGTACTGGTTGAATGAAATCGATTTGTGTGCGATCAACGCGGGGTGTGTGAGTTAGCGTTACCGAAGCCTCTAAACTTCTGAAGCTTTGGAACTGGTTTCTTGGTTTGACTCGGCTCTAACGAGATCGAGCGCGTCATCCAAGCATTTCGAGCAGGGTAATTCATTCACTTGGTTCTTACAGGTCTTTCTTCCAATTGCCACGGCGCGGTCAAACTCGATAGCGGTCTTAATTAGAAGTTGTCGGGTCAATTCCAGCATAGATTTCAGGTTATGAACATTAACAGGTTATGAACATTAAAAAGCCGCCTCCTGGTTGTTGGTGAGCGGCGGTTTGGTTTTTGCTTAGTACTTTATGTTTGAGTAACGACCTGCGCTATCTCAACTAATAGCGCAGGTCGTTAGGCGATTGCAAATCTGTAGAATCGATTAGTGGCCGTACTCAGATCGGGTGTGGCGTGGTTAAGAGCGGGGCACAGACACTTGTTCAAGGTAGGCAGTGCGTTTATTACCGTCAAGGAACGGATGATTCATCGCCAAGTGGAAGAGGTAGGCGGCAGCTTGCTCGTAGATCGTCGAATGTAGAAGTTCACCGGCAAAGGTTGCTTGGGGTTGAGCCAGCGCGGATTCGAATAGACCTTGATCGCGGATACCAGATGCGCCGCCGAATTGCTCAAGGATAGCCTCATGGGTCTGAATCACTTCTTCTAGCGTCAGAAACTCAGGCATCGGCTAGTCGCGTATACAACTCTGCGTTTTCCTTTAGCGAATCTTGCAGCGCGACGGTAAATCGTTCCTTGCGATTGCCAGAACTTACGTTTAGCTGCTGGATTAATTCAAGGGCGCGGGGCAGTTGATCGGGCGGTAACTGATCTATTAGGTTGTACAGTTGTTCTTTGACTGTCATGGCACTGGGTTGGGGCGCGCGTTTAGGATAGTTGAGAAGCTCGACCATTCCAGTCCATCGTATCAAGGGGTAGGGGTGGGGTACAACTGTAAATGAACAGCCCGACCTGCACCTGTAAAGAGCCGGGTTTGACCAAGTAGACGATTTGTTAGGACCGTGACTCTTGGCTTAGGTGATTACCTTAACACACGGGAAACTTTTGAGGCCCTGAACATTTCTTATGTGCGTATACAACAGACCCGACTTGAAGCTCACTAAGCTCACCGCTCAGAAGCCCATAGTGATTGTAGAGGTCGTAAGTTCCGGTATTTGTTACAACCAAGATCCCACGGGAATTTCTGATCACTTGGTTCACTTTGCCTAAATAGCAGCGCTCCCCTCGCATACAGCCTGGCACATCGTCTGAATCCGGAATCGCGCCTTCAGGCTCTTGAGGGGCACTAGGAACCGGACTAGAAACCGGGGTAGCACTAGGAACCGGATTAGGAACCGGGGTAGCACTAGGAATCGGCTGAGGGTCTTTAACAGGCTGGACTACCTGAGGAATTGAAATGGAAACTGAAATTGGAACCGAGACCGGAGCTTGACCTGGATTTTTTATTAAAGACACTGCAATTTCACAAATCAACGCTACAAGTGCAGCCGCAATTCTCCAGAACCAAACAGACTTAGATTTCCGTTTACGTGGAGGTTCGATCTCAGGGACTCCAGCCATTACACACTCTGGTTAAGGGGACACTGAGATCCTACAAGCAATTTTTGTAACAAACCAACTTTATGTAATTTTGGTTGAGAATTTAGTTGATTTTGATATTTGAGCGCGGCGCGGGCGCGGTTTTCTCGGCTTGGGTACCTCACACTTCCAGTCAGTTAGACGCAGGCATCCATCAGGATCAAGCTGATAATTCCCTTCAAGCCATTTCCCTAAACATCGGCGGCTGAGTCCTTCAGAACGGAGAGAGATTGTCGTTGGTTTACCTGAATGCGGCGGATTGCGTCTAACTCTGATGACCACGAACCCGTCTCCGACCGCGCAAACTTCACCATTGACTTTACCGAACGACGGCGCCGAGTCTTCAATTTTTCCAATGATGAAGAAGGATTTCAGTCGACCTGGGGCGGTGCGCTCGGTTCTGGGATAACCAATCCAAGTCGTTGATGGATTTGCAAATAGTTCTAAATTACTCGTTAACCACTTCTTCGAAGCTCCCCGAAATGCACATGGAACCTCTATGACTTCATATTTGAGAGTGCCATTTCTATCGGTTGTAGGAACCGGTGCGCCTTTAATCGTGAGGACGCTTTGATAGATACGTTTCGCATCTTCCATGTTGAAAATCTCCCCAATAACAGCAGCGATCGAGTCAATGCGATCGCAAGATCAAAAATCATTGGTTATTGAATGCTAAATCGATCAGAGTAGTGACGGTTGCGGTTGCACTGCGCAAATCAATTTTGTTACCATAAATATAACGTATTACATATTAAGATTTGCATGAGAAAGAAGAAGAAAAAGTTTCGCTACTGCACCGCTTTCACAATCCGCAAGGAGACGTTAGACGCATTGGATTGGTATAGCGAGCAGCATCAATTAATTAAATCGCAGATTGCCGATGAAGCGATTGAGATGTATCTCGCAGCGCGCGGCGTAACGACACCCGATAGCGCAGTTTCAGTCGAGTCAGATGAGGAATGATTGAATTCGGGTTTAGCAGAAATGCAAAAACCCCCGTAGCCGCAAACTAACAGGGGTTCAGATTATTTCGCACAGAGCGTCACAGGTTACGAATCGCACGCACATCGCACAACGCATAACGTACAACGCACATCTTACGAGGATTATAACATGTTCGGCATCGCGCAAGACTACTTTTCTCCTTTACTGACCAACGATTACATCGATCAGATCCCGCTGCAAATCGATCCAGATCAGAAGGCAGATAAGACCTCTCACACAATCGCAGTGGACGCGGAATGGCAGTCTAAACTGGCTATATCCTTGAAGAAATCCGAATGTAAGGTAGACGTATCTATTCCGTTGACCGTCCAATACTTCCACCGAGAAAGCGGCAGAAAACTTGTATACATCGCCCACGAATACTATCTTCACCTGCAACAGTACGCACTTCTATCGGGAATCGAACTGATCCCGTGGGGCAATTTCGACAAGGGAACACTGGAAGACGCACTAGAAAGATTGGGATTGGAAAACGACCGCATCCGACTTTTGATGTTCTACTCGCCGAAAGACCTGAGATACGCTTTTGGTAAGGGACGAGCCGAGGATTTCTATCTCAAAGCCCGTCTGACGAAGAAGCGCGGAGTCACGAACCGCAGAGGTGCCTTGTCACTCGGCGCGAGTAACCAGATCTCAATTCACGACCTGTCTGGTTGGGCAGCGAAAGGACTCGCACAACTAGCGACAGCGGTAGGAGTAGAAATGACTGACAAACACGAACTCGACGACTACAAATGGCGTATGAACGAGGCACTGGTAGAACTCCCAGAAACATTCCTGCGTTACGCTATGGGCGACACGTCGGCACTCGTACAGATCTTTGAAAAGTACGTTGAACTGGTACGTAAGGTACAAGCCACCCTCGGAATTCCCGAGGACGAGCAGTTTACAGAAGACACGATTCCACGCACAACCGGGTCAATCGTGGCAAAAACATTAGGCATTTTCCTCAGAAACCAAGCCTCCAATAAAAAAGCGTATGACTTCGCAATCAAAAAACTCGGCATCCTGGAAGACGGTGACGAGACACACAAGAAGCAAACGCACAAGAAGCAGTGCGACAGCTTAAACAAGCTCCGGCACGAAGTCAAAACGACCGCAGACCTGGAACGTAAGGATCTCCAAAAGGATCTCAAAACAATCATCAACTCTAATTCCTTCGATCACATCGCAATCAACCAAACAGGAGTAAAGTATTTCGTTAAGCAACAGGACACCAGCGTTTACTTATCCATCGTCCAAGGCGGTCGCTGCAACAACGAATTATCGACGTCCTGGAGCCTTAAAGGGGTTGCACTCGATATCGACGAAAAAAGCTGCTACGGCTCAACACTCAAAGAGTACACCTACCCGATCGGACTCCCAACCGTTATCTCACAGTACGACCAAGAGAAGCGGATGACGCTCAGAGAATTCATGGCAAGGTACGGCAGCGAACTCGTTCCTAACCTGTGGCACATCGTTGTTTCAGGCGAATTACCGTTCAGACAAGACCTAGTATTCTCCAAGGTTGTAGGAGCGAAGACGATTAGAAGCTTGAATGGCGAAGGCTACGATAAGGATGACAGTGTTGAAAATCGCACCGATGTATCACACATTCCCGGCGATTTTCTACTCTGCCAGATGGAAATTTACAACGGCATCATCAACTCAGACATTCTCGAGGCAATCGAACGTGTATCATCCAACTCAGAAAAGAAAGCCTGGTTCGATTTAGAAGTTCAGGCAGCGGCATTTTATCCGAAATCCGATCGGATTGACTCGATAGACGAATGGATCGACCACGTTCTTCAAGACAAAGGCGAACGTATAGTCGTCGGCAACCGACACGGTAACAACAAAGACGACCGCACTCGGAAGTGGGTAGGAATACCGATGATGGACTTCACGGGGATTCTCGTTGAAGAACGAGAGCGTGCTAAAGACAACGGTGAGTCCGCTTACCAAGAGGCACTCAAACTATTTATCAACACGACCTACGGCGTGATAGCATCACCCTTCTTCGAGATTGGGAACACAATCCTGGCGAACAACATCACAGCCCGAGCACGTTTGGGTGCCTGGATGATGAATAAGGCGTTACACACAGTCCAATCCATCACAGACGGCGGCGCTTACTCTCCCTTGATGGTCGCCTATCTAAAACCAGACGCTAAGCTACCCGGCTTCGACAAACTCGCCGACATTTCCAAATGGAAGGACACGAAGAATTACAAACGCACAATCGCCTCACTCGAAGGACTCCCGCCCGGTATAACCTGGGATCAGTGGGTACTCGACGTCAAAGCGAAATTCGACACACTACAGACAGACGAGGAGAGAAAAGCTTACGAAAAGGAACTAGGCGAGTTTCTCAATACAGTTACCAAGAATCACATCGACAAGTTCTGGAGCCTCTACGGTCTGAAATTTCCATTCAATATCGAACACAAGGTACAGAACATATCGACTGCAATGGCTTTCTTCAACAAAGGCGACTACGCCTTCAGAACCGTCGCCCACGGAGATGTCTTCAAAAGTCGCGGTAACAAGGACTTTAGCCAACTCAAAGGCCCGAGCGCGGAACTGAAACCACATCCGATCTACGAACTTCTGAGAAACGTCCTGGACGGCAAAGACACCTTCCCAACCAGTATGGAATACAACAAACAGTACCTCCTATCACCCACCCGATGGGTTCAAGCCCAGAAATCAAAAGACGGCTACCACCACATCGCCGATCAGCATCCGGGCGACGAAATCATCGAAACTTACACAGCTCGCTTTAACAACACACACATCCCTATCCTGAGACTGAAGGATTACAACCGCCGCAACGACCGAAAAAAGATCAACCACGCAAAACCGGTAAAACGTTTTGAACGTTACGCCGAAAAAGGTATCGCGAGCGTTGTACAAGCCATGAACGACGACAGACTGATCTAATCAAATCCAGACCGAAAAACATACTCGTCGATCCAGAGTTATCAGGTCGACGAGTATGTTTTTTCAGCGGGTTTTATGACCGATTTTGATTGAATTGTTCGTAACTACGATACCCCACCGTCTCCCGGTTTTTCGCTGTTTCGGGGGGGACGGTGGGGTATCGTTTTCTTAATATACTTGGGTTTCAGCCGTTATGATCCGCTATGGGGTGGGAATTTCCCGCCGCTGCCGCCGTCCCCAGCCCCGCTAAACCGTCCGACTGACACCCGCTGACCGACGTCCGCTGACCGAGGCTCGCTGACCGACTGTCTACGGGTGTGTGAACTGGTTCAAAACCAGTCCGCCGAAAATCTAAAGAAAACCGAGAGAATTGCAGGACTTTCCTCTCGGTTTTCTTTAGATTTATTTTCGTGAAAATATGATCACTTTTACAGATGTCGAAAGGTGTACGCTCTGAGCTTCCTGGGGCGATTAGAGGGCGATCAGCGCGTTTTCCGAGAATGATGAATCATAAGTGTCCTTCGAAACACCCACCTTGTAGATCAACCTCGAAGGGGGTCTTCCTTGAGAAATTGCCAGCCGTTTAATTGTTTGATCTTTCCTTCCAAGAGAGATTGAATTTTGGGTATTTCTTTGAGAGCTAGGACTTCGCGGACTTGATGTTCAATTGGGAGGGGTCTTACAATGCCGTCGCGGTTAATCACTGTCATTTCATAGGCATGAAAAGCGCCCGAGTGGACTTATTGATTTTTGACCTTGCAGATGCAGAAAGGTTGACGAGGATAGAAGCTTTATTTGACGCGGGGTTGAACCTCATACCGATCAGTTAAGAGCGCGGCAGGTGTGTTGGTTTGGTTCATGACGCTAATCCTGTTCTCTATCACCGTCTGTGAGCTCGTTCCAGATCTCATTCACTTTTGCGTTAATGCTGTCCATCGACAAGGAATTGCCTGCGCTATTCAATCGTTGTACGGCTTCGTAGAACAGAATCAACTGCTCGACTTGAGCCCCTTCGTTTCTGCCTTGGCGCTCTGAGATACGAGCCAGAATCGATCTGATGTCCGTATCCAGTTTGTAATTCACTCGATCTGTCGGTCGGGTTCGTTTCGGTCTGCCCACGATATTTGCTGTCATTCGTTACTACCTATCTATACTTCAAAACGCTTATACACCCTCACTGTACTTATAAAAAACATATTAAATACAGACAAAAACCATAAGAGTTATCGATCGATAACGGCTCGACAATCGATAACTCTTATGGTTTTTGTCTGTACAGAAAACAGATATTTTCCTTATAATCAGAGAAGATCAAACGATCTAGTGGATACGGAACGAACCGCACCACGATCAAACAATACAAAAACCTTAATCTTTCACGTAGGAGATTGTAATCATGACTTTGCTTATTGCCGACGGAAATGAATTTGATTTAGCGACCGAAGCCTACAAAAGTTGGTGTGAGAGTAATGGCTCTATGTATCAACCGCCATCGAAAGGTGAGTCGGATTGGGAGGATGAAGTTTATGTTCTGCGAAACTCTCTGCGCGAAATCGTGCGTTTGAGTTGGGATGGAGCGAGCTTCAGCGTAATCGAAGATTAAGAGTTAGTTCCGTCTCTGGGTGCGTCTACCAATCTGCTGAGATAAGCCATGCACAACCTTATGTGCAAACGGCTACAAAGAAAAAAAATGTTCAGAGAAAATCAGTTACGAAACACCTGAGCATCACTACATGAACCAAGCAAATCCCCAAGCCGCGGTTCAGGCCACCTAATCGAAACGCGATGGTCGAAAGTAACCATTCCCCCCGATCTGGTCTTCATTGGATCGACAGTAAAGATTACATCACACAGCCGTTACAGTCCGTCAAATTTCATTCGCCAAAGTGCTGTTCCGCGATCGCTTCACTCAAAAAATCCTGACCCGGCACGATTTAACTGCTGCCATCGAGGATTACAAGTTGCGGCATCCCGAGCTGGCTCCCAATGATAGCCAGTGGTTAATCAAAAACACAACTGACGCAATGTACAAGTTGGTGTTTGGTCTGACGGCAGTGAAACTCGAAGAGATGCTCGGTTGTGATCGTCATGAATCGAGAGAGGTTCTGGACGCAACTAGCTTGCAAGCAATCACCTTTGCCGAGCGGCTGATTTGCTCGTTGATCACTAATCACGATATGCACCCAATACAAGCGGTGCGTTAAGCCGAAGCGATGAACCTGGTTCTGTCTGTAAAACCTGAACCAGCGAATCACTAATCACATTCCCACGGCGCGATCGCACTTCCCGGAGCGGTTGAACTGGACACTCATATTCGAGCATCCAGCCTAATCATCGAGGTTCTAGGAACTCCAAGGCGCGACTGGAGATGCAGATTGGCATTTCCAGTTTGCAAGGTACATGGGCACACCCCACCGGATCGCGCCAGTCAATTCAACACACTGAATCATATGAAACCAAAACTAATGACATTAATCTCCGAACGCCGCAAGGTAGTAGCAATCCACGAAGCGGGGCATGCGCTCTTCGATTGGCTCCGCGGTTGCTATTACGAAGTTGAAATTACACTCGACGGTACACAGCTTTCAGGCCTATTGACACATCGTCATTACCTGCTCCACAAGCAAGACGCTGTTCAATCGATGATCTGCACCTGGGGCGGCATCATTGCGGAGGCAAGATACACGGGTGAGGATGTGTGGGACGTTTCGTATTCGGGCGGCAAGTATGATTATGAATCCATTCTGTATCTCGCCGACAAATTCTTCCCCGAAGACAATCGCGCAGTAGATAAGTCCTACGTCTTCTCCAGCAAGATTGTGAATCGCTTCTGGAAGAGGACGCAGAAGATCGCCGCCTTGCTAGAAGTCCGAGACGCGATCGACTCTGAAGACGTTCTGCACGCGCTCGGGTCTTACAATTACGAGTTTTATCAAAACAGGATTCTGAACCCGGCGTTGAAGGTAATGAACGCCCCAACGATCGAAGAAGAAATTCGGAGTCATTGCCGCTTGACATAATCCCACACGCGAAGGCGCGATCCTCTTCGACCGATCGCCGTATGCAGAAGCGAAACTAACGCCAGGTGTCAGTTCGTTCTTGAATGACCTGCACGGCACTGATCCGGCTTTGGGATTGCGACTGCTTAAGCGAATCGCTAAATCACTCGACCCCGGCGCAATGAGTGACGCCTCCGACGTAGATTTGTATTAACCCAACACGCTAAATGATTCGCGTTAGTGATCATGATAAATCGATCATGTTGATGACTCAGAGCACTCAAGTTTTGATCACAACTGATCGATCACAATTGTAAAAAAATTCAATCGGTTTTTACACACAATTGGCTCTACGTTCGCTATGGTAGAGATATGGGACGGTAATGGCTTAACCGTGGCATGGTAATGGGTCGGTGGCCAAGAGATTTCCCAATACAAAAATTACCGAAATTGAAATAGAGAAAAAAATCACCATGAGAGCTGATCGAAAACCAGTTGGATTTGTGAAACAGGCTTACGCACATGACGCGGGAGCCACCGAGCAAAAGACGGTAGGAAAGCGCCGATCTCGGTCTGTAAGTATGCCTTCGTGCATTCAGTATCGAGCCAAGACGGAGGTATGTGCAGGAGATAAGGTGACGTTAGCGACTGCCTTTTATTGTCCGCGCTCCACAACCCGGAGTCTGAAAGGGAAATACTGGGTAGTCGATCCGGTACATATCCTTCTGTCAGGTCATCGCCCGGATGAAGTATCGACCAATGAATCGCTGAAAGTTACGAATGCGCTGCCGCTGTTCTTATCGAGCATTATCGTTAACGATTTGATCCAGCCGGGTGAGACACGCATCCGACTCGTTATGACACACCATAATCCCGAAAATAGCGCTGTACAGTTACGGAAAAGTATGGTGGGCGCACACGAAGTTCTCTATCGCGACAAAACGTACCGGGTTGTGATTCACATGCCTACCGAGGGAGTCGTTGAAGAAGGTTACTACGTCAACGCGGGTAAAGGTCAGCCGCATATCGTGTTGGATCTCGGATATCTAACGAATATCGTGACGGTCAAAGATGGAAACGGTATTCGGACTAAGAAGCCGTTCCGGGGGTCATACGGAGTCAACGTATTGGGTCGATTGATCCAGAGTAATACGCAGTTCAAGAAGACCCCGGAACTCATGCCGATCATGACTGCGATTCGGAACTACGAGAAAACAGTTGTAATACATGACTCCAACGGTAAGGAGCGGGTTGACTCGGACGGCAAGCCCAAACCCAAAACGATTTATAAAATGCCCTGCGCGATCGAGGGTGTGACAGACTTATTTCCGCTCTACAAACAAGCGCTACCCACCTGGCTCGGTTACGTTGTGGCTGAGGCCCTGGACACAAAGGGTAAATACGGAACGGAGCTACCGATCTATGCAATTGGGGGTGGAACTAACCTCCCGCTCGTTGAGAGTAAGTTGGAGAAGATGGGTATTTCTGTTTATCGCATCGAAGGCGAAGACAGCATCTTCAGCAATGTCAGAAGTCTCTACGAGGCTGTGATCGAGCGAGACTGCGCGGCAGGTTTCGATAGCTTGGATGGTTACGAAGATTCCAAAGACTTCGATTCATTCTTTCTGGAAGATCCCGAGAAAGCCGCTAAGCGTGAAGCTAAGAAACTAGAGCGCGAGGCTAAGAAAGCTAAGGAAGCCGAGGAAGCTAAGAGTGCGGAACTTGCTGGAGGTGTCAAATGAGAAAGATGAATCGGGCGACAGGTAAGCGCGTTTGGTTACCCGGCTGGCTTCTGCAACAGGTTTACTCGATGAAGTACCCTCACATGAGTCAGGACGAGATCTGCGATCACCTGGTTAGTCTACCGGATACCGAACTTACGAATGACCTGCTGGGGATTCTGATGAGAAACGCCTTCAGTCAAAATGCGCCTGTTCCTGCTACAGCCTCGGCTCAAGTCGACTTGAGACCTGTTAGAGAGTCCATCGCTAAGCCGCCTATAAGCGTGGAAGACACTGCCCAGACTCTCGCTAAGCTTTTTACCGATGACGACGATGACTAATACGCATCGCATCTATAACACACATCAACCCCGCATCGTTGCAGGGTTTACAAATGAAAACCCGAGGTACAACTGTAATGTTTGAGCTGACCCAGTGCATTATCAGCGAAAGATCAATGCGGGAGCTGGCGGTTAGTTGGTACAAGCGTTGCTTACTAACAGAACTTAACGACCCGGCTCCGCTATACCACAAAGCTTTCTACTGCAACGTTAGAAAACTCGACTGGGTGAGCCTAGCTCCGCCTATTAAGGGTATGGTCGGCTTGGAATTAACCGTTACCGATCAGCACAGGCATACAAACAAGCTCAATACTTCTGTCTATGTTGAGAGTGGTCACGACCCCGATACGCATCAGTGGTCTTGCAGGTAAACCTGCAAGACCTGCCGTTTGAGCTTTCTGAAGAGTCAATTCAGGATTTGGTCGCAACGATCCGTTCTGATCTACACGAGAGCCTCAATGATATGGTCTCGACTTATTACGACTTGATCCTTGGTGGTTGCCCTGATATTGAAAACCCTGCCCGGATCAAGCAAAGCGTACTCAACGACTACGATCGCTTAAATCCCATCAGCGAGTTCAGTAAAGCTGAAGTCAAACCGGGTGTTTACTTCTTTACAACCCGCTCTGATATCTTGTATGTCGGGATGTCGGAAAATGTGAGGCAGCGACTGACCCATCACAATTACAGAGCGGCTTTGAAGGAGATTCCAGACGCGCGTTTCGGTATTCTTCTCATGCCTCGCTCTCCAAGGACTTTCATAGCCGAAATGGAAACTCGAATGATCCAGTGGCTGAAGCCAACCTGGAATATCAAAGATAATCCAAGGGTCGAAAGTCTAGCTGACATACTCAATAACTTGCCGATGTTATTGGGCGACTTCATCAAGGTTGAAGACCTCATGCCGGAATAACCCACTCCTATACACAACAAGAAGCCCCCGCACCTTTGTCCGTAAGAGGATTTGGGTGCAGGCTTTTCTGCTGCATTTAGAACTTACGATACTCGTAGCCAACGCGTGGTCGATGGATGTCTGAGTCAATCAGATCATCACCAAACAAGGCTTTGGATTCAACGGGCCGCAGGAAAGGGGTATCTTCTAGTTCCATCTCGGCTACGATTCGGGGTATCAACTGGCGCACGTTCCGAGGCGCGATTTGCTCTCTGCTAGGTGCGATTTGCTCTCTGCTACTAGCGTTCTCGAATCTTTGAATCAAGCCGTTGATAATAGCTGGATCAGTTGTGTATATTCCAACTTCTTGTTCTTTCCCGGTGTCATTTGATGTTAAAAAATTGTGGCTACCAAGAACAGCAAATTTGTGGTCGCACACCAAGTATTTCTCATGCGTTCCTAACATTTTTAATTGAAGATACTCTCCCTCCAAGCGTTCTAATAGCTCAAGTGCGTCGTACTTCCAAGAATTTGGAATACTCTTTAGCCGCGCTCGGCTCGCCCCTACTTTGACGATATCGTCCAAATGACCCCAGCCAATATTGATACGTTGCCCGTTGTTCCGCAACGCTCTAAGCTTCTTCATCACCTCATCAGTAATTGCATATTGACTTAACCAGGGGCACACTAAAATAAGACGCTCGGTACTTTGATCTAAAGCCTGCAATAAGTACTTTCGGCTTTCTTTTCTATCAAAAATCAGTTTGTACTCAAAGTTCGGCTGCAATTGTTGAAGCTGATTGTTGATTGCGTCAATATAGCGCTCAACAGATTGATCAGCTTGTCCTTGGAAACGCGCCGCCAATTGCTTAAGTTCCGCCTCAATCTTATCAACCCGATTCGTTGCCGCGAACGGGCTGGTCACTACATCTACCAAGCGTTGAATCACTTGAATGCGATCGTCTAATTGATGAACCTGCTGCTGGGTTTTTCGAGTGTGATCGTTCAACTGCTGAACCTGCTGTGTGATCTTTCGAGTGCCATCGTGCAGGTGACTGTAGCTGTGGTCAAGATTATCAAGGCGTTCCTGCCATTCCTCAAACTGCTGCTGTAAAGCACTCAAAGAAGACTGGCCGGCTTCGAGCGATGAAATTTTCTCATTTAACCGCTCACGCCCAGCAGCTCCACTTGCAAGCTGCTTTTCGATCTCGGTTACACCTCGAGTGCGATTGTCCAGTGCAGTATACTTCTCATCGAGGCTATCAGTTTTCTGCTCTATTGCTTGGAATCTCTTGTTCAAAACCGATAAGTCTGTTTGCATTGACTTTAGGCTTGGAACTTTTGCGTTAACGCGCTCGAATTCTGCTTCTAACGCCTGAACTTTTTGGTTTACTGCAACAAGACTCTGGGTGCGATCGTTCAAGTCTACGTAATGCAAACGAAGACTTTCCAGTTCTTCCCTAACCGATCCAATTTTGTCATTGATGTCCTGCTCGGATTGTTTATTGCTTTGGATCTCGAGATCCTCAAGGCGCTGAATCTGCCGCTCAATCCTATCAAAGCGTTGAGTCTGTTGCTCAACATCATCTGTCCAACTCTGAACCCGATCGCATAAATCCGCGTAGCGCAGACGAAGAGTGTCCGTTTCCTGTCCGATCGCTTCGATCTGCTGTGATAATCCCGCTAAGTTCTCGTTTGTATCTTGAATGAGTTGCCCGCCGATGAATTCGTTGAGTTCGTTAACTCGCGAAACTAGCTGCTCGAACTCAGTTCTTATTGGAGTGACATGCGTCGCTTGCCACTCTTCATACTGTAAAGACAAAGCCGATTGCAGTTGCTGTTGCAAGGTTTTTGTTTCTAACTGTAGCGTCTCAGCTAAATCCATCAATCCAGACTTGATGAGCGCCTCAAATTCCTGCCCGACCGCTTCCGGGTCTAGTGGTGCGGGTTGTTGCTCGATGTGCACCTCAAGCTTTTCTACAGACTGAGAAAGCTGCTCGAATTGTGATTGGAGTGATTGATATCTTACCGTTTGGGCTTCGACTGCTTGATCGAATGCTGCTCCGCGCTTCTCTAACTCATCGTTAAGCGATGACCATGATTCCCCCAGAGCCGCCTGCATATGGTATGCGATTCTAACGTTTGAAGAGTTGCTGAGACGGTGGCTAGTTGTGCATACGCTGGTTGAACCGCATTCTGAATTGCCGCATGGGTCGCACGTTCTAAGTCACGACGATTTTTCAGATTAAGCCAAATAAATAACGCAAGGCACGGAGCAGCAGCAACCTGGCGCGTCATCAGTGCAACGGTCAGCCCGACCAATGATGAGTACTCTGCAATCTGCGACCAGTGCTGCTGTTTCATGGCTAATCACATCTAGAGCTTTCTCGCTGCCCAATCGAGTCAACCGGGTACGACTGTCCCCAGCATTCACGGAAATTCTCTAGTCACCGCTATTCCACGTAGAAGTCAATAAACAATTCAATTTTCCTTCACATGCCCTTTATAAATTGTGTTTTTGCCCAATCTATACTTGCGGATTGAGCGCATCATTGAGCGGCAGTACTTCTGAGTCTTCGGGCCGGGGCTTTGAAAGTTCAGAACGCGGAGCTGGAGCAAAATTTAACGCGAATTTGAAGGCGATTATTTAATTCAGCGAACCTCCCCCCTGGGCCTCGATTTGAAAAACCTCCGGCATGGTGAGGGACTCGAATCTAGTTTGCGGACTGTGAACGGTCATGACGATCGTCTCGCCCAAACTTACTATCGCTTTGCCCTAGGCTTGCTGGTTTCATTGCTTTACCAGTGCTGCAGTGCAAGTACAACACTTCTTGCCGGACGAGGTTTGGTACAAATATGCTACGCTAGATTGTTTATGCCAATTATCTGAGCCCTAAGGAAACGTATGTGAGCACAAGAGTTGAGCATACGCTTGTGAACAGTTAGGGCAACAAATCAACTGTTAACGTCGGCGGGTACAATTTGGCTCTCTCCTGATTTCGGGGATGTGAAGCATGATCAATGCCAAGTGCGAACAAAATTGCCGATAGGGACAAGATGCTTGGGTTTTAGGACATTCATAGCCATTCATCGACCTCGATCACCGAAATCAGAAAAGAGCCTCTATGGGAAGCCCTAAACACCAAGTGAAAGCAGCTGCAATACTGGGCCGATCTTACTGCTTGACGTACCGTACTCAACTGAGAATTGCTATAAATCTTTCTGGCGAGCGTCTATTGGCTGTTGTGAGAACGTTTTGCAAACTATCCCCATTCGATCTGTTGCTTTACGTTTAGACTTTGCTATTGTCCATCGACATTAGTTCTTTGATTTGTTGGTACACTCACTAAACTATCAAAAACTAATCCGCTACTTCCCTCTCCACGCCCGGTTTGCTTACGGACACCTAACCAGGTAAATACCTGCCCTCCATACCAGCGTGTCCGTTGATAACTTTGAGACACTGAAACACCTGAACGCGGCACCTCTTCCTCATGCAAAAAGTAGCGTTTTTTGTCTGGGTCGGTTTGATTGTCAAGACCTTCTCGTAAAAGGACAGTACGGGGTTTGACCTTGGGTCGCTCGGTGCTGCCGGGTAGGATGCGAGGCATCGATGCCCGTTGTAGTTGAATTTGACGGCGATCGTTTTCAACATGGACTGGAATGAACGGGATCCAGTTTTCTGGAACACGATTCATTACCTGATAGCGAATGGGCGCGTTGTAGATCTCGGGAGGGGACACGACGACACCCGATTCGATGTCTTGTTCTAGCAACCGTTTATAGTAGTTGTAAGATTCAAACCCGGCTTCTCGTCCTGACTTACTATCTCCTGAGGGTAAGGGAATTTGAGTTTCAATACCCCAGACCATATTCGCCATTTCATCTCGGATGAGGGAGATTTCTTCCAGTGGGCGTCCCTCCTGAATCTTTGGCACGGTTGGCAACACTAAAAGGCTAGTGTCTGCTTCTGCATTCTGCCCTCGAGTGCTGATGGTAAACATACTCCACCGCTGCCAGTCATCATCCTGGCCACGGCCTGCAGGTTGAACCCAAATCCGCTCGCCAAATACATTGGTCACTGCCATCCCTTTTACCGATGCAATACTTCCTGCTGGTAAGGGATAGGAAATCAGAAACCAATCATTGGCATAAACCAGTCCAAATTCCATAAACAGCAATTTAGATAAATCGCGCGTTTTGGGATTGATGTCGCCGAAGTTAGTCTTACGATCCTCAAAGGCCCACCACCGAGTATTGGGCATCCCGTCGTAGCTAATCTGCACGGGGATAAAGGACAGAGGTGTCTCGGCACTGCCGATGGGGTCTGGCCCTTCCTCACTGGGAATCTCTGGAGCAGGCGCTTCGGGATCGAGAGGGGGAGTTGGAATTGTCAGTTCCTTGCGGTTGGGGTCAACGTCCAGGTTATACCAGTCGAGCCGACCCTGGTAGTATTCCTCTGCGGTGTAGACCTTTTCTCCGTCGGGTGTTGGGGCAGAGCAGGCAAACTGATATTCCAGTTGGGATGGTTTCCAGGCGTCGCCCTGGACTGCAGAAGGTTGGTAAAACTGTCGCCCAAACCAGTCCCTAAACCGTTGCGCCAGAGCGTCTACATCACCATGACGACTCGCGGGGATAGATGTATTGTCGTAGGCATGACGGGTTGTATCTTCCACCAGGTAGCGGTAAAAGGCGTAACCATCCATCATCCGTCCGGCAACGGCGGTCACCTGCTGCCAAGCTTCGGGGTGGGCACAGGTTTGAGCGGCGGCAGGGGTCGTGGGGTCGGGTTCTGCAATGGAGTACTGTTGGATGTAGTCGGCATCAAAGTTGCCAATGGTCTGATTGACCAGCTTCAACCAGTGCCGCCCCATCATCAGCCGTAGATTGAGGGAAATATCCTGCTCCCCAATGGCAAAGGGAAGAGGGCGGCTTTCCACCTGGGCTTCCATGGGTACAGTGTCAGAAAAGGGGCGTGCAGGATGGTCATTGGGCTGATACTTCGTCAGCCGTGTTGACCCCATGTGAACCTTAGCGAAAATTGGCGATCCGGCATCATCCCCCAGAAATTCGCCCATCTGCCACTGTTTACACAACATCCAGAGCGCATCCCGCACATCCGCTTTAAGGGCGCGATCGAAGTCGGCTCGACGGGGGCGTGCCTCCAACCGATTCCACATCGTGATGGAGGGCAGGGTGCGCTGGGCTAGCACCGCTTGCATATTTTGAATGGGAGGAAGTTCAGCCATTTTCTCCAGTGTTGATGAAACGGTAAACAGCGTTATTCAGCGCAAAGTTGAGCATGATGGTAATGGGATGGAAGGTCGCCGCCGAAATGGTGGCGGGTAGAAAGCGAGCGTAGGCCGTCTCGTCTATTTGAGTCGGCTCGATCGCTCGTAACCGTGCTTCCTCCAGGGTTTCCCGGACAGCATCGACCAGATCTGGCCAGCGCCAGTTTCCCTCCATGTGAGGACTGGTTACCAGCAAGAAGGTTTGGGGCGGTTCTGCATTTGGGCGATCGTAGTTAAAGGTAATCCCGGTGGTTTCTTCGGGGGTTGGTATCACTTCCGTCCACTCATCGAGCAACAACCCACACTGGTTAGCGCTGGGGTTGAAGGCGATCGCATAATGAGCCGTGTAGAGGAGGCGATCTCCCTCCATCACGTAGTCTGTCGGGTAAGGTAGCGCCAGCCAGGAGTCATTCTCCCGGTAGGGAAGTTGGATCGGCGTCAACTCCGGTTCCTGGGTATTAAAGGCACGGCCCAACATCGTTATCCGTTCCCAACGGGCTGCGTCTTCTCGCACTCGGGCAACGCCGTAGAGCCACTCATCCACCGGAAAGTCTAGCCCTACCCCCGCAGGTTCTGCCGTGGTGAGGTAGCTCAGCAGGGTGGTACGATCTCCCCAGGCTTTGTTCCATTCACTGCCCTGGTCTGCGGATAGGGCAAATTCTGGAACAATTTTGAAATCTTTACCCAGCAATGTCTTTGCGGCCTGAGTCAAGCCATCAACCTGCGCTCTCGGGCTACTCTGACTCAGAGCCGATGTGATCTGCTCATTGGTGAGGGCTTGCCGTCGCAGTAACTCTGTCCGTAACTGGGCAACGCGGCCTTGCAGATCTCCAGAGAATCGCAGGATTTCGTTCTCGACCTCCGTGATATCCAGCGCCTGAATCTCAAAGGCATCCAGAGGTAAGCGGCTGGTGATATCCGCCCAGAGTTGGGATAGACGGGTGTTGGGGGAGTCCAGGATGCTGCGGAATTGATTTAACTCCGCCTCAAATAGCGCAGCTTTCTCTACCACAGCCAACCGATAATCTTCGGGATCGACCGGCAATGGGACGGTAAATTCTGTCGCGACCTGCTTCTCGGCCTGACGCAGCAGCGCGAACCGCTCGTCGTCTGTGGTTGCTGCTGGGTAATCGGTGGTGAGAATGGTATTGCAGCGCTCCAGCCGTTCCTGCCAGCGGGCCACCAAGGTCTCTACTTGACCCCGCAGGGCGGCAAACTGTAACCGCTTCCAATCGTAGGCAAAGCCGATACCGGCCTGGGTGATGCCAAAGGCGATCGCCCGCTGAAATAAGCCCATCATGCGCTCGAGCCAGCCGTCAATGGCAGCCAAGATATCGGTGCGGTGAAGATCAGGATCGGGTAACCACAGTTCCAGATCCGCTAGCAAGGTATCTAAATCATCCTCGCCGGGGTTTGGGTTCGTCACAATCGCTTCCAGTTGGGTCACCAGAGGCATCAGTCGATTGGCATTCAGAAATACCTGCTCCGCTGATTCCTGTCGGGCCTCCGTTGGCATCGCCACGTCCCCAGCCTGCAACGGACGAGATTTTAGAACTAAACTCCGGACACTGCCGAGCAAGGCCCCCAGTTCAAAGAAGGAAATGCGATTGGGACGTTTGACGACATATTGAATTGCAATTTCCCCATCCCAGCGGGGGGTGTAGGTTGTTAGCACATGGTAGAGTACCTGGTCATCCAACTCGGTCATGGCCTGCTGGGTTTCGGGGTTGATCAGGTAGAGCAAATCCAGCGGTTGCAGCCCGAGTTGCTGCTGGCTGACCTCCACCGTTTTTGGTCCATCGGTGGGGTCGAGGTAAGTCGCCGTGCAAATGACGGTCGCAGGATTGGGAAGCAACGTGTTTAACCAGGCATTGATGGCGGGTTCTGCATAGGTGCGAGGCGTCACCGCCAGACTATTGGGGGAAACCGTCGGGTCTAACCCCGGCTCAAAATGCAGGCCCATGCGATGGGTCAGATTGGTGCCACTGCGTGGAGTTTGCACCACTTCTGGTTCGGGCGGAAAGGTGCCTTTTGCATAGGCTTCCAGATTAGAGGCGACCCGCCCGTAGTTGCCCTGCACGGCCTGGTAAACCCCTTCCGCCATGACTAAATCTGCAACGGCATCGTGGATGTCCAAAATCCGATCCACTTCCGTGTTAATCACCACTTTTTGGGCATTGGTGATGCCTGTCGTCGGAAGGCTACTTTTGCCAAAGGGGTAGGTCTTGATGCCCGATGTTTTGATCTGGTTTACCAGCGTATAGCCATTGATCACATTGCGAGCTTCGATCGCCTGGATGGCATCCGTGTCCTCGGCACGGGTACCGCGAAATCGATTGGCGACTAAGGGGAACGCCTTGCGTAACTCAAAGATAAATTGATCCACCTCCGCTTCGGTATGGCGATCGTGCATCCCCCGTTCCAGTTGATACCCCAGCAACGCGCCCAGGGTTTGCCCGTTGCGAATCCCCTCAATAATGCCTAGGGCCAGACGCACCCGTTCTGAGGAAAGGTTGACCTTGAGCAGTGTGGGGTTATCGGGGGTGGCGTTGGCGATGTAGCCATTGCGGAGAATAGCAGCGGCGATCGCATGGTTCAAAGATGGGGCATGGATAAATCCGCCATTGGTGGTGTCTCGCATCAACGGAGGCAGATTGGCATCAGGAGGGTTAAAGATGGCGTCGAGTTCCTCGTTTAACTCCACCGGGCTCAATTGTTTGTTTTCTGACTTCACCCGCTCTAGAACGCCGAAGGCACCCAGATAAATTCCCGTGCGGGAGGGCGATGGCGGGGTGGCAACTGCGCTTGTCGATACTGCAGCCGACGTTTCCGCAGACAAGCCTCTGATCGCGATGGGCGGCGATGGGTCAGGGGGTGGCGGTGGAGTGGGGCGATCGCCATAGCGCATCCCCAACAGTTGATAATTCACCAGGCCCCAACGCCATGCGTCCAGGCGATATGTGCAGAGATCAACATGCTCGGCCAGGAGCCGTTCTAACCGGGCCGTGGGGGTCTTTTCTAGATGCTCCAGCGCCTCCAGTTGCTGATACAGATAGCGAGTTGCGGGCAACTGACCGAGGATTTGGGGAATATAATTTGCCACCAACAGGTCTTGACTATTGGTTATGGCAGGCGCAGTTTGATAGAGATATTCATAGCGGCTTTCGCTGCGCTGGTTGAGCCGAATGGGTTTGCCCGACGTGGGCAGGGAGTTAGGGGTAGATTGCGGGGGGGCAACGGTGCGATCGGCGACGTGGATAAAGCTAGGGTCGAGCCGTGCCGTCGCCAGTTGTGCTGGAGACAGCACCTCAAAGGTCTCCAGCAGGCGCAGGCCCGCATCCCAGTACCCCTGCTCCAGGGCATAGCGCAGCATCAGGTAGAGCAAGGCTGTGGGCTTTTTGTTATCCGTAAAGCCTTCTTCCTTGCGCAGGGCATCAAAGGAGGTTTGCGCCGTATCAATCAACCAACGAATATAGTTGCGGCCATCGTTGGTGTAGGCCCGAATCTGCCGGCTTTCAGAGAGGGGCGGATCGTCGATCACATCTCCCAACAGCTTGTCGGGTTGCTTCAGGAAAAACTTCTCCAGAATTTCAGGAATTGCATCATCTGCATAGCCCAGGCGATTCAGCAAATCCATGCCGCTTTTGGGATACCCCACCGCCAGCAGCGCCAGCAGCAGTTGCCCCCAAACCCCCTGTAATTTGAGGCGGTTGGTCAGTTGCTCCAGGCTTTCGGCATAGCGGTGGTAGTACTCCACCGAGGAGGGATGCAGGCCCACCACATCCAGCAAAATTTGATGGGGGTCTCCGGACTTGCCGACGTAGGAAACCTTGGGTAGCAGCTTTTGCCAGTCAGCCCGCATGGCTTGCAGGAGTCGGTGTAGCTCGATTAGATAATTGCGGTAGCCTTCCGGATGGGGCACCCCTTGAGGCCGGGGCCACCGTCTTCCGCGCAACCAACTCACCCGGCTAAAAACCGTGGTTGGCAAAATGCCATAGGGCTGATCGCCTATGCGGATGGCGGGCAGCAAGCCTCTAGCGGAAACAAAATTTGTGAAAAACCAGCGCGTCTGTTCGATGGTAGAAGCATCAAACACCGGACTCATCATGGTTTCCATCAAATAGCCCGCGGTTCCCGGCCACAGCACCGTATTCATGGCACGGGCTTCACGCTGATCGCGGCCTCGGGCAAAGGGGGTGCGATCAAAGGTGCTAAGCCGGATGCCCAGTAGCTCTGCCAGCCATTGCCCATCACTGCGCGAGCGCCAGTCCGGCTCATGCACCAGAGGCGCGGACTTAAACACCAGCTCATAGGTGTCATCAGCATCCTCCCGCTCAGAGAACCCGGAGCCCTCCCCTTCGGTATTGTTGGTGGGCGTTCCCTGGGGCACCAGACTAAAGCCTGAACTGCCCGTTTCATGGTGTTGAAACAGGGTTTCCAGCAGGGATTGCCCGACCTGCTCATCGGCCCCCAACCGCACCCCCAACACCAGCAGTTGATCAAACCCGAGCCGCCGATCCTCCAGACTGAGGTTGACGCGAAACCCCATCCCTACCGCCACCGCCCGGTCAAAATCCACCATCCAGCGCATGGCATCACTGACCACCACATCGCCATTTTCTAAGTGCACTTGATCGGCTTGAGGGGCAAGTGGGTCTGGCCCAGCAATCAACGGGGTCGGAATGGGATTGCCCAATTTCTCTAGCACCTTGGTCCCATTGCGATAGCCCAGCAAGACCAGCCGCTCCGGTAACACCGTCACGCGGGGTGCCTGCGACCAGGGCTGTTGCTGGCTCGCCACCTGCTCCTGAGGGGGAAACTCGACCCAGGCGATCGCCACCCGTGCTGTTGTGCGCGCTAGAGGAGAAATCGGCTCCTCATCGAAATTGACTGGTCTGTAATCGGCCCGAATCAGAGCCGCCCGATCGCTCCCAACGGCATCTTCTAGAGCAGCCACCACCACCGCGATCGCTGCTGCCTCGTCCCCTGCCCGCCAGAGGGCAATCCAGAAGGTCTCAATATCTGATTTCTCGTCAGCGGGGAGGGGTGGTTGGGGGGCGATCGCCAGCACCACATCAAACTCGGTTTTCTGGGGAAAGGGGGTGCTTAGATCGGGCTGGTGTTGTTGGATCAACCAGGCAGCCCGACCGGAATTGAAGCCAGAGACGAGCGATCGCCAGGCCCCGCGCTGCTGCGCCTCATCACCGCCAGCCCTGGCCCAATCCACCCAAAACTTCTGCACACTGACAATCTCACTTTCCGATGGCACCGATTCAAAGGTGTCCACCAAACACTCATCGGGATAAACCCGCACCCAAAGCTGCTCAACGGCTGCCGCTCCCGGCACCGGCACCGATTTAAACCGGGTTTCCAGCCGCAGGGGAAACAACAGAATAGGATAGTCAGTTCGCTTAGATTGAAGATTGGAGCGGGGATCGGTAAACGGCAAAAACTCCCTTGTAAGGCGATCTCCAACGCTGGCGACCTCATTCAACACCCCTTCTAACCGTCGGATGGTTGCCTCCGTGCTGGCTTGCTGCGCCTGCAACTGCTGCCGACGGGCATGATGGTCTGGATTTTGCGGATCAAAATAGCGCCCTAACTGCTGTTGGGCCACCTGATTTTTAGCCAGGGTTTCGCGGGCCGCAAACAGATTTAAGCGAGTCGTTTCTTGCTGCTGCTGGCTCTGATGGAGTTGTCGGCCTGTGCTATCAAAGGCAGTCATAGGAGCTCTCCTTAGGGCAACATTTTTGAAGCGTGCACGGCCACCAGCACAGGCACCTGGTAGAGGATGTAGGCCAGTTCTGCCGCACTGACACTATTGCTCCAGGTGATTTGCATGTCTTCGGTGTGCTGTTTCTGACCCTCCTCATCTTCGGCGGGTGGGGGCACAAAAATGAGGGGAGGGGGCGGCAGGGGGCTAACAAATGGTTCTGGTGAGCCTGCGGGCAACACATCGGTCCAGGACACATCATTCCAGAACTGCTTGGAGCCTCCTCCACTGCCATCCTGGTCAATATCAAAACCAAATCGCGGTTCGCCAGGGCGCTCCTTAATTACAAAGAACCAACCCGGATCATCCGGGTCTTCTTTCGTTTCCCCCCGCGCTTTCTGGGCCGTCAAGTCAAACCCAAAGAAATAAATATCTGGCTCCACCTTTGCCTCATAGAGCGGCGTCCGCACTTTATCGGGAGGTGGGTTGACTTCATCCGCACCGTCCAACGACACGAGTGAGCGGGGTTTGGTCTTGTCGATTTTGCCGTCTACCCGCTCCCATTCGGCCCGCTGGGCATAAATGACAGCAGTGGGGTATTTCTTTAGCAGTTCCCCACGAATCACGAGCACCAGTTCTTCTTCCGTTTCCCCAGACGCTTCTCGATGGTCGTTCTCCCCCAGGTTGGAAAATTTTGGCCAGCGATGTAACGGTGGGATATCCCGCAGTTTTTCCCGCAGCGCATCTCGATCCAGGTTGTCTCGGTTCAGATAGCCGCTAACATCCCAAAACTGCCGAAAGTAGCTGCCCCGCTGGTCTGTGGGATATTCGCGCCAGAGGAGTTCCCGCGCAAATTCGTGGTTTAGCCCCACCATGTATGCTTCGATAAAACGCTGGTTTGTTTCGAGGAGCGAAATGCTGTTTTGCTCAATGTATTGCAGATTCGGTAAAAACAATTCCACAGAAATCTCCGCCAGGGGTTTGTACATGGGAATGTCAAACTCTGGATAGGCCATCGCTTCATCAAAGATTTCAAACAGGGCGTCTTTAATCCGAGGGGGAATGAAAACCGTGGTGAGGGTTGCGCGTGGAATGGTGAGTTCTGGATTAATGGCTTGAAACGTACCCACGGTCAACGCAGGCAGATCCAGTGGGCGTCGGGGAGGCTCCTGAGCGGCCTGATGGCTGGCCTGAATCAGCCGATTGGCATCTTTGAGGGCTACCTTAAAGCGTGCAGCTTCAGCACTATCGGTGCTTCCCTGAGTGGGTTCTACCGTCTCATCGGGGCTGGTCAGCACAAAGTCAGGGCTTTTGGGTAAGGTGTCGATCTGCTCCGGGGTTTGATTTTCCTCCTTGACGCTATCGGCAGCATCGGTCTGACGACCAACGCGATCGAGATAGATGAAGGCAAAAACTGCCAGCACCGCAATCAGTAAACCCAGGACTCCCAGAAACAACGCTATCAAAATCAGCAAAATCAGGAGGATGAACCGCAGCCAGGGTGGGACGGCGCGCACAAGGTCGATCACCACCTTAGGTACATCTGGCAGCATTTCCTCGGCAACCTGGTCGAGGGTTGGCAGGCTGGGAGGGGTGACTTTTGGGGGAGCCGGGATGACTTCCCCCGTGTTGATGCGGGTCACCAGCGCTTCTGGGGGGCGGGTTGGGGAAAAATCCAGATATTGAATCAGGCGTGATCGCGATCGCATCACTCGCCGCATCGGAGCCGCAACGGCAACCCGAGGCACAATGCTGGTTTTGACGGTATGAAAGCGGGTGCTATTGTTGACCAACACGCGCCGATCGAGGGGGGCGGTGAGGGTAAAGAATCGATCGGGGTTGCGCTCCTTTAAGGGACGCAACTGGGCGTCGTACCAGATCCAGGAGATTTCTTTAGCAACTTGCGCCCATTTGATCTGCTGGTTGGCTTTGAGAATATCGCCAATCTGCCCCCATGCCGCATCCATGTACGCTTCCTGGTTCTTTTTAATCACATCGGTGCCAAAGCCCGCCGCCACCCGAAAGCGAGGATCCAGGTTTAAGTCATGTACCCAATTGGTATTTTGGGGCAGACTATTACCGGCTTCATCGGTCAGCAACCGCTGCATTTTGGCGTGCCAGCGGCCATAGAGGGGGGGCGTAATCAGGGGGTCAGGGTCAACCTGAATCGGCTCCGGCAGGTTGGGGTCATTGTGGGCGGTTTCTGCATCAAGGCGGCTATAACCATCAGCCAGGTTGATAAAGGCGGCCAGTTCCGTTTGAAACGGGTGGGGGTAGGGTTGCGCCCAATTCTCGTATTTCAAAACCTCCTGTTGTTCATTGTCCTCCAGCGTGCCAAACGGAATTTGCAAGGCTCCGCCTAACTTCAGCACCCCTCCCAATTCTGGGTCTGTGATGCCGGGTAAGTTTCCATCTGGAAATTGCACATCCATGTCTCGCCGCCCCACACGGCTGTCCATCCGCCGAGGTTGTAGCAGCCGCACCAGATATTCAAAGTCGCCCACGGTGCTGGTGCGAAAATACCAGCGATGATAGACCGGATAGTGGGTCGGTTCCTGCCGTGTCGTGGGGGCACCGTCGGGATAGGCATCCCAGGCGCAGTGAGTGGCGTAGGGGGTCGCAGCCGGATCAAGCCCTAACCCGGCCAACCGCCCGGTTTCAAACACAGGCACCAGAAACGCGTGGTAAGCGGTCTTTTCTTTTAACTGCCGGGGAGACACAATCCGGGAGTACGCCAGGTCTGGTTTTTGTTTCAGAATTTGTTCTAGCTGAGCCAGCGCCGCACCATTTTCATTGGCTTCCAGCACCATGTCGGTGCTGCCTGAAATCAGACTTTTGTTGACGTGAACATGCGCCCAGGCCCACAGATCCTCGGCTTTTGGGAACAGCTTGTCATTCTCTACAACGATGTAGGGGAGGGGGCGATCGCCTCCTCCCTGGCCCTCTTGAAACTCCCCTTCTGCCAGCACCACCAGCATGATCCAGGGACGCAGACGATTGACGTTAGTTGCATTGGGCTTAGCAGGGGTGTATCGCCAGGGAAAATCTTCGTCATAGAACTCGATGTAGGGGAGGAAATTGGTTTCAAAGTTGGTAATCCAATGACGGGGTTCCACTTTGAGGATGGCTTTTGCGTCAATCCCAACAATGTCTCCCGGCCCATACAGTTCAACTTTTTTAGAAATTTCCTGCTGCAATGGGGTTGTCCCCTCAATGGGGTCCCCCTTGAGGTTGAAGGCGATGGTCACCGATGCTCGGCTTTGAATTGCCGCATCCAGGTCAGCCGCATTAATGGTGTTGGCAATGCCCTGGCGTAGCCACGGCAGAAATGTATAGGTTCCTAAATCAGTCATGGTTCTGCCTCACCCGTTGAGATTAACTTCGTCGGCTGCAATCACATGGAGCAACGTTTGGCGCGTTGCATCGCGGGCAATTTCCGCCTGCATAAAAGCATGGGCTTTTGCCTCGCTGCTAAATACCGCCTGCTGGCTGATGACCCGGTTATCCACCGTCGATGCCACAACAAACTGTTCAGGTTTTAAGACAATGCGATCATCAAAGGGTTGAAACTGTTTTTTGTAATGTTGAGAGACAACCGACTTGGTTACTGCACTGCCATTGAGGAAGTGAGTGAATAAGCGATTGACAAAGGCAAATAACGCGATAATGACAAATTGAATGTTGCTATCAATGACATGGGTTTCATAGCGAATATTACGCTTAACGGCCTTACCCGTAGCAATGGATTGATTCGAAACAGCTAATTCCACCCCGGCATCCTCCGGTTGAAACGGAGCTTGGGAGAGTTTGTCTGCATCTTTGAAGTTTTGAAATTGGGCGATCGCAAACGGCTCTCTCAAATCCGCTACTTTCTTCAGCCCACTGGCAACCTCCAGATAAAATCGGTTGCCATCTTTGGGTTTCTGGTTCCCCACCTTATCAAGCCGCAAATCCAGCGGCACAAACCGTTGGGTAACGGTCAACGTACCCGACGGGTGCAACACCAAACTTTCACTTTCTGTCGCTAACACCCGCAATGAAACCAGCAAGGTGTTCGCTGGCGGCAGTTGGGCTTTCCAGTTTGATAACTTTTCAAATTCCCCCTTTAACAGCGGTAAGACATCAATGGGAGACAGGGACGTATCCTTCTTCTCCCCCCAGGTGAAGTCAAAGTTGGCTTTGATGCTAAAGAAGAGCAGTTTGAGTTTGCCATATCCCTTGGCCCGCCAGGGGGTAGCCCCTTCTAGAGAAAACTGAAGCGAAATACTAAATAGCCCAATGCCAAAGACCTTGAGAGAGACTCCACAGGAAATTTCAATGATGAAAAAGAAGGGGTCAAATTGGAACAGGGCATCAAAGGCCAGATGACCTTCGAGCTTAAAGGCGCTGAAGCCAAAGAATAGCTCGGCTCTGGCCCCCAACTGCACCGTATTGGAGGTGACCGCAAAGTAACCCATCACCCGAATCCGTCCCCAGGATTCATTCAGGATATTGAGGGATACCCGTTTGGGGGTGGGGAACGGTAGCGGCGGCGGCGTAAATTGAGGATGGAAACCACCCACGCTCACCACAAAATTACTGTCATCGCCCCAGGCCACGAGTACGCCCATCTCCCCTTCAATGGTGATGAACAGCACCCGCGATTCAAAAATGCTGGCAAAGAAGAACGCTCGTTTCTTATCAAATTCGATCGCCCCAATGAAGTTCACCTGAAGCACCAGCAGCGGTGCTTTTTCATCGGGCAACACCACCTTGAGTACTCCCAGGATGGCGATATTGCCAGGAATTTCGATAATGATGCCCAGAGAAAGGGTGATCAGGGCTGGGGTTCCCCATCCCAGCTTCGCCATGGGGCCAATCAGGAAGATGCCATTTTCTGGCGGGAAGAAGCGGCGCAAATCGCTGATGATGCGGGGGGCATTTTCGATGACGTTTTGCGGAAACAAGACGTTGGCGGCAGCTCCTGTCCGTACCCCTTCCGTCAGAACCTCCAGCTTCATGGTGCGGTTCAGTCCCAGCAGCCCACCGACGCCCAGTAACACAAAGCCAAAGCCGAGTTGGATTCCAGTACCAAATTCAGCCGTGATGATGATCAGCAAAGAAAAGCCCTTGGAGCCATCGGGCAGACGGGTAGTAATTAAGCCAATGGCTTTTAACGTCAGGAAGCCACTGAAAACTAGTTCCAGTGCCCCGGAATATTCCTCCCGATCAAAGTCGAAGTAGAGGTAGCCACCACCCTTGACCACCCCTGCATCTATCGCTAACCCAACCCCATTTGGCGGCTTAAACTCGATATCAATCTGAGCTATGCCCGCATTGCCTCCCTCTGATGGAAACGTCATCCTGGCCTTAGCACCCAGGCGATTAACGCTCGCTGCCAATGGCCCCAACTGAACTGCTAAATCGGCAGAAAACTCCAGCGGAATCGCGCCTCCATCAAAGCCGCCAATCAAATACGCCGAGGAAACGAGCAGTGGTCCCAATTCCAGGTGGGTCGGCAAGGCAATTTCGATGGTCGCGCTGCCGGTAAAGCGCAGCCCGTCTTTGGTGTTGTAAACAGCCCCAAGGTCAAAGACAGATTCAACCTCCACCCCGCTGAGAATCTGCGCTAGAAATCCGTCCGCCTGGGAGGCATTGATGAAAATCTTTCCTTCTTTGACTTCCAGTTCTACACCTAGGTCAACAGTTGGAGACGGTGCTCCGCTGGTCGCACTCAGGCGCAGTGGCAGTCGGCTACTAAACCGCTTCAGCTCCAGTCGGCTATCGCCCACCTGCCCAATGAGAATCATTGGCGATCCATCGCCATTCTCAGCCCTCAGACCAAAGGCTGCATCTAACGATGCAGCAGCCGTTGGCGGCTCGATCCGCAGTCCGTTTTGGGGATGTAGGAGAAACTCGATGCCCCCCTCAAAACGCGAGGTGGAACTGACCGTTACTGACCACGGCCCGCCAATTGGGGCTGCAACCTCCAACGACTTCTGAGCCGGAATTCGCAGGCGCAGACTTAAACCAGGTAATGCGCCTGGTGTTACCGCCATGCGAAACAGAAATGCCTCCAGCACAAGCGGTTGCCCTGGCACTTCGATCAGTAAGGTTTCTGCATCCGGTCGATCCACCATCTGCTTCAAACGCTTAAACAGCTCGAGGCCATCAAAGCTGGGTTCGCCGAAGCCATACAGATCGGCCAGATGCTGGGTCGGGTCGCTGAACAACGGAGCAATGCGGTCGAAGCGAACCCGCTGTAACCGGAAGGGCGGCAGGCTTGGATCGGTCGGATCACCTGCAATCGCCTCATCGTCAAACAGACCCACCAGAGTCAGTGCCCCCTTGAGGTTGGGCTGGCGATCTCTCACCCAGCTAATCAGCGTCAAATGCAGGAGTCGCTCCGGCAGTTGGCGTGCAGCTTCCCCCAGCCGTGCTTTCTGGTTCGCAGTCAGCCCTGAAGCGGCCTGTATTGCCGCTTCAATTGAGGTGCCCAACTGCACGAATGCGTCGCCAGCCTCGCCAATTCGCAGCCCCAGCTGCAGTGCTGCATTCAGCATGGCGCTATTATCGTCGGCGGCGATTGCATCGATCAGGGACTGGACTGCAGGAGGCAATTGCAGGCAGGCGTCGGCAGCTTGCTGAAGCCGCTGCGGAATTGTCCCAGACTCCAGCAGACCCGGTGGCAACCGCATGCCGAGCTGATCCAGCAGTTGCTCCGCTTGATCGCCCTGCAAGCGTTCAGCTAAGGGGGATAGCGCATCGCCGACGATGCCCACCAAAGTTTCGATTACTCCTGCTCCGCTCATTCCTACTGCCTCTTCAGTTCAAGGGCTTTCTGATCCAGCAATTGAAGATCGCCACCCGGCCAGAATTTTATGAATGAGCCGTAATGATCGATATCCAACTGCAGGTTTGAATTGCCAAACCGTTTCAAGATCCAAAGAAAACGTTGCAGCAGCAAGCTAACGTCATGCCCATCAACTACTGCTGGCATGACGATGAGGCCGGTAGGATGGCTGACCAGCAAGTGCCGCACCAGAAGCGGCCCACCCTGATGCCGCCACACGGCTGCCACTCTTGAATTGTTGTTGACGAGCCGCAGCACCTGATCAAAATGCTCACTGATCAGCGCCGCCATCAGCATTAACCCTGGCCGGGGACCAAAGCGCGATCGCCATTCTCCCAGGCGTGAATAAATCGTGTGGGGCGTATACCCCCACTCCGGCTCCTCGATGGAAAAGGAGCCACCGCCGCCACTACTGCCGCCCGCTGCTGCCGGAATGTCAGCCAGCACCGCTGCGGCATTGGCCTTACCTGCTCCCCAGATGGAGCTAGCCCGGATGTTTAACAACGGGTCAAAGATTGGCGGTACTTCCGTACCAGGAATTCCTTCGACCCGGGTAGTTCGCTGCAGATGCCCCCGCACTTGCTCAAAGGTCAGGTTTCGATTCTTTTCGAACATCAAGGCAATCAGACCTGTGATGTGCGGCGCAGACATGCTAGTTCCATCCTTGTCCACCACCAACTGATCACAGCACGAAGATGGCTCTGGTTTGTCATCACGGCTACGCGGTGCCCTTACGCCAGTGCCGGGTGCTGCAACAGTCGGCTTCAACTCGTGTACTAGTGCTCCCACAGCTTTCCACTGCACGGCGCCGTCCACCACGTTTTGTCCAAGCGTGTTAGGCCAGACAGGTTCTGCCGCTCCGGAAGTTCCGGCCGTGATGCAGCGATAACGAAAACCTGTCTGTGCTCCAGTCGGAATCACATGATTGCCGACACTATAGACATGACTCGGCTGCCATGTGACTTGGGCTGGCATTGTCTGTTTGCCTCGAGACGAACTGTCGTTGATCAAGCCATTGTCGTCCGAGTAGTTGGCCACAGTGATGGCGGTTAGGGCGGAACCAGGTGAATTAATAGTGTCGAAGCGCCTGCGCTCAACGATATCGCTCTCAGATGGCAACCGAAAGGTAGGATGCGGATCGCCACTGAGTCCGGTCTCGAACCAGGCCCTCCATTTAGCCTCGACACCAGCAGTTTCCTGTAAGGTAAACTGCCACTGCCCTGGCCTGATTACCACATCAGAGCGTTCCACGTCAGTATTGTTCGGGTGCGCAGCCGCTGTTGTGCCATTGACACCGCGCATGACTGTCCAGGTTGTCGTGCCTTGGCCCGCCGTCACGGTAAGCTGTTCCGAACCGATTTTGATCTGGTAGTTCCCTGAGGTCGGGAAGCCGGCTGCCGATGCAACCGTGATAGAGACAACTGTGGCATTAATCGCGCTGCTCAGTTGTGTGCGAGCCGCTGTGATGGAAACCGAAATATTTTTCTGGTTGTTGTAAATTGGGATTGGTGCAGTCGAAGAGCCAACTGCAATTGTCATGCCGCCAATCGTAAAGGGCGATCCAGCAGCACCTGGGGCAATTGGTCCAATACTTTTCGAGCCAGGCAGCCCCGGATTTGGTGGTGCGGTTAGAGTCAGGTTCAGGGTTGATGTGCCGTTGTACCAGATATCCAGATAGTCTTGTTTCATCGAACCTTCTGGAATGGTGAACGATACTGTCGCCGATCCGTTGGCAGTAATGATTCCGTTCTCGTGAATCTCATTATCACCATCGTTCCCGGCTGCACATACGATGGCCAGTCCAGGGGGCACCGAGCCAGCCGGTCGTAGAATACTTTCTAGGGTGTTATCGCGCCAAGCTGTACCATCGTGCGGACCTGAACTGGAACCAAAGCTGCAATTAATCACGACTGGCTTATTGCCGTGTCGTGTCCCTGCTTGAGCACACCACATTAAGGCGTCATCCACATTGCTCTGGGCCCCTTCTGGAAGATCGATGGCTTTGACGATGACTAGCTCCGCCTCTGGCGCAACCCCAACATATCTTCCTGGGAATGAGCAGCGATCGTCTTGTCTCCCATTCCCGACAGCAATGCCCGCCACATGAGTGCCATGTCCGTTTTTGTCAACACTGTGGAAGGGTGGACCTGCGGCAAGGCCCGCATTAATTTCGGCAGCTGAATAGACCCGCCCAATTTGTTGAAACGCTGCTGGTGGCAAAGATCCGCCTGTACTTGCTGCCTGATCCCACAACTCCAGAATCCGAGTGGTGGTCGCGGTTTTCTTAAATGAGTCATGAAAGATATCGATGCCAGTATCAATAATCGCCACGATGACTCCTGCTCCTTTGCCAGGCCATGGAGCCGTGGGCGGTACCTTCCACGGTACCCGCATCTCCGCCACTGTTCCGTCCAAGGCTGGATGCGATTCTGGAATCTTCTCGATATGGACAACCGAAGGAACAGACGCCAAACGCTCCAGATCCTCGAATGCAATGCTGCCAGTGACCCTGCCGTTGAAGTCGAAGCCCGCCTGCAAACCAGCTTCCCGAAGCACTTCAACATCTCCATCGTGGATCACACCGACGACAACCCGCTTCTTTTCGGAACTCGAAGAGGACTCAACGGCCCTTGCAGACGTTTCCAAGGCAGCAGATTCAGGCCTACTGGACGATTGAGTCCGCCAAAACCCGAATTCCGCCACAAGATTGGGTGACAGCTTGCTCATAGGATCTTGAAATTTCTCATCCATAGCATTGGCACCATTTCGTGCGTGAATAGATTAGATTCAAACCCTCATGAATTGGTTCAATAGAACCTGGTTAATATCCTGATAGCTGCCACAAGCAACCAAATCTACAGGATTTTGGATTGAAAAAACCACCAAGTGCAGTGTAGAACTTAAATCTGATGTAACAATCATTAGGAAATATATCTTTGTGTAAATTAAAGAAAATAAATAGACCTTTCCAGAAATCTACAAGCGTTACTGCTCCTGCGGCTGAGGGCGATCTGACCAGGGTAGTTGCTGAACGCAATCCTGCGGGTTTGCAACAGTTTCTATTAGGAATGAACCATAAAAATATGGCTGATTTTTGATTGATTTCTGCTGTTAAAAGGTACCCGTGAGGGTACTTTCAAGATGCTATTGTATTCAACACAATAAATAAGTTGGGGCAGCATAATGGCTCAACTTATTTATTAGATGTGTCATGCAAGTCAAAAGCCAATCAACCAACGAACGGGAACTCCGTCTCAGTTTCAGCTTTAACCGCGATGATCTGCAACTGGAATACAGTCTTATTGGAGTTGTTGTGCATTTGTCTGAATGCCCAACGGTAGGAGAGCCGAGTAGTCCATCGCTGCCAACCCGCGTCATACGGGTCGCGTTGCCGCCAAATACTCGTTTAATTGACATAGACGCTAAAGCAATTAAGACTCATTCTTCACCTTCATCGAGAACATCAACGACAGTTCCTTCATTCTCAACTTCTAGAGTATTAGGCACAGAATAAAGCCAGTGCAGCATGGGAAAAGCTCCTAATCTTAAGTAACATCTATACCTATAAGTGACGAAGAAGAAACAGTGTGACGCACTTGGCTCAATCGCCTGAAATAGTATTTGATTGATTCAATGTTCTTTCTAAAGAGAAACATTTGTAAAACACAAAATCAACGCGTAGATTATAAGCCTTAAAATAGTTTAGTCACTAAACTTAAACTCATTGCACTAATACTTAGAACAACACAATTTTGCATGAATAGACAGCTTCTACATCAATGGTGATACTGGAATGCCCAAAATTTCTCAGCATTCATAAAATTGCTAAGTGATACCTGGGCAGGACGAGACTGTAGCCCCAATATAAGGATTACCTCGCCATGAATGACTTCACCTCGCTCGATGATTCAAGCACGGCTGTACCTCCTACTTCAATTAGCATCAGCAGCACAGACCAAAATACTGTTCTTCTTGACCCTGCTACACTCAAAACTCTAGATCAGATTAGTTCTCTAACCCTAATCTGCATTACAGTTTGGCTATGCCTATACAGCACTGTTCAAGTTTTTTCTAACAGCGTCCGGTTGATGGAGCAAATTAATCGCTTTATTGAACTGCTGGTTAAGAAGAACTAAGTTTTTACTTCAACCCCTTGTCCTACACGGATGAGGGGAAGATTGAATACTAGAGAATTCCTACAATTAGCGGAGTGGCGTATACTCACCTCCAAGTTCATGAAAGAGTCGTCGTAAGTCGCGTTTGGTGCGAGTTGCCCTCTGGCGCAGAGTGTCTTCGCTAGGCGCTTCACCATCGCGCTCAAGTAGACGTTTCCGAATAGCAGACCAAGATAATTCCTCTAAAACTCGCCAGTCCATTAATTCTGCACCACCTGGATTGTTAGCTCTTAACATCTCAAACGCTTGCAAAAGAATCGTTAAATTACGATCGCAGCGCTCCTCGCAGAAATTTTCACGCCCAGATAGCGCAGCTAAGGTAGCTGATTGTGGATCAGTAGGAAGCTCTCTTCTTTCCTTACGAAAGCGTTCTCGCACAATATTATAAGCAGTCGCTTTAATCCACGCTCTGGGCTGATGAATGGGAGTTCCCTGCTGTGTTGTCCTCAACCCCCTTAGATAGGCTTCAGTTAGAATGTCAGCAGGTTCGACACGAGAATCTAGACCAAATCGCTGAATATAACGTTTCACGGTTGGAATCATTGAGTAAGCATGGGGGCTATCTCTGTCAAGAATTTGATTCATTACTTCGTCAAGCGCTTTTCTCTGACAATCCTTCTCTGAGTCGTTCATAGGTTTTCTACAACGAGGACTTCATACATCAGTGGCAGTTAACCTGAGAGTGTGACACTTATAGATGACAGAAGCCACCGTCTACGGGTTTTTCACCCTCAAAAGATTATAGTGAAAATCTTTAAAGTACGGGATGTCACATTCCTGAAGTCGTCAGCACTAAGTGTATGGAGGCGATTCAATCACTGCCATCCGTACCCTCGTTCTCTAGGTCTTAACCGATTCGGCGGCAGAACTTAAGTGCTTCAGTCTGCTCTTGAACGAAGTAACGGCACTGAAATTGTTTTGTCTTGTAACGCGCAGAAGGAAATATATTATGGATAGTTTCATTCAAGCATCGCAAACACACCGGGCTGTACTCAAAGAGTATTACAAGCTGGGATGTCTATCGACATTAACTGAAGCAGAAGAAGACCGCCTTCAGGAGATTTTGGAGGAGGCGCAGAAGGATTCAATGCTCGACGCTCTAATTGATGAAGTGGATCACATTCTAGGACACGAGTTAGGGCTAATCGATGAGAAGTTCGTTCAGCAACAACAGGGAAAATTAAAATCGACGATTGATTCAAGGTGGATGGATCACCTGTTGACCAGTCACATTGGAGAACTAGATCCGCTCTTAATTCAGGAAGATGAGTCGGACTTACCCTCCTTGGAGGAAGCTCAAACTCGTCTAAAGCAAGAGGGACTTTACAATGGTCGAATTGATGGCGTTTTCGGTCCAATTACCAAGCAAGCATTTCGAGCGCTGCGACGTAGAATTCAGGAGCGACTTGAGAAGCAAGGACTTCCTACAGATTCGATTGATGGAATTCTAAAAGAGGATCAAAGTGTGATTGAAAGGGTTTATCGAGAAGGAAAGAAGCTTGATCTTCAAGAGGTTGAGTTACTCAATTTAGAGGCAAAGTTTTCGTGAATAGAATGAGAGTCTCTGACTGCTTCATGGGTGTAATTTAAGGTGATGAGGAGTTCCAGAGCAAGAATTACATTCTTTAACTCTTGTTCTGGAACACAATTCTATACGTCCATCAGTTCTTGGTCACACTTGAGAGACTACCGAGTTAGATGCTGCATTTGGAAGCTGAGAAGCTCACTTATCCTCCTTCGCTTCAATTACCTTCTGAACGTCTTCATACACATCTGAGAGAAAGTCATAGCCTGTCAGCTTCTCAAGCTCATCCACCGTCGTCAAATAGTCCTTGTAGCTCTTTCTCTGAATGCCTGTAGTATTTGGCATACTCACCGCAATCACCTGCGTCTTCTCAGTCACTCCGCGATTACCCAAACCAGGACGATCCAGCACCACAACGATCTTCCACAGCGTCGATGGAACGGTCACTTTATTTTTGCCGATCTCGGTTGCAAAGCCTTTTGTCCCGGTCCCCCCTTTGCCGTTACCACCTGCAATGATATAGAGTTCCTTACCCTTCTGTGCTAGGTCTCTGGACAGGTCTTCAAGTTGCAGCCAAGGACCACCATTGTTGTCTTGCGTCTGCGGCAGAATGTTAGTCATGAAGAAAGTCGCACAGTTGTCGGTCGTACTCTTAGAGCGATCCCCCGATCTCGTCATGTGACCTCGCGAGAAACCGCTGCCTGTATAGTCGTTCGGTCGAACAGCAACGAAGTTCTTGGGTAAGTCAGGATCAGGACTGAAGCTGGAACAGCGATCGACACTGCCCAACCAGGACGAATTCAATTGCCAACTCACCCAATTCGCAATCCGCTTGCTGTTGTTGTAGGACAAGGCATACTGCCGTCTGATCAACAAGTAATCATCTTCATTCGATGGGTCGCTCATTGCGGCGCTGGGAGTTCCCATGATCAGATGAATGCTGCCGCTATTTCGAGCATCTGCAATGCTGCTATGAATTACGATGAGCGAGAAGATTAAAATACTACAGAGCCAATAGAGAGTCTGTCTTCTAATCTTTGTCGTCTGGAACACATTGATCAACATCTCAACCCCTGACAGCGCAACAGTTTTCACCAGCATTGTATGGGGAAACGTATAAAACAATGCAAGAAAACAACTCAACCTCTGAACTCGTAACTACTTTGCAAGCACTCACAGAAAATCTGATGTGGATGAGTGAGACGGACGCACCGATTCAGGTTTTTTGCTGGCAGGATTGCAGTGCGATCGAGACTTCTGAACAGCTTCTAGAAAAAACGCATCATGAAGCAGATACGCCCGTTGAAGGAGTGGAATTAGAGAAATTCTTTGAACCTGTCACGACTGAGCAAGGTTGGTTTGGAGATGAGGAGAGGGAAACGGCAGCAAGATATCGATCGCTACTTTCGGCACTCAAGCAACATCTGAACGACATCAAGGTTTATCGAGTGGGAGAGGTCGAGATTGATGTCTATGTTGTGGGAGTGAGTAAAACGAGAACTGTTGTAGGCATCGCAACTCAAATCGTGGAGACTTGACGTTTGAGGTTGTGTAAGTTGCGGAACAAGGTTTTGAATGTGGGCTTCTGACTTCACTGCATAAAGGTCAGAAGCCCGCCGTGTAGATCATTGGATAACAACACAAGGCAGAACAGGTTTAGCTAAGCGAGGTTCAGTTCTCTACCATCTGGAACCTTCTTCAGTTAGGCTGTCCTGCCTTGAGGCAATATCCAAGCATCAACATTCAGTACCAAAAGGAGCAAGTTCTCATGGCTATCATCCGCAGTCTGCAATTAAGAGTCAATCCGCTCCAAAATGCCACCCGTCGCCGTGTACTGGTCGCACTTACTACAGCACTAGCTGTTACGTTCGGCGCTACGTTGCCATTCAGCGCTACGTCGCCAGCTACCGCAGCCGGGGTCAAATGCCAACCTAATGTGAGGGTGATAAACAAGAAGGGAGCTTCAATCAAAGTGCTGAAATTTCTGTACAAAGTCGGCGGCAGCAAAGTCTACACTGAAGGGTTGGCTAATAAAATCCTGACCCCGAATGAGACCGAGAACTGGTCAAGCCAAACGCTGAACAATGCGGCTACTGGCGTTGTTGTTACTTCCACTGCTGTCGAGTACAAGAACGACACCGGTAGCGGTTACGGGTCTCCGCGCACCTCGGCATGGTTCCCGCACAGTTTCACCTGCGGCTCAAACCACAACTACATCCACGAAATTCAGTAGGTCACTGAGGGCGCTGTAGCTTCGAGTGAAGTTACAGCGCCCTCATCGCTCTTCAGGAAGTTATGCAGGCTCCTTTCACTTCATTACGTCGTCTCTATCATTTGCGAATTAATTCGATCGAATCGAGCCGGATTCGCATCTGTATCCCTCACCATTTGCTGCATCTAAAAATTCAAATGCGCGATCGCGTCCTCTACCTGCTGTTCGCTCACCTCTAAATATTTCTGCAATGCCGTCAGCGTCTCATGTCCAGAGACTTCCTGAATCACGCGCAAGGGCACACCTTCATTAGAAAGCCGCGTCAGTGCAGTCCGTCTAAAGCTGTGGGTACTCGCTCCCTCAATTCCCAATACCTCAAATGCGTCTCGAAGAATTGCAGCCGCTGAATCGGGATGAATATGTCCGCGACCATGCCGACCGGGGAATAGAAACTTTTTGCCTGCTTGGGGTCGATGCAACATGAGTCGTGCTATCAGTTCCGCTTTCAATGGAATCGATCGCGTTCTCAATTTCCCTTTCGTGTTGCTCTTCCGAAACGTCAATCGGGTTCTCACCGCTCCACCTGCACTATAAACATCGTCCGTGAGCAACGAGCATGATTCTGCAATTCGGCATCCGGTGAAAAGACAGATGCTGAACAAAGCACGATCACGATCTCTTGATAGTCCGACTTCAAACAATCGATTAATTTCTTCGGCTGTAAGAATCTTCGCTTGACCGTGACGATTGACCTTCATGACCAGTTACATCGGGAAAATTTAATTTTACGATGTAGCGACCTCAAACGCCTATATTGCGTACTTCTTCAAAAAACTGGCACATTCACTCTGATTTTTGGGGATTCTATTGCGAATGACTCCCACTTATTGACAGCGAGAAATCAGACCAGATCGGGGTCAACTTGGTTAGCTCGGTTAACGATCGTGGCTCACTTGTCAATCATGAGCATTAGTGAAAGTAGGAACAGACTGGGTAAGGTTTCCCCTAGTCTTAGAGAACTAATTCGCTCATGATGGAAGAATTTTCAAAACCGCCAGTCCTTTTATTCACACTGACATTTATAAAGGAGCCGTAGGCAATTGCCTACGGCTTATTAGTTGCGATGTTGAGATCAGCTGCTTGTCTTTGTGAGTGTCGCATCCCGCAGAAGTTCGATCTCGTAGAGTGCTATAGCCCTATCTAAGAGAGTTGAAGGTTCAGCTGGCTCGAAATCAATACGACAATGCCTTTCTTCCGCAAATCGCCCAACGCTTTGTACAGATCCCCGTCATCTAGTTCCCAGCGATCGCAGAATGCAGCCACATCAATGGCAGGATTCAGCTTGCCAGGATAATCAATTTGTAATGCAAAAAAGACATAGTCACGATCGCTAGTCAGGAGCTTTAGATTCCGAATCCGTAAGAGTTCGTCTCGATCAAGCGAATAGCTGACAATCGCATCAGAATCGTATTGAGTCATAGATTAATAGTACATAAGTACGATAGGATTATACGGGGTATTTTCTGATCACAATGTAAAAAGAGCGGGATTGGGCTACTGAATTAATGCAATGCTAAGCAGGAGGTTTAGGATGAGACAGCACTGTTTTGCTCCTTAACATTCTGTAGTTTGAGTACTTACTCCTAGTCCGAGCAGCACAGAAGGAGCAGCAGCGCACAAACCATCAACAGGACTATTATCAGCGCAAGCCAGACCAACAAAGCTGTCGTGAAAGCAGAGCGACGCGCAAAGCAAATGATTTGGGCTGGTTCTAACGTGTTAGTGACGACGCTGGTTGAATCGGGGATAGCGGGGATCTGGGCATGGGGAGTGACGGATGGGGAAAAGGCAGGAACCCGGATTGAGCGTGCAGAGGCAGATGCGCTTAGACAATTCGACAAAGGTCAATCAGACGGACTGCGAACGGTAATTTTTGAAGAAAGTTTATATATTCTAGGTTCTCCAAGTATTTCAAATAAAATTGATTTAGGGTAGTAATATTTGTCGCTGACACCTGAAATTGTTCTATCACTGGTTTAGGTCTGGCGGTGGGGCCCATCGAAAATAAGGTACTAAGAAGATGACAACTGTAATCTTTGTGCATGGAACTGGTGGTAGAAAAGAAGCTTATGCTGAAACCTTGCAACAGATGGAGCAAGCTCTTCAAAAACGTAGACCTGATGTCAAATTAGTTCCTTGCCTCTGGGGTGACCCTTTAGGAGCAAAACTCAATGCTGGAGGAGCCTCTATCCCCACCTATAAGGAATCTCAAGGCGGTCAGGTGCCAACGCCTGAGGATGAGAATGTACGCCTATGGGAAAATCTATACAACGATCCGTTCTATGAGATGCGGTTATTGAGTTTAAGACCCCTACAAACTCAAAGAATTGTCCCTGGACAATCTACACCTTCACAGGAACTTAGAAGCAGAGTCGAATCACTATCGACCGATACAGAATTACAGGCAAAGATGAATGTTTTAGGTATCGGTGCCGTTTTCCAACAAGCTTGCGAGGTAATTACAGGGGGCAACTCGAAACAGTTTGGAAGACTTTTAGAAACAGCTTCAAGACCTTTAGAAGGGGATTATGCTGCGATCGCCAGGGCTATTGTCTCCATGTCTCGAGTTCTGTGCAAAGAACAGGAGCTTTACCCCTGGCTATTGGTGGATGACCAACTACGGAATGAAGCAGTTGATGCAATCCAGAAGACGCTAACCCGCGATGAAACATCAAGGGGAGTTATCTCAAACTGGACTAAGAGTCAACTTACGGGACTGGCATTTGGCTTTGGTACTAACAAGATCAGGCGGAAGCGGGGTGCTGTGATGGATGGTACTTATCCGTTTGCGGGAGATATTATGATATATCAAGCTAAAGGCGAAAAAATTCGTGAGTTTATTCGTGGTCAGATTGAGCACGAGCAAGTTGAGCCACCCGTCGTCCTACTTGCCCATAGCTTGGGTGGTATTGCCTGTGTTGATTTACTAATCGAATGCGATTTGCAAGATAAAGTTAAGTATTTAATTACGGTTGGATCGCAAGCGCCCTTCTTCTATGAAATTGGTGCATTGCAAACGCTGCCCTACGGTGAGCCACTACCAAAACACTTTCCGAAATGGCTTAATATTTACGATTTAAGAGACTTCTTAAGCTACATCGGTAACTGTGAGGGAGTTTTTCCCGGAAAACTGGTGGATGTACAGGTAGATAATAGACAGCCCTTTCCAGAGGCCCACGGGGCTTACTGGGCTAATGAACAGACCTGGAACGAGATCGAAAAGGTGTTACCATGACCACTGCTCCTGTCCAAGCGCCTAATGTACATGCCTTAATCGTAGGGATTGAGAAGTATCGGGCTGGCACTGAATATAACCTCAATGGTCCTGCAAATGATGCCCTAAAGTTTGCAGAGTGGCTATTGCAGCATGGCACTGAGCCACGGCATATTCATTTATTCTTATCTCCTTTAGAGCAGAATCAGGGAGTATCATCTAAGGCAAAAGGTAAAGGATTAGACCCACTCCCTGCAACTCACGACGAGATCGCCAATACTATTCGCTCCAAGTTGACTATTGAAAGTAGCCGAGGAGATCTGCTTTATGTGTTCTGGGGCGGACATGGCATCATTACGAAAACAGAGGCAACTGTACGTCGGCTGTTTTTTTCCGATACTGATGATAACACGAAATGGAATTTGAATGTGAACTCATTGGTAGAAGCTTTGGGCACTTCGGCACACGGTTCTGGATTTCCTCGACAAATCTTCTTTATTGATGCTTGTGCCAATGCGTTTTATCAGGGACTAGCTCAGACTACACAAGGAGAAGCCTCTGAAGTCAGGTTTGCAGCCAGTGGTGATGCCGCGCGAGGAGAGCAAGTTGTCTTGTTTGCATCGGTAACCTATGACACAGCCACCAACGATTCTGCTAGTGGGACAGGTCATTTTTCTAGTTCCGTGCTGGAACATTTACAGGGGGAATCTATATGCCCCGATATGAAGCAGGTTATAGAAAGAGTTCAATCTGATTTTTTACAGCAGCAAAAACAACCACCCGTTTATTGGTGGTCAGAGAAGGGTGAAAACCGACGGGTGATTGATAATACTCAACCCACTCAACCAAAAGTTATTACCCTTACCCCCCCCCAAGTGAAGAATCTACACGGAGCTTTAATTGAAGCATTTCCTGATCCTTCGGACTTAGACATGTTGGTACAGTTTTATCTGCATATTCCCTTAAATCGTATATCTATAAATGCTAAGACCCAGGATAAGCTCGTTCTTGATGTAATTCGGTATGTGAATGCTCGTGGAAAGATACTGGATTTAGTTAAAGGAGCACTTGAAACCAATCCTAATAGTCCATTTTTATTGCAACTCAAGAAAGCTTATTTATAAAAGGTAAGAAAGAAAATGCCCACTGGTGATATACCTAATTCCCAATATAAGGAGTTAACACCAGAGCAATTACATGCTCTATGCAAAGCATTAGAGGTTGCTGTTCCTGAACCAGAAACTTTAGAGAGAATAGTTCTTGGTCTAGGAGAATACTTAACTAATATTCCTAAAGCGAATACCCATCCTGGTCTCATTCTCAATCTTGTTAAATGGGCTAAAGCTAAAGGGAAAATCCGAAAGCTGATTATTGAGGTTTCCTTAGAAAGTCCTCTAAACCCACAATTACAGCAATTTGTAAAAAAACATATACAGTCTCTTCTAGAGCTAGATCCCATAGATCTTCCAAGGGATTTACTCTTTTCACTAATTAGTTGCTTGCAGGAGACTAATGATTTCACAGAGAGCATCTGGAGAGCCTGTATTAAAACCTTACCTAATCTAGATATCAGTAGTCCTAACATTAAAGATTTAGTCTTCCACGGTGAATTAAGTGGAGAAGTAAAATGGTTAATCATTTTAGAACTTTTGCTCCATACTTGGGAGGGAAATGATGAAAAAGGACAACTGAATATTGTTAAGTTTGTTGAAAACCTAGAAGTATTTTCCGAAGAAAGTTATAAATCTTCTTTAACTCAATGGCTTAAAGAATTACCTACAAGTCTGCGACCTCTTTCCAGAACTTCTAGCTCTATTAGCCGCCAAGAGCGTCCTTCTAATGAAACACTTAAATCTTTACAGGCTTATTTCTTGATTGTCATAGAGCCACCTGAGATTACAACCCAGACTGGACTGTATGGCATTAATGGCTACTTAATGACACACTTAGGTTCTAGCGCTCAGTTTACGCAAATCTATACACTAAACCTGAAGCCTCCTGCCAAAGTATTGAATTCCGGCGCTGAAGATGAGATAGATCATGTCTCTGCTGTATTGCAACAAACCAAGGGAGTATTCTGTAGCCTCCAACAAATTGAGGACAACTTACCTGACTGGTTAGTCCAGGCTCAAAATGAAATCGACATTCGATGTTCAGAGCTACAGAGCGAGTACGAATTGAGCTTTCGTCCTATTTATGACCTCAGTGTTGAGTTTTGGTTACCGTTTGAATGTTTAACGGCTGCTGCCGATACCTGGAAAATTTATGGTAAACCTGTGCGCTTGAAACAGCGTAGACTTGTTGTTGGTGAAGAATATCGGGTTGTTGTGCGTTCTTACGATCGATTTAGCGATTCAGATGCCTTAAATAATTTGAATCGAATGTGGCAGGAACTTACCAGGTCATTAGAAGAATTGGTAGCTACAGAGGAAAATGTCCTTTCTGAAGGCACCTCTCGCTCTGCATCCTCCGGTATCGTACAGCCACAATTTCACAGTCTAGACTGCTGGTCGCGCATTGCAACGCTACGATCGCAGATACTACCAGCCTGTTGGGCATTAGCCCTGACTTCTCCCTTTGACATAAAAGAATATGAGCCGCAGCGGGACGAGTTATTTGCTTTGATTCTGGAGAAGGGGATTCCAATGGCTCTCTGGTCACGAAAATCCTCTATTAGTGGAATCCAAGAAGCGATGGATGAACTATTAACCAGTTATACTTCCTCACAAATCAATGAGTTGTTAGATCAGGTTAAACAGATCCGTAAATCTGCTAACGAGCAGCAATTGCTGGGAAAACATCTAGCCATTTGGTGTGATGAGCCGAAACGCCTAATGGAATTGAAACAGTTCCTTAGAAAATCTGGGAGATTAAGTGCATGAATGAAGATCAATTCAATTGGCAGGTGTTTCAAGGGGATCATACACAGGATGGCAACCGCATCACGCAATTGTCACCCCCACCTCCTTGGCGACAGTTTCGTGGGCAACTATCTAAAGTTGATCCGACTTCAGAGCAGGATCTGACTTCAGAGCAGAAAGAGTACAAAGAAACAATTACTAACTATTGGCAGCAGATACAATCTCTTTCAAACACTGAAACACATACTCGAGATCGCCAGCGAGGCGAAAGCTTCCGCATTCGTACTGATCAAGCTAAAGTGATTCAGGCAGTTAATGCAGCCCTAGCGTTGCGACGACCTTTGTTGATTACGGGAAGACCTGGTTCTGGAAAGACTTCATTGGCTTATGCAATTGCCTATGAGTTAAAACTTGGACCCGTGCTAATGTGGCCCATCACAGCTCGCTCCACCCTGGAAGCAGGACTTTACCGCTACGATGCGATTGCTCGATTACAGGATGCTCAGCTACTTAAGCAAGAACCAGAACCCGATAATGGGGATAATCCCCCAACTGATACAGAAACCAACATGGAAGCAGAACAGGGTAGAAGGATAAAGGAGCGTAACGTTGGGGACTATATTCAATTGGGTCCGTTAGGCACTGCTTTTGTACCTGCTCTTTATCCTCGGGTCTTACTAATTGATGAGATCGATAAGAGTGATATCAATTTGCCGAATGATTTGTTGAATCTATTGGAAGAAGGTCAATTTGAAATTCCTGAACTGGTTCGCTTAGCGGAATACCAGAGACAGGATAAACAAATGCAAGATGGACAAGGATCAGCGACAGTAGCCCCTCCCAGCCCCGAGCGGGTTGAGGTGCGTACAGCAGATAATTTAAAGGTCATGATTGAGGGTGGTAAGCTCCGATGTGATGCGTTTCCTCTGATTGTAATGACCAGTAATGGAGAACGAGACTTTCCCTCAGCATTCTTACGCCGGTGCTTGCGGGTTGAAATGCCTAAACCAGAGAAAGACGATCTATACAATATTGTTGAGGCTCATTTAACTGAAGATGTAGCTAAGAAAGTCAATGATTTGATTGAGCGGTTTTTGATGAAAACTGATACAGAAGCCGTTGCGTTAGCAACCGATCAATTGCTTAATGCTGTGTACTTGCGTAAGTATGGAGCAACTCTTGAAGCCGATAGTGATTTAGAACGGTTGATATTCGCGGCTCTTACAAGCTCAGGGAGTGCAGGCTAATGAAGCGTTTAGTTGCTGCGTTAGAGCAAAAATTTCCTGATCTCACTGCTGAAGAAATTGCAGACATTCTCTGGCTAACCCTTCAACAGTGGCAATTGCAGCAAACGAAGCAAACGACTTCTTCTCCAACTTCACAATCTGATTCTGAGCGGACCAACGAACCTCCGCCCCTCCCTGTTATCCCTTCAGTTTCTTCTCTCCAGCAAACAAAATCCGATAGGGCTTCTCCTGAACCGTCACCATCTATGGCAGGAGTGACTACCCAACGCCCTTCAACTTCTAGCCAATCAACGTCTTCCACAGCACCAGGGGCTGCCTTAGCCCTGCCAGATACTCGGTCACTGCACCAATCTTTGGAAATTTTGAAGGCGTTGCGTTCTCTCATCCGCCAAGTGCCTTCTGGAGATGCGAAACATCTGGACATTTCCGCAACAGTGCGTGCGATCGCCGATACAGATGTTTGGCTTCTGAAACTGCGTCCGGCTTTAGAGACTTGGCTTGAGTTGGCGATCGTTGTAGACACCTCGGCTTCAATGGTGATTTGGCAACGTACAATATTGGATTTACGGCGAGTGTTAGCACAATCTGGTGTATTTCGGGATGTCCGTCTGTGGAGCTTAGAAGCACAAGAGATCTTAAATGGAACAGAGATCGATCAAACTCCTCCATTGAAATCTACTTCTCAACTAAGCCTTTATCTTCGTCCGGGTTTTGGTCCCGCAACAGTTAAACCACCACCCTGTCGTCCACAAGAGTTGTTAGATCCAAGCAAGCGGCGGTTAATCATAGTGGTTAGTGACTGTATTGCCTCGTACTGGGATACGTACCAAATGCGAAGTATATTGCAACTTTGGGGCGATCACGGTCCAATGGCGTTGATGCAAGTCTTACCAGAATGGCTTTGGAGCCGTACTGCTTTACTAGAAGTAGCCCTGGGACAGGTTGTGGGCTCTAGTCCAGGACAGGAAAACCGATCGCTAACGTTTGTTCGACGTGGACGGTGGCAGCGGAAGCCGCCAGTTGGAGTGAGAGTGCCTGTTGTGACATTGGATCCTACGGTAGTTGCTCGATGGAGCCAAATGATTGCAGGAAATGCTTCTGTTCCTGCGCCAGGGTTATTGTTTTCACCAGCACAGGTACGGGAACTCCTTCCTCAAGATGAATCTGAAGATGCTGAAGCCAGTGCTCGAGTTCTAACCCCATCGGAGCGATTAGAACAGTTTCGTAACTTTTCGTCACCGATGGCTCGGAGGTTAGCAGGACTGCTGGCGGCTTGCCCAGAGGTAAGCTTGCCCATCGTTCGCATGATACAAACAGCCATGTTGCCAGGGGTTCAACAGGTTCATGTAGCAGAGGTTTTACTAGGAGGATTGTTCAAATCCCTGGGAGAAGTTACGGCTCAGACACCGGCTGATGAGGTGCAGTATGTTTTTCATTCAGGAGTGCAGCTTCTGGTGCAACACACAATACCACCAGAGCAGTCGTTCAAAGCTCTTTCTACCTGGATTCAACGCCGTTTTGGGTATTCTCTAGAAGATTTTCGGGCTTATATTACACCTGAACGCATTGCGCAGATTAAGCCCTTTGCTGGAGTGCTTCTCGACGTGCTGAAGCGGCGTCGTGATCAGTACGTTGAGGTAATTAGCGAGATTGAAGCTGAATTTCGTCCTCGCTATACATCTGCTGTAGAGCTTACCCAACAGGAGACAGCTAGTAAGGATTACGAAATTCTCACTCGACAGGGAACTTCAGAAGTGGTGGTCATTGCAATTCATGGCGGAAATTTGCAACCTGGCACAACCGAAATTGCTGATGCTGTAGCAGGCGGTCTCCACTCATTCTATTCCTTTGTCAGCCTCAAACCGGAGATTGACCAGACACTTTATATTGCCAGCACGCAGTTTGATGAGCAGATCGCCCGAAGGATGGTTCGCAATGCGCGTACCGTTCTGTCCATTCATGGCTGTAAGGGAGATATAGAGTTTATTCGGGTCGGTGGTGCAGATCGAGATCGCATCGAGACAATTATTTCAGAACTGACCAGAGAAGGATTTAGAGTTGATGACGATCGCTCCTCTGGAACACATCCTAACAATATCTGTAATCGAGGACTTACGGGACGAGGGGTACAAATTGAAGTCAGCCGAGGATTGCGGAATCGTTTAGTCGATGCTGATGGTCAAATTCTGGAAAAAAGGGGCTTCAAGCAACTGGTAAACGCATTGCAGCGGGGACTTAAAGCAGCGACGCTGCCGCAGTTTTCAGAGGCTCCACCTCCTGTTACTTCAGATAATATTGATTCAATTAATTTGGAACCAAGTTTCCCCGAGTTGCAAACTTTAGAATTTGAAACTGCTCAACTGATTGAAGAGTCAATTGTTTTACGCCCAGGCATTGCTATAAAACATCCTAGGGGGGGAGTCGGAACCTTAGGGTGTTTTGTGCGTAAGCGAGGTCAACAACAACTCTACATCTTGAGCGTTTCTCACATTCTAGCTCCGAAAAACATTGCGAAAGCGGGTGACCCTATCATTCGTCTAACATCTCCAACATCTGAGGGAGAACAAGAAGATGTGATTGCAACGCTAGCTGAATATTTTCATCCCGAGATAGGAGCAGAAAATCAGCTTGATGTTGCGATCGCTGCAATCCAGAATTTACCAGTGGAAGCGGCAGATATTCGCGGAATTGGGACTCTTCGAGGAGCGTATACGGGCGAAGAATCAACCCTTTTAGGAAAGACGGTGCGCAAGCTCGGTGCCAGATCAGGAGTAACACAAGGTACCGTAAGCGATATTTCCGCTGATATCCGTATGAGTTATGAGTTTGGAAACATCACGTTGGAAAACTTGATCGGGATCGAAAGCCCTGGAAGTGAGCCGTTTACAGAATCAGGAGATAGCGGTGCGATCGTTATTGATGAAGAGGGATATGCCATCGGCATCTTGGTTGGCGGAACCATTTCACCTGAGCGCGGTCAACGTTCACTATCCTTTGCCATTCCTCTTCAGAGTGTGCTAGATGCTCTAAGTTTGGAGCTTGTACTTGATAGTTCTACTGTTTCATTTCCTCCATTAGAAACTCAGGAAGTTGAGGTCATTACAATTGTTTCTGAGAATGAGACACCAGAAACAGATATTAGGTGGCAGCTTCTTGAGTATGAAGTGGCAACTGTCGAACGAAGGTCTGATCCACCTCAAACTGAATTTCTCCGCAATATTTTTCGCCAGGGGGATCAGCGCGGGCAATGGAGCATCCGCAAACAGCGACAGCAGCGGGTTTGTTTATGGATTGAGCGTCTGACAAGCGGGGTTGACTTGGAAATGGTGCTGATTCTGGGAAGGAGTTTTGTCATGGGATCACCAGAGAATGAGCCGGAACGTTTCTCTTCTGAGGGCCCGCAGCATGAAGTTAGCCTGAACCCATTTATGATGGGGCGTTACCCAGTGACACAAGCACAATGGCAAGCAGTGGCAGCGATGCCGCAAATTAATCGAGAACTCGATCCATCTCCCTCCAGGTTTAAAGGAGAGAAACGTCCCGTGGAGAGGGTATCTTGGTATGATGCGGTGGAGTTTTGCGAAAGGCTTTCGGCTTATAGCGGACGAGAGTATCGCTTGCCTACAGAAGCGGAGTGGGAGTATGCGTGTCGAGCTGGAACCACAACGCCCTTTCACTTTGGAGAAACTATAACAAGTGACCTGGCAAACTACAGCGGTAGCGTCACTTATAACGATGGACCCAAAGGTAAAGAGAGCGAAGAAACGACTCCTGTAGATTGGTTCAAAGTGGCTAATGCCTTTGGTCTATGTGACATGCACGGAAATGTTCATGAATGGTGCCAGGATCATTGGCATGAGAGGTATGAAGGGGTGCCCATTGATGGTAGTGCCTGGTTAGCTGACCAGGAAGATGTAAGTCGTGTTGTACGCGGCGGTTCCTGGGACCTCAATCCGCGGTATTGTCGTTCTGCCCATCGCGACAACTATTCGCCCAACTTCCGCTACGCCACTTTCGGTTTTCGTGTTGTTTGTTCTACTCCGAGGACTCTGTAGCACTTTTCCCTTTTGCCCTCTTGCCCTTTTCGCTCCCAAGGCGAGACTTCAAATTCTGATCACAACTCTCACTCTCAACAATGGCAGCTTCTTCAAATCCAAAACCAAAACCTAAGCTCACATTTCGGCGTCGCCGCCAAACGGTTCAGTTTTTCGTTGAATCCCTCAATGAAAATGTGGGGATCAAGATGATACTCATCCCTGGCGGCACCTTTCTCATGGGTTCTCCTGATACTGAGCTAGAGAGATCCAGCCGGGAAGAACCCCAACATGAGGTGAGCGTGCTCTCTTTTTTCATGGGCAAGTATCCTGTGACGCAGGCGCAGTGGAGAGCCGTTGCAGAATTGCCGCAAGTTAGTCGAGAACTAAATTCAGAGCTGTCTCGCTTCAAGGGAGATAAGCGACCCGTGGAACAAGTGTCTTGGTATGACGCTGTTGAGTTTTGTGCGCGTCTTTCTAAATTCACGGGTCGGGAACATCGGCTTCCGAGTGAGGCGGAATGGGAATATGCCTGTCGGGCGGGAACGACAACTCCCTTCCATTTTGGTGAAACGATTACGACTGATCTTGCAAACTACCGTGGCACAGATGGCGATGAACTGAAGCTGTCAGGTTCCTATAGTTCGGGACCCAAAGGTGAATACCGAGAAGAAACGACGCCTGTAGACTACTTTGAGGGCGCAAACGGATATGGGCTTTTTGATATGCATGGAAATGTTTATGAATGGTGCCAGGATCATTGGCATGACGGTTATGAAGGGGCACCCAAGGATGGCAGTGCTCGGCTAACTGAAAAGGAAGGTGCACGTCGTGTTATACGCGGCGGTTCCTGGGACGGCAATCCGCGGCATTGTCGTTCTGCCTATCGCCTCGGCGATTCGCCCGACGACCGCGACTACAGGCTCGGTTTTCGTGTTGTTTGTTCTGCTCCGAGGACTCCTCTGTATCAGAACTGGCAGGTGGGAGATCTGTCGGGCGTATCTTGAAGAGTCCAGACTTGCTCCTGTGATGCTTTTTGAGCATCCAAAAATCAAACCGAGTCAGCTAGCTTGGTAGGGCAACCGAAGAGTTAACTGGCTCACCCAAATTTTGGCAATACCGGGAAGACTCTAGAAAAGGCGCTATGGACAAATCTTCCAACCAGAATGACTCACCTAAACAGGAACGAATGCCCGATCGTCAAGGCTCGGTAGCGACAAGATTCACACTCCAACGCACTTCCCGAACTGGACAAGGATACATTGAGCCTCTATTGGATGCTGGCAGCGCTTTACCGCTCCACATGGTTCTTATTCCCGGTAGCACGTTTCTCATGGGATCGCCACCAGACGAAATCGATCGTGCAAATGATGAAGTTCCTCAACACACTGTCACCGTACCGCAATTTTTCATGGGTCGTTATCCAATCACCCAAGCACAATGGCGATCTGTTGCAGGTTTGCCTCAGGTCGATCGAGAGTTAGACCCTGAACCTTCTAACTTCAAAGGAGAGAACTGTCCTGTAGAGCAGGTCTCTTGGGACAAGGCTGTCGAATTCTGTGCCCGCCTTCAAGAGCATACGGAGCGCCCCTACCGCTTGCCCTCTGAAGCCGAGTGGGAATACGCCTGCCGCACTGGCACCACCACACCCTTCTACTTTGGCAAAACTCTTACTGATGAACTCGCCAATTATGATGCTTCTGTAACTTATGCTGATGGACCGGCAGGCGAATATCGCAGGGAAACCACTCCTGTAGATCATTTTGGAATTGCCAATGCCTTCGGATTGTCAGATATGCACGGGAATGTATGGGAATGGTGTCAGGATCATTGGCATGGCAATTATGAAGGAGCACCAACTGATGGCAGTGCCTGGTTAACTGACAATGAAGATGCATCTCGTGTTCTACGCGGCGGTTCCTGGTACGACTATCCGCAGTATTGCCGTTCTGCCTATCGCCACGACAATTCGCCCGGCTACCGCAGCTACAATGTCGGTTTTCGTGTCGTTTGTTCTGCACCGAGGATTCTTCAGTAACGCTTTTCTCTTTTGCCCTCTTACTCTCTTCGGCGCGAAGCGTCTCAAAATTTTTCGGCAATTTTAGAAGCTACAGAGCGTTTCGCTTACAATTGGCTCGCTTAGAATGCACCAGATCAACTAAGTTGCCTGCATGATTTTTGTGCAAAATTGCAATGTGTTCCAGGTAGAATCGGTACCATGATTATTACGATCGCCAGCTTTAAGGGTGGTGTAGGTAAAACAACCACAGCGTTGCATTTAGCCCAATATTTAGGAAAACATCGAGGGAGTAGCAAAGTCGTCTTGCTGGACGGAGATCCTATTTTCATGAAATCGGCACCCTATTCTCACCAAGTTCGGCATCCTCCCCTACCGCATATGTCAGGTGAAAAATTATGCTGCTGCGATCGAACTCTGTTTCCCTTGTTTTTCTTGGACTGGAGCGATCAGAAAGACCGCAGCCTTGGTTGAAACTTTGTGTCGATTGACACCATTAACAGGGTGCCGGACTTGAGTGAGAATTGGGTGCCGATTTGAGTGCAATTTTGCAGCAAGTGACTTACTGATCATTCCTTCGGAGATCTCTATCTTTTCGTTAGAGGCTACGATCTCAACCGTAGGAGTTTTACATCGCTATCTGATGATAAGTATCGGATTCTTCAAGGAGTGACAACAAGGCTAGAGTGCAGGCTGAATCAGGGAAATGGCATTGAGACCTCGTAGAAAAAAGCGGCGTTTATGAGGCTTAAGTGCCATGAGTTTGTCCGCCCACTTAGAGCGAGCCAACATTATTTTAGGACTTCACATCCCATAATTTGCGTATACCCACTCTTAAACGAGAGCTCCCTCTTGTTCTCGCTCTCTCAAGAATCAATTCCTGCTTTAGTCGAGACGATCCGTTCTGAGCTAAGCGAGGCTTTCGAGGGATGGGTTACTGAGTATAA
>JACJNX010000173.1 GCA_014695255.1 Cyanobacteria bacterium FACHB-63
GCTGCGCCGCTTTGTGCGGGTCACGCCCCTGAAAACTTCGCCATCATTAGGACCATTGCCATCAATCTGTTTCGTCAGCACGGCTTTGCTTCGATGACTCAAGCATTAAGACAACTTGCTCATGATGTGCATCGCCTCTTTTCCTTCTTTCAATAAATCAGCCCTGCTGCATGAACAGGGGCAGTCTGCTTGGGAACCAGTCCTAACCCGGAAGATACATTGACGATCGCCGCTTTTGGCTTCATCAGTAATTGCGGTAGCATGAGTTTCGTCAACTGCAAAGGTGCAATCAAATTGGTTTTTAATTCTGTTTCGATTAACTTGATGGAAACTTTTGGATTAACAAAATCATAGTTGTATTGAATGCCTGCATTGTTAATTCAGATATTCACATCGGGGTAGCGATCGACTAAAAGAATGCGAGAAACCCACAGTACAAGATAAATGGACTTAACCGAATTAAGGCGCGATCGCCCTGCAAACCACTAGAGGGTTGAGATGAGAAGTTCTTCCGAACCATGAGAATATTGACGATGCTGACTGATTTCTTTGTACCGTCAGGGCGATCGCACCGTCATTAACATAGGTTAATCGGCAATGAGTGACTTGCGAATGCGGCTCAGTGACACTGGCGAAATGCCAAGATAGGACGCAATGTGATACTGCTTAACGCGATTTTCTAAATCAGGATATTCAGTTAGAAACGTTTGATATCGAATCGTTGCATCGTCCAGAAGCAATTCTGCTTCCCGCCTCTCTTTTTTGATAAATAGCCCCTGCACCAGTCGGTGGTTAACCGTCTGCCAGCAAGAGTGTTCTGCACAAAGCTGCTGGTATGCCTGATAATCCGCCACCAAAAGAGACGTATCTTCTAAGGCTTCAATAAAAAACCGCGCGGGTTGGTTCAGCAACAGGGCACTATACGCGGCGATAAAATGATTTTCTAGGCAAAAGGCTTTGGTGAACTCAATGCCTGCCGAGTTGACATAGTAAAGCCGCATCAATCCTGAAACCACAAATCCAATTTGAGTTGGTCTTTCACCCGCCTGACTGAAAAATTGCCCCGCAGACAAACTGGCAGGACGAAAAATCTCTGACAGCTTCCCAATCTGCTCATCAGGAAGAGGAGTGAGTGATTGCAGAACGTTAATAAGTCGATGGTAGATAGGGTTTAGCATGAAAGACTGAGACGACGGATCTAAAGCAGAAATTCCCATAAGCTGGTATTTTCGGTCGGGCTTGCTGAATCTAATCGTGAAGGTAAATATGACAACATAACAACTGTTGTCCAGAACATAACAACTGTTATGATGTAAGTCAAGATAGTTGCAGTGTGTCGTTGCGAACTGAGGAATGCTATGGGGTACGACGATCGCCGCCTTGAAGTGGCGCAAGCAGCATGGCGAGTCATTGTTCGGGAAGGATTGGATCGCACCAGTATGCGGGCGATCGCGCAAGAACTAGGATCTTCCACTGGAGTGGTCACTCACTATTTCCGAGACAAAGAAGAACTCATTTTATTTGCTCTAGAACAAGTGGTTGAAACCACTTTAGAGTCCATGAAAGCGTGTGCTGAAAAGCGGAAAGGACTTGACCGATTAGAGCAAATGATTTTTGCTGCTCTACCGTTGGAAGATAGTGACAGGGCTGATTGGAAAGTTTGGATCGCATTTTTGGGCTATTCGATTGGGCGCGATCGCCTAACTCGGCAGCATCAAAAACGCTATGATCGCATCCGGCAAATCCTTTATCAGGAGTTAGCTGATTTAAAGGCAGCGAGGTTGACTCGAGCCGATTTAGATTTGACCCTTGAAGCGAATGCGCTCATCGCTCTAGTAGATGGAATTGGTACTGGAGTTGTGATCTGTCCTGAGCAGTTTTCAGCAGAGCAACAACGATATCTTGTGCATCAACATATCTATGCTTTACAAGCATTATCCTAAACATAGACTACTGTAATAGCGGCATCAGATTATATTCTTGACGAATATCCAGAAGAGAACGATCCATCAATGGTTCAAAATCCAGAAATGGTAATAGCTTTTGGCGGTTTCGAGTCTTAAACCAAATCGGAATTAACTCTAGAATCACTCCAGGAAGTACTCTCAGAATTGAGCCATACAGCCAAAGAGTTCCCTTTTCTTTGATCATATCTTCGTACATCACATCAACGGCAGGGGAATTTTTCATCTTGAGATAGGTTTGAAACGTACATTCACTCGTCCACCAAAACAGAGGTAGAATTTTCAGCTCATCAAACATTCCCGTATCACAACCGTAGATGACATGACCCACATCATGGGCACGGAGAATTCTGGCAAAGTCTGTAGGTTGGGTTGCCGGATCGGTGATGTGGGGATTGAGAGCATAATACTCTGCGAGTCCTTCTCGCAAGGTTTGAGTACTATCTTTGTCGGTGTAATGAGGCTGCATAATTGCCCTTCTATTTCGATACGATACAGTATCGTAAATTATAATAGCAGCCATGACGATTCCAAGTAAAAAATCACCTGGAAGACCCCGGAGTGCCCAATCCCATCAAGCAATGCTGCAAACAACCCTGGAATTGCTGGCAGAGGTTGGTTTTGAGGCGATGAGCATAGAGGCGATCGCCACCCGTGCGGGAGTCGGTAAAACGACTATTTATCGACGATACAGTAGCAAAGCAGAATTGGTAGCCGATGCGATCGAGAGTATTCGGGAAGAGATTGTCATTCCTGATACTGGGAGCCTTTGGGGTGATATAACTGCCCTGATTCAGAATGCAGCCCAAATCTCGCTCAATCCGTTAGGACGGCAAACTGTTGCCATGATTATCAGTAGTGCGTCGAGTAATGCTGAGTTTGCTCAAATCTACTGGACGAAGTACTTACAACCACGACGAGAGGCATTTGCTGTTGTCCTGGAGCGAGCCAAAGCAAGACAGGAAGTGAAGCCTGACTTAGATCCCAGTCTGGTTTTCGATACGATGAGCGGCATCATGCTCTATGCCATGATTTTTCAGCCAACTTCTGAACCCTGGGTAGCCTATGTCCGTCGCGCTCTAGAGTTAATTCTCCTGTGACGCAATCGCGTGGTGTGCTGTCCAAGTAAAATGCTGACCAACACGATCGCAATGCCAGTCCACTGCAAGGACGTAAAGGTTTGGTGGAGAACAACAAATCCAATCAGGGTCGCAACGACGGGACTTAACAATCCCAGGTAGGAAACCACCGATGGTTTAAGCTGATCAATTCCCCTAAACCAGAGGGCATAGGCAACCCCAGTGCCAATTAAACCGAGGTAGATAAAACCCAGCAAATTGGTAATTGAAAGCTGTGTAATCGGACCTTCCACAATGAGCGCGATCGATTGAAGACCTTCGTTTGTGCTTCTCCCTGATAGCAGGAGCCGACCCTCGTCGTCCAGATGTTCCACCCATTCCGTTGGATCATCCTTCTGGCAAATTATTAAGTGATTTGAAAGTTGCCTGGACTGAGCAATGGATAGAGGTTCCCGTTGCCTCCGAAATCCGAACTGCAATGCAGAAAGTTTCTGCTGCTCTGGCTCAAACGGGTGCTCAAATCCAACATTGGCTGCCTAACAGTTTCAATTTGTCAGAAATTCTAAATCTTTATACAAGGATGGCAGCCTACATCAACCTCTACGCTCAACCCGTTGATCGCTACAATCTTCAGCGCAGTGCAACGCAAATCTTCCGCACGGCAACCCAAGGAGATAAGGCACTCCGAAAATTGGGCGGTTTTAGTCGTGTCTTACCTGAACTCTTGAATCCAAGTTTAAAGGGGTATTTTGAAGCACTGACTGAGCGTGATCGCTTCATAGCTCAGCTTGATACGGAATTAGCCTCCTGGGATGTATGGCTCACTCCCGTTGCAGCAACTCCTGCCTTTACCCATTGTCCTGCATGGAGTGAGATCGACGTTGATAGCAAACCTTATCCTCATGCTGTTGCCAACGGCGCTTACACAATGCCATTCAATCTGAGTGGACATCCTGCAATTGTGATTCCGATTGGGCAAACAACCAGTGGATTGCCGATCGGGATGCAGATTGTCGGTAAACGGTGGAAAGAAATGGAGTTATTGGCGCGCTGCTTCGTAGATACCGCAAGGGTCGCCCAACAACTTGACGCTGTGATTGGTGGTTTTCGATCGCCACCAGGCTATTGAGCCACAAATTGTTTTCCACAAGCTTTACAGAGATAGCACTGCTTCCCCCGACGATAACCATTCTTCGATAGCTGGTCAGATTGGCAATGGGGGCAAATCATTACTTTCATTACATTGCCCAACCGCCGATCACCAACATGCGGATCTAAATATGACACCATCAAATCCTCGATCTGCTGCGTTAGGCGTTGCTGATGCTCCGGATCGGGATTGCGGAGTGCTGCCAGGATGACGGCATTACTGCTGTGGACACAGACTTCTGCCAGTAGATTTTGCAGTTCTTCTGATAAAGCAGGATTGCGGTGTTTGAGAATACTTGCCATGAAGGCGATCGCATCCTGCGTCATACTTTCATCGATCGATTGAAAAATCTGACGTGCTAAATAGAACTGGACAAACACAACCCGTGAAACAGGTTGGTCAAAGAATTCTGCAACCGACTCGACTAGAACATGAATCATCTGGCGTAAAGGAAGTTGTACCAGAGCTGGAATATCGACTTCCGACCAGAACCGTTTCACTCGTTCTGAATGGCGGATCTCCATTGCCTTAAAAATCGCGGCTTTGTCCGGGAAGAACTGATAAAGTGACCCGATCGCCGTTCCTGCTTTAGCAGCAATCATGTGAGTCGTTGCAGCGTCATAGCCCACCTCATCAAACACTGCTGCCGCCGCGTCCAGAATCTTCTCAACTTTTTCCTTGCCCCGTCGCTGTTTCGGCTGACGACGCAAACTAACAGAGGATGGGGGGCTTGACGAACGTGAATGTTCTGTCATATTTTGAATTCACACGCTAAAACATGACGGATTTTTCACAATTCTACCAGTGGAGGACGCGATGCGAACGATGCTCCCCGGTGCGCCCTGGTTGCTGGCGCACAAGTCGATGCTGAAGGTTAATCAGCCCCGCAAGGTTGCGCTGTATGGCACTGACTATGTGATGTGGAAAGATGCAACTGGATCGGTTCATGCCTTACCCAATGCCTGTCCTCACATGGGAGCAATGCTCTCTGAGGGATGGTGTGAAGTTCAGGATGATGGTACGAGTACCGTTGTTTGTCCCTTTCATGCGTTGCCCTTTGATGCCACAGGTTGCACGGTTCTCCCCGGTTCTGGCAAGAAAACATTGTCTCTATTGAACCCCCTGGAACTCATCATTCAGGGCGACTTTATCTGGTCTTATGGTGGGTACGAACCCAAGATTCCCATTCCTGCTGTAATGAACGAAATTGCAGAGCAATACGAGTTTGTTGGGCATACGGGCGATCGCAGTGTGGAAACCGATTTGCTCACCATGCTGCTGAATATGCATGACTACAACCATCAGAACGGCACCCACCGGGATTTATTTCGCATCACCGATGTCGAGTTTCATCAGTTCATTGACAATGGGCTAAATTCTCATGCTTTTTATGACATGCCCACAGCATCTTACACTCTGGTAGAGAAACTGAGAAAACCCGATTTATTTCTACTACCGACTGCAATCAAAGCACACCTGGAAAATCATTTTCCATCCCTAGTTATCTTTCATGGCGAGATGCCATTAGGGAAGGCAGCACAGTGCCATTTCTTTGTTCCCGAAGCCGAGAACCTGACTCGGACTTACATCCTGCTTTTTGGTCAGGCTAAACATCCTACCTTCAAAATGTTTGGTAGAACGTATCTCAAATTCGGCAAGGTCGTGATTGATCAAGATGCTGATATTTTGGGAAAGATTTACCCGGACACACCGCAAACAATTAAACTCAATAATGAAGTTGGTATGGATTGGGTGCGGCGTAACTTTGAGAGTTTTCCGCATGTTGTAGAACCGAATCTTTCTAGATAAGCGCACACTCAAGACGCTGCAAGTTTATCACCAGATTTTGCAATTCGTGCCACCAGTTCCGCACGCGATGAGATTTCTAGTTTGCGAAACATCCGCTTCAACGCCTGTTTCACTGTGTGTTCTGTAATCCACAAGGCTGCGCTAATCTGAGCATTGGTGAGTCTCTGAGCGACTAATTCGGCAATTTGCATCTCTCGTGGAGTCAGTCGCTCCTTTACAGAAGTGGTTGCACTACTGCTAGCCAATTCGGAAATTATAGGTTTTGAACGCAATTCTGCAAGTCTTGTCGAGAGATGGAGACATAGGGCACTCAAATCTGCCAAATTATCTGCATTAAAGGCGGGAGGATCGCGATGGCGGGTAAACGCAATTCCGCCGACTAACTGCCCCTCGCTAATGATCGGACCTAATAAAACATGCCCATCATCAGCACGAGGGCAAATCGTTTGCCAAACCCCAGGAGGGAGAATAATTTCCTCATGGACAGCCGTATGCCGCTGTATGAGATAACGCAGTACAGGAAGGATCGATAGCTAGGTGCAACTATTGAGGGTGCTCAACACCACTAGCAACCGAATGATCCAAAGCGGAACCATTTTCCACGCTTGGCACGGAAGTCTTCAACTTGCTACAGGGCTTCAATTGATGTGACAGACACAACATAGCCATGACAACCAAGTTGATGCCCTCCTAAATTTTCCTACTGTCATATTGAATTCATCCTATCCTATGAAGCTCCAACTTCTTTAGTTGGCGAATTAGTACACTTGGCCGTGAAACGGATTTTTGAACCGCTCTAAGATCGAAATGGCTTGACATGCCAAACCATTTCGATCTATTTCTCTCAGTCTCCCATCGTGCTTATATTTCACAGATTTTTGAGAAAAAGTTTACTAAAAGAGCGTTTCTAGAAGCCAGTAGTAACAAGCGTTTCAGAACTCCAGGATCGAAATGGTCTGAGAGGTCAATCCATTTCGATCTCTACATTGTCCATGATGCCGACTATGAAAGAACTTTTTGCGTAGTCATTTCATAGTCAAAATTCAGATTTTCGATCCGAACTCCGATAAGTCTGAGCCTTGACTATCGGCTGAAACCCTTACCAGGATTCGGTTATAGAATGGCTCAGGCGAGATTTGAACTTGCGACCTTGGGCTTATGAGTCCCTGGAGAAGTCTTATTTTTCAAGGGTTTCAGACGTTGCACGAGAAGCGTACACCAGTTTTACACCAGTTTGCTCCAAACCTAGACTGTAAAAGGCTTCCAGCATTCTATCGCAATTGTCCTTGCTCGATCGAGGCTTCCAGAACAATTTGAAACACTACGGGAATAAGCCGATGCGAATCCAAATTTGGCGAGCCGCAAGTTGAAGCGGACTGTTCATTTCTAGGGCAGCGATCGTCACTCGTGAGATCGCGGTGATTCCAACGATCGCCTCCGATTGGGTTTCAATCTGTTTCGCCTTCGCCTCAGCAATCCGTAGATTCGTGATCGTGTCGGTCAGCCCCAGCGAGAGGTAGTGCCTGTTAGATGACAATGAGACAGTCAGGCAATGACGGGGACTTAGACGGGTAGAACGCATCCTCACTCCAAGTCTCAGTTATTGCCGCGTCAGAAAGAAAAAGACACGCTGAAACCATTCCGATTGCGAGTGGAGTGGAGCAGCGTGCCGAGAAAGATTGAAACTTATCAAATTCGAGTCTACATGAATGCACGAGAACTGGGCTTAACGCAAGTCGAAGCCGCAAGAATCGCTGAATTTTCAGAACGCACCGGACAACGCATCGAAGCGGGCGACCACCAACCGAATCGGGGGCGAGTCCGGGATTGGCGAAGTTGTCCTGACCCATTAGCTGGGGTGTGGGAGACCGAGTTAGAACCAATGCTGAAAGCCACCCCTGCGCTTCAGCCGATGACGTTATTTGAGTGGCTGCAAGAGCACTATCCGGGCAAGTATCCACAAGTGCTTCGCACCCTACAACGCCGAGTTGCAGCGTGGAAAGCCTTACATAGCAACGCCAAAGACGTAATGTTTGAGCTACGCCATGAACCGGGGATGATGGGCTTATCCGACTTCACTGAACTCAAAGGGATTGAAATCACCATTGCAGGCAAACCATTTGAGCATCTGCTGTACTATTATCGTCTTGCTTACAGTGGGTGGCAGTACGCCCAAATCATTCAGGGCGGTGAAAGCTTCATCGCTCTCTCCGAAGGCTTGCAGAATGCCTTGTTTGCTTGTGGGGGTGTGCCCAAGCAGCATCGCACTGATAGCCTAAGTGCTGCCTACCGCAACATGGGCGACGTGCGAAATAAACCGTTAACCCGATTGTACGATGAGCTATGCCACCACTATCGCCTGCAACCGACACGCAACAATACGGGGATTGCTCACGAAAATGGGGCAATTGAATCACCCCACGGACATCTGAAGAATCGGATTAAGCAAGCGCTGCTGTTACGGGGTAGCAATAATTTTGCAACCATTGCTGAGTATCAGGAATTGATCAATGGTGCCATTGACAAACTCAATGCTCAACACACTGCCAAGATTGAGGAAGAGAAACAGTATCTGCAACCATTGCCCAAACACCGAGTTGCAGACTATGAAGTCCTGACGGCAGCGGTCAGTTGTCGCAGTACGATTGACGTGCGCTGCGTTCTCTACACCGTTCCCGCTCGACTGATTGGGCGACAATTGGAACTCCGCTTACATCACGATCGCATTCTCGGTTTTCTCGGCAATCAGCAGGTCGTGGAATTGCCGCGATTGCGAGTCACCGATAGCGAGAAGCGTCGAACGCGCTGTATCAACTACCGCCATGTGGCAGAAGGACTGCGCCGCAAACCGAGAGCGTTCTTGTACTGTACTTGGCAACACGAGCTGTTACCGAACGATACCTGGCGGGATCTGTGGCAGCAATTAAAAGCGCAGTTTGACCTCGACAGTGCAGCGGTGCTGATGGTGGAAGCCTTGTACATTGCCGCGACTCAGGACAAAGAAGTCGCTGTTGCAGACTATCTCCAGACACAACTGGAAGCAGCGACTTTGACCCTAGTGGGATTGCGCCGCTACTTCCAATTGTTCAACGACTTGAACTTGCCAACTTTGACCATTGCCCAACACGACCTCTCAAACTATGACCAACTCTTGCGAAACACCCCTAGCCACCACGCCGTATCAGAACCTCAGCCGTCACCTCAAACGCCTGCACCTGTCTCATATGCTGACCCACTGGGAGAGCGTCGAACAGCAAGCGATGCAAGAGGGATGGTCTTACGCTCAGTTTTTGCTGGCTCTGTGCGAGTTGGAAGCGCAACGCCGCTGGAATGTCCGCCTACAACGCGCCCTCTTAGAGGCTCAACTGCCAAGCGGAAAAACGGTTTCCAACTTTGACTTCTCGCACTGCCCGAACTTCAATTCCGCCCCCTTGATGCAACTTGCCGACGATCCAAGTTGGCTTACTCGCGCTGAGAACTTATTGTTGTTCGGGGCAAGCGGAGTCGGGAAATCACACTTAGCAGCGGCAGTCTCACGTCGCATGATTGAGTTTGGCAAACGGGTCAAGTTCTGTTCGGCGCTCGCCTTGGTGCAACAGTTGCAGCAGGCAAAACTGCACCTTCAACTGCAACTGCTGCTGAAAAAGCTGGACCGTTTTGATCTGCTTGTCCTCGACGATCTGGGCTATGTCAAAAAGACTGAGGCTGAAACCTCTGTATTGTTTGAGTTGATTGCTCATCGGTATGAGCGTAAGAGTTTGCTCATCACAGCCAATCAGCCCTTCAGCCAGTGGGATACGATCTTCACCGATTCAATGATGACCGTTGCGGCAGTAGACCGACTCGTTCATCATGCTTTGATTGTCGAGATTGACAGCGAGAGTTACCGCAAATCCGCAGCGACCACGCGCTCGACGACTGCAACCACCGCTGAAACTGTCGTTCAGTCCAAGCGGTCCTAATTGTCGTTTCGATCTTCATTGTCATTTCGATCTTCATTGTCATTTCGATCTTTATTGTCATTTCGATCTTCGTTCTCGTTTCGATCTTCGTTGTCGCGCTGGAGAGATTCGTCTTCAGCGCCATTTCCGTTTGCGATGGTTGCACTGATATTTTCTGTTTGTGATTGTGAGTTAGAACTGTTAGGTTTTATTTTTGCAAATCTGTCTTTGTCACTGTCGCGACTCGAATGTGGTCTTGACATTTAATACCCTGCAAACTTTGCTGTTGAGAGACGCCCCCTCTCACCGAACACCACCTGATTCCTCGTCAAAAGACGAACTGCAAGGGTCTCCATCCTAACCTCACGATTAAAACCTGAGTAGTCCTATTCCTTGAAGGATGGAGAATAATTGTGCGCTGACGGAAGCCTTGCAACCAAAGTTTGTCAGGTTTGAGGTATTTTTCTCTGTCTTTTACGTCAGGGCACTACATTCTGGCCTAATTATGTCTTGAATGATGTTGATTAGGCAGGAGGTTTAGGTGAAGCCTAGACTAGATAGGGCTTTAAAGTACCGCCTATGTAATGCTGCGAGATTTCGCCAATAAAATTAAAAAAGGTTTCGGCTCGACCAGAAGTGCTGTGCGTAAGCAATTTTGGAAAATGAACATCGTGGTAGAAAAACTAATTCTGTACATCGGGTATCTCTTCTATCAGTATCAGTCTCTTTAATGGTAACTATTTATACCAACTAGCGGCTAGGGCTAAAAAGCTTAAGTGTGTAACAGTTTGTGAATGAGCCAATTTCGAGGAAGATTGGAATTGTGCAACTAGATAACCTCCCGCTTGCGTTTTGGCATTATTTCTCAATAACGATGGCATAGGTTAGAGGTTGCTCTCTATAGTAAAGAAGACATTTATAGAATCTTTCCTGATTTACTTAATTCTCGTTTAATAGCGTAAATTAGGTCTGTTTCTTGAACCATTTTATTGCCTTTCTGCAATGCTTGTAGGCAGCAATGCTGGACTACATTCATAATGTCGGCTCCAGTCAATTCATAGGTGTTTGACAGTACACGAAGGTCTACTGTATTGGCCGGTTTAAGTTGAGAGGGGAAAGCCCTTTGCCACAATTGTAGCCGCTCTCTTGTGTTGGGCAAGGGAAAATGGATGAGGGACTGAAAGCGACGGATGAAAGCGTCATCAATGTTGCTCTTAAAGTTGGAAGCCAGGATGACTAATCCATCGTAATTTTCGACCCGCTGCAGCAGATAACTGACTTCCTGGTTGGCATATTTGTCGTGGGCATCACGGACGTTGGTGCGTTTACCGAAGAGAGCATCGGCTTCATCAAAGAACAAAATCCAATCCTTACTTTCGGCACGGGCGAAGAGGTTGGATAGATTTTTTTCAGTTTCACCAATATATTTTGATACCAACATGGAAATGTCTATTTTATAGACATCTTTGCCAGTGTATTTGCCCAGGAGGCTGGTTGTAAGGGTTTTGCCTGTTCCTGGAGGACCGTGAAAAAGGGCACGGTATCCCAGCTTGAGTTTTCGCTTCATGCCCCAGTCATGCAGAATGGTTGGACCATGTTTAATCCAGGCTTCCAAGTCATGGATCTGCTGTAGGGTTTGGGCATTCAGGATCAGGTCTTCCCATTCCATTTCAGTGGTGATGCGCTGGGCTGGAAAGCGTAGGCTGAAATGGGGACGAGTAAAGTGCCCCTGGGTAAAGAGATCAACGTAATCTTGATTCATAACCAGCTTACCGCTCATGAGCGGTTCTCCTTCAGCCGGTGGATCAAGATAGAGAACATGTTCACGGGCAAAGGGGTGCTCCTCGCTGAAGAGGTGTTGGAGATGGAGGCGATCGCCCAACCCATGACCTCCCAGCATAAAAAGCACCGTTTCTCCAGTGGGTAAAAAGCCTCGATGGGATTTGCCTCGCCAACCACCGATTTGGGGGTAGTCTCCTGCTTGAGGAAGTTGAGCGGTAATTGTTTGGTCAAAAAAATCAGGTTGTAAATGGGGAGCCAGAGCAATGAGGAGGGTGAGTTGCTCAACAAGATCCAATTGATGCTGGCGAATAAAGCCAGTGAGGGTTGTGTCAAGCGTTAGCCAATCAGCAGGAGGACTAGGCATCGCAGCCTTGGATGAAGAATCGTCTCCAAAGTAGGTTGAAATGCGCCAATGGATGACCTCTGTCAGGTAGGTCAGCGTCGTTTCCAGGGTTTGGAGGTTGGGCGATGAGGGGATCTGTTTCACGCTAAAGAGGAGTGATCGCTTGCCTTCTGACCCATTACGGTTGCTTCTCGTTCCAGACCTGGATTGTCATTCACACCGATTCCTTTTGTTTGCATGGTAGGTTCCACACGTCCCTTTTCCTGCTGCACCACATGCCAGGCTTCGTGGGGTAGATGCTTTTCTTGCCCTGGAGCAAGGTAGATATTTGTGCCTTGGGTATAGGCTAGGGCTTTCATCTGAGCAGGTTTAGGAGAATTGTAGTGAACTTTGACATCATCCATAGCGATACCTGAGAGGGCTTCAATACCAGCTTTGAGGCGATCGGGTAACCCCATTGCTTGCTCCTGCTCTTCATCCGCATAGCCGGGATGAATGGTCACTCTCGATTGAAGAGGCTTTTTTCCCGTAGAATCATCCTGTTTTTGAACGGGTTCTTCTTCCTTTGTTTGCTTTTGAACAGCCTTTTCTTCTTCTTTCATTTGCTTTTGAACAGGCTGTTCCTGCTCCATTGCTTGCTTTTGGACAGGTTCTTCTTCCTTCGCCTGTTTCTGAACCGGTTGTTCGTCCTCCGGTTTGCTCTGTTTTTGCACAGGTTCTTCTTCCTTCGTTTGTTTTTGAATCGGTTGACGAGATGGATTAAAGAAAGCCGGAGTTACCTGTGCCTTATCAAGAAAAAGACCCTGAATCTCAGGAGAAGAAGGTGCTTTGCGGTGGTATCGAGTACGAAAGCCCATTGTAGGTTTACCTTTGTAAACAATCCAACTGATATTTATTCTATGAGGTGATTTAACGTAGCGATCGTCGTTTTAACAAAAAGGTACTCATCAGGCTAGGTTGGGCTGCTCAGCCATTTGAATGGCATCGACTGGTGGCATTCCCTCAAGAACCGCCTGAATGCCAGGAAGGTAGTGATCGATTGTCAAAACATTGGTATAAACCAGTGATTTGATCAGGGCTGGGGTGATGTGAGAATATTTCATACCTGCTTCGTGAGCGCCCGTTACATCAAGACTAGTTTTGAAACGAATTTCGCCAGAGTCAAAGTCAAGTTCAAAATTGCCGATCTCCATACCAGAGTTGGCACGAGTGAGAAATTCGGCGATCGCATTTATATTAGTAGATGGTATTTCTAACGGACAAATGGAATAGAACAAGAACCGTTGATACTCTTCGTTTGCTAGAGCGAAACAATTCCATTCTCCATGGTTGCCTTTGAAAGCAAGGCGCAAAACGGGTTTTCCCTGAAGTTTAGTAAATTCCCAGTCTTCTTCAGAGAAGAAATTGAGCATTGCCTGGTAGATTTCGCCCTTTGAGTGAGCTTTTGTCTTGCTGATTGGTTGATTTGGCTCAACCCAGTTCTCGAATACATGGGTAACTTCCGAAAAAAAGTCTGCGATTGCGGTTTCCGTCTGTTTTAAAAGCTCCGTTTCATCCCAATTCTTTAAATCTTTGGAAATCTTCTCAAGCACCTCCGAAAGCACTTGCTCTGCTTTGGCAAAATTAGCTTCATTTCGGTCTTTGAGAAATTGTTCCATTGCGTCAGAAAACTGACCATTGGAGATTGCCTCTGGCGTTAAATTAACAGGATTAAGATACGACCAGAAGGTGCGATAACCAATTTCGCCCGATTCCAAATTCTGTTTGACCTTGAGGGCAAACCAGCTTTCGGTTAGAAGCAATGGATTGATGTTCTGATCCGGCACATCAGATTTTGATCGTTTTTTAGCATGTTTAGGAACGAAGTTTTTTTGAGAGCAAGAGATAAGATACGCTATTGCACTTTCTGAATCGGTTACGTACTCTGTTAATTGAGATAGAAGTTGAGGCTGTAAAGTGGCTTCAATTTCAATATCAGCTTCACTATGAAATTCCAAAACATTCAGAGAACCTCGTAATTCTTGCTTAAGATTAAAGAATGATTCAGTATCAATTTGTTGATAAAGATCTGAGGTTACTTGGAATGTGAGACGGCATTCAGAAAGAGTACTGCCTTGTTCAATTAAATCAAGATTCACAACCCGTGGCTGTAGAGATGAACCAGAAGAATTAAAGAAAACAAGTTCTCGCATCTGAATTTGATCCGTAGAATCAGTCATTGAATCCCCTTGCTAGTAAAGTTTCAGTTTTGATTATTCCATCTGCGATCGCGCAGAACCTCAGTCACTTGGCTTCCCGCGAAGAAGGATTGCACTATTGATTCAATGAATTACGTTGTTACCAACGCACCCTGAAAGATCAGCAATCGTACTGGTGCAGCGTATCCAAGCCTAAATCTTGAATCGGTTATATTTCTGAACATACTCTTGCCAGCTAAAGCTTGGAAATAGCTTTGGCATCCATTCCTTAAAACGCTCACTAACAGGATTTTCTTGTCCCTCTAAGATTTCTATAACCGCATATTGCCAATATAAAAAACCTTTAGATGCTACTAGCATTTGAATATACCCAGTAATATCTAAATCTAAATTCGTAGGCTCTCCTTCAAAGTTATATAGGTATAAGGAAACATCTTGTTGGCTGCTTTCATTCAAAAATGCTCCGACACAGGCTTCATCAATAAAAAAGTCAATTGGATGAAAATATCTAATCCTCTCCTGCTCAGCGGTAAAATCAAAATAAACCACTCCTCTCCAATCTTGAAGTATTTTTTGCAAGGACAATATTTTGACAACTCCTTTAATATCTGGCTCTTCTCCCTCGATCGACCATTCAATATTTAAACCATTCAGTTCTTGATGAAAGTCAAAGATACTGCTAGGCGTTACTTTCTTTACAATTTCCCTTTCTTTCTTTTTCAAACGTAAAGGCATTTGAGTATTCATAGCTCTTAATCTAGTGTTGTTCTTCAAGTCGGTAATAAGGTCACTGATTAGTGTCAAAAACACAATACTCATCGCTTCTGATTCCTTAACTAAAACATTCCTGATTGATCGTTTTGTTAATAGAGCTTAACGTAACTTGCTTCCCTTAAAGTTGTCATTTGTGCTGAACTAATTTCTGGAACTTCTCTTCCAAGCTGTTCATAGGAGGTAAATGGTCGTTCAAGTCCAAGTTTCTTGCGATCTATTTGCACTTTATAGATTTTCACTGCTAAAGCCTGTCCTATTCCAGGGATAGTCGCTATTCTTGCATCATCATCAACACTTAAGTTGACGGAGAGCGGTTTTGGACTAGAAGAAAGATAATAGCTTTCATAGCTACGATTGATAGGGTTAATGATCGACTGACTGATAATTGTACTCTTCCGCTGTAAAGACTCATCTAGAATATGAGCCTCAACTGTTAATGAACGTGGCACCCAATCTTCTGCTTCCACAATAGCTGCTTTCACTCGCTTAACATCTGCAGATTCTGAGCTAGTGCTAATACGAGTTAGCAACGAAGACTTATCTCCTCTAACACTATAGTTTGGTATAACTGAATATTCGACGATGGCGGGCAAATCAACAGTTCGTTTAACAAAATTGTCAGATTGTAATTCATGCTGTGTATTGCCAACCCTTGATAAGGGTGTCAGATTTTCCCAACTTCCTAATCCACCTAACTTTTGATTTAGCAAGTGACCTTTGATATAGTAACTATCTCCACCAGGGGCATATCGCCGTTCATTCAAATCTGCGTATTTAGTATTATTGGCTGATGTAGGTGGAGTTCCTATCCGTCTATTTTTATTAGTTAAAGGCTTAATGGACATTGAGACACCGAAGCCTGCTGAATTCATTCCTGAATTGGGATTGCCACTAAACGAATCTCGTATGGTAGAGCCAAATAAAATAGACGTATGAGGCTTGAGTTCATCTAACAATTCATCTACTCTTTCAGCTTTCTGTGCTCTAGCTGTGTTTATTTCTTCTGGAGTGCTACCTAGAACAGGTTTATTTCTCTCTGCATCTATCAATCCAGAAATTCTCTGGCCTTCTTGTTTAGCTTTAATTTTGTCAGCATCTGTTCCAGTGTTAGCACGACTAATGAACTCTGTGAAAGGTTGTTCATCGCTTTTCACGGTTAGAACTGCGCTAGATTCCTCTCCTTTAAAAAATAATCTATGCGATGCGCCATCTGCGGCTGTAAAAGTCTTGCTCGCTTTCCACCAATCCATTAATGCAGACACCCCAGCCCTGACTGCTCCAATCAGTGCTTCAATACCTGCCTTAATCTTGTCAATCAGCCAGAGAATTGCCTCGTCAACTTTTTCCCTCAGCGTATCAACGATATCCCGTAATTTCTGACCAACTCCGCCCAAACCAACCTGATCTGCCAAAAAGCCAATAACGACAGGCATCGCTCGGCGCATGATCTGTTCAAGCTTGACTCCGACAGGTTCTAAATTGCCAGCAGCAATATCTAAAACGTTGTCAAAGGTTTCATTCACCATATCTAATATGCGCCGTGCCCAGCGAACCGCCGTATTAATAGCTCTATAGATACGGCGTACAGTATCAAGAATTTGAGAGAGTCCTCCCGAAGCCGCTGCAGCTGCAGCAAGGATAGCTAATTCTTCCGCCACTTTTCCGGCAACCCACTCAGCGATGCCAGTCAAAATACTCACACCAAAATCCTTCGCCTGATCGAAAATGCCCTGGGCATTTTCAGCAGGAGTTCTAGAAGTATCGATCGCTTGATTAATCCACTGTACGGCTGTGGTAACCCGTTCAAAGAGAATTCGCGCCCTGGCTACTTTTTCTGGCGGGAATCGTCTCGCAAGCAACTCCCAAATGTGATTGACCGATAAACCCAATACGTCTAGTACAAACCCAAAAATAGCTCTAGGGTCAGTCCAACTTGCGGGTGGGCTAATATTTCTCTCAGCAAGCTCACCAAACAGCCAACCCTGAAGTCCAAATTGAAGGTGGTCAGTAATATTATTCCAGAGTCGTTGGAACCCGCGACCGATCCCCCTCACCGTGTTCTTAATGAACTCGATTGGTTTTTTGCTGACGGTATCCCAGGCGTTGATAGCTTTTTGGATAATACTAGACAACAACTCCGGCGGAACGTTGAATACCCGCAGGATCAGATGGAAAGTGGCTCTGACTGCGCCCATCAAATCGTGATTGATAAACACGAGATGGATAATTCTCATGACATCGGCTCTCGTCCTCTGCCAAGCCTCTTGATCCCTAACCAGTTCCCGGAAGATCTCGATCTGGCGCAGGATAATTGGTCCAATGAAATCGATAATTGGATCGCGAATGCACTGAGGAATCCAATTCCATATTGTCCTGGCTAAGAGTGCAGGCAGAAGCCAAATATCCAGCACAACCCTGCCAACCTCCGCAAAGAAGTTGAGCATTTTTTGCAGAAATGCTTGTAGTTTCTTCAGCGTTTCTTCTAACCAGTGGGTGAAGTTGCCGAGGGTTTCTTTTGCCCAATCTGCCAGTGCAATCACCTTGTCAGCAATCCATTGCACAACCGTCATCGCAACCCGCAGCAAGGAAGTGCCGATCGCGCTGACGGCGCTCATCATTCCAGCAGCAAAACTACCCAGCGCAGAGTTGATTGCATTTGCCATTCGCGTGACGGCTGCACTGAAGCGATCCACTGCTCCTAACAGTGTAGGAATGAGGGTTCTTTCAAGGTAAGTACGTGCCTGAACAATCAGGTTGCCTCTGCCCCAATTAGCATGAATCCAGCGCAACCCTTGTACCGCTCCAACAACAGCAGCACCGACCGCCAGCACAGGACCCACCGGGGAGAGTGCCAGGAGAACCCCTCCAACAGCAAGCCCGATCGAGGTCAGTTGTTGTTTGAATGGCTCTAATTTTGCTTTGATGAATGTCCAGGCTGCATCAATCTTGCTCTGTACCCACTGCAACAGCCCGTTTTGCCCTTCAGCGCCCTCCCCAATGCCCAGTTTGTTCTTAAGCCACGTCCACATACTATCGGCAATTGAGCGGATAGTAGCCGTTTTTTCCCAGATCCACCGCCCAACTGCCTGAAGCTTTTGACCCAACCACTGAATCCTTGCCCACTGGGCAGAGGCATACTGCTGAATCCATCCCCAAATCGGCGCGCCAATTTTATCCCAGAGTCCGTCTAGGAACCCTTTGATTTTGGCGACGACAGGTTGTAACATCTCGATGATTGGCGTGATTAGCCGCACTGCTGCTTGTTCGATCTTTGCTGCAGCCTCACGGATTGGGGTGCAATCATTGCCAGAGATTTGAGTAGCCGCAGTCTGAATTGATGCTAACAAAGGGGCAAAGTGGGCTGTGAGTCGGCTATCAACTCCAGCGATCGCCCTCACAGGAGCCATCAGATTATTGAAAACTCCATCAATAGCAGAGCCAACCAGTTCCTTAATCCAATCGAAAATGCCTTCTGGTCCTTTTCGCAGAATTGGCTCTAATCCTGGCGCAAACTCCCGCACGATTCTCCACCCCACATCTTCGCCAAAATCAAGCAAGTCATCCCACCAAGAACCTTGAACCATGGGTTCTTGGGTATTGGACGTGTCGTTTTGGCTGCGTTGGACACTAGCTCCTTGTTGCAGTGTGTGAGTCAATTCATGAGCCAGCAGATGTCTCCCGGATTGAGATTGGGGTTGATACTCACCCGAATTGAAGAAAATCTTGTTTCTGTGAGTAAAAGCGCGTGCTCCTAGATCCTGGTTTAACGTCGCAGCTTCCTGCCCAGTATGGATTTGAACGCTGCTAAAATCTGCATTAAATGCTCCTTCCATCTCTGCACGAGTGCTGGCATCTAGGGGTGAGCCGCTGCCCTGGGACTGGAGGCGACTTTCTAAATGCTTGGGGGCAGGGTTGGGGCTACCATCCACCTGCTGCCGCATCAACAATCTCAGTTCCACTGGTTGCTTACGATTTACCTGCTGTAGCTGTGAATTACCAACGACTTTGGGTGTGTTATCAGAAGCCATCTCCCGTGGCATAGTTGCCACTCGATCTGCCATCGCTTCGGCTTCGCGCTCGTAAGCATCTCCTGGTTGTCCAATTTTTAAGCTAAATTGCACTGGGAGTTGCTCTGCGCCAGCATTGTCTCCATCACCGGCGTCACTGGCACTACTAAAAGCAGGCACTTTTTGAATTTGAGAGGTTTCAGCGATCGCTTCTTCTGGCTGTTCCAGTTCTTTAGTTTCAGAGGCTGGAGTTTCAGAGGCTGGTTGGGATTTAGGGTTAGCAGGTGGAGGGGCGATTTTGGGCGAAACCGCAAAACCGAACACTCCTGCTCCGGGCACTGCTTCTGCCTGTACCGCGCCTTCACTTTCAAAGGCGGGTATTCGTTGCACGGTGGGTGATTCCGCCACTGACTCTGCACCAGCCTGGAAGCCTTCCTCTGCTTCACAAGTGGTGCATTTTCGTTGCAGGGTAGCTGGCGCAGCAGAAGCAAAAAACGGCGTTGCCCCTGAAATGAACTTACCTTGAATCAGGTTTGGAGCAGTCGATGGAAAGAAAGCGGTGCGATCTGCGGAGGGTTCCGAGAAAAAAGCCTGCTCCTGTCCCTGATTAAAAAAGGACTGTTCAGCCGTGTTGTGCGACTGATGAGCTGCGCTTTTTGTCTCGGCGGTTTTCATGGGCTAACTCCACTCCACCATCAGCATAGAGTCCATCCAGGGCAAGCCAAGCGTAAAAATTACATCTCGCTTCACTCCTTGTGTAGAGATAAATAAAGCCTCCCACCCTGGGTGCAAAAATGGCCCCAGATCCCAGGAGGCATTCAGACAAGACTTCATGTGGTATTGAGAGAATTTCATGGCTACATCGTGAAAAACCGCAAACCAAATCTGTGATTCAATAATCCAGGAAGATTATCCTTCTTAGCATCCTGAAGGTGGTACTGCTGAGGCATCTCTGCCAATGAGAATTGACAATTGAACTGTATGGTCTGCGATCTCCTTTTCTGGATCAGCATCAGCGGTGGCCTTAGTCAATTCAGCGGTGGCTTCTTTCGCCTCCGCTTCCGCCTTAGTTACAGCAGCGGTAGCATTCTTTAACGCTTCCTGTGCTGCTGCCTTTTTTCCAGGGTCTGTTTCATTCTCTACAGCTTGCTTAGCTTTCGTTTCCTCTGTCTTAGCTTTTTCTAAAGCTGTCTTCTTTTCCTTCTCCTTAGTCTCGGCCTCTGTTTTCTTGTCCTTTGCTTTTCCTAACTGATAGGTATTGAGGAATGAAATTTTCTGAATTTCTCCAATCACCTTCTTGATCATTTCCGTCCCCAAATACAACACAGGCTCATGCAGGGGGATGTCTGTAAGGCGATCTGTTGTAGTCTGAGTAGACGCTGTTGTAGTCTGAGTAGACGCTATCGTCAGTTTTATTTCGCCTGCCTCCTTACCTACCGGATAAATATTGGATTGAATCAGTAATAGTTTGACCGGGCCCTCACTGGTCTGTGCCATGGAGTCAACTGCTGCGGCAGCATCCATAGTCTTGTTCGGCGGTATCGATATGGTAAAAATCTCATTCGTCACCGCTACTGTCCGACTTGACTGAAACGTGGGTCCTTTGGGAATCTGAACGCTCAGCTGTACCTTAAGATCCGCCATGACACTACCTCTCTCTAAAAAACAACAATAGAAACTCTACAAAACTTTTCCTGACTATCTGCCTTTTCCTGATTACATAAAAGACCCCCTCACGTCCACTCCACTGTTAACAACCCATCCATCCAGGGCAACTTCACCATACTCACCCCCCAGGGCAACCGACTCAATAAAACATCAATCGATTGCTGTTCTACCTGCAATTTCCAGCCGCTATCCGTGCAGGTGAGCTTGCCCTCCCGCTGCAAAAAGCCTTCCCGCAACCCATCTGGACTAGTACTTTTGAGTACCTGCCAGTGATGGATGACTGCTTGCAGCAAATTTTCACCTTCCGCCAAAGCCGTATCCGGTAACACCAGCCCACGGGCAACAGGTTCATTCAAAGACCAGCCACAGAGCAGCTTAGGCAACACCAACTCATACTCAGGGGCATCGGTTTGCCTAGTCGCCAAGTAATGCAGCAGATAGATAGCCATTTGTTGAGCCATCTCATCCCGAAACGCCTCCTCCTCTACAAGCCCCACATCCTCAAAATACATCTGCAAAAAGGGATGCAAAATCACCAGACCAGACTGGTTTACAAATAGTCCCGCCGCTTCCTCTTCTGGTGATAGAGATGAACGGACAGTCTGCTCTGGATGGGTGCCCTGATGAGCATCGAGATCAATTGTTGCGGGTATGCTTACGGTTTGTTCCACAATGTTTTCTAAGCCCTCGCTGATGGCTTCCGAGGCGATCGTAGGAACTTGAGTCGTTGCATTAACATCAGTTACCTGAGCAGAAGCCTCAGCCTGCTCTCCCTGGTCGCTTTGTGAGCTAGGTTCAGACTGGCGGTGGGTTGATGCTGGCGGTGGAGCTGTGGCCAAGCGGGGCACGACTTGATCGAGTGCTGCCAGCCAAAGCGATCGATCGGACACCGGGAAGGAGGCAATCAGCGTTTGCAGGCGTTGATAAGCAATCAGCAGTGAACCTGTTGGTGCATCTGGTTGGCGATATGGTTCGACCCAATGGTTTGGGGCAAATCTGGATCGAGCCTGTGGGGGCGATCGCCCCTCTGCCTCATCGGTCAGCAATGTCTGCCCAGATTCCGTCAGTACTTCTGGTTGCCAGGCCTGAATCAGTTCAGCCAGCCAGCCTTGCATCCATTCAGAGGTAGGCAACGATCGCCCTGGTGATAACTCCTGACTTAGTTCAGCCAAAAGGATAATCCAGGCACGGGTCTGTAATTGCTGGACAGTGTTGCTTCCTAGCCCCAGAGTTTGCATCAGTGATTGAGCCTGAGCCAAAAGGGTTGACCATGCGCTCCAGGTTGGCTGCAACTGCAAAATCATTTGGTGCCGGAAGCCTTCCGGGAACTGAGCTACCAGTCGCTGTCGTGCCATTGGCTGGCGGTTCAGTAATTCTCGTAGCGGGGTTTGCCAGTGAGTTCCTGTCTGCATGACAGCTTCCCAACGAGGAATCCAGCTTTGCCAGTCTTGACTGGGGCACCACCAGGGTAGGCGACCGTACTGCAAAAAGTAAAGCAGCACCTCCCAGTCGGCTCCAGCGCGATCGTGGCTGATGACTTCGGACTCTGCTGTCATGGGTAAGCGATCGGCATTTGCTCCAGGGCGATCGCGCTGGATAGTTCCTACGGCTAATTCAGCAGGCAATCGGTTGGCTAAGCGATCGCTCAGGGCTAGCCCCACTGCTTCCACAACGTTATGGACAAATTCATCCGCTAAAAAACGTCGATCAACTGGTTTAACCTCTATCACCAGTTGATCCAACCGGATCACTTCATCTGCTCTCACCCATTGGTCGAACAGCCGCTCCATTTCTGGGATAACCCGTTGCCACAACAAATTGCTGATTTCGTGCTGGAAACTCCACATTTCGTCCAGGTGATCGCCCTCGATCTCCAGAATCGTTCGTCCGACTATGTGCTGCTGGTTTATCGTCTGTTGATTTATTGTCATCCTGCCACCAGTGCCTCCAGTTGATTCAGGCGATTGGTATCCGTCACATCCCTGATGGCATCTGGATTCCAGACCGATTGGATCACAGCGGCATCAACTCCGACTTCCCGCACTCCATCTATTGCTGCCTTCAGGCGCTCCTGTATAGTGGGTGCAAGATCCTCCGTAAGCAGGCGATCCAACAGTCTGGCGGTACTTACTGCCATAAGCTGAGTCAGTTCAGCCTTTCGACCCTCTCCAGATCGTGGGTAGGAAGTAGTCAGACCCTTCGTAAAGGATTCATACCGATTGATTGCGTCTAAAGCAGGGACATCTGCCTTCAAGCTCAAAACTTCCCCAGCAGATCGATAGATCGGAGTTCCTCTGAGCCTCGCATTTTCACCTAACTGATTGAACCGCTGCTGATACCCTTCCAGACGACGATCAAATAAAACCGAATCATCCCTAACGGGTGGCGGAACCGGAACTTGTTTTGTAATCGTTTCGCCCACACATTCTCCATTGCTGACTGTAAGCCTGACTTCAACGCGATCGGTGGTGACATTCTGGTAGTTATAGTTAATTCTGAAGTTCCGGTTTGTGGGAATGTTTACGTTTGGTACGCCAGGAGGGAATTCCCAGCTAAATTCATAATTGTCGTCCTGGGGTCGAATATTGCTGACTTGGACGGTAAATCTGTCTACATTCCGAGCACCGAGTGCCAGCTCAAAGTTACCGCGGGGTGCATTAAGAATGCTTATCCTCTGACGGCTCAGGCTGGTGCATCCTCCCTCCCCAGTAATTTCATACTCGATCCTTACATTCACAGAACGAGCCTCACCCATTGGCACTGCCTTAGGATTAAACGTGGATTGTGCTTCATTGAACGCATCGGGAATTACGTTGCCATCTAGATCCAGAGCGCGGAACGTTCCACCCTCCTGCTCTGGTTTTAGCGGCACAGGTTCTCCGTTGCTGCATACCGAATCTGTTCCCAGGCTGAAATTGGCGTTGGGCAGCGGGAAGACCGTGATGGTTCTGCTAGACTGCGCGGTACAGTCGCCTTCGCTCGTTGCCTTATGTTCAATCGTGAGTTCGATCGGTTCCTGACCCTCATTTTGCAGATCGAGCGTGTTACCGGGTAAAGCCTCGCCGTTCACCGTGAATCCTTGAGAAGTCGCCGGATCGGACGGTTGTAATTCAACGGTTTGACCCGCACAGTAGCGATCGCCTTCTCGTTCCGGATCAAGGTTGAATGTGGCAGTTGGTAAGGGATATACGGTTACAGTCTGGCGCAAGGTGTTAGTGCAGGGCGTGGATCGATCGCGAATTTGGGCAACGATTTCAACGGTCTGGGCTGCGGTTTTGCCGTACTGACTGGGATCAAAGACGGGATTCTGCACGGGAATGTTAGCTTCTGCGATCGTGAGGCTCACCAGCTCCACAGTGCCCACCGTGGGAGTGACCGTAATTTTCACCAGATCATCATTGGCGCAGAACCGATCGCGATCCCCCACAGACAGTGTGGCTTCCGGCAGGGGATGCACTGTGACGGTAAAGGTGTCATAGCTACCTTTCACTACATAGGTGAAAGTAATTGCACCGTCCTGAGGAATATCTTTAATTGAACTGGGACGGAAATAATATTTGCCATTTTCCTCCACCACACCTTTGCCCTTGAGAACACCATCTTCCGGGTCTAGAATAAATTCATAGGACTTTCGATCTCCTTCGCAAAAAGTTGTTGTTTGCAGCAGCACAATGGGACGGGGTTGCGCCATCAAATAATTCACAGATGGGCTGGTGCTACAGCAGCGATAGGGCAGACAGAAATCCGCGATTACCATATCTGACCGATCCGTTAGTGGTTTACTGATGATGCGATCACGGGATGAATCGATCGGAAACTGAACCAGATTACGAATGGTCGTCGATCGAGCCAGGTACTGAGGATTACTCTCGGTCGCTAAGAGTTGATCAATCAGTTCTCTCCCATCCACATACACCAGAATAAAAGTGCCCCCCTTGGGCACTCCGCCCAGATGTTCTATGCCCGGATAATTGCAGGCAAACTCATGGAACAGATGCAGCTTCATCAACTTCTCTAGGCGATTTTTACAGGACTCCAGCAGCCCTTTGACTTCAAAGAAGTTGAGGCAGTCCGCCGCCTGACGATCACCCATCGTAAAATTATTGATGCCCAAATCAGTGACATAGTTTTCCGGTACATCTCTTAGCAGACCGTAGAGTGTCTCAAAATCCTGAAATTCCGGCTGAGTGATACTGGGTTTGCCATCAATAATATTCACTGAAAAATAGTTCAGCGTAATAAGGCGGATTGGAACGGTTCCACGCGAGCGATTAGTAGTCGGGTCAAGGGGGAGGTTCAGTTCCTCCTCTACGGAGAATTGAACATAGTGGCTCATCTGGTTATTAGGTGTTTGCGGCGCTAAGCCGTAAGTGATTCTTCCTAATCCCAGACAGGCACTCAGTTCCTCTTGAATTCGAGTCTTTTCCTGCTGAATTCGCGTTCCCTCCGTGCTGTTTGCACTATCTTCTAATCCTGTGAAATCCAGCTCTAAATCCCTGAACTCTCCCCCCTGCTCCGTAACAAAGCGAGCGATGTGAGTTCCCGGAGTTTTTAACTGAAGGTGATAGCGATAGCCTGTCCCGGGCAATCGAATGAAATCATAGGCGTTTGGATCGGCGGCAAGTGCCAGAACGGGATTAAAAAGCTGGCTGTAGCGAATTTGCGTTAGATTTTTCTGATCGAAGAAAGAAATCAGAGTTGTCTGATCAAAAAAGACGGACATCAGGGTTTGTAAAAAAATGTTCCTTGACCAGGCTTTATCCCTCGATCGCGCCTCGTCGTATTTGTCCCAGAGCTGCTGAAACCGATCGCGCATTCGCCCAAAGTCGGCTTCTAGATCATCAAACTGCCCAGAAATATTCAGATCATTGAGGCTAGTAATCGTGCCAATCTTGAGGGTAATTACATCAAAGGGCAGGTTGTAGCGCAGCTGATAGTCTTTAATACGATCAAAGGCAGTCTCCTTTGTTTCCCCAATATGACCTTCGATCCGGTAAAAGTTCGCCTCGTCGTGTCGGAACACCAACTCACTGTTTGCCACAAAGGGGGGATTGCTTTGGGCAGGATAAAAATAGGCAGGATGGCGAGCGCTGCGTCCTTTGCAGCAGTCGTCATAACTCCAATCGCGGTACAGCTTCAGGTAATTGAGATAGTAGGGAATTGCCTGTTCGCTGAGGGGAGCAGATCGATCTTTGCTCGGCGTAATTTTTAATGGTGTGTCGCTGAATGGCAATAGATAGAAGCTATCTTCATCGCACAGATGCACCAGACGATTGTACAGATGGCGAACTTGGCTCACCCGTTTTCCATTGTCGTTGTAGATCGGCGGCTGGGTAAAATGGCTGCGATAGGCAGAAGGGGGGGCACAAAGATCCAGTGCAGCATTAGGAGCGGACACCTGACCTAGGAGCAAAAACCGGGGAAACCGCTGCGTCTCTGGACAACAATCTGCCATCAGGTCAAAGGCAGTTTCCACCAGCTCTCGATATGCCGCAACAAGCTGACTTAGATAATCATAGAAATACTGAAGCGCGTATTGTGCCTCGATTTGAAACAGCACACCTGTTGTTTCAGCAGTGGTTTCATCAACTGGAGGGGTAGATGAAGGGAGAGGACGCCGCGACTCCGGCACAATCTTATCTAATTGCAGCTGTAGACGGTCTCTTAACCGCTTCCCATCAAAGTCCTTTTGAAAAGGTTCAGTCAGTGATGCAATCGAAGAAAAGAACGGTGAAAACAGAAGAGCAATCTGGGGAAAGGCTTCGCTGATTGCGTCGATTGCATTTTGACAAATGCTGTAGTATTGCTGTGCGAATGCGGGATAGTTTAGGATTTTATCCAGCCTGATAGTAGGAATTTTATTCGTCGAGCCTTCCACCAGTTCTTGAGTGTAGCCAAATCGTAGAACGTTGGGATCGGCATCTTTAAGTTGAAGGAAGGTATAGCGGGATTCAAACACTGCCTGAGTCGATAAACTGCGCCACGGGTCGGGCAGATTGTCGATCGCGTATCCCTTTCTCAGCAGGGTTTCTGCACTGAGATTGTCGTCTGGCGTTTCCTGGATCTTAAGCTGGGGCAGCAGGAAAAATCGCGCACTGAAACTGCGATCGGCTCCCCGATTATCACAGTCAATCAGACAGGAATCTCGCTCGGTATCCTGAATTGCCCACGCCACCACCAGAATCCGATTTGCCAGAAATGCAGTAAAAGCAGCCTGATCGAGATCGGCTCCATTCAATGTCCGGTCCAGCGAAATGCGATTGGTTCCCTCGCTGGTAAATAGCTCAATCACCCTAAAGTTAGACTTAGGGCTAGAGGTAGGGCTATTTACTGAGGCAGAAGCGGCGGAATTGGGCGTCGGATCGCTGGCGATCCCGAGGTTGAACAGGGTTTGCGGCACGGGAACTGCAGGCTGATAGTGGGTCAGGACAGTATTAGCAAGGGCAACGAGATAGCCTTCAGATGTGACGCCGCATCCTGCCGAAATCGTAATAGCAACCCGTTTCTGTGGCGTGAGTTCATACAGGCTCGTGGCTTCCAGACCGCGGGCAATTCCCATCCCAATCAGATGAATGCGGGTGAAGCGCGTTTGCTGCTCCAGATAGTCAACAAGGTTGTTGAGATCGCTGTCCTTGAGGACCTGATTGGGAACAAAGTGTGGATAGCTAATACGGGCGAGGGTGTTCATGGCATTACTCGTTGGCAGTTCCTAGCGCGGTTTGGTTGAGAATGATGGGGTTATCGTCGGGCGTACTTTCTTCGCAGTCGTGCAGCGTTCCTTCTGGGTAAACGTTATCTAGCTCAGACAGAATCGTAATCAGGCGATTGAGGCTGGGTGTCAAGCCACAGGCAGCCCCCTGGCAGGTTTCGAGGGCAAGCTGCTCCAGCCAGTGGTGATAAGCCTCCTCAAACTCGTGCATCTGATACCCATTAACCCAGCAGATCTTAAGCGCGACGTGGGCAGGAGCCTCCAGGCGTAAAGTGCGTTCCACCAATCGACGGAAATTCATATCCCGAAAGCGATTTGTCCAGTAGGGCAGAATGATGCTGACCCAGAAAGAATAGGGATCGGAGGCTGGTTGACAGAAGGACGGTTCTGCTGGACGCTGGCAATGCTTCGGAATCGGTAATAGCTTATCCGCGATCGACTCAACAGGTATCAGCTCATTCGGAACAGACAGCGAAACACCCAACGCCTCGGCGAACAGATGAACGTGCTGCTTAAACCAATCCAGGCAGACTTCCAGCTTCCACAGCTCATCAAAAAAGCGGCTGCGCCCAATTTCCTGCCCATTACTTGCCCGCAGGGTAAAGAAGTAAACCGTATGATCGCGCTCCGGAATTTTCTTGAGAACGTATCGCTCCGCAATCACAGAATTCCGCACAACGGAACGGGCACCCTTATCCCTGGAGGCTTTGCTGCCGTATGCCTCACTGTAAAATAGCGGCTTCCCGTGACAGTCATTGAAGTGAAAATAGTAGCGATCGCGCAGCTTGTTAAAGATGAACATAAATCCGGGCTGCTCTAGCTTCAAGTCCTGCGTCAGGTCGTAGTTATCCCTGGGTTCTTGTTCCGCCTGCCACCGCTTCAGCCGATCGTCATCCATGCCAAATTGGGAGGCAAATTTATGCAGGTTAGCTTGCAGCCATTGTGTCTGGCGTTCCAGTTCCTCCAGACTAGCAAAGGAACGGCTCTGTCCAATCAACCGATCGCCCTCAGCAACGACAAACGAATAACCCTGGGTATCCTGCTGTACCGCATAGCGATCGACAGACAGTTCTCCAGTGGCAGCTTCGGGCAAATTGCTCAGCATCATCAGCCGCATGGCATCATCGCGCTGCGATCGGGTGGGGAAGAGGTCTGAACGAAATATGGTTTTCCCCTGCTCGTCCTGAACCGTGAACGAAAAGCCTGTGCGGTCACGCTGTAGGGTGAGGTCTGAACGAAACGACACCGCATTCTTAGGATTGGCAGCCAGCAATCGATCGTCCGGCGCGAAGGAACAAACAGGTTCGATAGGCGGATGTTTGGGACGCAGCAGAATATGCTCGAGCACATGGAAGCCTTCGTCGTTGATCCGGGACTGGAGGACAGCGATCGCCTCCTGGCGTTCCTTGGCGCTGGAGAATGGCTGGGGCGGAACGGCAAGAATTTGATCCTTGGCTTCGTTGGTTAATTCCCAGCTATAGAAACAGTTGCCGTCTTCGTCATCAATCAGCCGGAAATTTGCCTGATCCTGCGCCAGCTCCATGAGGGTATCCCCCTGTTTCCATGCCTGTTCGCGAGTACTGAACCGCTCTACGCCCTGAAGTAAGGTTTGTGCGGCGGCATTGATGATTTTGCCCTGGTAAGGCGGCAGCGCGACGGGTGTGGAGGATGCTGGCTCTGTGATCAGACGGGCAGTTTTCAGCAGGAGGAGTAAATGGGCGATCGCGGCTTCTCGCTGAGCTTCCACAAAGTAGGTACGGGGATGAACCGCCACAACTTCAGCACAGTCTTCCCCGTCCGCTGGCAACCCCATGACCTGAAAACCAAAGGGAAAGCCACTGTCTCCACCCGTTCGATCAATAGCGCCTGGCTCCAGCAGAATACTCAGCACTGCCTGATAAAAATGCGTCTCGGCAGTTGCCTCATCGGGTTGAAGCTGGGTTCCTAGCAGCAGATCGGCTTCCGTGCGATCAACCAAGCGGAAACGATAGCCGGGGGGTTCTCCCGCTTCGGTTGGAATGTTTTGGGTCAACAAAAAGGAATCAACGGCGTTGAACTGTCGGAAAAGCTCGTCTAAATCCCAATCTGTTAAATCCTGGTCTACCGCAGCCGCCAGCACGGTTCCCTGAGGGTCCGTAATACCGATCGGATAGGAACAACCCTGGGCATCAATCGCTGGAAGGTTGTAGCGACGACGATAGCGCAAATGCTTTGCGAATTCACCCGCCGCCTGCCATGCCCGTTCTGCCGTTGGGTAGTATTGCAGGCTTTTCAGAGACGGTTTCTCGTCAGATTCATCGCTAGTATTCTCAGGAGTTTCCTCGCTGGCATCGCCCCTGAGATTCCCTTGCCGATCGCTTTCTGGAATTTCAACGTAGAAATAATAGCCGCAGCAGGTTCCGGGAGTGGCTGGCGTAATTGCGAACCCACCTGCAATTTGCTGCATAAAGGCGATCGCCGCTTCCATATCCGATCGACTCCGGTAGCCGTAGAAGGAACTGGTTGCAACGGTAGTTTGGGTAGCAGGATTGAGCAGCTTAAAGGCAAAAGTGCCTTCCGTATTGCGGTACTCGCGCCTGATATTCCGATTGTTCAGGATGAGCGGAAGCCGCTGGATAAAAGCCTCCTTAGCAGCTAAAGCGGTGGGAAAGGGTTCATCGTCGGGAGGACTGATCAGGATCGGGTTTGTTTGCGGTTGAGGCGATCGCGGATCGTCCGACGGATTATCCGGCAGAAACAGGTTGTAGATTTCAGCAGGAATTCTAAAGGTAAAGCTGGTTGATACTCCTGGAGTTTCGACAAAGGCAGCTAAACCGGAAAAGCGTTTACAGAACTGTTCAATTTGACGATCGCGTTTTTCGGCTGTTTTGTATGTATCTGGATGAATAGCAATAAGGTTCCCCAACTCATCAGTTAATGAAAAGCTAAAGGGACAGGAACCCACACCGTTATCGTTGACTTGATAGCGATCGGGATCACGTGCCAGTTGACAGATTCGATTAACTTCCGCTGCCGCTGCTGCCTGATTCGGGAAGTTGGTTTGACCGATCCAGAGGCAAATCCCCCCCTGCCCATAGTCTGCCAAGAGCTGCTGAATCCGCTGATCGCGATCGGCTTCTGTTTCGTACAAATAGGGATAATCGGCAACGATCTTACCTGTCTCATTGGTTAGAGCAAAGCCGTAGGAATGGGAGCCAGTACCCGTATTAATTCGTAAATAGCGTTGAGCCTGCCGAGCCAGAATGCGAATGTGGTTAGATTGGGCGTCAGTGGTCGAGCCAGAAGCCTCATCCTCAGCGGTTTGTCTCGCAACCCAGAGACGATCACCTCCCTCCTGCCAAACTTCAGCAAAAAACGATCCGGTTGGGTTCGTGATGAGGGGTTGAATTCCGGCTTGACGGACATAGGCGATGATTTTCGCGATCGCGGCTTCTCGTTCCGCTGCGGTGGCATAGGCGATCAGATTTCCCTCTGCGTCGATTGGCTGCGCCAGCAGTTCACCGGATTCATTGCAGAGCGCAAAGCTAAAGGACTGCAGTGCGGGCAGCTCGTCCAGTTGCCGATAGTGGGCTGGAACCGCCGCCAGGGTAAGCATTTGCTGGAAGGCAATCTGGGCTGCATCTGCCGTGGGATAGGTCGCGACACTGCTGAGCAGGCTGGGGGAAGGGTCTGCCGCTGACAGAATATCGACCAGCGTGTAAATGAACTGCGCTTCCGATCGATCGACGGAATAGGACGGCTGGTTCCTTGACGGATTGATTGAAGGGTCGGGCGACTGATCGGATGGATCATCCGGTTGGGAATCCGGTTGGCTGATGATGCGGCAGACGGGGGTAGGATTGTTGAATAGATAGAGCAGCCTATCCAGATTTAAGTCTCGTTCAGTTGCCGTGGCGTAGCGATCGGGGTGTTTTGCAAGGGGATTATCCTGAAACAGGAGAAAGCCAAAATCTACGTCGTCCAGTAAACGGTAAGCGCTGCGGTTTTTTCCATTCGCTAAAACTGGCGGAATTTGCTCCTCAGCCTCCTTTTGGGTCTTCACCCCCTGGCATCCGCGCAGCCAAAGGCGATCGCCCTGATCCCTAAATTCAAAGAGAAAGCATTCCGTTGCCGAGCGGACACCAACCGCATTCTGGTTGACCTGGAGACGGCTGAGCCACTCCTGCAAGCCTGCATCGCGTTCTTTGGCAGTGGGAAAGCGATCGTCGCTCTCTGCCAAAAGATTTCCGGCAGCATCAATTAACGCATAGCCATGATGGGTAAAGATTTCGGACGTACCCTCATCCCATTCCGCCGCATCATCCCGCCGAACCCAGCTTTTCCGATAGGTACTGTCATCTCTAATTTGGATAAGCGCAAGTTGGGCTGCAACGATCGTCGATTCTCGATTGACATAGCGAGGAATACTCGTAAATGTGATAGGAAATAGCCCCGAAGTCGATAAATTATCAGGTGGCGCATCGTCAGTGGGAAGCGGAATTTCCAGTTGAAAATAATAGGAATCCTCGTCACCAGGAATGATCTTGATAAACGGAGAAAGCTCTGCCTCGTCCATCTCGCCGACTACAGCAGGGGGTAAGTCTTGGATAGCGATTTCAGCCGGATTTAGGATAGGTTTTAGAGCTTTAATTAAAGAAGCTAAAGCAGCATTGCGATCGGTTTGGTTGAAGAAGCTGCGATCGTAGCTCACCAGCGGATTGCTCTCCCCGTCAACCACATTCCAACTGTAGTGATAGTAATAGCGGTAGGATAGCCGCCGATAGTGGGCAGGATTGAGCGCCGTTTGCAGGAATGCTTCTAAAGCCCTTTGTGCGGCGGTCAGGGTCGAGGAGGTACATTTGCCCTTCAACGCAGACGTTGTTGAACTCCATTGAATCGAAATCGGAAAAACATCTTGGGGATTCTGCTTATCCTGTTCAGGGGTGACGCGATAGTGACTCAGCGATCGTCTCCAAAATTTCTCCTTTCCCGTTAGCGGCTCAATATCCGTACCCATCAATCGCGATACCCGCTGCTGAAATCCAGAGACGTTATTCGTATTCCAGATAGGATTCTTTTTTGGATCGCAGTTGCAGTAATTAGAAGCCCGGAAGCGATCGCGGCTCAGTACGGGATATTCCTCCAGAAAGCGAGCCTTGCTGCTCATAATGGTCGCTTCGTCCGGTCGTCTACCGTCGATGCGATAGTTCAGCAGCACATAGTCGGTAAAGCTTTCGGCAAAACGCGCCAGCAGATGATCCAAAAAGCGATTCCGGCGATCTCGATAGGTAATTGGGTCTTCCTGAATCGCATTCAGCCACGCTTTGTAGTCGATAAACACCGTTGATTCTTCCTCGCCCGTAGGCAGATCGGAACCGGGAGACGATCGATAGTTGAGAATAATGTCTTCGACGTTGGGAACGTTCGTTAGCCTCTGGGGAAAATAGGTTCGCTGGGTAGGGCGATCGTCTGTTTGTTTCCAGGAAAAGAGATCCCGCACATGGGAAAGCTGAGACAGATAGTTGGCAAGAATCTGATCAAAAAAGATGAGATAGCCCTTGAGCTGCTTTGCCTGACCTTTGCGGAGCAGGGTTGCCGTATCGGGCAGTCCGTCTTCTCCTACGCCATAGGTAAGCGGTAGATCGTGGTGAATTGAATAGTGATCCGCCAGATCCACATAGCTGCCACCCGGCACGGGCAAATCCAGATCAAAGCGATCGCGAGGGGCTTTAATGTAGGCGGTTTGCTGTTCATAGTATCGCCGCTCGACCTCATCGCCATCGGCTTTAAACGGTAGGTCGCCCTTATAGAACGTTACTTTTGATTGGGTAACGCCCAGGACGGGACGGTGGTTTTCTGTGAGCTGCAAACACCAGGGGTTGCCCTCCGACTGCGGCAAGCCGTTGATGTAGTTGATAATGCTGAGCTTTTTAATTGCCCGAACTCCCGGCACATCCAGCAGGATTTGATACAGATCGGAGGTGTGAATTTGGCGGGGCAGCTCCAGGTCGGTCAGCTCATCGACATTGATAAACCCATGACTGGCGTAGATCGTTCTGGCATCATGCAGCGCCGAGGGACGACCGGAAAAAATGTCTGCTAAGCTCTTGCCCTGGGACAGCAATTCCTGCAAGCTGTAGAATCGCAGCCGGGGAGCCAGAAATTCCTGCACCCGCACATAGATTTCCACCAGCACATCCTCTGGGTCTGCCACGGCATCCAGCTCAATCTCTGTACAAAGCGCGATTTCTTCTTCGTCCAGCACCAGGATTTCGTGAAAGTCCTCGCACAGATTGCGATAGTCGCACAAAACGGCTTTGACCTGCTTCAGCGTCTCCTCCGAGGTGAGATAGGTTTGTCCACAGGCATCTTTGCGGCGGGTTGGCTCCAGATCCAGCAGAATGCGGTAGAGTCCTTTCGGATTGATCGGCAGGGGCTTATCCTGTTTCTGTTTCGCAGTTTGGCGATCGCCCTCGCGAGTGGTTTCATCAATAATTTGTTCTCTGAGATTAGCGTTTTTTTGCTCAAGAGATTTACTTTCCAGTGATTTATATTGTGATTTGTACTGCAATTTTTCGTTCTCGCAGTCCACATAAATGGCTGGCTGATAGGTTCTCACCTTTCTAAACCAGGCATTTCGTACACCGGGAATATCGATGAGCCGCTTGCGCCAATCCAATTCCGTGACGGGATTACAGGTTAATATCTCGTCGGGCGTAAAGAAATTGCTTTCCTGGCTGTCTGGAGCGGCGGGATTGACGCTCAGCAGCGTTCTGGTGTCCAGATTAGTGCGGTAGCCCAGATCGGTGACGGCGTAGCACAGCACCTCCAGAATCGTTACACCAGGGTCATGCAGGTTGTAGTCTGTCCAAATCTGGCTGGATAGGGTTTGCAGGTGGTCAATTCCAATCTGACGCAACACCTGGAAGTCCAGATAGGCAGGAAAGGTAGGATTCTGTTTTGAGATGGTAAGGTAGTCCGTCATAGAATCTTGTCCTGTTCTATTCTTGCTCTAACCGTCTGAGGCGATCGTTTAATTGCTGCAACTGTGTGTCTGTTCGCTGTTGATATGCTCTGAAATTGTCTTGCAGGGTTTGTAAATTCTGGTGAGTCTCGTCCCGCTGTTCGATCAGTTCTTTTAACGCCTTAATCAGAACGGGCACTAGGTTCTGATAGGCGATCGCCTGAGTCCCATCGCTGTCCGTTTTAACTACCTGCGGAAACACATCATCGACTTCATGCGCCAGTAGCCCGATTTGCTCGCCCGCTGACTGAAAGCCAGTGCCGCTATTCCACTGAAATGTGATGGGCTGTAGCAGCCTCACCCGCTCTAACACCGCCTCTAAGGGCTTGTAGCTGCCGATCTGGGTGCTGTTGGTATTCTGATAAATCGTGAAGCCGCGCATCATACCGTTAATATCCAGCTCATAGTCCCTCGGCTGTTTACCAATTCCGAGCTGTCCTGTACCTTCCGGTCGGATGCTAACCAGCGTTGTTCCCTGATTAATATCAATTTCGCTATCATTTGTGCCAAACTCGTAGCCCTTCTTGAATAAAAAACCATATTGCGAGTCTGTCACCAGAATGGCGTGGTTATTGTCTGCTCCGATCGTAAAGTAATTATCTTTGCTGCCCGGTCTGAGATTGAGAATGCCCAATGCTGGATTCACTTTCTTATCTAAATTAAATAAAAATCGTCCACTTGGCTCACCGCCGGGTTTATTCACAATGTCTAGATTGGCAGTAGGTTTTTCTGTGCCAATCCCAACAAATCCATTTTTCCGAATTGACAGATGGGGAATGCCGCGATCAATCTGCTGTTCATTGCCATCAATGCCCGCCTGTCCTCCCTGGCGAAAAATAAATCCGTTTTCCGCATCCGTGACCCATCCCGCAGTCTGATTGCCCAATCCACTGGTGAGATACGTCGATTCGTTCATAGACCGCTGATTCAGCAGACTGATGACGGGAGCCGCGTCGCCTGTGGACAGTGTTTCGGGGGGTGTAAATCGCTCCGGTAGAATCTGAACCTGGAGGAACTGGGGCTGCGCCGGATCGCTGTCCTGAATGTGCAGCCGTGCCTGGGGAGCGTCTATGCCAATGCCTACTTGCGGCCGAGGCTGAGTGGGATGCTGCCGGATCAGGGTCAGGAAATCCCCCTGGTTAATGTTTTTCTCGTTGCGATACTGACCGTACTCCCCGCCCCGCCGAAATACAAAGCCGTTCGAGGCATCGCTAACAAACACCGACTCCGCCTGCCCCACCCCGATTGCCACATAATTTTGCTCACACTCCGGCGCTAGATTGACGATCGAAAGAGCCGGGTCGCGCTTCTCGTCTGGGGTAAACAGCAACTGTCCCCTCTGGCGATCGGTAATATCCAGCATTGCCTCCGGTTCGTCTACATTCAGTCCAAGGGTGGCAAGTTCTGTACCGCCCAAGGTGCGTTTGGGCTGGATAACCATCAACACCTGTCCTGTGGTGGCTTCGACGGAGCTTGTCTGTTTCTCATCCGGTAAGGTCTGCCCTTTACGAAAGACAAATCCCTTTGCCGCATCCGTGAGCCAATTTACTGCCTCCTGCGAGAGTCCAGTGACCAGATAGCTTCTCTCTGTCTCAGCATGGTAGTGCAGCAGCGTGAATTGAGTTTGCTCAACCTGTTCAGGAAACAGCAGCCACCGACCGCGCTCTAGCTTACGGACATCCAGACGGGCTTCTGGACGCTCCCTTTGCGCCTCTTCTGTGCCGTGCCGACCGATGCCAATGCCGATTTTGTCGAATACCTTTGCCCACATCACTCCTTCAGCGACAATCACTTCCCAGTCGTTGTCCTCCACGGGTACCATCAGTGATCGCCAAATCTTGCTATCCTTTCGAGGGGATTCTTCGCATTTCGCGCAGATCTCGGTATTCTTGGTATCCGGATTCTTGGTATCCGGGATCATTTCCCAGAGGGCACTGTTATAAATCACCACGTCCCCCGGGCGGTAGGTTCGCCCCGGTCGCCAGACACCATGAAACTGATCGTCCCGCTTATTCAGCATGGATTCAATCAACGCTGCAAAAGAAGCCTCGGATAAATGGCTCTTGGTTTTGAACAAACTCTTCAGTTCGTTGCGGCTTCGTAGAATCAGGGTGTTCAGGTTAAGGAACATAGGGGCAGTTACTCCAGCATGAGTTGATCGAGGCGATCGTATCCGAGGACGTTGGCACTAATAGGTCGATTGACGGGACAGCCGCTTGCCTGGTGAATTAGATGTCCTGTGCTGGAACCGCTGGGATCGCTGGTGTTGTCTGGGAAGGGGACGGAAACCAGGATCGATCGGGCAGAGGAGGCGACAACATCTTGCAGGTTGCGCTGCCTGTCTCGGTGCATTTGAAAATTCAGCACGTAATCAACATAGGGCTGCTCCTCGACAAAATTGAGAATAGAAGAGCGGTAGACCTTTCCACCAAAGTGAATATCAGCACCGCTATTTACTGTCCAGGGAGACAGAAAACCAATGATGGCTCGCTGTAATTCGCGCTGGTAGTAACCAAAGTTGCCATCGTAAGGCGACTTAAACTGCACCTGAAACTCCACTTGAATTGCCTCATAGTGAGGATTAACCACTCGTATATCGACCCAGGGAGAACCGAGTTTTACCAAGTACTTACGAATATCATCGAGTAAGTTGATATTGACTTTGGGTTCCAGATCGTTAGTGGTGTTGCGGTGAGAGAGATCGGGAATCACAGCCAGCGTAATGGAACCTGGTACTAGCTCCTGCAAATTATCCCGTGTCTGAAGTGGAATGTCGTCATTAATGCGACTGTGATTGATGCAGCGAACTTTATAGATTTCAGGAAACTGTTCTAGTACCAGTCGCTCGTAGTCAAAGATGGTAACAGCTCGTCCTTTATGGCGCAGGTGCTCGCTAACGCGGATGTAGTACTGCGTAGAGGCTTCCTTGCCGCGTCCATCGAAGGAATTATAAGGCTGGATAATCGTTTTGATGGCAGGTTGAGGCTCAAACAGTTTGGCGATCGTCCCTGCTGGCAATGGTTCTACTAAGTGCGTCAGATCATTACTCTGATCACTAAAGGTTGCTTGAGCAGCCTGGGTATGAACGCCAATGATGTTGCAAACAGCCCCACTCCGTTTGGCAACTGATATTTTAATCCAATACAGATCAGCATTCAGCAAGGTGTTTCCCTTTGTAATCGCAGCAGGAATAGCTAGCTGCACAATTCCTGAAGCAATCAGTCCATTGGTACCATCGCTGATCACTTGATACTGTTCCAGATTCTGCCAGTTGTTATTGGCTAAATAAGCCCACTGAACAGACGCTTTTCGCAAATCTGTATTTGCTGTTTCTTCGGCTACTTGAATCAGTAAGGGCAGGACTGTGGGTGGATTCAAATCTTGAATGCCAATATACAGGGTGCCTTCGTCAACAAATGTTGGCAGGAATGGGACAGGCGAAGATGGGGCGATCGCGCTAAATCCATCAAACGGATACAGATGAAACAGTTGAATATCTTGCGGTTGAGTGGTGTTTGAGGTTGATAGCGTGTATTGAGATTCAGCTACATAGCTCAGATATAACGCTTGAATGACCGGAGTAAAGGGTTGATTAGGAATCAGTGGCTTTGCCGAGGGGGATATGTAATAGGTGTCAGCTGGCTTAATACCAGTATCGGTTTGATAATAAGCTCCAATTACAGCTTTACGTTGCGGGCGCGAAACGCCCTTAGGCAGAGCTGCTGCACTGGTAATAATCTCACTGGTAGCGGCTGCTAGCACCTGTCGGGCAAGAACCGTTGGGTATTGATCGTGTAGAAAATCTTGACCCACTAACTCCAGCCGAATGAAGCCATTCTTAGTTTGATGATCCCATTTCTCAAAAGGTTCAATGTCAACAAAGCAATTGAGTTTGAGAAGGGACAGATCGCTTGCTGTAAATGGGGATGCGCTTAAATTAAAAAGAGAGCGGTTGAGTCCAGGTTCAGGTTGCCACTGCTTATCGCGTAAGGCTTGTACCGATAGCTGACCAGGGCTAAAGTTTGCTGCGACTCCATAAGCTTCGTAGTAAGTTGCCCAGTTTTGAGGGGGAGGTATTTCTAGATGAACATTTAGTGTCAACTCAATCAAATGCTTCTGAAACACCTCTTTGCTACCGATGTAAAGTGTCATCCCCATCTTGGGTAAAGAACTAAACGGGGCAAAAGGTTTAGTGTCATCGAATACGGATTGGTCATTTTGCAAAACTAGATTCCGAACTTCGCTAACAGTAGTACGAACAGACACTACCTTCAGTTTGATGTCTCGCAAGTAGCTGTAGGGCGATCGACCATTAACCTTTGCCTGATCATTCAAACGTATGCGAGCAACGGGTTTATCTGTTGATAGGGCTGCACCTGCCAAACCAGCATGGTAAGCTCCGACTGGATCTTGATCGGCGGTTAACGTGACCGTCAGTTGCACAGTAGAACTGACTGGACTGGTGTTATTAGAAGCAAGAATGCTGCCCACAACCCAGTCTTTTTTCCCGCTGAAATCTACGGTGAATAGGGTATGTAAATCGCTGAGATTAACCCCAACCGGAGCCTGGTCGAAAGTGAGGGTAAATATAATGGTGCGGCTGCTTTCCTGGAGATAAAAAATATCAGAGGCGATCGCCAACCCAATTACTGCATGAGGTCGAGTTGAATCGCCAAATGGCTTCCAGGCTTTTACCAGTTGGTCTTTAGGAAACTCAGCCCCCTGACCATCTGCAGAGTTGGCGATGGTCGAGGTATGAATTCCCCTGAGGTGAATAGGTTTGCCTGTGCCGGTTTCCTGCAAGGCTAAAAACAGTCCTTTTAGGCTGGCGATCTGCGCTTTGTGAATAACAATGTCTTCATTCAGTTTGTAAATTAACTCCACACCACTGGCATCCTTCCCCGCTTTGAAAGCCGTGCCGCTGTTAAGTTTATATTCCTGCTGAAACTTGGCAAGTTCAAAAATCAGGTTTGCCCGATCGGGTTGAACGGGCTTCTCTGGAAACTGCAACACCTCACGGTGAAAGAAATCGAGATGCCGCTGTGTCATCCGATTGAGATCATCGCGTGCTGGTTTAAGCACCTCCCAAAACGCCAGGTAAAGAGCTAAATGGGGTGGATGATCCTGTCGCGATTCCAGACTATCCGCTAAATAGCTGGGTGCCTGCTGAATTACCTGACGATAGTTTTGAAACAGGACTTGAAACACCTGGTCTAATTCAGTACGAGCCTCAAAGCCAGTTCCCTGCAAAGGTGTGTGATCAGGAGCCGATATCACATCTGGAAGATCGAACGCAGCGTTAAAGTCTTGATACGTGGGTCGAGTCAGACTTTGTCCCGTTGCCATCTGGTAGGACTGCTCAAATGCCTGCAAACGCAGTAAAGGATCGCGCAGATTACTCTTAACGAGTCCCCGTATGATGGAGCGGAAAGGAGAGTAGGCTGGCAGGTTGATGAACCAACTGCGAATCCGGTCCAATATACCACTCAAAGTGAGCAACACTGGAGCTAGATTTTTAGGAGTGCGATCGCTCAAAAATATCTCTAACTGCCTGCCGTAGGTGTCTCGAATGATTTGAGGACGAGTTTTGCTAATCAGTGCCAGTTGCACCGCTGCACTGTTTGTGAAAAAGCTTTGCCAGTTTCCATCTGGTTCATTATCACCGGGTTGACCATTAGCTTTGTAATGAATAATTTGCTGGCTCAACCGATAGGCAAACACCAAAAAATCAGCTAGATCCTGTTCATCCACCTGGACTGAATTGGGTGACAAAGCCAAAGCTTGTCGTTGCCGCTGACTCACTCCATCGCGGATTAAGGGATTGGATTTGTCACAACAGTTAGACATAGGCAAAAGGTGGCTAAATAAGCAGGAAAGCGGGTCAGATTTGCCTAACTCCTTCTTGGAGGTAGAAGGGATAGACGAGGCTGAAGCGAGAGTTGGTGCTGAGAATGGTGTAGATGACAGTAATGTTGACCACCCCCTCCAATTGGTCACTCAGACTCAAATCCAAACGGTTAAGGCGAATTCGGGGTTCGTGATACAAAATGGCAGTGCGAATGAGTTCCTTAATATTACTAGCGACGTTAGGAGACAGGGTTTCAAATAACAATTCTTGAAGGTTACAGCCATAGGTCGGCTGCATGACTCGCTCACCCAGACTGGTTGATAATAGAATATATAAACTTTGCCAGATGTCATCCTCTGCACTAACTAACTCCACGCCATTAGCTCGATCAAAAGTGGGAGGAAAGCTCCATCCAGTTCCCAAATAGGCTTTTCCGCTATCTTCCATGTCAACCTCCAATTAAGACGGTAGGAGTTCCAGCGACGATAGAACCGCCGTGAGCTGTAGTATCTCCCATGCGGGCGGCGGGTTTGCCCCCAATTAGCACCGTGGTTGACCCCAAAACAATCGCATCTGGAGGCCCAACGCAGGTGCAAATATCCCCCATGCCAGCGGCGGGCAGTCCGCCAATTAAAACTGTTGCAATTCCTGGTCCAGTTACGGGTCCTCCAACATGGGGAATCGGCGGAGTACCAGGGGTTTGCATCGGGCACACATGCATATCGCTAATTCGGGCGGCGGGGTTTCCCATAGGAATCTCCAGTAGAGAATTTTAGTTAATCTGAACTAATGATCCTTTCAAAATAGCAATCGCACTGGTAGAGACTTCAGCCCCAGCACTCCCTTCAGCTTTGAACTGGGCGCTGGCTTTGGCATTCACATTCAACCCCTCCAGGTTAGTGTCCTGGGTCGCTTTCAGAGTGAGTTTGCCAGTTGCCTCCAGAGTGATATCTTTGGGGCTTTTCAAGGCAATACCACTATCATTGAGGGTCAGGCTATTGCCATTTTGATCTTCCAGCATGATACCTTTGGCATCATCAGAAATGGTGACTTTGTTGCCATCGGGGGTTTCCAAAGCAATTACTTTCTTGTCATCATCAAAACTAATTTTCAATTTCGATCGGGTAAAAAACCCTTTTTGAGGGTTCTCATCCTTTGCAGTGAGGGGCGCAGGCTTGGCACTGCTGTTGAGCATTCCTAACACGATCGGATCGCGGGGGTCATCGTTCAAAAACCCCAACACGACTTCATCCCCAATCTCTGGTCGAAAGAAAGAACCACGCTCTTTACCCGCATCGAGAGTTGCAATCCTCGCCCAGGTTCCTTCTGCTTGAGCGTCAACGGTGGGCACCTTGACCAGAATGCGGTCTTCCCCAGTGGGGTCTTCTTTGAGCTGTACGACTACGCCAATTTGTAATCCGTTCACTCCTGGTAATAGCCCCGATGCAGGTCGTTCTACAATATCGGCAGTTTGATAAAACCATTGGGGTGATAGACCAAGCTGCATGTGTGTATCCCAGGTTCCCCCCCGCATTTCATGCCGAATACCGGAGACATAAGCCAAGCCATTAAAGCGATCGCCCATTCCAGCAAGTTGCACCAGGCTATCGGGTTTAGCATCCGCGTAACCCTTAGTTTTAACGCGACCTTGAATTTTGGCCAATCGACTCTTGAGCATCTGAGCATCAGCCCAGGCTTTCAGTTCCTGGTCTTGAACTAATCCACTGTGGCGTAGTTCCCAGGTGCTCAGTCCAATCACTTTGGCTAAATCCTGCCCCGTCAGATTGCCCTGGGTATTGACTGTCGGTTCTGTCCCTTCGGCTTCGATCAGGGCTTGATTGGTATAGCTCCAGGCTTTGGCTTTCACTGCCTGATATTGATAGCGGGCATCCATTTCGGCTTCAAACTCCAGCAGATTAGCCCCGTAAGTCAAAGTGATCAGGGCATTGCCACTCGTGGTTGGCACTGTACTCTTGAGCTTGTCATCTTCAACCAGCAGAACGTGTCCATTCATTTCGACTCGCGACAGGATGAAGTCCCAGTCCGTAGCGTAATACTGAACGATTTCAGGATGTTTAACACGGGTGCTGGCAATGTCCTTCGAGAGTCCCTGATATTCTTGTTGACTCAGAATAGTTTCGATCGCATCACTATCAGTACTCTCCGTAAAATAACGACTGTGCCGACCAACTGTGAGTTTGACCATAGCATCCTTACAATCTAGGGTCAGGGTTGAGTTTCCATCTGCGCCAACCTTGATAGATTGTTTAACAATCAGTCCTTTGAAGATAGAGCGATCGTTTCCATCATGACCGACCGCAATGTCCAGTTTTTTGCCAGGAGCTAGGTCATCCGCTTGACTGGCAGTAAAGGTTTCTTCCGCCGCAGAACCATCCCGCAAAACTATCCGTGCGGTGGGTACACGGTTGACTACCCGATCCACAACCCACGACAGCACATCGTAGGTGTGGGTGATGTCTTTGCCATCAGAAAGCAGCTTGAAACTGGGGACATCATAGGTTGATTGGGTGGGAATGGTGCGATCGTTCATGGTCTCGTTTTCTCAATCGGTGGAAATCTCAAATCAGTATTCGTTGCTAAACGGCGAAAGTTCACTAACCCATTTACCTTTGCCACTTGCAGGTAATAGGAGGGATCACCATAAATCGCATGAGTCATCAGAGGCAAGGTATCGCCTGCTTTGACTTTACGCAAATGGGTGATATCGGGTGAATTGTTCCCCTGCTCTCGAACCCGACGAACTTGCTCAATGTAGTTAACAAATGTGGCGCTAATTTTAGCCCGCAGTGGTTTTCCGTCAGGCGCAAACAGGGTGTAATTAATCTGCAAATCTTTCAAGATGCAGTCAAAACCATTCTTGCCATCCTCATTGCCACCAATTTTGCTGCCAAACGAGAAGTCTCCCCACAAAAGGCGCAAATAATTAGGCTTGTGAGCTTCGCTGTTCATCACATACACCACCGCCAGAAATGCCTGCACCTGGGCAACCACGTCTTTATAAAATTGACGTGGTTGGTTGGCTTGAGCGGTCTGGTTGCCAACGGGTATCACCCCTGTGCCATCAAAGGTGAAGTCCAGTTTCAACTCTTCCGGGCGGGTAAATTTAAATTTGGGGTCATTGCCCTGAGCCCCCTTAGCCTGTTGTAGATCGTATTCCACCTTAAACGTCTGGGAAAACTGTTCTGGATTGATCGGCAATTCAAACTTGCCGATCTCTTTTCCATAAGTTTTATCTTCAAAGGCTCGAATTTCAACCTTCGTCAGTTGTCCTGTCATCGTTTATCGCTCTGTCTTCTCTTTCAAAATGGCTAACACTTGCTCTACACAGGCAGCAATGATGGCATCCTGATCACCCGCTCCACTGCCATCTCCGGAACTGGAGTTAGTTGTTTGAGCTTGACCACCCTCATTAACTGAGGTTTTAATTACTAATTCTCTAATTTCTAAGGGCATCGTTTCCTTTTTGGGTTATGTCTTGATTCTGAAATAGCTATAATTGAGTTCTAATGATTCAATCGCGATCGAGTTCTGTTCCGCATTAAAGTCCGACACAGACCACTTTTTAGGCCATGCATTCACCACACTCCAGCTTACTAACGGCTCACCCTTCTGAGGTTGTTGCCCACCAGAAGGCTTGATATGAAGCAAATGTACAAGCAAATCCATGGGTTGAATGTCAAAGTTTTCGATCGCATCCATACACCACTGGATCATTTTGGAATCTTTCACCAATCCACGCTTTAAAAGCAGCGGATTGTACTTGGCACGTACAGGCAAAATGTGTTCGAAACGTTGTTCACCTCCTTCTTTTAAGGTTTCTGTTTGTAATTCAACATTTAAACCGCTAACACTCTGAAAACGAGTTTCGACAGGTTCTTGAGAAAGATTGGTCTGCTTATATTGACCCTGAAAACTCACTTCAAAGAAGAAGCCAACCGGTGGGTAGGTGCGTACCATAGATTAACCTACCTATCTGTTTGCGATAGTTAATCCTTCGTGGACAACCTCAATGGATTCGATCGATGGCTCATTTGCATCTGCTTTCAGATCGCCCGGTTGAACTTTAGTAGGCCATGCCTGTTTAACGCTCCAGACTACCACCGCCTCATGCTTCTCATTCAAAAGGCTAATCGTGATATCACGGCGCTCGATCGTGTTGAGGGCTACGGTATTCCACCATTTATAGAAATCGTTGTCTCCTTTGAATGTGCCACGTTTCATGGTGATATTGCCAAACTTTTGCATGCCGGGCATTTTGATCTTGTGATATTCCGGTAAATTACCTTCCCGATATTCGATCGCCTCGGTTTCCACTGTCAGTCCCGATATTTCAGTGAATCCCAGACGGGTTCCTCCCCACTCCACTTGGAAATGAAACTTGGGTAAAGGATAGTTAGCCATGATTGTTTTACTCGTTGGTTAGTGAATTGAAGATTCAGAAATACCAGAACTGTCTCAGCTCTCCTGCATCTTGTGGGAGAACCGCAAAATGATGAACTCAGCCGGACGCACAACCGCCATTCCAATCTCGACGATCATCCGACCTTCCAGAATATCCAGGGCAGTCATGGTTTCGTTGAGTCCCACGCTGACATAAAATGCTTGCTCTGGTTTAGCTCCTGCCAACGCTCCTGCTCGCCACTGGAGAATCAAGAAGTTTTCAATCATTGCCCGCACTTTAACCCAAGTATTGGCATCGTTGGGTTCAAAGACAAATTGCTCAGTCGCTTTCTTAATCGATTCCTCTGCCATGTTGAAGAAGCGCCGCACCGGAACATAACGCCATTCATTGCTGTTACCATCCAGAGTACGGGCACCCCAAATTAACGTCCCTTTACCCGTAAAGGCGCGAATTGCATTGACCGACTTACCTGATGGGTGAACATTGAGATCTTCCTGTTCAGCTTCGGTAATTCTAATCGTGGGCTTAATCACTGAGCTTAGAGCAACATTGGCTGGAGCTTTCCATACTCCTCGTGAGCTGTCTACTCTGGCATATTGTCCCGCCACGAGTGGACTGGGTGGCAAAACAACTGGAATGGCGTCGATCGCGGCCTTCACCAAATTCAACAAAATTGCATTGCCTGCTGCTGGATTATCCTTATTAGGAGCTAAGTCCGATAAAGTTTGCCCATCAAAAGAACCATTACTGAGTACTCCAGCAGGGTTTGTTTGTCGATGTACCAATGTGACAGGAACTAAATCACCTGCTGGGGTTTGATTGTTTATGTCGGTCGGGTCATCGTAAACATAATTGAAAATCGTTTCCACATTAGGGGTATACGCCGCCGCATATTTGAGCGCATCAAGTGTCAAACTCAAATTTCGGAATGTATCTGCGGCAGCATTAATCGTTTGCCCTGAATCTGGAATCTGCACATCGAGAATGGCAAAGCGATCTTTCAGTAAGATACATTGGTCGATCGCTTTACCAAAAACTCCAGTTCTACCTGGGTCATCCAAGCCTTGTGATTCTGGAAAGACGAATAGTGTCACCTCATCCTCTTTGGCAATTTCGTCAATTCCAGCCTGTAGATCTGAAGGAGTAATTACACCAGGAGGAGGGGTCATCTTGCCAACAGACACGACATAACAAGGTCCACCACCATTGGCAAAATACGCCTGCATCGCGTAATACATATTGTGTTTAGAAGGTGGGTTAGCGGCCGCATCGATTGCACCGGTCACCTTCCGTTCGATCACATTGTTGTTAGCATCAATTCGCTCTTCAATTGTGATGGTAATTCCAGCCTCTGGTTCAGCGGTTCCAAATGACTGCTCATACTCAAGCAAAGATGTAATCCGAATTGGCTGAATCACCTTGGGGTTATGCAAGTCGCGACCATTAACCACAGCCTTTTGGGTATACCCAATAAAGGCAGGAATCGCCGTTGCAACTTCGGCAACAGAGGGTGGAAATTTTGAGATTTCCTCGATATAAACCCCTGGCGTTTTGTATGTGCTTGGCATGGGATTGGCTCAATAGTAAGTGGTCAGTTACAGATGAATATCGGAGAAGATAGCGGTTACGTGTTGGAAAGTATCAGTTTCAGGCTTGATTAAGCCGACATCAGGAAACGGAAGCGGGTAATCTTTGCCATCTTTTAGTGGAGTAGCAGGTTGCAGACGTAAACCCAGTGGACGTTTGGTGGCATAGGTTTTGTCATCTAATACATCAAAGTCAGGCAGGTCAGCTGCATTAAAACCGTGAGGTTTTTCATAGCGGTAGCGCCAACAAGTTGCCCGGTTTTTGAAGCGAATCACATAGGTTTTGGGACGAATTAGCGTTTGTCCAGCACTGGCTTCCAGCAAGGCGAAATCAGAGGATAACAGATCTGAACGCAGGACAATTTCGACCAGCCCAAAAGCCTTCTGGGCGGTAACCGGGTCAGCGAGGATAAACGCATCTATCTGTTTTCCATTCAGGTGTAGTTGGTAACGACCAGGAGTTTGTCCAGAAAAATTTAGATTAACTGAGATCGATGTTCCTGCTGAATGATGATTGGGTGCAGTAGCCTCAAAAACAAATGTCTCCTGCCCATTGGCGTTAATTAACGTTAAGCGAAAAGCATCGCCAGGGTTAAGGTTTGGAATAACTTGAGTCCGGGAGAGCGCCTGATAGGGAAGACGGTCTAGATCCGAGACATACTGGCTACTGGGTAGGGTTTCCCAATCTTTGTTACTAGGAGTTGAACTAGCAGACGCTTTGTATGTGAGCGCTTCTAGCGTACTCCCCCCACGAGTCACCAGTTTTCCCAATGCGTACTCAGTGTTAGCCGTGTATTGCGATAAGGGTTGAGTCAGGAATAGGGCATGACCCTGCTTGTTACTCAGATTGGAGAAATAATAAATGTAGTTCTGGAGCGGCGATAATAGTAAGTTGGTAAAGTTAGCAAAGTAGCGATCTCGGACCACTAACCAAAATGTCAATTGTTCTGATTGACTAATGGGCAGCTTTGTCTGGAAATCACCAGAAGCAGTTTTATCTACATTGGCAAAAACAGCTGCGCCATGAGTTTGTGAACGAAAGATCCAACGTAAACGCTTTAGTACACCTAAACACTCTGACGTAGGTGCAAGTGTCAACAGATTTGATATATCGTAATCAGTAGGCAATATGGGCGGGTCTAGCTGACCCAGATAGTAATCATGCCAAAGCTCCAGACTTAGAATTTGTTTGTAGATGATTTGAGCGGACATGACTATATCGCTCCATTCGAGTTGACACCAATTTCTGTAATTGGCGTGCCTTCTGCTAAACGCTTTTCTGCTTCAATCGCAACAAGCCGGAAGCGATACAACACAAAAGGAACTTGTTTGCCACCCAGGCTACCCCAAAGATAGTTTAGTTGCTCAAAGGTAAGACTATAGAGATCAGGAAGGAGTTTCACCTCCTGTGGAATATTTATTGCGGGGGGTGTTGCTGTAAATGATAGTTCTTTCTTCCATTGGAAAAATTCAATCACTCGTGACAGGCGTTTGAGTGATGCTTCATACTCCTTACTATGGAGCACTGAAAAAAGGATAAAAAGATTAAGCTGAATTGGTGGATTCTGGTAAACAGTACGACCATTTTCTACCCGATGAAAAGGTTCATTTTTCAGCGTTACCTCTTCTTGAAGATTAACGAGGCTCATCACTACTCGCTCATCTTGATTGCTTCCAGTACCACCGAGTTCTTCAGCCATGGAGATATTATCTAGAATCACAGTTTCCTGGCTAGCACTGGTAGACTCCTCAACTTGTAGAATGTATTGCTGTAAAGCCGCCTGTATTAGCTTCATGGCATCAAAGATCATGGCCATACCACCAGTTTTTTAGTTTGTATAACTCGTCCAGCACCTCAATACATCGTCAACCCGACTTGGCGGCATCTGCCCATCCAGTTACGATCTCAACTTTGACCGAATCCTTAGCAAACTTAGCTGCGTTTTTGTCTAGTTCTGGTTCAAGTTTGAGGAATATTTTCAAGTCATCTGGAGCAATGGCATTCATCCACGTCTCTAAAATCAAAAGAGGCGCGTCTAGCTCAACAAAGCTTTCTGCATCTCCAATTTTGTACTGTAGCTTTGAAGGAGAATCTGCTGCCAAGTTACTGGTAGACTTAACCACCAATAAATTGAATTCTTTGACTTTGCTAAGAGTAACGTCCTTTTTATCCTGGGTTGTATCTAATGTGACACTAAAATGCTTATAGACTTCACACCGAAGTACTTGATTAGAGATCGAAAATTGGAGTCCCCCAGGAATAGTCAGGTTTGCACCATACTTAATCTCTAGCATCGATTTTCTCCTCTCTGCATATACTACTGAACCAGTTTTGAGAAAGACCAAATTTAGATAAAAATCAATTCCAAAATCATCTTAAATTCCGTTACTATGTAATTAAGAATTAGTTCACAAACAAAATCTTAAGAAGTTCTTTTTTTTTGCATAATTTTTTGAGTCTATGATCACTAAGCAAAAGTAGGTCTTTAGAAACTCTTCTCTACAGAGAAAAATTTAAACTGGTTTGTAAATCAGCTCTAATCATGATTCTAGTTAATAGGTGAAGCAGCTTATCTTTCAAATGAGCTTCGATAGAACGTTTTTGGGCTTCTTGTATCTTGAAATCTATTTAGCTCCCCTATATCTTCTAGAATTAACAAATATGCTAGTTCACTTTGTGATCAAAAAGAACCCCCTAGGTGACAATTTCATTTTTAAACTTAAAAAGCATATGTTCTTAATGTTTTTATACAGTATTATCAGACTTCGTTATCTTTCTTTATAGGTTGCGTGAGAGGTAATGAATGGGCAAGATAGGTCATCATCCACTAAGCTGTTGATGTTGAATTCAAGACAGTAGATGAAGGCCTCCCTCGGTAGTGTTTTACATTTGGGAACCTCGAAAAGTTCGCTTTCCAATAACAGATGTTCGAGTCAAGTCACAAAGTGGGAGCGTTCACTTCTGGAGCAGCGACAGGCTTTGATCAAATCTGCATCTAGACTGCAATTCGAGCGTGATGAAACACCAATTGCTTGAAATTGTACGTTAAATGCTTCAGTCCTAACATCGCTCTGACGGCATCAAGTCCAATCGAGCGCACGAGTTTGCTGCCCATCGTCATCGTCCAGTTGCCGAAAACGTGCTCAACTTTGGCACGAATGCTGGAACGCTCTCGGTTGTCCGCTTGCTGTTGCTCAGTGAGAGGATGATTGCGGTAAGCCCGTTCATGGATGTGGCTCTCAAACTGCAACAACTTAAGTACGGCTTCGATGATTTCGGAACGATAGGCGCTGTCTGCCCACACTGCGTCACTGTCGTTTTCATCATCGAGCAGTTGTCCTAGTACGACAGTTGTAGATCGTCTGAAAGCCGCACTGCACGGCGCTTGTAGTGATAGTACTGGGCGATGCTGCGATGCATCCTGCGCCACTGTTGCCAGTGCACAAAGTGCTCAAAACTCTGCTTGATCTGGAACACCCATTGCCCCAAACAACGGCGCATTTCTCGCACACTTACAGGTAGTAGAG
>JACJNX010000174.1 GCA_014695255.1 Cyanobacteria bacterium FACHB-63
GGCGCTTAATCGCATGATTCAGATTGCTAAACCTGATAGCTATCGAGTTGAAGCTTAATCGCAGCTTCTCTCAACCCCAACATGGTCGCTTTTGCTATTCATGCAACAAAGCCTTTCACAGATGCAAAAGCCTTGATCGATCGACTCAAATAACATCCGGTATTTTGCTTCGGATTCACGCAGTGCCGCTGTTTGGGGACAAGTTTGCGGCGGTAGAGCGGATGCTTGCTGCACCTCTTTTGGTTCTTGAGCTTGAGTGAGTTCAGCTAATTGACTCTGAACCGCCGTTTTCAAATTCTCTGACCAAGTTTCAATCGCCCCCAATGGTGTTTGCGACCAGTCATACGATCGCAGCACACTGAGCGTGCCGTTCTCCGGCAAAGGATTTTCAGCCATTCCCTCTTGTTCCTCTACCCTCATGCTTCTAGCTCCCTGACGGGGAAATATTTCCTTTGCATAGCTTGGGCGCATTCTCGTAACGTTGCATCAGGCGACTGGGACAACTGATGGAGTAGCGTATGGATTTGCCTGAGTGCTAAGGGCGAAAGCGTGGCGTGTCCGTTTTCCCATCGGTTGATCGTGGGAAAGGTGACACCCAGCAGAGTCGCAACCTTTTCCTGAGTCAGCTTCAAGGTCTGCCGGAGTTCCCGAATCAGTTGACCAATGGCTGACTGTTCGATCCCTAAATAATCCTGATGGAAAGACACATCGTTCATACTTTGTAAAACCCTTTATCTGTACGAACTTTGGTTAGTTTTTGAGGAAAAATCAATTCATCTCAGGGTAGAAACGGACTTGAGCTTGCAACAGAATGCCGCTTTGTAGAGCAGCGGAGAAAAAGTAGTCGCTACCGACAACGGTCCCATTTTGATGTTCAGACTGGCGACTGCAAGCAGGCTGTCTTAATGCAAAATTAAGCTTTCGCGGTACCAATTGTCCTAAGACAGTCCCAAAGAGGATAGTTGGCTATCTCCTGTGATCGAGGAGTAAGAATTAGAACAGTTTCTATAACCCTTGCGATATAAGCTTTGTAGGCCTTAACGCTCAAAATTTTTCCGTTACTATAATCTAGGACTATTGCGGAGTATGCGCTCTAAGAATGCGAATAAGCCAATTGGGGTGGCAACGTACCGAATTGTTTCACCGCCGCAAGAGCTGAAAGGGCAGCTTCCGGGGCCGGGAGAAGATTGCAAGGTTGTTGGAAGTAATGGAGTAGGCGATGGGGAAATTTGTTCAAGTGCCGCTTGGACAATTTCAGAGAGAGTTAAGTATCCTTCCAAGCATTCTTAAGGTGACAGAAAAAGCACACTCCCTACTCAAGAGAGCTCATGGACAGCTAATACGCCCGTTTTGTTTTCTTTCATCGCAAGCCAAAGAAGGATTGCCTCTTCAACTGCTTCATTCTGATCCATGCCTTCAGCAGCATAGGCAGACTTGAAACGCCGCGTTGCTTCAACGGGAACGTAGCCCGATATTTGGCGATAATTCGGATTGACTCGCTTATTATCTCGTTTGTTTCCAGCCAAGTTCTCATCCCTCTTGTGCCCGTAGCCTTATTTTGACACACAAAATTAGGATCAAGACTGCCTAATGGCCGGTCATTCATGAATTCAAGAATCATGCTACCTTTAATGGATAGCGAATGATGTGCCTTTATTTAAAGGTAAGCGCTCGTTGCATTGTGGCATTCTACAGAACGCGATCGACGGGCGTAATTAGCGCTATCATCAGATGCCATGGGAGTATTGTTTTTTTTAGTAAGACTTTTAGGGAGGCTAATGCACTAACCTAAGGACTGCCACAACTTAAAGACATAAAAGTCAAAGGCCCTCACTGAATTGGGAGAATCAGCAAGGGCTCATGAAAAAGAACATATTTCCTGACCGGGAAATTGCGTCGGACGCGCTAACGAAGAGTTAGAAGCGTCTCAGCTTTTTTATGTCTTCCTATCGGAAAACACATTGTGATTTCATTATGGCACAGCCAAGCCTGAGCGCAACATTTAGTGGAATATTTCTCGTAACTTACCGCGTAACAGGTAGTGAGAAATTGACTAAGCCTATGCTGCGAAAGTTTATTTGTGCTACTTAGTGAAAACACGAAAGTTTTTCCGGTTTTGCTTCACGTACTGAAAAAAACGAGATTCAAAACGGAGAATCTAGCCGTGACAATTTCATCAAAGGATGAAGCTCAAGTAAAAGCTCATCCTGTCTATTCCAGTGTTCTGGCGTGTTTACCATCAGATCGCCCGATTCCACTTACCGAGATTTTGGCGCAGTACGCACATCACTCACGTCACCTGGCAACGGTACTGCTACTGGCTCAAACCTTTGAAGAAGTCCTTGAAGGGGTGAGAATTTTACCCTATGCATCGTTTCTAGAAGCTGTACAGCTTCTTTCTAAGCCAGAAGAGGCACGGCTTTTACAGTTGTTGGTTGACTATTTAGAGCGCGTAAAAACGGAGCAAGAGCTTTATGCGGCTAAAGATTTACCTGTCAGCTGGAAGCGTTCTGCTTGGAATAAGCTCGCTCCTGACACTCAAGCCCGCTTGCAAAAGATGCCGCAAAGGAGGGTACAGCAATGACCTCCTTTGCGACCAGAATTGAGCATGAATGTGTGATGGGTTCGGGCATTCATGAGGCGTTGTATGAGGCCTCAGTCAGCGTTGTGCCCAGTCTCATTGTCTCTCCTTGGGGAGACGTTGAAACCCCTATCCATGATGTACTGGGGTGGAAGTATCGCCGCTTTGGACACCACACGCAACCCTCTCAAACGGCTGCGCTATTTAATCACGAAGGCGGTGGAACTTGGCAAGTCAAGCTTGAACAGCCCCTGATCGATTATGAGAAAGGGAAGCCCAGAAAATATGAAACGCCCAAGGGAGCAGGATCGCGTGCCTATCTACCCCCTATCCCAGCTGATATCCGCACCCGTATCTCAGCTCGTTTTCAGGTGGATGTTCCCCTTGAGGGATCGTTTTGGACTTGGCTTGAAGCTCATCCTCAAATCCCGATTGTCTGGACGGAAGGTGCCAAGAAAGGGTTAAGTGGCCTTAGTCAAGGCTTTATTACCATTGCGCTTACGGGAGTCTATGGAGGTTACAAAACAAGCGATGGCTTGCGAGTCTTAACCCCGGATGTGGTCCGCTTCTGTCAACCAGGACGCGCTCACTATGTAGCGTTTGACCAGGACGAGAAGCCAAAGACTAAAGAGATGGTAGGACGTGCCTTAGAGCGCTTTGGCTCGTTGCTTGAAGCAACAAAAGGGTCAGTCTCTGTCATGACCTGGAAGGACGAAAAGGGAATTGATGATCTTATTGTTGCCAAAGGGGTTAAAGCCTTAGAAGCAGCCTACAGCGAAGCCCTTTCTTTGTGTCACTGGAGAATCGAGCAAGCGTTACGTAAACCGCTTAAAACTCCTGTTTCTCTTGCGGTTTATGCACCTGATCTTTCGACACTGCCCTTAGAGAAGCTTCCAAAGGAGGGAATTATTGCATTTCTCTCTGGCAAAGGTACGGGGAAAACCAAGGCTCTCCGATCGCTCGTCAAAGACCGGGAAAAAGTCTTAAGTGCAACCTTTCGGATTGCTTTAGGCCGAAATTTGGCCAAACGACTCGGACTGAATTGGCGCGGTGATCTCGATAAGGTCGGGGGCTCATTCATTACCGGAGCAAGCTACACGTTTCAGATAGGATTTTGTGTTGATTCGTTGCTCGCAATTAACCCTGAGCAATTTAAAGGGTGTGATCTGGTCATTGATGAAGTAGACCAAGTGCTGCGCCACCTACTGATGTCCAGTACCTGTGCTACTGCTGGAAAGCGCCCAGCTCTGCTTGCCAGGTTTAGAGAGATCCTTAAAGTTGCCCGGCGAGTGCTGGTAGCGGATGCAGATCTCAATGATGAGGTGCTCAATTATCTTTCAGGTCTTCGCGGCGATGAGAGTGCTCCCTTCCTCGTACGAAACGACTATCAGGTCAAAGGGTATCCCGTCACCTTTATCGATGCACCCGACAGGACTGCGGTTACTGGACGACTAATGACGTCGATTTCTGCACTTCCCGCAGGGAAAGTCATATTTGTCGCAACTGACAGTAAGGTAACCAGCCAAGCGCTCGCCAAAATCATCGATCGCGCGTTTCCTCAGAAGCGCGTTCTGGTGATCAACTCTGAGACAAGCAGTGGAGAGATTGAGCGAGGATTTATCGAATCCCCCGATGAAACCTTACTACAGGACATATTTGACGTGGTGATCGCATCACCTTCTATGGCCACAGGCATTAGCCTTGAAGCTCAAGGGGTGATTGATGAAGTCTTTGGAGTCTTCACCGGTGCAAGTGGCACAGACGCAGACTTAGCACAAGCCTTAAGCCGAGTCAGAGAGCCAGTGCCTCGCTCTGTCTGGTGTGCCAGGTTGGGGAATAACTTCTCTAAGGTGAGCCGCTCCACGGACCCCCAACAGGTAAAAGAGCAGCTCTTTCATTCCACAGCTGCGACGGTCCGAATTATTCGCGCAAATTTGCGCGAAGATACGGTCTCCATGCTGGAGAGCTATGATTGGAAAAACGACCCTCACTTAAATCTCTTTTGTCAGTTAAGTGCCAAGCAAAATGCGTCCATGCATCAGTTAAGGGAGGCACTTTATATCCGGCTGTGTCACGAGGGCAATACGGTAAAAATTGAGCAAGCCGTGTCTAATTCTTCTGTGAAAAAGCTCCTTCAAGAAACGAGACAGGAATTACAGGAACAAAAAGCGATGGCCATCGCCAATGCTCGTGATCTTACCTTTGCTGAACGCAAGTCTCTTGAAGAGGTCGTTTTATCAAATGGGCAAGTGCAACGAAACGAGCAAATCTCCCCTAAAGACCAACAAGCGATTGAGAAGTCTCGGCTAAAGGAGTTCTATCAGCTCGACGAGGTCACCCCAGAGGATGTGGCATGGGATAACGACGGAAAACGTCGCGCTGAGATTCTTGCCCTTGAAGCGCAGTTTTATCCAGAACTTTCAGCGCAGCGGAGCGTTAAAAGCCTAGAGCAACAGGCCGTCTGGAACCAGTCTTTTTGTTTCTGGGATGTCAATCAGCTGGAGGCAAAGCGTAGTTTACGCCAGAAAATTGGGCTTGAGCCTTTTCTGAAAGACGTAAAGCAATGGACAAAATTTGACTTGACGTCGATCGCACAAACCGCCAGAGAACTTTCAGTCGAGGTTAAGGCAGTGCTGAACTTTACGATTCATTCAACGATGAGCGACACCCAAATTGTGCATGAACTTCTGCACCAACTTGGGCTAAAAACAACTTTTCAATGGAGCAGGGCTGTCCCTGGGCATGAGGGGGAAAAACTTCGAGTTTTTTCACTGGAGCCTGAGCATTGGCAAAAAGTTAAAGCAATTGTTGATCGTAGAAAAAAGTGGCGTGAAGCTGGATCGCCCCTTGGTGAAGAGATAATTACACTAGGGGGTGATCCAGAGCTAGAAGCTCTTTGCGATCTCCTGGAAGAGGCCAGTAACTGCGGTAAAGAAACAGCCCTGGCGATTTGGGAGGGTATACCCCCGGCGCAACAAGCGACAATACTGCCGAAGGTCTCGCCGACAGTTGCTCACTTGATTCGAAGCGCCGAGGTTGCTCCATTGCTTTACCAAAACAAGAAAAAGTGAGTTGTTTTGCAGCCCATGCCCCCTGTCGCCTGTTCACTGGATGCCTTTGCACTAATGGAGCGGGGCTGATTTCAAACTCATTTTTTTCGGCTTGGCTCCTTCTGCCAGGGTGGGCGTTTTCCAACGTAGTGATTCTGAGTCTTGCCCCCCTCATTCCAGTAGGCCTACCAGTATGGCCCATGTCCAACTTCCGAGACTTCTCTCTCCAGGCAAACACAAGTAGTTCGACCACACCGGCGCTTCTGCAAGACACAGGTTTTGCCTTGATAGTTGCGCGTCTCAATACCGTTTTGAGCAATAGCGATCTCAGTGGGTGATTTTTCCTGCAAGCGCTTGCCGAGTCAGTCGTAGAGCTGTTGTTGTTTCTCCGATTTGAGACGGTTGATCGACGCTTGCACGGAAACGGTCGTGGAGCGACGCGGCATGTTTCTTGTGTAATTTTGGGTTTATTTTAGCATTATTACACAAGAAAAGTGAATGCTTCGGGCAACAGGGTGAGTTCACGACGGTGCGTGCCCTTTAATCAACGAACGTATTCTTTCAGCACTGCATTACGATTAGGATGCCGCAGCTTACGAAGCGCTTTAGCCCCAAGCTGACAGATTCGCTCACGGGGTACGTTAAAAATATGCCCAATTTCTTCTAGCGTCTTCATCAGTCCGTCATCTAGCCCATAGCGCAAGCGCAATACGTCCTTTTCACGCGGAGAAAGGGTAGAGAGAATACCCTCTAAGTCTTCTCGAAGGAGGTTAGAAACTACAGCCTTCTCAAAGTGCTCTTCTAGTTCAATTTCAATCTGATCCCCCCAGCATGAGAAATCTTGATCAATTTGTTGACCGGACCAGGGATCTTCTGGTGCTTCAATAGGGGTATCCAATGAGAGAACTGGCTGATCGCTCTTCAGAATGAATCTTAATTTCTCAATGGTTGTTTCTAGGCGATGCGCCACTTCTCTTTCAGTAGGTTCGCGACCAAGCTCACGCGATAGCCGTTTAATCGTCTTACGAATTCGTGCAATGGTTTCGCTTAGGTGTTCAGGAAGGCGGATGGTCCTACCATGATCTGCGATCACACGAATAATAGCTTGGCGAATCCACCAACTTGCGTAAGTTGAAAACTTGTAGCCTTTTGTGTAATCGAATTTCTCAGCCGATCTAATGAGTCCCAAGCTTCCTTCTTGAATGAGGTCTTGAAACGATACTCCACGGTTCATATACTTTTTTGCGATCGAGACAACCAAGCGTAGATTTGCCTGTACCATCTTGTCTTTAGCGCGACGATCTAAATGCAGCCGGTGTTGAAATGCAGGCAGACTCATATTGATTTCACCTGCCCACTCTTCCTCGCTCGGTTCACGTCCAAGCTTACTGGTAAGCCTAGAGCGGATACGTTCAAGCGCTAGTAGCTCAGAAACCCTATGGGCTAACATAACCTCTTCGTCAGCGCGTAAAAGACGATAGCACCCGATTTCTTGTAGATAAAGACGAATTGAGTCTTCTGTGTAGTGTCGGCTTATAGCTTGGGTTCTAGTCCTTTGTTGCTTATCTTTGATACATACATCTTCTGTATCTACAGCATTACTCTTGTCATTAACTGTTTCAGGTATATTTCTATAACTCTTACTGTTAACAAAATTAATACCCTTATAAAGGATAAGCGGTGGTGAAACACTACTCACCTGATAGATGGGGCTGATAATTTCAAAGTAAGACCCATCTGAATTTTGAATAACTTGTCTTGGCTCGTTGTAGATACGAATTTTCTCATACCAAATCCGCCTGTATGGTGCTAGCTCCTGCTGATTTAGGAGAAACGTCTGTGCTGCTTGATTTGGTAAAGCAACGACAATTAATAAATGCTCTAGCGATAGCCCATAAAGCGCGTTGATTGCATCTAAGTAAGCAACCCCTTGAATAATGTGTTCGTTAAGAGTGCTTTGCTCTAGTTTTTCGGCTGTTTTCCATTCAATGACGCAATCGATCCCGGACCAGCTCGCAACGCAATCTACTCTGCCAGAATAAAGTACCTTTGGATGAAATATTGGTTTTTCTAAAAGCCGAATATAACTAAGCTTGCAAAGAACAGGTTCAACAGACCTAACCCAGGGAAGCAAGTGCTCTGGAGAAGTGACATTTCTGCTTCCGCTTAGGTGATCTTTGATTAAAGCGTGTAATGCAATTCCACGTTGTCTTGCTTGCTCCTTCTTTAACTCAAACTCACGTTTTGTGATTTTTGCTGTCCTTTGAGTATGCACAGGCAATCCAGTGGCTTCAATAACTCGTGTAACACTTGGTAAGGTTTTACTGAATAGAATGTACTCGGCAAACCAAGAAAGACTTATGTAGTTTTGACGTAGCGCCAATACAGTTTTGGTTAGACTCTGTTGCTTTAGGAACTCAAATTCTGTAGCTGTAAAGCCCTGCTGCAACTCAGCGAAAATCTGATCAAGGGGGTCGCGATTTTGCCTTTCACAGCATCTGATAAAGAGCTGCGTTAACTCGTCTGTTTGGGTCATAACTCTTTTCAGGCTTGCTTAGGCGATGCCTTTAGAGTTCCCGACTGCCAGAGAGAAATAGCAAATAGAGAAGTGGTCCGTTTTATGCGGAAAAAATAAGGAGAAATCCCTGCAATGTGCAGGGATTCTGTTAATCCCTACCAGGAATAAGACTCTGATAAGCGCTTAAGGCATTTTTCTTTTAGGTAGTCTGCTGCGGCGTTTGCAGCTTCAGCATAAATGATTCCAAGATTTTTATGGGTCGGGGAAGCTGGGTTAGCAGCTCCAACTACGCCACACACATAGCTCATTGCGCGGAAATAAGAGCTGTCCAAATTCCGTGCCCTCATACTTTTAACGCCTTCATAATCGCCGTTTTGAAACAGCTCAAAACATTCCTTCTCTAAATCGCTGCCTGGTTCCAGCTCACGTAAAAGTGCTTCAATGCCTGGTGCAAAAGTTTTGCGCTCTGTTGCTACGGTCATACCCAGTTCTCCCAGTGTTCCATTTTGACTTGTGCTTCGTATCGATTAGTCCAATTGCGATCAAGGTGCTCCTTAACTATTCGGGAAACGTAATTTACAGCCGTATCGCGATCGTAGTAGATACCAATTCGTAAAAACGTATCCTTCTCATCAACCTCAAGGTGATGTAGTTAAGGTTTCTTTTGTTATTTGAATTTGGTGCAAGTTTTGTTATCTCAAGCGGGTTAGGGTTTGTAAATCTCACCTCCATTTTGTGTTCTGGTAATGCGTCAATTCCCTCTTTTGACGTTATAAGCTGCCCCATTTCTTGCAATCCTGCTCGCGTCTCCATGCTTTTCTAACGTACTCGCAAGGTATCGATCACTTCAAAAATCACCACGCAATTGTATGCGGGTAGCCTTTAACTCTACACGACGTCAAACGCTTTAGCAGTGTTACAAGTTTAATCACATAGAAAGTTGGTACGGACCTCAGGCAACACGAGGCTTTGTCCTCCCAATCTTGATAAACCTAATTGTGTAGTGTTTCTCAATCGCAAGACACACCTCTTTGAGCACTGCGCCCACTTGTTCATCGAACACAGCCTATTGATAGCTGGCTGGAAACACTCAGAGGGAAAGCAAAACCGTAACGTTACGACGTCTACATTTTACGCCTCAGGAGGCAGAATAGTTCAATCTCTTAGGGGCTACTACTTCGGCCTTAGATGTCAAAAAAGCTCATTGTGTGTTCCAGCGGTATACATATGCCTTGTTTTACATCACGCCGGAACACACAAGCCGTTTTAATTGTGCGAGTGCAATAGGCTGGTGTTCCATGCTGCACAAGTGCTATTACAAAATTCTTGATTTATGAAAGCGTTCCTGCTAAAGAAAAAAGATTTGTTTTTAATTGAAAAATTAATGCCAACCCCAGAAAATTCCTCATACTCTAACTTTTCAGAAGAAAGCTTTTCAGCGTTAGATGCAGGAGCCAATGAGCTGGAAGAAATATTCTTGCCGATTACCGCATCGATTAGTCCACAAATTCTGACTAAAGTCACATGTCTATTCAATGCAAGTCTTGAAGATATCCTCAATGAATGTTTTCAGAACGCTCGTAGCGCTGGAGCAACTCAAGTTGAAGTCTTGTTTACCGAGCAGAGAACGCTCCGCATCGAGGATAATGGTTGTGGAATCGAGTCGCCTCAAATGCTGCTGAACTTAGGACAAAGCGATTGGGATCAGACAGTTGTTGAGAGCGAAGACCCAGCAGGGATGGGAGTTTTTAGCCTTGCGAATCGTGGTGCAGTGATCTCATCCCAGGATTGGCAAGTTCAGCTGAATCCAGAACACTTTTCAGGCCAATCTGCTGCGATCGTGCAATCTAGCGCAGCACGAGTCGGCACACGAATTGAATTCCCACTGCTTGAAGCCGAGGTACGATCGCTGCCCCTGTTGATTGAGAGTGCTGCTCGCTACTATCCACTCTCGATCAAATTTAACGGTGCAGCGTTGCCACAACAGGACTTTCTGGAAGATGCCATGGTCGTGAAATCTTGGCGAGGCTTACGACTAGGTGTGTCAGCGCACCACCGATGGGCTGATCGAGTTGGAGAAGGAGCACTCAATTTCTATGGTCTGACTGTGCATTCGCACCTCCCTTCACTCGCTTGCAATGACACTCCCCTACGAGTTCGTGTCGATGTAGATACAGCCCCTGAGCTTAAACTTGTACTTCCTGCCCGTAAAGAAGTGGTGCAGAATGCATTTTTTGATGAACTTAAAGTTGAGCTACGTCGAACTTTGTATGAAGCGGTTGCAACCTTAGAGCACCATAATCTCTCTTATGTGCGTTGGCTAGAAGCCCGTAGCTTTGGAATTGATCTGCCGCCGGCTCGACCCTATCTTGAAGTGTTCAAGCCTCAAACAGGCGATTACTTAGCCGGGGAGGGCTGGGGCTCTTCTCACCCCGTCAATGCCACAACGATGCGTGTAGACGCTGGAGAATTGCCAACCTCTGAACAGCAGCTTTTAGCGCGTGCTTTGAGCAATAGCGATTTACCCTATACGTTCGTTGCCACCGAGGATAAATATCAAGGATACGGCTGGTATGATGCGTTGCCGAAACTGAGCAGCACGCGCTTTGAAATAGAGATCGAAAACCAAGTCTTCTCCCCAGCAGAATTTGGGGAGCTATATACTCAGAACCTCAATGTGCTCGTAGACAGAATCACAGTCATTGTGATGCAAACCCAAGTGGGCCAACCCGATACTGAACTTCGATTCCCCCTTGATGTTGGCTTTAGTGCAATCGATGAAGCCGCCTACAATGGGTCGATCAATGAAGTAACCCTTGCAATCGCCCAGCACTAGACTCTTGGAGCGCCTGAACTTGCAGAATTGTTAGAAGCAAGCTTCTTTTCCCCCAGTAAGGACAGTGATGCGGATAGTTACGAGACACAGCGGGAAGATTTTCGAGAGGTTGCCCAAGAGCGAGCCATTCAGGCGCTATTTTCTGAAGCAGAAGCGCTCAAAGCCCGAATTGAAATGGTGATCGATCGTCATCTTCGTTGGGTTGTGCCCAATAACATGAAGATCGAGGTGAGGGTTTTTCCTCGATCCCCTGACGATAATACGGGTAATTCCAACGGTTCAGTCGAGGTGCAATTTAATTCTGATCCCGCTAGTGTAAAAATACGATAATTGCCCAATGAGTACTTTGCCGTGACCGATTCCCTTTTGCCCAACCTTGCCAACTATGAGGCTTTTCTAAGCGACCTGAAGCAGCGAATTCGCACGGCACAAATACGGGCAGCACTGGCTGTTAATCGTGAGCTGATCCTACTGTATTGGCAGATCGGCAAGGAGATTCTTGAGCGTCAGCAGCAGGAAGGCTGGGGCACGAAGGTCATTACTCGGCTTTCAAAAGATTTGAAGCGGGAATTCCCCGACATTAGTGGCTTTTCATCGCGAAATCTTCAATACATGCGGGCTTTTGCCGAGGCTTACCCCGAAGAGCAAATTGTGCAGCGTAGCGCTGCACAAATTCCATGGAGGCATAATCAGGTGCTGCTGGATAAGGTGAAAGACCCGCAGGAGAGGCTCTGGTATGCCCAGGCCTCTCTAACCAACGGCTGGAGCCGCAATATCCTGGTCATGCAGATTGAAACCCGCCTTTATCAGCGGCAGGGCAGCGCTGTCACTAATTTTGATCGAACGCTGCCGAAACCCGATTCCGATCTGGCCAATGCTTTGCTAAAAGACCCGTATCATCTTGATGTGCGCCGTGACACTTGGAATGACATTCTTGGTACAGCCAAGAGAACACTTGGGAGGTGGTGTCTAAGCTAACCAATCTACCTAGCGCCGAAAGGCAAAGGGGAAAGC
>JACJNX010000175.1 GCA_014695255.1 Cyanobacteria bacterium FACHB-63
ATACTCTGACCAGTTGCGGATGCGGTATTGAGGCTTCATGGCAAGTTTTGGTGTGGTAATTGAAACTTACCATCTCTTCCCATTCCGCAACCCCTCATTCCTGCAACAACGCCTCTGTGAAATGCTATTTGACGAGAACGGTAAACCCGCTGATTAGCGCTTCCTTGAAGTTAATTCAGTGTTTGAACACCTCACCGGATTGGAGCAAGCCACAGGAAAACGGATGCGGGAATTTGCTCCCAACCTTGAAGCTTACTGGGCCGAAATCTATGGCAGAGTCGTACAAACCAGAGAATCTGCTCGATTCGAGAATTACGCCAGTGCCCTAGATCGTTGGTTTGATATCAACGCTTTTTGCATCGGTGAGCCACAAGACAATCAGTTCGCCATTTTGTTTACCAACACCACTGAACGCAAAAAAGCTGAGCAGGAGCGAAACCGCTTTCTTGCCGTTGGGGCAGATTTGCAAGTAATTTTGAGCAATCACGGGTATTTCCACTGGGTCAGCCCTGCCTTTGAGCGCATTCTCGGCTGGACACCCGACGAAATGACATCCCGCCCCTGGACTGATTTTCTTCATCCAGACGATGTTCTCGTATCTGTCGCGGAAAGGAGTAGCGTGTTATCTGGCAACGAAACGTTTGCATTTGAAAACCGCTATCGGCACAAAGACGGCTCCTACCACTGGTTGCTCTGGAGAGCGCAGCCCTACTTAGAAGCACAAATGCTTTATGCAGCGGCGGTAGATATCACCGAACGCAAACAGGCAGAAGTCGCCCTGCATCAATCTGAAGAACACTACCGCACGTTGTTTGAGTCGATTGACGAAGGTTTTTGCACGATTGAAGTGCTATTCGATGCCGATAGCAAGCCGTTTGATCACCGCGTTTTGCAAGCGAATCCAGCGCTCGAGCGGCAGACCGGCATTGCCAACCCAGAAGGCAAAAGGGCTAGCGAACTCGTCCCGGGACTGGAACAGTACTGGAATGACCTTTACTCACAAGTCATTCACACCGGTAAGTCTGTTCGCACTGAAGTGCGAGCGGACGCCCTCGATCGCTGGTTCGACGTTTTAGTGTCGCGGGTCAGCGATGCAGCAATGCGCCAGGTGGCGGTCGTGTTTACTGACATCAGCGATCGCAAACGAACTGAAGCTGTGCTGCAAGAGAGTGAAGAACTAAAGCGACGCATTTTAGAGAGCAGTAAAGACTGCATCAAAGTTTTAACGTTAGAGGGAAAGCTCCTCTACCTGAATACAGGCGGCTTCCATCTCCTAGAAATTGACGATCCTACCTCTGTCCTAAATGCCCAATGGCTTGATTTCTGGCAAGGCGAAGAGTACCAAAGTGCAGAAGCAGCGCTTGCAGCAGCCAAATCAGGCAATGTCGGTCAATTTCAAGGCTACGCCTCCACTGTAAAGGGCAACCTGAAGTGGTGGGATGTCATTGTCACTCCCATCCGAGATGCATCAGGAAGGGTTGCACAACTGTTATCTATCTCACGCGACATCACCAAGCAAAAGCAAGCTGAATCGGAACGAGAGCAACTGCTAAAACGAGAACAAGCGGCACGAGAAGACGCAGAACGCGCCAACCGGATCAAAGACGAGTTTTTGGCCGTGCTGTCCCATGAGTTGAGATCACCCCTGAATCCGATTTTGGGCTGGACACGTCTGCTACGAAACGGCAACCTTGATTCTGCTCGTCAAATGGATGCCTTAGCCACGATCGAGCGCAATGCCAAACTCCAATCGCAACTGATTGAGGACTTGCTCGACATCTCCCGCATCATGCAGGGCAAGCTGACCTTAACCCCGACTCCCACCAGTTTGGCGTTTGTCATTTCTGCGGCGGTCGAAACCGTGCGGCTGGCGGCAGAAGCCAAGCAGATTGCGATCTCGCTTGACCTCGACCCGCAAATTGCTCCCATCTTTGGCGATGCTGGTCGCTTACAACAAGTGGTCTGGAACCTGCTGACCAATGCCGTCAAATTCACCCCCACCGGTGGTCAAGTGACAGTCCAACTGAGTCAACGCGATTCCGAAGGAAGCTTGATTGGCAATCAATTGGCTCAGATTCGGGTGGTCGATACCGGGAAAGGCATTAATGCTCAATTCCTCCCCTACGTGTTTGAGTATTTTCGGCAAGAAGATGGCTCCACTACCCGTAACTTTGGGGGCTTAGGGCTAGGGTTGGCGATCGTGCGGCAAATCGTGGAACTGCACGGTGGCACGGTCAAAGCAGAGAGCCGGGGTGAACATCAAGGCGCAACCTTTATCGTGCAGCTACCGGTCATGCAGCAGGCAACGCCGATCCGATCTGAGCTAACCTCCGTTCAACCCGACTCAGAAACGCTCTTAGACAACGTTCACATTTTGCTGGTGGATGACGATACGGATACCCGCGAGTTTGAGGCTTTTCTGCTAGAACAACACGGGGCAAAGGTCACAGCCGTTGCTTCTGGCTTAGAAGCATTGCAAGCGTTGGAGCAGTTGATGCCCGATGTGATTGTGAGCGATATTGGCATGGCAGACATGGATGGCTACAGGCTGATGAGGCAGATTCGTTCACGTCCACCGACTGGGGGAGGGACGGTTCCCGCGATCGCGCTGACTGCTTATGCCGCAGAAATCGATCAGCAAAAAGCGCTGCAAGCTGGATTTCAGAAACACTTGACGAAACCGTTAGAGCCAGAACAGTTCGTTAGTGCAATTGTCACCCTACTCAATAATGAAAAAATCGCGCAATAACCCGCGTCTCAAAGAATTTTAAGCACAAAAAAAGTGCCTTATTTAGGCGCTTTTTAAGGGGGTATTTTTCTTACCCCAAGCTACCAAAGCGTTAATTGATGCTTGTACCCATCAACGCTTTCACTTTCTTCTCCTCTAGTATTCGTCCGGTAGCATGATAACGATACAGTTTTCCTCAATTCCTACCCAGATCCTTTGCTGTGGAAGCGGAAAGTCAGTCCACTCAATCTTCTGAGTGTAAACCACTTCGTCACTCTCCCATTCGCATAAAAGGGTTGCCGACTCATTCTCGTCAACCAGTAGAGTCCAGAACTGAAGTTCTGCTAATTGTGGGTGATTGTAAATCGTAGGCTCGGATTGAAGCGCCGCGATCGCATCAACTAGCCAGTAGCATTGAGCCGTCTCGACCAGAAATCGCACGCCGTCGGTCAGCACAACGTTAGGAAACAGCTGTGGACTATAGCGATAGTAGCTAAGGGTACCGGTAAAGCAATGAAGCTCTGCGAGTGCCCCGATTTTTTCTGCTTTTGTTTTCATATATTTGTTCCAATATAAAAAAGGCGAGCATGGCTTTACGGAATGGGTAAAGTCATGCTCGCCTTGGTAGACATTTCAAAGAAGAGAAGTGATAAAAGCCGTTGCTTGCTTCAATCACTTACTCATTATTTTTTCAAAGGGATTATGCAGCCGCTTCGTGTGTTTCGGCCGTTGGTTTGGAGTTACGCTTTGCGCTGATCGCTTGCAGAAAGTCAGTGGCTTTCTGCGCGTGAGAAGCTGCATTAAAGATTGCTTTCTTGTCATTCTTTAAGAGCGTGAGCCAACTCTGGATGTAGGCCGCATGGTCTTTTCGATAGGTAGTGCTAAAGCCAAGAGTTGCGCACACAAATGCGGCTCCGAGCTCGGCAATGAGTTCTTCAGCGGCATAGCTTTCAGACCCAAAGCGGGTTGTCAGCATTCGATTAAGGCGATGAGCAGCCCCTGTCCAGTGAGTGTATTCATGAGCGAGGCAACTGTAGTAAGGCTCTGCTGCAATAAAGGCTTCAAACGGGGGCATCAACAAATCGTCACTACTGGGCCGATAGGCGGCGCAATCGCTACGGTGCACCGTGGCTCCCAGTGAATGAAAGAATTGCTCAGCTGCCGCAATGCGCTCTACTCTGGGCCGTGCTTGCGTTGGTTTTGGGCAGTAGCCTACGACCTGCTCAGCGTTAAACACACGATAGCCTCGAGCCAAAAGCACTTGCCTTGCGCTAATCTCCGACTCGCTTTCCATGTCTGGAGCTTCCTCCGCTTGGGGTCTTTTGTCGTTGCGATCGACAACTTTCCAAAAGACAACCAGGGTCGATTTCTCGCCGCGTTTGACCTGAGCGTTTCTCTCTCGCCACTGGCGATAAGTTCCCCACTCTGCTGAGAGGTATCCGCGCTGAATAGATTGGCACCAAAGAACGAGCGTATTAATCCCGCGATACTCCTTGCTGCTCTGAATATTCCTGGGAAGTTCATTGATGGAATACCACGGCATTTTCCACCGCCCGACTCCGGCTTCGATCGCTTCAATAATCGATTCAGTCACTTCTTGATAAATGTCTCGATGAGACGTTTTTTCTTGAATTTTAGAGTTAATTCCGTTATTCATGTGGTGTTTCCTTTAAACAAAAAAAGGGAGAACAACGCCGCAAACGTTGCTCTCCCTTGTGTGTGTCACGACGTCATCCGAATTGATGGCGTCGTTCATTTGGTCACTACTATTCCTCGAATCGGCACAACCAAAGACCCGAAAAGAGGAGCAATCCAATCGCAATGCCAACTGGCAGTGCGATGATAAATTCCAAAAAGCCTTCAAAGTCTGCCCCACAAAAAACACCCAGGACAAATCCTGTGGCGATTCCAATGAGGTAGACTCGAAAGAATTCTTTCAGGCTTCGTATTGTGCGGAGCACTGGAAGAATGAGGTGGTGAATCAGCCGATGGAACTCGTCTGGATCAGGAGACGATTGCCAAGGTTTAGGGGCACGATTCCTCTGGGACCGCGCTCGGTGTCGAGAAAAACGATATTTATCGTGATTCATCTGCATACTCCTTTTAATAGAAGTGGCTATGAAACTTTCATAGCCAAGGTAAAAACGGTGGAGCTCGGAATTGAGCTCCACCGTGGAAAAGAGCCAAGAAAAAAGGCAGATTGAACGCTTGAGTTGTTCAATCTGCCTTCGTTATTTTTTAGGCGTGACAATGAAGGACAGCTTAAATTGCGTCCTCAATTTGATAGGTAGTTATTTCATTTTTTCGTTAAATGTTAATTGCGGCATCAGGTGATTAGAACCTGGATTGGTTTCACCTGATCTTGCTGCACGATGTCAAAGCCTGCGATTGCTCACATCATTCAAGCACTCAAAAACGTGGGAGACATTCAGTGCGTCTCACAGAAGTTAAGCTCTCTTTCCCTGGCTAGTCAAAACTGACTGGGTGGGGTTCTGCGCCTCGTTAGTGCAACAGGCGGTAAATGAGCAGAGTGAGTAAATCTAGAAAAAATCCAGTCACCATTCCTCCCATGTAGATGAAGAACGATCGGTCATCGTCCATAATGATCTCTTGAAATCGAGCTACCCACGATCGAAGTAAATTCATAACGCACCCCCATTGGAAAAAAGCGGAAGCAGAAACCTGCTATCCGCTGAATAAAGTTATAACTACTTGCGATGGATGTATCGCGTTAGCGCAAATCGTCTACCTAGTACAAACCAGGCGGCGAAGAACCCTAACCAAAAGCCTCTAGGAATGGTTTCCCAACCAATTTCGTAGAGCCAATACACTGCGCTGCAAAGTTGCAATCGAAAGTAGACAATTAGAAACAAAGTGACTAAGCTACTTCCTGCGATTGCAAGATTACGAATGTTTGTTTGGAACATTCTATTCCTTCTTAAAGGGAGTCTTCAGAATAAACAGTGTCTGATGACTCTCATTTTTGCCAATGTCGATCGTTCTTTGAGTGCTGGTAACACTCGCTGACTAATCGACGCTTCTTTCGGTCAGTGTTCTTGGAAAGAGAAACCCTTTTCAAGGCACTGGCCTTTTTTATTTGTAGCCTTGTAAAAGGTGTCCCAGTCGTAACCGAGCGTGCTTGTGTCAGACACCTCATTCTGAAAAAGAACCAAAGATACGAAACCGACAAGCAACACAAATTAAATTGATTATAGCATCAATATAAAAATAGAGGCGAAACCGCCAACAGAATAGTTTCAAAGCGATTGTAGACATACGCAATGTAAGGCAGGAGAAGAACTTCAGTGATAATTGCAGTAGTTGTTGTCTACAACGTGTAGACAACGCAAAAGCCTGTCCTAACATACTTTCTAGGCATTTGTGTTTTGCGTTTGTTAGTGCATAAGGTGCGGATCAATTTTTTCTTCTTAATTCCTGGGCTTAAAGTTAACCAGTAAGGATATTTTTTTGGTAACTTTCTTTGAAAACTTTTTTATTAACAGCTACAGAGAGCTTGTTTTTCCCTACTAACCCAAGTTGCTAGTGAGAAGCTGTCGGAGCCATCGAGCAAATAAAATCTCTCCAAGGGCTGCAACCCGTAGAGAGAAGAAAAATGCTTTCCGAAATTATAGCGATCTACGCCATCACGGATGACCTGCTTCACGCAATTGGACATCGCGAAGACGGTCGGGTGCAAATGAGCGAT
>JACJNX010000176.1 GCA_014695255.1 Cyanobacteria bacterium FACHB-63
CGATGGCGACAATGCGCTATGCCCTCGCGGCAATGGCAAAACGGTGGACCCAGTTGCATGAGGAAATTGAAACGCATACCCAGCACCTGACAACGCTCACTCAAGCAGCAGCCCCTGAATTAGTGCAAGCGTTTGGTATTGGCACCGATACGGCCGCCGAGATGCTGATCACCTTTGGCGAGAATGCCGAGCGAGTCCATTCCGAAGCTGCCTTTGCCAAGATGTGTGGAGTTTGTCCAATTCCAGCGTCTTGGGGCAAAACTCAGCGTCATCGACTCAATCGCGGTGGGAACCGTCAGGCGAATGCTGCCCTATTTCGCGTGGTCATTGTCCGAATGCGATGGCATCAGCCGACCCAGGACTACGTTGCCCGCCGCACCGCACAAGGGTTGTCCAAGCGAGAGATCATCCGCTGCCTCAAACGCTACGTGGCAAGAGAGATTTATCACCTCATTCGCAAAACGCGCTCAACTTCTGAAGTGCTCGACGTGAGTCAGGCTTAAGAACACAAAAAGGACTTGACATCTATAGGAGCATCAATGCCCTTGCTTCAGATCAACACCAAACACCTTTGCATCTTGAATTTTTGCGACACACCCGTATCAAGGCGGTTCAACGCAATGCTGAAACAAAGCAAACTCTATTGCATTCGATATGGATATTAAATATGATATGGATACTCAATCTTTAAAGTAGTGCTATGCCTAGGAAGTGGCTCGCCCAATCCATTCATGAAGACTACCTTCCCTTCATTCAGGCAACAAAAAACACACCTTCAGGCCGCAAGAAACTGCAAAATTTCACAGAAACTGTAAGAGCGAGCTGGGCCAAACGAGGCCTCGCCTCACTGAAGCAGCAACAAGGCTGCATGGACCAACTCCGGCGAGCCATTAAAGATGCCTTAGGAGAAGACCACTTCTCGCTCGATTATATTGGCTTCTCGACAGGCGAATACACGGAACTCAATGACGACAAACAGCGCAGTGTTGCCGAGCGCAATGAAGATGTGAAGTCTATTGATAATCCAGATGAGATCGTGGCAAAAGCAGTACGCCTCTTAGAGAGCCCTGACTGGGCCGAAGTGGCGGCAGGCTTAGCAGTGCTGACAGGCCGACGAGTAAGTGAACTGCTCTCAACTGCCCAGTTTCAAAAGACAACAAAATGGAGCGTCACGTTTACTGGAGCCTTAAAACGTAGAGGCGAAACGCAAACGTTAAGTTTTGAGATTCCTACGTTGGCGACAGCAGACAGGGTGTGTCAAGCTCTTGCCAAGATCCGACACCAACTGCCAGATGCTGCTCATCTTAGCGCTCGGGACATCAACCAGAAGTACAGCCATAAAGTCGCTGCTGCCTGCGATCGCCACTTTGATGGCTTAGTCCCTCCACGAGCAGGCGGAAACCTCTATACCCACCTCTTTCGGGCGGTCTACGCTACGATCGCGACCTTCTGGTATTGTCCTGCCCATGTTGATGCCGTCGAGTTTAGGGCAGCCATCCAAGGGCATTATCAAGTGTTAGACGAGAAAAACCCCATCCACCGCCGATCGCTCGCAGCCTCTCGCCATTATGCAGACTTTGATATTGCAGATTCCGTCATTGCTCAATACCACGGCAAACGTAAAGGCATTAAGTTAGGACTGGCCGGAATCGAACCAATTGAGCCGTTTCAGCCCATGGCATTACAGGAGCGAAAACGTCCCACGCGTAAGGGAAAAGGAAACTTACGTTACTACGCAGAAGACCACGATCGCTGGATAACGGTACTCGAAGCGATCGCGCCCGAGGCCAAAAACCAATCCCAAAGGACCGCTCAACTGCTTGAGTGGATTGAAGCACAGCTTGCAGCACAGCAAGAGGAAAACACTGGGGAGCCATCATTAGAACAACCTCAAGAAACAAACGAAGTCATCGCACCTAAAGACGCAATTGAGTCAGAGCCAATAAGAGAGCCTGAAACGCCTTCGCTTGATCCCACCGTGCAATTGCTCATGCAACAAATGGCTCATGTAATGGAATCCGTTGCGGGTCTCACCCAGGCCCTGACTCAGCAACGGCAAGTTGCCCCTGGTCCGACACGACTTTCACCCAAAACAAGCACAGCCCCTCTGAATGGAAGTACTCAGCCCGAAGAACAACGGGGACCTGTCCGTCCTCGAGCCACGAGCGGCAAATCCCGAGAGACCATTAACGCAGCTATAGATGCGATTATGGCCCACAACAACATGCCCAATCGCCTCTATGACCAGAAGTGGGCCATCTCAATTAACGCCTTAAAAGAGTACTCAAAGTCGCAATACACCATTCAGCAAATTCTTACCGAGCGTCGGGACGAAATTACGGCTCATCATGCCCAACATCAAATTGACTCAATCAAGCACAACCATCGGCATAAAGGGAAATATAAGATTACAGAAATTATCCCCTTAGGCGCTAAAACAATCGGATAGAGTCTATGACTTTTCTTTCCTAAATTCTGCCGAAAGACCAACATTTTCCTTCCCTTTCATCTCAATTTCTCCAATACTGCAAAACCAAGATGTTATTAGGCACCCCAAGTGCCTTTAAAGGTTTCGATCGCGGGACGGTCTTCTCGATTGCCCGTGGGACTTCTTTTCTTCTCTCACGGGCACTTCGTGTTGACCGTCCCGTGGGAGGTTTTTTTCTCTTCCAATTTCTCCTCAAATTCCTCTACACTCCTCTCTAGAATTGCACAGGGCAGTTCAGGATCGAACACTAAGAATTCAGTTGATTTAGACAAGTGCTGGAGCCAGACACTCGGTAAAGCTTGGCCGTGACAACCAAGCCTAAGAGACCGTCTGGGTTCGTAGCGCCGGATGCATTGAAAGGTGCTCGTCCGGTGCGAGAAAGGCATGCAGGACATAAAACTCTCCTTAAAGGAGAGACAATCCCTGCATTTCTATTTCATGACAACAGAAAAGAGATCGGGCGACCGTGACACACTTAGCAAAGACGCTAAGCCGTGCTGCAAGAGAATGGGTGTAAATCCCAATGAGGGGATGAAAGCTTGCCAGAATCAGCGTCTTCAAGCGCATAACCTCATCCCGCGTGGGGAGTTCTTAAGATGGCGACATCTAGGACCGGAGAGAAGCTTTCTTTTCGGCAAGGCTACAACATAGCTTTGATGAATAGCTCAACCATGAACGGCGGTTTAGTCTTCTGGAAACTGCTTGCGGGTAAGAACTTCTATGGTGCCAGGGCAAAGCGCGAATCGAGCCGGGAGTCGTAAGAGGGGTTTGTAGTCTCTACCCTCCCAAATCTGCAATGAAAAAAGGTATGAGCCTTTCGCTACCGGCTTCTGTGAGTCGTAACTCACTAGCAACACCTGTCGAAGTTTCGACTCTCAGTACTAAACGGGCAACATCTATGGATACCGGATGGGAGCAATCACTTTCGGCGCGTTGTAAAGCACAACGTACTTAAAACTCCGTAGATCGATGAGCGGAATCTGAGTAGGAGATTTGAAGGGCCGCCAGTTCTTTAGATCATTCGCGAGTCACAACAGTCAATGGCTCTATCCAACGAAAACGAAAGGATTGACGACAAACTTCAGCTCACATTGTCAAATATAAAGCTGGTGATAGCTTTTTTCAACTGCATGACGTGGAACGAGTAAGAGATCTGAAACACGTTCGTCTTAACCGTTCATCGATTTTTTATTCCCACGGGTCAACACTCATAAAAAAGCAAGGCAAAGGAAACGTAAGTATGTGTTGCACCGGTTGCCCAACGCTTAAACTCTTGGGCTATGTTACTCCTATATAGGAGATTGCATGGACCAATGAAGGCGTCAAGCAACAATGCAGCGCACGGTTTTTAGTGATTGAACCGCCAAACAATCAATCACTTTTTTATCGTAAGAGTAGATTCCATATGTCTGACTCTTTTTTTGTTGTGACTGAATTACACGCGTTTATTCGCAAAGTTGCCATTGACTATGTTCGCTATGGGTACTACCGCTATGTCCTGCGCGAAATTCCGCCTCACAAAAATCCACTTTTAGTCGATGAAAAGCTGATTGACGTCTACAACGTTACGCGCTGCCGCATTACCAGAACTCGCAGGCGCAAAAAAGGACTGGCCAACGTAGTCTTTGTTCGCAAGGGACATGATTTTATCTTACTAGCCACCGAAGGCACCCATCCCACCTTCGACCGCTTGTGCTATCGCGATATGAGAAGTGTGCCCCTTCATTTCGGAGGCTATTCGATCGGAGTCAAAGCAGAAAAGCCTTGCGTGCTGGTTGCTAGGCGAACTTGGAAGCCAATCGAGCAGTACTTCCTCTCCATTGCGCTTCGCCCTCGACCTGAAGTCGAAGTCAAGCTCAACACGGGGCTTAAATTCTACTCATTTCCAGGGGTCATCCGGCAGAAGCTAAAACTCGTAAAGACCATAAACAACCGGCGGCGGAAAGCACACCTTCCTCGCGTAGAGCTAATGCTTAAAACTGGTCACAACCAGCAAAAGAGAGCCACTGTTAAGCCTTGCAGAGCGATTCTAAAGCATCGATGAATTGGTCGATGATCGCATCTAGATGAGCCTGATGGTTGACCGAGGTTTCAACCGTCTTAAGCCGTTTGGCAATCGCGCGCAGTCGATCGCTGGGCTTGGGTCTCTCACGAAGACGAGGGGAAATCACCTGCTGAACGATACTTTGAACATCTCGAACTGAGTACTCGTGAGCTAACGCCTCCTTGAGAATGCCCGTACGGGTTTTCTCATCTTTCACCTTGGCTATTTCAAGCGCCGATGAGTATGGCAACCCGCGCTCTAAATGGGCTCGACGAACATCATCGGGGAGAGCCAGTGTCCGTAGGTGTTTGGTTCTAAACGTTTGAATTTCGATGCCAAAAGATTTGAGCAGCATTTCAACTTGCTGAAACGCTACACTTTTTGGCTGGTTACTTTTGCGCCGATCCGTGTGTCCCTCTTTACTCACCAAATCAATAATGCGCGATCGCTCAAGTTTGAGTTTTAAGGCAAGAAGTTCGAGTAGCGCCTCTATTTCTTCAATTTTACTTAAGTCCTCTCTCTGAAGATTCTCTCGAAGCGCGAACTCTAATGCTTCTTCAGGAGTGAATTGACCCACCAGACAGTGAACGGCATTTAGACCGGCCAGTTTTGCAGCTCGCAAGCGCCGCTCTCCTGCTACGACCTCATAGCGATCACGACCAATCGATTGAACATTGATCACTCCTTGGAATCCACTTTCCCGAAACGATTGCGCTAACAGCTCAAGGCTATGCGGTGAGAAATAGCTTCGGGGTTGCTTAGCGACTTGAATCTGATCGACTGAAATAAGTTGGATCTTTCCTGCATCCGTCTCTTTTATCGGTTCAAGTTTGGACTTTATGTGCTCCACCTCAAACACCCCCTTCATTTCTAATCTATTCTTCGATCTAGTGGCGAGAAGAACGTCTTAACAGCCATTTGTTTAGTTTTTGTGAGTTTCCCAAAGTGCAACTTCTACGTTGAACTTTGCTCGAAGCGATAACGCTTGGATGAGGAGATGATTTGAACGATTTCAGCCCTTCGTTGCGACGTCGCAACGAAGGGCTGAATTGCCGTGATTCAATGCTTTTTCACCAATTTATAAGGGAAAATCCCAAGGGCACTTTAGCCTATTTTCGACGGCACGAACACCATTCCGAGCGCTGCACAAATCTCTTCCAATCGCTTTTCTTGCGTCGGACTCCGCGTCGACTGCATTTGAAGAAGCTGAAGTTCTCGCAATAACGCAAAACGCTGAAGCCGTTCCTCATCTTCTCGTACGATCGCCTCATCCTCAGAGGAGGCATAACTTGCCCGCCGCGTTGGTGGGCGTCCTGACCTCACTCGGGCGACGCGAGACACACTCGATTGGAGTACTTCTGGAGAAGCGATGCAGACGACCGCCAGTGCGATACGAACCACTTCGCTCCTATTGAGGTGAGGCACATATCGATCTAAGCGCGATCGTGCTTTCTCTAATACCGTTTGATCAAAAGGCTGAAGAGAAATAGGCAATACAATTCGGCGGCGAGAATGAAGCATAAAAATGGTAATACCATTTCACCGTCAATGCTTCAAAGCTTTTTTCACAAAGTCTAACTGATTGAATCTACTGAAATTGTTCTACCTCTCACACCGTTGTGGCGGCATCAGGGTGAAAAGGGGCATGAACGGTCCCAGCCTAGGGCCCTCAAGCGAAGCTTTCCATATTGAGGAGGCTTGATTCAAAGCGGGGCTTTAGCCGATGAGAGATCAAGAGAACTGCTTTCAAGGAGAGACGAATGAACCATGATAAAAATAACCACCCCCATATCGTTGCACTTGGGCACAAAGGGCGCTTTGTTTTGCCGATTGAGATTCGAGAACAACTCCACCTTAAAGAGGGGGATCGGTTCGTGGTCGTCGTCAACGAGGATCACAGCCTAAAGTTCGTCAGTCTTAAGAAGTATGCGAGACAAGGAAGAGGACTACTGAAGGAACTTGGGGTGAGCCTTGCAGACGAACTGATCGCTGAACGTCCAGCCGAAGCGGAACCAGAGTGAAGCCAGCGTGCGTTGAAAATAGCACCCCTCACCCTTTCAGATCCTCACTCTTGAACTGTCGCACACTCTCTATTCTTCAGTTTCTATCTCACTCAACAATCCTTCCAGCTGACTTAATAGCTTCTCAATTTTTCGTTGGTGCTTTGTCTCCAGCGAGACTGATTCAGCTCGCTTTGTTCGCTTGATGATGTCGGTGAGCCGAGTCGAAAAGGAGAGTTCCTGCGGCGATCGCGTTGCATCCTTTTTCTCGCGCACGACTTCTTTAATTTCTCGAAAAGACATCTGCTGTTTCAACACGTTCTTGAGCAGAGCTTGACGTTCATCTTTATCCCTTACCTTAGCAATTTCCAAGGCAGACGAATACGATAATCCTTCCTTGAGGTGCGCTACTTTAAGCTCCTCTGGTAACGAGAGCGTGCGAATATTTTTAGTCCGAAACGTCTGAAGTTCAATGCCAAAATGCGATAAAACAGAGAGAATTTGCTTTAATTCTTCACTCGTTGCTACGTCGCTACGACCAAGCTGATCGGGATGCCCTTGCTTATTAATGATGTCGATCGCATCCTCTTTTTCAATGCCAAACTTCTGCTGGATTAAGCCAAGAATGCCCTCTGTTTCTTCGAGCTTAGACAGATCCTCACGCAGAAGGTTCTCAACTAAGGCAAACTCCAGCGCTTCTTCATCGCTACAGTCTTGAACAATGCAGCGCACCTCCTTCAGGCCTGCTTGCTTGGCCGCTCTCCATCGGCGCTCGCCCGCGATGATCTCATAGCTACCCTTGCCTTTTGGCCGAACGTTAATTGCGCCATAAAATCCTCGTTCTTGAAATGAGGTTACTAAGCGATCGATCGGCTCAGGCGCAAAAAATTGACGCGGTTGAGATTTGGAGGGGTAAATACTATGGATTGCGATCCATTGAGCCGCCGCATGTTGAGTTTCGGGCTGCCCTACATTTAAAGAATTCTCTGATGTAAATCCATCGAGAATTCCACGTCCAGCCAAGGAAAATTTTGAGTTCTTCACGTCAGTGCTCCTAGTCTCTGAGTAATCTCTTGCAATGGTCTGATCGCATCTACAAGCTTAGGTGCGAACTGTGCCAAGACTTGATGTTCAGCCGTGGCATTGGCAAAGTGAGTCCGACGCGGGATCGGCTGAAAAACAGTTGTTTTTTCAAAGAACTTATTGCCGCGAATCGATTCAAACATTTCTGAAATCGCTTCAAGCGCCCGTTGAGACTGCTTGGTGCGCTCGTCATACATCGTAGGTACTGCCCCGACCACCCGGAGTTTAGGGTTAACCTGCTGAGCCGTTTCGTAGGTGACTTGAAGTAGATTAATCGTTGCCTCAACAGATTTGTACTCTGCTTGAATGGGGATCAACAGATAGTCTGATGCCACAAGACAGTTGACCGAGAGTAACCCCAGGCTCGGAGGGCAGTCGAGCAAAATCACATCGTACTCATGGCGCACCTTTTCTAGAGCGTCCGCAAGACGATATTCTCGTCGCAGTTCGGAGGATAATCTCAGCTCTGCCTGAGAAAGAAAGATATTAGCAGGCACTAGGTCTGCCCAGCCTAACTCCTGAAGAATTGGGAGCGGTTCTCGCGCCAGCATCGCTTGCTGAACCGTCTTTTCCATATCAAAGGGGCTAAAGCCAACAAAGGTTGTGAGCGACGCTTGAGGGTCCATATCCACCATTAGCACCCGCTTTTGATGATCTTGAGACAGGTGATACCCCAGATTCATGGTGAGTGTGGATTTGCCAACCCCACCGGACATATTAAAGAGCGCAATTACTGAACCCATGAGAAAAACTCCAAATAAGTAGAAAATTTGTGGCGCAGCTTTAGGCAATTGCGACAGACAGATAAACAGAATTCGTTGCTACGTCGCTACGAACTTAGAGCTATCTAAAATTAAACTTGAAAAACCTGTGATTTTACGATCGCTTTTCGGCTTTTTAACGTTATTTTTTGCATCAAATCGCCTAAAAAAAGCTAAGAGGCATCCATTTCGGACACCCTAACCCTGACGAGCGATACAGTTTTGGGTACATCGCTCGAAACCGAGCTAAGGTTTGTCGAGCGTAGTCCTCTTGCGCCCCGGTAATGGTATTCCAGAGCTTGCGTCGAACGATAGCGACGAAAACTCTAACGGCATCACCCCCTCCTTTACGCACCACTTCCCGAGATCGCACCGCTGCACTAATCCAATTCAGGACATTGGCTTCACAGGGAGTTAACCACTTGGCGGCTAACGCTTGCCAGTAGAGTGCCTCTAGGCGAAGAAAGTCTTGAAGATCGATTGCTTGGATATTTTTTAGAACCGGTGGTGTGAGCGGACTTTCTTTTGATCGTTGACAAACCCCAGAGTTCGGCTCGCGTAAGGAGAGCTTTTGGTCTTTACATTTCTTAGAAGTTTTTAAGTTTTGTATTGGGGGTGCAGATTTAGGTGCAGATTCAAGGGGTGGGGATGCAGATTGAGAATTGCAGCGCGGCGAGTTATCCACAGGGCACCTCCATTCGGTATTGATCCGAAAGTATGCGCCTGTCGCGTTGAGCTTACGCTGAGTCGAGCCTACGTCCTTGGAGAGCCATCCAATTTGAATCAGGCGAGCGCGAACGAATTTTGCAGCTCGAAGGCTGATGTCTGCAATCTGAGCCACCCAGGAAGACTTGACGGAGCCACAGGCATGAATAATGCCTTGACGGATAGCTAACCCTCGGAGCAGGTACACGATGATGCCACGTAGCACGGAGGGACAGCGACACTGAGCCAAAAATTCTAAAAGGCGACGGGGAACTGGGATCAACCGTCGCATCGATCGCCCTAGCCGTTCTAAAAGAGGTTGAGCGAAATTCAGCGGAAGGGTAGAGATCGTAATAGCATCCTTAGTAAAGGAAAGGAGTCCGGTTGCCGCAAGTTGCTTTAAGTCAGCCCGAATTAGTTTTTCGGACTGAGTGCCGATTCGCTGCTGAACTTCTTCGAGTCGAAAGTGAATTGGACTTGGGGATTCTTTCTTGCTGCGTCTAACCCGAGCCACTGCCTCACGAATTGAGCGCATTGAACAACAGGCGAAAAAAACCCGAGCAGCCCGATAGGAAATTTTTTGGTCGATGAGCGCCCCCAAAACGTTTGAGAGCGATGCCTGCGAGAGGAGGTGATAACCTCCTTCAATCGATGGGGTTAAAGAGCAAGGGTTTAGATTCATCTCGATGGCTCCACGAACAAAGGGAGATCGAGAATCAAGACGCACGAACCTATTAGCGCAAAAGCGCTTGACGAATGCAGCAGATTCTTTTAGTTTGAGTAAACCTTAACTAAAACCGCTTAAGGAAGCAGAGATTGCAAAGCTTGTTTCCCTAGTGCGGCGTTGATTCCTAATCTCCAGGAATTAATTGGGTTGTTTAGCTATTTCATCACCGTTCGTTGCAAAGGAAGCGGTGTCGAGAGCTTTTCACGTTCCGAAACCACAGTGGTTGCTTTTAGCGGGCAATCACTGTGGTTTTTTTATGCCCCGTGAACTGAAGCTCTCTTGACCATGCTGCGTGGCATAGCCTACCTCTATTCGATAACAGCACGAAGAAATTAGCAATATTAGAGTGTGCGCTTCAATCGTTCTTTAGCACCGCTTTAATGATCGCGATGTTCCTACATCGTGGCATGCCTACATTCCTACGTCGCTACGTCAGAGATTTGGGAGCAATCTTGAGAAACCAGAACTGATAGGGATTCGGCGGGAATTTATACTTTTTTCGCTTGCTTAAATCATCGTGATTTGAGAGATTAGGCGTCGCTACATCGCGACATAGGAACACCGCGATTGCACGACATCAGGCTAAGTGCACCCAAAATTTTCCTTTTCTTTTCAGTGAAACACTGTATGAATCACATTCTTCAAACGCTTGCGATCGGGATTGGCAATCAAAAAGGAGGAGTCGGAAAAACAACCATGACTGTTCAGCTTGCCTATGCGTTGGTAGAGAAGGGGCGCAAGGTGCTGATTATTGACCTTGACGTCAATGCGGGATCAACTAAACATTTAGGCATTGACCCTCGCGCTTATTTGGGAACCTTCGAGGTTCTAACTGGCGATGAAGAACCGCTTGCAGTCATTGTTACCCATGAAGATGAAGGCAACACGCTCCCTAAAAATCTGCATTTACTCACGGGCTCTCGCAAGCTAGAGGAATTGGAAGAACGACTGCGCATGAAGCAGTCCAAATTTGATGACACGCCGTTGCATGATGTAGTTAAACCCGTCATCCAGAAGCTCAGAGGGCATTACGACTACATCTTTCTGGATACGCCTCCCAGTGCGCCATTGCCGATCGTGGCAGCCTATAAAGCGGCAGACGGCTTTTTACTGGTTGCCATTCCTGAAGGGCTAGCGATTCAAGGATTGCAAGAAGCCCTCCATGACGTTGAAGAGGTCAGGCGTTACGGCAATCCTCAGTTAAAGCTCGTTGGACTTGCAATCGGAGCCGTAGATGTCCGAACTCGACTCAGCAAAGAACTGATCCATTATGTCAGTAAGGAGTTTAAGGATTACCTGCTGAAACCAACCATTCAGAGATCGACCATCATTCCCACAGCACAGACGCAGCAAAAATCGATCTTTGAAACCCATCCTGACCACCCCATTACCCATTGCTTTCGGGAAATGGCACAAGATTTTGAAACAAAGATCGAGCGGTTCTTTTGGGGAACACGCGGTAGTACTCTGGAGGCAGAGAATGGCTAAACGAGTGCTGGGCGATGATTACAATCCTGTTGGATCGCGACTACAACGAGTGCTGCTTCCAATCAAAGCAGTTAAACCGACTCAATCACCGGCCGAGGAATCGATGAATGCTGAACTCGATACCGCACCACCGACAAGTCCGATTAACTTCTTTGAGAAGCAAGGCGAATTAAGAGACGCGATCGATCGATCCGAGACAGGGGCTCTAAAAGGGGCACGCTCAGAAGCGATGTTGTGTGAAATGCGGTGTCGCTGTACTAAATCAGAGCGCCGAAAGTGGCACGACTTTGCCTATCGTCTGACTGGAGAACCCAATACCCTGAGCCACATTTTGCGAGCCTTGTTGGTTTTACTTGAACATGCAGAAGGGGATTTTGAAAAAATGAGTGCCCTGGTACAAGCACTTGAGAAGCCGTCGAAAAACGATTCACTCCAAGTCGCACTTTATGAACAAAAATTGGCGCAAATTCTATGGGAAACCATGAGGCGCTCGGGAAGACTAGACCGAAAGGGAGCGTGATGTGCCCCAAATTTCTTTGAGGAAATTCTCAATTCTAAAGAGAGGGTATCTGATCATTTATCGCAAGCATGATTTGACGTGGCTTCAGTCTGAGCAGAAAGCAGAGTGTGCTGCTACCCGTGCCATATGGGTTACTCTGCGGCGACCGCCTTCTCCGCTTAACTCAGGTGATAGGGCTGTTTCATAGCGGGATTTGGATCGGATTTTTAGACACCAATGCGATTGGAACCAGCATTGTTCGCACATTTGGTTTGATTTTGCCCCGACAAGGCAATAAAGTGGCAACAAAATTCAATACGGGTAGTTTTGACTTCAGTGCTTCGTGTGGGTGAAGAGACCATGCAAGGACTTGGCTCATGGTTTGAGTGCAGGTTCTTTGCGTGGATGTCCTCCACTTGAATTACTCCTATGTCACAACAGACTTTACGGGAATCAGACCTGGCTCAGTTTACTGGAAGCGAGGTTCTTTATCGACACGGTTTGTTTCGCTATCACTATACCGAAGGCGTTCAATACGTCGCTCAGTGTGGGGGTGCTTACTGGTTAATTGACGCTATTTTCAGTTGGCAGAGGGAACGGTGCATTCGTGAAGATGCCATGCTTCAGGAAATCCAATTTTGGACCCTTCAAGTGCATGACGATCGCAGTGCCACGTTAACGTGTGAGCGGGATTCTAACGATGTCGCAATCACTCAATCCATTCCCTGGACTGATTTTCCCCTGAGTTCAATTCGGTTGTACTTCCAGGAAGGCGTTTTACTACTTCCGTCTGAGTACTAACCGAGCTGGTCGTGCAAGGAGCAATTCATCACAGGATTGTTTGAATGGTTTTTAACACCTTTCCTTGCATGATCTGTTCACCTAAAAATGATTGATGAGATCGCACCCCTTGAAGCTATCAATTCCAGGAAATTCAAAGGATACTTTCTTCCCCTTACTTTGAGTTAAGCAGCAGACATTTTAACCCTCACTATCAAAAAACTACTTCCGACGCTTCTTCTTACTCAGAAAACGTTGATGAGGCTGTTGTTGTTGTGTTGATTCCTGGCTCTGATTAAGCGCTACGATATTGCCATACTGGGGACTAAAGGCCATGGGGAAATTGAGCGACAGCCGAAACGGTTCCTTAGGAGGCGGGAGATTAGCTACTGGCGAAGGTACAGCAGAAACTTGCACGGGCTGCTGAGGTAAGGGTGGCTCTTCGTTGCATTGTACTTCGCCGTTAAAAAGCTCTTGCTTCACCCACTTCGCTAAATCAAGTTTGTCACGTTCATAAGACTCCAATAAAGGCACGGTACCTCTGCCTGTCCAGTGTTTAGGCAGACTAAAATCGACCCACAACGCCCGCATTTTAGTCAGTTTACCTCCGAGATCAACCCATGCCAGTCCTTTTTCAGATTGGAGTCCGTATTTTAATTCGTCAGGTGGCACAAAATCTTCTTCTTCCTGAAAGGTGCTTTCCGTATAAGAACGGCCTGACTGACGTTTGGCAGTCGCATCAAACAAAGGAGTTGTAGCAGAGCCAGCGCTTCCTTTTGACTTAGAGCGACTTACCGTTTTCTTTTCAACCGTTGTCTTACCCAACCATTCTGACAACTCATTTGCCGTTTTATTATCGCCAATTCGCATCACGACTTTCAGATTCACATTGGCAATCACTCGGTGATAAAACTCGAGACTTAATCCCATGGCTCGATCGCTTAAACCAGCTGTAGATTGAGCTCCAAACAACAAGGCAAATCGCCCTTTGCGAGCGAGTTCAAATAAATTGGCCCACGTCGGTGAGAAGGTCGAAGCTCCTTCATCGATGATAATCAGATGCGGATCTTCAAGGCGCTCCCCATCGTTTGAAGTGATTTCTCCAATGGAGACTTCTAAATCTTCCCTAAACACTTTCAGCATGCGCGCTGCCCCCTCACTCTCTTCTAATCGAGGCATCATGAAATAAATCAGTTTTCCCCGCTTAATCGCATCTGTAAGACATAAATCAGAATGCGACGCACAAAAAAGGTCTCCCGCATCTCCAGCGGCAATCGAATGCAGTTCTGAGGCAATGCCTCGCACATTGTCAGTGAGCTTTTGAATATCCAAACCTCCCTTAGGCGTGCGATAGGTACTGGCAAAGTGAGCCAGTTCTAAGAGCGCATCGGTGGCATTGACCGATTGCAGCATTGCCTTGAGGTGAGGATAGGCGATCGCAAAGGACCCTAAGGCGGCAGCAACATCTTCAATTGACCACGAGAGCCCCACACTGTCGAGCGCTCGCACAATCCGAAACACGGCATCAGCAGCGAGGCGATCGTAGTGCTTTGCACTACTGGCATCCGCAATAGGCGGCAGCCCTGCTCGCAACAGTTTGCGGGCTTTCACATCGGCTCGTTGAGATGTGGCGACAAAATTATAGGAGTGAAGCGGATTGAGCGGATCAATGATGATCAGATCCTCAATGCGTCCCGTGAGATGAGCCATGTAAATGATGTGGGCGAGCGTCCCAGAGTCACGTTTAGCATCAATAAAGGTTGACCCACTCGCTCGGCCTCGGAGCATTTGTTGCATCAGCAATGATTCAAGCCACAATGTTTTCCCCACTCCCGTTTTGGCAAACACACAGGCATGGGTACACAGCTGATCATCTGAGACCCACAGTGGCGCTCCAGTTTCTAGCTCAAAGCCAATGAGATAACGATCTAGAATTTTCTTCCCGGCTTCTCGCGTCTCCAGTAAGGCTTTAGCAAAGCAGTCACGCTGCGGAGGAGCGCCAAGCACTTTTTTGCCACCCCTTAAGGCTTCTTCCTGCCTTCGGGCGTGGTAAATGACGACAATGCCTAAGACAACCTTTAAGGTGCGGAAATAGCAAAAGACTAAGGGGAGTCCTAAGAAAAACGGGACTCCAAACTGAATCATCCCTTCTGGACCAATGACTGCAATCACTATCATTGTCAAGATAGTGGCAATTGTGCTGTCCAGGAGGGTCACCTTTAGTGATCGCCCCTGCACGGCTGTAAAGTCTTTTTCAAGGGTACGGCGATGCATTGTCGTTGTCGCTAGAAGATTGGCGGAAACTTCAACTGGGCAGGAAAAGCGTTACCAAACGTTGTATGAAACGTCAATGTTTATTGTGTGGGAGAAGTTGTTTCATCCATGCTCTCTTCTCCCTACAAAAAATCCTTGTAGGGAGAAGAGAAGGGAGGTTTTTAACGCTTGCGATGAAAGAAATGAATCACCTGATAGCAAAAGAACCACGCCCCTAACCTTGAATAGAGATTAGAGAGGATATTTTTTAAGGTGATATCCGTGAGTCTTAGTTCCCGCTGTGTACTTGCAATTAAGCTCCTTAAGGCTTCCCTTTCCTGAAACAGCGCCGTTTCGTCTTGAGGAAAGCCTGCTGGCTCATTCACACCTGTTCTTACTCTCATTGACCCTTGATAGGCTGAGCTTGCCTGTTGTTGCAGTACCGCAAGGTTACTACTTGGCTCTTTGGAAGGTGACAGAGAAACGGGATTAAGAACGCGGCTCTCCTGTTGTAAAGGATGTTCTCGTTCCTCTTTAATCCGCTCTGCTGAGATTGAGGCCCAAAAGAAGTTCATCAAACCTCCCAGAAGAGAAATGCCTATGGCGGTAAATTTTGTCTCAAACAGATGGAGGGATTTTAAGGGAAATAACCCAAGTGCTCCCTGATAGTTGATCGCCACTTCAACCGTCATGGCAAAGAGACCTAAGGCCAGTGTCAACCGCCCTTGACCCTTATCTTTATGGGATAAGCCACTCGCTAGGAAGTGTTTGGTGATGACGGCAACAACTAGTGCTAACAACACGGCCATCGTTGTTTTAACAACGATTATTGGTTGCCCTTTAAGACACCCTTGGATGGCTCGGTTTAAGTCTAATCCAAATGGAATATGGACTAATCCGATTGCCAGTAACACGGAGACGCCAATCAGTAAGAGCCACTCTTGCCAGATCGAAGGCAAGAAATTAATGGCGGGCATTTTAGAGGGATTACCTCGTAGGAAAGCATGAATTGCCGACGGCTTCTGTTTGTCGATTGAAAGCTTCTTAAAAAAGCCTTCAATGTAGGCTAGCCACGCCCCATGCGCTTTTAGTTGTGCAGACAACTGTTTTAGGCGCTCACGTAATTTACTACATTCGTCAATGAGGGGCAGAAGATCTTGAGTCAGTTGAGTATAGAGAACATCTTCACCCCAACGTTTGAGATTCTCAACGATACGGGAAATCGCAGGGTCTTGTAAGAATGATTGGGCATTCTGAAGCCCAAGACTATGCTTTGAGAAAGGAGAAGTTAAAATTCCTAGCAGGTAAAGTAATTTCAGCACAATAAACCACCTTTTATTCCAAGAAAGACTGAATAACGTTTCTGGACTCACCTTCACTGCGGCCTGAGACAACACGATTACGAATGCTATGCAGCGTTGCGGTTGTGGGAATACTGTTTTTCGGAGACAGCCCGACGACAGCAAGTTTTAAATTGGAGCACGGCATGAGTGAGGACGTTGCCACGTCACTCATGCTCTTTAGGACAGCCTCATCACTAGTTCCAGAGGTCACAAGGATGGCGCGTAATGGTTGATCCCTGCGATCGCGACACGTCGTGCCAATCCAGGTGAGAGCGTCAATCAATGAAGTTTTAGAGGCAATTCCTGTGGCTTTAAGCGATTGGTTAAGGCCTCGAATCACCGCTTCATCGAGCGTGCTTGAATGCACAACATGAAGCCCATCGGGATTGAGCGTTGCAAAATGAAATTTACTTTCCAGTGAAACTTGCTTAGTTGCTGAATCAACGATCGTCTGGGCAAATTCCAAACCGTCCTGATCTTTGATCTCCGCCACAATAAGCACGTCCTGGGGAGCGAGCGTTGCCTCAGTCGATGATGAGCATCCGCTCAGTATCGTTAAAAGAATCAACAGCAGTCTACGCATGAAGGAGGTCCTCTAATAACTGTTCAAGAGCAAGTTTTTCATCCTGATCTGAAATGGAATCGACATACTTTGACCAGCAAAGCTTTATGAGTTCTTGCATCATCACCATTGAGCGTTGAACACACTGAAGGTCACGATTAAAGTCACACAGTTGGTCTTTGATTTCAGTCAGTGTTTCAGTGGTAGAAGATGAAGCGAGTGCTTCTAAGACATACGAGCGAAAGATAGCGTTGTGGCTTGAGGGAGCTTTCTGGTGAGTTGATTTGTAGAACGCAATCGCTTGTTTGTAAGTTGTGTCAGACAAGCGATATGACACAACATGAGAAGTAGTCATGTTAAGGAAAACTCCTAACGAAGTAGTCTCTATGAGGAAAAACTTAAAAGCATGCGTTTAAGAAACGCTAGGAGGAAGGCCTTTTTTGAAAGGAGGTGCCGGAGGCTCTTTTGGTAAGGGCTTTATTTGAAGCCGGGAATCATCGGAAGGATACCGTTGGTAGCCAGTCACATCCTGTCGCCGTTCTGGAACCCAGGCGTTAATTTGTGCCCAGGAGTAGCGGTGAGGAGTAATCCCTTTATACGGGGCCATGAAGTAGCCAGCGAGCCCTTCTTTGATATCAAAAAAGGGATGTGCCTCCATCAATTCTTGGGCCGTCAGTGCTGGACGAGATTCATACTGCTCACTGAATCCAAAGGAGGGAATACTACCTGGAGTAAAATTTATTGAGGGACTCATCCTGATGGAATCATAAGTACCAAGTTGATCAGACACCCATTTTGCTGAATCTGGTCCCATGCCAAAAAATGCTTTATAGAGACACAGATCCCAGATGGATTTTACAAGATTCTCATCGCCGTATTCTCGAATCCACCCGGCAATGTTTTGAGTGGCAAGGGTAATTGAAACACCGCCTGATCTGCCAAGGGCTAAGACATCTTGCACATCGTCAAACTTCCCGCTGACTTGCATTTCATCAATGAAGACGCGAAAGCGCGGCTTGCTCTCCATATGGTTGTCACCGGCAAGTTGTTTAAGCCGGGCAGCAAGAAAGCGAAAGACAAGACTGTTGACTTGTTTAAGGGCTGCTGAAAACTCATGGTCTGAGCCCAGCACTAACACTTTCTCTCCTGCAATGACTTGATCAAAAGAAATCGATTCCGCCGCATGTTTCCAAAGCTCTGCAATGATTTGATACTTATCAATTTTACTTTTGATTGTATTTACCACATCATTACGCTTTGAGTTTCCCTCCTTAAAGTAGTCATCAAATGATTCAGGCCGAGGATGATACTGCAATGCTTCTAGCATAGATTCTTCATTGACACAAGCATCAATTAGGTTATGCAACTGCCAGGTAGTCCCGTGCTTCTTTATCAATCCAATGAGAATTCCTGTAAGAATAATCAATGCGGCATCGTAGAAGTAATCATTCTTTCCTCCACTCTCACGTTTATGACTTTCTAGCAGGATTTCAACAAATTCTCTGGCCTGAGCGTTATTTTTGATATCTTTGCCTAAGGCCCATGAGACACTTCGCTCGTCAAGCGGATTAAAAACCCAGTAAGGAACTCGCAGTGATTCTGCAAAGGGAAGAAACGTACCCTTGGGATCTAGAACGACGGCACCAAATCCTTCCACGACACCCACAAGAGGCAGCGTATGGGCCATCATGACTTCAAGAAATGTGCTTTTTCCTTGGCCGGTATTGCCGATGACAAGATGATGCCGGCAATCATCACCCCAAGAAACAACAGAAGGACCCCAGGGAACTTCTAAGAGCCCTGCCGGTGGTGTTTTATCCGTTTGTGTGCCAGAACGAAATCCTCGAACAACACGCTCCTTGAATGAGGATGCGGAAATGCCTTGTTGTCGTTTCTGCTCGAAGAGATCAAAAAGCCATACGACAGAAATTCCAGTTAGTAAAGTCAGAATTGACATGGCTTCCTCGGAGAGCGTCATTAGCTCTTGAGGCAGAGCAGGAGGAGATTTTAGTTGTTTAGCAGAAGCAGGGCTTCCTACTGCAAGTGAGCAAACAAGTGTTAGGACAAAAAGATTCTTCTTCATAATTGTGAGAGGTAGGTGTGCGTAATGTTCTGTCGCATTTCATCTTGTGGGGCTAGATACAGGTAGAGCCCAGAAGCAAACACCGAAAAACCCATTAGGATAAAGACAAACTGCTCCGAAGAAGTGACGGGCAAAAAAGTTGGTAGCGACACGACTGAAAAGAGATTGCTAAACACAAGACGTGTTACAAGCGGAGCAATGACAACGACCAGAAGGTGGTTTAGAAAAAGGTAAAGATAGCGAATCCAGCGCATCAATGAATGACGCATAGAAAGGTTAAGCACGCGACTTTCATCGATGAATGAGTCAAAATACGACGCAGTTGGAATTAAGAAAAAGCAAAAAAGAAGAAAATCAGACTGAAAGCCGGTCTTCCATGCGAAATGTGAAGGAAAGTAAGGAAAGTAGGCTAAACGCAGAGGACGGATTTCAACCAAGCAAAAAAGAAGCCCATAAAGGATAATGGTGATAAGTAGCCACAGTAAAAGCCCAAGTGGGTAAAGCCAAACAAAAAGTTTAACCATGTGTGAAATGGGGTAACAGCGAGTAGTGAAGAGAGTTAACGAAGAACTAATAGAAGGAGAAGTACAGCAATAAAGATTCCTAGAATGAGTGCAGCAACAGAAGCGCCAACAATAATAGGAAGAGGTTTAAGGCGTACTGGAGAAGATGCAGTGTTAAGATCACGGAGTCGATTGCTACCAGCAACATATTTGGTGATATTGTCACTTACCTTGATTTCAGAGCGGAGTTTATCGCTTTCAATAACAAACTCATCGGCTCTTTTACAAAATTGATCGCATTTCTTTTCAACCCTTTGATAAAGCGCTTGAAGCTCAATCTTCCTGTCTTGAAGCACTTTATCTACTTCTTCCAAGGTCATTGCTTCCTTGTGCATTAAAAGCAGAGCAAGAAACATAGAGTCATCTGGGTTTATCTGATGCTCCTGCATCATTTGATAGATCAGTGGTCTAGCTTCTGGCTTAAGTAGGTCAATGAACCTTTGAGCAAGACTATTGTGACGATCTGCCATCGTAAGACTCTACTTTTCTAATTTGTTCAAAGGCTTTTTGCAGAAATTGATTTAAGCGTCCTCTTTCAGGAATGGTGAGATCTGGATGCTTTAATCCTTGATAAAACGCAAGCTGATGTTGATCGAGAAAATAATTCTCACGATGTGGCACTCGTGGTAAGTCAATCACTTGAACCTTATGTTTTGCGATCGCACCTTGGATTTCTCGGTTTTCATCCAACACGGACCAATCATCGCAAAGACCTTGATTGCGAACTAAGACCAGATAGGGAATATAAGGGCCTAGCGCAGAGAGCGTCTTTTGAAAAAGATTGACTGATGCATAGCTGCCATTAGATACAAAGAAATGAACCAAGGTGATGTCTTGTTCGTTGGCAAGCTCATACAAGCGGTCTCCAATAAGCCATGAATAAGCAAATTGTGGTGACTGGGCTGGAAGGTTAGCAACGACAATATTGTTTGTTGCGTGATTAAAGAGGGGATCAGCCTTTGCCCTCTTGGTTGGATCTTCAGAAAAATAGGCAAAAATTACTTCCTTTATTCCCTGTCCCACAAGAGACTCATAAGCCCGCGCGACATCGGGTGAGTCCCTATCGCACTCTCCAACCGAAATTTCAATGCTTGAGTCTCTAAAAAACTCAATGAGGACTTTGGTAAAAAGACTTTTGCCGGTGCCACCTTTGATTCCATCAACTAAGACCAGAGCGCGTAAGAGAGAATGAAGAAGAGCTTTTGGTTGAACCCGTTTCTTTGGATTTTGATTTGGCATAGGGTATTCCTAGGAGATATTAAACTCGTTGCGGCTAGCAACTTGTGAGGGGTCATTATCTAAAACCCTCCGTGGACCGCGAGTAGTAGCGGTAGAAGCAGCATCGGAGCGGTAATTGTTAGGGGCATTTTGGGGTGAAGAGAACTGCCTTTTCTCTGGTTTCTGTGGAGATATATCTTTTGGTGAGAGCTTCTTTGCGAGCTCTCGATGAAAAATTGTCTTTAGCGAGGTTGCCTTAATCTCCTTTTGAAGAAATGGATAGGCTTTCATGAGCATTGCTGACATTTCTTCATACGTGTAATTTTTCTCATGTTTTAGTTGGGATAAATTGTCAAGGTTGTGTCTTACAACAAGGGTTAGCGTTAGTTTCTTTTTGCGTTGTTGATGAGGTCTTGCCGGAGCAGCCTCACAAGTCGCTTTAAAGGCTTGGTGAAGTGCTTGAAGTTCATCATCAGGAGAGGAGGGTTGCTCTTTGGAGGAGCTCTCTTCATTTGGCTCATACAAGGCGTGAGAAGACAGCATGATGAGGGTTTTTTACACGGAGCAAGCACCAATAATTTGTCTTTTTACTTGTTGCGGAACTTCTATTTCTAGTGCAGTAAGGAAGCAAGCGATCTTAGCTTGGTCAGTGATAGGAGGTATCATCACCTGTTTAGTAAGCTTTAGCGTGTGGGTATTACAGCCAAGAACAAACGCAAACACAGGAGAGAATTGGCAATTCTCACCAAAATGAAATCGTACATCACAGGTGATTGCTTCATCAAACGCTACGGCAGCAGCGGTACAAACTTCCTGGGGGACATAGAAAATCGATTTTTGAAGTACAACAGCAAGCGCTATGGCAATCGCACATTCTTTGTCTTCGGAATCATTTTGAGTCACGGTAAGGCAAGAAGTAATAATCATGGGATAAAATGGAAAGAGAATCTACTAGGTAATAGAGAAGAGAGAACCGGGAAAAAGATTGAGAAGCTCAACAGTAATAAGAGTAGAAATGAGAGGAGCGGAAGTAGTTTTAAGAGTCAGAGTGCTATGATTGGCATGGCACATTAAGGGTCAGCTGGGAGTAAGCTGAGCCCTTAATCCGGTACTAGCAATAGCAGTCGAATTTCTTAGCTAGCAATCGAAGTTCGAGGTGCTATAGATGGTCTTCCTTACCAAGGAGGAGTGGCCCATCTCGCGGCCCAAACCGAGTTGGTAAACGTAACTTGGGAGAGTTTGTTTACCGTAGGCGTAGTGGGAAAAGGTGGGGGAGGTTTCGGAGCCTCCTTCAGGGCTTTTCCTCTCGCCCGTATACAAGAAATATCACACCTCTCGTGTGGAGCCAGATTGTACTATAAAAGACCTGCAAGCCCCGCCGTTAGTACATTTCAAGCGATGAAAAGCTTTCCGAAATTTTCTGAGCTTCCGATTTCGGAAAACAAATTTGAAAAAAGTTTTCTAGATTAGGTGAACTGGACAAAGAGGCGTAATGTGGCTAAATTTGCCCAGCGTGCCTCTATTATGTTTACATCAAGCACTTTCAGCACTGTAGACATCATGCATGAGGATGGGGATTTACATTAGGTAGCCCAGAAATATTTAGAGAATCTTCCGAACAAGAGAGGGATGCCTCCCTTGAGGCTTTGAGACGTGCTACATCCCTCTCAAAGGATTGCTCCTGAAATTTACTGCGATAGACCAGAGCGCTACATGCTTCTAAATAAGAATAGAGGGTCGCGGCACACATCAGCCTCCTTGCTTCCGTCCATTCAAGGTGCTTGTGCTCAAGCATTTCAGCACCAACTGACTTTAGTCGAGTGGCACCTGCAAGGAGGGTTGCGAACATTTCTTGGACATCTTGCTTAAAATCATATAAGAGCGTCTCATCGTGAGTCAGTGCCCGCACGTAGACAACAATATCGCCCTCTCTTCCTAGAGCATCGTCGCGGTCAAAAGAGTCATGCTCAGGCGTACCTTCTACCCACGAGCGAGCTTCCCTCTCGTACCACGGAATTTCTTGCTCACCCTCCAATTCTCTTAAACACCCATCGACAAATTGAACAAGGTGGGTATCAAGATAACTGACAAGATAATCCTCATTTGCACTTCTGTCAGGTTCAATAGTAGCCCTCTCTTCTAAGCGCTTGATAACATCACTCATGTGCTCAATGAGCTCATTACCATCTTGATTCACTAGAGAAAAAAAATCGACACACAGTTGAGCACGCCGTATTTCAGACTCTACATCGTGATGCTCTGAAGTAGGAGATAAAGAGGTTGATAGGAGCATTCGTAGCCATGAAAAGTAAGGATAAACGCTAAGCCACCATAGTCCTTCAGAACACAAACCGGGTTAATCCTTAGGTGTTGGATACAGAAAATGTAATCAGTATTTACACCTTTTCACCTGTAATATTCACGACGAAATATCGTTTACGTATCCAGAAAAGTAAGGAGTAGTAATGTTAAAGTCTTGATGAGGCTTTCCCCTGTTATGGTGAAATCTTGTAAGAATGAACCATAGAGGAGGTAAGTTGGTGACATAAAGAGAATGGCCAAATATAAAGAAAGATATGCACTTTTAGCATTTCTCACCATTGAAGTGCTTTGGGAAATCGCAAATGAGCAACGTGTCCTAATTGCAGATAAGGAACGTAACCCAGGGATTGATGAAGAACGTCCCTGTAGAAGCGATTGCATTGTTGAGTTCAACCCCTCAGATGGGTGCTTGATAGTGACAGGGTTAAATGCGTGGCGGGATTTAGCATTAGAAATTTATAATAAATATAGAAAAACGCACGCGGACACCATAACAAACTTAAAGCGAATAAGTCAGACTAGAGGTCGCGACAGAAAGAAACAAGAAGATCGGTTAGGCGAATATATTAAAGACGCGTTGGATGCCTTGAGAGAAGTTGGCTTCTTAGAGTACCAATCAGAGAACAAAGAAGGCCACTCATTCCGAATTAGTAAACTTTTCGATCAGCCAATTACAAGTTGGCACGAAGAAGTTTCTCAGCAATTTCAGAGAAAAGAACAAGAGATCAAGGAAACAGGAGCAGCATCGAGAAACAAAGAATCGGGAGGGGAAATTGCTCATCCTGATCTATCTTTACCCTACAGTGGAGCAATTACCTTCCTTGGGCGAGATACTCTCATGCGAGATCTGCATGAGATTCTAAATCCAGAACAACGTTCTGCTCAAGTAGCCCCCTCCGGAGATTCTGAGCAAGTAGTTGCATCTCGAAAGAACAGATGGGTGGTCTTGAAAGGAATGGGAGGGGTAGGTAAGAGCGAGCTAGCGGCCCAATACGCTCTACAGTATCAGAGCCATTACTCCTCGCGAATTCTTTGGATTAGCGCAAGGCTCAACGAAGCCGAAGACTTTGAAGGCTCAACTGAGGAGTACATTGCAAGCCAAATCATTGAGTTTGCAAAAGTAAGGTTAAATCTTCCAGTTTCTAACAACTCACAGGATAACTTTGCCCACCTTGTGCAGCGATGTTGGGATCTTTGGAACGTGAATGAAGCTCCTAATCTCGTTATTTTTGATGATCTCACTGATGAGGTATTCAGTAAGATTGTTAAGAAGTTAATGCCTAACAATCGCCCTCGATTCCGAGTCATCATCACTAGTCGGCATCATTTAGGAGCATCCAACCGTCATATCGAAGTTCCTGCATTAGACGATGATAATGCCTTCAAACTGCTGGAAATCAATATAACTGAAGGAACGGGTGAGTCTGACCCTCGGTTGGAAGGAGAGGAGAACAAGCGCCTCGGATTTGAGATTGCTGTTGAAGTAATGGGAGGTCTACCCTTGGGCATCGAGCTGGTTGGGCGCTACTTAGGACGCCGACCAACTTTTTCGCTGTCCCAAATGCTGGAACGGATAGCGTCGGAAAAACTTAAAGACCGTGAGTATCTCAATCACCGCTTTCCAGATATGACCTATGAGCATAAAGGTATCTGGGCAGCAATTTCATTAAGCTGGAAACTTTTGGGTGATGACGCAAAGGAATTGTCGCTAAGGCTGGGACTTTGTGATTCTGCGCCGATTCCGTGGGACATGATTGTCAGAAGTTATCCTGACAACATTGACCTATACGACTTAGAAGATGTCCGTGATTTTGAGTTAGTCGATAGCAGTCTACTCAAAAGAATTAGCAACCAATTCAGCGGCGTGTTTAGAGTACACCAAATTATTCAGGAATTCTTTCAAGGTCAACTGGAGGAAGAGGAACACGCACTTTCTGCTTCAGACTTGAAGAAAGATTTTTGTAGAGCGATCGCTTCTTGTGTGCAAGGAGTCCAACAAACGCTGATGACTCAATGTGAAATTGACGAAGTTTCGCCAATCATTCCTCACGCAATCCAGGGCGTTACCAGCTATGCCCGTCAAGGAAACATTGATCATATAACACGGATATCATTTGTAATTGTGCATTTTTACGAGTCACAGGGTTCGTATCTAGTTGCAATTGCGTATGCAGAACAATCACTTATAAGGTTGCAGCAGCTTTCAGCTAGTGATCTTGATGCTAATATCTCTGCTATCCGCAATTTTCTAGCAGCTCACTACCAACTTCGAGGACGCTATGAAGAGGCAGAATCGCTCTTTCGTCAACTATTGCAAAGTTATCTTACGACTTCTGACAAAGATAACTTTGCAATAGCTGGTGCTTGCAGCAACCTAGCACGTCTTTATCAGGAGCTTGGACGCTATGAAGAGGCAGAACCACTCTTTCTACAAGCGCTACAGGCTTACTCTACAACTCCCGACGAAGAGCTGCCTGCTGTCGCCGCCCTTACTCGCAATGAGCTAGCACGTCTTTATAAAGCTCAAGGACGTTACGAAGAGGCAGAACTACTCTTTCTACAAGCTCTACAAGCTCTACAAGCACTACAGACTCACTCTACAACTCTCGACGAAGCGGGGGGATCTAATTTTGTCGCTTCTTTTGTCGCGAATTCTCGCAGTGGACTAGCGAGTATCTATCAGGAGCTTGGACGCTATGGAGAGGCAGAACCACTGTTTCTGCAAGCATTAGAGGCCTATATTGCGACTTCTAGTGAGGAACATTACAATATCGCCCTTACCTGCCATAAACTAGCACGCCTTTATCAGGAGCTTGGACGCTATGGAGAGGCAGAATCATTCTTTCTGCAAGCACTACAGGCTTACTCTACAACTCCCGAGGAAGAGCGCCTCAATATCATTGGTGTTTGTAACAACCTAGCACTTCTTTATCGAGATCAACGGCGATACAAGGAAGCTGAAACTATCTTTAAGCAAGCGTTAGAGACTGTCCTTACTATTTCTGACGAAGAGCTATCTGCTATCGTTTCTGTCCGCACCAACTTAGCGCTTCTCTACCGAACTCAAGGGCGCTATGAAGAGGCAGAATCGCTTTTTCGCCAGGTATTGCAGTTACCTCTTGCTATCCTCGATACTGATCATGCTATTAGCCCTCTTATCCTCAATAATTTAGCAAGTCTTTATCAAGCACAAGGACGCTATGAAGAGGCAGAACCACTCTTTCGGCAAGCATTAGAGGCTTACCCTCATCTCGATGAAAATCACCTTCATATCGTTGATGCTCGCACCAACCTAGCCTATCTCTACCAAGCACAAGGACGCTATGAAGAGGCAGAATCGCTCTTTGAGCCAGTATTGAAATCTAATCTTACTACCTTAGACCCAAATCACCCTCATGTCGCTAAAGCTCGCAATCATCTCGCACTTCTCTATCAGGCTCAAGGACGTTATCAAGAAATGGAATCTCTCTTTGAGCAAGCATTTGAGGCTATACTGAAACAAATAGAAGCGCAGAATTCCAACACAATCATTCATTAATCATAATTCTGAGACTGATTCCGCGCTACCTCTATAGCAAGCTTCTGTTCCCGTTCATACTGAAGAGAGCGCACTAGATCTCGCATGAGGGGATCACCGTTTCGCCACGTGTTGAGATAGAGGCACTCGCGAAATTGAGTGACTTGAGCAAGCGTTTGCTCTTTACTAATTGCCTCAGTTAGTACATGAGCATATCTGGGAGCAGCATTTACTTGAGTAGGGCGCACTGCGTAGCCCAGCTCAATCCCTGTTGAATCCTTCAGGGATATTACTCGCCGATCCCCATTATCGAGCTCAACCGTTGCCGATCGCATGATTCGGTTCAGTTTTAGAACTGTTGCCCTATCTCCTCTGTAAATGTCATCTAGTCGCTGGTTTTGAGTAAACTGAATTCGATCCCCGACGTAGACATTTAGTAATCCGGACTGAAGTGAAGTTCCCTGCAACACGCCTTGCTGCTTTAGGGCTGCTTGAGCGCCTACATTTAAGTCCCGCACATTTTCTGCTGAATCAGAAATCAACACATGATTCTTTAAATCATGTGTTGCCCTCATCACCCATTGATTTACTGTTGTCTTAATCGCTTCGCTTCGGCTTGAACTTAACGTTAATTGATTACGCTGCGCTAAATCCTTTAATGCTTCAAGGGCTTTTCCATCGGCCATGGCTTGTACAAAGGCTTGGTCGCATTCCTTTGCCTGGCGATGGAGTTCAGTAAGTTCCACTGGCGCATATTTAGTTGCGATCGCCTTGAATGCCCCACTAAATTGCTGAACTTTAATATCGCCGGAGAAAACGAGCTTGGCTCCTGTGCGCTCTACTAAAGCTGCAAGGGTGCTGATTTGAGTGAGAGAAAGCCGATGAGCATCATCGACAATCACAACCGACGATCGAGGCATCGAGAGGCGCTGTTGCTCTATCTCCCATATAAATTGCCCGACTGAAAGATGGGTGGGTGAAGCATTTGACGAAAAGAGTGAGCGGTGAGAGGGCGCACACTCCTCTAAGCGTTGAGCCGACTGTCTGGAATGAGAAAGATAGGTCACGCGATAGCCAGAGCGCACCAGCACCTGGGAGAGAGCAGCGGCAACTTCAGATTTACCCGACCCTGAGAGGCCACTTAAGACTTTAAGGCCGCTCGATCGATCACATAGCTGTCTTAGAGCATCTTTTTGTACCAGCGACAACTTTGATTTTTCAATGACCTGCTCAATTGCTTTCGCCCGCACTGATATCGATCCCAGAGAAATCTTTGCAATCGATGCCATTAACGCTTTTTCCTGCTGATAAATTCTTTGCGTGGTGTAGCGTCTCTCTTCTCGCTCTTGGCCAATGCCGCGAATGTATGGGCTAAGCAAAATCTTTTCTGCAAGGTGCAACACTCGGTCTGCTGTAATTCCTCGACCTTGTGCAGCTTTTGCAAGGTGAAAGACTAAATCTCGTTCTGAGAAATGGCTTTGATAGCGCACCACTTCAGTCCTTGCTTCTTTCATCGTCTTCCATTCTGCCCATTTCGATGTTATCCGCCCGTATCCTCTCGATGGTGAACTGAGCCGCTCAATATGCTGTGGCGTTATTCCATAGCGAGCAGCAAGCTCACCCGTTGCATTGATCACCTGTTGCTGTGATTTCAATTCTTTACCGGGTGTTCTAGTCGCTCTTGAAATGCGTTCTGCTTCAGCCGGTGTTTTTGGCTCATAGCGTTCTATCTCAACTCTTCGAGAAGAAAGGCTGTTCATCAGCGATTGGTAGCGTCCTTTACTTCGAGCAAACGGCTCAATCTCAAAAGAATCGCCGACTCGCGCAATCGAAAGCCCCAGCTCAGCTTCAAGGCTTGCCGCGAACTCAGAGCGGTAAATGGCACCGGCTGCTTTTTGATGTCGATACAGCACTTTACTCTCAATCGCACCGGTAAATTCTTGGCCAATCCCTGCATTGATAGCTAGGGCATGAGTATGGAGATGAACCTCATTGGCTTGATTGGTTGAGTGGGTGAAGGCAGCAACGACTAATTGCGCAGACGATCGCTCAATGCCACTTTTGCCCCGTCGAGAGATGGTAACGGATTCAAGATAAGAAATCGCTTTTTGAACGGCTTTAAGATGTAAGTCATCAATTTTTGTTTGCATCAGAGCAGGGGAGAGCGCCCACACTAGGGACACTGATTTAGGAGCTGCAAAGGCTAGGCCCCAGCCAGGCGTGTGATTCAAATAGCCTGCGTTCGTCACTAGTTTTTCGCCGTACTGGTCAAATCCTTGAAGCAAAAGGTTTAGTGTTTTGGGCCGTACGTCCTTGGGAAGACCTAAAACAGAAGCCCCCTGACCCAGCCAAATTCCTGGGCGTTCTCCAGAAACGGTCGGGTCAAAGGTTTCGTTGTTTTCTACATCAGTCGTCTGGCATTGACCAATAAAGTAGCGATAGGTATGCGCGCCTAACTTTGAGATAGTCAACATTATTGAAGGAGTCAACTTAGTAAATGCTGCGTGTGCGCTTTGGGTTAAAGAAATACCAAGCAGATAAGTTGTTATTGAAAAAGTCTAGCTAGTTTTGACGATGCCGCTAGTATACCACGCGCAGGGAAAGATAAATTCTTTTGAGATAGATAAGAGCATAGCGGCGAGGCAATTTTCAGATGACTCTTACAATAACTAAAAGATGACTTTGTTTACTGCAAAAGTTACAGAAAAATCTCGCTAGTGGTTACATCTTCTGTTTCACTGCAAGTTACCCATGCTGTTTCGCTAGCAGAATTGACGTAGTTTGTTACTGTTACTTCTACCGTTTCTACTTTATGACAAAAGAGTTTTTAGAGGGTTATAAGCCCTGTGGCTAGTAATCCAAGTTGCGCGTTAGAAGTGACAGTGCTGTTGAACTAGAGAACAGGATGAAGAATATAGCGTCAGCGTGTCCGTGCTGACGCAAAGATGCGATCTCAAGCGAA
>JACJNX010000177.1 GCA_014695255.1 Cyanobacteria bacterium FACHB-63
TGGAATATTGCTCAGATTGAAACTCAGAATATTACTGATAATGTAGTGGAGTTGCTGCTGAGCAAGTTGAAAAAACTGCCAGAAAACACTCAGCAGCTTCTTCAATTAGCCGCTTGCATTGGAGCTGAGTTTGATTTAGAGACGTTGGCGATCGTCTTTAAGCAATCGCCTAAAACGGTTTTTCAGGATCTGTTGGCAGCCATTCAGGCTGGACTCATTCAACCCCTCTCTGAGCTAGACGAGAACTTGTTAGTTCAGGACTATAAGTTCTTGCACGATCGCGTCCAGCAAGCCGCCTATGCTCTAATCGATGAGTCGCAGAAACAAGGGGTACATCTACAAATCGGTCACAATTTACTTGAGAAGACTTCGCCAGAGCAGCGAGCAGAGCGGTTGTTTGAAATCGTTGACCATCTGAATTATGGAACCGAGTTAATCACTGAGCAATCTGAACGGAATGAGATTGCCAAACTGAATTTGCAAGTAGGTCAGAAAGCACTAGCAGCGACGGCTTATGAAGCAGCTTTCCAGTATTTCAATGCAGGGCTTAAACTCCTTGATGTAGAGAGTTGGCAGCGGGAGTATGACCTGACTTTGGCGTTGCATTCAGAGGCAGCAGAGGCAGCATACCTCAGTGGACGCTTTGATAAGATGGAGCGGCTTGTGGAAGCAGTGCTCAGTTATGCGAAGACGGCGCTCGACACAGTGAAAGCTTACGATAGCAGGATTCAAGCATGGCTGTCGCGGGGCGACCCTAAAGAAGCACTTAAAGCTGGCTTGGAAGTGCTGCAACGCTTGGGAATTCGTTTAGTAGAAGCTCCAAGTCAGTTAGACGTTCAAGCCGGATTAGAGGAAACCGCTTCACGATTGGCTGGATGGGAAATCGAAGAGTTGATTGATTTGACAGAGATGACTGAACCTGAACCACTGGCAGCAATCTACATGTTAGTCAGCACACTGGGTTCGGCTTTTAATGTGTCACCTCCTCTGATGGTGCTGATTGTGTGCAAGATGGTGAATTTATCGATCGCTCATGGAAACGCGATCTGGTCAATTCTCGGTTATGCTGCCTATGGCATGATGCTCTGTGGCGTTGTTCAAGACCTTGAGTTGGGCTATCGATTTGGCAAATTATCCTTAAACTTAGCGAAACGATTAAATAACAAGAGAGTTAACTGCAAAGCATTGCTGATGGTGAATTTCCATATCATTCATTGGAAAGCTCACCTGAAAGAGACGCTCCCTAGTTTAGCTGAGGCTTATCAAAGCGGGATAGAAAGTGGAGAGTTTGAATTTGCGAGCTATTGTGCCTTTAGCCTCTGTTATTGCCCCTTTTTTGCAGGACAAGAACTGACAGAACTGGAACAACAAACAGCAATTTATCGCAAAGCCACCCATCAAATTAGGCGAGAGACTCCTGCTACTTGGCTAGCAATGTTGCAACAAACGATCCTGAACCTGCGAGGTCAATCTGAAAATCCCAGCCGCTTAGTGGGTTGTCTCTATGACGAAGAGCAAGCACTATCATGGGCGATCGCGGTTAAAGATGGAACTAGCCTTCACTACTTCTACTTAAATAAGCTGATTTTATGCTATCTGTTCGGGGAGTATCAGCAAGCGGCACATACAGCTACTTTATCAGAACGGTATTTAGGCGCAGCTACAGCCTTAATCTCTGTCGCTGTATTTCATTTTTATGACTCCTTAATATTTCTGAGCTTGTGGGCGGATGCTTCAAACTCTGAAAAAGAGACTTGGTTAAATCGTGTCAATGCCAACCAGGAGGAGATGCAGAAATGGGCACAACACGCCCCTATGAATTTTTTGCATAAATTTCAGTTAGTTGAGGCAGAGAAAGCGCGAGTTTTGGGTCAGTTTTTTGAGGCAGAGGAGTTTTACGAACAAGCCATTCAAAGTGCTAAAGAAAACGAGTATCTTCAAGAAGAAGCCTTAAGCTATGAGTTAGCTGCCAAACATTACTTGGCTCGTGGTCGAGAAAAGTTTGCCCAACTCTACATGAAAGAAGCCCATTATTGCTATGAGCGGTGGGGCGCGATCGCAAAAGCTAAAGATTTAGAGACTCGCTATCCTCAGTTTTTTTCTCAGTCATTAAATTTGCCTCCTATACCAGTTCACACCACTGATAGAACGATTTCTAACACCTCACAGGTTGCTTTTGATTTAGCAGCGGTGATGAAAGTATCTCAAGCGATTTCAAGTGAGATTGAGCTAGAACAGTTACTTCATTCTTTAATGCAGATCCTAATTGAGAATGCTGGGGCGCAAACTGGATGTCTACTTTTAGAAAATGCAGGGGAGTGGACGATTGAGGCAGCTTGCGAACTGCGCGATGGGGAAAGCGTTTGTACGACACAAGTGTTGCAATCGGTTCCAATGGCGAATCGTTTGCCTGAATCTATTATTCATTATGTGATTCGGACTCATGAAACAGTCATCCTCAATAATGCAACGCATGAAGGCAATTTCATCAATGATCCCTATCTTCAACAGCATCAAGTTCAATCAGTCTTGGGTTTGCCATTGCTGAATAAAAGCAATCTGATTGGTGTGCTGTATCTGGAAAATCGCTTGGTAACTGGAGCATTCACAGCAGAACGATCGCAACTTATAAATCTATTCTCTACTCAAGTAGCGATCGCGATCGAGAATGCCAAACTGTACGCAGAGCAGCGCGCCAGCAAAAGTCAGATGACCCAGTTCTTAGAAGCGATTCCAGTGGGTGTTGCAGTATTGGATGCGACGGGTCGCCCTTACTACGCCAATCAACGGGCAATTCAACTAATGGGCAAAGGGATTGACCCCTCCATACCACGGGATCATATTGCAGAGTCTTATCAACTCTACTTGGCAGGCACAGATCAGCCCTATCCGAATGAGAGCCTACCGATCATTCGGGCGTTGAGCGGTGAACGCACCAGAATTGATGATATGGAAATTCTCCACCAACGTACAAGAATTCCAGTGGAGGGATGGGGTACTCCAGTCTTTGATGAACAGGGGAATGTGGTTTATGCGATCGTAACCTTTCAAGACATTACTGAGCGCAAACAAGCAGAGAAGCTGCTCGCTGACTACAACCGTACCCTGGAACAACAGGTTGCAGAACGGACAGCCGCTTTACAGCAAAGTGAAACAAAACTGCGCCGTCGAGAACAGGAACTTCGGCTAATCGCTGACGCTCTTCCGGTTCTAATCAGTTATGTAAACGCCGATCGGTGCTATCAATTTATCAACCGGACTTATGAAGTCTGGTTTAACCGTAGCCGTAATGAGATTTTGGGCAAAACTGTTCGCCAACTCCTCGGTGAAGCGGTTTATCAGCGGGTTAAGCCCTATATTAATCAGGTGTTTGAAGGGCAAACCGTCCCCTTGGAAGCAGAAATCCTTTTTCCAATTGGTAAACGATACATCAGTGCGGTCTTCATCCCTGATTTTGATGCTAATGAGCAGGTGAGAGGATACTATGGGCTGATTACAGACATCAGCGATCGCAGACGTGCCGAAAAAGCCTCGATTCTGGAAGAACGCAACCGCATGGCACGAGAAATTCACGATTCCTTAGCGCAGGCGTTTACAGGCATTTTGCTTCATGTGGGATCTACAACACAAATGCTAGTTGATGATTCGGGATCTGCTCAGATCTATCTAGAAAGGCTGGAAAAAATTGATGAACTAGCGCGAACCGGACTTGCTGAAGCTCGGCGTTCAGTGGTAGCGCTCCGCCCTCAGTTGTTGGAAGAGAGTACCTTACAGAGTGCGCTACATCGCCTTGTGGCTCAAATGCGGTCAACGACCAAAACCACTTTGCTCTACGAAAGCAAGGGGGGAGTTTACTCTCTACCGTCCGAAGTGGAAGATTGCTTACTCCGAATTGGTCAGGAAGCTTTAACAAACGCCATCAAATACGCCAATGCTAGTAAAATTTTGGTTGGGCTAATGTATGACGATTCTCAATGTCTTTTGCGCGTTAAAGATGATGGACAGGGCTTTGGGGTTGGAAGCATTTCATCGCTAGGTGGCTTTGGTTTGTTGGGAATGAGCGAACGGGCAGAGCGAATTGGCGCACAGTTAACAATTCAAAGTCAACCTGGACAAGGAACAGAAATTGTTGTCACTATCAATCGGGGGTGAAAATCGTCATGAGTCAATCCACTAAAATTCGGGTTCTGATTGTTGATGACCACTCCCTCGTTGCAGAAGGATTGGCAAACATCATTAACTACGATCCAGAAATGATAGTGGTTGCTCAAGCGGAGGACGGGCAGCAGGCAATCAACTTGTATCGTGAACACCAGCCTGATGTCACTCTCATGGATTTACGAATGCCAGGAATTGGAGGAGTTGAAGCCATTACTGCGATTTGTGCTGAATTTAAGTCAGCGCGAATTATTGTGCTAACCACCTATGACGGAGATGAAGATATTTATCGAGGATTGCAGGCAGGGGCTCAGGGTTATCTGCTTAAAGATGCTAAACCAAATGAACTTCTGAATGTCATTCGTGTGATTCATGGTGGTCAGCAGTACGTTTCTCCGGTTGTAGGGAGGAAATTGGTAGAGCGGATGAACATTCCAGTACTCAGTGAACGAGAGTTGGAAGTGCTCCGTTTAATAGCGCAGGGGTTGAGTAATCAAGATATTGGAACTGCCTTAAATATTGGTGAGAGCACTGTCAAATCCCATGTGACTCATATTTTGAACAAGCTGGGAGTGAGCGATCGCACGCAAGCCGTTATTGTTGGTATCAAACGTGGACTTGTCAGGTTATAGATTATGTTTTAGTTAAGATCCGATCTCCGACTAAAGTCGGAGATCGGCTACTACTTTAGTCGGAGGGCTTCACCAATCTTTAGACCGTGCAGAATTTAGACTCTCAGGGGACGACAGATAGGTATCAATTACCTATATTGAATTCATGCGAACGCTAACAGCAGTTTAGTTGCAGGGTTTAAGTTTGCTTGACAGGTCTAGAAGATGGCTGATGATCATGAGCATCATTCCTTGTTAGTCCCACCTTCAATTCAGGATCACATTCAAGGTGTGCTAAACGCCAGTGTTGTACTCATCATGTATGGAGATTATGAATGTTTTCAAAGTGCAAATGCCTATCGGTTGATTAAAGCTGCTCAACAGCAGTTAAGTTCTTCTTTCGAGAAAAATGATGTGTGTTTTATCTTTCGTCATTTTCCCCAAATACAGATTCATCCTCATGCTCAAAGGGCAGCGGAAGCAGCGGAAGCAGCAGCAATGCAAGGTCAGTTTTGGCAGATGCATGAGATGCTTTTTATCCATCAACAAGCGTTGGAGAATGGATACCTCGTGGAATATGCAAATCGTTTGGGACTTGACATTCCTCGTTTTTTGCAAGACTTATCTAAAGGAGTTTATGTCGAGCACATCATTGCAGACATTCAGGGTGGATATCGAAGTGGGGTAGAAGTTGCACCAGCTTTGTTTGTTAATGAGGCTCGTTATCGCAAGCGTCGGACTGTTGAGCAATTGATAGCAGCTATTGTGGCGGCAGTTAACTAACGTTTTTGACGATTATCAACGAAGGTTTTCATGAGGAGCGTTTCATGACTTTAACTTCAAATCAGATGGATTAGAGGTACAGCGCTACGCATTGAGCTTAAGACAAAGAGAGTGTGGAGACTGTGCCCCCAGCTGGGGCGAAACCCCTGCACTCCGTCCTAACTTTGATAAGTACCGCTATATCAATTCAATTCATCCTAACCTTTGGTACACCGAAGCTAAATTCACCATCTCAGGTCTAACGGCTTCACTTCCTGCTGCTTTCCTCCAATCCGAATGATTAAGTCGCGTTTTAACTCAAAGAACTTGAGTGGTTTGGATTGGGCGATCGCAGAAGAATAAGTGTAACCAATCTGAATATCCAATCCACCAATCCAAAGGAGATCAAGATGAGTAGCAATCCTGTAAACAGCCAAAACATGAAACTTGAAGTTGTAGTGATACCCGTTGCCGATGTCGATCGCTCCATAGACTTCTATAAAACGTTGGGATGGCGACTTGATGCCGACTTTCCTGGCGAGAATGGCTTCCGGGTGGTGCAATTGACTCCCCCCGGATCGGAGTGCTCAATCATCTTCGGTAAAGGAGTGTCGTTAGCCGAGCCGGGTTCAGTTCAAGGTTTATACCTCATCGTTTACGACATCGAGGCCGCCCGTGCCGAACTCGTTGAGCGGGGTGTCGAGGTGAGTGAGGTGTTCCACGACATCGGAGGGATTTTCCACCACTCTGGAACTGAGGGACGGGTACCGGGTCCTGATCCGAAGCGCCGCGACTATGCCTCCTATGCCTCGTTCAGCTATCCAGACGGCAATGGTTGGGTGCTCCAAGAAGTGAAGACACGACTTCCTGGACGGTAACGGGACATCGATCAACGCAATGTAGTGCTGTACTAGTCAACACGTTTTGGAAGATTTCACAGATGAAGATTTTTGTTGCCGGGGCAACAGGTGCGATCGGCCGCCCAACGATCGACCAATTACTTGCCAGAGGACACAATGTTGTCGCGCTGACCCGCACCCAAGAAAGAGCACAGTCCTTAGCGGCACAGGGAATCGAACCGGCGATCGCAGATGTATTCGACACAGAGTCAGTTAAAGCGGCTGTCATTCGCGCTCAACCAGAGGTGGTGATTGAACAACTCACCGCTCTACCTAAGACTTACACTCGCGAATCCATGAATGCGACAGCAGCTCTGAATACGCGGATTCGGTCAGAGGGAGGAGCCAATGTGCTGGCGGCAGCAAAGGCAGCAGGGGTGCGCCGTTTTCTGAAACAGTCGATGGCCTTCTGGGGAATTCCTGGTGCTGGATTGGCAGATGAGGAAACACCGTTATCGCTTGATGCCTCCCCCGCCGTTGCCGCCGATGCTCGTCTTGTCCTTGACACTGAACATCGTTTACTGCAAACGCCCGACCTAGAAGGAATTGCCTTACGCTATGGCTTCTTCTACGGACCCGGCACCTGGTTCAACCCGGATGGCGATGTAGGGCAACAGGTGCGGCAGCAACAGTTTCCAATTGTCGGGAATGGGGAAGGGGTCTGGTCGTGGATACACATTGAGGATGCCGCGATCGCCACTGTTGCCGCCGCCGAGCAGGGCAATCCTGGTGTTTATCTGATTGTCGATGATCAGCCTTTAGCAGTGCGCGACTGGCTGCCTGCGTTTGCTCAATCGCTGAATGCTCCACCCCCGCCGCGAGTATCGGTTGAAGATGCTCTAAAAATGGAGGGCGGTGCTGATAGTGTTTACTACCAGACTCAGATGCGAGGTGCATCGAATGCCAAGGCAAAACGCGAACTAAATTTTCAACCGCGATCGCTGGAATGGACAGTTAGCACCACTGTGGCTCGTGCCAGTTAACAGTTTTCACAACTCACTGCGGATGGCTCAAAACTCAAGAACCATAGACTCATCGTGTGAAAACTAGAAAGGAGAAATTCATGATTACTGCCAAAATTCTCGCTTTTGCCGGGAGTGCTCGCCGAGATTCTGTCAACAAAAAACTGGTGAAAATTGCCGTTGAAGGAGCTAAAGCCGCAGGTGCAGAAGTGACCTACCTGGATTTCCGCGATCTGCCCTTACCACTCTACGACGGGGATTTGGAAGAGGCCGAGGGGCTGCCAGAGAATGTCCTCAAGCTCAAGGACCTGATGAAAGCGCATCAGGGCTTCCTGATTGCCTGCCCAGAATACAACAGTTCGATCACCCCACTGCTGAAAAATGCGATCGATTGGGCATCGCGTTCTGAACCGGGCGAACCTCCATTGGAGTGTTTCGCAGACAAGGTTGCGGTGTTAATGAGTGCCTCTCCTGGAGTTTTGGGAGGCTTACGAGGATTAGTTCATGTCCGTTCTATTCTTGGCAACATTGGGGTTTTGGTGTTGCCCGATCAGCAGGCAATTAGCAACGCTTATCAAGCGTTTGATGATAATGGCAATTTGAAGGATGAAGCTCAACAAACAAGTATCGTGCAACTTGGCAGCAAACTCGTGACGATGACTGCCAAACTTAATTCCCCTATCTAAGTTATTAAACGCAAAATTGCAAGGATTTTTACTACTGGGGGCGGTATAACGCCTTATCCAAAGGAGCGTGGCATTATGTTAGCAATTGAGGAAGTGACAAAGACAATCAATCTAATTATTGCGCCTGTTGTCACGATGCCTCTCACTATTCCATTCAATTAGAAGTGCATCGGACTTGTCACCTGTGCCGCCAACACACCAAACTGCTAGGAAATTGAACTAGGAAGTTCTGACAATTTCAGTTAGTCGGGATGATAACAACATTACCGTTGCCGATATCACTCAACGTTATGTGCGTGAGTAAGACAATCCAGAATTACTTCATCACGTAGCTCGCCTGAAGCATATCAGGTCTCACAACTTCACGTCCTACTGCTTTCTTCCAATCCGGATGATTAAGTCGCGGTTTAACTCAAAGAACTTGAGTGGTTTGCATTGGGCGATTGCAGAAGAATGAAATTAATCGAGGTGGGCAGCAAGCTCACCAACCTAAAACAAAAACACTAGACCACACCTAAAGAGGACACACCATGAAAACGCAAAAAGTATGGTTCATTACCGGAGTTTCTAGAGGATTTGGGTTAGAAGTTACCAGAGCAGCCCTGGCAGCGGATGATCAAGTCGTGGCAACGGTTCGCAGCCAGCCCGCACAACTTGCCGCTAGCCTAAACAACCACCCGGATCTGTACGTGGTGCAGATGGATGTCACCCAGGAAGAGCAAGTGCAAGCGGCGGTCAAGCAAGGCATTGCTCGTTTCGATCGGATCGATGTTCTAGTCAATAATGCTGGGTTTGGCATGATTGGTGCGACCGAAGAGTTCACGGATGCCGAAGTCCGCAAACAATATGATACCAACGTGTTTGGTTTGCTCAACGTGACGCGTGCTGTGTTGCCGTACCTGCGCCAGCAAAAGTTTGGACACATCATCAATATCTCGTCTTTGTTTGGCTACGATGCCATTCCGGGCTGGGGATTGTATGGCTCCACCAAGTTTGCGGTCGAAGGTCTCTCGAAAGGGCTAGCAGTTGAACTAGCACCGCTCGGCATCCACGTTACGGTAGTGGCTCCCGGTCTTTTTAGTACCGAATTTCTGAGCACTGAATCCTATGTTGCTGCTAAAACCATCATTGATGATTATCAGGAAACAGTAGGACCAATGCGGAGCGGAGCCGATGCGCTACACAAGAACCAGCCTGGTGATCCGAAAAAGTTTGCTCAGGTGATTCTTCAACTTGCCAATACCGAACGTCCACCACTGCATTTGCCTGCTGGCAACGACGCTGTTGGCTTCTACCGAAGCAGTGCTGCGAAAATGGCACAGGACATCGAAGCATGGCTGCCAGTCGCGACCAGCACCGACCATGACCACCGCATCGCAGCTTAAACCATCGCCTGATACCATTTGGGATTTTAGATTTGCGATTTTGGATTGTGAAAGCTCCATTACATACGAGTTTCGGTAAATCATGGCAGTATCTATTTCTCAAATTGGTATGAGCTGCAACAGTCACACAGTATTTCCATCACACAGTATTTCCAAAGGAGTTTTACCATGAGCACTGAACAGAAAGTTGCGATTATTACCGGCGCATCGCAGGGCATCGGTGCAGCTCTTGTTAAGGCATACCGCGATCACAACTATCGAGTGATTGCAACCTCACGCTCAATTCAACCCTCAGATGACGATGGAGTCGTAGCAGTGTCCGGCGACATTGCTGATCGAAAAACTGCCGAGCGTGCGATCGTCGAAGGTATGACCCGGTTTGGGCGCATTGACACTCTTGTTAACAACGCTGGCATCTTCATCGCTAAGCCCTTTACCGAGTACACCGAGGCAGACTACGCAGCATACCTGGATACTAATGTCACTGGCTTCTTTCACATGACGCAACTCGCGATTGCCGAGATGGAGAAGCAGGGGAGCGGACATATTGTGCAGATCTCGACGAGTCTGGTTGATAACGCGATCGCGGGTGTACCCTCTGTGCTCGCATCACTGACGAAGGGTGGGCTGAATGCTGCAACTAAGTCGCTGGCGATCGAGTATGCCAGACGCGGTATCCGGGTGAATGCGATCGCGCTGGGTACGATCAAGACGCCCATGCATCCCGTCGAGACCCATGCACAGCTCGATGCCCTGCACCCGATCGGTCACATGGGCGAGATCTCCGATGTCATCGATGCAATCCTCTACCTCGAGTCAGCCAAATTTGTGACGGGTGAAATCCTGCACGTCGATGGTGGTCAGAGTGCGGGGCATTAAAGACATGATCTACGAATTACGCATTTATCATGCCATGCCCGGACGCCTACCCGCGCTGCTTTCGCGCTTCCAGAAACACACGTTACAAATTTGGGAAAAGCATGGCATTCGTCAGGCTGGATTTTGGACAACGTTAATCGGCGAGAGCGACCAGCAACTCACCTATATGCTTGTTTGGGACAGCATGGCTGAGCGACAGGAGCGCTGGAGCGCATTCCTCTCCGATCCCGAATGGATCGCGATCAGCACCGAAACCGAGAAGGACGGTCAACTCATACAGAACATCAGCAGTGAGTTGTTGGCCCCGACTGCCTTTTCCTCGGTGAAGTGAGCGGTGGGTCGAGTTCCATCACTTGACCCGTAGCATCTAACATGTAGCCTCCTCTCCATCGTCACAACTAAACAATATGGACAGATAACACGTAATCCCAGCGAATTCAGCATTGGTTTGTCAACACAATCCAGGCAGAACAAGATGCTGCAAACAATTTCTTAAATCACCGCTTTATGAGCATGCTCATAAAGCGGTGATGGAAACGGACAAGAAGCAACCTCAGTTAATTCGATTTTGAAAGCGAGGTAGACGCGATGAAGACGAATTTTGAGAACGAGTCCTTTAAGGATCAGCGGGAGACCTATCAACGTGAGACTGATAACCGCGATATTTTCGCCGAACGGGTTCGCAGCAACCAGCGCAAGCTCACCGCCGAGCTAAGGCACCAGTACGATTTTATTGTTTGTGGTTCTGGATCGTCTGGCTCGGTGGTTGCCCGTAGACTGGCCGAGAATCCCGATGTCAGCGTTCTGCTGATTGAAGCTGGAGGCAGTGATGATGTGACAAGTGTTATGGAAGCGAATCAATGGCCGATAAACCTGGGCAGCGCTCTCGACTGGAGCTTCCAGGGTCAGCCGAATCGACATGTGAATGGTCGTTCGATTCCGTTCTCGATGGGCAAGGTACTTGGCGGTGGATCGAGCATCAACATCATGGTTTGGGCCCGCGGACACCGGCAGGATTGGGATTTCTTCGCCTCCGAAGCCAACGATCCGGCTTGGAGCTATGAATCCATCTTGAAGATTTATCGCCGCCTGGAAGATTGGCATGGTGCGCCGGACCCAATGTATCGCGGAACGGGAGGTCCGGTCTTTGTCCAGCCCGCACCCGAGCCAAATCCGATCGCACCCGCAACGGTCGAAGCAGCGCGATCGGTTGGGATTCCTACGTTTCAAAATCCGAACGGACGCATGATGGAAGCGGCGAAGGGCGCCTCTATCAGCGATGTGCGAGTCCGCGATGGCAAGCGCCAATCGATATTCCGCTCCTACGTCTACCCTTATATGGATCGACCAAACCTAACCGTTCTCAGTCATGCACTGGTTACAAGGCTGACGTTCCAGGGCAAGCGGGTCACAGGCGTGGAGATCGCTTATCATGACGCGATCTATCGCATTGGTGCGGCAGTTGAAGTCGTGCTGTCGTTGGGTGCAATCCATACACCGAAAGTGCTGATGCAATCGGGTATCGGCGATGAGGCTGAGTTGCGGCGATGTGGAATTCCTGTCGTGCAGCACCTTCCCGGTGTGGGGCAGAATTTTCAAGACCACGTTGCATTTGATTGTGTCTGGGAATATGAAACCGCTCTCGAACCCAGGAACAACTTCTCCGAAACAATCTTTTTCTCGACCAGCCAAGCCGGGCTTGACAGTCCGGACTTATTTGTCTGTCAGGCTGAGGTGCCAAAAACCACTGCTGAGAATGCTGTTCGGTTTGGGCTGCCTAGTGCAGGCTGGACGCTATTTGGGGCGCTTTCACACCCGAAAAGCCGAGGCTGTCTGCGCCTGACGGGAGCCGATCCATCCGACCCGATTCTGATTGATGCAAACACGCTGTCTGATCCGGATGATTTCAAAACCGCGATCGCCTGCGTAGAACTCTGCCGTGAAGTCGGTAACTCTGCTCCGCTGCGTCCGTTCGCCAAGCGTGAAATCATGCCAGGTAATTTGAAAGGGGCTGAACTCGAACGCTTTATTCGAGATGCGGCGACGAGTTTCTGGCACGAAACCTGTACCGCGAAGATGGGTCAAGATTCGATGTCGGTGGTGGATAGCAACCTGAAAGTGTATGGAATCGACAATCTCCGGATCGCGGATGGATCGATTCTGCCGCGAGTAACAGCTGGTAACACGATGGCTCCCTGCGTGGTCATCGGGGAGCGGGCATCGGAAATTCTACAGCTCGAACACCAGCTGCAAGCCACCGTAAAAACAGTCTCAATCGCGCCATAAAACCACTGCACGTTTCCTTGGCGCGCATATATCTAAGTCGCGTGTTAACTCAACGAACTTGAGTGGTGTGTATGGGGCAATTACCGAAGAATGAAAAGTAACCAATCTGAAAAACAAACTTACCAACATAAAGGAGAACAAGATGAGTAGCAATCAAGTAAACCGTCCAAACATGAAGCTCGAAGTCGTGGTGTTTAACGTTTCCGACGTCGAGCGCACCAAAGCATTCTACGAGAATCTTGGCTGGCGACTCGACATTGACCTTGCGGAGGGTGGCTACCGCAACGTGCATGTGACACCGCCTAACTCGGACGCCTCGATCATCTTCGGCAAGGGAGTCGCTCAGAACAATCCTGGCTCGGTGCAAAACTTGGTTCTCGCTGTAGACGACCTCGACGCTGCCCGCAAAGACTTGAGCGATCGTGGTGTCAATGTGAGCGAAATCTTCCACTACGCTGGCGGTCCCTTCAACAACGCTGTGGAAAACCCGCGCGTCAGCGGACGTGACCCGGAAGGTCGCTCCTACTTCTCATTTGCCTCGTTTGAAGATCCGGATGGAAACGTCTGGTTGCTCCAAGAAATCACAACGCGGCTTCCTGGCCGCCTATGGGACTCTCCACAAGCAGATGTTTCAACCCTTGCAACCCTGCTTCACGAGACGGCAGAGCGCCACGACCATTATGAGAAGACTCACGGCGAGCATAACTGGTGGGATTGGTATGCGCCCTATCTGAGTGCACGTCAGAATGGCAGCAGCCCAGAAGAGGCTGCGGCTGCAGCAGACCGTTATATGGAAGAGATTTTGCCTGTTCTTTCCAAATGATTCGGTCAGATTAGCATCTGCCAGGGCGGGTTCTGGACAACCCCACAACTCGCCCCCCTATCACAGCCAAGTTATGCAGACAGACAATAAGTAACTTCAGTTCGATCCAATCGGAGAAAGATCAATGTCCGACGAAATCAACCATCAACGCCGCCGCTTTCTGGGTATTGCGGGCATAACGATCGCGGCTACACAGCTCGGTCGATTTGGTTCTGCCAATGCCCAATCAAGCCAAACGAAACCCGAGACCGCCACGACTCAACCCAGAACCGCGCAGACCACCGACCCTACTGCAATTCGCTCCTTTCGCATCAACATGCCGGAAAAGGCACTCGTCGACCTCCGTCGCCGCATTGCATCGACGCAATGGCCCGAAAAGGAGACTGTCACTGACCTGTCGCAGGGATTACCGCTCGCGACAATGCAAGAACTCGCACGCTATTGGGCGAAAGATTACAACTGGCGCAAGGTCGAGGCCAAGTTGAACGCTTTGCCGCACTTCATCACTGCGATCGATGGGTTAGACATTCATTTCATCCACGTTCGCTCGCAGCATGAGAACGCCTTACCGCTCATCGTCACGCACGGATGGCCTGGCTCAATTATCGAGCAGCTAAAGATCATCGATCCACTGGTCAATCCCACGGCCCATGGCGCGAGCGCATCGGACGCTTTCCATGTGGTGATTCCGTCAATGCCAGGCTACGGCTTCTCCGGCAAGCCAACTACAGCGGGCTGGGGGCCTGAGCGCATGGGTCGCGCCTGGGATGTGTTGATGAAGCGTCTCGGTTACACCCGCTACGTCGCTCAAGGTGGCGACTGGGGTGCGTTTGTCGTTGACCAAATGGGTTTGCAGGCTCCGGCCGGATTGCTTGCCATCCACACTAACATGCCTGCCACCGTTCCAGCTGACATTGATAGGGCGCTCCAAACAGGTAGCCCAGCGCCCTCTGGTCTCTCAGCTGCAGAACGGCGTGCCTATGAGCAGCTGATCAGAACGTTCAAGCAAGTTGACTACGCCAGGATAATGGCGTCGCGCCCGCAAACCTTGTATGGAATTGCAGATTCACCCGTCGGACTCGCTGCCTGGCTTCTAGACCACAATGATGCTGGCGGTCAACCAGCGGCGGCAGTCGTCGAGGCTCTGAACCGGACGACCAGCGCTACAGGCGAACTGACACGCGACGAGATCCTTGACAACATCACCCTCTACTGGCTGACCAACACGGCGGTCTCTGCATCCCGTCTCTATTGGGAATACAAGGGTGGCTTTTTCAACACTAAGGGCGTCTCCATTCCCGTAGCGGTGAGCGTCTTCCCCGGCGAGCAATATGAGGCTCCGCGAAGCTGGACCGAGCGGGCGTATCCCAAGCTCATTTATTACAACCAACTCGCCAAAGGTGGACACTTCGCAGCCTGGGAGCAGCCAATGATTTTTGCTCAGGAACTTAGGGCAGGGTTCCGATCGCTGCGCTGAACCCCATATCAGATTCGGCTGATTTTAGGAAATCGGCTGTTACCGAAGATCGTTGTTATCCCCTGACATGAACAGTAAATTATGAAAGTTAAAGCCGCCGCCGTGCAGATCAGCCCCGTGCTATACAGCCGGCAGGGTACCGTTGAGAAGGTCGTGAAAAAGATCCGTGAGCTGGGCCAACAGGGCGTTCAGTTCGCAACCTTTCCCGAGACCATCATTCCCTATTATCCCTACTTCTCCTACGTGTTAGCCCCGTTCGCGTTAGCAAAGGAACATCTAAGGTTGCTTGAAGAGTCGGTTACAGTGCCGTCTGCTGAAACCCGGGCGATCGCCGAAGCCGCGAAGGAAGCAAACATGGTCGTTTCGATCGGCGTCAATGAGCGCGACGGTGGCTCGATCTACAATACCCAGCTTCTCTTCGACGCAGACGGGACGCTGATCCAGCGCCGCCGTAAGCTGACGCCGACTTATAACGAGCGGATACTCTGGGGACAGGGGGACGGCTCGGGCTTGCGCGCTGTTGATAGTACTGTTGGGCGCATCGGACAACTTGCCTGCTGGGAGCATAACAATCCTTTGGTACGGTACGCCCTGATCGCCGATGGTGAGCAAATCCACTCGGCGATGTACCCCGGCTCATTCGCCGGTCCGCTGTTCGCGGAACAAGCGGAAATTAACATTCGCCAGCACGCCCTTGAATCCGCCTGCTTTGTTGTCTGTGCAACCGCGTGGTTGGATGCCGATCAGCAGGCTCAGATCATGAAGGACACGGGTTGCCCGCTCGGTCCGATTTCGGGTGGCTGCTTCACGGCGCTCGTGAGTCCCGACGGCCAGATCATCGGTGAGCCGCTCAAAGCGGACGAAGGCGAAGTGATTGCCGAGCTTGACTTTGCCCAGATCGATGCCCGCAAGCGGCTCATGGACGCCCGCGGCCATTACAACCGCCCCGAACTGCTCAGTCTACTGATCGATCGAACGCCCGCATCACCCATTCATGAGCGCATCGTGCCCCCCAAGTCTGATGTCTCGCGCGCGGTCGTTGATCAGGAAAGGACTGTCGCGGTCTTCTAATTCCATCGTGCCTACGGAGCACAACTACAGGGAGGTCGGCACGTGTTCGAAAAAATTAATCATAATCGTCGCTACTTTCTAACAACCATGCTTACAACTATTGCTGCCACCCAGCTTGGCAGGCTCGCCTGTACTAAACAGCAGGCTGCGTCAGCAACAGCTGAGCTACCGATTGAAGGCGAACTGCCTGCGCTGGTCGGCGCGATCGCGTGGCTTAATTCGCAGCCATTAACTGTGGACGAACTGCGTGGAAAAGTCGTACTCATCAACTTTTGCACTTATACCTGCATCAATTGGCTGCGCCAACTCCCTTATGTGCGGGCGTGGGCCGCGAAGTATCAGGATCAAGGACTCATAGTTATTGGTGTACATACACCGGAATTTGAATTCGAGAAGAATATCGATAATGTCCGCCGAGCTTTGATGGATATGAGAATTGACTATCCAATCGCCGTAGATAACGACTATGCAGTGTGGCGTGCGTTCGCAAACCATTATTGGCCAGCCCTCTACTTTATCGACACGCAAGGACGGATCCGTCACCACCAATTCGGCGAGGGTGAGTATGAACAATCAGAACGGATTATTCAACAGCTACTGTCTGAGTCTGGAACTGGACGAGTTGCTCAGGAAACGCTCGAAGTCGAGGCTCACGGTTTTGAGGCTGCCGCCGATTGGAACAGCTTGAGATCGCCTGAAAACTACCTCGGCTACGAAAGAACAGAGAATTTTGCGTTTCCTGGTGCGGTGCGCAACCAGCCTCGTTTATATACCGCCCCTGCGCAATTGAAACTTAATCAATGGGCACTTTTGGGTGATTGGACCATTGGCAGACAAGCCATTGTTTTGAATAAGCCCGGTGGGCGGATCGCGGATCGCTTCCACGCCCGCGACCTGCATCTCGTCATGGGTCCGGCTGAGCCAGGCACGTCTGTGCGGTTTCGTGTGCTCATAGACGGACAGCCGGCAGTCGCGGCTCGCGGACTTGATGTTGATGAGCGAGGCAAAGGCACGGTTACCGAACAGCGGTTGTATCAACTGATTCGGCAGCCGCAGCCCATCACCGATCGACAGTTCGAGATCGAGTTTCTAGATGCTGGGGTAGAGGCTTTTGCGTTCACGTTTGGTTGATCCCGCAGACAGATACGTCCTCGCAACGAGTGACAAGAAGGTAAATGATGATGACGACAAAATCTACACAGGATAGCCCCATTCTCGTAACCGGAGCTGCTGGCGATATCGGTGCGATCGGTCGCAACCTCACTGCAATGCTGCTCGACAAAGGGCATCAGGTGCGCGCCTTGGTCCGGCGGGAGGATGAACGCGCTGAAGCTCTGCGCCAGCTTGGTGCCGAGGTTGTGCTGGGCGACTTGACTGATCTGGACTCGATGCACCGGGCGATCGAAGGTGTTAAGCGCATCTATTTCGGCATGTCAGTCTCGGCAGCGTATCTCGAAGCTACGGTCAACACTGCTGCGGTGGCGAAGCACCATGGCGTCGAAGCGTTCGTGAACATGTCGCAGATGACGGTGACGCAGATGAGCATCACTGAGACCACAGATAGCCCACAGCACAAGCTGCACTGGCTTGCAGAACAGGCATTGGCATGGTCGGGGCTACCGATCGTCACAGTGCGACCGACGGTCTTCCTCGAAGGCTTCTTCCTGCGTCTCGCCGCCAATAGTGTCCGGGATAACAACGAACTGGCGCTGCCGCTGGGTAATAGCAAGACCTCGCCAATCTCGGCGGTTGATGTGGCGCGCGCTGTTGCCGTGATCCTCGATGACCCTGCCCCGCACGTTGGTCAGGTTTACAATCTGACCGGATTTGAATCAGCCGATCTAGACCACTATGCGCGCGCGTTTTCGAAAGCACTCGGTCGCACGATTCGTTACCGCGACGTGCTGCTCTCCGAGTGGACTGATACGCTTCGTCGGTTTGGGGTGCCAACGCACCTCGTCAACCACCTCGCAGTGATGGCTGAACTTCACGCGCAAGGGCGGTATGACCGCATGACGGATGACCTGTTTAAGCTCACTGGCAAGACGCCGACGAGCATGTACGACTTTGTGAAATTGTACGCTGCTGAATTTACGCCCAGTCAAGTCGCGGCTTGACGGTTCGATCGCTACGCTAGTTGGCTCACCACCCACAAACCCAAAAAATCCAAAACTACTCAAAAGAATGACATCATGACTCAATCAGAAGTTACACAACGAAACAACGGGCAAGCATTTGATGAGAATGCGATCGGGAGAAATCAACCCAATACCGTCTCGTTGCCCACACCCATCCAACCGCAATTCCGCACCATTGACGGGCTATCCATCCGTTATGCGGAGAGTGCGGACCCAGGGCGAGGTGTGCATGCTCTCCTGCTCAGTCCGTGGCCAGAGAGCTTGTATGCGTTTGAGCCAACGTGGTTGCGGCTTGCCGAGCACACGCACCTTGTGGCGATCGACCTTCCAGGCTTCGGACACTCCGAGCGCCGCGATGGGCTCATGTCGTCGCGCGCGATGGGCGAGTTTATCGTGCGCGTCGCCGATGCGTTCGGGCTGGAGCAGCCGCACGTTGTCGGACCTGACGTCGGCACCAATGCTGCACTCTTCGCCGCAGCCCTCTACCCGGGACGGTTGCATAGTCTCGTGGTCGGGAGCGGGGGCGCGGCAGTTCCACTACAGCTAGGCGGACTGTTGAAGGAGTGGGTCGAAGCCCCCGACCTTGAACCGTACCGCCACCTCGACGGGCGACAGGTTGTCAGTGCAGCGATCGCGAAGTTCGAGCGATACACGCCGACCGATGCCGCACGCGAGGATTACCTCTCGTCCTATGAGGGCGAACGGTTCATCGAGTCGATGCGCTACGTGCGTGCGTATCCGACGCAGCTCCCCGACCTTGCTGGTCTGCTACCGATGATCCAAACGCCAGTGCTGATCATCGCCGGACGACGGGATCACGTCGTGCCTCTGGTCAACGCGGAGTTTCTCCTCGAACGGCTGCCCGCGAGCAAACTTGCCGTCCTCGAAGCGGGGCATTTTACGTGGGAGGATGCTGCCGACGAGTATGCAGCGTTCGTCACGAACTGGTGGGGTGGAGGCTACGCGACTGCCGGAAACCAACCAAGCGACATGAACGAGGATGGAGCCGCTCACTCGGTGACGACCGCTGCACAACGAGTAGAGGTGGCCGTGCTTGCCGGTGGCTGTTTTTGGGGTGTCGAGGAGATCCTACGCGAGGTGCGCGGCGTAATCGACACCGAGGTCGGTTACACGGGCGGCTGGCTCGAGAACCCGACGTATGAGGACACGCACGACAGCCGATCCGGACACGCCGAGGCAGTCCGCGTGACCTTCGATCCATTGGTGCTTAGCTTCGAGGATCTGCTTGAGCGCTGGTTCTTCCGCCTGCACGACCCCACGACGCTCAACCGCCAAGGCAACGACATCGGGACGCAGTACCGCTCGGCGATCTTTCCGCAAACGGAGGAGCAGCAGGCGATCGCAGAACACGTCATTGCGCGTGTCGCAGAGTCGGGGCGCTGGAAGCGTCCGGTTACCACGAGCATCGAACCCGCCGCGACCTGGTACAGCGCCGAGCAGTACCACCAGGACTACCTACGCAAGCATCCTGGCGGATACACCTGCCATTACCTGCGCGATTAAGCAACCGATCGGCGCATCGACTGGCGCGAATATTATCGTACCAGTCAATGCCTAAAACCAAGACCCAAAAGCCTTCGACCATAACTTGATCTACAGCATTCACAGATTTGACGCCTCCTACATTACAGGAGTGGAACTCGCCGTTGATGGCGGGCAGACTCAGCTTTAAGAAGTCAATGCAGAAGGGCGCAAGATGAAACACCGTCACCAGAGCCAGCAGGTTGGTACATCAGAAGCAGCCCTTCCACATTCACAAGTGCAAGGATAAACCATCCTTTTCGGCACCCGTCAAATCTTATGCACAGATAAACAGCTGTTTGTCCCTAACAGAATTTAAGGAGTTTTCCTATGCGCTCTGACATTGTTCCGGGATCTGTCTTCCCCGACTACGAACTGCCCGACCACACCACGAAGCGCCGGAAGCTCTCTGAGCTGCAAGGTCAACATCCGATGATTCTCGTCCTCAGTCGCGGCGGATTCTGCCCCAAAGACCGCCGACAGGCTGAAGGATTGGTTCAACTCCATCGTGAGATCGAGGTTGGCTATTGCCGTCTGGTCACGATCAGTACCGACAACATCACTGAGACAAATGAATATCGCAGCGGTGTCGGTGCCCACTGGCCCTTCCTCTCCGATGCGGGACGCAAAATCCAGAAAGATCTTGACATCGCCGAATACACCGACCCGCTCCATAATCCCATGATCCCCTTCACGATCGTCCTGGAACCGGGTCGGGTCATTCACAAGATCTATATGGGCTACTGGTTCTTCGGGCGACCCACTCTCGAAGAGTTGCGTCAGGACCTGCGCGCCGTGCTTAAGAAATGCCGATCGGACTGGGACATCACCACACCTGAACTGAAGGCGGCGTGGCAGGAAGGACGCAAGGAACTCTTCTACCCGTACGGCAAAACCTATGCCCAAACGATCGGCGAACAGGATTAGAAAATGTTTGAAAAAATCAACCAACAACGCCGCCGCTTTTTGAGCATTGCAGCCATGACCATTGCGGCTACACAGCTCGATCGATTTGGTTCTGCCAACGCCCAATCAAGCCAAACAAAACCAGCTGTTCCGTCCATGATGAAGTCGGGGACAAACACATCATTTGGCTCACTCAAGCAGATCGATGCCGGTGTCCTGAATGTTGGATACGCTGAAGCGGGTCCCGCGAATGGTCGTCCGGTAATCCTCCTGCATGGCTGGCCCTACGACATTCACAGCTATGTCAATGTTGCTCCTCTGTTAGCGTCGGCGGGGTACCGGGTGATCGTCCCGTATCTGCGCGGCTATGGCACAACGCGCTTTCTTTCGAGCGAGACACCCCGGAATGGGCAGCAGTCGGCACTTGCAGCCGATGTCATTGCTTTAATGGATGCGCTCAAGATCGAGAAGGCGATCATTGGCGGGTTTGATTGGGGAGCGCGAACAGCCAACATCATCGCGGCACTCTGGCCCGATCGCTGCAAGGCACTCGTTTCTGTTAGCGGTTATTTGATCGGCAATCCTGAAGTCAACCAGATGCCGCTGCCGCCCCAAGCCGAACTTCAATGGTGGTACCAGTTCTATTTCGCAACCGATCGCGGGCGTGCAGGCTATGAAAAATACCGCCGCGATTTCAACAAGCTCATCTGGAAGCTTGCTTCGCCGCAATGGAACTTCGATGACGCAACATTCGATCGTAGCGCCGCATCCTTCAACAACCCGGATCATGTCGCCATCGTGATCCATAACTATCGCTGGCGGCTTGGACTGGCTAAAGGCGAGCCGAAGTATGACGAGTTTGAGAAGCGGCTGGCTGCATTCCCCGCGATCGCCGTACATACCATCACGCTAGAGAGTGACGCTAATGGCGCGCCACACCCAGATCCCAGTTCCTACGCCAAGAAATTTTCGGGTAAATATTCGCACCGCACGATCAAAGGCGGCATCGGGCACAACCTGCCGCAAGAAGCACCGCAGGAGTTTGCCAAAGCTGTCATCGATGTTGACAGTTACTGATCGGGTTCAGCCTGCGTCGTGAGGACGATTTGCAGTAAGGAGAAAACATCATGTCTAAACTGAAAAAAGTTCGTTACAGGACCAAAGCCCACACCTCAGGTGCTTTCGTCCTATCGCGACTCCTCGTCGGGTTCCTGGTAGCAACGGTGTTTCTGGCACTGCCCACTCTTGCGCTGCAACCCGTCCAGATCAGTGTACCAACTCAGATTGCGGATAAGGTGATCGCAGACAATGCCATCCGTCCCTTCCGCGTCCATGTCCCGCAAGCGGCGATCGACGATCTTCGCCGACGCATCAAGGCGACTCGCTGGTCTGACCAGGAGACGGTCGTCGACCAGTCGCAGGGTGTGCAACTAGCGACGATGAAGGAACTCGTCCGTTACTGGGGAACGGAGTACGACTGGCGGAAAGCTGAGGCAAAGCTGAATGCCTTACCGCAGTTCATAACGAACATTGACGGCTTGGATATTCACTTTATTCACGTCCGCTCCAAACACCCAAACGCATTGCCGTTGATCATCACACACGGATGGCCCGGATCGGTCATTGAGCAGCTAAAGGTCATTGGTCCGCTGACCGACCCGACTGCCTACAAGGGACAACCAGAGGATGCCTTCGATCTAGTTATTCCATCGATTCCCGGCTACGGCTTCTCCGGCAAGCCGACGGGCACTGGTTGGGACCCCGATCGCATTGCACAAGCCTGGGCACAACTGATGCAGCACCTTGGGTACACCCGCTACGTTGCCCAGGGCGGCGACTGGGGGTCTCCCATCACTAGCGCGATGGCGCGCCAGGCACCAGCAGGATTAATCGGCATCCACATCAACTTACCAGCGACGATCCCCCCCGACGTAGCCCCAGTGCTTGCCAGCGGCGGACCTGGGCCAGCGGAACTCTCCGAGAAGGAACGCGTGGCGTTCAACTCACTTGACATGTTTAATAAGAAAGACCGAGCCTACGCCCTGATGATGGGCACACGTCCACAGACGATCGGGTACGGTCTGACGGACTCACCAACCGGACTCGCGGCGTGGCTGCTCGGGCATCCAGGCTTCGCGCAGTGGACATCCAGCAGCAGCAATTCCGAAAAGTCCCCGACGAAAGATGAGGTGCTGGACGACATTACGCTGTACTGGCTAACAAACAGTGCCGTCTCGTCAGCTCGGCTGTACTGGGAGAACAAAGCCAGTCTCTTGAACGCGATCGCGCAGAAGACTGACGAAATCTCGCTCCCGGTCGCCATCACGGTATTTCCGGGGGAGATCTATCGAGCGCCAGAAACGTGGGCTCGGCGTGCCTATCACAACTTGAGCTACTTCCATGAGGCTGACAAGGGCGGTCACTTCGCCGCGTGGGAGGAGCCTCAGCTCTTTTCTAAGGAAATCCGCGCAGCGTTCAGGTCACTGCGTTAGTTGAAGAGAGATTGCAGCTTTGGATCAATCAAGGCATTCCTAACTCTGAGTTG
>JACJNX010000178.1 GCA_014695255.1 Cyanobacteria bacterium FACHB-63
CGTTGCTTGGTCTCAGTTCTGAAGAAGCGAGGAGCAATTTGTCGAGTCAGGTTTTCCAGATGTTGAGTAGCAGTCTGTAGTGAGTCTAAATGAGGAGAATGAGTTGTCGAGTTCAATTGAAAGATATCTTGAAATGCTTGTTCTGCCTCTATTTTAGCGAATCCTAATCTACAACTGTCGTACTATAAGATCTGTGCCAGTCTTTTGTGTTTCAGCAGGAAGTTTGTAGTACCCCAACTAACCAAAAAGACAAGCGCCGCAGCCAAAAGCAAAATAGCAGTGCTGGCATTGCTGTTGTAACCGGGAGCGAGACGAACAACCACTGATTGAAAAACTTCAACAAAAAAGATGTGTATTAAATAGATACCAAAAGAACACAGCCCAATGTTCTTGATTACGGTGTTTTCTTTCAACAAAGTGGAGACTGTGATCGCAGCAATGACCGCAGAATAGCCCCTACCAACTTCTTCAACAGCATCCGGTAACAGCCAAGAACCAAAGATATTAACAACTAGAAAGACTAAAACCCAAAAAGTAGAGTAATTACTGCTCAACATTGAGCAAAATTTATTTGCTTTTGGGTGTGCTAGAAGCATAGCAAACATCACATAAGGTAGACACCTTAAAGCCCAAGAAAGCTCAACTAAGAGAAGCCTTAATAAGGGATTAGAGTTGCCCTCTGGAAAAATAGCGGCTAGAAGTGGTTCAAATGCGACATTATCTGGCTCCTTTAAACCATTTCCAGAGCTGAGAATCACCTGATAAACTAGTAAACTGACAAGCGCGATCAGCCCTACCCCTTGCAAGGAAAACTTCTTTTCTATTAAGAACTCTACAAACTTGATCAGTAAAGTTCCTATTGCCAGTAGAGGCAAAAAGTAAAGATGATAAGAAGCTCCCCCAAAGAAAACCAAAGAAAGCGGATCTTGAAGAAGCTGAAATAATCTATTTGGTTCACCAGCCACCATATATTTTGCAGCTTTGTAAAGCAAATACAGAAGGGACCACACTCCATAAGGAATTAATAGACGGAACAATCTCGATTTAAGGGGGTATCGCCCCTGAGAAGTGTAGAGTTTATTAATTGCAAAGTAAAAAGCTGTTGCGAGAAAGAAAGGAACACAAAAAGATGCAAAGTTGGTGATACTGAGCCAACCAGGAGGCAAAACTTTAACTCCTTCATCAACATGTACAATGATGACGGCATACATCGCTAAGCCACGAAATACATCAACGCCAGTTAGCCGTTGCGACTCTTTCACCTCTCATACCCCCAAGTTACAGTTTTGATGCTTAACTTCATTGCTTCGATTGAAGATTATCTTCTTAGTTGGGAATTAATATTGTGGAGTATCCGTAGGGTTCTTCACATTTCTGAATTGCCTATCAGATAGAAATTGTTGCAATGACTGAACAGCAGCCCATGTCAGGACTCCTCCAAGTAAGGTTACTGACATCGTTATCAACGGGTAATCACGTCCGATTAATTTTGTAACAAGTGTAATGAAAATCAGAACGGTTAAGTAGATATAGTATGACGCTGCACTAATCGTTTGAATGGGGGATTTAATGATGCTTGGAATCGATACATAGGGTAGCCAAAGTAGAAGAACTGATCCGATTAAAGTCCACCATTCCTGTAAGCCTTCAAACCCGAGAAGAGCAGGTACGGTCATCAAGATTAGAGCTGTAGTGGCTACCTTTTCAGTTCTAGATTTAGCAAAGTGAATGCACCAGCCCAGGGCAAACAACCAGAACAACATATGAGGCACTTGGTCAGCGGTATAGCTGCTATCCCATAGCAATGGCCCCAGTATGCGTGTAGCGGCCCCAATTCCTAAAGAGACAATCCCGAATCTCCAGGGAGAGGCCTTGGCGAAGTTGCGGACAGCCTGAATACTAAATGGAATTGAAAACAGAATAATCGTCTGGACAAGATTGGCAATAAACCAAACGAAGAAAATGTTGTTTTCAATCTGTTGCTGGGTACTTTGAAAGTCGCCCAGCAGAAACAAAACCATCGGGTCAAACTTTTGCTTCCAAACCTGGTAGGCGATCGCAATAATGAAATAAGGAGCCAGGATGTGTTTCAACAATGGCAGAATGGATTTCAACTGCCCTTGAATCAAAGCACATCCTTGAAAGCGCGAAAAGTTGAGTCCAGCAATTAAAAGGAGCAACATTGCTCCTCCCTCAATGAAATGAAAGCCGGAGTGATTGATCACCACTCCAGAAATGGCTAAAGCCCTCAGGAGAATGTTCATTTCAATGGTCGTACTGAAACGCTTCTGAGGAACTAGCTTCTCCAATTCGCTCAGTGGCATTTGCTCCCAGTTTCTAGGAAGATAACCAAGGTAACGCTCAAGTTCCATCGAGAGTTGAACATAGGAGAGAGAATCTCCTCCCAAGGCAATAAAGGTATCCTGGGGTTGAACCTGATGAATTTTAAGGGTTCGACAAAGGATTGTTTGAATGCGTGAACCGTTTGCCAGCGTTGCATCGGTTGTATCCCCTAACTGGTCTTCCTGGGAGAACTTGTGAGCATACCAATCAGCCAACTGTTTCCGTTGAATTTTTCCGGTTGCCGTTTTGGGTAAACTATCAATCTCAATCACCGTGACCGCATTCGCAGCGTTAACTCCCAACTCTTGAATTGTTTGTACAACGGCTTCTCGTAACTGTTGCTGATCAACTTCTAAATCTTTGGCTACTGCAACCAGAAAACCCTCTCCCCGCATTGGATCTACCTGACGACAAATCGCTAAACCATCGCTATATCCAAGGCGGGCATAAATCTTAGTCTCTAAAGTTTCGGGATGAACTTTAATACCACCGCAGTTAATTACATCATCCGCTCGGCCCTTATAGTACAAATAGCCATCTTCCAAACTGCCCAGATCCTTGGTCAGGAACCAGCCCTCATCATCTTTGAGTGGTGTTTCTTTGCCCTCAATCAGGTATCCTTGGGCAACATGTTCTCCACGAATCGCAATTCGTCCTTCCTCAGTGAGTTTGACGGCTACACTTCCAAAGGCTTGACCGACTGATTCCAGGGCTTCCCCCTCGGCTTCATGAATTTCAAGCAATGTTGTGCGAGATGCCTCAGTCAAACCGTAATGCTGAACAATTCTTGCTTCAGGAAACAGGGCTTTAAGCTCCTCTTTTTCCTGACGGCTCATATATTGACTACCAATTTCAATCCACCGGACTCTCTTACCGTAGTTGCCAATCAAATCCTTGTTGGCAAGTAATACTCGCCAAAGGCTCGGAACGGCTGAAATTGCGTTAATTTCTCTGTTCTTCAGCATGGCTCTAATCTCCGATGGGTTAAAGCCATTACCGGGGATGAAAAAACGCCCGCCAGCTGTGGCCACAGCACGACAGCGACCGAACCCAAATGAATGGTAAACTGGCACACCAATATACTCGCTAATGCTTTCATCTAATTGCATAAGTGAGTTCAAACGTGTTACCACTTCAGCTAAGTTGTTGTGGCTTAAAATGACTCCCTTTGGGGAACCTTCAGTGCCAGAAGTAAAGGAGATGAGGGCAACATTGTCTGTTTTTGGCGCAGTGAACTGTCTTCTCATCCACTGTTGACCCGATTTAGGTGTCACAACCTGCTCCACACTCGCCGCACTGATACGATCTCGATCGTCTGTGGATCTCAGGGGTATCGCAATTTTCCCATCCTCCATACATTTGAACATCGTTTCAATATAGCCAGTATGGTTAGCTGCAACAATCCCGAAGCGACCAGAATTCCTTACCAACATGTTCATTAAACTCAGCCTGTGTTTCTAACAGAATTTAGCAATAGCTTCTCTACATATCATGATCAACAAAAGGGAGCATTCCACTTTTGTAAATTGCTTGCCATCCTGAGCGGAACTCAGTGTAGCGTTGGCATTGCACCTCAACAAAATGCACTGTAGGGCACCTCGCTTAATTGCCTTTGCGAAAATCAACCCAGATGATATAGGGCTATTCTCAATGAGTACCACTATTTTTCGAGGTTCCCTGTAGAGAAAATTGTATTCTGGAAAAACAAAAAATACTTTAAGCGGATTGTGTTGATTTCAGTGTTTTATATGAATAAATTAAAAATTTTTGGCAACTCACATACTAACTACCGATCTCAATCCAACGGACTCTCTTACCGTAGTTGCCAATCAAATCCTTGTTAGCAAGCAATACTCGCCAAAGACTCGGAACGGCTGAAATGGCGTTAATTTCTCCGTTCTTGAAGTGAGTTCAAACGTGTTACCACTTCAGCTAAGTTGTTGTGGCTTAAAATGACTCCCTTTGGGGAACCTTCAGTGCCAGAAGTAAAGGAGATGAGGGCAACATTGTCTGTCTTTGGCGTAGTGAACTGTCTTCTCATCCACGTTGACCCGATTCAGGTGTCGCAACCTGCTCCACACTCGCTGCACTGATACAATCTCGATCGTTTGCGGATCTTGGTGGTATCGCAATTTTCCCATCCTCCATACATTTGAACATCGTCTCGACGTAGCTGATATGGTTAGCCGTAACAATTCCGAATCGATTAGGATTCCTTGCCAATATGTTCACCGAATTAGCCTTTGTTTCTAACAGAATTTAGCAAAAGTTTCTATATGGCATGATCAATAAAAGCCTCTATAGAAAATTCTATGACAGAAACAAAAATCCACTAAGCAAATTGTGTTGATTTCAGCTTTTTTCATGAATAAATCAAAAAAATCCCAAGAAACTCTAAACAAAACCTTTTAAGAACTTATTTTGTCTAAATAAAAGCGTTAAACCAACAGAGCCAGCTAGTGCCAGCAAAAATTCAAGCAAAACTATCCAATTAGGAGATAAAAAAGAACCCAGACTAGCTAATAGTATATTTGTCAACCAGCCATCAGTTAAGAAAATATGAAAGGTATAAATCCCTAGAGAACAACCTGAAATGAATCGAACAATTTTAGGAACCTCATGGGCTGCTAGGACTGCTAGATACAAAAGAAGCCAGGAACCGAAAATAAGAGAAAGCCTTGAGTATTGAAGCTTATCTGTGAATAAAAACCATTCCAATACTGTGAAACAAAGGAATAGGGTGAACAATATAGAAAGCTTAATTTTAAGTCTGGTAGTGAACTCTCTAAGTTTGCCTGCATTGAATTCTTCAGCAGCGATCGCAGATGTAAAAATATAGGGCAGAAAATTCAGCGGATTATAATCCCATTGCGCTAGACCGGATTTGAATTTCAATAAACCCGAGCTAACTTCAATAAACGTATTAGGAAGCCTCAAGATTGAGAAGAAGGTAACTAGTATAAATGAAGCAATCAGTAGAGAATAAAGAAGCATACTCTTGACTGAATTTTTCTTGATCCTTCTCAGAAGGATCAAGAAAAATTCAGTCAAGGTCGTGATAAAGGCGAGCGAGAAAAAGAAATAAAGCGGCGAGCTGCCACCACTGATGGTGAGTTCAATGAAGGCCCTAGGTGAGGAAAGACCATGCTGTAACGGTTCAGACTTCCCTTTTAAGAGAATATCGAAAATAATTTTTGAGATAACCCAGAAGAGATATAGCGAAACGATTTTAGGGAGACTTTTTTGGAGAAAGTAATTAAAACCTGCCTTTAGGCTTTTCCGATAAAATAAAAATAATGAGATTTGAAAAAAAACCGGGACGGCAAGATAAGCGACATTAGCGCTCAAAATAGGCTCTAGAGATAGCGAACCAATTTTAAGGTCTTTTACCAGTAAAAAGAGATTAGCGTGAATGGCAACGATCGCAATAGCAAAGACAGTCCGCAAAAAATCAAATCCTTCAAACTTTTCGTGCTGGCTTTCTTTATTACTGTTGTGAAAATTTTGAGAGCTAGATCTTACTGATAAATTACTCATCAACTTCTACTTACCTTTTCTAAATGTTCTCAAATTGATTTCACAAATGTTGTATACTCTTAACTAAATTTATACAAGAGAGAAAATTTAGTTGGAGTATAAAGCTAGACATTTAAAGATAATTTAAGAAGAAATATGAAAATGTAACATGTTACTCATTCACTTAAATCTTGTAATTTGAACATTTCTAACTTCTGTTTTCTAGTTCTGCCAAGGCTTTTCTAGTTGAAATCTTGATTTCAACTAGAAATCTTTTATACAATAATGAATCATATGAACATAAGCTGGAATAAGTTTATCCCAGCTAAATCTATCGTAAGCGCTTCGATGTCTCGCACAGCGCTTAGATTCACTATCTCCTTCCGTAATAATTTTTAATAGTAAATTCGTCAGACTTCCTTCCAAATTAAAATCACCAAAATATCCTTCTTTACCTAAAACAAATTGAGAAATATCATAATCATGAGCTAAACAGGGCAACCCAGCAGCAAGCGCTTCCACAAAAACTCGTCCAAACCCCTCTCGTAAAGATGCAAGAACAAAGCAGTCCGCAACCTTATAGAAATCTGATACTTTCTCCAAAGGTACAGTTCTAATTTGAAAACCATCCGAACCTAATACCTCATTTCCAAGTTGAAGAACTTCAGATGTTTCGGCTTCCTGCTGTCCAAGTAATAGAAGGAAAGGACGAGGATTGGGTAGATTGGCGACTTCCCGAACCACATAATCCATTCGCTTATGGTGTTTGTTAACAGCTCCTACAGAAAGTATTAAAGATCGAAATTCAGGCAAACAAAGACTTTTTTTTAATGCTAGTTTTTCAGCAGATGTTACTCTATTCAAAGTAGGTGATAAGTTAAATCCCAAAGGGATAAAAATTTGCTTCTCGGTTGGGATTCCATAAGCAAGTCCACGTTGTAAAGCAGCAGGAGTCAATTGCTGCACATAATCGCAACGAGGTAGGTTTGGGGTTAAAGGCGAACCATCGCAAAACAAGAGCTTAAAGCTTTGCTTACTAAAACTGCGCCAAATTCCTAAAAGGTCTCCTATTGTCTGATCGCTAAAATAGATAACATCTGGTTTCTCTCTCTGCACATAGGGTAGAAGACTTACAACAAAAGTTAGTTGTTCAATATAGTAAGCATCATAACCGTAGTGACCCTTAAAGACTTCTCCTAACTTTTGAGTGATCTTAGCCAATTGAGTAGCAAGGATTTTCTCCTTGGGCAAAAGCCTTAAAACAATTTCATTGTTATCAGGTTTTCCTCCTCCCTTAAACAATGTTATGTCAATAGAGGAGTGCTTTGATAAGGCCTCAAAACACTCGCGGGTGAAAGACTCATAACCCCTTTGAATTCTTCCAACTCCCGGACAAACAATAAAAACTTTAGCCATAAAGACATTGCAGCTCCCTTAATCGATAAAACCTTAACATTCTACGCATCCAAAACTACTTCCTGGTAGCTGCCAGATTTTATTATTTTTCCCCTACTCATTTCGTAGATATGATTGCAATGCTGAATTGTAGAAAGACGATGAGCAATGATAATTATCGTTTTGATCCCGCTCAAGGCTTTGATGGACTCAGTGACAAAACTTTCCGTCTCGTCATCTAGAGCAGCAGTTGCCTCATCAAAAACTAGAATTTCTCGTTCATGGTATATCGCCCTTGCAATCCCTACCCGTTGCCTCTGCCCACCCGACAGCAGGACACCCCGCTCACCCACTTCGGTTTGGAGCCCGTCAGGTAGCTGATCAACCAGTTCCGAAAGTTGAGCAACTTGAACTGCTTTAACAACCCTTTCTCGATCAATCAATTCATCGGGTACTCCAAAAGCAATATTGCGCTCAAGCGTGTCATCAATCAGAAAAATAGATTGAGGGACGTAGCCCAACATATTCTGCCAATGGCGGAGATTAGTGTATATCGAAACACCGTCTACCTCAATATCTCCCTCTTTAGGTGTGAGTAGACCTAAAATCACATCCACCAAGGTTGTTTTCCCAGCGCCGGACTTGCCAATTAGCCCGATCGATTCTCCTTTTTCGATACTTAGTGAAATGCTTTTTAATGAGTCATTTGAAGCATTGGGATAGCGGTAAGTAACACGATTGAGAACTATTTTCTCCTTGAATCCAAAAGTTCCTCTCCAGGCATCAGTTCTCTCTAAACTTCGGATTGAATAATTCACGCTTTTAGGGGAAGAACCTTCTAACTGTTTAAGATCAAGGTAAAGGCGATCTAAGCTAATTGTGCTTGCCCTTATCGTTCCTAAGGATGTCAGCAAATTTGAGGCAGCAGGCATGAGGCGAATTGAGGCAAGCGCAAAAATACCAAGGACGGAAACTAAGTTTCCCGATCCGTGATGAAGCAAAACAAACAAACTGGTAAAGCCAACTAGGAATGTCATCAATAAAGCCTCAATCATAAAGCGAGGCAGATTATTGAAACCTACTGCTGCACTGACATTCGATGCATAGAAAGTTGAGTGTTGTTCTAGTTGTTTTAGAAAATACAATTCACAACCAATGACTCGCGTTTCCTTAATACCCCCTAGACCATGATTAATCGTCCTGATAATATCAGCGTTAGCCTTTGAAGCATTCATACCCCAGAGGTAAAGTTTTCCCTTCAACTGATTAAATAATAAAAAAGCAGCCATTAAAACAGTTGAAATTAAGACAGTTGCCAGTAAATCTGTTTTCATAAGCAGAAGAACCAAGGCAAGCGTTATCAGCGCATTTGACACTGATGTCAGCAACGGCATCAGCAAATTTGTACAAAAAGCCTTTGTCTCTTCAACTGCATTGTTGATCAAGACAGCACTATTACTGCTTAAGTGAAAAGTATAGGGAGCGGATAAATAAGCGCTCATCACCCGACTAGCGAGATCCCTGCGGAGATAAAAGCCATATTCAAAAATATACTTTTGAATATTGAAAGCGAGAATCGCTTTTCCATAAAAGGCAATAACAAGAGTCACTCCCATCAGAATTAAAAACTGATTCGGGGAATTAAAATTTAAGCTTCTGTAAATTGCACTAGTCCATTGATTCTCCATAATTGACTCTGGCTTGGTTGCCACAGCAACAAATGGACCTACCATGCCAATACTGAATACTTCCAGGAAGGAAACAAAGAGAAAAAGAAAAAACATCAAGATTAGCTTTTTCCGCTTGTTTCCGAGAACATATAAAAATCTGGTTGAAAATGATGTCATAGGAGAGTTGGCCAACTTCTATAAATTAGGCTAATTTTAGATGAGAGAAATCCTGTTAAGAATTGTTCCAGCACATCAAAATCTTTACAAAGAGCTATAGTCCTGCTTTAGAAATCCACACTTAAATAGCACTAAGATTCTTCCATAGAGATAGCATAAATCCTCATCATTTTTCGCTCCTACTAACTTAGCTAAACCTAAATAGAAATATTTAGTGATACTTTTAAGTAGCGCAATTAGATGAATTATAGAATTGGGATTTGCTTTGATATCAAGAAAGGCTGACCTTGCCCCCTCTCCCAAAACGCTTTTATTTAGGAACTCTAAACTTTGGCGGTGGAGGGGAATTGGATGATAAACCACGCAGTTGGGATCGTAAATTATATTAAAGCCGCTTTTCTTTAAACGCAGTGCTAGCTCAGCATCTTCACCAGGAATTTGAATTTTTCTCCCTGCATGGGGACCAATATTTTCATCAAAACCACCAAACTTTTCTAACAAAGAACGGTAGACTGAATAATTAACCGTTGCGGGAAATGCACCCTCTCTAAAGTTTTCTAATGAATTACCCTGATCGTAGGCTGGCAGAAGGTGTTCCCATCGCTTAGAAATTGTCCAGTTTGGGTTCTTCTCTTCATACAGAGGGATAACCTTACCACCCAGCACACCAATGTTCCAATTAGTATTCTCAAAGCTAGATTGAATGCTTTCTAGCCATCTCAAATCAACCAGAGCATCATCATCAGTAAAAGCAATCACGCCACCAGATGCCCTTTGCCAACCAATATTTCTCGCTCTAGAAGCTCCAGAGATGGCTTCCTTAATATAAGTAATTCTTCCAATCTCAATGAATTCCAATAAAGCTTTGTAAGTCAAATTATTTTGGCTTTGATCGACAACCACTATCTCATAGGGCTGAATTGTATTTTCAAGAATCTTCTCAACCGCTCTGCTTACTTTATCAGGACGGTTTGCAGTAGGTATGACAACCGATATTCTCATCCTTGCTTCAACCCTCCCATGATATCCATATATAGAGACATATAGCGGTCGGCTTGCGTTTCAAAATCAAACTCCTGTAGCGCCTTTTCCCGTGCTTGGAATTGCAGGTGACGATGGCGTTCCCGATCTTCCAGTACCCAAACAATCCCTTTTGCCAAATCTTCCACCTCAAATGGAGTTGCTAAATAGCCTGTTTGCTGATGATCAACAACATCCTTCACCCCCGTTGCATTGAATGCAACCACGGGCGTACCGCAGGACTGGGCCTCCGATGCCGTTTGACCAAAAGCTTCCTGAACGGAAGGGACAATCATCACATCGGCAGCAGAGTAAACGAGTGCCAGCGAAAGATCATCATTCAAGCGTTCCACATAATGGGTTCTCAAGCCTAATTCGATCGCCTGCTCCGGTTGGGAAGCCCCGAAAATCACCAGTTCGATCTGATCTTGCCATCCAGATTGGCTTAACCGTTGTAAGGCAGGTTGAAGCAGATGAAATCCTTTGCGGTGATCGCTGGTTCCCCCGATCGCCCCAAAGAGTACCAGTTTTTTATCCTGGGGCAGATTCAGTGCCTCGCGGGCAAAGCCCTGATGATGTGGTTTATATTTCTGAGTATCCAAGCCTAGCGGAATGATTTCAATTCGACTATCTTTAAACAGCGAACTGGAACGGGCGCAGGCAGCCATCCATGCAGAAGTTGCCACCAAGGTCAAATTCAGATTTTTCCAGGCTTTTGCCTTACGCTTCCAGACCCAGTGAGACAGATCCCCAGTGCGGTTACTCTGCAATTGAGGACAGGCACCGCAAGACCCCTGATAGTTCTCGCAGTTCTCAGCGTAGTGGCAGCCTCCCGTAAAAGGCCACATATCGTGCAGCGTCCAGACGAGGGGACGGTGAAATTTTGCCAGGGTTTCAATCTGGAGGAAACCGTTACAGAGCCAATGCAGATTAATAACGTCAGCGTTGGTCCGTTTTCCTCGACCGCTAAACACATCCGGCACCCATTGAGAAGAAAACATTCCCCCCAGTCGGTTGGGATAGAGCCGCAACGGTAGCCCGGACAGGGGAGGTGAAATTTTGGTGAGCAGCGATTTTTCAGCAATGACCGTACTGTCAGCACTAAATTTAGCCCGGACTAAGAGTTGGGAATTGTGACCGAGCGATCGTAACCCGCGATGCAACCGATAAGCTGCCCTTGCCCCCCCATTATCTACATCGGACTCACACAGGTGTAAAATGCTGATCTCGCCCATACCTGCTCCCTAGCCCTGTTTCGACAGTAACAGCCCTGTCCGTTCCATTTCCTTGAACGATGCCTGAAGCGTTTCATGGCTTAAGGGTTTCTGCCCCAGATACCACTCCAGGTATTGCGCCAAACCATCTTTGAGCGAGGTGGGAGACCAGTCACCTAAGATCGCTTCATAATGGCTCATATCTGCAACAGCATGGCGGATGTCGCCCACGCGAAAGCGACCCGAAATTTTGTACTGAGCAGGTTTGCCGACAATTTCAGCGATCGTTTCAACCACCTCTACCAGCGTCATTGCCAAGCCGGTGCCGATATTGATGATGGAATTGATTGGCCTCTCGTACAGGGCGCATTTCACCACTGCTTCCGCCACATCTCCCACAAATACAAAGTCACGAGTAACGAGACCATCTTCAAAGATCTCCAGTGGTTTTTCCTGGAAAATGGCGTTGGTGAAGATGCCAATGATGCCTGTATAGGGATTGCCCAGTTCCTGCTTAGGACCGTAAACATTCTGGAACCGCAGTGTCACCAGATCAATATTCTGGCTCTCACAGTAATTCTGCAACAGATGCTCTTGCCAGAGTTTTGTCAGACCATACACTGAAGTTGGCCTGGTCAGATGGCTTTCGTGCATGGGAAGAAACTTTAACGGTTCGCCCTGGTCGTTGCACACCGCCCAGAGACCCTTTTGCAAGTCTTCCACCTGTCTTCCTTTAGGGTAGAAAATCTCCTTGCCATCGGTGTAAGCCCCTTCACCATAAACGGCGCGACTGGAGGACAGCACAATTCGACGGGGCTTCTGCTCCAAGCAGGAAATCAATTCCAGTAGCTTGGCAGTACCGTTGACGTTGTGTTGCACATACTTGCTGATTTCGTACATCGACTGCCCGGTTCCAGTCTGAGCAGCCAGATGAATAATGATATCGGTGCCCTCGATCGCTGACTTATGCGTCTCGACATTCTGAACATCTACCTGAATACACTTTGCTCGCTCTTTAATCTCAGGCGCAAAATCCTGTAGTCCACGGTGAACTTGCTGATCAAGCGAATCCAGTACAACAATTTCAGCGTCGGTAGGCAGCTTCTCGATCAGCCATTTGCCAATGAATCCCGCCCCACCTGTAATTAAGATTTTCATGCGTTCATGTTCCTACTGATGAATGACTGGTAATTGACGAGCAGAACTTGAAAATTTACACTGGATTAAATCTGCTGAATTAGCTGACCCAGGTCTGTCTAGTAATTTTTCACTGTAAAGCGGCTCATACCCAATTCCTCAAGCTGATTATGCTTGATTCTCAGAAACACTTTTCTGAGGAAGTAGTAGGGAAAAAAGAGCGTTATCTTAGCTTGCTCGATTAAGAATGGAATAGTTTGATCCTTGTCTGTCGGACTTTCAGATTTAATGGAGTAATCTTTCAGAATCTTGTCGGCTGGCACTCGAAATCCTCGCCGATACACATTCATATAGTTCGAGCCATGCACAACTTCTATCCAAACCGGCTTACATAGGATCTTCTTAGCCGAACTGCAAACCTCATAAAGTTCCTTGTGAGGTCTACAAAGGCAGGTCTTGAATGAGTCAGGATCGTATTTCTCGATCAGGCTAATGAAGTGATTTGCAACTTCAAAATCAAAGTAAAGCTTTCCTTCAGCAAGTTGGTAACCAAAGATGAAATTGATTGTTTCGCTTTCCTGCTGGCTGAAATTGTCCTGAATCATCTGGACGTAATCTTTGTGAATCGCGTCATCATTGTCGAGCCAGGTCGTTATCAAATACTCACAGTCGGTGGGAATGTATTCTCGTACGATCGCTCGCACTTCATCTGGAAATTCTCCATAAGGTAAAGGGCAATCAAGATAGACAGGCACGAAGTTCGACCAATTTTTAGCATAGGCAGCAATTTTTTGCTTGAACTCGTCGGGCGTATCAGCGTCAAAAAAAACTAACCACTTAAAATTCTGGTTGGACTGATTATGGACGGACGGAAAGCAAAATCGATCAAACAACCCAAATCTTTTTTCTAGCCAGGCTGGTTCGCATCCAGGTCTCAGATCCGGAAAGCTTCTAACGTTGAATTTGGTTAGAAAGAAGTGATTAAATCGTTCCATGTTCTACTGCCTGATAACTTGATTTTTTACGATCAATTTGGGGAGCTGCTTAAGAAAATCTGATTAGTTGAACGGTAGAAAGTTAGGCATTAATCGACTTTTCTATTTGCAATTAGAAATTATCACATCTAGATAAGTATTGTCGATTCAATCGCTTCTATTCGTAATAATCTTGACGCTCTCTTTATCATTATAAAGATGCTAATTTGTAGAATTAAACTGCTATTGCTAAATACTCCTATCGCCAGAGCAGTATTTAGCAATAGCAGTTAATTTATTCTATTTACTTACTAGAAATCTTTTATCAAGCAGTTGTAAGCTGCTTGAATTATCCCATCAATTCAAGCAGCTAGTTGCTAGGTAATATCGGGAGTTGCTACCTAATGATTTTAGCCATTTGTCATTTCGCACGGGGAACTGGTTTGTTTATGAGATTGAAATGCTTACACTCTGCTAGCCATCTGACAGAATGGCTGCACCCTTCTTCAAATGCAACAATCGGTTTATAGCCCAATATTTTCTCAGCCTTTGTGAAAGGAAGTTTATATTGGGATTGTTGTAATTCTGCCATCATCTGCGTTACCACGGGCTCAGGCTTTATGACGGCTGATTGGACAGACCGTTCTTCGTGGTTGTTTGATTTAGAAATTGTCTTTCTGAGAGTTTGTTTGAGATCATCCGGAATCAAAGTTAATGCCCTTTGTACTCCCTCCGAGTTCCAAAACAAATCAATATATCGTTGCTTCCAGCTTTGCTTAAACGCCGGAACTGCCACTTGAGGAATATGAACTGGGTTAATTCCAAGGGCTTCGGCGAAGGGACGGTAAAAATCAAACCAGGTTACCAGTTCTTGATCGCCCACAAAGAACGCCTCACCATCAGCATCTTTTGTCAATATTGCCAGCCGCATAGCATGAACTAAATTGTCAACATAGACTGAATTACAAATACCATTGCCTTCGTTAACGAAGTAAGCAGTGCCTTGAGAAAGCTGATTTGCTAGATCAATCACCCAGCGCGATCTCGGACCAAACACAATTCCAGGTCTAAAAATTACGATTTCTACGCGCCCTTTTTGACGGAGTTGCAGCAGTTTCCGTTCTGCATCAATCTTAGCAGGATGGGCAGCATAAGGTTGATTTTCAATGAAAGGGGTTGCTTCTGTGGTACCTGGAGCTGGAGCTGGACGGTGAACAGTCATCGAACTTAGGTAAATGATGCGGCGCACTCCTGCCTTCTGAGCAGCTCGATAGGTTGGCGTAATGCTGCCCCGAATCAATCCAGGACTTCCCAAGATTGAGTGAATGATCACATCGCAATCTTTAAACGCTGCTTCTAGAGAAGACTGGTCAAAGGCACTGGCAACACGGCAGTCCAAGTCCTTATTTGTCAGACGATCAAAACTAGCTGAGGTACGCCCGATCGGGCGTACCTCGGTATCCCCTTGATGAAACATTTCGACGGCTCGATTACCGATAAATCCACTAGCCCCTACAACACCGATTCTTACCATTTTGCTTTGTGATTCTATTAACAGTAC
>JACJNX010000179.1 GCA_014695255.1 Cyanobacteria bacterium FACHB-63
GGGAAACTTGCAAGATGGGTTCCAGCCCGGACTGAAGTCACTAATGTTTTGAATTCGACTTGTGGCATAGGTCATTCAAATTAAGGCTCTCAGTTTATCATTCTCAACGATTGGGATAAAGACAAAGGTTTAGATTCTCCCCGCTCGAATCGCTCGAATTCCTTGTGTAGGGAGCTTTCAGCAGATCCAGTCTATGGTTTCGTTTCTGATTCATTGTCAATAGGTAGCGCCTAGAAGCCTCAGAACTCGTCAGCGATCCTCTAAAATTGGTACGAAATTGGTATGGAGTTTTAATCAGTATGGGTTCAAAGTCTCCTAAAGGTAGTGTCGCTATTACTGAGGTAGACGGTCGTTTCCGCCTACGATGGTCGCACTTCGACGAATTGGGCAGACAGAAACGCTTTACCATTTCCGCTGGAGCCGCCAACGAAGTAAACCGTTCCGTTGCAGAAAGACTTGCACGACAAATTGAGTTAGATATTGCCAGTGGGAACTTTGATCATTCTCTCAGAAAGTACAAGCCAGGATCAGGTCGTTCCGATTCCGTAGAAGTAGAAGCCTTAATAGATCGGTATATTAAGGCTCACTTTAGTCCCGATCAAACGACATCAATAGACCGTTACGGTACGCTGCGTAATCATTTTGGTAAATTCCAAAGGTCGATTACCGTGTCAGCTTGCACCGACAAAAAAGCGATCGCTTTTGTAAGTTACCTTCAGAGCTCCCAAAAGAATGAGACTGTGAATATGAATCTCACTCTGCTGCGGTCGATCTGGAGATGGGCAATCAAGCAGGGAATAACTCATGTAAACCCGTGGGTTGATTTGAAAGTGGAGACGGAACCTAGACCACGCCCAAAGCCATTCTCGCGCGAAGAAATCAAGAGAATTCTAGAAGCTTTCAAGGGGCATCACTATGAAAACTTTGTCCGCTTCCTGTTTGGTGTAGGTTGTCGCATTGGAGAAGCAGCCGCACTCGATTGGGATGCAGTAAGCGATGATTGTTCAGAAATTTGGATCAAACGGTCCTACAACCTAAGATCGCGCAAAGTCAAAAGTACAAAGACGGGAAAAGATCGATACGTGCCCATCCCTTCCGGTATTCAGTCCATGCTGCAGGAACTCAAAAAAACCGCTGTCTCCGATGCAGTCTTTCTCTCTCATAAAGGTGTGAGAGTTCGCAGAGATAGTTTTAGGCGCTCCTATTGGATACCGACACTAGAAAAACTTGGAATTGAGTACCGCAGTCCATACAAAACGAGGCATTCTCGCTGGAGTCATTCTCTAAGTAGTGGAGAGTTAGATATTGCTACTGCATCAGAATACGCGGGTAACTCACCTCGCACAATGAGCGATCGATATTATGGCGCGACAAAGAAACCTCGATTAACAGACCTCGATTAACACTCTCCAGAAATCCACATTCGTTTTTTTGCGGTAACTAGGTAACTAGGCTTTGAAACTTAGTACTCATAAGCTTTTCAGTAGTTACTTCCCCAGGTAACTGAACCCTGTTACAAAGGTAACTGAGACATCCTACCTCCGCTCAAGCCTAGTAGTATCAACACTTCCAGGTAGTTACCCTAAAAAACAAGGCAGTTATCCGGTTTTTCAAGTTACCCGGTAACTGCCTTGTGATTGGATTGAAGAAATCCGTTAGGATGCTTTTTTTCGTCCGAAAATTTGCCGTCTCTTCAGGTCGATCGCCTGCCCGTGGGACTTTGGATCGTTCTGAAACCGGATTGCGATATCAAGCATTTCAGCATCAAATCTACGTAACTGCCCGTTCCCGCCGTAGTGGACACCAGCGAGAAGAAACCCGTCTTTGATCCACCGTTCCAGCGTTGAATCAGAAACTTGAGCGCGATCGCAGGCTTGAGCTTTAGTTAGCCAGATGGTATCAGAGGTATTCATCAAGCTACCTCCACAGGACGCATCGCACCCGTATGATGGATCGTGATGGTTCTCTCCCCGTCTTCCTGGGTATCATCCTCGATCGCGACTTTCCAACATCGCTTTTCTTCTGTCGGGATGAAGGTGACAATCCCTTGCACCCATCCAGAGCGATCCATCACCTCCACCGGATCTCCAACGTGCTTTGGCTCCCATCCGTCCGGGTGAGGCTTGAACTTAGTGACAGACGGCCTCATTTGAAATTCATCCGACTTGCTTTCGGTGTTGATCCAATCGTCCAATTCTGCCTGTTTAGGTGTTTCGGTTTCTTGTTGTGGTGTAACTCCCGTAGGGTCTTCAGATCGTTCCCACGGAAACAGATTCGCGGGAATCAGCACACACTTACGTTGAGCAGTGGGCTTGGGTTCATAGGGTGCTGGGATCTGCTGTCGCTCCTCTGGGGTTCTGCGCTTCCATTCCGCGATCGCTCTCTGGTAGTCGATCCATTCAAGTCTTGAACCTACAAACTTCTGAGTGGTATTGATCCTACCGCCAGCCGCTTCAATAAGACTCTGTAAACCCTGCCGTGAATAGTTGAGGATGTGAGCTTTTGCTACCGTCCCCCAGACTTCAGCTAAAAATACAGCGAGAAATCGTCCCCCCTCGCGAGTTACAACCTCTCTCACACACCATGCGCCCACCTGGTCTGTCGCTTGCAATTGCTCCAACTTCTCAAGAAAGTCCGTCAGACTATCTTTGGATGACTCATACGAAATCATTTGCGGGACGATGTGCTCAATGCAGAATCCAAAAACATCAAATTCGTAATCCGCCGCTTTCAAGACTTCTTGAGTAAAGAAGATGCTAATCGCCAGCGCTTCAATAATTCGAGATTCCACATCGCTCATCTGCGGTTTGAGGCGTTTTGCAATGTCTCGAAATGCCTCGTGATCATATTTAATTGCGGCAAGTTGAGAAAATCCGCCTGACGCTTGATCCATTGCAGCGTTCAATTCATCTTCATGCGTTTTGTCGATCTCTTGCTTAGGAAAGTCCCACTTTAAAAGCCTCGACTCTAGCGCCGGAATTCCTTCGCCTGCTGAAACGTTTCCAGTCCACAAAGCGCAGGTATGAGGAATTTGCTCGTTCTGCCTCACAGTTCGTGAGAAGCCGTTATAAGAATTCCATAGAATTTTTTCAACGGATTCCTTTGTTTCCCGCTGGTTCTTGCCTGGTTTAACAGGATCATCAACTAAAAAGGGCAGACAACCAAGCGATTTGAATCGCTCATACAGTACTGACTCACTGAACTGCGCGATCGTAAATCTTTGCATTCCGATCATAGAAAGCGCGATCGTTGCCGCAAAAGTTTTTCCTGCGTTCTTTTCACCCATCACCCAAGCCTGGGGAAAGTAGCCAAGTTTGTCCATTACTTGATCTCGTTGCATGATTGCAGCGACTTTTCCAAGCTCTAGCAATAGATACCCGTGGTTGGTTGCACCTGCAAACACTTTCTTGGATGCCAAAACAAGTCGATTCAATGCCTTGGAATCTTGTGGTGCAATTTTGGGAGATGGAATTTGTTCTGTTTCGCCCAGCAAATGATTGAACACCCACCCGCTTTCATTACTGTTGGTCGGGGTTCCGGCGCTCTTAAATTGGTAGTTCTCAAGCACCCAAGTGCCGTCGCTCTGTTTGCCTGTCCGCTCGGCTAGTCGATAAGTTCTACCGCCGTTTTTGCGGTAGACTGTCTCGCGATTCTGAAATAGCGCCTGCCACTCGTCGTAAGACAAGGTACAAGGCAAGTTCGCCTCGTATCCACGATTAATCGCCGATACGATATCTTTGATCGTTGAAGTTTCTGAAGTCTTCAGAAACACGCTCTTAGATACCAATTGATTGCCCTCAATCCGAAGAATCTTGAGAACCTTTCCACCTTCGATGCCCGCCTTGTGATTTCCCGTGAGGATGCTTTCGATTTCAAAAGTGAAGTCTGCTTTAGGCTGGAACTTCTGAAATTTAGCCCGCACCCCTTTTTTTGTCTCGTAATTGCCCAGGAAGACTAATGTAAGGTCAGTCTTTGTTTGTTCATGTGCCTTTGTTAGGCGAAATTCTTCGGAAGTGTCGATCGAGAACTCTTTCCAAGTTCCGATTTTGTAATCAACCGTGTCGAGGCATTCCCACTCGGTTTGCGCGTACTTTTTCTCACTTTGACTTTTGGTAGTTGCCGAGATCGCTTCGGTGTATCGGATTTGAGCTTTACGGGATTCACGCGATGGAAATTTAAAGCCGTACCGTTCTGCGATTCCAAAGATCACCCCTGGGTTGCCTTCCTTGCCTCTAAAGCTTTTCCATTTAGAAGACATTTCACCCACATTGTAGTTAGACGCGCCTGCGCTCCAAGCATCCCAAGCAGAGAACCATTGCTCACCCATTCCAGATAACGCCATGCCGATCGCGATCCAATCGTTGTAATCACAATCTGGATTGATAGTATTGAGGGCCTCATAAAGTAGCGCATCGGAATCTTGATCTTTGTTTTTCGATTGCCATTGCTCCCACCGTTGTTGCACCTCTTCTGCTTGTTTGGCTTCCTGTGCCTCATTCTCTTGATGCCACTTCAGCGCATCCTCAAGAAACGATTCCGGCAACCTTTTGGATTCGTCCAATAAAAAAGGCCTTCTACCGGGAGCACCATAAAAGAACCGACTTGCATCTTTACAGGCAGGATCAGCAATGCTGTTTTCTGTTGGCTTGTTCTGATCGAGTAAGTACGCCAAGTATCGATTTGCAATTCTAACTTGCTCCCATCCCTCGATCCTTGCTGTAGGACGGAACACAAGCCGATACTTATCCCATGATTCGTCTTCCGCACAACTAGCAGAAGGAATCCCTAGACCGCAGCAGGTTTTCACCAGTGGATGATCCAGGGCCTCTGCGATCGTCATTTGATGTTGATAGAACTTCTCTCCGTTAACTTTCGTTTGATTGTCAACATCGATCGCAAGGACGTCTGCATGAACAACATTGTTTTGCCATCGCTTCTGACCTTCATTTAACGTTCCGGGCATCCAAGGATGACCTTGAGCAATGTGATCAGCGAGGTCTCGCATTTTTCCGGTCACTTGTTGGAACGCTCCCGGGTGACTCAGGTTTTGCGGGTCGGCCTTGCCAACGATTTCAAAATTTGCACCATAAGTAAATGTGCTTGCTATGTCTTGACACGCTTTAGTAGTAGCGGTTTCAGTGATTGTGTTGACGGACTGATCTTTAAAAAGTAGCATGTGGTTGTTACACGGCTGCGCCGCTGTAGAAGGTGGTTGGAAGTCGTGACAAGATTGCAAGGCGGGAGTCGCAACCCGCCTTTTTGCTGTCTATTGTTCGAGGCAGCGGTTCAGGAACGCGACATCAATTGCTGGTTAGTTCTGTGCGCGTGGATCAAACTTTGGAAGCCATTTGACAAAGCGATCACAACGAAGCCCTCAAGCTGCCTATTTAGAGCTAGGCACCACTTGGGGGCGATTGTTGGGAGAAACTATCAATGATGACGCGCAACATTTGGGTGTAACCAATGCCGCGTCTTTTTGCTTCGGTCTTGAGAAATTGGATCTGTTGAGTCGTTAGTCTTAACGACATCGATTTTGATAAATAATTGCGTGCCATCACAAAGCCCCTCAGAAATGATGTAGAGGTTAGGAACAAAATTCTTCCCGATTCCAGGGCTTCCCAAAACTGGAGGTGATGGGCAAGTGAAAATGTATCACATCTGAAGCCTTAGTGCTCTTTATTTCGAGAAATTTACAATCGACAGTTTTGCTCTGATCACAAATCTTGAGATGGAATTTGTTGGCAAAACCATAAATTTATGAATAATTACGTATGGCGGTGCCATAGTTACTGATTTTACTTGGCAGGGCTGAATGACTGTGAAGGAGAAAGAGAAGACGGAGAAGGTTGATGCTTCAGGGTTAGTGAAGGAAATGCGATCGCGTCTTGGTCTTTCACAAGAGGCCTTTGCCGTTAAGTTGGGTGTCAACTTTACGACGGTCAATCGTCGGGAACGGGGGCATAGGCAGCTATCCCGTCTGGCACTAAAACAGATTGAGCGATGGTTACAGGAACAGGGCGACTTCGGCGCGGACTTGCTGAAACGCCATTTTTTATTGAAGATCGAGACTAAATCCTATGAAAGCAACTGAAGTCAACTTCCTCACGTTTCTCAAACAGCCCAATCAGTTTGTCATTCCAATTTATCAACGAACGTATAGTTGGACGCTTAAGCAGTGTCAGCAGTTATGGGCTGATATTCTTCGAGCTGCAGATGAGGAAGGTTCGGGGCACTTCGTTGGCTCGATCGTCTATATCGAAGGCGGTCTCTATCAGGTGGCATCAATCCCCCAACTTCTAGTCATTGATGGGCAACAGCGTCTCACAACGCTTTCCTTGTTTCTGTCAGCCTTAGGTAAAGTGTCTGACGAACTGAAGGTGCAATTAGAAACAACCCGCAAAAAGATTGAGAGCTACTTTCTGTTCAACAATGAAGAGGACGGCGACGAGCGCTACAAATTACTACTAACCCAAGGCGATCGCGAAACCTTTATTCGCTTGATTGAAGGACGGGAACTCCCTACCGAGCCTGCTAAGCGAATTCTGGAGAACTACCAATATTTCGAGAGTCAGTTGCGGAAGCAAGACACGGATCTGAATCGAATTTATCGGGGCATTAGCAAACTGATCATCGTCAATATTGCACTAGAACGGGACCGCGACAATCCTCAACTCATTTTTGAAAGTCTCAACTCAACTGGGCTAGATCTCTCTCAGGCAGACTTGATTCGCAACTATGTGTTAATGGGACTGGCTCCTAGGGAGCAGGAAAGAGTCTACAAGCACTATTGGTATCCGATGGAGCAACTTTTTGACCAAGATGCCCAGACCGATTTATTCGATCGATTTATGCGGGACTATCTGACGTTGAAATCCCGTTCCGGTGCGATTCCCAATATTCGAGATGTTTACACCAGCTTCAAGAGCTATGTGCAGCGACAGCAGACTTCGATCAGTGACATTATGGCGGATGTCTACCGCTACGCTAAGCACTATGCCAAATTGGTGCTCGATCAAGAGACAAATGATGAGATCAAGCAGGCGCTCAAGGACATCAATACGCTCAAAGTCGATGTAGCCTATCCCTTTCTGCTGGAAGTTTATGAGGACTACACGCAAGCCCTGATCGCGCGTGAGGACTTTATCCGCACGCTGAGGTTGGTTGAAAGTTATGTGTTTCGGCGAGCGATCTCGGGGGTGCCTACGAACTCGATGAACAAAACCTTTGCTACCCTGAGCCGGGAGATTGACCGAGACCGCTATCTGGAGAGCATGGAATTGGCCTTAGTTCGGAAGGATGCCTACCGCCGATTCCCTGATGATGAAGAGTTCCGCCGAGAGTTAGTGGTCAAGGATATTTACAACTTCCGGAATCGGGGATATTTACTCAGAAAGCTGGAAAACTATAAACGCGCGAAAGAGCTGGTTGATCCGGAGAACTACACGATCGAGCACATCTTGCCGCAGAATCCTAAACTCTCTTCAGAGTGGCAAGCAGAACTGGGGGAAAACTGGAAGGAGATCCAAGCGAAATATCTGCACACGCTCGGGAATTTGACCTTGACTGCCTACAACGCAGAGTACAGCGATCGTCCCTTCCGAGAAAAACGAGATATGGAAAGCGGCTTCAAAGTCAGCCCCCTCTATCTCAACCAGGGATTAGCAAAACTAGAGCATTGGGGAGAAACGGAGATTAAAGACCGGGCAGCAGAACTGGCAGCATGGGCTGTTCAGATTTGGGCTTATCCGGCTGTCGCCGCTCAACCTCAAGAGCTGAACATCCAGGCTGTGTTAAATAATGTTTTTTCCAATCAGAAAGACTTGGATGCTGCCAAAACGTATGTTCAGGAAGTTGTGGATCTGATCGGCTACGACAAAATTGAACACATTTTAGCGATCACCTATCGCGACGATAAGGCAATTTCGGTCAACCTCGGGCAGTGGGTCGTTCTCAGATTCCAGTATAAGAATCATGGCTTGACTGCACTGTTCGCCCTAGACTTCAGCGAGGCGGATCAATTTGATGGGGTTGAGATTCAACAGGTAGAAGCCTTCTCTTCTCGGTGGACGGGTGAGAGGGATATTCGATTAGCATGGGTGTCTTGGAACTATCAAACGGTTCTGCCGGAAGCGTTTCTCCAAGCGTGGAGGTCGGCCATTTGTCACGCCTATCAGGTGTTTAAGGGGTGGGCTTCCAGCAGTTATATGAACTACCATCTGCCAGAGTTGGCTCAGACCTTGGTCGCTGAAACGGCTCGCAGTCGCCATGCAGAGTATCTTCAGGGCGAGATGCTCACCGTGTTTGACGTGTTGCGAAAGCGCATCCTGAATCTGGATGCTTCGGTACGGGAGGAATTTAAGAAGCTCTACATCGCCTATAAAACGACGACGAATTTCGTGGACATTGTGCCCCAAAAGAGCCGTCTACGCTTGTCTTTGAATATGCGGTTTGATGAAGTTGATGACCCGAAAGGCTTGTGTAAGGATGTGACGAATCTGGGGCGCTGGGGAAATGGAGATGTGGAGTTAGGAATTTCGCGTCTGGATCAGTTGGATGACGTGATGTTTCTGGTGCGGCAAGCGTTTGAGAAGCACAGTGAAGATATTGCAGCATGAGGTGAGCGCAGGATGGTTCGCCTGTTAAATGGCGGGCGCTTCGTCTTAGACGTGCCCGTGTAGAACTAAACTAAAACACTGGTGTTTTAGAATATGCACCGTTAGACGAGAACCAGCGGGCTTCTTTTAGGAGTTGGATGAATGATCACAGGTGAGCTGAAGTCAAAGGTCGATAAGCTGTGGGAGACGTTTTGGAGTAATGGGATCAGCAATCCGATCTCGGTGATTGAGCAGATTTCATACTTGCTCTTTATTAAACGCCTCGATGACTTTGAGCTGACCAAGGAGAAGAGAGCCCAACGGCTCAATCGTCCTGTGAAAGATCCAATTTTCTCAGCCGAGCAGCAGCAGTGTCGCTGGTCGTATTTCAAGAATCTCGATAACCCGGAGGAGAAACTGCGGGTGGTACGGGATGAGGCGTTCCCATTTATCAAGAATTTGCGCGGTGAGGCGAGTGATAATACTTATGCCCATCACATGCAAAACGCCATTTTCTTGATCGCGAATCCAGCATTGCTGGCGAGTGTGATCGAGCAAATCGATAAGATGCTGGAGTTGTTGGATAAGCAGGCGCAGGCATCGCAGGATCAGTCCTATGTGGATCTGATGGGGGATTTGTATGAGTACATGCTGTCGAAGCTGACCCAAGCGGGACAGAATGGGCAGTTTCGTACGCCGCGCCACATTATCAAGATGATGGTGCAGTTGATGGAGCCGGGACCGAGGGAGATTGTTTGTGATCCGGCTTGTGGGACAGCGGGTTTTTTGGTTGCGGTGGCGGAGTATCTGCGCGATCGCAAGGACAGTGACGGTAATTTGATTTTGAATGCGCCGGGGAATCGGGAGCATTTCGATCGGGAAATGTTTCACGGGTTCGATTTTGATGCGACGATGCTGCGGATTGGCAGTATGAACCTGATGCTGCACGGGGTTGAATCGCCCAAGATTGAGGCGCGGGATTCGCTCTCGGAAGATCATGCGGGTGTGGACGAGGCATTTACGATGATTCTGGCGAATCCGCCGTTTAAGGGGTCGCTGGAGAAATCGACGATCGCGAAAGATCTCACGAAGATTGTTTCGACGACAAAAACAGAGTTGCTGTTTGGGGCGCTGTTTCTGCGACTGTTGAAGAAGGGCGGCAGAGGGGCGGTGATTGTGCCGGATGGGGTGCTGTTTGGGTCGTCCACGGCGCATAAGGCACTGCGGAAGGAGTTGGTAGAAAATCACAAGCTGGATGGGGTGATTTCGATGCCGTCGGGGGTGTTTAAGCCTTATGCGGGGGTGTCTACAGCAGTGCTGATTTTCACGAAGACGGGAGCTGGGGGAACGGATTTCGTCTGGTTTTATGACATGGAGGCAGATGGGTTGTCGCTGGATGATAAGCGGCAGCCTGTTCAGGAGAATGATATTCCGGATTTGTTGCAGCGCTGGAAGGCTCGCAATCCTGAAACAGATACGGATCGATCGACAAAAGCATTTTTTGTGCCGAAGGCTGAGATTGCCGGGAATGGCTACGATTTATCGATCAATCGTTACAAGGAGGTGGCTTATGAAGAGGTGCAGTATGAGCCGCCGAAGGTCATTTTGCAGAAACTACGATCGCTTGAAGCTGAGATCAAAAATGATTTAGACGAATTGGAGCGGCTTCTTTGAGAAATTTCAGCTGTCCATTCGTCAATGCAGAGGTTGAACTGACGGATGAGCGAGAACAGCACATCATTGAAACCCATCCGGGGACGTTGCCGGATTACTTGGAGCAACTGGCTGAAACATTGGCAGAGCCAGATCAAATTCGTCGGAGCGATCGCGATCTCGATGCAATGCTGTTCTCGAAATGGTTTGATACGATTCGGACAGGACGGTATTTGGTCGTGGTTGTGGTGAGGCAAACAGAGACAGAGCGATATTGGGTTGTGACAACCTACACGGCACGAAAAATTACAGGGGGAACGGTGATATGGACAAAAGCCTAAAGTTTCGCTATGACAAAGTGGGCGATATTCTCTACATTGATATTTGTCCGCCCTATGCAGAACAAGAATCTGAGGAGGTCGGAGATGAGGTAATTGCTCGTCTTAATCCAACCTCCGGAGAAATCGAAAATTTGGAGATTCTTTTTTTCTCGAAGCGGTTAGAAGATGCAACATTGCTAAGTTTGCCGATCGCGGCTGATTTTAGACTGGCGGGTTGAACGGTGACTGAGCGATCTCAGCTTGAGCGATGAGGCGCGATCGTCAGCAAAAAATACTCAAGCGCGAATCATAAACACTCAAGCGCGAGTCGTAAACACTCAACGATGAGTAAAAATATCTCAAGCACGAGTAAAAAATACTCACGCTTGAGCAAAAAATACTCCCGCCTGAGTGAAAATAACTCACGCACGAGCAAAAAATACTCACGCACGAGCCGTAAACACTCAACGATGAGTAAAAATTACTCGCGCATGAGCGGTCAATACTCAGCCGTGAGTAAAAAAATGTCGTGGGGGAGCGATCGTAGTTGAGCCATGAAGCGCGATCGCTCGAAGATGAGATCCGAGCAGATTTGGATGTGTTAGAGGGATTGCTGAGATGAAATGGCACCAAGTTACGGTTGATTCTGTCGCCAAAGTTGTAACCAAAGGAACTACTCCTACATCTATTGGTTTTAACTTTGCTCAAGAAGGAATTCCCTTTCTAAGAGTTAATAATATTCAAGATGGAAAGTTGCAATGTGAAGACATTCTTTTCATTGATTCGGAAACCGACAAAGCATTAGCACGTTCCAGAATTCAACCTAAGGACGTTTTACTATCAATTGCAGGAACTATTGGACGAAGTGCTGTTGTTCCCCTTGATGCACCTCCAATGAACTGTAATCAGGCTATTGCGATAGTCAGGCTTAATGACAAAATTGATCCCTATTACTTTCGATACTGGCTCAATACAGATGATGCTATTCGACAAATTACGGGTTCAAAGGTTACAGCTACTATTTCTAATCTGAGTCTTGGTTGTATCAGAGAACTACTGATTCCTTTCCCACCGATCGATGAACAGCGCCGCATTGCTGCCATTCTCGATCGCGCTGATGCAGTTCGACGGAAACGACAAGAAGCGATCGTACTGACTGAGGAATTGCTGCGATCGGCTTTCCTGGAGATATTTGGCGATCCTATAAAAAATCCGAAGGGGTGGGAAACTCAACAACTCAAAAGCTTGGTTGATAGCAGTAGAGGAATATCCTACGGAATTGTTCAACGTGGTCCAGAGGTTCCTGGAGGTATACCGGTTATCCGCATTTCTAATATTGGATTTAATAAGTAAACTTCATCGGAAATAAGGTACGCTGAACAATAAGATCTGTCGCCTAGAATGGTCATGATGCTGAGTTACCAGAGTCTGCGAAATAAGCCTCGCATCTTTCAAAGTCTAAC
>JACJNX010000018.1 GCA_014695255.1 Cyanobacteria bacterium FACHB-63
GTGCGATCGTTCTTGCTCGTTCTCAGAAGCAGCAATAAATCAATGAAATAAATCAACGCAGCTACAGCATGAAGACACGAATGCTACAGCTCACTCTCATTTGTGAAAAAGCAGCCAATTGAAAGAGACTACACCTACACCAGTGATGTCTGGATATACAGCATCATGAATAGCACTAGGGTAATCAGACTAACAGCGAAGATCAGCAAGCTTCCCCAACCTACTGAATCAGAGCTGAGCTTTTGCATAAAAGCTGTGAAACGACCAAGCATTCTCATCTGAGCCTCCTCGATCCATCAAGCGAATCTATTTTTGATGTCGCTCAATCTTAGTAAAGAGAAGCTCATCAATTCCTTACGCTTTGGGCTAACTTCTAACAGGGACTTAGAAGCTACTGACTAAGATGACGAATGTGAACAAACAGAGTAGTCCGACTAACACTGCAGCGATCGTTGCATAAGGAGCACGATTGATTTAGTCTAGATACTGATTGGCTTTCTGATCGTTTTCTTCAGGAAGCCAGTTTATAGGTTTCATCGGATTTACCTCTCAACTTGAACTTACATGAATGTGCTATTGTGCTGTACTTAACTGTACAAAATTTTCTGCTCTAGCTTATACAATTAGGAGAATCTTGATGCTTGTTCTCAAAAATTTACCAGATACAGTCAGGCAATCTGCGAAAACCAAGCTCGTCTCTGATTGCTGTTAAGATTATCTGTGATTGTAAGAAATTGTTGAGAAGTAACACTCTTCTATCTTCGCAATTAACTTAAATGGTACTTTCGTCTACTCATAAAAATACTCCTGGAAAGCAAGCAGGTGTTCTGTTCTACTCGCTTCCCAAAGAGCATAATGTGACCATGCTAAATTGTTGGGTCTTTTTACAAACTGTAGGCAATGTGCAACTTTAAGCTTGGCGGTTGAAACCGCAGCTAGACAAACAAAGTGCACCTGCGTGGACTCACAGCCCTTCTTCCAGATCAGTCCATGCAGCGATTGTGTTTCTTGTCTAGCCGCGAATTCATTACGCTGGGGCACAAAAAAGTTGCACATCAGCTAACTGTTCATCCGTTTTATCACTCCATACTAATGTAAGCTGAAAATAAAGTTATACACTCAAGTACTCCAGAAGTCCCATATCTACGTTCATTCTTCTGATTCGTTAGAAATTAAAGTTGTACACCATTTTAGATTAGTGATAAAACTTACTGAAAATAAAGTTGTACACTACTGTCCCCTATTATGAGCCTGAAGATGGGTGAGAATTGAATAGCGAAGTTCAGGAAGGTAACAGCGAACCTATATTTAAGAGCACATCAAGTTATCTGTGATCAACGCCTTGCGGCATCAAAGGTCTCCTCACGTTGCGAAGCGACACACCGGACAAACATCTTGATCGTGATCAACGCCTTGCGGCATCAAAGGTCTGCTCACTCAAGCACCTGTCCCATGAATTTCTCGTTCCGAATGTGATCAACGCCTTGCGGCATCAAAGGTCTGCTCACTCACGATGTCCTGTGCGATCGCGCTCAGCATCACCAGTGATCAACGCCTTGCGGCATCAAAGGTCTGCTCACACTAGATCACCCTAAAACTAGAGGGTCTGGTAAGGTGATCAACGCCTTGCGGCATCAAAGGTCTGCTCACGTAAGGATATCAGTGGCTTCGTACTCGTTACCGTCGTGATCAACGCCTTGCGGCATCAAAGGTCTGCTCACCTAACTGAATCGGGCGATCCGGTTGGTAGCGTTCGTGATCAACGCCTTGCGGCATCAAAGGTCTGCTCACTGAAGACTTGTACCGAAATTGTGTTGAATTTCACATGTGATCAACGCCTTGCGGCATCAAAGGTCTGCTCACACCTGACTATAAGATCCGGATGATGTCCTGCCATGAGGTGATCAACGCCTTGCGGCATCAAAGGTCTGCTCACTTTCATTTGCATGATTTCATTGTGCGACTGCATGTGTGATCAACGCCTTGCGGCATCAAAGGTCTGCTCACGACAGTTCCCGATACTTTAGCGATTCATGCGGCCAGTGATCAACGCCTTGCGGCATCAAAGGTCTGCTCACTAGTGCCCTTCCAATTGTCAGCACCTATAACCTTTTCGTGATCAACGCCTTGCGGCATCAAAGGTCTGCTCACTGTTGAAGATTTGCGTCAATCCGGAGTAGCCGTTGTGATCAACGCCTTGCGGCATCAAAGGTCTGCTCACAAACACTGAGAAAGCCCATTAAGGCTAGACGAAGCTAGTGATCAACGCCTTGCGGCATCAAAGGTCTGCTCACACTCGCTTGTCGGCACCCCAACATCCAGCCCGGAACTGTGATCAACGCCTTGCGGCATCAAAGGTCTGCTCACGCGATGGATACCTCATGACTGAACCCTTAGACCAGTGATCAACGCCTTGCGGCATCAAAGGTCTGCTCACATCAAGCATTAGGGGGAGAATTAGCGATCGGACGGTGATCAACGCCTTGCGGCATCAAAGGTCTGCTCACTTGAGCGCGATCGTAGACTGCAATTCCAGCGAACAGTGATCAACGCCTTGCGGCATCAAAGGTCTGCTCACAAGGTCATCTGGGCGCGGCAACACAAGTCGCTTACGTGATCAACGCCTTGCGGCATCAAAGGTCTGCTCACATCAAACGAATTCTCAATCCTCGACATCTCTTATGTGATCAACGCCTTGCGGCATCAAAGGTCTGCTCACCTTTGTCCTCAAGTTAGTGCCGTCAAGATTGGCTACGTGATCAACGCCTTGCGGCATCAAAGGTCTGCTCACTAAAATTCTCAGTCCGTACAAACGGAATCATTACCCGTGATCAACGCCTTACGGCATCAAAGGTCTGCTCACTTGATGCTTGATTCTGAAAGCCTTCCTGATTCTGTCCGTGATCAACGTCTTGCGGCATCAAAGGTCTGCTCACGTATCCGGCTGATGGAATTATCAGCTACAACACCAGTGATCAACGCCTTGCGGCATCAAAGGTCTGCTCACATGAAAATCCTTCGATCGTCCCTCAAGATTTCAGGTGTGATCAACGCCTTGCGGCATCAAAGGTCTGCTCACTTTTGTGAGATGTGGTAAATTTCGGTCACTGTGTGTGATCAACGCCTTGCGGCATCAAAGGTCTGCTCACGGATGAAACGCATTCCAGATAACGCCAGTATTATGTGATCAACGCCTTGCGGCATCAAAGGTCTGCTCACCTTATCTAGCAAGCATTCTCTAGCTTTTCCCTAAGTGATCAACGCCTTGCGGCATCAAAGGTCTGCTCACGGTTGTCCCGGTGGCGGGGTGATCTGCGCTAGATGTGATCAACGCCTTGCGGCATCAAAGGTCTGCTCACCCCTTGGGAGTATGCCCTGGCACAATACCAAAACAGTGATCAACGCCTTGCGGCATCAAAGGTCTGCTCACCCGGATAGATTAAACAATGAAGTTCGTTTTATTAAGTGATCAACGCCTTGCGGCATCAAAGGTCTGCTCACGACGTGGTACACCGCGTTTTCTACTCAGGGATTCAAGGTGATCAACGCCTTGCGGCATCAAAGGTCTGCTCACCCTGGAAAAGAACAGCGCTCACAACTTGGTAGCTAGAGTGATCAACGCCTTGCGGCATCAAAGGTCTGCTCACCGTAAATTTCTCGCAAGATTCACAGCTTTACTACGGTGATCAACGCCTTGCGGCATCAAAGGTCTGCTCACGATCACCGTTCGGGCGTTCAACTTCCCGATCACCTTCGTGATCAACGCCTTGCGGCATCAAAGGTCTGCTCACGGCTTTGTGGCGAGGATGGATCGGTTTTTTGTGTCCGTGATCAACGCCTTGCGGCATCAAAGGTCTGCTCACATCAACCCCGAACAGAAACTAACCGCAGCGATCGGTGAGTGATCAACGCCTTGCGGCATCAAAGGTCTGCTCACCCCCTCCCAGCAGCGAGGAAAGCTGAGCTTTAGAGTGATCAACGCCTTGCGGCATCAAAGGTCTGCTCACGACTCAGCCACGATGTACCAATCGTTAGCGGGGGAGTGATCAACGCCTTGCGGCATCAAAGGTCTGCTCACGTCACTAGAGGGGTAGCTTTCAATGTCAATGATTGGTGATCAACGCCTTGCGGCATCAAAGGTCTGCTCACTGACGGTTTGCGATGTCTACGGAATGACCGCAATGTGATCAACGCCTTGCGGCATCAAAGGTCTGCTCACTACTGATTATATTGTTACCGTTTCTTGTGCAAACTGTGATCAACGCCTTGCGGCATCAAAGGTCTGCTCACAGCGGTTGTCAAAACTCTTATCTGACAGCCTATCAGACACACTTTTGCAAGCTTCATGTTCCACATTTTGAGAAATCGAGTTGAACTTCCAATTTGTGGCTCAATCGTCATGCAGCAATATCCATGATTTCCATACTATGTCTAGATTTGAGCAATTTTGCAAGGATCATACACAATGTAGAAAACGCTCAGTTCGGCTCAAGCTGGGACATTCAGCTACGACACAAATAATGTCACCTGTCACGTACAGCGATCGTTGTATCAAATCATCCGAAATCCTGAAGCATCATCGATCCAGGTATTTGGACGATTACACATTTGTACTCGCTCTACACAGCGATGGCACATTCCGGCTAAGAGCAGCTTATCCTCCTGCGTCAAAATCTGCTCCAACTCCCAGCGTAACTTTTCGCGATCGCGCTGACTCAGCCAGCATCGAAAAATCGAATACTGCACACTCTCACCATAACCCTGGAGAAGCTTGTACGCCTTCCGCCAGCGCTTTGGATCACGAATGTCATAACACACCAAATACCAATTCTTTGCCTGTCCCATTCATCCTCCTCAGCGCAAAATCAACTGCCCAAACAATCCGCCCTCACCACACCACTCTTTTTCCAACAGCCGCACCTCTAATTCCAGCAACCGCCGGTACGTCAACGAATACCCTGTTACTGGATGCTTCCAAGTCTCCTCCTTGCGCCGTTCATAGAGAGTGACAAACTTTCGCCGACCCGCATCGCTCAACCAAACTTGCTGTCCTCGGACTTCAAAATCTTCCCGGATATCCCACTGTCCTCGATTCACTGATCCCACGATCGGCAAATCCACTAGCGGCACTCGAAAAATCTCTATCAAATCCAATGCCAGGGGTGGAGCTTGGGTTCGAGGTTGGTGATAAAACCCCAAAGCAGGCTCCAATCCGACTGTCAGGATTGCATTCATCACATCCTTCAGCAGCAAGGCATAGCCGAAACCCAATAAGGCATTAAAGCGGTCTTTCGGTGGGCGACGATTGCGATGATCAAACTGCAACTCAGGCGGCGTTGAGTCGGAAAGCAATTGAGGAAGTGCGCCAAAATAAAGCGCTGCGAGATTGCCCTCAAGTCCCAACAGAGAGTCTAAAGCAGTAACCTTTGGGACTTGTTTTAAGACCGCCTTCATTTGTGCGATCGTACTCTTCAACTCTTGCGGCACTTCCTCCTTCCCTCGTTGTCCCCGCATCAAAAACTTCCGTTGCCCCTGTCCCCGACAAATCACCAACTGCTTTGCCAACTTCAAACACTGCTCTGGATCACTCAACGCTTCATATTGTCGGATTCGACGCTGAATACTGCCCTGCCGCGAGTCAAAGCTTCCCAAATATCGTCCGCCCCCAGAAACCAAATGTACGCCAATTCCTTGTTCCGCACAGAAATACAATGCCTGTGTTGAAATCTGAGAGAAACTATGGAGAACGACTTGAGCAATTTGGCGAGCGGGGATTTTCTCGACGGGCTGATTCTTCCGAGTGATTTTGAGTTGCTCACCTGTTCTTCCAACATTGGTTCCTGGCTCTAAAACATGCAGGATTTGTCGATCGTCGTCCTCTGGAAACAATCGAATCGGTTGCCAAGCGCGATCGTGCGCCAGTCGCGCCTCCTCTGGTAAACACACAGGAGCCAACGAACACGCAGCACACAGTCGCTCGTTTTCCGTAATGGGCGGACGATGAGTAGAAACTCTCAGCCAGCGCGCTTGCTCGATCGCTCGGCGAACGTCGGCGCGTCCGGCATCATCGACTGGAATTTTGACCACCACATTATCGGCGTGATAGCGAATTCGCCCTTCTTGAATGGGAGTTCCCAACGCGGCTTCGATCAGACACGCATAGGCGAGAATTTGAATACGATCGCTCTCCCAAGCCTGCGCTTGTTTCTGTGCATCCCGATGCGCTCTTCCTCGTTTATGCTCATAGGGAATCGTCTGCCCATCCCGTGTTCTCAAAGCATCGACTCGTCCCCGCAATCCCAGTTCTGCACTTTCAAGAAAGAGTTCTTCCCAGTCCTCATCTTCTTGGGCTTCGAGTTCTACATGCAATCGTCGTCCTGCAAACACCGCAGCATCTTGAGTATAGAGTTGCTCAACTTCTTCGAGATAAAACAGACGCGGACAGTATGCCATCGCGTGAAGTGCAGACACACGAATTGTCCCCTGCTCTGTTGCAGGAGTGTCCAATGTGATAGTCATAGGAAATCGTAGAATAGTTTGTTAGTCCGATCGCGCACCCGTTTGCTGGTAGTAAGCCCAGGTGCGATCGCGAATGTTTTCACAGAAAGTACGGTATTTTTCTCTCGCAATACAGTCGTACTTCAGTGATCTTTGCTCAACGCCGGACGGCAATCAGAGGAACGGCAACGCTTCTTAGTTCGCTTGAATCTCTGTCCAAGCGTGATTGAGAGAGTGTTGAGAATTAGAGGGCGCTTGTAAAGAATAGCGATACCACCTAGTTCCACGAGAACCAATGTGATCAACCCAGTAGGGTAGGGTGAGCAATCCATCCTCATCTCGGATTAACCATTGCATCATCGGCATGGACTCGATTGAATCAAGAATTGTGACTGAATTAATTAAGTCTCGGCTTTCTCCTAAACACAATCCACCAAAGCGATCGATCTGTTCAGGTTGCTCAAATGCCTGCTGCAATCGATCTCTCAGAGTCGGTTGTTGAGTCTCTTTTTCTGAATTGATCCACACTATCAAATCAACATTGGTAAGTAGTTCTTGATAGTCAGGACGTGCATTACTTGGATCACTAATCTCTTTCTTCTTGAATCGCCGAAAGGTGCGAATCAACGTGGATTTTTCGGGCTTGGAGAGGAGTGCGATCGCAATTTGTGTTCCACAATGCTTGTAACGATCCATCTCGCCTACCATCGAGAGCAACATTCCGTAAACTGTTGCAGGAGGAGGAACCGGATAGGTTTCGGCGTACTCACGGGCGCGAGATTGTCGAAAACAAGCGATCGGAACTTCAATCCGGAGTGTAATGCTCATGATGTAATTCCTAAATCCATAGCAATCTTCTGCTTTAGGGCTTCCACGGCTGCTTTAATGCCTCCTTCGACCGTGGCTCCGAGGTTTCTGAGTTCATCGCCTGTTGGAGATTGTGCGATTGCGCCTGCAACCCAAAGCTCTTTCGGATCAATATCTCCAAACTTTACTTTCTCAATCAAACTATGGGCTGAAATAACTTCAGGTTCAGTTTGCTCGAAGCAATATAGCAAGCGGGGCGAAAAATCATGTGTCCAGCGCAGGACAATGCTCATAGGCGAGAAGTCGTACAAGAATCGGGAGTGATTTCCAGCGACTTCACCTAATGAGATCAGCCCATCTAATACAGCAAAAAGGCGAGATGCTTTCTTTAGGCGATTCGGAGTCAGTGCAAATCCATACTGGTATTGCGTTGCATGAACTTCTGTTCCATAGAGCGAAGTTCTTCCCTTCTGACCACTCAATGCGTTAAACGTAATATCGCCTGCAAATGGAGTCAGCGAAACTGCGCGAGTTACTTCTAATACGCCGCGCTTTGCTGTAGTGGTTCCCTTTGCCTTTTTTCCTTTGGGTTGATCGCTTGCTTCCTCTTTCGCACCCTCTGCCTTCATGAAGCCCAATACATCATCATCAATGAACTGCTCATCATCAAAGGTTGATTGCCAAACATTGTCGTTTTTGTCATCGCTCCACTGGCGATTCACGGCATCGTCTCCAGTAGTTTGCCAGTAGTACCGCAACGCCCATCGAATTGCTTCAGCAGAAACCGTGGTGTGAACTTCACCCTTCCATAGAAGCTTTTGCAGCGTTGTAATGTTCCCTTCATTCTCGCCGCGATTATTTGCCGCAGTCCCATAGCTCGTCAATACATTGCCAAATAGATGAAAAGTCATTCGTAAACATCCTAAATGTGAGATGGGTTTAGCACCTTGCGGCATCAGAGGAGATGAATTTTTAGCTAATCGTAGTCGGGAAGTTCTTCATCAGAAGAAGCCTGTTTACCTTTGCCTTTATAGCTTGCCAAGGCTAGAAGCGTTAGATCTTTTGCCTTTCTCCAACTCCGTTGATCAGTGGCTAGAATTAGAAGTTCTTGCCAGTGATCTTGCAAAGTTGGAACTTGTCCTGCTCTTGACCAAAAATCAGTAATAAATTGTCGAAAAGTTTCTGGGTTTTTGCATCGTCCTAAACTTGTGCGAATGCGTTCATTTTCTCGATCGATGTTCGCAATCTCTCCTTTCCGTTCAGCGTAGTCATAGATTTTCTTGTACGTTCTGCTTAAGGCTTCGTGACAAGCTTTAACAAATAGCTTTTCGATCGTTTCATCCATGATCTGTACCATGTTGTGTAATCCTTCTCGTTCGTAGGTCAGTAGCTTGAATTGCTCTCCACTGTTGATCAGTTCAGCCAGGTTTTCGTACCAAGGTCGATTTCTAGCTAAGTTCTCAGCCACAATTTCACAGGCAAAGCTGGGTGCAATAAAACTGCCCTCTTTACCTTCAATTTTTCGGGGTGGAAGGCAGTTCCGGGCGTGTTGATAGATAACACAAACTTTTGCATCTGCCTCAATGACCTCTAAATCGGTTCGAGTTTTCTGTTGAGACGACCAAGCGACAGTTCCTAAAGTGACAACCTGACAACTAGGAATTCTTTGTGTTTCAAGGGCATTAATCGTTTCTTCATAGGTCAGAAATCGTAATCCTGCATCCCCAAGACTGGAAGCATGAAAATCCTCGTAGCCAATAGTGCGAAAATCTTTTCTCCGTTCCGCATAGCTTTCTAGATTTGTGACTTCAGGAATGACGAGCGCATATTGAGCGCGTTTGTCTCGAAGACGCGATCGCAACAGAAAATACTGACAAGCGATCGGCGCGAATAGTAAGACTAGGGCGTGTTTGGGAGTTTCTTCAAATCCAGTTTGACCACTAAAGGCAACATGGCGAACAACTGCTCCTGGGTTCAGCCAACCTGCAATACTGAGCGATTGTTTTAATAGTTCACCCTTATCATTACACAATGTTTTAGCAAATTCTTGATGGGCATAACTTTTTGCCTTTTGATACTGAACTTTAAACGGTACACCTTCATCTACTGGAATGGCTTTAACAACATTCCCATCTGATTTAAACGTGCTGGGGTGTTGCAGGAAAGTTCCACGAATTCCTTGATGAATCGTGATTTGATTTTGCAAGTCTAGAGTTTCAGGTTGCAATCCGGTGAGCGCAATTAATCCTTCCTTCTCACCGCTCTCCTCAATCCGAAAAGACTGCTTGAGCAGCCAATCTAGAACCTTAAAGTCCTGTCCCTCCCAACTTAAGCTCACTTGTCGAGATGTTAAATCCCAAGTTAAATTACCAGGTCGATCGCGGACGGATTCGAGTGCTTGTAAGGTCATGTAAAGTCCTGCAAGTCCAGCACGATGAATTAAGGTCATTTCTGGTTCGCTTAAATGCAAGTCGATTTTAGTCTGGCTCATGAGTTCTTGCTCCCAGATTGCGGCAATAGGTCACAACAGAAGAAGGCGCGATCGGATAAATGCCTTGGCGCTTCCATTGTGTGAAATAAGGATTGAGTGGAATTGGAACTGTCCAACCTTGTGCAATGACTCCAAATGGCTTATCAGGCTTCCTCACTTGTGCCCAAATTTTTGGTAAATCATCTTCTAGCAAAACGGTGATGGTATATCCTGCTTCTCGTAATGCGCCAGGATACGATCGCCAACGTCCATCTAACCAACAAGCTTCACTTTCTAAGGGCTGACGCAAATCTAAATCTGCGGCTGCGATCGCAAGATCCGCTTGAGTGAGTTCTTGGTTGAGTAAGCGATAGCAAAAGACTTCCCCAGTCTCTAGCCCATCTTTTTTATAAGGAGCTTTCTGCCGCCAGTCATAGATTAGAGCAGGACATATCTTGCCAGATTTCAAAGAAACTGTTCCACCTTCTGACTCAATCACTTTGCGATTTAGCCTTCCCATGCGCTGAATCAGCGCTGGAGCCGGAGCCATTGCAGAAACAAGCAATTGGGCACTGAGGTCTAATGACATCTCACAAACTTGAGTTGTAATCGCTAAGATTGCTCGATCGGAATTAAAAGCGTCAATCACTGCCTGATGTTTGGCTTTGCGATCGTGATACCGATATCGACTGTGATAAATCAAAATCTGACAGTCTAGATCACGTAGCTGTTTGCAGGCTTGTAAATAAAGCTCAATGCAACTATTAACCGTGTTTGTTACCCACAGTACCTTTTCTTTTCGCTGAAGGGTTGCTTCAGCAGACTCCCAAGCGATTTCAGGATGATCAATTCGGTGAATTGAATAGCGAGGGAGATTTTCTAAATTCTGAGGACTGGGAATCTGATCATTCAAGGTTTCTCCCAAATCTTCTTCGACGACTTGCTTGATTTTGGCTTTTTGACCTTCAGTAAATGAAGCGCTCATCAGTAAGATCGGTGCGCCTCGAAACGTTTTGAGAAACCTTAACAGCGCCCCAAATAATTTCTCTCCATAAGCATGAACTTCATCAAAGACGAAAGCAGATTGGCAAAGCGTTGCCCACGAATAGAGCGGTTTACGGTTGTTCTGAAGCAGTCCCAATACTGAATCAACAGTGCAGACAATTAACTTCGCCTCCCAAGCCTGAAAAGAAGCAAGTCGGGCATCGATTTTCTCTGCATCTGTATCGTTGTCTTCAGTTTGTTTATCATGTTCTGCTTCGTTAGAAAACAAAATCTCTTCGAGGTCAATCTGCGATCGCGAGTGCATTAGTGCAGTTTCGATGTCAGTTGTTGCTGCATAGTCAAGAAATCCTTGAGAAGCCGTTCCGGTTGTGGGATATCCAAAAAATAATCTTCGTCCTTCTGCATGATGTTTTGCCCAAGCATAGGCAGCGATCGTTTTACCTGTGCCGCATCCTGCCTGAACGAGTGTGACGCGCGATCGACTTTCTGCAATCTGTTGTTGAAAAGGACGCAGGCTATTTTGACCTAATCGCTGATCGAGCAATTCTTGAATTTCAGCCGGGGTTAGAACTAACTTCAGCTTTTCTTCAATCCATTTCTCAATGCTGTAGCCTGTTGCCGGAATTGCAGATCCAACTAAGTCCGCAGTCATTACTGTTGCTTTAATCGCTGCAATCCATCGCTTCTCTGACTCAGTGATTGATTTCTCGAATTGAATAAAGCATTCAAGAAGTTGTTTGAGAGAAGCTTTCAATTCTTCTGTAGACCAATCGCGTGTTGGATAGCTGGGTAAGACTTCAGATAACTTGAGGTGTTTTACCCCTAGTTTCAGAAGTCCATTAAAGTGATCATGCCCAGTGTAAATGCTCAGATTCGGGCTGCCTGTTGCTGCTAATTTGGGCATTTTGTCAATTTTTTTACCATTTTTGCCTCCAATTTTGAGGTGGTGTCCCATTGCTGCCCAAGCCGCGATCGTGATTTCTTTTTCTGAGTATTGTGATTGCAACCAGTTCCAAAACGCATCAACATTCATCGCCAAAATGCCACTAATCGCCTCATGACGAAGCATCTGGCGCTCATTTAGTGATTTCCATTCCTCTTGTAAATCCTTCTGCTGTTTTCGTTCTTGATCGTTGGCACAATCTTTCGGCTTCTTTTGCCTGACCATAATCTGAAAGTGTCGATTCGCTTTACCCCAGTCGTGTAAGAAAGCGCCTAATTTTACGATCGCAATGAACCGCTCTAGCTCAAATTCCTCTAATGCAAGCTGTTGCCAAATCGTACTTCCTAAATGTTGAGTCAATACCTCTGCTGATTTCAGAACATTCTCTGTATGTCCTACTAAACCTGCACTTGCTTTCCATCCTTCATGTGCAGGTTGAGATTTTGCCAAAAGTATCCTGAACCCTCTAGGGGTCATGGCTCACCTCCAGGAATAAAGATGCCGCAGCCCATTTTGCGCTTTCCACCGATGCCTAAGATTTGAAGTTTAAGCGAGTCTTCTTCGCTGAGATCTGCGATTTCGAGTCCAAATCCGACCACTGAATATCGCTTGATTTTGATGACCTTGCGATCGATTTCTCCCGTTGCATGGGTCGGAATGTTCACAGATCCCGTAATTTCTAATGCCTGTAACTGTCGCCTTGCTGCTTCTAAGAACGGTTCTGGATCTTGAAATCCCTTGATCACTACAATCCGCGCCTTCAACTTAGGAGCCGGATTTAGCATAAACACCTTGGGAATACCCAGATGAATAGAATGGACACCAATCTTGAGCGATTTTCCTGCGAGGCGATAGACGATCGGAATTTGATCAACAGGCAACCGAATTCTCAACCTAGAATAATCAGAAAGGTAAATCTTCCCTTGCTTGTCGGGAAATCCAGTAATTGTTTGTATGCTAATCCCCTGCAAGCTATGAACTTCAGGGCAGATGTGAACAATGCTGGAGTATAAACCATAACCTTGATCCGCAGGTAGCGTCTTACCAACAACTCCAAAGCTGAGTTCAACATGGGGCAAATCTATCTCAGAAGTTTGAGTAGACGAATTTTGAGTAACCAGCACAGTGAGGTTTCTCCTGAAACATAAAGGTTAATTAAGGACTGTGTGGCACCTTGCGGCATCAGAGGGATCACGGTCGATAAGTATTGTAGACCTGAAAATTGCTACCGATTAATTTCTTGGTAGTCTGCGATCGATAAAATATCACTATCACACTCAATTGCGATCGACTCTGCAAGGGCTAACTTCTCCTTCAGTTCCGCAATCTGTTGTTGTAAGCTTGAGCCGCTTTCACGAAGTTTCTCAGGGTCAACCCTGCTTACGTAGAGTTTGTGCTTCAATCCGCACTCAGGACGGAAAAAATTCATAAGTTTTACCTCGGTAAGAGTAAACCGGATCGTAGCACAGCTTTTTGAGTTTTGTAAATCTTGAGATTTACACTGTTCTCATCTGAAAAGTATCGTTTCAACCTGAAACATTGGATTTTGGATGGGAAAAACACCTTACGGTATCAAAGGTAATCTCAGACTCTTGAGTTGCACACAGTTCTGTGATCAACACTTGGAAGAACTCAGGTCTTCCGAGTATCTGAGGTACTTGTCTGTAGAGTATACCGCTCATGGGCATTATGCTCTCCTAGTTAAAAGCTAAGATTACAGCCAGAACTGCCGATCGCCATCCAACGCGCTCGGATAAATCCCGTTCAACCGTAGCCCAGCCATTCGATCCGCTCCATGCAACGGCATCGGTAAGCGCGGTGCTTTCAGCGCACCATGATGAAGCAGTGTCAGCTTGAGAGTTGTATCAATAACTTGCTCAATGGGAACTTGATGTCCCTCCGGATGAATCGTTAAACGGAGCGGTCGAGCTAATCCAACATTCGGAGACACCTTTGTTGTAATTAGAATGGCATCCCGGTTGGAGAGTAACAAAGCCTGTCCGATTTCTGGAGCATCCAAGATCTGATTCTTCACTGTGTAGAGCCTCGGCACTCTCGACTTTCGGCATTCGACCAGAATGAAACGGGCTGCGATCGCACTTGATCGCTCTAATAAGTTCTGAACTTCCTGCCCACAAAAGAAGCCATCTCGATAAATCAAAACCGTCTTGCCTTCTAACTCCGTCGCCGGAAACAGCCGCTCTAAAAATCGCTGCGGAATTTCTTCGCCTTCAATCAGTCCATCCTCCAAGCGATAACGAACAAAATTTCCCTGATTTCCATAAAGGCGAACACTCGCACAAGCATTCATCGTTCCGGGCTGTCTTCGCTTGTTCACTCTCGACACATCCAAACCCACGCAATAATCTGTGATCGTAAACGGATCAGCTAACACAAACGGAAGATTCCCCAGCTTTGCCAAAATTCCCGGTACAACTTGATTCAAGATTTGTCCCGATGCAACCGTTTTGAAGGTTTCCTCATAGATAAACTGACTGGCGATCTGTCGGCGCAACAGTTGAGAATACGCTAACTGATAAAGACTGCCACTCGTCTCTTGATCCGCTTTGCGATCGTGCTGCGGTAAAAATAGTAAAACAACATCTGGCGAAAATGCAGCCGTTTCGTTCAGCGCTTTCTCTAGATTTGCTCTTACGTTGGCTTGACTCTCTCCCTGACTCAGTAAGTCCTTACGCTCAATGATCTCACTCTGAAACCCGAACTGCTGAAGACAATACTGCAAACCCTGCAAAAACCGATTAACTTTGACATCACAGAGCTTCAGAACAGCAATTTGGATCGGGCGAGATTGAAACGTAGGATGTCGATAGTAAACGCCACCTGTTTTCAGACCCGACAAAATTTGCTTCCAGGTACCACTGTGCCCATTTCCAAACAAAAGCGGGGTTTCTTGAATAGATTGCGGCATTTGAGAAAAGAGCGCAGGATAGTCCTCAGTGTTAATACTGCGCTGAAGTTGAACGCCATAACTTGCCAAAGCTTGTGCGGCTTCCTGCTTATAAGTTTTGAGCAATCGAGTCCGCTCCAGATGTTGAACTTTGGTTGCCCGCAGTAGCTGTCCATACTGCACTTCAAATCGATCGGCTGTTTCTTCTGTAATTCGAGGACGCAAGGCAGCGATCGCATACTCAAACACTTTTTTGCCCCGTCCAAACTGCACTCCAACCACAGGTTGATCCTCTGGAGCGTCCCGAAGTGCCTGTTGACTGACTGCACCTGTCGCTTTTTGCAGCAGATCGTTTCGCTTCTGATCAATGGTTCCAACAATCTCAGTAATCACACCCTGTCCATTCGTTTCGAGATCTTTCACCTGCAATCCAATCAATAATTTTGCAGGATCATGACGCAACACATGGGATTCATAAAACTCTGCCACAGTACCTCGAAATCCAATATCACTGTGAACGGAGAGTGCGATTGCAGGTCGCGTTTCTGGTAGCGCGATCGTTTCTGCCCAAAATTCAACCTCTCGATTCACCGTTACTCGATCCGCAGACAGTACAGAAGGGCGTGAAAATTGAGCGTTCATTTGCAACACTTGGCAAGCAAGTTGAGAAAGCACAATTGGATCACATTGAGGTTGGCGAATCCATTGAATCGACAACGGGCGATCGCTAATATCTTGAACCTCAGTGCGGACTCGCTCTAGTGCCGTTCGCCATTCTGCTGCGGTTGGCGTTGCTTGATCCGGTTGAATCAATGCAAAGAAATCGCCTTGATGCCAAGTTACAACCACTTGCGGGAATTGCCGCCCAAGATGAAAACTGAGACGATTTCCTAATTCTCGATCGCAAGATGCAGTGTTAGGGGCTAAACGAAACGCAATCAGGTTAGACGATGGTATAGTCAATGGGAAAACTTCACTTAAGGCGATAAGTTTTGCATCCGTCAATACATCAGTCGTCATGCGGATACCTCCGATGCAACAGCAGAAAAATTGCATAGAGATTCAAACTGGCAATATTGGCAGCGCTTGAGGTCAGAATTGGGAGGAAAAATTTGCTCAAATTTCCCTGGGTCTTGGCGATAGTGTTGCCGTTCTTGATCGTGCTGCTGAGCAATTCGTTCTAAGTTAGATTGAATTGCATTTAACTGCGCTGAAGTTGCGCTGATAGGTTCAGACCAATAACACGTTTCCAGGTTATAGAAGGACGCAACCGCCCTTTGATTGAAATAGAGTTTACGAAGAGCGACCAGATAGACGTAGGCTTGGCGCAAATCGAAGTCTGTCTTACCAGTTTTGAAGTCTAGGATGTGTAGTGTTCCGTCAGGTTCTCTGAAGATGCAATCGATCGCAGCATACAGTCGAAACTCAGCAGACTGACCTGCAAACTCGATAGCATCAGGGATTCCTTCATCTCCTCGACTCAACTGCACAATTTCTTTACCTGATAGAATCGGGCTTCTCTGATAGTTCATCAGAATCTGTTGCACTCGCTCACGTACAAGCGAAGGTTCTGCCTGCAAGTTCAGAATGGATGCGATAGTCTGGACTCCATCCGATTGAGTCAACGCAGAGGGATGGTGATGAAACTCGTATACTGCACGTTGCGCCAATAGTCCGATGCGTTGAACCGTTGTGTCCTGAGCTAAAAGGGCAGCAACCTCTGGTTCCCTCTGGCGAACTCGCTTAAATCCGCGCTTCATATCACAGTGCCAATATTCCTGAGCGATAGCAGGCACACATTCTGATAGCAATGCAAAACTGACGAAGGGTTTATACAGTTTCATCAGGTCTTTCTCCAAAACAAGTTGATTTTTTCGTCAACGAACTCGATAATAAACGCATGTTGAATTTTTCGTCAACAGTTTGTTGATTTTTTCGCCAACCCTCACTAAGATAAAAAGCGAGGGATCAGGAATAATACTGTGAGTCAAAGCTTTGGACGTTTAATCCGCGACGCTCGAAAAGAGAAAGGATATAGCCAACGTGACCTCGCCAAGCGTGTGGGGCTAGATTTTACTTATCTTTCCAAACTGGAGAACGATCGTGCAGAGTATCCGCCTAAAGAAGAGGCAATTCGGCAAATTGCAATTCAGTTAGACCTTGATGCTGAAGAATTGATTTTTCTAGCAGGGCGATTTCCTGAGCGAGATGAAGAAGTAGTTCGGCAGAATTATAGGATGTTGCCTGTTCTTTTTCGTCGCCTGAAAACTGACCCCGATTTTGCTCAAGAAGTTAGTTCTATGTTGGGTGAACCAAATCTGGCAGAAGTTGAAAACTTCGTTGAATCTGTGTCTGAGGAGAGCGAAGATTGAGTATCTTTAAACCGTTCCGTTTCTATGCTGACAAACGGGAAATTGAGGGACAAGCTGAGAAGATTTTGCAGCAGATGAAGTCAGCTCCAAACTATACCCCTCAATTTCCACTAGATCCAACCCGTGTTGCAGAGTTTTTAGGACTTGATGTTGTGTGGGATCGTATTCCACCCGATGAGCAGGGACAGATTGCAGCCAGGATTCTACCAACGAAAAAACTGATCGAAATCAATGAAGACATTCCAGAGTTGCGGGGTGGATTCGGGAATTCAACGATCGCCCATGAAATTGGTCATTGGGTGCTTCACGTTAATCATGACGAGGCTGAGGGACGGATACAACAGCAGAGTTTGTTTCCGGAGACTCCGCCGCCTTTTCTCTGTCGCGCCTTGGGTGAATTGAAAGGAATTGAGTGGCAAGCCCAATATTTTGCGGGCTGCCTCTTGATGCCACGCGATGTTCTACAAGAGAAAGCTAAGCATCGAACTCTAACAAAATGGTCGCACTTATATGCAATGGCGGAAGATTTAGAGGTCACTATCTCAAATCTTACGACTCGCCTTCAAGATTTGGGTTGGATTCATATTCCAAACAACTCCAAGCAGATTTATCTAGGGAAATCTCACTCCAACGAGCAGGGACAGCTTTTTTAGTAATGCTCTCCTAGCGCTCCATTGACCATCCAGCAGTAGACTCATCGAACCAAGTCTATCTTGGATTGCTTGCTCCGATGACTATTGTTAATGTGAGTTCGACAGAGTGAAGTAGCACGAAAAGAAAGCTGGGACTAGGGTTGAAAGAAGTAGAAAAATCTTTCGAGTCCCAGCTTATGGAATCGATCGTATCGCGCTTAGATGTGACAGCAGTCTTCTGCGACGTGGATGACTTCTGCCAGCAGTTCGAGCAAGCTTCGGCAAATCAGCCACAACTGCCATCAATGCCTGGAGAGAAACGCAGTGGTTCGCGAATACGACTGAGTGAAGCGATAACGATAGTGATTGCCTTTCACGGTCAGGAGCCAAAACCTTCAAAGATTTTTACATGCTGACGGTTTTACCCTGCTGGCGTAAGGCCTTTCCAAGCTTGGTGAGCTATAACCGCTTTGCCTAGGTGATGCCGTAGTGCTTGATGCTGTTGTGTTGTTTCTTGAACACGCGCAAAGGCGAGATCACGGGTATTGCGTTTGTGGACTCGACTCCGATTGAAGTCTGACATTCCGCTCGTGCTCAAACTCACAAGCTATTCTAACGTCAGTTCGACAGATTAAAAGATGGCAGGAGGTAGAGCAGGTAAGCCTTTAGGCTGCAAATCGAGTGAGGGTAACTTCGGCTGATAGGTGTAGGCGATCAAGCTTACTAACAAGTTGACCAAACTGTTCCAGCTACTACGATGCCGCGAAAGTTAGTTTGAGATTGCCACTTCTTTCGCACTTTTGTACAGCCGCTCACCCCACTCTTCTGTCGAGCTCTTTGTGTGTTTAGCCCAGCGGAAGTTAAACCCTGTAATTGTTTCAGAGAACTTCTTCAATGGCCTACTGTTCCAACCCCCGTTGGGCTGTAGAGCCTCATCCAGCATCTTGTTAATAACTGCTTCAAGTGTAGTTTCAGGACGGTCTTGGGCGAAAGTGAAAATGAGGGTAGAGATGGAATAGTCATCCGGTCTGCCAAACTCTAGTATCCAGCAAGGGGGAAGTCCTTGAATTCTTAGTGTGACTAGAGCGTACTTCCTAGAGCGATCAGCTACCTTTGCAAATGGCGTTTCCCTCGCAAATTCCTGTACCTCCCATATCACTGTGGCATCCCAGTGCATCTCATCTAAAAAACGAATTGCTTCAGCAAACTCATCGAGCCCATCATCAGGTGCAACAAAGATAGCAAGCGGTGATCGGAGTAGGAATTCAGCCGCAGGAGTTTCTCCCCCCTGTCCCGTATCAGAGAAGTTAACCGGTTGACTCTTTAAAGAGGGTTCAGTAGAATTTTGCTCACCATCAGCAGTATCAAACGCATCACTAGATCGCTTGGGAGTCGTGATCGAGGTTAAACCTGTTTGGCTGATTTTTAGTTTTTGCTTCTCAATAATAGCCATTCTCAAGCGAGGTAGTTTCTGAATAGGTTTTGCATCTTCAGGCGGTTGCGCTTCACTCTCAATCACATACTCTTTGACAACCTTTTTCTTGCGCTGGCGCTTGGTTGCAGGCTTCTCTACATACTCTCGCTTCTTGATGCGAGGATGCGTGAATTCAAGTTCTGTGAAGGGCAGCGATCGTGTCGGCGCAACCTCCACAATTTGCTGAATCAGCAGAATTTGTCCTGTCAATAGTCCTCTAACATGCCAGGTCGAAGCGAACTTGGGAAGACTAGTTGTCAACGGAATAGAGGTGTTCCAGGTGTCTTGAGATGCTTGACTGAAGCGGTCACGGTATACTATATCCCATGCAGAACGAAAAGATGAATCATAGAGCAGACGAGCAATACGAAAAACAAGCGATCGACTTAAAATTTTCTTCGGCATATCTCCTGAAAAACCCAAAGATAGTTTCCCCTGCTTAATTTCATTCTGGACAATCACTCGCTCAAAATAGTTGGGCTCGAGCAGTCCGAACGCTAGCGTCTTGTTGGGAATCAGGAATGCTCGAATGCACTCCAATACAGGAATCACGATCGTGATACTGTGCTGAGTCTGAAACTTGACACAGTATTCCGCTAGATTGCTTTCTCCCTCAAGCAAATAGTTTGCCAGTGTCGGAATGGCAGAAGCCCTAGATAAAGTCGCCATAGACGAATCAGGAATAGCCAACTCGAATATTTCTCCTTCAGCTTCATTCCAGAGGGGTTGACCTGCTTGAAAAACCTGTCCTAGTCGCAACCAGGGAACTAGCCCCCACGGAAAATCAACTTCTCTAAATTCACCTGACTGTCGCTTGAATACGACTGATGTCCGCCATTGCCGGTGAATGGATTCCCGCCAGGGCGATCGTAACCACCATAAAGTCACCTGCTCTTCGTCGTCAAAGGGCCATTCGCTGAGGCGGACAATTTCTGCCATACTGAGATGGAACTTGTTCTAAAACTACCATTGCTCTACTGATAGCATTTTTTATCGATGGTAGCAATTCTATATCTGATCTTAGACCTGCTCGGCGGACAAATTGCCATCTTGGTGGGCAGATTCCCTCCTCAATGTAACGGTCCAAAGCCCATTGGATACGTCGAAACGCAAAGGCTTCACGGCTCTCAGCTAACTCTCTCAAGGCCTCTGTCGTACTAGGCAATTTGTCAGCATGTTTCTGAATCAAAGCAAGTTGACCAACTTCCCTTGCGACCGCGGCAACTGTTACCTGGCTTGGTCGCCCTGCCTGATTGTATAAACGGTCAGCAGCAAGTCTTACTGCTTCCAAAAGCTCGGCATCTCTGCTCTCCCAATCTACTCGCGGCGATGTTAAGTTCATCTGCTTCTTAGCAGGCATGTTAGTCTCTAACCAATCACGATCATGGCATCGTAGCCATGTATAGACTCTCAGAAATTGATTCTTCAGTGCAGTTCTTCCTAAGCTAGGATTATCTCTTCGTGCAACCAGCCATTCTGCTCTGTATCTTTTCAGGGTATTCTCTGAAACTGTTTCCTGAACTTTTGAGGAAGAAACAAGCGCCCGATTACTTCTGTTGGTCTGCCGTTTGCTCTGACGTGGAAAAGGCAATTCCAATCCAGCAGCGTGTAGTTTGACAGTCGTTGGATCCACTCCAAGCTGCCGTGCCATTTCTCGCAGACTGACTGTTGAATCTACCCACAGTCTTTTTAACTTGTCTTCCCAAATCGAGCCAAAAGCCCGAATTTTTGTAATACGGAAGTGATCCTCTCTAGTTGCATCTGGCCCAGTACGGCAATAAATAAAGCCACAAGAGCAACGGAAAGTTCCTATCGGTTTGCCATGCTCTTGGCTGTAGGTAATCTCACAAGTCTGAATTACAGGTTGATGGACATGAGAAGCCGCTTGATTTAAGCAAGGCCAGGGTCCCTTACTAAAAGGCATGAATCGATAGGGAAGCTGAAAGAATGACTCGGCTGTATGCCCAAGAAATTGCATGAGCAACAAGTGACGTAATGGATGCTGAGAACCTTTGGGCGATCGTACTAGCCGAAACAACCAGCTATGCTGACTTTCAAGATCAATTCCGCACTGAAGGCTGTGTAGAAGATCGTCTGGATAGAACTGACAAAAATCTCTGAGTAATTCGCTCACTCGGACTCTACCGCTATAGGTGGCAAGACCTTGCTCTGCAAGAAGCTGACGATACCGTTTCGCTAGAATATCTAGTCCAAGTGGGGAGGCTGTCTGGTGTAACAGCCAAGTGGCATCCTGAGCTATCTTCAATAAGATTCTATGGTGAGAGTTTAAAAGGCTGAAGGAGCGTGACTTAGGCAGTTGAATTCCCTGCTCTGCTGAAACAAACACATGACGAGTTTGAGGATTCTGCACCCGAACCTGGCTATCGAGCAGACGAACGTTGTGGTTAGGACAAATCTCGACTCCCGGTAATTGGTGAAGACGATGCCAGTAATATTCACCAAATTGTTCTTTGTTTTGCTGGGCACACAGAGGACAAAATCTCATCCACTCCATCGACTGCACTGTGCTTGGCATCACTCCAGAACGCATGTAGATGCTGGATCCTCTTGCCCCTTCCATATCGCTCCAAAGCTGTCGAGCCTGCCTAGGATCAAGAAAAGGAGCATAGAAGGGATACAACGTGTGGTGATTGATTAAACGTTGAACTGTGTAGAGACTACCAGGAGGCAGCGCTGAGACCAGTGCTTTAAGGTTGCTAGGTAAACCGACAGTTGCGATCGCAGTCTCGTCTCCAAACAACTCCCGCATGATGTTCTTCTTGTTGGGGTATTGGACGCGATCGTGAAAGCGAGCACAAACACTGTAGAGGAGTTCATCTGGGTAGGGATCAGGAAAGCAGCCTATCATCAGGACACTTCCTCCAATAAATACTCATTTGCAGAACGAATCAATCCTGCTTGATGGAGCGCATCGTAGGCTGTTAGCTGTTGCTTCTCTCCTCTTCCGGCAATCTCAGGTAAACTTCCCTCTAAGGGAGCAGCCTTCTTTCTTCGTCTGGAGATTTTGAGGGTTGCAGCCGATGGAACTTCTGATTCGACCACAGCAGTTGAATCAGATTGAAGTATTTGTCCACCATTAGCAGGTGCTCTCGTCCTGGCTAATGCCCGAAGTTGTTCGGCCCGATTCAGCTTGCCTTGAGCTTCTTCTAAGAATGATGTGAGATCCACAGGATGCACATCTTCGACAGCAGAAAGAATCCGAATATCGTTATTTTTGAGGGCGGTTAAAATAGGATTTGCCATTCGTAAACCCTCTTCAGCCGCTAGTCGAATATTCTGCTCAGAACGATTTCTTCCTTATCTACAATTGCTCGAATTTGAGCCAACATATAAACTTTAATCGCAAAATCTGTAATGCCTTGCGTTACGTCATATAAAGCAGCACTCAGCATTGAGTCAAGGGGAGAGGGCTTGTTGACATACTGATATTCCCATAAGCACTCCAAAAACCAGTCCCAAGTTTCGTCCTTCTTCATCCTATCCCAAACTAAATCTCCCTGACCCGTACCTCTACGAGTTTGCCGAAACTCTCCGCAAAGAACAGACATGGCTTTATAGGTGCCAACTAACACCACGGGTAATCCGATTGTATTAATTAATTGGACAAAGAAGTTGAGCATTTTACTGGAACCGCCGCTCTTTGCCTGGCTTAAATGTTGAATTTCATCAATGACCAGCACACCAATTGAGTGCAAAGAAGCAACCTTTGCCATCCGAGGAAGCAACTCATCGACGGTCTTGCGCCCACTGGCATAGTTATCGTAGTAACGAGTTCCAAGCAGATCATCAACTGCTTGAAAAAAGTTGAGGCACAATCCCTTAATTGAGCCATCGAATGGGCAATCCAGCTTTAACCAAACAATTTGTGTAAAGCTAAAGTCTCGCTCGCAATAGCGATTATGGATAATGACTTGTGGATAGAGGGATAAAATTGCCTCGATCGAAGTTGTTTTACCGACACCACTAATACCAACAATTGTAAATCCAGTAGCCGTTGAGCGTGGCGAACTCTGCGTAGTACCTAACGCCTGCACTCTTGCATTAACATCGCTCCAAAATCCTTGTAATGCTGGATTACGTGCTTGATATCCAACCCGAATCATCCGGGAGAAGCGTTGCTCCAAATCAAAGTGAACTGGTAGGGGAACAAAGAACTGAAGCGCATTCTGAATTAGATGAAGGCGTAAATGAGCAGGCATACTACGATACCCTTCGTCATACTCTGGAAAGTGTGCAAGACGAGCCACAGTGTCATCTTGATTCAAAATCGGCGGTAAGGCTTCAATTAAGGGATTTCCCTGATAATTGGGAATCTCGGAATCCTGGTAATTCGCCTGTTCGAGCCTGCCTCTACTAACCAGTAGAGATGGAACGTGCTGATTACTATTCATCATCAACCCCCTTCTTATTTTTTAGCTTACGCAGCTTGTCAATTAATTGAGATCGAGCAACGTGCGTAGAATCAGTTGCTGCTGGGTCATCTGTCACTTCATTGTCTAAAGCTTCTACAGGGTTGTCTACCACCTTTGCTTCTATTTCGTGATACTTATCTGTTGATACAACCAGTGGCACTACTTTTGCTGATTCACCGGTCGGCTCTAATTTGCCCAATCTCCACGCCTGATCTTCGCGCTCCATTTCACGTTCTTCCTTCCGATTTTGCCGAATTCCCTTAATACGAGATCGCTTGCTTTGTTGACCCGCAGACTCCAAATCCTTAGATGTTTGTTCTGTTGCCTCAGAAATAATCTGCTCCATCTGGGCATTCAAAACAGCTTTAGATTGTTGCTTGCGGCTCTTAGCCCGCTCCTTCTCCTGCTGACGAATTTCCAAGTAGTCGGCGGCTTCATACCAGTCCTTTCCCCGGAATGTTTTGTCAGCATCTATAAGCTGGCAACATTCTAAACGGCGGCTACCATCAAGGCGAAGATAAACCTTGTCTAGCTTACGTGGATCATAGGCAATATTAATTTTCCAAGAACCTCTTTCTCGTGCCCGTACAAACCATTGTTCTCGTAATGCCAAGTCGCAAGAATAAAGTAAACCCTGAAAACAACGAATTCCTCGATGAGTAACAGTAGCCTTTTCACCCGATAGCAGGTTCAATCGAAGAATCTCAGGGGTGACTGTACGAAGGTGTCCTACTCGGTTACGAATTCCCCAGTTCCAAAGATCGATTGGATAAGGATCAACATGTTCCCGAATCATAAACTCATCCATTCGATACCAATCCATCCGATGATCCTTGTTGTGATCGAGGATAGAGAGAATCATCAGTTTGCGGAATTGATGAAGATCTAGGACTGCATCGAGCCGATAGTCTGCATCTCCACGTTGACGGGGTTTGTAAACGGCTCCTGGTGCCCAGTGAATAAATTTTTCATTACTTAATCGGAAATTACGCTCAACGATCGCCTTCCAGTCTGCTCGATAAGGCGGTGTGTTAGAGATACGAATATTGAGGGCATTAACAAGATTGTCAGCGCTATATCCCTCAAACTCACCTCGATCTGCCAAAATCATCTCTGGCAAATGGTAACTCCCCCAATCCTCCTCAGTGATCTCAATTCCGTATTCTTGGCAGAATATCACCTTATCGCTAGCTGCATTCTCTAATGCTTGCATTGCGCCAACCCAACTGGGTCCCTCTAGTGTGACGCTCATCCCGACAATCAGGCGGCTGAATACATCAATCACGACATAAATCACGGGTCTCCCAATGATACGAGCCCGATCGAGAGAACTAACCAAGTAAATGTCACCGATCGTGGCATCAATCTGATAAACAGACCCAGGACCAAATGCCATTTGGGTAGAGTCCCCTAGGATCTCACGATGGCGTAGGTTATAACGACGCTTGCCTTCACGAGTAGACAAAGCTTGGGTAACATTCCGCTCCTTCTCATACCAATAACGAAATTGTCCAAAACTGGGTAATTCATCAGCAGGCGGAAGAAACGGGACAAGTGTTCCGTCAGGGAGTTTATCGTAACCCTTGTGGAAAAACTTCTCTAATGTTTTCTGATAAGCGTCCTGTAATGTTCTTTGTTCAGCCGTTTCATAAAACAGGCGAATGCCACGACTAAATTTCTCACGGATAGCGGCATCTACATTAACCCCAGTTGGAAGGTCTGCCACCTTAGTCAGCCTGCTGGGACGACCGCGCTTCACACCAGTGCTGCTTTGTCGTTCTTTTCCCTTACCACCACATTTGTCATATAGAGGTAACAAAGCATTCTTAGTCTGCCCACCCTGCCAGTAACGCCTTAAGAACTTGTAAATGGTTTTTTTTGTCCATCCTGTTTTTTCTTCATGAGTATTTAGCAGTGCGCCCCGTCCGTGTGAATAAAAAATTTGTCCTGTTGTATCTTCCACTAGAGGTGCAATGACTTCCCAGGCTGCATCTCGCCGTTGGCGGTGTTTGTCTGCAATATCGTTCTCCGGTCGCAACAGTACAGCATAGGGATCGACTTCTAAAACTTGAGCATCCCCTGAAGTGAGTGCTGCTTCGATCTCTACAGATTTGCGAAAAACGGGCAAAGCATTGGGGCTAATAATATCAATCGTGGCAACATCTGTCCCTGAAGAGTCAATCCAAAGTGCACGCTCAATATGTGGCCCTGCCCTCCCTTGCCACTCAATTAACATGTTAACGGATAGCCTCATGCGATCTCTTCCCCGCCTTGAGCAGTTTCTATTGGCATAACAGATGAAAGCATTAACCTCCGATTAGGATGGATAGGTTGATGCATGTCTACTCGCCAAAAGCGATTAGCGAGTAAATGCCGAGCGACCGATAAGCTTAAGCCATGAACCAGCCCAAGTTGGTCATCACAAATTGCTGCAATGTCTGCTAAAGAATCTTGCGATTGGAGTACCAGCGGAGTCATAACTGTAAAAATCCGTAAGACATCATGAGAAGTTAGAGATGGTAAGTCCGTAACATGTAGAAAAGGATGTAACCACTTGACATTCTCAGCAACAGTGCCTGGAATATCTCGTTCAGTCACAATTCCCCAATCAATACCTCGTTGCTTCCAGTAACATCGCTCAATTTCCAGCTTTTCCAAATTGCGCTGTGATTGTAAGTCCTTTACGCACTTAATCGCTCTTGCTTGTTCAACGATTTTAGTTTTCTGCTGAACTGTGACTTGAAAGTCGGTGGTCATTACTACTGGCTCTTTAGTTCGTGGGTCTGTAGGGTGATTTACGCCACATTGTTCTGCGATCGCCAACGTTTCTTTCAGTGGCAGTAGAGGGAACTGCTCACGAATATCCAGAACAACAGGCGACCAGTCCAGCACATAAAAGAAACTGGTTTCCAATTCACTGAGGAGATGATGAACTCTATCTGTTTTCCAGCCTTTAATCCGACTAGAAAGCCCTTGTGAGGGAACATCTTGAATGTGTATCCAGGGACTGTAATTCGCTCCCTTCCCTTGACCCCGCCCTTCCTTTAAACGATTTTTGATCGTCGCTGCGGTAGTATCACGCTTGCGCTTAGCCATTGCTTGCCCTCCTTCAATATTTGGCAGAAGCTAATGAGCCACAGTTTGAAGCACCAACAAAAAAGCCATACACCAGCAGTGTACAGCTTTATTTGCTGGTGTACAACTTTAGCAATCAGTGTAATACTTTATTTGCTAGTGTACAACTTTATTTTCAATTTACACCTAACATTTGCACAAGTGACTGCTATTCCACAGTGACGCTCTTTGCTAGGTTGCGTGGCTGATCAACATCTAACCCACGTCGTGCTGCAATATGATATGCCAGCAATTGCAGCGGAATCACTGTAAGAATAGGTGATAGCATTTCATCGACATGGGGAACAGGAATTAAGGTATCGAAGGTATCTGCTGCGTCTTGCTCATCCATCGGAGTAACACCGATCAATCTTGCATCTCGCGCTCGTGCTTCCTGGGCATTTGATAACACTTTCTCAAATACCAATCCAGGCATCGCGATCGTCACGACCGGAACCTTCGCATCTAATAATGCAATCGGGCCGTGCTTCATTTCACCTGCGGGATAGCCTTCTGCGTGAATATAGCTAATCTCTTTGAGTTTTAATGCTCCTTCTAGAGCGATCGGGAAGTTGATGCCGCGTCCTAAGAAGATAAAGTCTTGTGTTTCAGCAAAATCGTGGGCAAGTTCTTCGATGTAGCGCTCTTGGCTTTCGAGGATTATTTCAATTTGTGCGGGGAGTTGACGCAATCCCTCGATCAGTTGTTCAAGAGCGTCGGGCGATTTTGCTTGGCGGCGGAAGGTCAGATCGATCGCCAAAGCGTAAAACGCCATCACCTGAGCGACAAAGGTTTTGGTTGCTGCAACACCGATTTCAATACCTGCATGAGTTTCGATGATGTTGGGGACGAGCTGACCGAGTGAGCTTTCGGGACGGTTAGTGATCCCCAGTAATCTAGCTTCTAGATCGGTGCTGAGTGTAGCTCGACGATCTTTTTCCATTGCTAATGCTGCCAAAGTATCCGCAGTTTCACCAGACTGAGTGACTCCGATCGTTAAAGTATTCGGAGTGAGGGGTGAGGCAGAATAGCGGTACTCAGACGCATAATGCACTGAAGTTGGAACTCCGGCTAATTGTTCTAGCAGGTATTTTCCAACTAAGCCAGCGTGCCAACTGGTGCCGCAAGCAATCACTTGAATCTGTTGCAGATTGTCGAGCAATGTGCCAGGAAAGCTCAGCTTTACAGGAGAGGTCGCGGTGGCGGCTGTCCAATGGGTATCAAAATAAGCCTCTAAACAAGCCCTGACCACTCCGGGCTGCTCATAAATTTCTTTGAGCATATAGTGTTTGAAGCCTTGCTTCTCGACCATCACTGGATTCACATCTAAGGTGCGAGGCTTTTTCTTCAGACGTTGCCCTTCAAAGCTGTAAATTTCAACGCCGATCGGTGTCATTCTAGCGAGTTCACCGTTTTCGAGATTCAGCACAGCGCGAGTGTAGGGAATCAAAGCAGGCGTATCAGATGCACAGTAGAATTCACCTTGGCCAAAGCCGAGAACCACGGGCGCTTGCTGACGCGCAACGATTAATTCATCGGGATAGTCCGCGCAAATCACCGCGATCGCAAATGCTCCCTCTAATTGTTTCACGACTCGCCGCACCGCTTCGAGCAAAGGGAACTCAACCGAGAATTCTGCCTTGCTCAGTTCTTCGGCAATCAAATGGGGAATAACTTCGGTATCGGTGTCTGAGCGAAATTCAGTCCCGCGACTTTTTAAGGCTTCGCGCAGCTCGCGATAGTTTTCGATAATGCCGTTTTGAATCACCGCGATCCGCATGTTCGTATCCATGTGGGGATGGGCGTTGTATTCTTCGGGCTTGCCGTGGGTTGCCCAGCGAGTATGAGCGATTCCGGTACGGGCGGGATTGGTTTCGCCTGCAAGTTTTTCTTCGAGATTGTGGAGCTTGCCTTTTGCCCGGACACAGTGAATTTCACCGTCTAAGATTGTTGCAATCCCGGCAGAATCGTAGCCCCGATATTCCAATTTCCGAAGCCCTTCGAGTAGGATTCCACTCGCTTCTTGAGTGCCGATATACCCGACAATTCCGCACATAGCTCACTCCTTAGGGACGTTATCCCCGATAATTTAGCCTGAGTTTTGGCAAGATACCAGATAAAGTTTGGACATTTCGTAATTGCTCGCAAGAGAATTTATAGAAATACTATCGTTTCAGCAATTGTTTCACGGTTTCTAGATACTCAGGTGCGATCGTAATCCCAGAACCCGGAGTCGGATCAATGACAAAATCGCCGATCGTGTCGATCGCACGTTCGTTAATGGCATCAATCAGAAGTTCGGGCATGGTCAAATTGGCTTCGGCAATTTGCTTTAGGGTGGCATTGGGGTTTTGTTGGTGAGCGATCGCGCTCAGGGCTTCAAGTTCAGGAGGCTGTAATTGATGCAGAAAGGTTTCCCATTCGGATGGAACTTGGGAGTCGGTATCGGGTTCGAGTTCGCGGCGGAGCGTGGAAAGTTCGAGATCGAGATGTTCTTTTTGCACTCGACGATCGAGGATTTGTTGTTCGAGTTGACCGAGTTCACCTTGGAGCGAGGAAATTTGGGCTTGGAGATTGCCGATCGCGCCTTGAAGCGATTTTGAGCTACTTTCGACTTGCTGGCGCTTCGGTTCAGCCGAAGCGAGAAACTGATTTAATTCAGCCCGATATTTTTCTAGTTCTTTGACTTTTGGCTGAAGGGTTGCAATTTGTGTGTCTAATTGTTGTCTCTGAGAGAGTAACGCATTCACTTCTTTTGTGAGGTCGGCTTTTTGGCTTTGCAGTTCTGCAAGTTGTGCTTGGAATTGATTCAGTTGTGCTTGCGTGGTTTTTAGACCCAGTTCAGCCCGCTGCTTTGCGGATAGGGTTGCAGAAAGTGATTTATTCAGTTCGGCTTCTTTTTGTTCGAGTTCTTGTAGCTTGGTTTGTAGCGCGTAAATTTGATTTGCGGGTGAGGCTTGCGGAGAAGTGAGATTCCAGCTTAATTCTTCTTTTTGCTGCCAAAGATTTGAACTTTGGATCTGGAGATTTCGCAGTTGGGTTTGCAGTGCGTTTAAACCATTGGAAACTTGATCGCGCTCCTGAGTCATCAGAACCAGCGATTCGTAAGTTTCAGCCCGCCGCCGTTTTAGCGCCCGAATATGTGCGGTTATTTCTTCCGATCGTCGATACAGTGCTTGGCGATGTTGATTTTCTGTGATTGCCGCTCCGACGAGGCTTGCAAACAGCGTCACGACACTATTGATTACTGATGTCCCAACGTTGCGTGTGATCAGCAAACTAATTGCAAAACTCACACTCAAGGCAATGAGACTCAGTAATAAACGACTTTTGAACATAGTGCGGTTACGCGGAAGGGCTGTGCCTGATCATTTTATCTAACACCTGTAAAATCAGAACCGCGATCGCAACGGTTGCCACCAAAACCAGCCAGTAACCACTGGCGATCGTCCTGGTTTGATCGAGTGCCCAACCGCCGATCGGTGGCCCGATAAAGTACCCCAGCGCCCAGCACTGAGAGTTTACAGCTAAATACACCCCCCGCAGCGATTCGGGCGCAATATCAACCACCAGTGATGCTGCCGAAGGCATATAGGTAACGATCGCCAATGCCAACATTGCAAACGTCGCGATCGCCCATCCTAAGTGCATTTGTGATACCGCTCCGGTTGCCCAAACCAGAGAGAATGCTGCTGCCCAAAATCCTGCTGAGATCATCAAGACCTGAGTTCGACTAAATCGGTTGAGAAATCGAGCGATCGGCAACTGCGCCAACACTGAAAGCGTTAGATAGCCCGTGTATAGTGCGCTGATTGTTGCTGGTTCAAAGCCTTTGTCCGGGGTAATACGCACAATGTTAGTTAGATATAGCGGCAAAGCACTATCAATCTGCACAATGTAAGTTGTAAACATTGTATTGACGATCGCAAAAATCATCAATCGGCGATCGCTGAGTGCGATTTTCCATCCGCTCCATTGAGAATGTGGACTAATTGATCGCTTTGTCTCTTTGATCAGCCAGTAAATGACAACAAAAAACACCAAGAATGAAATGCCATCAATCACAAACAAGGCTCGATACAATCCTGTTGCGCTGATCAACAATCCGCCGAGAACCACTCCGATGCCTAATCCCAGAGCATCGGACAAGCGTGTGATCGAGTAGGCTTCATTGCGCTGCTCTGGTGTGGTTAAATCTGCGACTACGGCTTCTGTGGCGGGCCAATAGGTTCCTGTTCCAAGACCCATCAACAAGTTACCCAACACAAAGGTTGGAAAGTCATAAGCGATCGCCAGTGCAAAAGACGCGATCGCGCTAATCAGTGCCGACAGGAGTAAAGTTCTTCTCCGTCCCCAGAACTTAGAATCTGCAAATGTCCCACCCAAAGCACGACCCACGACTCCCGAAACGGCTGCGCTCCCAATTCCGATTCCTACTGAGGTTGCGGACAGTCCGACCTGATTGACAAAGAAAATCGGTGCGTAAAATAGCGTGAACCCTGTTCCAACTTGAGACAACAATCGCCCAAATGCGAGTAACCAAACTTGGGGCTGAAGACGCGGCAGAAATCCCATGAAACCCAAACTCTTTCAATACTGATGTTCAGTGTAGTGGAGAAATCTAGTGGTTCAATCCATTCTAGTTGGGGTTCCTGTTCCTCTAAAATTGCAGCTTAATTTGTGAATCTCGCACAGTTGGAGGTCTGCAATGTCTTCATTGTTCCTCCACTAGCTTGAGCAAAAAACAAATGTGGTAGATGATCGATTCATTGCATCGGCGATCGTGGCGGCAGAATTAATCGTCACGATCATGTGCAACATTCGCAGATCGAATTGGTATGAGGAAGCAACGCTCTTATAAGTCGATTTGATGAACCAAAAATCCCCACCGTAGAACGACGGGGAGTGTCAAATCTGTAGACGACAAAAAGAATCAAGATGCGCCTGGTTTGGGCTTGACAGTAGACGCAACGTGCAACTCTTTCAATTGTTTGTCATCGACGCTAGAAGGAGCGCTGGTGAGTAGACATCGAGCTTGCTGCGTTTTCGGAAAGGCAATCACATCGCGAATCGACTCTTCACCGGATAACAGCATCACCCAGCGATCGATGCCGTATGCCAATCCTCCATGCGGCGGTGCGCCATATTCAAACGCTTCGAGCAAGAAGCCAAATTTATTTTGGGCTTCTTCGGCAGAAATACCGATCGTTTCAAACACTTTCGCCTGTAGTTCAGGCTGATGAATCCGCACACTGCCACCACCGACTTCAAAGCCGTTAAAGGCTAAGTCGTATGCCTGAGCGCGAGCATTTTTGAGGTCATCGACATCCTCTGGGTGCGGCGCTGTAAAGGGATGGTGCAGCGCTTCCAAACGTTTCTCGTCGGCATTCCACTCAAACATCGGGAAATCGACCACCCAAAGCAAGTTCATCTTGTCAGGATCAATCATGCCGAGTTCGTTGCCGAGATACTGACGTAAGCGATCGAGTGTTTTATTCACCGTCGCCGCATCGCCTGCTGCAAACAATAGCAAATGTCCCGGTTTTGCTGCGGTGCGGGTGAGAATTTCTTGCTTCTGAGCTTCGGTGAGGTTGTCTTTGATGGCTCCGATCGTATCAATCTCGCCGTCTTCGCGAACCCGAATATAAGCAAGTCCCCGCGCTCCGGCTTCTGAGGCTTCTTTGAACACATCACCACCGGGCTTAATCCGCACATTCGAGATCGCATCATTACCGTTGGGAATCGGTAGAATTTTGACTAATCCGCCTTTTTTCACCGCATCTGAAAAGACTTTGAAGCCAGAGTCTTGCACCACATCAGACACATTCACAAGCTCTAAACCGAATCGAGTATCGGGCTTGTCGCTACCGTAACGATCCATTGCTTCTGCATAGGTCAAACGCGGGAACGGACGCGGGATTTCAACCCCTTTGATCGTCTTGATAAGGTGACAAACCAGCCTTTCATTTAGATCCAGAATCTCATCCTGGGTCATAAAGCTCATTTCCATATCAAGCTGCGTAAATTCAGGCTGACGTTCTGCCCGCAAGTCTTCATCGCGGAAGCATCGAGCGATTTGATAATAGCGATCGAGTCCCGACACCATCAACAATTGCTTAAATAACTGCGGCGACTGAGGCAAGGCAAACCATTCACCCGGATTCACCCGCGACGGAACTAGGTAATCCCGCGCTCCTTCGGGGGTCGATCGCGTCAAAATTGGCGTTTCCACTTCGACAAAGCCTTCTGTGTCTTCGAGGAAGCGTCGCATCGATTTGATTAACTGATGCCGCACTTGCAGATTGCGACTCATGCGATCGCGTCTCAAGTCCAGATAGCGATATCTCAGCCGTAACTCTTCACGCACCGATTCGGTGTCTGCGGCAGACACTTGGAAGGGCAACTGCTTGCGAACACTGTTGAGAATTTCAATTTCATCAGCGTAAATCTCGATTTCGCCAGTTGGAATCTTTGAATTGAGCGATTCATCTGGACGCTTAGTGACTCGTCCGATGATTTTGATCACATATTCATTTCGCAGATCGCCTGCTGCTTTGTAAGAATTCGGAGTGCGTTCGGGATCGCTGACCACTTGCACAATGCCTTCACGATCGCGCAAATCAATAAAAATCACATACCCGTGGTCGCGTCGGCGATCGACCCATCCGAAAAGAGTGACCGTTTCACCAATGTTGCTCGCTCGAAGTTGACCACAGTACAGGGTACGCATATCGCTTGAAAGGAGGGTTAAAAATTAGAAAACCTCCTAATTATGCCGTAATCACGACACGATCGCGAACGATATTTCAATCGATTTGACTCAAATCACTCTCCGATCGATGTTAAGCACCATCACATTTCGTTCCGTTTCTTGGCTCAACCGCTATGGTCATAAGTATGAGGGTTTACTCAGGTAGCGTGTTCTGCGTTAACAATCATGACCATTGGATAGAGGCTCATGCTATGGCAACACTAAAACTTGATCAAGAAGCCGCTAGACTGGAAGCCTTAAAACAGTATCGGATTTTAGATACACCTCCAGAGCAAACATACGATGACTTCACCTTGTTAGCCTCATTTATTTGTGAGGTTCCCATTGCTTTGATCAGTTTGATAGATGCAGAGCGGCAGTGGTTCAAATCCAAAGTAGGCTTAGAAGTAAGTGAAACCGCACGAGATATCGCATTTTGTCATGCCATCTTGACTCACGAAACTTTGATCGTAAGCGATGCCCTTTTAGACGATCGATTTGTGGACAATCCTCTCGTCATCAATGAACCAGGCATTCGGTTTTATGCAGGCGCACCCTTAGTGACACCTGAAGGTCATATTCTGGGTTCTCTTTGTGTGATCGATCGCAAACCGCGAGTGTTATCCGACATACAGAAAACAGCACTGGAAGCACTGGCACGACAGGTAGTAATCCATCTGGAGTTGAGTCGCGTTTCGACTCAACTCGCCGAAGCACTCGACAAAATTCATTTGATGGAAGGGCTGGTTCCAATCTGTTCTTACTGCAAAGGGATTCGAGATGATCAGGGGTATTGGTCAAGCGTTGAGAAGTTCATCAAGCAGCATTCAGACGTAGAGTTTACTCACGGCATCTGTGATAAATGTATGCAAAAGTATTTCCCCGAAGTGGCAGAGGTCTTGCGAGGAGACTCTGAGTACGGCGATCGATTCAGGCAGGAAATCTAAAGCAGCACGATCGGGATTTAGATAGTAAACTCGTTCTTACTGATCGTTATGAATGCTATGCCGCGATTTCTTCATCTTGCCGATGTTCACCTGGGTTACGATCGCTATAACAGCAAAGAACGCACCAAGGATTTCTTCTTAGCGTTTCAGGATGCGTTGGTGAAATATGCAATTGACTCCCAAGTCGATTTTGTGGTCATTGCAGGTGATCTGTTTGAACATCGCATTATTCAGCCGAACATTCTTAATCAAGCAAAGATTTGTTTACAACAGCTAAAAGAGGCGCACATTCCGGTGATTGCGATCGAAGGTAATCATGATAATCGTCCCTATGGCATCTCGACTAACTGGCTGAAATATTTAGCAGACGATGAATTAGTGATTTTGCTAGAACCCGATCGGGCTGAAACCGGAGGCGTGATTTATGAGATGTGGAATGGTGAGGCGGGCGGATACATTGATCTCGATTGTGGCGTGAGAGTATTGGGATCGCGCTGGTATGGAGCCTCTGCACCCAGGGCCGTGGAGCAATTAGCCGAAGCGATTCAACAACTTCCACCCAGTCCGGGACATACGGTAATGCTATTCCATCAAGGGCTAGAAGGTCAGATCGCACGCTATCAAGGCGCGATGCGATACACAGACTTATTGCCGCTTAGAGAGGCAGGCGTTGATTATCTTGCGCTCGGACATATTCACAAAAGCTATGTCGAGCAAGGCTGGATTTTTAATCCTGGATCAACAGAAGCAAACAGCGTGGAAGAAGCAAACTACGATCGTGGTGTGTTTCTCGTTGAACTGAGTGATCAGGGCATTGCTGCTCAGTTAAAGACAGACTATTATCAGCGTCCGTGGGTGCGACTGAAGCTAAAAGTACGGGGGCAAGAAAGCACCGAAGACATTGAACAAGGCGCGATCGCATTAATTGAAGCCGCGATTCGATCCGGTGAACTTCAGCCAGAGGATCAGCCAATGGTCGAACTCCGAATCGAAGGGCAAGTCGGATTCGATCGTCTAGAGCTAGATACCCGCAAGCTTCAACAAGACTTACAACAGTTAAGTCAAGCCTTAGTATTTTTGCTCAAATATGAGGCGGATTCTGTCGGATATGCGTCTCCATTAGCGGAAGATGCGAGTCGGACTCAAATCGAACAGGAAGTCTTTACAGATTTATTAGCCGCACACAATCACTATAAAAATCGCGCTCCGGAGTTAGCGAAAGGATTGATCGGGCTGAAAGAAATGCAGTTGGAGGAGCGATCAGAAACCGAGCTTTATGAGTTTGTCGAGGAGCTTCTAGGCGCTTAAGCGAGTTCAAATTAAAAGGCTGAGCCGCTTTCTATCAAAACAGAAGCGGCTCGTCGATCGTTTCCCTATTTCTTGAACTTGAGATCATCGAGCAAGGTATACACCACAGGCACGACGAACAAACTGAGTAGCGTTGAAGTAATCAGTCCGCCCGCGATCGCGACTGCCATCGGAGACCGAAGCTCTGATCCCGCACCCAAACCAATCGCGATCGGAACCATGCCCAAAATTGTTGCGGCAGTCGTCATCAGAATTGGGCGCAATCGAATCGGAGCCGCTTTGAGAATGGCAGCGTTGCGATCGAGTCCTTCGCGTCTGAGTTGATTGATGTAATCGACAATCAGAATTGCGTTTTTGTTGGTTAATCCCAAAAGGAACACAAACCCGATGAGTGAAATCATGCCAAAGTCACTTTGAGTGATCAGTAGCGCTAACATTGCACCGACCAACGCAAGCGGCAGCGACAGAGCAACGACGATCGGATCAATCAAGCTCTTAAACAACCAAACCAGTACAATCACAATACACAGCGCAGAGAGTCCCAACGTTTTGCCAAAGCTGCCAAAAATCTCGCGACTACTCGCAGAATCACCCCCCAAATCGAGCGTGACCCCTGCGGGAAGAACAGATTTCGATTCCGCGACTAATCGCTCCGTCGCTTCTCCCAAAGACGAGTTCTCACCCAGATTTGCGCTGACATACACCACTCGTTGTCCAGCCTGTCGATCGATCTGTTGAATTCCGTTCCGATTGCTGCTACCGCTCACAGTCACATCAACAATACCTGAAATCGTTTGCAGACGGTTCTTCAAATCGGTTGCTGCTTTCTCTAACGTGGCTAAATCATCGCCTTTTAACATTGCCTGAAGCGGTTTCTGGCTACCTGCTTCGACAAAGGGAATGTCTTCTACACTCGTTGAAACGCCGGAAATTTGAGGCAAGCTCGTTAGCTCCGCTTCACGCAAGCGTGTCCGTAGTTGGTCTTGCAGTGCGGCAGTCGGTGTCGTGTGGTTTTCTTTGAGCTTGACATAGAGTAACCCTTTATTCGGTTCTCCTTCACGCGAGCCTACGGTTGTAAACACAGTTGCGACATCAGAGGACTTTCGCACTGTATCTTCTAACTGTTTGGCAACATTCAGCGAATCTTGGAGCGGATTGATTTGCGGAACCTGTCCACCTGCTGCCACAAGTGCTGCAATTTGCTCCTGAGAGGGAATCTGTGGTAGAGGAGCAGTGTATCGCACATTAAATTCACCGCGATCGAGCTTCGGAATAAACCCTTGGGGAATCAACGGAATAATCGCAATTCCTGCGGCAAAACTCGCCAGCGCAATTCCAACCACGATCGCTCGATGCCGCAACGACCACTGCAACAATCGTCGATAAGCCTCATTGAAGCGAACCCAAATCATGCTGGTTCGAGTGCGCGGCTGTCCCGGACGCTTCCGCAGTAAATAAATCGACAATACAGGCGATAACGTCCGCGCCACTAAGAGCGACATAATCATCGCAGCAGAAACCGTAATTCCAAACGGTTTGAAGAATTGCCCAATCACACCGCCCATCAGACCGATCGGCAAAAAGACCGCAACGGCTGTAAACGTTGCCGCCGTTACCGTTAACCCAATCTCGTTAGTGGCATGAAGCGCGGCTTGTCTTGGGGTTTCTCCATCTTCAATGTGACGGCTAATATTCTCCACATCGACGATCGCATCATCGACCACGCTTCCAATCACCAACGCTAATGCCAACAGCGTAATCGTTTCCAGATTGAATCCGAAAAACGCCATGACAATGAACGTTCCAAGCAATGAGATCGGAATTGCCAACGCCGAGATCAGCGTCGCTTTCCAACTGCGGAGAAACGGGAAAATGACGACGATCGATAACACGATCGCTTCGATTAGTGCCTCAATTGTGGAATGCGTTGCTTTCTCAATATATTCCGCTTGCGTTGCTGCAAGTGTAATCGTGACGTTTGAAAGATTGTTTCTAAGTTTTGAAATCTCTTGCTCAACTGCATCAACCACTTCAAGTGTATTTGCGTCTCCGCGTTTGATCACTTGGATGGCGATCGCATCGTTTCCGTTGAATCGCGTCAGTGTTGCTCCCGGCTGAGTGCCACCGCTACCCAACACGTTCACCTTTAAAACCCCTGGAATCTTGGTGAGTTGTGGCACGATTTGATCGTTCGTCAGCGTCGCTAAGTCCTGGAGATTACGTGAAGTGCTTTCAACCGCGTAGCTCACAGCCGCCGATTCATTCAAATTCAGCGCAGTCACCTTGTACTTTGTATCTTTCGGCAAGGTCACTGACTTGAGTGCCGCTTCAACTTCTTGGCTCGATGTCTCCAAGCTCGTCCCCACAGCAAACGATAAACTCACCGCTGTTTGGTTTGGATAGGTCGAAGACCGAATTTCGGTTAAACCTGAGAGCGATCGCAGCCCTTGTTCGATCGGCTGTGTGACCTGCTTTTCTGTCTCGGTCGTCACCGTCAAAGGTGCTTCCGCATTCACAACTACAACCGGAAAAGTAATATCCGGAAACAGGGCATACTTCAGCGAACTAAATGCAAACAGCCCAGCCACAGTGATAAACAGCCAAACGCAAATCGTCAGAACAGGTTGGGCGATCGCGAGACGTGAAATATTGAAACGCTCCCGTGACTTGGGAACCGGAGTGGGCAGATCCATAAGAAGTCAAACCTAGAAAACAGTAGGTGAGGGCAAAAAAGCGTGAGATACGATCGGAAATTTGCGATGATTGAGCGTGTCTCCTTAGAGCGAGATTACTTTATAAAACTTCATTCTTTCAATGGTCTCCGTCATTCTCGTCCCTCAAGGTGCAGAATATCAAGCCGTGTATCAAGGTGCTCAGGCGAGGATTAATCCACCAGAAGTGATACCCATTCCGGCAGGTAAAGCGGCTGTGTGTCGAATTAATCGCACTTTTGATGCCGCTGAAATCCTCGTGATGGGACTGTGCGGCAGTTTATCGCCTCGGTTTGAAGTGGGCACGATCGCGCTGTATCGTGCCTGTGTAAACGATTCAGGGCAGGTAAAAGAGTGCGATCGCGCTTTAACTCAACGGCTTCAAGCCCAGTTTCAGGTTTCCCCGGTTTTGGGATTCACCAGCGATCGCGTGATTTGTTCGGCGATCGAAAAGCGCGATTTAGGCAAAACTTACGGGGCAGAAGTCGTTGATATGGAAGGATTTCCAATTTTGTCTCAATTTTCGGTGGCGATGCTGCGCGTGGTAAGCGATGATCTTCGAGGTGATTTACCGGATCTAAGCGGTGCGATTGGTGCTGACGGCAAGATTCAAACTGTTTCAATAGCGAAAGCGATGATCCGAAGACCGATCGCCGCAGGTCGGTTAATTCGAGGATCGCTGATCGCATTGCGAAAATTGCGCCAACTTGCAGCGGAGCTACCTGGCTCATGAATGAACTGATACTTGGTTTCTCTAGTGTTCTTGCGTTTTATCTCGCGTGGAATTTGGGTGCAAATGATGTTGCCAATTCGATGGGAACTTCTGTCGGCTCAAAAGCAATCACACTCAAGCAAGCCTTGATTATTGCTGGAATTTTAGAGTTTACAGGTGCAGTTTTATTCGGCAGCAATGTTTCTCAAACTCTGATTACAGGCGTGCTTGACCCCATGCAATTTACGCCGCAGATTTTACTCATCGGCATGATTGCGGTTCTCGTTGCAGCGGGAGTTTGGATGAATGTGGCGACGCTGTTTGGCTTTCCGGTGTCGTCGTCTCATGCGACCGTTGGCGCGATCGCCGGAATTGGTTCTCTAGCGTTCGGACTGGATGCAGTCAATTGGAATACGATCAAGATCATTTCAGTCACCTGGATCATTACTCCGGTGGTAAGCAGCCTGATTGCAGCAGCATTCTACAGTGTGATCAAGCGGTGGATTCTCGATCAGCCAAATGCGATCGTACAATTACAAGAATGGATTCCCTGGATCAGTACCATATTGATTGGGATTTTTGGCGTAATTGTGTTTCCAGCGATCGCGCAACCGATTCAAAGTTTGATTAATCTACCTATTCAAAATATTGCTTTAGTTCTAAGTGCAATTTCGATTGGTGCTTTATCGATCTCAGCATTACAAAATCTGCAAACTGTAGAATCTACGATCGGGAGATTTCAGGTTGTGAGTGCGTGTTTTGTTGCGTTTGCTCACGGCTCGAATGATGTCGGAAATGCGATCGCGCCGTTTGCTGCGATCGTTTCTGTGCTGGAATCGGGCAGCGTTCCGACAGCCGACTTTCAAATTCCGCTATGGACGCTGGTTTTAGGCGGAGTAGGAATTGTGGCAGGCTTAGCGGTTTTGGGTAAGCGGGTGATTTTAACGATCGGCGAAGGCATCATTTCACTTAAGCCTAGCGGCGGACTTTGTGCCGAACTCGCGACCGCCACCACAATTTTGATCGCGTCTCGGTTTGGTTTACCCGTTTCGACTTCTCATGCGCTGGTTGGCGGTGTAGTCGGCGTGGGACTGGTGCAAGGCTTGAAATCAATTCAATTTCAAACGATTCGGTCGATCGTTCTCACCTGGCTGATTACAATCCCAGTTTCGGCAATCTTGAGCGGAATTCTGTTTTTGATTTTGCGATCAATCTTTGTGCATTAATTTGATGCCAATTTGAAAAACAAATTTGGCAAATCATCGATTTGTTACATCCGTAATTGTAGAGACGCAATTAATCGCGTCTCTACAATTACAAAAAATTTCTAAAACGATCGCTTCTGCAACCCCCCCGATCGTCTCAATTCCTTTAAATCTCTCGTACCTGTACAAAACAATACAGTCGTAATCTCCGCTTTCAAAATATCCACTAATAAATGCAACGCTTCTTCTGACTCGTTCGCCGCCTGCAAAAACGGCAACGCTAAACCCGCCAGATCCGCTCCGAGCGCGATCGTTTTGGCGATATCCAATCCGTTTCGCAATCCACCAGAAGCAATCAACGGAATTGTCGGAGAAACCTGTCGAACCTGTGTAATACAATCCGCAGTTGGAATTCCCCAATCTGCAAACGTCATTCCCAATCGTCGCTGATGTGGATCTTGAGCGCGTCCACTTTCGACTTTTGCCCAAGAAGTCCCACCCGCACCCGCAACATCGATCGCAGCCACACCCGCCGCAATCAGCTTCTCTGCCATCGATTTCGAGATGCCATTGCCCACTTCTTTCGCAATCACCGGAACCGGAAGTCGATCACAAAGCTGAGCAATCTTATCAATCAGACCCCGAAAATTCGTATCGCCCCGCGTTTGTACCGCTTCTTGCAGTGGATTGAGATGCAAAATCAGCGCATCAGCTTCGAGTAGGTCAACCGCCCGCAAACATTGCTGAATGCCATAGGTGTAGTTGAGTTGAACCGCACCCAAATTTGCAAACAGCAACGCATCCGGCGCGATCGACCTCACCGCAAACGAATCAGAAACACCAGGATTTTCGATCGCCACCCGTTGCGATCCGACTCCCATCGCAAAACGATACTCTTGAGCGATCGCAGCTAAACGGTAGTTGATTGTTTTCGCCAAGTCTGTTCCGCCGGTCATCGAAGAAATGAGCATCGGAGCGCTGAGGGATTTTCCTAAAAAAGTCGTGGCAATCTCAATCTCTGCGCGATCGAGTTCAGGTAGACAGCAATGCTCAAAATGATAGTTCTCAAGTCCCGTTGTCGTTTGTCGAAATTGCACATCATCTTCTAGGCACACTCTAAGATGATCAGCTTTGCGATTCTGAGTTTCCATCGCTCCATTCATAAATTATTCAACCCAGTATTTCCTTATCCTTTCACAAGCTCGACTCCATCCCGCCCGTCGATATCTTGCAGATACACCTTAATCATCTCCTCTTTCGCGGTTGGAAGCTGTTTACCAATGTAGTCTGGATGAATCGGCACTTCTCGGTGTCCGCGATCGATTAACACGGCCAACCGAATCACTTCCGGTCGCCCGTAATCATTCACTGCATCTAAAGCCGCTCGAATCGTTCGCCCTTTATAAATGACATCATCGATCAGCACCACGGTTTTCCCTGTCAAATCAAACGAAATCTCAGTTTTAGCAGGAGTGCGAACTCCGATCGTATCAAGATCATCGCGGTAAAACGTAATATCGATCGCGCCCAATAAAACCTCAATGTTTTCTAGCGCATTGATTTGATCCGCGATCGTCTTTGCCAGGGGAACTCCCCGCGTATAGATTCCAAGCAAAACCAACTTTGATAAATCGCCCGATCGTTCAACAATTTGCGATGCAAGGCGATTTACCGTTCGGCGTAACTCTTCAGCAGACAAAATTTCAATTCTTTCCAGCGGCATGACGCGATCGTTTCTACAGGGTATAGCGTTAGCGTACAAGGAATTTGATCCACCCTGCGCCAATTCTGTATTTGATCCAGTTTGCTCAAGGGGTTGATCATACTTCCACTGACCGAGTGAGGATATTTATCAATCCTGCGCTGTTTTTCTTTGACAGAATTGAACGACTGTAAAAGTAAATTAAAAAAGGTTGCGAAAACCGGAAGAATCCAGCGCGATCCCTATGTTGGCGCTACGTTTAGAGAATCGCTTTAATTGCTTTGCATCGGAAACTATGAATAATATGCAACGGTATCGCTTAAGTTGTACGCTTTCATTCGGCGATATTTACGGTCAGATCATTGTCTGGCTGATTGTGATTTTCATCTCTCTTGCCACAGCAATGGCAATGATGGGTGCAAGTCGTCCAGTTTATGCACTTGCCACCGTCGGACTCATTCTTGTTTTATCGCTTCCTTTTTTACTTTTCGCCTTTGTCACCACCCTGTTAAATCACATCGAAATCACAGAAATCGATTCTGTCAAAGAAGCTCGATCAATGCCAAGCAATTCACCAACCGCTCCACCCCGAACCGCTCAAGCCTAATTCACAAAATGGGGAGCCAGGGAAAAATAGCGCAGCCCTGCCGATTTTATCCCCACTCCCTACTCCCTACTTCTTTCCGCTCCCTTTTCACAACTTTGCGCTATCGTTGAATCTGCTAACTTCTGTCTTAGCCATTCAACGTTGCGAAAAACTGTGAGGTAATCTTGTGACCGAACTACGGAAAAATCGTTGGCTGCTGAATCTCGTTTTAATTGTGGCAACCGTCGGCTTATTGGGTGTCACGATGTTGCCTTTGATTACCTCTGCATTCAGCAACAATCCCCAAGCGAATAAACCGAGTCCAAATCCTTCTCAAACGGCGACTCCCCAGAAAGCAGACATCGAAGCACAAGCTAGAGGCTACGAAGAAGTCCTCAAGCGCGAACCCGATAATGCAACAGCCCTACGCGGACTGGTTGAAGCTCGATTACAGTTAAACGATATTAAAGGAGTCGTTTCTCCACTGGAGAGACTCGCAAAGCTTAATCCGAATATGACCGAATATTCCGTTCTACTGGCTCAGGCAAAACAGCAGTTGAACGACCCAGAAGGAGCAGCACAGGCTTATCGATCGATCCTTCAATCTAAACCCGGCGACCTCAATGCTCTCGCAGGCCTCTCAGATCTCTTAATCAAGCAGCAGCGCCCCGAAGCTGCGATCGGACTCCTACAAGACACCATTAAGCAAGCGCCGACCGCAAATAAAACTCAGGCAAACAGCGTCGATAGCACAGCCGTACAAGTTCTACTAGGAAAAGTATTCGCCTCTCAGAAACGCTATGACGATGCTCTTGCGACCTTTGACGAAGCCGCCAAAACGAACGCCAACGATTTTCAGCCCGTTCTTTATAAAGCGCTGGTTCTGAAAGAGCAAGGCAAGAACGACGAAGCAAAACCTCTATTCGATAAAGCAGCTTCCCTTGCACCTGCTCAGTTCAAAGATCAGATTACCCGTCTAAGTACAACTCAACCTGCCCCATCCAACGCAGTGAGTCCAACCACTCCTCCCGCCGGAGTGACCCCAGCCAGCCCTGCTCCACAGACTCAATCTGCTCCAGCAAGTCCTGCTCCAAAAAACTAATCTCATCACATCCCGCGAAAAAGCCAGGAGATTTCTCTAAATTCTGGCTTTTTCGCATTTTTGAATAAATAAGCGTAACAAAGTTAAAGATCCTCATCTCCTAGCCTCTTTTCTTCTCAATGAACAAGAGAAAACGGTTTTAGGCTCCTCCTCCACAGCAGAAACTTGGGGTAAGGGTGGAGCGGCAGTCTTAAATTTAAATAGGCCGCTTGACTTATTAAAAATTCTGAACACTAAAAATTCTGCAGTGCCTGATCGGCGCTCCAAACGGATCATCTAGGACTACATAAGCTAGATTCTCTCTAGGCGTATGAGAATTAAGCAATGGTTTCTATCAACTTTGCTATAAAAGCATCAAGCTTCAGTGACAAAATCAGCTGTTTCATCCGACTTTGGATAGATACTGGATTCTAATTAAAATATTTAATACTTTTGCTTGCTTCACGGCGCATTAAAAAATTGTATAGAACGGAGATGCTCAAACTTTCCTTCAGAGTTATATTTCCGCCACAACTTACTTTCTACTGCCTGATCCATGCCAAAAGTTGTTCTCGTTCATCCTCAAATTCCTCCAAACACAGGAAATATCGCTCGCACTTGTGCTGCAACTCAAACCGATCTGCATCTTGTAGCGCCCCTTGGCTTTGAAATCAGCGATCGCTATCTTAAACGCGCTGGACTCGACTACTGGCAATATGTCTCGCTGACTGTCCACCCCTCGATCGCAGACTTCCAAGCCTACTGGCAAACTCAAGGCGGGCGCTGGATTGGCTTTAGCGCCAAAGCAACTCAGAACTATACCCAAATCGAGTATCGCGACGATGATTGGCTCCTGTTTGGCAGTGAAACCGATGGGCTTCCTGACGACGTGATGCAAATCTGCCCGATCCTCGCTTATATTCCCATCAGCCAACCGGGTGTTCGTGGCTTCAACCTCTCCGTCAGTGCTGCAATTGGGCTATTTGAAGCTCGCCGCCAACTGGGATATTTAACCTAAATATCTATATATTGATATGTCGAAAAAAGCCGCGATCGCGGCTTTTTTTTGCGATCGTTTATCAATTAGATAATGATTTCAAGCTAAGTACGATACAAGTTTATGCAGATAAATTAGTTATCTCGATCACCAAATACCCGTTTTTAGATAAGAAATTTATATGATAAAAGTCATACTTCGCCCACGTAATTTTGTCATTTTCCTATCACATAGATTTAACAATCACAAGGCGATAAGTCGCTCAGAGACAGCGATAGCGCGAAATTTTAGCGATTCTAATCATCAAGCTAAAAAAATCAAATCTAAGATGTTTACATGAAATTACGGTTGAGCAATGGTATGGTTTACATTAATTTCTTGTCATCAGATACGAACAAGAGATACTTGACTAAAATCTTGAATTTGTTCTAAAAGATTTCAGTCAGATCATTCCGTGCAAGATTACCCAGACAACTTCGTTAAGATGCTGATCAACCGGTTAAACTCCACTCCAAATCCCCTGAAATTTCGGATTTCTCAAAATCCGTTTCAGGCATATGGAGCTTGGAATTTAGCCCAACAGCCCGATCATGACGAGTTGACAGTTGCTCAAATAATCTGCTATCGATTTTCCTCGGATAGACAAATCATCACTGAGCAAAACAGGTTTTCCAAAAATCATGAATTAGGGTACTCTTGCTTGGGGATCATCACTGAACGTTTGTTAAATCGCCCGAACATAACTCAATCGAGTGACTGGCACCAAGTTTCGGACTCGATGACAGTTAAATGCTGCACACTTTAGGAGGTCGTTTTTTTGAAACGAGCAGTTCCGCAAGACTTAAACTCGGTTCCTTACAGCGTACTCGGCTCCGAGACGACTGAAGGACACCCCCGGCAGACCCCAGAGGTCAATCGAACCGTTCGTACCTCTGCTGCCATGCTTGGTCTCGCTTTCTCAGTCGGCGCTTATGGTTTAGCCGCTCCGCATCAAGCAGAAGCTGCAACCCCCACTGAACCTGCGACATCTGACTTGACTCCCAGCACTGCTACCTCGGCAGATGCACCCAAGGTGTCTGAACCTGCTGCTGCTGCCACAGTGACTCATACCGTTCAAGAGGGACAAACACTGTGGAAAATTGCCGAGCTTTATGGCATTGACGTCGCGAAGCTGGCGAACCTGAATGGACTGCAAGCCACTGCTGTTCTATCGGTCGGTCAAACTTTGCAGGTTCCTGCTGCAAATCAAACAGCGCTCCGGGCAACGCCGATTCAGTCCATGCCCGACCTTAAGGCTGTTCCGGTCATCCCACCGCAAGTGAACGCTTCTCAAAGCGTTTCCTCAACAGTCGTTAAGCGCAAACAAACTGCACTTGCAGAATTGAAGCAGAACCGCGATCGATTGAAGCAGAGCCTGGCGGAGTTAAAGTCTGAGGAGCCTTCTAAGTCTGAATCTAGCTCGAAAATCGTAGCGACCCTACCGCAATCGGCGAATCCTAGCGTTGTCACATACCGCGTGAATCCGGGTGAAACCCTTTCTTCGATCGCACAAGCACACGGCCTTTCGGCTCGCGATCTAGCTAATCTGAACCAACTCACCAATCCCAATTTTGTCCAGGCAAACCAATTTATCAAAGTGCCGCAGAAGGTGGCACAGGTACAGCCTGCTACTGTAGCTGAATCCCAAACCCCCAGCGTCTCGCAGGTTCAAGTGCCGACGGTTCCGAGTCTTGCCTCGACTCAAAACCCGATCAGTTCTAGTGTTCCGTTGGCAGTGGGTGGCGCTGCGCGTCAAGTTGCTCTGACCCCATCCCGGAGCCGTCCTTCTGAAGTGCAAGCCGTTGATATTCGGCGAGATGATGACCAGTATGTCAATACTTTGATGTCTGAAATTTCGCGACTGCGGGAACGTTATCAATCTCAGGAAGGCAAACGTGAGGCTCCTAAAGCTGCTAATGCTGACGCTTCGTCTCGCCGAGTCAATCCGCAATTCAAATCTGTTGCTCAGGGTGGGGCAGCGTCCTTGGGACAGACTCGCCTGGAGCGCATGTTAGCAGATGCGCCCAAGCCAAAATCTCAAGTTGTGGCAACTGCACCGCTGGGATCAGAATCTTATACCCCGATTCTGCGCTCTCCTGTTGGAAAGACGGTTTCACCTAATCTTCCTCCATTAGGTCGATCGGATGCGTACATGCCGGGTGATCGCTTTAAGGGCTATATGTGGCCCGCTAAAGGTGTGCTAAGTTCTCCCTACGGCTGGCGTTGGGGACGGATGCACAAGGGGATTGATATTGCGGCTCCAGTTGGCACTCCGATCATGGCAGCGGCCTCTGGAAAGGTAGTTACTGCGGGTTGGAATGACGGTGGCTATGGCAACCTGGTTGAAATCGAACATGCAGATGGTAGCGTAACGCTCTACGCTCACAACAACCGGATTCTTGTTCGTGTCGGTCAGCAAGTTCGACAGGGTCAGCAAATTGCTGAGATGGGCAGTACAGGCTTTAGCACAGGTCCGCACTCACATTTTGAAGTTCATCTGCCGGGTCGAGGAGCCGTAAATCCGATTGCGATGCTGCCCCAGTCCCGCAGTTAAGGTGCAATCGTGACAGTTGTGATAGGGAAGGTAATTAATCTTCCCTATTTTATTTTCCGGCGCGATCTCTTTATTCACGTTTCTAGTTGTGGTAATATAACTCTATACGGCTCAGTAGCTCAGTGGTTAGAGCAGGGGACTCATAAGCCCAAGGTCGCAAGTTCAAATCTCGCCTGAGCCATAGGTTTTAGAGAATGGGAAAAAACATTACCCCAAATTACCCCTAAAACCTGCTTACAACCGAATAGGATGAGACGCGATATCAAGGCGTATTCACAGTTTTTTATGGGTAATGTTTCCCAAAAGAGGTTATGAATACTGAGTTGATGCCGCGATTTTTGCTGTGTGTGAGAAGGTGATTTAATAAACTAAAACGCTTATATTCCAGTTCTCACACACACCCAGATTGAAGATTTGAAGCACGATTGACGAATCCGAACTGGGAACCCTAAGTTTAAGAAGACAAAGCTAAACTGAATGGGATAAATTTGATGGAAGCTATATATGTCCTTCAGCTCTTCAGTAGGAACGCAAAGCTATGCCTGCTCAATTCATGGTCCTATAACCTTTCCTGGTAACCAGCCTCGCAATGATCACAACCAGGGGCTTGATGGCTTTATAAAGGCGCTCATCAATACTGATGCCATGCAACGATTGCGATGGATTCGCCAAAATGGGCTAGCCCACTTTGTCTTTAACACTATGGAGCATTCGCGCTTTGCCCATAGTTTGGGTGTGGCTTTTGTAGCCCGCCGTATGATCGATAGAATACTTCTTAACAGTGGGCTAGAGAACGAAGAAGATGCTTGGACTTGGAAATATGAAACAATTGCAGCCGCACTCCTTCACGACATCGGGCATGGTCCTTTTAGTCATAGTCTTGAGGAAATCCTCCGTGCTATCCATCCAAATCTCCCCAGTGATCAGCAATTTGATCACGAGCACATGACATTACGGCTAATTCAGGAAAATACTCAGGTCAACGAAGCCTTAAAGAAGTGCAATGCTGATTTACCGGAGCGAATTGCTCAATTCTTCATGAAGAAAAAGGATCGCAAGAAGGACCATTGGCGTTATCGAATTGTATCGAGTCAACTAGATGCTGATCGCCTAGACTACATTCTTCGTGATGCTCGGATGGCTGGACTCAAGGGAGCAGGCTTTGACCTGGAACGGATTCTCCAGCACTTATACGTTAAGGCTCCGGAGGACGAACATTTCATACTTGATCGCAAAGCTATCGAGGCATTGGAGGCAACATTACTAGTCAATGATCAACTTTACAGAGCTGTGTACTATCATCGAAAAGTACGGGCAGCTACAGCCATGATGCAAATCCTGCTATTGCGGGTTGCTCATCTAGCAATTAAAGATGGGGAGGTACAGGGACAGGCTCAAGAATTATTCAAAAGAGACAATCATCCCTTGCTACAACTCATGCAACTTGGGAGAGATGTCAACTTGGAAGCTTACTTGAATTTGACTGAGAATCATATCTGGGCGCTGATTGAAGAGTGGAGGAACTACTCAGATCAAATTGTGCAGGACTATGCTCATAGATTGTGGGAGCGTCGGTTGCATTCTGCTGTAGAAATTAGCGGACACGATGATGGTAGACGTAAGGAAGAGGAAGCTCTTCAAGCATTATTGAAAGAATTCAATCGCGGCAACCTGCATCAAACCGAAGAAGACTTACGTAGATACTATGTTCTATCGGACACCTCACGACGTAAAAGTTATAAGGAGGGTGATAGTATTTACTTGGGAACGCAAAATGAGCCAAATGAGAAGCCTAATACTCTAGAATTTGACCAATCTAGTCGGATCGTCTACATGCTTCGTGAACAGCACAAAATCGAGTACGTGATCTACCCGCATCAACACAGTCAGGAAGATAGCTCTAGTTCTGCTGCTTCTGTTATGGAGTTTAATTCTGAATTAGTAAGCACAGAAACTATAGACAAAGACAATCAAGCCTCTTCAAATGGAAATTCCTCTTTATCAGAATCCTCTTCAAAATAAGTAGCTTAACTGTCGAGTGTCAAAAGTTGGGAAAAGCCTTTATTTTTCCAGCACCCCGTCAGAGATGGCGGGATTTTTGTTGGCAAACTGAACGCGATCTACAAATTCAAACTGGGAAAAATTCAAACTGGGAATCCTAACCTCGTCCCATCTCCCAAGCGGCAATGGAAGAAATCGATTTGATGATGAATTTCGAGCCTGCATCTGTGCCGATGACACTCGAAGCTTGGGTCATTCTGGCGGTAATACTTAGGCTAGTGGCTTGGGGATTTTGGGCAGAACGGTGGAATTAACGATCGATTGAAAGGCGCAATCAGAGCTTGCATTATCAGGCGGAACTGACAGCAAAAGAACTCCAAATTGCGCTAAGCAATCTTTAAACGCTTGCAGAAAATCTACTGCGGCGACTTCTTACGATGTCTGGAGTATAGCGATTTTTCTCTTCTTGTCCTTGAAAGCCGAGACGATCATAGACTACACCCCCGATACCAGGAACAACCTCTCCGTCCGGCGTTCGCTTGTCGTCTGTAGCAAAGTAAAAGAACTGAAATTTGCTATGAATTTCAGGTTCAAACTGTTCTTTCAGACGATCTTCAGCTCCTTCATACAGGACAGGTGCAGCAATCAGGATCTTCTCCGGTTCAATGCGTTGGATCAAGTCAGTTAGGTTTGTTCTGACGACACAGGCACCGGAGATAATAGATTTAACAACGATTAGGTAATTAACAGTCTGACAAGAAGGTTCCTGGTATTTCCTGAGAATGGGGGCGACTTTTAGATCTTCCACTTCAAAAGGCGAGAACCGTTGGTTCCAAAAGCAGGCAAAAGCGATCGTTTTGAGTTGAGCTTCGAGCCTTTCAAGGATTCCTTTGGCAAGGAAATCAGCATCTTCAACCGTACAGGCAAGATAAACGCTGCTCTGTTGGCTTGTGATCTTAGGTAGGATGCACTCACCAAGGCTCATGCCTAAGCAAGTCATTGCTTCTTTATAGGCATCAGGTCCAGTGCTACGATCGCTCAAGGTCTCCAGCAAACTCCGAACATTCTCATTGACTAGGGGCGAGTAAGTCCTTGTCATACCAGGAAGTCTTCAAGTTCTTCAAAGGCCGTGGGTTGTTGTTTCTTAATCAGGGTTTGAAACCGCATAAAATGCGTTGTTTCAATGCTATGGGGGTAAGTTCCCTCCTCTAAACCATCACTAAATTTCCAATGTAGAAAACCCTTTGCCAGATTATAAGTGAATCCGTCGATCTTACCCAAAATTTTTACAACCTCTGAATCTAGCTGAAGGTCTTGGTTGAAACACCGGATGTAACAAGGTGAACACTCCTGAGCTTTTTCCAAGAGAGCTATAACTGAGACACTTGACCGATTGTGGGCAACCCAGGCTCCTAGGAGAACAGAGGCAACACACTCAATCTTATCAGGGGCTGGGTTTTCAAAGGCTGAGAGATATCGAATTGCCTCCTGGAAGTCCTGTTTCTGCTGGAGAATTTGAGGCAGATTAGGCGCGAATGGGAAATAAAGTACCTGACTATAGGGCTTGATCCCCGCTGGTAGATGAGTAGATAAGCGTTGCTGTACCTTTTGGCAGGAGACAACTAGATTTAAGTCAGACTGTCGATCGAGATATGTATTCAGGTCGTACTGCTTTTTGAAATCATCTGCGAGCGATTTCAAACCAGTACCCCAAGTGACGGTAGGGCTATTTTTAAGTTGGTAGTGCCGTAGGTAATTGTCAGCTTGATTGCTAATAATGAGATCGTCAACAAATGCAAGAATCTGGCTGAGCACCTGAATGCTTTTGCCCTCCTCAAGTGCATCCCTGGCAAGACAAGCTAATTGATAAACTGCAAAGAAGTTTTCGTAGGTGTTGCCTTTCTCGTTACTGGAGCCGCCCTGGTGTTTGTTCATCAGATATACCAGCGCGTCATTGCCAAAAAGCGCTTGAATTTTCTCCTCTTTATACATTCTGTTGCTGAGGGTAAATCGTACACGAGTACTTATCCCGAACATTGTACAAAGTATTTCGCTGATGGAGACGATAACCCTAGAATCCGTCCGCCGCAGTCTGGCACTTTAGAAGGGTGTTCCCTCAGTTTTCCTAATGGACAATCCCACCAAGTATCCCGAAAGAATCACTATTAGGCCTGCGCGGCATTGTTGAGATCGCTTGCACGTCAGGAGTCAACCGATATGAGCCCCCTGGCACGTCGCGGATCGATGTTGCTAGTTCTGGAGAAAAGGATGCTCAACGAGAGCGCACTCCCCAAATAAAAAGCCGTCCCCCAAGCAGACGGCATCCCGTTCAATACGATCGTATTGCGAATTCTCCTAACCCGCCTCTAATAGCTCTGGCCAAGCAGTTGATTGAAGAGGCTGTCACAGTTGGCATTCCTTTAACGATCTCGTTCACCGGATTAACCTGCTACTTCTATCATCCGGTGCGCGGCTGGTTAGCCGATGAGGACATAGTACGCTCAGTTTTATCCAAACGGTACGGAAGTGATTCTCCAGGGTGAGGAGTGTAGTGGCTTCGCTCCACGTAGCGATCTCTAACCACTTGGGCATCCTGAACTTACTCCATTCGTATAGTTCACATCCCGTCAATCTGGCGGGATTTTTTGTTTGAGCACGATCGCGATCGTGCGTGATTCTCATCGTGCGTGATTTCTACTTCAGCCGCTTCAATTGCGAAACTTCTTGCTCTAACCTGGCAATTCGGCTCAACGGGTCATCGCCGCTGCCGATTCCGAGATATTGCATGATCGCGCTCTGCGTGAGCCAATCTCACTCACTCCCGATCTTGGTTATGAGTACATTTGCTTCTATCCGTTGCAAGACTGCATAATGATGGAAGTTCATAACCCTACTTATGGGAAGACCTCGAAAGAAAGTACAGCGCGATCGTGATCGTGCCTCAATTGCAGAATTGCGGCTCAAAGGCTGGAGTCAGCAGCGAATCGCTGAATATTTGGAAGTCGATCAATCTACGGTTTCGCGTGATTTAGTTGCCCTAGAGCGGCAGTGGAAAGAATCATCCCTGCGTGATTTCGATGCCGAGCGAGGGATGCAGCTTGAAAAGCTTGATTTGCTTGAACGTGAGTATTGGGACGCATGGGAGCGATCTCAAGCATCCAAAGAATCGACCATTTCTGAGCAGTTGCGAAATGCGGCGGTCAATGATGACGGTTCACCGATTGCGAGTGGCGGTCGAGTCCGTCAAATGACACGCACTGAGCAGAAAATCGGTGATCCTCAGTTTCTCTCTGGTGTGCTGAAGTGCATCGGTGAACGATCGAAGCTACTCGGACTGTATTTGGACACCAAGGGTGATCGCACTGCCGAAGATACGTTGAAAGGCTACCTCAACTACCTTGCAACTTCTCCCACAGAACAAAATGCCAGTCACGATTAGCCAGTTTGCATCGGATCAGAACCTGCTTAACACCCCGCTCTGGGAAAAGCAGAGCCAGATTTTAGAGGAATTCTGGAGCGGTAATTACTCGATCGCGGTTTGGGCATTGGGACGAAGAAGCGGGAAAACCTTAATGTCTGCGATCGTCGCGACCTATGCCGCCACGATGCTGGCAGACGAGTATCGAAAATACCTGAGATCAGGAGAAAAGTTTTATATCGTCTCGGTGGCAAACACGATCGACCAGGCGCGGATCGCTTTAGGCAATATCAAAGACCTGATCAACGCTTCCCCGCTGCTACGACGCATGATCGTTCGCGAGACCGCAGACACACTGGAGTTATCAAACGGCGCTGTGTTCCGGGCGATGCCCGCGAGTAGTCGATCCGGTCGGGGGATGGCTTGCCCATTGGTGATTTTTGACGAATTAGCGTTTGCACTCGATACCGATGGCAACCAAAGCGGATCAGCACTCTATCAAGCCCTAGCACCGTCCACGGCTCAATTTGGCAAGCTTGGAAAAATCCTCATGCTATCCTCTCCGTGGATTCAGCAAGGGATCTTCTGGGATCTATTTCAGCAAGCGCGATCCGGCAATTTCGGCTACATGCAAGCGGTTCAACTCCCTAGCTGGGAAGTCAACCCGACGCTATCGCCGGATTTCCTAGCGCAAGAAAAAGCGCGTGATCCGGAGATGTTTGCGATCGAGTATGGGGCAGAGTTCAGCGGCTCAATCAATGCCTTTCTGAATAGCGACGTGATCGAAGCGGCGGTGAATCGATCGCGATCCGCACTAGCACCTATGCCCAAACACCGTGGAAATTATGTGCTGAGTCTTGACCCCGCGAAAGGCGGACGGGATGCCTACACCGCTTGCATCGTTCATTACGAGAGCGATCGCTTAGTGCTGGATTTGTGGCATGAATTCCAGCCCACATGGACAGACGGGAAAAAGTTACAGATTGATGTTGCAGCCGTAGAGAACTGGATTTTGGAGCGGCATAAGCGCTATGGATTCAAGAAGGTAATTCTTGATCAGTACAACTCTCAAAGCACGATCCAACGGTTGCAGCGTCAAATCAAGATTGAGGAATCGACGTGGACGGCTCAGAACAAGACTCAAGCGTTTAGCAAGCTGAGAGAGTTGTTTCACGGCAATAAAATCGACCTCTACCCGCATACGAGAGGGATCGACCAGTTAAAGAATTTGATCGTTCGCTATCGCACGAATGGAACGTGGGATGTGAGCGGTGGAGCAGGGGCGGCGGTTGATGATTATGCCATGAGTCTTGCAGGCGCTGTTCTTGTCTCATCTCCGCAAGTAGTTCGACGTAGCGCGGCTATTCTGGCAGCCCCACTGCCATCTCCACTGCGCTTTTAAGTTTCAACAGGCGATCGAGATTTCATCAAGGTTGTTGAAATCTCCACTACGAGACCGATCCAGCCCTCTGGACTCTGAAGACCTGAAAAATATGCGTCAGAAAAGTCGGAAAGTAACGATCGCCAAATTTGAACAATAGCGGCTCAGAAGGCTCACGTCAAAATCCGGCGGTGTCAGAATTGCTGAAACATTCCAGAGATTGCTATGCAAAGCTTTCAATTTTTAGACAAGATGGCAGCCGACAATGAAGCGGCACGATCGCGCACGGCAAAAACACAATTGCTGAAGAAACTAAACGACTTCCGATCGCGCAATCCCAACCGAACCGCAATCATCCACCTGGAGCGTCAGGACGTGGCGCGATTAATCGAACTGAGCGCAGATCGAAACCCTGCAATCACACGAAAGTTTGAAGCCTGCAAGCACGAATGGGAAAGTCAGATCACCTTAATGGCGAATGAAGTCGATTTTCTTGTGAAGGAAGTCGAGCATTCTTAAGCCTTGCTGTCGTTTTCAACCTGCCAAACTTGCGGCAGGTTTTTTCATGTCCAGCGATCGCAGAACACTCCTGCTTCTCTGTCTCATCTGTCTTATCGAATGAACTAAGCGATCGTAGTTGGACTAACCGCAAATTCAATAAAATCTTTATCCTGACTGGATTGTGGAAAAATCGCATATCGAAATGCTGCTTAACAAGCAAAAGTTCAAAAATATTTTGATTTCACCTTGCCTATACAGCAATGATTCTGGCGTAAGACTTGAATGAGATTGAGGCGCTGGACTAAAAAAGGACTGATTTGGACTAAATTCGCTCAATCAGTGATCGCACTCTTCAGTCTCATTGGGTAAGCGATCGTAAAACCCTTGCCACACTCCCGGCATTTCCATTGCTGCGATCGGGTTGGGATTGATGGCGCGTCTACCCATTCGTTTCGTCGAAGTGGCATCACCAATTTGCACAAGCAAGGATATGCCTCCCATAAAATCGCGCAAATAGGTGGACATCGGGATATTACAAACGTTTCCCATTACATCGGCTGATCCGTTGCATTGAAGGGCATCAAAATTGCTGAAATTCCTATAGAGAGAATCTAAAACCGTTGCATTTTTAAGACTGTCTTGATGAGACATCTATCTGTTTCAGTTTTGATCTCTCAACAAGGCTTTCAAACTGAGAGCAGAGTCCCTTTGCTACTGCCGAATCTTCTAATAATACGCCTGCCTCAATATTGCGCTCATGTGCTGCCTCTGTAAAATTGGCGGACGTTACCAAAATACGCTCCTCGTCCACCACCACGCATTTAGCATGTAGGCAGGCCTTCGTTTCTGTTCCTTTTTCCAATGATCGTGGGTCATAGAATACTTCTGGTAAGCGGTTTCCAACCCAAATATCTCTACGAAAGATAGCTGTAAACCGTTGCAGTAAGGCTATTTCTGGTTCGTCATTACCATGAGGACGGTGGATGTTTAGAAACATCCGTACTCGCAGCGATGGATTAGTATCCATACGGCATGCTAGACCCTCAAAGAGAGTACGCGCTTTCTCGCCCCGGTCGATCGCGAAACTCGAAATCAGCACACTACGTTTCGCAGTGCTAAATAACTCACGGACAACAACTGCTGTGTCACGGCTCAAGGAACCAGCAATTTCCTGTCCTGTCCATACTAATTCGACGCGATCGTGCATCTGTTGAGCCATAGCTCGTTCTGCTGCCAGCAGATTTAAGGTATAGGCAATATGAGTGGGAGATGTTCCTATCGCACTCATGCGATTCAGTTCATCCACGACCTCTCGACATAGCCCTTTGGGAACGTGGCTCTCAAGGGCAGGCACTGAGTAAGGTGCGTGTAACCTTCCCGTTTCAAGCGCGGCGGCTATCCCTATTAAAGCTGGTCGGCTGAGCTTGAGTAAGGTTGACATCACTGCCCTCCAACCTCAAAAAACTCTGCCCCCAGACCCTCAACTGTATCCGTTACCAGTGCCCGATCCAGAAATTCATTGCGGCGCTCACAGGAAGGTTCCGCAATCAACAGACAACCATGGCAGGCAGCGCCATGCAGAAATCGATCTTCCTGTTGGTTGTTGGGTTGATGTTGAGCACACACTGGGTCGTTTGAGCAAAGCTTGCCGATCTCCAAAGCGTTCATCAGGTGGTATTCAATCCGTTTCCCGACCTGAACCAAACCACCCAGCGTACCCTCAGACCCAGAAGTGCCTGTGTACAGCAGAATGCCGTAACCTGATTCTCCTGTATAAATGCGCTCTCGAATCGCACTGGCTGCATAACCGCATTCCAGGGAAACGGCGGTAATCAACAAATGTGATAGGGAATGCAGCATAACGTAGGGTAACCCAGGGAACTTGGCTTTGTCTGGGTCAAGTCCTCGTTGATTACGCCATTCATCAAAGCCTTTGTAGAGACTCTGGCCCCGTTTCTGAACAGCATCCCGTTTAAGCCAATGCTCGATCGCTCCCTTTTTGAAAGCAATGAAAACGCCTTCACCCTTGTTCTCAATGGCAGGCACCCAAGTTGGCTCGATGTCCAGCTTGGCAAGCTGAACATCCAGAGACAATTCTCCATCAACATCTGGCATGGCTGCTTCAAACCGGGTAAACCCAATTTGAGCGATGACCTCTCGCAAACGATGCACTAAAACAATGCGATCGATTCGGGAGTTCAGAAGCGGGCTGAGTCCATTCAACGGGCGGGTGCGAGCGTAAAAGTTGCCCTCCGGCACATCCTCACCGACTTCATCGGGTTGGGAGAGCAGGGTTTCAATCTCAACCTGTTTGATGCTTTTTGGCTTGTCGAATGAACCGCGTTGGCGACGCTTCACTTCTGCCCAGACTGCTTCATCGTTGAAGCCTTCGATCGCAGTAGCTACCTTTTGCTTTTTGCGATCGCGTTGAACGTCACCAACAGCTTCAGCAAATTGCAGAAAATCTTCGTAGACTAGTTCAACGGCCTTTCGCAGCGCTTCGTCGGAGTCCGGCAATGAAATGACGCTCAAGACTTGAGCAAAGTAAGCGTTACTGGCTGACCTTACCAAAAGGCGATTAAACTCTGGTTTGCCGGTTTTTTGAGACACACATAGTTCTTTCGCCACCGGACCGAGCCAGGGACGATGGCCATCACAGGAACCCAGAACTTTGCCGTTTGGGACGGTGGCATCGGAGAGGGGACGACGGGCTTTACAGGCTTCGCAGCGAATGAAAATATCTACGAAGTCATTTCCTGAACCCCCTTCATCCAACCAAAGTTGCCCTCGACAAGTCTTATTGGGGCTGTCATTGTGAACAAAGCGATACCAGTCAATATCGCTGATATGCCCGTTAACGCAGGCCTGAACGAAACGCACCGGAACAACGGGTACCTTCTTTCGTTCCAGGGTGAGATACTTTCCTTTCACCAGGCTGCCCCAGGGTAAGAGCGGACGGGTGCGATACTGCCGACGGTTAGGAGCTTCCCAAAACTCTTCAACCTGTGCCAGAAACCAGACCGGGAAAACAAATGAGGTGATGCCGCTCTGGGCTGCTTTAGGGTCTTGCTCATCCACGGGCGGGGCATACATAGCAACTTGGTTGACGTTTAGCAGTTCGCTGACACGCCCTGCTAAACGATCTTCATAAATTCGACGGCGATTGCCCCTCCAGTGGTTCAATCCCCCAATCAAGATGGAGTGATTGGGTAGATCGACCATTGCTCCAGGACCAAAGGTGGAAATAATCTGGCTTTGTCGAATCTCTCCAGAGGGCGGTCGTTTACTCTTTGCTTTCATCTATTCGTCCTCCTCAATTTCAAAGCCATCGGGATTTCGTACCCACAGGTTAACTGTCTGCTCCACATCCCGCAGACTGCGTTGTGCTTTGAATTTACGAGCTTCCAAGGGCTGTCGCTCTAGCTCAGGATCGAGGGGGTCAAACAACAGCGGCGGCGCTTGCCCAACTTCCTGCTGATACTGGAGCATAATTTTCTGGCTGGCAATATGCTCCCAGGTATCAAGTAGACCGATAACTCGTCCTCTCACCTTTTGACGCAAAGCATCGGCTTCAGCAGCATCAAGTTCTTTGTCATGCATCTCGGCTCGTTGAGCAATCACATCGGCAACCGCTTCTAGATCCTTACGATGTTGGAGGATGTCGATCGCCCGAAGGGGAGCCGTCATCCGGCGATCGCCCAAGCGGGCTAAAGCAACGGTAATGGCAGCAATGCCCCGATCAATGGCACGAGGCGAAAAAGGTGTGACGCTTGTCGCTTCTACTGCCCGATAAAAGGTCGTGTGCCATGACTGGAAACGTTCGTAGTGGGAACGATCGCGGGGGCGGTGGACATTCAAGAGCGTGATGACTAAACCGGGTCGATTTTCATCTCGACCGACGCGACTAGTTGCCTGGATGTACTCAGCAGCTGTTTTAGGTTGCCCCAAGACCACCATTAACCCCAGACGAGTAATGTCTAGACCGACCGAAATCATGTTGGTTGCCAGAGAGACATCTACGTGTTCCTTCTCCTGGAACGGAATTGCTAGACGCCGTTTAGTATCAGCGACTTCGTTCGTGCTGACGCGGGAGGTCAACTCCAGAGGCAAGTCGCTAATTTTACGATCGGCAAAGGAACCTTTCGGCTCTCCCACCCGCTTACGTTGGCTGTACTGCGTCAGACGAGCATTCACCTCATCTTCCACAATCCGGCGGCTGCCACCCAGTTCCCGTAGTGAGTTGAAGTAGCCCAATAGGGTCATGTAGGGCTCAGCGGGATTACTGGGGTTTTTGCTACCACCTGCCAGTTCCCAATCTTTTTGGGCAGCACCCAGTAACGCCAAGTAGGTTCGCAGCAGCACTACCTTCAAACTACGCCCCTGTGCCGCAATGCCCATGTAGGTGCGGGCGTGTTTCTCCGCGGCAGGAACCGTTTTAGCAAAGAAGGAATCACGGCGATCTGGTCCGGGCGGCGGAAAGACATCTACCCCATCCCGACCAAACAGGGCGCGAATCTGTTTCGTAGCCCGTCTAACCGTTGCAGTAGATGCCACGATTTTGGGACGAACCTGTTTCTGATTGGCATCGACAGATTGGGTGGAAAGGGCATCAATGGCAGTTTCGTATAGCCCCACCATCGTTCCTAAGGGTCCAGAAATCAGGTGTAGCTCGTCCTGAATGATCAGATCTGGTGGTGGGAGGGGTTTTCCGAGCGGTTGTCCCCGTACTGGTTGGCAGGAACCATAAAAGCCATCTTTGTCGTAATGCTCGACTCGTCCAAACAGCCCGCCTGTCTCGCCAACCCAGGGCAGGCTGGCGAACTTATCTACTGTGGCGATGATGAAGCAAGGCAATCGGCGATAAATCTGATCATCGACCGCTAATATTGGCAGTGAATGGTTGCCGGTAAAGGTGCACTGAGCCTGATTATCGGGTCGCTTTTTACGATTCATACAGGCAACCCGGAGTTCATTCGGCTGGTCTGGGTCAGGCAGCAGTTGAAAGGAGTTGCGAGTGAAGCGGGTACCACACCAGGGACAGTTTTCTAGCGGAATGGGAGAAGGCTTTTGTTTATCATTGTTCTGGTAGGCGATCGTCCGTGCCCGAGCGCTATTTTCGTCCTTATCGCCTTTTTTGCCCATTCGATTAGGGGTTGCTGCCTGACCCACCCATAGCCCAATCTCAAAGGGGTGCTTCCCTAATTTTTCGATGTCGTTCTGTCGCTCTAATTCAAGCGCACAGATGAGGGTTGCTGCCCGTCCAAGTTGATCCAGGGTAAGCAGCCGTAGGGTGTAGCGCATCAGCACGCTCAAGCCAGCCGAGTGAATGCTTGGGTCACGTAGTCGTCGCAGTACCAGGGTAAAGGCTGCCAGCCCCAGATAGGCTTCAGTTTTGCCGCCGCCAGTAGGGAAGAAGAGAAGATCTACCAGCTCCCGATCGCCCTGTTTTGGGTTGGCAATGCCAACGATGTTCATCAGCAGAAAGGCTAACTGGAACGGTCGCCACTGGGGAGCAGGCAAAGACTCTGGTGTGCTTCCTTCCTTGTCGTGGGTGAGCCGTTGACGAATGGCTGTAGCAACGGCACGGTTGGCGGTGCGGAAGGCTTCAAAGACCTGCGGGTCGTTCATCGCTTGTAGACCCGCTGCAATGCGCTGGTTAGCGATAACGGCTCGATTGAGTAGATCAGTTGCCGTATCGACGCGATGTTGGGGACTGCTGGGTGCTTTTGCTCGTTGCTCGATGATCCAGGCTGCGTAAGCATCTAAAAGTGGATGCAGCCGATCGCGTAAAGCGGCGGGTGTTGGGGCAGCCGCGAGACTTTCCATGCTTAACTCCACTTCAGGTAGTGGAGTGGCAATCACCTTTTCAACATCCGCAATGGGTATCCAGGCTGTCCAGACTTGGTAGCAAACCCCACCAGGCTCTACTAGGGCTATCGCCGAGACGTTGTGTCCTACGGCAAATTCATAATCATCCCGATATTGCAAGTCGGCAACGCGCTCATCCCAGTCTTCACCATTGCTACCGCGTAAGTCGGGGCGAGGAACCAGGGATTCTTCCGCTTTAATCATCAGCCTGGTTTGAAAGGCATGAGCGGCATCCGGTGCCTTGTTGGGGGCGGGACGACGCTGGTTGACCAGAAAGATTGAGACTGAGCGTGTACCTGGTGGTACCAGATCTTCTGACGATACGGAACGGACGGAAATAACCAGCTTCAGCCCTTTACTGTCTGGAATATCGATTTCTACGGGAGTGTCACTGACCTGAATGGGAACCGTGAGATCTGCATGACAAGCTGTTCGTTGCCAGGTTCCGACTCTAAGCGTGTTTTTGGATTCTTCCTCTGCTTTATTGGTGCTAAAAGGGTTGTAGTCTCCCCAGGAAACGGCAACATGCAGCGAGGACGTATGAGCAGCCAGTAAGAGACTCACGCCCATTGAAGAAGGGAAGAAGCCTTTGCGAGCAGGGGTTTTCTCAGGGACCGCTTCATCATCGCCAGCGCCGGGGCGACCAACGGCATCTAGTTCATCATCACCTGTGGGATCTGACCGCACTTCCATCGGCGCATCGTAGGGCACCAAGAACCCGGTGAGATACCACTTGGAGGGGGGTTGAGGAATAATTTCTTCGGCGTGCACCAGATCGTCGGGAGTGGGTCCCACTAAATCCAGTTGCAGGGCGTCGATCAGGTGAGTGCGAACCTCAGCGGGAGCAGTAGATGACATAGATAGCCTGACAAGATGGGGGCATTGCTACCAGAGTGCCCACAAACTCCGAGTAATCCCGGACGAATCACCGGAAGTTCACGAAGGGTTAATGAGGCGATCGCTCAATTTACTGAGCGCTCATACTTCTGCATCTAAATCAGGATTTATTTACTGTTAAAACTTGGCTGTCAGGATTTGAGTAACTGTCAGGTTGAGGTCGGGAAACGTGAAGGATTGTATGAGGTCATTGCCTCGAAATTCAGTGGAGTCGTAGAACTGATGCTCCAGGATGCAGAGGGTAATTTTTTCCTCTAAGGGATCGATGATCCAGTATTCGGGGATTTCTAGCAGTCCATACTCAGAGCGTTTGGAGTGGTAATCGTCGGTTTTTGTAGAGGGGCTGACGACCTCGACGACCAGAATGGAGGGTGGCTCATTTAAGTTAATGACAATGACGGCTTCACGATCGCTCATCGCGTCCCATTGGGCGGTCATCAAAACGGTGACATCCGGAATGCGAGAGGTATCCCAATTTCGCCCACGGGGAGAGCGGACACCAACCAGGGCAGGCAGCGGCACCCAGGGTTGACACGATCGCGCCAGTTCATCTTCAAATTGCCGGACAACGAAGCGAATGATTGCCCCATGTTTGCCAGTGCCTAGACTCATGGGTACAAGCTCTCCATCGACCAATTCGTAGCGGGTATCTGTGCTGTCGTCGTAAGCAAGATATTCCTCAAAGGTCAATTTTTGGGTCGCGATCGTCATAGGACTGCCTCGTGGTAGGAATTCACGATTCAGAGAGTGCTTCCAGTATAGACTACGCCTTGAGGCCGGGAAGGGTGGGAGTCTCAAGTGTATTTTTGGCGGTTTTACCCTTAGCTTTTTGCCCTTTGCCGCTTTTCCCAGCTTGCTTACCGCCCAAAAGTTCTTGTTCGTAGCGTTCCTGGTTAAGAGCAAGGAGGCGGGCTAGCACTTCATCGTGGATAGTTTCGTTCCAGCGATAGCGGTAGGGCTTTTTGCGCTGACGTTTGGCGGAGGATTCGTCGTCGTCCTCTTCCTCGTCTTCGTAGTCGAGCAGAAATTCGCATTGAGGTTGAAGGTCGTCCCAGCCATAAGCATCGAGGACGGCGCGATCCATTTCCTTATGCAGTTGGCGCAGTTGAAGGATATCGGGGTCGAATTCGTTGGGGTCGTGGAAGCGATTGTAGGTTTGGGTCAAGCCTTCGTTGTTGCGAACCATCAATTCGGCACGAAATTCGTAGTAGCGTTTACCGACGGCTTCTAGATTAGCATCGGTTTCCCAGTTTGCGGGGAAGGGGAAGGTTTCAAAGCAGTCAGAGGGAGTGTATCTAAATCGCGTCTCAAGCGACGATCCAAAGAATTTTGCCCAAACCTCGTGAACACGAGCTTGCATTGATGCGAAATTTGTAAAACTTTCATTTGCAAATACAGCTAATGCGTGAGAGAAAACGCTATTTGCTGGCAGAAAAACAAATGATAGATATTCAGAGTGAAGAGAGCAAACTAATGCTCGATCGTACTCCGCGATCGCCCTAATCATTGCTGGTCTTTTATCTGCATACTGCCACCACCTAATACGCAAGGCATCTCGCTTCTGTAAATCTCGCTCAGGCTTGACTTTATCCTTCACAATTTTCATTAAATCAGGATATTTCCACGCTTCCTCTTCACTCATGTCAAAGAAGTTAATGACATACCGATGGTGATTATGATTTGGGCTACTATTTACTTCTTCGCCACCAATATAAGGAAAAATGCGTTCCTGATTGCGTGAATCTTTTTCGATTAAGCGATACATTTCAGTAATAGGCGTTGCATTAGGATTGGAATCATCAAAGGTGAAGCCCATACCTAGCACATAGCTGCCGATAAAGCTTTTATCAGCATTTTCTAACAATATTTTCGGGCTTTTATTCCCACCTTTAGAAAACAGAAATCCAGAAATAAACTGAACTTCTTTCCCGTCTAACATCTTTGCTTGTTTGTATGACCCTTTGTAGAGATGAATCACACTTACTACGATAGCTGCTTGCCCTACCCATTTCACCCGTTTACGAGCGTTGTAGATCGTGCCACCATGCTCACAAACCCAGCACAGTCCTGTGCTGCGCGTATCACCCTGAGCAATCGTGTTTGTAGCAATCAAGCCAAAGCTACCGTCCTGGCGAAGTAACTTATGCGCTCGTCGAAAAAAGTATGCTACTAGGTCTGAATTACCACTTGATTCGGGATAATGCTCCAATAGCCATGCCAAATACTCATTTCCAAAGTTTGTACTCACTTTTTTTCCACCCAAAAACGGTGGATTACCAATGATGCAATCAAACCCTGGATTCTCTCGCTCAAAGACTTCTAAAAATTCATCTTCCCAGTTGAATGGAATCACCGCATGTTTGCCAGTTCGCAACCGTTCTGAAATTTGTAACACTTCTGAGGCATCAACCCAACCCGCTTCATAGCCAACTAACTTACCGCCATATTCCTGCTGTTTTTGCTGCCGCTCCTTGCGCGTTTTGCCCTCCAATTCCGCCTGAATGATGGCATCGGCAGTCAAAATTTCCCGTGCTGGGTTCACATCCAGTCTCTCGGCATCAAAAAGCTTGAGCTTTGCCAGAAATTCCTGTAGCTTTGCATCCCGCTGCTTCTGGTTAACGCCCTCAAAAAAGGCTGACACCATTAAATCTGCTGCTAAGCGCGATCGCCAGAGCAAATCTTCTGACTCCTGCAAATAGAGCCGTTTGGTTTCTTCGTCCTCATCCGTTTGTGTATCTGAATTCTGGATCTTCTGACGTGTGGTCAAAATTTGTTGCTTCTGTGCGTCAATTTCCAACTGCCGTTGGTGGTTATCTAAGGTCAGTTGGTAAGAGGCTTGTCGATCGAACGCCAGAATTTGTTTTCTCGGTATCCCAACTAACGAATCACCGCACTTGAGCGCATGATCGAGAAACGTAAACGGCGATCGTTTTGACAACGTGAACAACCACAGCGATAGCCGCGCCAAATTCACTGCAAAGGGGTTCTTATCCACCCCATACAAACACCGCTGCGCCACTAACCGCCGCGCATACAGCAACGGCTCCTCACCGTCTGGCAGCGTCTCCGGCAAGCCATCCCGGTTCCATCCGGCTTCCACCGCATCTGCCAACTGCCGACAAGCTTCCACCAAAAACGCCCCTGACCCCATTGCAATATCCGCCACTTTTAACGACAGGATTTGCTCTGCTGACGGCTTGTCACCCAACGCTTCTAAGACTGGGCGCAATGCAGTTTGAACGATTGGAGACGTGAGCGATCGTGGCGTGTAGTGAGAACCCGATCGTCGCCGTTCTTCACCCGGTTGCAAATACAGCGACCCCGCAGGCAACAGATTTGGTGTGCGAGGCGATACCTTCCGTCCCAACGCTGCCACCACGTCTACTGCTGTCTTCGCCGCCTTTAACTCATTCAACGGCTTGCCCGTCACCTTACACGCCGACCACTCTTGCAAGCGTTTAGCGCGATCTCCCGCTTTCTCTGCCAGCAGCATCTCTAAATTGACCACCACATGCTGCGGACGCACTGCGATCGACAGTCCCGCCGCCCGCTCGACGGTAAAACCCATAACAGCGGTATATATTGAACCGATGTCTTCAACTTCAAGCGATCGATACGACAAGCGCTCCCCATTCAGCATCAGCAGCCGATCCAGCAGTCGATACACCACACCATCGGGAATGCGGGGTGGCTCGATCGGTTCGCCAAGGGTAAAGTGAGTACCTTGCGATCGACCCTCTAAAAATGTGTACTCGTCGGGGTCAAACAACTGCCCATGCCGCGCTGGGAGATACTCTGAGGTTTCCCCGCCTCCGTCATACACCAGCCGAAACAAGCTCAACAACCACGCCCACGCCCCATAGCGCTGATCCATTGTGTCCGGGTAATTCCCGGCATCGGCACGGAGGTGCTCAAACAAGCCTGACACCGAATAATTGTGCTGATACAGATCATCAGGCGGCATCAGCCCTTCATCTTCGGCATACAGCAAAAACACCAGCCGCATCAGCGTTGTAATCAGCCCCCCGTAAATGTGTTGCGGTTCACGGGTTGCCAGTTCACTCAACAACCTGCCATTGACCGCTGCATCTGCCATTTGAAAGCCACGCAGTAGTTCCCACAACGCATCCACAACCTGGTTTGCCAGCGCTGTCGAAACTTCTACCTGGTGCTTGCGGCTCTCTTCCAACAAGTTCGTCAGTCGCCGCCCTGGGTTCGCTGTAAAGACGCGGTAGGCAGACAGCAGCATGTCCATCGCGCCCAAAATCAGCCGTCCCGACACCTCACACATCGCCTGCACCGGAAACGTCAGGTGCCCGGACGATTCCCCTTTGGGCGCATACACCAACCGGATTTCCGTGCCATTGCACAAAAGCCCAACTGGAATGCCTGTCTCACGCAGCAAGCGCTCAAACTTTGCCTGTGGACTGGCAGCCCATTTCCCCATTTTCTCGTGAACCGCATCCACCTGATCCAGATCTGCCCCTGGCGCAATTACCTGCACTAGCATTAGCCAGTCACTGGTATTTTGAGAAGCTTCCCCTGGGATACTTTGCACGGCATAAGTTGGTGCAAGGGTTTCGCCGTAATCGGGCAACACCACTTCCAGGTCTTTAAGGGCATCACCACTGACCAAATCGCTCGGCTCCCAGCCCAGCACATTGACCGTGAATGCCGGAAAGTCAAAAATCCAGGCACGGTCATCGTCTACCAACTGCAAATCGCGGCTAATGACCGACAGCAGCGCTTGTTGCAGATCGACCACATTGCGATTCACGATCGCCTGTGCCTTCACCAATGCGGGTGGAGACACCACCAAGCCCACGGGCTGAAGAAAACCTAACCACTCTCTGTGCCGTAAAATTTCGGGATCGATTGCCATTGTTTTGACTCCTAACCCGAAATTGGGTGCAAATAAACGATGCCTACGGGTTCCACCCGTGTAGCTTTGACCTGATAGATCGATTCAATGCGAGCAGGCTCACTAATAAGTTCAACTTCCAACGCCTGTAAGCGCCGCTCCCAATGACGACGGTCTGCCTCTAGCTGCTGCAGTTCTGCTTCCGGAAACAGTGATAACTGGAGATTTCCTGCGGTTTCTTGCTGCCGTTTGACGATGCGATCGCGCTGATCCTGCAAAATTGCCTGCATTTCTGCCGCTTCTTTCTGCCCCCGTGCTGCCAGTTTCTTCTGGGCACGCTCGGCAAGGGTCTCGGCACGGCGATTCAGGTGGGGAGTCAGTTCCTCGACATCCTGGGCTGCTGCTTGACCGAGACGTTGCTGCATCGAGTCAGGCACTTGACGCAAATGGGGTGTTGCCAGTGAAGTCTCCAGAATTTGCAGCACATTATCCTTTTCGCCTTCGCCTAACGGACGGAGCTTCGATCGCCCCCGCGCTTCTGGAGAAAGCCACTCCGCCGCCACTGCAATCACTTCATCATGCAGACGAGACGCGCGATCGCCATACAGCGACAACCGCCCCAGCACAATCACCCTGGGAATGGGGCGATCGGTCAGGCAGACACAAGCACGAGTCAACTCATCATGTAGAAAACCCTGCGCCAAAAAACGCGATAGCAGCCGCTGCACAATCCGGTGTTCCAGATGTAAGTGCACCACCTTGCCATCCAGCGAACCTGGATCACGAAACACGACCGGACGAATGGGAGACTCCCGTCGCCAGTCCCAAAGCTTTTGGCTGCGCTTGCGTGGCGCTCTCAAGGTATCCAACGTCGTTGCCCAGGATGGATCGGCACCAAACCGCTCATCCAGCCTGGGAAGATCCCATTTCGCGGTCGCAGGTTCGTGCGCTGCCTCCTTGAGGTCAAGCGCTTGGAGGGAATTTGCGCCCAAAATTTCTAGCGAAGCAGAGATTGCGTCACGGAAGTGGCGATCGTCCAACCCCAACCACTTCTGCGATTCACTCAGCATCCCTTGCAGTAAGGCATTTTGCTGTTCCAACTCTTGCCGTCGCAGCCGCACCTGCTCCAACTCTTCAGTGATGATTTCGGTATTGGGTGCTGTTGCATCGATTTGCTCCGCGTTCTCGATTGCGGCTTCTAACTGCGCGGCTTCCTCATGCCGAATGCCATTTGCTAGGAGCCACGTGACATTCCGCTCCAGTACGGGCGATAGACTGCCCAGTTCCCTTTGGATAATCTCAGTTTTTTTGACCAGCACATCCAGCACCCGATCTTCAGTGCGTTGAGGCAACACAAAGTAGTGGCACCGCACAATGGGCGCTCGCTGAAGTTTGCGATCAATCCGCCCGTTTCGCTGTTCCAACCTGGATGGATTGAAAGGAAGATCGAAATGAAACAAATCCGCGCAGTGGTTTTGCAGATTGATCCCTTCCCTTGCCGCATCGGTGGCAATGAGAATTCGCAGTGGATGTTTGTCAGGGTCGCTATTGAAAGCAAGCTTGATTTCTTCGCGCCGATCGTCCCCCATGCCGCCATGAAAGACACCAAGCCGATGCTGCTCTTGATCAGACCCTGCAATGATTGCCTGTAGCTGTTGTTGAAGGTAGCGCTTGGTATCGGTGTATTCAGTGAAAATGATGACGCGGCGATCGTTCCATTTGGCCCCTGTAGTTCCCAAGTCAGGACATTGATTGTCCCGAATCCATTGCATCAACTGTTGAATGCGAGGATCAGGTAAATGACGGGCTACATTCGCAATCTCAGCCATCTCCTTCAGTAACTCTAATTCCCGTGCCGATGGCATTGAGGCATCTTGTTCGGTTGCCGCCTTCATTTGAGCGTTTTCTTCCGCTTCCACCTCGTCTTCTGCAAGTTCAGCGCGATCGTCATCGGCACCTGCCGCTTCCAGCAACAGGGAAAATGGCTGAATACTTTTGCCTTTGGGGGATGGAGCAGATGGTGTTTGACTAGCTTGTTTGGCAATCGCTGTTTGATGCACCTTCAAGGTGCGAGCAAAGGCCTCGATCGAGGAGAGTAGCCGCTTTTGCAACGACAACAACACCAATGCCGTCGCTCGTTGAGTCGATTTAGCAGCAGATTTCAGCCGTTCTTCCCGCAAATGACGATACTCCTGCAGCAGGCGAGACAGTTGAAGCTCTGGAGCCGTTTCCGGTAAGTCATCAATACTAAGGCGAACGACGATCCGATCCGGAAAATCGTTGCCAATCTCGCGGAGGTCGCTTTTGAGTCGTCGGACCATCACGGCATCCAGTGCTTTTCGGTTTCGCACAGGCACGCCTCGACAAAACCGCTGTGGATCAAGGATTTCTAATAAAGCCGCAAAGCTGTTGGAATGACCATTATGAGGCGTTGCTGAGAGAAATAGCTTGTGTTCAAAGCGAGGCGCTAAATCGCGCACTGTACGAGTCAGTTGAGAGTCGATCGCATACTTGGCTCCACTTGCAGGGGCCGCATTATGCGCCTCATCCAAAATCAGCATCGCCCCTGCTGCAAACTCTCCCAACCAATCTCGTAGTGGAGCCGCGTAGGTTTCATCCCGCAGCAACGCATGGGAAATGATAAAGCGGGTGTGAGTCGTCCAGGGGTTAATGCCATAGCCGCGCTCTCGTCGCCGACTAGCAACAAACTCACGATCCATAATCAAAAATGTCAGCCCGAACCGGCTTTCCATTTCTTCTTGCCACTGCCGCACTACCGAAGGCGGGCAAGAAATCACCACTCGCCGTACCTTCTGGCGCATCAACATCTCGCGCAAAATCAACCCTGCCTCGATCGTCTTTCCTAAGCCCACATCGTCAGCAATGAATAGCCCCACTCTAGGCATCAGCAACGCCTTCCGCAGCGGCTCAAGCTGATAGGCCTTCACTTCGATTCCGGCTCGGTAGGGAGCTTGGAACAGCTTAGGATCGGTTGAAGTCACACAACTCCAACGCAATGTATGTAGATAAGCCGAAAACAACTTAGGGTTATCAAACCCTCGTGCAGCAACCGATTCCCAAGAAACTGTTCCAATTTGCCGGGCATCCACTTCGCGCTCCCAAAGCACCTCCAGCGCCTCGCCCAGCGCATCATCATCCAGGCAAGCGAGACGGACTCGTGTATCTTCTTGAAGCGAACGCTTTGCTAAAACATCCTCGACTAAGTACTGACGGGAGCGAACTCGCACAATGCTTCCAACTTCGACAACCGACATCAGCCTTCACCCCAAAAACACGCAGCAAAACTTCCCGCGTTCATAACGCGTCACTGATGGTGAACCGCCATGCTCACGGAATATTCAACAATTGACAGTAGAAATACGCAATCAAATTGACAATTCAGGCATCTCGCAAAAGAGGCGATTGTCAGTAGGATGCCCTGCTTCTAACAAGCTCTAACGTCTCTTCAGATGGTTCGTCAGGATCAAAGGCAGGTACTTGGCAAAAACTTTAAACTTGATCAGGTATTCGTGAAGCAGTGCCATTCCTTCGGCAGTAGCTAAACCGGTAGCCTCTTTGAGGGCAAGTGCTTCTACGACAAACACTACTTTGAACCAGCATTGTCGCCAGTTGAAGATGGGTATTGCTGTGGCAAATTTTCTTCACGTCACAGCTTTGCAAAGATGGCAGGGGGTACCACTCCGTGCTGATCACTCACCTAGAAATCTTCGTCTCAGTGTTGGAGAACGAAGAATTGTTAATAGATCACAAACAGTATTGCCACGAATGAGAATTTCTTCTATGGAAACTGCAACGGAGTAATGGACCAATGGAAGACATTAGAAGAGCAACTATACTTCCCTCTTACGTAATGGTTTTAGGGTTGCTATTACCCCCTGAAAATTCTGCTGTTTAGCATTATTTCTGAATTCAGGCTGCTCAAGAGACTCAATTGTTGTCCTATCTTCAAGAGTCCACCAATTCATCGCAGCAAATCTACCGTCTGCCATTGGATTAGATCGAACCGAGCCAAATTTGCAACACAACCAATGGCCATAGCCGCGATCATAGCGAGTCGGAAAGCTGCTCGAATTGCTTCCACAAGCCAGCTTAATGATCTCTCTGGTTGCGCCCGTCATATCTGGAACGAAGCCTTCCCTTGATCCGGAGTCACTAGGGAAGAATCACAATTCACTGAGGCTTGCACCAAGTCTTTGCCAACCAAATAACGAAGCCGCACATCGTATTGAGAAACGCGATTAATCGAATTCATACCGATCGCAACAGTTTCGCGAGTTCGACTTGATACACCTGTTGTACGCCAATCAGTTGCGATCGCAGGTAAAAACAGCGTGGATAAGACAGCGATCGAGCTTCCGAGAATCAATGATTTCAGCATGACTTTTGAGACAGGGGCATACTGAAAATAATAATCACTAACTTCAGTAGAAGTTTTGAGTTCACGTAAACTTTGTGCTGCGCGATCGGATTAATGAAGCACTGAAAAAGAAAAGCTGATCGCTCTCAGCTTGTGATGAGGATGAAAAGAGATCGACTCTAAATTTGATTTTGATAGTGAAAAGCGATCGAGTCAAAATCTGATCTTGAGTTTTAGACGGTATCAGAACGATCGTCTGTTGGGAAATCTGCATCTTCTGATTTCTTTCTTTTACCCGCATTTGGTCTTGCTCCTCCCCGTGCTTCAGGTAATGGCTCAGCATCCGGTGGCAGTTTGCCTACTGATTTCGCATAGCTAAAGAGGATCGTTTCACAGAGAGCGTTGAAACTCATGCCGCTTTCGTCAGCTTTCTCCCGAAGTGCTGACAAAATTCGTTCGTCTAATCTGAGTTTCGTATCTTTACGGGGCATCTCGATCGCAAGCATTTGTTTTTTACCTCCATTCATTAAATAGCTTTCTCACACTATAGCAAGCAAAATGTACCGTTTTTGATTTGTACTGCTTATATCAAAAACGGTACGCTTTGAAGACTAGAAATTAGGTGTGATATAGCTCATACCATTTCTGAAGTGGGTTTTTAGACATAAGTATCTGTCATGTCAAACACGGTACATTTTGAAAAGAATCGAGTTATATTGATTTCAAGTGAGAGCGAAACACCTTAAAAAAGCGCTCGGTGGGTCGCACCCTACGAGGTCTAATACGCGGGGTCGCTTCCCTGCATACCGAACCAACACAACCGCATACGCCGCTATCTGGGAAGGAGACCGATCGGGGGACTCCAGTAGGGCAAGGATTCAAAAAGATTTCAGCGATCGCGCTTCTCACCGTAGAAGCCGATCCGCTGGAATTTCCAGCCAATCAAAAAGCCGATCGCTTTGCCGTGGAAAGTTCAGCGATCGGCTTAAACCCCAAACCAATGAGGTATAGAGCCAATGTTAACACTTTCAACTGTTTCAACTGTTTCAACCGACGATGAACGCGAATCGAGACGGCTCGACGTTCTGAATCCCTCGACTCGGATCGAAACTCAATTTGGAACAGATCGCGCTGTCTGGCGATTGCTCAGTCTTCAGAACCGACTGAAACAAGCGAAATCACCCGAAACGAGAGCCGCGATCGTCCAGGCAATTCAAGACCACATCCGCACGATGGCATTGCTTTACACCGACGTTCACACCGAAGGCTATCGAAGCGGCGTTGAATTCGGCAAACAGAACGCCAGCTTTTACCACAATGCCGCCATGATCCAGCGTCAGATGCCACATCGAAGGGTAGAAGTTCGCACCGTAGATCGCCGTCCTGTGATGGTCGTGAACGGTCGCAGCATCGACTAACCCCAACTAATAAGCAATTGGTTACAGCAGTCTGTCAGAACCTACTGTAGCCAATTGCCCCAAAACACCTGTAAACCTTACCGCTCAATCCATTGAGCCGATTTTTTATGATTTCACAGAACACCGAATCATCTAAGGCACTGTCTACTGTTGACTATGACAACCTGCTACAGCCTATGGGTGCTGACATTGGAAACGGACAGCTTAAACTTATCTCGGCAATGTCCGAAACCCGCACAGAGAGCTATATTCACGAGCTTGATGAGCGCTCACCGGACGGAGTTAAAGGTTACGTCGAATACCTCAAAGGCGATCGTGCTGACTTGATCGGTAAGCAATGGATCGGCGGACTCAACGCTTACTACAACGGTCTGAACTCGATTCGACGGGTGACAGATGATAAGCAGGGAAAACCAAATCTAGGGCTGCAATTGTTCCTTGCTGCATTATCAGAGTATGCCCACCGCGATCGTTGGAACATTGCCCTAGCGGTTTCGGTGCATGACTCTAAAACGCTAGGAAGTGCCTTGAAACGAGCGCTCGAAGGTTCACATCATGTCCGATTCCGCAACAAAGAAGCGATCGTTTCGATCAAAGTGATTGCTGGACTGGAAGAAGGGACGGGCGCGATTATTACCTATCAGAAGCAGGCCGACATCACCAATGCGATTCTTTACGACTTGGGGAATGGAACTCTAATCGTCTCCAGCTTCAACAATCTAAAGATGACCGATCGCAGTTATTCCCAGAATGGCGGTGTTGAAAAGTTAATCGATCAGATTGCAACTCATGACGCGATTCGAGAGCGGTTACTGAAAGAGGGCGATCGGCATTTGATTCGTAAAGGCATCGAAAATCAGACTTTCACCTATGGCACTCAGCACCCAGACTGGAACTTTGAAGCAGTCTACCGGGAAGAGTTACCGAAATGGGTTAAGGCTGTACTGGCTCCAACAGTTCGCCCTTGGGAAGATCGGCGCGATTCTGCCACCGCTTTGATTGCGGTTGGAGGCGGGGCACAACTGCCGGGAATTGAACCATTGCTCAATAAGAAAGGCATCAAGGTACTGTCTGATCCACTGTGGGCAAATGCGAGGGGTCTTTACACTTTGGCAACTCGCAAGGTTGCACAATTGGAGGCGAAATGAAGCAGGTTCGGGCTTCGATTCCGTCCCATCTTCAGACTGCTTTTTTCGAGGTGGGACGGCAACTAAACACCGATGATCCAACGATTATCAACACTCACATTCTGAGTTGCTACTTCACGGGCGATGTTTACACCGCGCTTCGCGTTCGTTCTGATAGTCCAAAACAACTCACTCCAAAAGAAGCCAATAGTTTCGAGTTCGACGACTTAGGCGACTGGGTGGCAGAGGAGTAACGATGCTGATTAATCATCACCTAGTGATCGTCCGCATCCACCACAACCCCGAACTACTCGCAAAGTACAATCGTACTTCCTACCAAGCTTTACTCAGATTGAATCGCTAGTCCCCTTAGATACTCAGGTTAGACGAGTCAAAACGCACAACACAAACGTTTTGAGGCTCTAAATATGATCGATTCTGAAAACCCCATCGAACACCAGATCGCTGAATTCTTCGACGTTAACGAATCTCAAATCTCGCTCGACGGCAGAACATTTATGATCCGCGTTGATTCACAGCAAGAATTCATTCGGCTCATCGAAATGTATGACCTAGCTCGATTCTGGCGTGGTGTTTATCACAATTACGGGATCGCGCTGGGAAATCGATTGATTGTCCTTCCACTAACAGAGGTCATATCCGCATGACGCAACTTTTCCAGGAAATCAAACGCTTCTATCGATGCTCATGGGATGGGCTAAAACCGCTCGATCTAGGTGTGGCGTGTTCTGCCGTCGCAATGAGTTTAAGCACCGGAAGAGTCGAGCTAAGTCACTTCGACGGGTTCGTAAGCTGCCGAAAGACGATCGCTGTTCCTGATCGCTTAGAAGCGGCTGAAACTTTGAAGCTGATTGCTGATGAGTTGATTCAGCGCGTTCGGTCGCTGTCCCCATCAGAGATTTCAGAACTTGATCGCATCCAGAGGGTACTTGCTGGAGCAGAGTTACCTAAGCGACTCGACAATCGAGATTTATGAACGCGGATGATGTTGAACTGCTTGATTGGTTTGTGACCTGCGATCGCTCCGAATTTCCGATTGTTCCGTTTCGGCTAACCACGCATCAAATTGTGACAGGTGGAGGGTTCTTCGATGTTTTGACGCGAGAAACATTCGACGCGATCGATTACCTCAAAGGTGATAGATCTGCCCCTCCAGTGCGATTAGCCGGACTGCTAAAGGATTTGAAAGCATTGCAGGCATTAACTCAAATGGATGATGACGATACCGACTGGTAAAGGAGTTTTTATGGCTAAAGGTTTTCAATCGACCGACGAAACGAAGATTGCAATCATCAAAAAGCGGTTGAAACCGTCGATCGAGCGTCAAGACGAGTACGCTTTTCAATCGGGATTGATGAAAATGATCGAGCGCTACGGGTCAGAGCTGACAGAGAAAGCATTCCAGAAATTGCTCTCTGATTCAACTTGGCTCACGCAGAAGACGCTGAACATGATGCCTCCGAGTATGCGAGGCGAATTCAAATCGAGCGCAACCGACATTCTAGCCAGCGTGATTCAGGACGCAGGCTTAAAGCTTGAAGATCACTTGCGGGTGACTGATCAGGGTATTTTCGCGAGCAAGAAAGCAATCAAAGCGATCGCTGATACCGGATTTCCAGTTTCGCAATTAGGGGAAGGTAAGGAAAGCTTAGAGGGAATTGGATTCAAACGGAGTCCGTTCATTCATCAACTCTCAGAAATGCTCGACGACGAGCACCTTAACAGTTGGGCAGCAATTTCAATGGTGATCACAGTTGCTCAAGGTTGGGATGAGTTGGGTGATCGCGTAGTCGCCCAAACCAATCTAGAAATGATGATCCAACTCGTTGCACCAACGCTGGATTTACAAACTTTGCAAAGACGAGCGCGGTACGACGATCGAGCTTTACTGCAACTTGCCTCTTATGCCGAACGTGGTTTTAATGCGCTGGCTCAACGTTCGAGCAGGTAATCAAAATGCCGATCGCCCGGCCCGTGACAAGGAAAGCGATCGACACTATCCCACAAATTACCCATTTGGAGATTTTCACATTATGGCTGAAATTCCTTTGCGCTCTGCACTCGCAACCCTTGTAGCGCTTGGTTTAGGGATTGGTTTCGCAGTTGTCCTGATTCAACGTTCTGAAAGTCGATCGTCTGATCAATACGAACACATCCGCTATGAGCAGAATGGCGAGCAGATCGATAAGGCAACCTACGATCGCGAATTCCAAAAAAATCCTGCCTCTGTTTCCGAATGCGTTCGCAACACTCGCACAAATGAAACGCTTTGCGCTGCTGGCTAATCCCAAATCAAATGCCGTCCCCGACTACCAATCAACGGACGGCATCTATCCCACAAATTCACCATTTGGAGATTCTTTAATTATGGCTACGAAACACAGTTCGATCAGCTATTACAGCAGTTCTAATCAGTCCGCATTGCAGGCACTGATTGAAGAGTACGGCGATCGCTTAGAGATTCTTACCGCGTCTGAGAAATTTGCTGTGTTACTTCAGCTAAGCGACTGGCAGTATTCGGACACTATTTCTCAGGAGCAAGACGGCGACGAAATCTTGCTGCAAGAACACATCGAAGAAGCGATCTCGATTCCGAATCATGGGGATGCCTGGAGCGCGATCGAGCTTTTGGCTCAGCATGGCGTTACTGCTGATGAAGCGATCGACTTGATGAATGCGCTGATTCAGCAATTGAAAGAGGGAGTTTACTTGCAATGAGCTACCACAAAGATGACGGCACTACGATCGGCGGCATTGCCCTAATCGCAACCATTGTAATCTCTTTTGGTTTGGGCTATTGGGCGCGAGACAACGGACTTAAGGTTGACATCCAGTTACCCAAAGTTGAGCAACGGAGGGCGCGATGAACTTCCTGAACGTTCACCCCAGATACCGCCCAATCGCTTCTGTCTTTGTCTGCGGTATCTGTCTTGCTCCCCTCGCGACGGAACTAATGCTTAAGAGATCAGCAGAGGAATCACGATTGCAGGCAACAGAGCAAGCAGAGCAAGCGATTAACCAATCGAATGAACAGTCAACCAGGAACGAAAGAATCGCACTGAAACGGGCTGAAAGATGCCTACTGATTGATGAACGATTCCCGCTAGTCGAGGGTGCTAACGCCTTCTACGACCCAACGAATCGCAGAAGCAAACGACTCTTACCAGCCGGAACAGTTCTATGCAGCGCTCAAAGCGGTTACACGGCGATCGTCGATGAGATCGGCACGATTTCCAGCATCAAACCAGCCCCGATCGAGAAAATTACCCAAGTTTTGAAACAGAGAGGTCTTAAGTAATGCGTCCCAAATCACAACGCCCGATCAAGCCCGAAGTCGTTACAGGCGATCGTGACTTCGACAGAAACCGCCCAGACTTCAAGAACTTCGACGATAAGCAAGAGAAGCACCCACGCGCATCGATCCTGGCTTATCTAGGGGATTTAGCCCAAGGATTGATGAATGTTGCCTTGGATAAAAATCTGTGGATGATTGCAGGCTATAGCTTCGCAGGATTATCCGTAGCGGTTTCGATGTTTGGTTACTCCCGGTGGTTAGTGCCTGTAATGGGTCAAGCGCTCAATATTGCAGGGATTCCGATCGGTGCCACCGTCGGAGTTATCACCGGATGTGCGATCGGTCTGTTCATCCAGTGGAAAGAGATTGAACCAGTCATGTACAAACTCGATCCCGATTTAGCAGACGCGCTCAGCTTCAAGCTTGGGTTACAGCGATTCGTTGACCCCAAGGAAACAAAGGACTCCCCCACGCTGTTACCCAAGGCGAAAGCATGGGCACGAAGCGCTCACGACAAAGCTCAGAGCGAGTCTGAAATCACACGGTACGTGATGTACTTCCTTGAGGCGGCGTTAGCTTTTGCCACCTTCCCGCTCGTGGTGAATGGTGTTCTGTCGATTCCCGGATTAATTGCGGCAGCGATGGCGATCGTCGGGTGTGAGCTTGGCTATCGTTTCGGGAATCAAGCCCAGAAGAAACGACTCACAGCGCGGGAATCCCAGAAGTACAAGATTCAGAAGCGAATCCTACGATCTCAGGCTGAATCGAAATAACCAACTAAAAAGCGCGATCGCGTCACCAGCAAAGAGAGTGATCGCGCTTTGTCCTAGATGGAGCTAGAACAATGACTAATCTATCAAAGTACGGACGCAGCGCGGCGGATAAGACCTACCCAGACAGTGACGAAAGCGTGTTAGGGCACATGGTTTTAGAACTGGGAATGTCACCCGATGAAGCCGTACACAACCTTAGACCATGGGTGCGAGATTTAGATCGATCGGCAGCACTGAGCAAGAATGCCGCATATATTAGTGCATTCATCGGAGCCGGGGCAAGCTTGGTTACTGCCGCTACGGTTGGGATTGGAGCAACGGCAGTATTGCCAATTGCAGCCGCGCTCTATAACTTCCTCATCGGGCAGCAATCAGCGCGTGAGCAGAGTATCAGGAATTCCGAGTATCTCTTGCTCAAGTCATGCCCGGAATTGTTGAGGCTCATCTATGCAATGGCTAAGCGAGGAATGCCCAAAGAAGCATTGATCGACTGCTACGACGAGCTTCTAGGATCGTTCACGGTGCAATTTCAGCAACGGGCATCGCTGGGAATAACTGACGAACTCGATCACGATATCGTTCGTTCGTTCCAAGCGATCGTTAACGTCAAAATCGAAGCTGAGAACTTAGCGCGATCAATCGTGGCGGAAACTCAGGATTTCAAATTCGATACGCTCTACCAATCAAGTGAACCAACCGCCCCACGGGTTGAATTACCGCCCACAGCTTCAACCATCGGCAACGATACCCGCCTGGGCGCGGTTGATGTTCCATCGCAAGAGTTCATAATCCCGACTGCCTCAGAGTCAAAGCTGTTTGATTGGAATCTACTCAACACTGTTTATGATGACTTTCCCCATTTACTGCTACTCGGTAAGACCGGAGCAGGTAAGAGCTTTTTAGCAGAGCGCTTAGGGCATTTCCTGAATGGTGTGACGCTTGTGATCACGCCCAAAAAGAAACCAAAAGACTTTATCGGAATGCGGGTGATCGGAGTGCCCTACAACTTTGTGACGATCGCGGAAAACATCGCAGGACTGAGCCAGATTGTGAAACAGCGCGAAGATCAAATGAATCGCACCGGGGAAGACAACTTCCAGCCGATCAACGTGATTCTGGATGAAGTGCCGACTTTCGTTGCTGGCTGCAAGGATTTGGGCTTGGATGTGGTCAAAGATTTGAAATTCATCATTCGCGCCGGACGTAC
>JACJNX010000019.1 GCA_014695255.1 Cyanobacteria bacterium FACHB-63
GTAATAACCGTTGTACCGTTTCCGGTTTGAATTTGGCTATTAGAACGAGTAAACAACTGCGCCGATCGCCGCACTGCTCCTAATAGAAATTGCCCTGCGTCCATTGCTGCAATTTCTTTACCTCGATCTTCCAATTGTTTTGCAATTAGTGGTTTGCCGTTCTCTCCACGTATCTGAATTACACCCGAGGGTAAGGTGAGTTCTTTTTGCAACCCGTTTTCATCCCAAACAGCCGTTGTCGCTGAGAGTTGAACTTGACCCGTTTGCGAGAACTGATCGACTTGAGCCAGCAAATGCGCTCCGCTGGGAATCGCTACTTGTCCTGTTGAGTCTTTAAGCGGTTGCGAGAGTACGATCGTAAACCGATCGGGGTTAGTCTTTCTAGTCGCTTCTGTGCTTCTAGAACTACTCAAAGTTACAGGAGTCGCTAAAATCCCTGGTGTACTCTCTCCTGCAATCAACGAGTGTTGCCGAACCTGTTCTTGTAGAATTGCTGCCTCAGCATCTTCTAAAATAGGATGCTCTGAGATTGGGTATTGAGCTGCGACCTGAGATTCTGGTTGTGTTTCTATGATCGTTCTTCTTGGTGCTGTCTGTTCTTTTACTGGTTGGTCAGTTTGCTCAGTGTTGAGTTGATCAGATGTTCCTGCAATTTGATCCGTATCTATTGCCATTTCAGCATTTGCTTGTACGGCTGATGTTGGTGCGATTCGAGCAGTTGGAATCGATTGCAAGGAATCTTCGGAGTTTTCTTGAGCGACTCGCGTTCTATCTTCACTTAGGTTGCTGTGAGAACTACTAGCATTCGACCACCTGCTATCAGATGAGTCTGAATGAGAAGATCCATAGCTGCCTAATTGAGCAAGCTGTTGCCACTGCTGCATTGGCTCTTCGGGCTGGATGTCAGCTTTAGCCTGAATCGTTGGTTCTTTTGCTGCCCTCGATCGCGCAACAGAAGGGTAGTTGCTCGTAGGCAAACTGACCGGAGCAGAAACTAATCTGGGTGGGCTAGCTTGGCTAACGATTCGAGGTGGCGCAGAGGCAATGGTGACGGGTTTAGGGGAATCAGTTGCATTGGCTGACGGTTTAACCGGAATGCGAGGCAATTTCTCAGGCTTCCCGTTTTTTGCTAAACGATTCTGTAGGTTAGTTTGATCACCGATCGCTGCATTTGCCTTGAGCTTGCCATTTTCTTCCCGCAGTCTTGATAGTTCATCTGAAGGAGTTTCTGGCTGTGATGCTGTTTCGGTCGTGGGTTGCGGTGAACTCTTCTGAGCTTGTTTGAAACGTCCGCCACCTGCTAAAAATAGGGCAGCAAAGCCAAATACGGGGATGAGAAGCAATCCGATGAGGGCGAGTTTTGGAACAGGTTTTGTCCAAACCGGACGGCTTGATCGTGCTAATTCAACCGGAAACTCTCCCTTATGTACCAATGGTTCTTCGACTGTGGGAGCTTGGGTAATTGCTTTCAAATCTTCAGTCGTAATCTTTTCGTGTGATTGTCCATTCATTTTGCTAAGTCCTCACGCTCTAACGGGCGAATTTCTTGAATCTGTAAGCCGCTTTCCAACATCGAATACACCAAACGCTGATAGTCGGTTGTGTCTTGTCCGAGTGGATTCTGTGGCGGTTCAACGGCTTTAACGTAAATCGTGCGATTAAACGGAATGGTTTGTCCTGCGGGATTTGCATCATCGAAAACAATGCGAGTCGCAATCATGTGAATCCGCCATTGTCCTTCTCCGGTTAATTCTGGGGCTGAGAAGTTTTGGGGAACGAGAACGGCGGCAACTTGTCCACGAAACACACCTTCAGGCACAATATCGGCTGCAAGTTTTTGTAGAAACGCATCTCGAAAATCAGGAGCTAGAAGAAAGGAAGCTTCCCAAGCACTAGTTGGAATCCGTCTACGATCGCTACGCCGACTGGCTGAATCCACCCCAACTTCTTTGCCTGCATCAATTTGTGCTTTGTTTTGTCCTGGTAGCTTGCCCCAAGTGAAGGTCATGACTGCCCAGTTTGATACTGTACGTCGAATGACTTCAGGTTCACGGTACTGATAATCTGCGGAACGGGCTGTAAAAGCGCGTCCATCAACTTGCTGTACGAGAGTTGGCGGTTTTTGATTCGATAGCTTCGAGAATGAAACCGCTAACCAGAACGTGACGATCGCAAGAATGAAAATACTGATCGAGAGTCCTGCAAATGCCAGCGGCAGGATGTCCGTAGAATCCAGTTTAAATCGCTGACTTTTTCGCTTCAAATCAGAAATTTGCATAACTGTGTTGAATGAATGCGTGAATTATTTGATGGGCAGAGTTGAAGTACCGATCGCAATGATTCGAGAAACACCACCAGAAACGGCGCGAAACACTGCCATGCCACCACCACCCGCAAGAGCTAATGCTAAGACAGGCGATAAAACACCGATGAGTAAGAGGAATCCAATATCTGAAGAGGATTGAGCGTCAGCCGCAACCACTACGGTAGCAGCAAGCCCAACCACGACATTGTAAGAAAACTTGGCAAGCCCTAAGCTAAAGAAGCCAATGAGCCATGCCCAGAGCGGACGACCTTGGAGCGGAATGACTGAGCCAGCTACGGCAATCGGTCCGATTAGTCCGGTCAATAACATGGAGAGTTCAATCAAGTTCGCAAATGCCCATTGAAGTCCTTTGAGGACTTGTTGAGCAACCGCTTGACCTGCGGTAGCAATCAGTCCTTCTCGAATGAAGTTGGTCAGTAGGCTTGGAGCCGTCAAAACTTTGCCTGCCGCATCTCGATTTTGATACTCTTGACTCAATCGTTCATCGATCGCGCGTAACCGTTCCCAAAGCCTTTGTACTCCGACCGTCATCCAGCCTTTTTGCTGATATTCCTGGGTCAATAGGGTTTCGGCTCGCTTACCCGCCTCGCGAAAGCAATCAATCTGTGCTTGTCCCTCTTTGGCTTCGCATTCCGTGTACTGTTGCTGAATCAAAGCTTTTGCTTGTTGGGAAACAACGACATCATTGAGTGCTTCTAGCATTGAAACCTCACCGATTTGTACCTCTAGTACTTTTCGGGTTTGGTCATTAATAATGTTTCGGATTCCTACTGTCATTGATCCTAGCATAGCTCCGTTGTTAAAGAGCAATGCAAAAATGACAAATACCCAAATCACATCGGGTAATGCTGGAAAGATGCCGCGTTCGATCGCATCTTTGACCCAACCAACAGCAAAAAATACGAAAGCACCGACAAGAATTGTGGCAGCAAAAGCATTAATGCCGTTGTACAGTCCATTCGCTCCATTGAAGATGTCTGTCCACTGAGCATCCCAGGCTCCTTGAACTTTCTCAACTTGGCTGATGCTATCTTCAATGATGGTCTTTGCTCCTGTCACTTGAGCCAAGGTGAACATAACTACCTCTTCGTCGAGTTGCTTTGAGTGCTGTACAGACCAGGAATGTAGAGTTCAGTGCGAGTTGCACCACCAATTTCTAACTGTCGTGCAACCCGCTCACGGCGATTCGATTCGTCGATGCCCTCGCTGGTGTTAGCAGCAAGTTGTGCGATCGCGCTATCAAGCTGCTGAATTTGCAATAACGCAGTGTGATTATCGGCAGTCAGTTGAGCTTGATTTGTCACAATTCCTGCCAGTGCTGCATTGATTTCAGCATTGTTCTTCATGACATCTTGAGTCACTGTGAGAGACTTCGCTTGTTGAGCAAGCTTTTGGGTTTCTTGATATCCTTTTTGACTCGTTTCAACAATCTTTGAAATTCGATCGGCTTCTTTTTGAATCGTTGTTTTTCCCGTTTCTCCAAGCATGAGCGCCGACATCGATCTCGCTAATTCTTGATCGTAGAGGTTCGCTAAATCTCGTTGACGCACAATCGGATTTGTGGTTAGAACACCTGGATTAATCTCTGTTTGCGTTGTCCGAACTTTGTACGGATCGGGTGACTTAGAGCCAGTTGCTGATTCTAGCTCGTTCCATGCGCCACCCATTGCAACTTTCATCATGGTTTCAAAGATGGGATCAAGCTCATTGAATTGATGCTGAATTCGAGCTAGAGGATTGAGATAGTTATTCAGTACCCATTGCTGCACTTCGTCGCCAATGCCTCCCGGCATGAAAGAAGCAGTAGCCACACCAGCGACCAGTAATGGAATGACTGTCCCTGTTCCAATGATGAATCGTCCAATAATTCGCGATTTTTTCATTTTCAATTTCCCTCCTATTACATCAATGTCATCGCTTTGTGCCCGTTGCTGATGTAGGTCAAATCATCGGTTGTAGTAGAAGTTGATGTGTCTTCTACCTGCCACTCCGAAGCGATTTTTTCGGAATTTGGCATGATTGTATCCATCGATCGACCTGCTTGAACCACTTCGGCATAGAGTTTAGAGAAAGCGGAGTACCCATGAAACTTATTCTCGTACTGAGCCAATACTCGATGCCTTGCTCGTTGTTCCTTTTGGTTGTTGGCGACGGCTGCTAATAACTCAGGCGAGGGATGATGGCTACACTCGGTTAATCGAGCATCAGCATCCACAAGCCAGTGCGAGCATAGCCGCGCAGGATCGGTTCGGAAAGATTCATCCGTGTTTCGCATTAATACATTGGGGTCATAGCCGAAAAAGCGTTGATACGAAGCCAGCGAGTTTGGCTGAATTGCGCCAACAATGCGGGTGTTAAGGTTTTGAAGAATTTGAGATCCAGCGACCGAATTCGCGATCGTATCCGGGTCTTGTCCACTAATAATTGGACGGATGCCTGACTTTGCACCATTGGCACAGACTTGCCCGATAATCTGAGCAATGCCGTTGTATTTGAATAGAATTGGACTTTCATCGATTGCCAGGATACTGTCTGTCACCTCCAATGCTTTTCTAAATGCCATTGATTGAGCCGATAGCGCCAAAACTGCGGCTTCAATGTTGTCACCCACGTTTCGCAGTGCAAACACAATGAATTTGGCATCGGTGCGGATCGTGCTAGGCTGAGAAATCGCTTTCCCGACGCGACTGGTAAGCCAGCCTTTTAGCTCTAGAAGAATGGTGGCGATCGCTTCAGAAACCATTTCAGATTCAATCTCTAGATCTAAATGCGTGACCAATCTGATAAAGTCAACGAGCGTTGGCATTTCAAACCAGGCTTCGCTTTCAAATCCCTCTTCAAAAGTGGCATCATACCGCGCTTGAATGTGTAAATCGCTGAAAAATGCTGCGATCGCTTGCCATAAAACGGTATGGATTCGCTTACCCAGTTGTCCCTCTGTTTCAGTTCCCATCACCATAATGCTGAGGGCTTTAACCAAGAACTCTTTGTAATCATCGAGCCGTTCAGCTTGCTGCTTTTTGGGGAGATGTCGGACATCAGGAATTTGAAACAAATTGTTTGCCTCAGACCCAATATCAAAGTAAGCACCCTGGTCTCCGAAGAATCTCACCAAGTCGGTGTAAGTGGTTGTTCCATCGGCTTTAGGATAGTCAAGCGAAATGACGTGCATTCCGTTAGCAATGCCGCAGATGAAAATGTCGGACATTAATACCGACTTACCACTGCGGGTTTCTCCCATGATGAAGATGCCCCGATGCTTAGTGATGAAGTCAATTAGCAGTGGCGCATTGCCCTCACGAGTAATGAACTCTATTCCGCGTGAATCGATAGGTCTAGTGCAGGCAAGGGGCATTAATCCGGGTGCTTCGTTGGTGAGATAGAGTTGTTTACGATCGTCACCCAATAGCCAATCATCTACGATCGGAAGGGAGCGCAGCCATAACGACCAAGCAACCTCAGTTTCTCGGATGAAATCACCTTGCGGAAAGGCATTCGTTAGCTTCTGGCAAGCCTCAGAAAGGGTATGGGGATCATTCCGATAGATCAGTGCGACGACTGAAACCCAAATTGGCATTGCACCTTCATAGATTTTCTCTTGAGCTTCCACCCCCTTTTTCATTCGCATCTGTGAAAGAACATCGACGTTTTTGAGTTCAGCAGCTCGATGAGTGGCGGTGTAGTTCTGTTTCGTGAGCCGTTGCAAAGTGATTCGAGTCATCATGCGATCAGCAGCCGCCAATTCACAGACAAATTCGCAGTCAGGGAACTGTGAAAACACTTTCCAGAGGTAGTAAAGCTGGTGTTCAGGTGACGCAAAGCCAGGGGGTTTTGACTCTAGCGCGATCGCTCCTACATATTTGCCTTTCACCCATGCCCACTCTCGATCTGCCTTGGGATGGCTGGGTCTACCATTCTCACCTCGAACTAACACACTCAGCGCGTGGTAGGGTTCCCGGATCTCCTCTCTCAGACCAACGGTTCCCGCAGTTTCTCGAAGAATCATGCACTGCGGTAAAGGTATGGCTCTGCGAGTGTTGAAATCGCCCCATACATAATTCCAAAGGTCAGTTGCTGTCATTGGAACTCCATTCAGACCCATACGGGTATTGACTTGTTGCTCCCAATACAAATAGCCATCGGTGAAAGCTTGAGTTAAAAGCTCCAAATAATGTGCCTTCTCCTTCGATTCCTTCATGCCTTTGAGCGTTTCGTATTGATCGACAAGCCACGCGAGTAGCTTCTCAGTCCGATCTTTGCTGGTTCCTCTTCCTGGCTCGATCGTGTAGGTTGCAAATAGATAAATCTGCTTGGGTTGTCGTTCGCCGCGCAGGGTTAAATCGCGTGTTGATCTCTGTTGTGCAAGTAGTAAAAACTGAGTTTCTAAACTTTCAGTCGAGTTGATCAGATGCTCTAGCTCTTGTTGGCGATCGACATCATTGGCAAACGAGCGGAGATGAATGCGAAGTCGATCGCCCGGACGTAGCCCTTTTAATCCTTCTTCCAGTCGAGCCAGAACGCTCTCTGCTTGACCATTGGCAAGTAGAGTATGAATTCCTGCAACTTGAAAGCCAAACACGAACGAGTATTTGCGCCCTTTTTTAAGCAGATACGCGCCGACGTTCCGACCTCGCAGTTCTAGACTACAGATGAATTCGAGATGGGATTCATTTTCAAAGGGTTTGAAATGATAGTGCTTAGTGCTGACCCGTTTCTTCGTCATGTTCTTGCTCTAAACAACTGGTGTAGTGAACATAGCCTCGATTCCAGTCGGGGGGTGAGACAAACTTATTCGTAAATCTCCAAGTTCTTTCGCCCACCACAAGCCACCAGGTACTCAACCCCCAGGTGCTGACCAGCAGAAACCATAGAAATCCAAGTGAAAGCACAACCCGAACCAGAAAATAAGAAACAACTAGGATCACCAGCGAAGGAGCTAACAGCGCTGCTGGAATGGGACCTAAGCTGGGTTGCTTTCCTAAGCTCTGATTAACGGGGCGAAAGTGCTGATTACCTTCAGTCATCACGCTTTACCCCCTTGCCGCTGTACCACCGCCGAAGAACATGGCGCTGAGTCCTTCTACAACCACAACGGCAGCGACGACAATAAAAGCGTTTTGCATCAAAGGTTGCCACTGCTCACCCCGTTGCGCCTGATAAACGGCAAATAGGACAAATCCAACGGCAGTCACCCAAACGACGATTCTGAGTAAGCCGAATAGAAACGTGATAATACCGCCGTCAATATACTGTCCAAAAATGGTGTTAGCTTGCTGTTCAGCAGAATTGAATAGTTGAGCCGATGCAGAATCAGAGCTAAGGGTAATGCTTGCAAAGCATAAGGCAGCCACGATCGTGCCCATCATTCTCCAGCCACCACAGCGATGGAACCAAGGGTGTGAGGTGAGAAGTGGAACCCATTCAACAAATCGAACGACTAGAGCCGCTAAAGCAACCATGAACCAAATAGAAACCGGGAAGTGAGTGATGATGAGCAGAGCGGTTAAGCATAGGCAGGTAGCAAACGGGATCAATTGGCTTAATCGGTTTTTCCGGCTCAAGTGAAGGGTTCGAGCCGAGCGAGACTGCAACGAGGGAAACGCCATCGTTTTGACTCCTGATATTTAGAAAACGCTAAAGCTTTGTCGCGAAGATATCAAACAAGACTTCACGAATGAGAGTGGAGATGGAATTTGGTGTGCTGCCCTGATCGAATTTGCAAGTCCTGTGAAATTCGAGACAAAAGTATCTTAATCGGATCGTTCAAGCTCTTAGCAAAGTTTACAAGTTGAAATGGTACAAGGCTACTGTGTCCATTTGAAAAGTGTTCACGGAGATAATTTAGGGAGATCACGGATCAGTGAAGTCGTATCTATCTCCGGAAGATTTTGACCTGAATCTGCCTATTCTGATGTCGATTCACAGCGATCGAGAACCAGAAACTTGAGCCAAAAGCCTAGTCGGGTAGAGCTTCTAACTTCTCAACTGCTAAATTTTCCTATCACGCAGAACAACAAATAATTCGCGTACTGCTGAATTTAATCTCTGCATAGCTAAGTAGCTTTCTTTTATGTAGTTGTGATCAATTGAACTAATAACTAAGCGGTTATATTACTGAATTGATGGTTTTCAATACTTCGGACAGAATTATGCGGCGATAATGCCGTAATTGCAAAGGCTTGAGTAGTTGGGATGAGATTTAATTTGGCTTGGCTCCAGGTCTAAGTTGCAAATAAATCGGTC
>JACJNX010000002.1 GCA_014695255.1 Cyanobacteria bacterium FACHB-63
TAACTTATTAAGTGTTAAAAAGAAACGCGAAAAGTATCACAAAGGCAAACAGATTTTATTACTATTTTCCCTAGCAGTAAAAAACTGAAGCTTGACTATGGGGCACCAATGCAAAAATATAACAGGCACTAATAGAAATCTTAAAAACATAAGAAGAGTTCCAATCAAAAAGCGCTTTTTTGGCACTCAGCATGGATACTAGAAGGGTTTTCTTTAGCGCCATCAGCAATGCCAGCCACCGCAGCCAGCCTTCAAGCGTTTGCTAACTTCTGCCGTAATCTCCGTGGAGACGAGAAAAGCGAATCGCAAACATTCCTCGATCGCTTCTTTCAAGCCTTTGGACATGCAGGTGCAATTGAAGCTGGAGCCGAGTTTGAGGCACGGGTGAAGAAAGGCAGCAAAAAAGGCAATACAGGCTTTGCAGACCTCGCTTGGAAGCCTCACTTAATCATTGAGATGAAGAAGCGAGGGGAAGACCTCACTAAGCATTACGCCCAGGCGGTGACGTACTGGATGCAGTTGCAATGCCCAAACTATGTCATTCTCTGCAACTTCGATGAGTTCTGGATTTATGACTTTCGCAAGCAAACGGAAGAACCGATCGAGAAAATTCTGCTAGAGAAGTTGCCAGAGCGGGTAGGGGCGTTCAACTTTATGAACCTAGAGCAAGACCATCCCCCGGTCTTCAATAACAATCTGGTGCAGGTGACAGAGAAGGCAGCGCGGCGGATGGGTGAACTCCTGTCTATGCTGATCGAGCGCAGGCGGGATGCTGTCGAGCCGAAGATGGCTCAAAGATTTATCCTGCAATGCGTACTGGCGATGTTTGCAGAAGATCGAAAACTGCTACCAGAGGACTTGTTCATTAGTTGTGTGCGGGAATGTTTAGACCGCACTCGGCAGGGAAAGCCATCGAATACTTATGACATTCTGGGCAATTTGTTTCAGGAGATGAATCGCTCTGGCGTGACTCCAGCAGGGCGTTACAAGGGTGTGGAGTATTTTAACGGGGGATTGTTTAACGAAGTTCACCCGATCGAACTTGGCCAGAAGGAATTGGAATTGTTAGAGGTTGCGGCTGCACAGGACTGGCGAGCGGTGCGCCCTTCGATTTTCGGCAACATCTTTGAATCTGCGATTGGGAAGAGCAATAGCCGAGAGCGTCATGCCCACGGGATTCACTTCACGTCTGAGGAAGACATTCTCAAGATTGTCCGCCCGACAATTACGCGCTACTGGGAAGAGAAGATCACCGAAGCGACGACGTTAACGGAACTCTACACTTTGCAGACGGAATTGCGCCAATATCGGGTTCTTGATCCCGCTTGTGGGTCAGGCAATTTTCTATATATGGCGTATCTGGAGCTGAAGCGGCTGGAGCGAGTGCTGCAAGACAAGATTGATGCACGGCGTAGATCGGAGAGTGGACATGCTCAATTGAGCATTGGTTTTGTGACCCCACAGCAGCTCTATGGTATGGATACGAATGCGTTTGCGGTCGAGCTGGCGCGGGTGACCATGATGATTGCTCGGAAGGTGGCGATCGACATTTGCGACATTCACGATCAGCCTGCACTGCCGCTGGATACGTTGGACGAGAATATTGTGTGCAAGGATGCGCTGTTCACTGACTGGGTGAAAGCTGATGCGATCATTGGCAATCCGCCGTTTTTGGGTGGCTCAAGGATTCGATTAGATCTGGGAGATGACTACGCTGAGAAAGTTTTTAAGAATTTCGCAAACGTTAAGGATAAGGTGGATTTTTGCACTTACTGGTTTCGTTTGGCACATGATGCCATAGGTGAGAAAGGTAGAGCTGGTTTAGTTGGGACAAACTCGATTAGTCAAGGGTTAGGACGAGCAGCTTCTTTGAGCTACATCATTGAAAATGGTGGTCATATCTATGATGCAGTTCCTACACAGAGATGGTCAGGCGAAGCTAAAGTTCATGTAAGTATTGTTAATTGGAGCCGGACAAGGGCTGAGAACTGTTATTTAGATGGTCAAGAAGTTGTACGAATCAATGCTGCTTTAACGTCAACAATTGATGCGACTCAAGCATACAAACTAAAAGCAAATTTTGGTTTCTGTTTTGAGGGGGTTAAACCAACTGGAAAAGGATTTCTTATCAACGAAGATCAGGCTAAGCTTTGGATTTCTCAGAATCCCAAAAACAAAGAGGTTCTCAAACTTTATGCTGATGCAACAAACTTAACTGGAGTACCAAACGGAACACCAGACCGGTGGATTATTGACTTTGACGATTTAAGTCTTGAAGATGCTAGTGAGTATAGCCTGCCATATGAATACGTCAGGATTAATGTCAAGCCAGAGCGTGATCAGAATCGTAGAGAAGCTACAAAAATGTATTGGTGGCAGTATGGCGAAAAGCGGCCTGGAATGAGAAAGGCGCTTACTACTTTATCTCGCTATCTCGTTGTTCCTGCTCATTCCAAATGGTTTATCTTTACACCTGCACCGCTAAGCTGGTTGCCCAGCAACTCAACCAAAGTAGTAACATCAGAGGATTTTTACATTCTCGGAATTCTCACTTCAAATGTGCATCGAACTTGGGTAAAAGCTCAAAGTTCTACGCTGGAAGATCGAACTCGCTACACTCACAACACCTGCTTTGAAACCTTTCCATTTCCCCAAACTCCCGCCCCCAAAATCATCGACCAAATTCGTACCACAGCCTTAGAACTCCATGAATATCGCAGTGAACAAATGGAGAAGAAACAGTGGGGGATTACCAAACTCTACAACGAATACTTCAACGAACCTGCCAGCCAGCTTGCCAGGCTTCACGCAAAGCTTGATGCACTCGTTTTGCAAGCGTATGGCTTCAAGCCTGATGAGGATTTACTAGAGAAATTGCTGGAACTGAATCAAGAATTAGCTGAGAAAGAGAAAAAGGGCGGATCAGTCGTAGGTCCTTGGTGTCCTTCGAGTAGTCCGTGGCTTTAGGGTTCAAAAAACTTAGCGAGGTCTAAAGCATTTACCCCTAAACGTCACAAGTTTTTCTCTACACCAAACGATAAGAACTGCTTAAGCCTGCTAATTCTCAATAAGCCCGGACTAAATTCCGCAAAGCTAGTCCCATATTTTCCTGTAGTCCAAACGCTGAAACCCCTGTTTGGTATAGGTTTATGGAGTTCACGCAGTCCATTACGCCCTGAACTTCTTTTAGGGACTTCAGCACTTATCGCAGAGATTCGGTAAGAGAAGTCCAAGATAAGAATCAATGCCCATCAGCGTTTCAGACGGCAAAAGCTTATTGAGAATAGTCCAGGACTAAAAATGGACTAAATTTATTTTCGACTCATCCAGAGAATAGAAAGAAGTTCAAGACAAGTTAGGCAAATACCTATCAGCAAAACTTATCGATTGTCCGTAATTAAGGCAAGTTGTTAACACTGTTAACAAAACCGTTTACGCTGTTAACCAAATTCGTTAACAGCGTAAACGTATGCCCCTTGAACTTGCCGCTTGCAGAATCCCAAAAGAATGGATAGATAAACTTGATGCAATGGCGCGTGAGACAGGACAGACACGATCAGACGTACTGAAAGCCGCGATCGCGCAGTTCATCGGGGAATCAATCCCAAGCAAGCCAGAGCAAGAGCTAACGCCGTTAACAGAAAGGCTAGACCGTATTGAAAACCTTTTGAGCGATTTACTGGAAACACGCTCTACGCAAGCGTTAACGCCTGTTAACACGGCAAAATCCGTAGAAAGGCAAATAGACCTGGATCAGAGCGCTTCTGATGAACACAGAAACATAAGCAAGGCAAGGCAGAAGCCTATTGCAGACGATTCTCAGAGGGGCAATCCAAGGGAATGCCCGAAATGCGGCAGCGACAATACTCTTTTTCGCAGGGATGAAAATCAAGAACTGCGAATCTATTGCTATAACTGCAACGAATCATCTGCGCAGACTTAAAAAGCCCCAGCATCACTTCAGGTAATGTCGAGGCGCGCCTGCAAACACGATTTCTGCCCTCATGTTTACGATCGCAATTTTAGCGATCATCCCGATTGTTATGAGGCAGTTGAATCACAACTCTGCCGGGGGCTTCTCCTGGGTCGGATGCCTGAATCGAAACGCTGCCTTGAGTCGGGGAAGGGCTTAGAATTTGATGCGCTCTGAAAATGCGGTCGATGATTCCAAGTTTGTCCTGCACTTGATCGGAAGTTCGTAGCAGTCTCGCCAGCTCATCTACCGCCCCTACAATTAGCGATGCCGTCGCTGTCCGAGCTTCAAGCAATGTTGCGGCGATCGCATCATCGCCCTGGGATAGAAGCCCTGAAAATCGAACTTTCCATCTGGCAATCGTCCGAACCGAAACTCCTGTTTCTTCTTGGATTTCAGCAGAAGACTTTCCTACAACTAGGAGCCGTAGGACGTTTAATTGCTCTTCTGTGATGTGTTTTGCCATGTTTCGATGTCAGATTTTGCCGCTTCGTGCCACTTAAACAACCTTGACCAAGCCTTTCTGAATCGCTCCAGTAAATCCGCCCTCGTTTGCCCATTCACGATCCAAACGCAATAACAGAGCGCGATTCATCAAATCAGACTTAGAGATTTCCTTCGTTCTGGGCGATTGCTTAGTCGCCTTACCCTCAACTTCTTTCGGTGCAAGGAATTCGCGGATTTCAAGCCCGGATTTGACAGCCTTGGCAGGGTCGATCTGAACGCGATCTTCTCGAATAGCTTGCAAGATTCCTTGCCCTGCCTGCCTCATGAAAGCGCGATCTTTAAGCTGCATCTCGGAGACATACAGGACTTGCGGCTCTGCCTGATTCCTGGGCTTCTGCGCTGATTGTTCTGGAGCGGGGTGAGTCGGCAATTCTGCCTGGAAGAATCTTTCCTTGAGATCTTTTGACGCTCCAAAAGCTTTGAAAAATTCGGATGCCTTCCTGCCATTGATGATGACGGAGTGATCGCCGTTTAACTGAACGCCGTTCTTAACTAAATCCCAAACCTCATCAAAACATTCTGGATTTCCGCCGCTTGCGCCAAAAGTCTGCTGAACGGCGAATTTAACGTAGCCAGCTTGTAGATCTTCGATTTTTTGTTCGATGCTCTGTTCTTGCGATTCTTGATTTTGCACTTGCTCAGTCATATTTTTCCTGCTTATAGAGTCTCTTCTCTATTTTGGCATTGATGTATAGATAATTGGTTATGATTAGAGTAGTTGCATTGGGCGTAATTTCCTGCAAAATTGCTTCTCATCGCCTAAAAACCCTGAAATCCTTGTCGCGAGGAGATTTCGGGGTTTTTTGTTGCTATGGATTGAAAGCGACGGGGCTGCGGAATGCGATGACCTTGCCACCACTAAGCTCCTTCAGTCGCCGATCCTGATAGATCAATCGAGGATGCCTTAAGCTTGACTGATAAAGCATCCGGGGCAGTTTTGCGACTAGGGCTGATGGCGACGGGAGAGATTCGTCATTCGCGTAGGTTCGGAAGCTGAAGTGGCAGACAAGCTGCCTGCCACTACTAATTAGAAAAAACTTTTTCAATCGAGAGTCAACGCCGATCGACATTTCCGGATCGAGGTCAGCCGTGGGATTACGCGAGTCGAGCCTACCCGCCAACTCAACCAAGGCTTCGCACATCTGCCTACGGCGGCTTGGTTTGACGATATCAAGGCTCCAAGCAACGATCGAGTCGCACAGAAGCCAACTGCGATAATCTGAAACGTCAAGGTGAATCTTTCTTCGGGTTGTCATAAAATTTTCCTCATCTTTCTACGTTGACTGCCCCCGACCAATACCGGGGGCTTTGCTTTGGGATTATTCGGGCTGAATCGCTAGGCTGCATTCAAATTGGATGATTGCCTCCAGATCGCCGCCCAGAGCCGCCTTAAGCCGTTTCGCTGACTCGACTATCTGTTCGCGCAATTCGGGGCTTAATTCGCGGCTTAGGATGTCTTGGAGCGCTTCATCTGAGATTTGGAATTCTGGATTGTTCATTGGGTTGTCCTTTTGCTTGGTTTAGGCAGCGATCGCCGCCGCTAACATCTCGTGCGGGAATGTTGCCTTGAGTATTTCGCGAGACTCTTTATCTGCCGAGATCCACATCTCGCGAACATCCATCAAGTCTTCTGGGGAGTATTCGGTTCTGTCCCGACTCTCGTTATTTTGTTTATTAATATATTCCGAGTCGGGACAAACTGTATCAGAGCTTGATACAGAATTGCGTCTTTCGTCCCAAGCTTTGAAGATTTCCCATCGCTCATCCTGGAGAGTCGGGACAGAGTAAACATATTCGCGATCTCCGCTTTCAGTCCTGGATCGTCTTGCTGTTGCCGTGAATCCAATCTTGGCTAATAGAAGTTTTACCGCCTGCATCGGCTTTTCAAGATATTTATCAGAGAAAGACAATCCCAAAACATCCTTGATCGTGCGCCGATGTCGTTTGATGTTCTCGATCAACACCTGAATATCTGCATCAGACGCCCGAATTCCGCCACGCAACGGACTGATCAATGCGGGAATGCCTAACGCTGCCAACAGCTTCACTCTTGCTGTTCTAGGGGTCAAATCGGGCAGATAGAGCGTCTTGCCGTCGCCGCCAATCAAGGATGAATCAATCTCGTTTGAGTCCGCTTGTTCTGCAATTTGGCTGTCATTCTGCATCAATAGATAGTGCAAACGAATTTTTGAATAAAATCCGTTTTCATCCTTGATGTGCAAATCTGGCGAAACCTCTATGCCGTAAAGTTTTTGCAGTTCGTATTTGCGCTGCTGTAAGCGTTCGGACTCAACTTTTGCCCGTTTAGCTTTGAGCAATTCATACTGCTTGTCGTCAATTTGCTCTGCCTCTGCAATCGCTAAGGCTTCATCGCTCTGGCTTTCGATGCGGATTTCCTTGATCTCTGTCTTAATTTCATCGGCTGCATCTTCATCGGCTGCATCAGCCCAGGCAACGCTATGCCCTTCATTCGAGAGCGATTCTGCTAGAGACTGGCGATAGGAGGGCATTCCCGCATTGATTCTTGCTGCCATCTTTGCCCACGCCTTGAAGCAGACAACATCAATCATTGACGCTGTTTCATCAAGGTCAAGTTCTAGCAGGTCTGCATCTTTAAGCAGCCGCATATTCGCCATCGCTGTTTTCTGGGTTGAACGAATCAACTCGTTTGGGAATTTCGAGCCGTTGCCGATGGAGCCAAGCCCCATCGAACGCGCCCAAATATAGCGGGGAGCATTTTCCCGAACGCGCCCCAACGCTTGCCGCGCTTCACTTTCAGGAATCGCGCCTTGAAAGATTCCAAACACAGCAGAGAAATGCCCTTCCACGTCAATCGATACGCCAGTGCCGATCGTGGGAGTCGCAATCACAACATCGAAGCGTTTAACAACTTCGTTGATTTTTTCGATTGAGCCGTAAGCAGCATGATCCGGGTCTGAAACCGTTTCGCTATCAATCCGCAGAATCTTCTTGCCTGGGCATTGCTGAGCGAAGTATTTCTCAAGATTCTTTGCGCCCCATGTCGATTTAGCCTTCTGGCTATCGCAGGCGATAAAAATCTTCTGCTCTGCATCAAGCATCGCGCCTGCTGCTAAAAGCAAATCGGCAGGCGATTTCGATTCATAGACCGAGCAATTCCAAGCCGTTGAAGAATCGCGCCACTCGTTAACCGCAATCCAAGGATGAGGAGCATTTTCACCGATCAAACCTCGCAGGAAATTGATTGAGGCATCGGACAAATCGGCATCCTGGGCAATGATTAAGCCGCCCGTCGAAGCAACATTTCGGAGTAGTTGCCGCAGGGTTGAAATGATTTTGATTCGTTCTGTTTTGCAAGTGCTGGAATTTAATAGATGCCAGATGACTTGCTCAACTTCATCCAGAACTACGATCGCGCCGTCCCAATCATCGGGATTGAATGCCGCTTGCGAATTCTCATGAAGGGAATCGATGCAAAGCCCGTAGCCTGATTCCCTTCGATCATTAATGCCTGCATCCTCGATCCACTTGATGCCGACCGCTTCAGAGATCGCCCGTCCTAGTTGGATTCGATGTGTAATGACTAAGACTTTCCGACCGACAGCCGATGCTTCACGAATTGTTGGAACTAAGGATCGAGTCTTGCCACTGCCCTTACGACTGCGAACGCAAGCCAAGCCAGACTGAGGAAAGGGAATCGCGCCTAGATAGCGCTGATTCAGGCTTAAGGATGGCTTGTAGCTAAGCTGCCAGAGTTCCTTGCTATATCGCTGCCGTTGCCATTGATCGAAGCTCAGGGCGGATTCTAGAGCGGACTCCCAAGCTTCGATGCCGCGATTAACGATTAAATCATCAACGCCCTTGCAGCGTCCATTCTCACCGTCCCAAGCCGCGATCGAAACCTCGCATCCTGCCCCGGACAAAATCTTTGCAAGCTCTAGCGTTGCCTGGCTGACGGTCTTAGCCGTTGCAGGGTTCGCGTCAGCATCCAGAGCAATGATGATTTTTCGCCCTGGAGCTACGAATCGCTTTAAGTTGGCTGATAGCTCAGGCTTGATTCTGCGAATCTTCTCCCCGTTGATTTTCTCGTTCTTGCTGTGAAAGCCGTTGCAGCCGTACCCTGCGATAGCAATGAAGCCGTTAGAGAGAAGGCAGAGGGCTTTTTTTGCGCCTTCAGCGAGGATTAACGGGGCACTAGGGCAATTCTCTACCCAATCCCAGAAAGACCCCTCAGAGGGGATATTTAAGCCAGTACGCTTGCTGATCTGCTCTCTAATCAGCTGGGGGACTGAAGGCAGAAATACAGGCGATCCTTTATCCTTCAGCGATTCATATTTTTGCGGCTTATTCTTTCTCGCATCGAAGCGAGGATTCATTGGCTTGGCTTGCCAGAGTTGCCCGTCTTCCTGGATGATTGCAGCGATCGCGCCGTAGAAGTGCGGCTTTCGAGTTTTCCAGAAGATTGAAACCTGTTGCCCTAGCGCGAAATTCGGCTCCCAGCGCCCCGTATCTTCGATGAATTTTACTGATGCGAAGAGGTCAGGAGCGATGCCGCTGCCGCCGATGAATTCCTTGCGAATCGCCTGGGAGAAGGCTTCTAGCGAATTGTTTGCGTTCAAACAATCGTTCGTGTTATTATTTTTATATGACTGAAGCCCCTCTAGAGGGGTGACAGATACAAGTTTTTCGGACATGATGGAGTGAAGTTATTTTTCTGAATTGCTCGGGGCATTGCAAGTGCTTCCGAGCTTTTTACTTTTTGACCCTAGCATAAGAACAAGCTTTTGTTCCTCTAGGCAGTTGACAGACAGGAAGATATATGATATGAATCCTCACCCGTAAACTACTCATCACCCCTCCTCTATCTCAGTGGCAGTAAGGCGAAAGCCCTGAATCGTGCCGCGAATTTGAACAAAAGAATTATTTTTGAAATTCGTGAAATCTCCCGCGATCGAAACTAGGGCGTAATCTTTGAACCTTGGATCATTGCGATTAACTCGGATCATTCGCTGATCGATGCCTTCCTTCGGCGGCAACAGGATGCCGCTTACCCTGAACTGTCCAGGGGGCACGATGTCCTGATTCTCGTTCTGGTGGCAGGCGAGGGCGAAATTTTTGAAATTGGGGTACAGAATCCAGTTGCGCTCTTGCCCTTGCCATTCGCCCGGATTCCGAACTAGCCAGCAAAATAAATTCGAGTCTCTGATGCTGCTGATCGAAACATGGGAGCCATCCTCAAATAGAATCCTGGCTCTCTTCTCTGCAACATCCAGAACGCCCCTCACACAGGCAATAGATTGAAAGAATTTCGCCCCTTGCTGCTTAGCTTGGGGCTTCTTTTGTGCAACTGCCTTTGGCTTTTGGGGCTTTGGCTTGGCTTCTGCCTTGGTAGGCGGCTCGACTGCCGGGGCTTGGCTTTTGGGCTTGATTTTGACGATTTGGATCATGCGCTTTCCCTCAGTTCAACGAAAAGAATCAATTCCGCTCCAGCAACCGATTGATCGAGATCGCTTGCGTTGCAACTAACTTTGTCAACTCGGCAATATTCACGGATTGAGATTGAGACAGAGCCAAGTGCCCGTCGATCGCTGCATTCTGCCGTTCAACTGCTGTGATCAACCGTTCGATCCGCTCTCCCAATCGGTCGATTCTGTCTCCCATCCGTTCGATCCGCTCTCCCAATCGATCAATGCTCTGATTTGTCGCTCTCTGCCCGACTGCCAACTGCCCGACATTGACCGCTAATTCCTCGATCGCTCTGTTCGTTTGCTCGAAGCTTGTATTCACGCGATCAAACTGCTTATCCGATTGCTTTCGGGCAAGGTCGGTCAGTTCTACAAGCGTTGCAAGCGTTTGTTCAAGAAAAGTTTTTTGAGCCATGTTGCTAGTCCTTATTGGGGAATTGACTTTTTAATCTACCGATAGCGGCAGGCTAGGAAGTTCTAGCGGGTTGATCTCTTCAGCGTTAGTTTGACTCATTGTTTTCACCTTCCGGTTTCCACATTTCCGCCTTGATCTCATTAGCCTTTGCGATGAGCGCCGCGAAAGTAAACGGCTCATCATCAGGAGTCATGCGTTTGATCGCCGCATAAATCAGCGCGCAATACTCTACCTCGCTACCCTCGGTACGCCCGTCAAGCTCTGCCAAGTCAGCAATCATGTCTGAGATTGCAGTATCTAAGACATAGTTTTTTCGAGTAGTAGGGCGGCTTCTCTTCGGTCTTCCCACGTTACTTACAGTCATACATCTCCTAAAGGCTACATCGATTTGTATTGTGGCTTCATACTAACACATGTTAAACAGATGAAATTTATATAAAACTGCATTTTATCTGTGTAAAACCCAGAAATATGCGCTATATTAGATACGTCGAGGGACAGACAACCCTCAGACGGCGGTGAAAGCCCGCCACGGGGAGTCCGCTCTGAGTGATGCCTCTCGACACAAAAAGACCGGATAGGGGGCGCGGCAAGCGGTTGCCGCCCGTAAGTTCCCGCCACTCGCAAGAGCAGCCAGAGAATCCCCAAACAAGCGCGGACGGTTCGCCGCAATCGGTGGGATTGCGGCATCGAGTTCGATTCTCGATCGCGCTTTTGCCGCAAGGCAAACATCAAACAGTCGATCGACTGTATCCTTACGACTCAAACACTGAGGAAACAAACATGGATAAGCAAGCTTTGAGCGATCTTTTCTCTAAGGCTCTGGAGTCCCAACAAGACATGATTGATAAAAAAACGCAAACCGCTCAGTTGCATTTAACTGCCGACGAAATTCAGATTCTTGTAGATCTTCTGTCGCATGCCGAAAGTGGTCAACTGATGGTGCAGACCTCTAAGATCTCGCACATCAATGTAGTGTCAACCAGCCTGACTGGCTGTACTCACAAGCAATACGTCTAAAACATCAACTCTCTACGCGTTCAGCCCTCAGCACTGCCTGGGGGCTTTTCTTATGCCCATATTCACTTTTAGGAGCATCCCAAAATGGCATTCACACCCACATCCGAGCTTCAAAAGCTCAATCGAAGCTATCAAGCAATCCGCGAAAAAATCTACGTCAATCCCGGCAATAGATTCACTGAATTCCTGAATCCCCAAGGACAGATCACTCGCCTTGCCTCAGTAGTTCGAGACTTCGACTTGGAATTTGAAGACTGTCCCCAGTCGAGCGAAACAACTGTCGTAATCGAGCGCGACAAGCGAATCTATGCAGTCGGGGCACTGGCCAAGACTCTTAAGGGAAAAGCCGCATTCGACAAAGGCAAGCTTCAAATGATGGCTGATTTGGTGTTTGCAGCATTAGAACCGAATCCAGGCTCTAACATTCTGCGAGTCGAGAATCTTCTGGTTGCAGTCCCAGACGTGCGGAATGATGAAGCAATCCGAGCGGTGAAATCCCTAGAGGGGACTTTCGACTATAAGCGCAACGGTCGGGAGTTGATCGTCACAATCGCCAAGGCAACCGCAGTAGAGGAAGCCGCCGCCGCCTACAAGTACGGCATCAAACACGGCTTGTATCAATGGACTGGAGCTATTAACGGCGTGATTGATTTTGGCGGCGGCACTAGTTCCGGGCGGTTGTTTGCGCCTGAAGGAACGGCAGTCAGAGAAGCATCGATCACGCTGCCTGGCACTAACGCGCTAGGGCATAGCATCCAAGCAAGGCTATTGAAGGCAACGGGGCAATCGGTTGATGTTGGGGCAATCCTGGACGGAATCGAGAATCAAAGCTACACAACCGGACACAACGGGGTGAGCTTTGCTGCTTACTTCGATAGTTGTGTTTCTGAATGGCTAGACAACATTCGCTCAATGGCGCGTGGTCAGTGGCAGTCCTACCTCAGTGACTTAGGAGAAGTTCTCCTAGTGGGCGGTAGCGCTCCATTAGCAGGCGCGATCGAGCAGTCAACCGGGGGACGGTTCAAAATCGCGCCTGCTCCACAGGACATCACAGTTTTGGGGATGAGTTTCTGATGGGACAACGAAAGCAGATAACACTCCCCGATGATGCCGCCGCAATTCTGCAAGCTTTGACGGTAGATTGCGGCATCGATAGCAGTTTAGTGATTACGTTGCTGTTACGTCGCTATCACTCACATCTAAGACAGCTTTTTGCGATTGATAACGGCATAGAACAGCCTGCTACGGCTCCACAAGTAGTTACGCCGTCGAATGCCGTAGTAAGCCGCAATGAGCCGCCCATTGCAGAAAAGCCTAAAAGCCTGCCAGACAAGCCGCCGCCGCTTACAGGACTTTGAAACGCAGAAGCCGCCCATAGCTCTGACCCCAGGGCGGCTCTATCCCGCAAAAAACGCAAATCATTTGAGGATTTTTCAATTATGGCAACAAAGCACAGCCTGATCAGCTATTACGGCACATCGAATCAATCAGCGCTCAAAGCCTTGATTCAGGAATACGGAGATCATCTGCAAATCCTCACCGCATCTGAGAAGTTCGGAATGCTCCTACAGCTTTGCGATTGGCAATACAGCGACACTATTTCGCAGGAAGAAGACGGCGACGAAATACTGCTTCAGCACCACATCGAAGAATCGCTCTCAATCCCGAATCATGGGGATGCTTGGAGCGCGATCGAGCTGCTTGCGCAGCATGGCATCTCATCTGATGAATGCCTGGATCTGATGAATGCTCTGATTCAGCAATTAAAGGAAGGGGTGTATCTGCAATGAGCCTAAATCTCCCCCTCAAATGGCAAGTGCCAACATTGGGCTTAATTCTTGCCTTAACGATCGCGCCTACTGCTATCACCCTGTATCGGCAGTCAGAAGCCGATTTACAGCAGAAGACCAACCAAGAACAGCAGCAATCAAAGCAATCTGAAGAAACAAGGATCGCACTAGACCGAGCTAAGCGCTGCATCCTGATCGATGAACGATACCCGCTTGTAGAAGGCGGCGCGGCTTACTATGACCCAACCAACCGAGTCAGTAAACGGCGTTTACCCAAGGGCACAACCCTATGCAGTCGCTCTGGCTATACGGCAGAAGTTGACTATCTCGGAACGGTTAAGGACATCAGGCAGGCTCCTATCGAACAGTTAAACCAAGTTTTGCAACAGCGAGGAATTATCCGATGAAAACGACTGGCAACTCTAAAACTCAGACCCATAGCGGAAACAGTGAATTCGATAGCAACCGATTCAATCCCAAAACGACCAAGGACAAGCCAGAGAAAGGAGTCGGCATCGATGCCGGGGCACACCTGGGAGACGCGATCGAGGATGTTGTTACTCGCTTGCTCAGTCCCTCTGTTTTGATGACAGCAGGTTATATCGGAGCGGGGATCTGCCTAACTATCGGAATCCATGCTTACAGTCGATTGTTAGTTCCAGCGCTGGCAGGGAGCCTACCGATTCCGCTCGATTACTTTGCTGGCATGACACTCTCGATTGTCTTAGGAACTGGCTTGCAACTGCTCGAAATCTTCCCGCGACTCGATGCCTACTTTCCCGGTATGGCTGAGCGGTTAGCGGTGAAATTGAAACTCTCCCCAGTCGCGCAACCGAAAGCCAATCAGAACAGCCCGTCATTACTGCCTAAAGCGGTTGATATGGCGAAACGTAGCTCTGAGCGGTTGTTCAAGGATATGCAGGGAGCAAGCGCGATCGCTTACGGCATCGAAACGATCGGCGCATTATGGGCGTTCCAAATCTTCACAAATGGCGTTCTGAATGTCCCTGGAATCATCGGAGCAATCATCGCGATCGTGGGCTTTGAGGTTTGTCTGAAGTTCTCATCTTGGATGAAGCAATTAAGGCTCACCGCTCGACAGTCTCGGCATTATCGAGAGCATCAACGCAGGTTAAAAGCAGAAGCCGCACAAGACTTACAGAAATAGTTCAATGCCCTAGAGATGGCTGTCTCTAGGGCTTTTCAGTCGTTTAAGGAGTTCAACTGATGTCTAATCTTAGTCGGTACAACCAAAGCACAACCGACCGCCACACCGCAGCACCTGATGAATCCTTGCTTGGTCATCTTGTCGAGGAACAAGGATGGACAGTCAAGGAAGCCTTGGAAAACCTCGCGCCGATCGCAAAGCACACCTACGCTCAAACGGTTTCCGTTGCCAGCTCATCAAAATGGTTAGCGGTTGCAGGCGGGGTGATTGGGCTGATCGGCGGCGGAACCGTGGGACTGATGGGAGCGTTGCCAATCGGAGCGGCGGCGTTAGCCTTCCTTGCCTACAGGGAAGCGAATCAGTGCATCCCCAGACGCGAGATTGAATTACGAGCGCTGAAGCAATGTCCGACGATGCTTGATCTGATGTATGGATGCCATCTCAAAGGGATCGAGGCGAAGAACTTGATCGCGGCTTGGGACATCTTTCTAGATACCTATGAAGAATCAGGCGGCGCTGATGCAAATCTAATGGCGCGTGAGTATTTGCGGATTCTGGATGGGCTTTGCTTCACGATCGGAGGCGAGGGCGCTCCGATGCCGCAATCGCTACCAGAACCGGCAAAATATCAACCTGGACCAAACACCCAATTAAGCGCCATCAGTGTTCCGGCTCAATCTGCCCAAGCTGAAGACATCGCCCGATCGCTTGCCGAACATCTGCAATCAACTCTGATTGTCGGACAACCAGGCGCGGGAAAGGGACTAACGATCGCTTATGCAACTCGATGGATTAAGAAGCTGCATCCTGAATGTCAAATCTGGGCAATCGATCCGAAGTCTGACCCAAGCGAGGCGGATTACTGGACAGTTTGTGATCGCGTTCTCAATTGCCCGATTCGCCCGTTCACGCCTGCTGAGGATATGGAGGCAATCCAAGCGCAGATCGACGCATTTATCGCGGAATTCCAAGGCAGTTATGCCCCAATGAAGCTATTGATCTTCGATGAAGCGCTAGCGGTGAAAGAGAAGACCGGGAAGTGGTTCAAGGGGTTAATGGCAGGATTTAACGCGCTTTGCTCGATGGGTCGATCTTCCAAGCAATACGGCTGGCTAGTCTCGCAAAGCCCAAACACTGATGATTTTGGGATTTCTGGCGGTACTCGCAACGTCTACAGACGAGTGCTTCTACTGGCGCGATCGAATCTCGGATTGATTGCAAATGGCTCCACGTTCTTTGCAGGCAAGCCGACCACAGAACAACTCATGCAGACTGGGCGCGTTTACTTCGATTCAATTACCAATGAATGGGGCGTTACTCCGGTCTATCCCGATTTAGTAAAACAATCCGCTCCCCATTCTCGCAGACAGTCCCTAGAGGCATTAATTCAGACTGAGGCGAAACATCCTATCGAGCATTTCTATCATGCTTCTGTAGAGCCAGAAGCATCTACCTCAATTGATGACGGGGAACTCGCAATTAAGGCAGAGATTAAGCGTTTTCTTCTGGCTAATCCAGAGGGAGTTAAGCCGCGAGATTTGTCAGCCAGAGGGCGAAAACCTGTTAAGGGAATGTCAACAGACGATATCAAGCTTTATCTGGATGTCATGGCTCTAGACAGCGAGATTTACGAAGTTGACGGAAGCTTTTTTGTTAACAGTTGAATCATCGCTGTATCGCTGTATCGGCTGTATCAGAAAGGCACGATACAGCCTGTATCGACAAAGATACAGGCGATACAGGCGATACGATACAGCGATACAACCGATACGATACAGGGCTTGATACAGGCGATACAGAATTAAGCACTCCTACAATTGAACTATGAAACTATCAGGAGAAAACCCAAAATGCGTGAGACATTCAAACAAAAATTGATTGCCCACGGTTGGGCTTTCAAACGAACAGCTAGAGGCTCACACCCACTCTGGGAACATCCAGAGAGAGGGACAGTTTCTATTAGTATTCGTGCAGGAAGGCAGCAAGTCGCACGATGCGTAGAACGGCGGTTATTCGGCTTCTAATTTGTTCCAAGATACTCAGACGATGAAGCGGAAACATTACCCAGGACAAGGCAATGACAGAGAAACAAATCGTCTCGATTTTGAAGATAAGAGGCATTAAGAAAGTTGAGATTCGAAATGGAAATGTCCTCGCAGATTTCGGAATTGATAACGAATATTGGCTATCGATTCCCCCAGTTTTCGGGCAGGAATGGGTCAGAGTTCTATTGTTTGAAACGGGGGAGCGAGGCTGCATTTCAGACCGCGTGTGGTTCAGCCTGGAAGATGCGATCGACGGACTATCAATTGCTGCCGCAATCGACTATGCGAGATTCCATGATGAATTTGCGGCGATGACATGCGCTTAGAGTTTTGATGAAATCCCCCAGGCTCTTGATTGAGTCTGGGGGATTTTTTAATGGAAGTTTTTACCCGACTGGTCGGGTATCGGTTGGGGCAACGGTCGGGGGCATCCTACCGGAATTTGAAAGATTAGGACGGCTTACAATTAACTTATTAAGTGTTAAAAAGAAACGCGAAAAGTATCACAAAGGCAAACAGATTTTATTACTATTTTCCCTAGCAGTAAAAAACTGAAGCTTGACTATGGGGCACCAATGCA
>JACJNX010000020.1 GCA_014695255.1 Cyanobacteria bacterium FACHB-63
AAAGCCAAGAGTATCTTCCGCACAGGGTTTGATCATCTCAGACAAATCTTGCTCAATCTAGAAAGCCGCAATCAGCAGTATCTACAGGTTCTAAAACTTTTGTCCTGTACTTAGGCCGTGAACTTGTATAAATGCCCTGGAAGTCCCAGATTGCTTTAGCCGCTTTGGGAAAATGGTCGGTTAAGAAACCGCCGCCATTTTCTTTGGCAAAGATGCCTGTAAAACCCCACTCATCCCCTTGTAGCGCTCCAATATCAAGCAAATCCACAACAAGAATATCTCCGGGTTGAGCACCATTCACCCAAATAGGGCCACTAAGAACGTGAACGACTGTTAGATCAACATCTTCAATATCTTTTGGATCATCATTGTTTTTAATCTGTCCATCTGTCCAATCTTTACACTCGATCCGAAACACCTCGCCCGGATTCACCGAAACAACTGCTGGAATATCGGGATGCCAGCGATTATGTCCTGGCAATTCCTGCTGATCCATCGGTTTAGTGAGATCGACCTTAAACAACGTCTTCGGCATAGTTCTCTCCTTAAAATAGCAGGATGCAGCAATATCTATTTCTGCTTCGCGTATCAACACTGCGGCGGCATAACCACTCAAAACGCCAACTTACTAAACTCAGGCGCGATCGCTTCAAATGGTAAGCAGTCCATAGCGTTAAATCTTAGATATAAAGAACACAATTATCGATTGAGAGATTGTGTCGGACGAGACAATTTTCCAAAATAGGTCTTCTTGAATGACCCTATCAATCAGCGTACTGCCGGATTGTTCTGATCTTTGAGATCTCAAATCAAAGCGGTTACTACACAAACAGTTGCAACCAATTTTGCTACGCTTGCTGCTGCTTATCCCTATCAGAAAAATTGATTGTGAGTGACTATCGCTTAGTGGACTGTGATGAACTCGAAACCTTGTGCTATTCCAAATCCGTTGACATGCTGAAACATTCCATCCGATTGTTAATCCACTATCTCAAGCTTCATAACGTTCCTGCTCCTGCCTAGTCCATCTCGCGATTTACCAACGTTCCTAGATTTGAGCGGGCTAAAAGACTTTGACTCTTGAGCTTCAATTTTTAATGCTCGATCGCCCACGTAGGATACTCTCACAGTTTGCCCTGCCCGAATCGCCCTTGATGCTTCTCGATAGGTTAAGTCATCCGTTTTCAGCGACCCACTTTCACAGCGCAATTGGTATTCTACAGACCGTTGTAACTGAGGCGGGTCATTCTGTTCTTGAGTTTGACGCTGCTGATCCACTTCATCGGCAGTGGGACGAGGAGGGAGAGCCGCCCATCCGATGCCATTGTCGTCGATCGAAACTGCATTCAGCGGTCTTTCACCATTCAGGTTTGTGATTGTGTTGCTCTGAAAGGACTGCGATCGCTGCGCGTTCAATCCACCGCTGGTCTTGCTGGTGTAGTAATTCACTTCCCAGGTTTGAGTTGCGATCGCGATCGCAGTATCACACCGAGTTTGTGGAATGATCCTATTCTGCTCAGTGCAACTATTGAGCGCGAGAAATACAGCGCTGATTGCGACTTTGTTTAGGATTCGAGGCTTCATTGTTTCAGAAAGAATAAGGCAGTTCTACTTGACGATGCCTAACGAATAGAAATCGCGGCTGTAGGGTTGCGATTTCTATTCGTTAGGCGTTCAGGCATCTGAAGCAATTCTTAAAGCATTTTCTCTAGGAATTGCTTAGCGCGATCGCAGCGAGGATTGCTGAAAAACTCGCGAGGCGGAGCATCTTCAGCAATATAGCCTTCATTCATGAACAAAACGCGATTGGCGACCTCCCGCGCAAATCCCATTTCGTGCGTCACCACTGCCATCGTAATGCCCGTGAATGCTAGTTCTCGAATCACTTCTAAAACCTCTTTCACCATCTCCGGATCAAGTGCAGAGGTCGGCTCATCAAATAGAATTACTTCGGGTTCCATCGCGAGAGCGCGGGCAATTGCAACCCGTTGTTTCTGCCCGCCTGAAAGTTGAGACGGGTAAACATCGGTTTTTTGACCTAACCCCACTTTTTCCAAGAGGGATCGACCGAGTTCATTCGCTCTCGCCTTCGACATTTTCTTTACTTTGATCGGGGCATAAGTAACATTGTTCAACACCGTCATGTGCGGAAACAAATGAAAGAGTTGAAACACCATCGCCATCTTTTGCCGAACTTCTAAAACGTTGGTTTTGGGCGCAGTAATATCTTGATTTTTGAAATAAATTCGACCATTATTCGGACGTTCTAGCAAATTCAGACAGCGTAAAAACGTCGATTTTCCACAGCCAGACGGACCAAGAATCGCAACCACTTCACCCCGACGAACCTCAGTCGAAATGCCGCGCAATACCTGCAAATCACCAAAGGACTTCACGAGCGATTCTGTCTGAATCATCGTGTCGCTGCTGGCTTGTGAATTTGTTTCAGAACTTATACTAGGTTTAGTCACTTTTTCTTAATCTCCGTTCTAGGTTAGATGCTGCAACCGTAAGAGCCATCACCAATACGTAGTAAATCAAGCCTGCAAATAGCAAAGGCTCAAAGTAGATATATTTGTTTGCGCCAACAATTTGAGCACTGCGAAGTAGTTCTACCACACCTATTGTTGATACTAGCGAGGAATCTTTGAGCAGTGAGATTGTTTCATTCACCAAAGCCGGAAGAATGTTTCTCAAAGCTTGCGGAAAAATCACATCGAGCAACATCGTCCAGTAAGGCACACCCAACGACATTGCCGCTTCTCGCTGTCCTTTGTCTACTGCTAGAATGCCGCCTCGAATCGTTTCAGACATATACGCGCCAGAGTTGAGCGTGAAGGTCAAAACGCCTGCTAACAATGCCGGAATGTTATAGCCAGTTAGCTGAGGAGTTGCGAAATAAACCAAAGCAATTTGCAACAATAAGGGTGTGCCCCGGAAAATAGAAGTATAGGCATCTGCCACTGCTGCGAGTGGTTTGATCCCAGAGATTTTGAGCAGCGATAAAACCGTTCCCCAAATCAGACCGAAGAACACAGAAGTAATCGTAAATAGCAACGTTAAGGGAATGCCTCGGAGAATAAAAGGCAGATCAGGAAGAATTCGACCAAAATCGAGATTCAATCCCCCTTTGGGTGCTGCGGGTGCTTGAGCGTCTTCTGCCGCTGCTGCGGTGGTGCTCGCCGAAAACCACTTAGCAGCAAGCCGATTGACTTCACCCTTGTCTTTCATCTGTTGAAGCACACGGCTGAACGGTTCGACTAGCGGTGAACCTTTGGGGAACGCGATCGCTGATCCCGATGGACCTTCCGGCGGAATTGAGGTGAACTGAAGATCTGGATTGGCTGAGATAAACCCTTTAGCGATCGTGTCTTCGATAATTGCCGCATCAATCCGTTGGGCTTTGAGTTCCTGAATAATTTCCGGGACGCGATTCAGTTGTTTCAGTTGAATCCCGCTGACTTTTTCCGCAATCTTTTTCGCATTGGTTTCCTGAATTGTGCCGAGTTGCACCCCGACCCGCTTACCGCTCAAGTCTGCTGTCTTGGTGATAGTGCTGCCTTTGGGAGAGACGATCGTATCTTGCGCTTGATAGTAGATGACCGAAAAATCGACGTTCTTCTGGCGTTCTGGAGTTGGGGTCATTCCTGCCATCACGAAATCGACGCGATTGGCTTGAAGTGCAGGAATCAAGCCATTGAAGTCTGATTCTGCAATCTTCAGCTTAAACCGTAATTCTTTCGCGATATAGTTTGCGATATCGACATCAAACCCAACGATCCGCCGATCCCCATCTTTCGTTTCATAGAATTCATACGGCGGATAGTCGGGAGAAGTCAGCATGGTGAGTTCTTCTTTACCAACGAGCGACTGGGCACCGGATGGCAAGTAAGAAACAACGATCGTGCCGATTGCCACCACAACAGCAACTAGCACGGTAAATACCCAAGAGGTTCGTTTCATAGAAAGTTAAAATGTAAACGTTGTCCGAACGACACCCACGACCACATCTGGATTTCGAGCATCATGATTGGGTGCTGTCAGCCAGATCACACCGGGAGTAATGGAAATGTTGTCGTTGAGTTGATAGCGATAAAACGCTTCGATATGAAATCCGGTGTCGCGATCGCGACGCTGTCCACTCGGAAGCCCGATCGCTTGAGCCAGGGCAGGCGTACTGGTTCCCGTAAGTTTGGGCTGCATCCCAAACACGAGTCCGCCTAAGTTGCCCTTTTTGCCGAGATCCGGAAACGCAAGATTCACTGCAAAATTCCAAATATCTGCATCGCCTTTTGTTCCATCGCCTAAACTTCGTGCCTCGGTTAGCCCGACCCATCCCCCTAGTTCAAAGGTCGGTGCCAGTCGATAGGTCAACTGCGCCCCGTAGGAGTTGCCGACTACAGGTCCCGCGCCAATAATCTTTGCTGCATTGCTGCCTGCTAAAGTATCGACCCCGTTCCGAACTGAATAAGTATTGAGATACATCAAGCCTAACTTCAGTGATCCTGATGTCAAAACAAGCTGCGTCCAAGCGCTATAGCCGCCGTTGAAGATGCCGGATCTTTGATCCGGAAAGTTCGGACCCCCGATCGTTGTATCTTCGCCGTAGTAGCCAAAGTCCCAACTGATTGACGGACTCACCGCGAAGTTTGCTGCGATCCCAGCTCGGTTGCCTACCGGAAAGAAGATTGGATTGATTTGACCAAAGTTAGACACGGCACCGTTGACTTGATCATTAAACGGCGTGATTGGATCGGTGACGATGCTAGGGTCGATCGTGTTTGCATCAAGGTAAACCGTTAAGCGCTCGCCTACAGGAAACCGATACTGCAATCGATTTAGCGTAATTTCCCCGTTTTGGGAAACGCTAGTGGCTAAAAATCGAGTTTCATCGGTTGCGCCTGCGAGTGCAGCACTGGGAAAAGTTGTAGCGGTATCGAGGCGACGGAGATTCGTCGATTGCAGTCGGAGTCGCAAGCGATCGCGCCCAGAGAAACTCGTATCAAAATCCAATCGCAAGCGATAGCCAAGTGAAGGATTGTTCACCGCTCCTGCATTTTCTCCAAAAGCATCTGCCAGGTAGCTTACGAGTTCTACCCCTAGCTTGGTGGTCGTGGAAAATTGTTGCCGTTCTAAGGTTGCAGTTCGAGCTTCTAGGGCATCCACTCGTCCACGAACCGTTGCTAGTTCGATCGCAAACTCTGATTGCAACTTTTGTAATGTCACCAAATCTTCTTTTTTGACCAAATCCGCTGTTGCGGCTGCAATCAACTCATTGACTCGATTCAAACAAGCATTCAAGCCTGCTGCAAATTCATAGCGAGTCAGCGCCCGATTGCCGCGATAGGTTCGGTCTCGATAGCCTGCAATACAGCCGTAGCGCTCCACCAAAGATTGCAATGCTTGAAATGCCCAATCAGTCGGTCTAACGTCGGAGAGTTGAGAAACAGAGGTAACTTGATCGAGAGCAGTGTCTGAAGCATTCTCTACATCATCAAACCGATCAGTTTCAGCATAAGCAGAAGTTTGGACTCCGAATGCGCCACCCAACAAGCCTACCCCTACAGGCAGACTGTACCATAAGTGCTTTATCATGCTGCAATCTCACACCCAAGTAGTTTAATTTAGAAAACAATTTCAACAGCTAGTGTCTTAGCGCGATCGCTCCTTACTTACTGCTACTGCCGATGCTTGCTTCCGTATGTATTAGAGATGACTATGAAACAGCTAGATTCTGAATTACATCTGATAAAAGATAGAGACTTTTCTGTTTGGCGAAATCGCGTTGCTGAGCTTGATACCCCGATCAACCATCAAGATAACTGTGACTGATTCTGCTCAAAACAAGCGATCTGCCAACAAAGCTGACAAAGCCTAACACCCAAACGTTACACGGTAGATTTTTGGGAGGTTTCATCGATCCGCCCTGCAAATGGTATCGTCAGCTTAACTGGAAATATTCAAAATCAATCACGGTAATCCTTGCTTCAACTGGCAAACCAAATTTGGATTCATCATTCGTGAAGATTGAACGAGTGTTTCCATTGGTTTCACTAAGTTGGTTTTACTAAGATTGACGATAGAGATCGAGCAATTCCGTCAAATAGTCAAAGCCATCGACTCCAATTTCAGTCACTAAGCGCGATCGCTGATCCTGCAAAAGCTGATTAAACCGCTCTCCGAGTTGTCCCCGCAAAATCGTTAACAATCCGGCTGCACTCCTCCAATCATTTGTTCCCATTTGCTCAAGCTTGTACATTGCGATCGCCGAGGCAAACACAACTCTCTCATAGTCCTGACGCTGATAAAACGCCTCACCAAAGTTCGCTAGACAGAGCGCGTGTAGATAGCCATCGCCTGCATCTGCGGCGGCGTAGCTTGCTTGTTCTAGATACTTTAATGCTTGATCAGTGTCATTCAACGTAACATAAGCACTGCCTAAACTGAGGGCACAGAGTGCCTTGCTCTGAAAGTCACCTAACTTTTCGGAGAGCGCTAATCCTTGCTCCAGGTAGCCGATCGCGAGTTCATACGCATCCGGATCAGACTCTAGGAGCTGGGCTTGAAACACTTCCGCATAGCCTAAGTTCGCAAGTGCATTTGCTTCACCCATGCGATCGCCCGACTGTCGGCTGAGAATTAAAGCTCTTTGACTGTTACTAATCGCTTCTGCATACTGTTTTTGATGCAGACTCACGCGACTGAGATGATTGAACGTCGCAATCTCACATTTGCGATCGCCTGCTTCTTGTGCAATCTCTTGGGCTGCAAGGTAAATCTCTTTTGCTACATCCAAGGCTCCAGAGACACGCTGCGATGACCCAATCAGGGTAAGGATTCTTGCTTTTTCCTGAGTGCCTTCGACCCGCTTTAAAGGTTCACTCAAATAGTTCATCGCTTCGCGGAACGATGCCCCCGTGAACGACGTATAAATGGTTCCATACAAAGGAAAGTAGGGGCGTTGAGCAAAAATTCTCAAAATTTGAAGCGATACCCGGAGGGATGCTTCTGAAAAGCGCGATCGATTGATCGAGTTGAGCGACGACGATCGCCCGAAGCCATACGATAACTCCATCCAAATCAAGGCAAAGGTCAGAAAAATCGACACGCATAACGAGGTGCCAATCTTAGAACTATAGCTTTGATTTTCTGACCAACTGACCAAACCCCGCTGCAAGGCTTGCACCACGATCACGAACTCAATCCAATCCGCCAATGTGATTTCGGGTTGAGATTCGACCCATAGACTTGCCGCTTGATTTTGATTGAGTGCCGCAAAAAATGATTTGGGAATATCGCCGATCGCTTGTTTTGACCACAACTCCCAAGGCTTTGCTCCCCGCGACGACTCCCCAAATCCCAATTGTTCAGGATTGTAAATCCAACTGATGAGATGAGGCTGTAAATTATTCCAAGACTGAAAACCGCGCAGAATTCCATCGCTCAGCTGCGCGAGTTCCTGTTGAGTTTCAGCATCAGAAATCGGCTGTTGTCTCAGCGTCACTGCTAATTGTTTGAGTTGATCAGCATTCAAACTATTTGGATGATTCGGATCGCTCAGAGTTAGAAAAATGAGTAATCGATCGGTTTTGTCCGCCTGATTTAACTGTCGAACTGCGGTGGCGATCGCGCTTCTATTTTGATTTTCAGACTGCCAGCGTTTCCATTCACCGTCAAGCGTCGAGAGCGCCCGCATTGCCCGCATTGCTTTAGCTTGCTTGAGTTCATCGCTGCGATCGTTCGCTTGAGTTTGAGTCTGCACAAACCGATCGCGAAACTTCGCTTCAAAAATTTCACCGCTATCTGGTTCAATTTCCTGCACCAGCATTTGATAAACCTGTTCTTTCGATCGAATGTTGCCTTTCAGCGTCATTTGAACGATTTGTTCAATCAGATTTGTATAGCGATCGCCCAGTGCAGAATCAGACATAAAACTTTTAGAATGAAGGCTTTCTTCATTCTAAAAGTTCTGGCAAAAGTCTTTCATCTCCAACTTAAAAATCAGCGTATTGCGCTTGTGAAGTGGGTAAATTTGGATATGATGAACAAATAATTTTGGTGCTTCGCTGTTTCTGGTTAATGAGGAATCGATCGATGAGAAATTTGATGGGATTAATCAATCAAAAGCTGAGCTTAGTTGGAGTGACAGGAATTTGTGCGTGTGCGATCGCCGTTGCAAGTCAGGCTCCAGCTTCAGCCCAAGCGGCTTATGGGAGCTATGTGGGCATTGGCCCTGGAATTGGGTTGACGAGCGGCGATGACGGGGGAAGCCGTGTATCGGCTGTAGTGGCTGGACGGTATAAGTTCCTCAGATCGCCGATCTCACTGCGAGCACAAGCGTTTATTGGCAACGGAGTCGCGATCGTTCCGACAATTTCCTACGACTATGCACTCAATTGGCAGACTGATGTTTACATTGGCGCAGGTGCTTCGATTCCGCTCGGTGGTGATACGGCTGTAGGAAATCGCACCAGCTTTGCGATTCAGCCGGGAATTGACTACGCCCTTCCCAATAGTAATTTAGTCGTGTTTGGCAATGCGGTGATTGCGTTTGATGGCTATCGGGGCGGTGGAGCGGCTGCAACCCTGCAAGGTGGAGTCGGATTGCGCTTCTAAGTTGACGCAATGCCGCAACACCCGTAACGATAGAGGGAGTTGCGATCGGATTATTTATGACCGCTCCCCTAAGCTGGACAGAACTCGAAGCCCTTACCGACTTTCACCCTGACGCGATCAACGGGCTTACCAACGCTCAATCCCGCTTACGTCTGTTTGAACAGGCGGAATCGGAGGTGCGCGTGACGCTCTATCGTGACTATCATGCCTGGTGTCCCTACTGCCAGAAAATTTGGCTGTGGCTCGAAGAAAAGCAAATCCCGTACCGCATCGAAAAAGTGACGATGTTCTGCTACGGCGAGAAAGAAAGCTGGTACAAGCGGAAAGTACCATCGGGAATGCTGCCTGCGATCGAGCTTGACGGGCGCATCATCACCGAAAGCGACGATATTCTAATGGCGCTGGAACAAAAGTTTGGTGTTCTGACGTTTGGCATGGAAGATCCGAGAGTAAAGCCGTTGCGCTGGTTAGAGCGGCTTTTGTTTCGGGCGTGGTGCAATTGGTTGTGCTATCCATCGATGTCGGGGCGCGACGAACAGCGCAAGCGTGAAAAGTTTGTCGAGGTGATGGCACAGGTTGAAGCAGCGATCGCTCAAACGCCAGGAGCCTACTTTTTAGAAGAATTCAGTACGGCTGATGTGATTTTCACGCCGTATGTCGAACGCATGAATGCAAGCCTTTACTATTACAAAGGCTACTCGATGCGCGAGGAAAATCCGCGATTTAAAGCCTGGTTTGATGCGATGGAAACTCGATCGACTTATCGCGGCACTCAAAGCGATTTTCACACCCATGTCCATGATTTGCCGCCGCAGATGGGAGGATGCTGGGAAAATGGCGAACCCCAAATGCTAATCAACAAAGCGCGAGTGGATCAAGGGTCCTGGTTTGAGTTACCGGATGTGGCTTATCCAGAGCCGGAGAACTCCCGTAAAGAGGCGCTGTATCGCGTGATTAAGCATCGATCGAACATTATTCGCGTCAATCCTGCACCGAATCAGCTAATGGATGAAGCGCTGCGTTGTGCCTTAACTCGAATGATGACGGGGAGCGTGTGTGTCCCGCCATCGGGTGCAGATGTGGCGTTGCGGTATCTGCGCGATCGCATCAATGTGCCGCGTGATATGTCGATTTATGCAGCAAAACGACTGAGAACCGCTTTAGAAGAAACCGCCGCGTGGGTTGGAAACGGGCAAGGCTCACCGATTCCGGTTAAGCATCGCCGCGATCAAGATCCAGCGAACTTTGCCAAACGGTAAATGGCGATGAGGAGTACGACCTGCTCCCCGATGGAATGATCGCGCTCTAACTACGACCAGCAGAGACTGCCAGAATTCGGATCAGAATGTTGGCAGCAATGGCGACCGACCAAATCGTCATAATGTTTTTAATGTTGTGGCGATCGACGTTTTGCCATCCCCAAATAAAGGTGTAAATACCACAGATGATTCCAAAGATTCCCCAACCGACTCCCTTATCAGGAAAGAGCTTCATCAACACAAGAATTAAGCAGATAAAGCTTACGATTGAGGCGACAGCCGTAACTAATCCGAGTAAAGCTACCATTCATAACTCCTCAAAAAACCTGTAGCTATGAAAGCACATTACAGAACCAATCGATAAAACTCCTTTGTAAAAAAGAACAATCGAATCAGCCAATAGACCAAGAAACTACTGAGAAGAACGATCGTAATTCCAGTGCGCCGCTCAATGCGATCGACAATCCTCACAAGTTCGATTCGAGAAGACTTAGGTAAAACGATCGCAGCCAAAACAAATCCCCCTACACCAACCGCGATCGGTGCAAAGGCGTGAATTCTTAAGGCGTGATCAAAGTGACCTTGCAAAAGTTCTAACGTAGCGCGTGAGAGTCCACAGCCCGGACAGGGAATGCCCAGCCCAGCCCGAATCGGACACTGCCAACCGGGTAGACCGAGTAGAATCAGCCCAAAGTGAAGCGCTGCTGTCGCTGCAAGAATGACACAGAGTTGATGCGATCGTACCAGTGAAGCCAGCATGGTTTAAGTCAACGGCGATGGAACCACAATATACCCGGATGTACGATCGCCCAACACCATATTTTTTTCAGTTCCCCAGTACCACCAGTAGGCAGCTACATATGCACAAATCAAACTATCGAACTGATCTTCGACTTCTTTGAGTTCAGTCCCTTTGTTTGGAATGTTAGGAAGTGTCTCTAATTCTAATCGCGGTTCAATCTGAGGTAATCGCTCTAGGATGAATTGGCGTAATTTCTCTAATTCGGGTTTACGTTGCGCGATCGTACCTTTTTTGTATTTCAGAATTTGATTCAATTGGAATAAATTCACCATTGCGGGATGCGGAAAAACTTCGATTTGATAGCGTCCCGGATGCTGTGCCTTGATCGTGGATGCGTGTTCAAATCCCCGCGCTTCTAAGCTCAGTCCTACGCCGACGGTACGATCGGCAAAGGGAAGTCCTAAGTTTGCCGGATAACAGCCTGCATGGTAGCGCCCGAAGTGTTTGTGAGCTAAACGATCGGGAAGTCGCATTCCGGTTTGATTCGGAATAAGGGTCGGTGCATCAACAGCAACGATCGCACAATCCGGGGCTTGCTGATCCACCCAGGCGAGAATTTCGTCGATCGAACTCTCTCGCCGCAGATCTCGCAGCGTTAAGGTTCGATCGACCAGATCTAAACAGCACAAGCCGCTAGGATTTGAACTCCAACCTAAATCGATTCCAAGACATCTCACGATCGATTCTCTTCGGTTCTGAGGCGCTCTACTTCTGCCCGGAGTGCAGCTAATTGTGCGGTGAGTTCTTGTAGCTCAAGCTGGACTTCCGGTGAAGCGGTGGGAACTGGGGTTGCCGTGGTTGTCACTGTGGTTCCAGAATTCATCTCACCCCGCCGTTGAGCCATCAAAGTATCTACATAGCTGCGGGCTTCTTGCTCGGTCATTTCGCCCTTGTCTGCCCATTCGCGGGTAAGTTGGTCGAGTTCCGCTTTGATTTTGGTTAAATTAGCCTCGCGCTTTTGTGGGTCTTGGAGAATTTCGACGAGCGATGCAGTCGCTCCGAGCGTGACCCGAAAGCTTTTTTGTAAGATGCGAACGACAGTATCAGAATTCATACATCCAGCCCAGCAACTCAATAATTTGATTTTACTGCACGAAGTTTTAGCGACTGCTTTTCTTCAACTTTCAGTCGCCAAGCTTAATTAAAAATGTGTAAGGCTCAGGTGATTCTACTTAATCGCCAGCAGCCTTCTCCAGTCCGCGATCGCGCTTTCACTCCAATACCAGTTTTGGTTTTGGCTCAAGGCTTTGATCTGAAACTGCTCCGGCGCTTCGTTCAAGACTCGATCGCGCAATGCAACGGCTTGCTGTCTTGATTGATTGCGGATATTGCCTTTTTGAGACTGAGCTTTTTTATTCAGAGCAAGTGCGAGTCCTGCCTGTGCAATCATTCCTTCTCGTTTTGCCGCGCCGCCAATTTCTTTGGCAAGATTTGCCGCATTCAGCCAGCTCCGACCTGCCCGATCGGCATTGCCTTGAGAATAATAAACAAAGCCTAAAGCATTCAGAACTTGAGGCGTTCGATTGCCTTTCAGTGCCGTTTCAAAATAATTTTGAGCATCATCTAAGCTGTAGCTGCTCTTGCGCTGCTGCACCGACTGCCACGCAATTCGACCGCGCAAAAATGCCACGGCTGGATTGTCCAATTTATCGGGGGGCACATTTTGAAATGCAGAATCGGCAGCCGCAAGCTGTCCCTGACTCAGCAATTCCTCGATCGCATCTTGCCCAGACCGCAAATCACCCTGAGCAAAGCTCCGAGTCGCGGTTGAGACTAAGATATTCGCTCGACTCGGATTCGCGCCGACAGGTTGATCCAGCTCACGCACCGCATCAATCAACTGGCTAGGGGGCGGAGTTGAAGCCCGCCAAGCAGAGAAACCAACTACGCCTAAAACCGCAGCCACCGCCCCCGAAATTCCCAGCACCAGCCAAGGGTGGCGACGTGCAGGTCTGCGTTTTCGAGTGCCAAAAATGCGATCGACGATCGGTTCTTCGGTGATCTTGACATCTTCAACGTGCAGGTCAGGAGTAGGGGTGGGGGGAGTGACCTGCTGCGCTGGCGCGAGATTGTGGGCAGCCTCTAAGCGCTGAAGATGGCGACGGGCATCACTTAAACTCGGCTCATATTGCAGCGCCATTCTGTAAGCCACGATCGCCTCAGTCGGACTCCCTAACTGCTCTAAAGCAGTCCCCATTTCGCTAAACGCCTCTGCACACTGGGGATCAAGCTCGATCGCTCGTCCGTAAGCGATCACAGCTCCACTGAAGTCTCGGTTTTGCGATCGCAGTCTGCCGAGCGTTAGACAGTCTTCTGCGGTCTGAAGCTGAGCTTCATCGGTATTCACCGTAATCGATTCAAAGAACGGTTGCGTCTCTTGCGCTGGCAAGAAGGGATTTTCTTCGGGGTCGCGAATTTCCCGCAGCATTTCCAGAATGGCTTGTCGATCGCTGTCTTCCGGCTCGTCAAAGTCTAGATGCGAGAACGATTCATCTTCGAGATCGAGCGGATCATCGATCGCGCTGGCATCGATGCTAAAGGTTGAAGCAGCTAGGGGCAAATTTTCCAGTGAGTCAGCCAACGGCGTTGGTGCAGCAGGCTGGAGATAGCCGTCAAAATCGGGGTGCAGATACAAGATCGGCAATGCCCAATACAACTGATCCGAACCGTAAGACGACAATAATCCCTGACGCGCTCGACTCAGGCTGAGATCGATCGGGGATCGCTGCCTCAAATTGCGGTAAAACAAGCGGCTGAGCGTCAATGCCACATCATCAGGAATGCGCTCCGCCATTGCCAGCACCGCTGGCATTCCTCGCTTCAATAGCGCTTCGGTCAGATTGCTCGACTCGGTTTCATTTGCGGGATCAGCCGTCGCTGTATATACGCCGCGACAGGAATTAAATACCGCCATGCGTACCCCATTATTGACGAGCAATCCGGCAAGATCATCGCCGCTCAGCACCTCGGTTAATCCGGTACGATCGCTCACTAAGTACAAATCTCCCCCAGACATGCCTAAATTGCTGTGTCCGGCGTAATGCAGCACTTGGTAATGCCCTTGCTCCAAAGCTTGGGTCAACTGCTCGCGTCCGGGTTGATCCAGAATGGTTAGATCAATTTCGCCGTTCGTTTGTCGATCGCGTTGCAGCTCATCGCGCAGGTGATCGGCTTCTCGCCGCAGTTCCAGCACTTCTTGATCGGTCGGCGCCGCCAATACCATCAAAATTCTGAGCGGTTGGTTGGGGTCAAGCTCGATCGAGCGATGCGGCTGCAAAATCGTTCCCATTGGCGCAAAAGCAGCCTGATAGCGCGAAAATACGACATCGGTTCCCGTTGCCAAGGGTCGCGCTCCGGCATACAGCACTTCCCACGGTAAACGCGGCAAGCGATCGCCCTTCAGCCCTAACCGCAACCGCAAGCCTTCGCGTCGATTCTGAGCGATTCCCTGCGCGGTCATCCAGCTATCGCGAATCGTGCCTTGAAATAGCGCATTGTAGAGCGTCTGTCCCAATTCCACCAGGTTGGAAGAAAAACCGTCGCCGCCCATTGCCAATTGACCCGATCGCATTCGTCCGCGCAAAATTCCCAACAGCGGATCGTGCATCAGATGGCGAGCTTGTTCTAGCCACTCTTCGACTTGCCAAGTGACCAGTTCTTCTGCCAGCGGCACTCCCGGTGAAACGCGCTCGGTTCTCACCCAATATTCATCGCCTCGCACTGGCGTGACGGAAATGTAGAATTCCTGATTCACAAGCCACCCTCCAACAATTCGCTGCGCTCCTCAAAAAGTATTGAGGTCATCGCTGCTTTTATTACCACCGACGATCGATCTCGTTCAGGGAAAATTCGCAATCAATTCGCACTCTATAGCATTACAAATTTTTGCCCCGATCGACTGCCTTTACATTTAATGCAGGACTGCGATCATAGACGTAATTGACTCCAGACCTAGACGCAACCTTTATCTAAAAGTTACTAAAAGTTCAAGAGAACTTCGCACTAGCTTTAAGTATTCCCGCTCAAAGCATCCGGAAAACCCGCCTGATTCCAAGCAAAGAGGAATGGTAGATGCACCCTGATTATTTCCCTCATTCATGCCTAGTGAGTGAGGGTTTTTTATTTGTTCAAGTCTCATCTCCTTTTTAAGATAGAATCTTCACGGTTAAGTTATGTTTCTGCCAACGCTCAAATTGCAGAACTACGATCGAGAGGAATTGAACACATGGCATTCACACAAGCTCCCTTACCTTTTGCAAAAGATGCCCTTGAGCCATATGGCATGAAGGCAGAAACGTTCGACTATCATTACGGCAAGCACCACGCGGCTTATGTCACCAACTTAAACAAGCTGGTAGAAGGTACACCGATGGAGAGCATGGCGCTAGAAGATGTGATCAAGCAGTCGTATGGCGATTCGTCGAAGACCGGCGTTTTTAACAACGCAGCCCAGGTTTGGAATCACACCTTTTTCTGGAACTGCCTCAAAGCAGGTGGCGGTGGAGCTCCTACCGGCGAACTGGCTGCAAAAATCGATGCGGCATTCGGCAGCTATGACAAGTTCAAAGAAGAGTTCAGCGCTGCGGCAACCACTCAGTTTGGAAGTGGCTGGGCTTGGCTAGTCGAAGAGAACGGAACGCTAAAGATTACAAAGACTCCAAACGCAGAAAATCCCCTAGTTCACGGTCAGAAGCCCTTACTGACCCTAGATGTGTGGGAACACGCTTACTATCTTGACTACCAAAACGCTCGTCCTGCGTTTATCAAGAACTTCTTGGATAACTTGGTGAACTGGGATTTCGTGGCTCAAAATCTCGCAGCGTAACGTTGAAGTCAATCGATTTCAAGTGAGGTAGGAAACTGCCTCGCTTTTTTGTGTCTGCCAGATGAATAGCCTTGTGTTTTCTAGATGACACAGACTTTACTCAATTACAAAAAACTTTGTCCGATCGCACCCACAACGCCCAAAATAACGCAACAATGAAGCTAAACCGCAGATTTTGACCTCCTCCATGAATAGCACCGAACTCGCCCGCTACCTCGAACAAACGGACAATGTGACAAAGCCCTGGTTACTTGCTCAGTTAAGAGTCCTGAAACTGAATGAACAACGATCGCAGATGACCACCGCTGAGTATGAGCAGCGATTAGCAGATATTCACCAGGATTTGATGAATTTGGGTGAATGGTGGGTCGGCCGTGAAGATGAGGTGTTCTAATGCGACGACGCAAGCAGGCAACGGTAGAACCCGATCTAAGCGATCCACAGTTTTTTTTCAATCGAGAACTAAGCTGGATTGAATTTAACAATCGGGTACTGCATGAAGCATTTGACCCCCGCACCCCTTTGATTGAGCGGCTCAAGTTTCTAGCGATCTTTAGCTCAAACTTGGACGAATATTTTATGGTGCGGGTGGCAGCCCTCAAAGAACAAGTCGAGGCGCAAGTCAGCCGCCTGAGTTCAGACGGTCGCACACCGCAAGAACAATTAACGTTAATCAACGAGCGATTGCGCCCCCTTGTAGCAAAACAACATCGTCATTTTGAGGAAGCGCTGCGCCCTCAGATGGTTGCTCAGGGCATTTATCTTCTGGATTACATCGATTTAAGCCAGGAACAACGCGCTTATTTACATCAGTATTTTGAATCTCAAGTCTTTCCGGTTCTGACTCCGCTTGCGATCGACCCCGGACACCCATTTCCTTATATTTCTAATCTCAGTTTGAATTTAGCGGTTGTCATTAAAGACAGTGTGACCGATGAGGAACTGTTTGCGCGAGTGAAAGTTCCGAGGGTGCTGCCACGCTTTATTCCCTTGCCGATCGAAACTCAGGATCTCCCCACTTCCGTTGCCAAAAGTCGTGCCACCGTTTGGGCAGGCGTTCCGCTTGAACAAGTGATCGCCCATAACCTGGAAGCTTTGTTTCCAGGGATGAATATTCAGGAATATCATCCGTTTCGGATTACGCGCAACGGGGACTTAGAGGTTGAGGAAGACGATACCGACGATTTGCTGATCGCGATCGAGGAAGAATTGCGAAAACGTCGCGTTGGAGGTTCGGTGGTACGGATGGAAATTAATCCATCAATGCCGCAGCACATTCAATCGATGCTGCTCGAAGAAATGGAACTCACTCCTGATGATATTTATGAAATTGACGGACTTTTGTGTCTGAAGGATTTGTTTACCCTCACAGGCTTACCGCTTCCAGAACTTAAAGATCCGTCTTGGAACCCTGTAACGCACCCGAAACTGAGACGAGTTGCAGAAGTTCCTGTGACAGAGGCGCTGACGCACGATGAAAACTTCTTTGCGGTAATTCGTCGTCAAGATATCTTGGTGCATCACCCGTATTATTCGTTTTCTCGCAGTGTGCAGCGCTTTATTGAAGAAGCGGCTTACGATCCGAATGTCCTTGCAATCAAGATGACGCTCTATCGCACATCGGGAGATTCACCGATCGTTCAAGCCCTGATCGCTGCTGCCGAGAACGGAATTCAAGTAGCGGCTTTAGTCGAACTCAAAGCCCGCTTTGATGAAGCCAACAACATTAGCTGGGCAAAGAAATTAGAGAGTGCAGGCGTGCACGTTGTCTATGGGTTGGTCGGGCTAAAAACGCATACTAAATTGGTGTTAGTAGTGCGGCGCGAAGAGGGACGTATCCGGCGATATGTGCATATTGGCACAGGTAATTACAATCCGAAAACTGCCCGACTTTACACAGATTTAGGCATCTTTAGCTGTCGTGAAGAGCTAGGAGCCGATTTAACGGATTTGTTTAACTATCTCACCGGATATTCGCGCCAACAGTCTTATCGCAAGCTATTAGTCGCCCCGGTGAATTTGCGCGATCGCATGTTGAGCTTTATCGATCGTGAGATTGAACATCAGCGCAACGGCGGACAAGGGCGGATTGTTGCCAAGATGAATGCCTTAGTTGATCCACGATTGATTACTGCACTCTACGAAGCGTCTCAAGCTGGAGTTCAGATTGATTTGATTGTGCGCGGCATTTGCTGTCTGCGCCCAGGATTAAAAGACATCAGCGAGAATATTCGCGTGATCAGCATTGTGGGGCGTTTTCTCGAACACGCTCGAATTTTCTACTTCAGCAACAACGGCGAATCCGAAGTGTACATCGGCAGTGCGGATTGGATGCCGCGAAACCTCGATCGTCGAGTTGAAGCAGTCGTGCTAGTCGATGAGCCTGCTCTTTCTCAAGATCTGCAAGAGATTCTGGGAATTATGCTGGCGGATAATCGTCACGCTTGGGATTTGCAATCGGATGGCAAATACATCCAGCGAAAACCCCAAGCGGATCAGCCCGAACAAAGCTCGCAGCGCATTTTCATGGATATGGCGCAGCAACAAGCTAGAGAGTAACTTCACATCAAACAATCTGGATCTGGAGGCGAATGTTTTGGCATTCGCCTTTTTTGTGATCTTCGTTTAGCAACTTTGTAGCAGCAAACTGAATCGCCTCTCTACTGCCCCGAATTCTATTGCGGGGCGGGAGGGAACAAGCGAGGGGTTTTAAACCTAGCGTTTTCGGGTCGATCGTGCCTTTTTCTTCGCGGGTACTTCCGCAGGTTCGGGAACGGGTTCAGCCGGACTCACTCCATTTCGCAAACTTGCCGCTTGCGCCAACAGCGAATCCGCAAACGCGATCGCTGCCACCTCAGTCGTGGTATTTTCAGTCGAGCCGACTTGACCACTGGCCAGCTGTGCCAACTCTTGACGGCGTTGCTCCTGATCGAGCGCACTCACCCGCACGATCGTTCTAAGCTCTGTGCTGGCTCCGTTTCCGTTTTGCGATCCGTTGCTCAGTTCGATCACTTGTTTCGCCACATTGAAATGCTGATCTGCCATCGCTGCCACGATCGGCTGGTGCGTGACGCAGAGAACTTGATGATGCCGACCCAGTTGATACAGCTTTTCTGCAATCGCCTGCGCGACTCGACCGGAAACCCCAACATCGATTTCATCAAAGACCAGCGTTTCAGCCGAATCGACTTGAGAGAAACAAGCCTGCAGCGCGAGGAGAAATCGGCTCATCTCCCCACCGGATGCGATTTCGGTCAAGGGCTGCAACGGTTCACCAGGGTTCGGGCTGAACAGATAGCTAATGCGATCGCTCCCGGCTGCGGTGGGCGCGATCGGCGTGATTCCCACCTGAAATTGCACCTTTTCCATTGCCAGCGGTTTGAGTTCTGCAATTAGGCGTGCTTCTAGACCTTGAGCAGTGGATTGACGTAATTCAGTGAGAAGAGTTGAAGTTTCGACAAGCTCAGTTCTTCGAGTTGCAGTGAGCTTTTCAAGCTCTTCGAGCGATTGTCCGGCTCCAGTGAGTTCTTCGAGTTCGGTTTGGAGTGATTGCCGCAGCGCGATCGCATCACTTAAATTAGGGCCGTACTTGCGACAGATTTGTTTTAATTCAACGATGCGTTCTTCGACTTCTTGCAGCCGCTGCGGATCGGTTTCTAGATCGTCGCCATAAGCATTAATCTGCTGTCCTGCTTCTTCGACTTGTGCCAGTGCAGAAGTGACAATCTCTAAAATGGGCTGAATCTGATCGTCATAGCGCACCATGTCGCTCAGCAAACTTTCTGCTTTACCCAGCAAGTCTGCACAGGCATCTTCCCCATTCTCATTCTGATACAGGGCTTGATACACCTGATAGCTTTGCTGCTGTAATTCCACGCTATGACCGAGCCGCTTGCGTTCTTGCTCTAGTTGATCCAACTCGTCTGGATCGTCGAGGCTGGCTGCATTCAGTTCGCGTAGCTGATATTCAAATAGATCAAGCTGCTGTAAGCGCTGCTGTTCTGAGTGTTTGCGTTTTTCCAAGGCTTGAGCCGCCTGCTGATAGCTGGAAAATGCCTGACTGACGAGTTCACGCTGCTTTAATAAAGCGATTCCGCCATAACTATCCAGCCAATCTCGCTGAAGTCCAGGTTGCCCTAGTTGAACGGTCTGCCCTTGCGCGGTGATTTCCACCAAACGATCGCGCAACGCCTCCATCTGCTGCTTATTGACTAGAATCCCGTTAATTCTGGATCGATTGCGCTGCCCGCTGCCCAACGCGACAATCTCACGACTACAAACGGCAATCCCGTCATCGAGTAGATCAATTTGCTCTTGCTCAAACCAGGACTTCAGCGGATCATTCACTCGGAAAGTCGCTTCGATCGTGGCGCGTTCTTCTCCGGTTCGTACCGCTCGACCTGTCACCTTTCCGCCGAGCGCCGCATCGATCGCATCCAAAATAATCGATTTACCGGCACCCGTTTCTCCGGTCAGAACGTGCAGTCCTGTCCCAAACGTTAGGTCGAGGTGATCAATCAGCGCAAAATTTTCGATCCGCAGGGACAATAGCATGAAGACTCACAAAACAACGATTTGCACTTCCAGTTCCATGTTACTCCGTAGTAAAAGTCTAAGAGACTAATCTGAGAGACTAAAAAATAGCGGTGAACGCCCTGCTATTTTTCTGATCTCACGCCCGGGCTGCCGCCACTTCTCAAACTCCCCGGACTGAAGTTGCACCCTGCCTAGCCCTAGCGCCAGTTTCAAAATGGCGAGCCGATACCGCATCCATTCGATTTGATTGAGGTTAGCCGAATACGCGGGTAGATCAGTTATTTGCTAAAGAAAGATTGCAGAGTTTTTAGACTGAAACAAACGCAAAGCTATCCTGAAGACGATCGATTTCTAAATCAATTAAGTAATCAACTGTCCAATTGGCGCAGCGTTGCAGCATATGAAACGGATAAGTATTTGCAACTCCCACAACCGGAACCTTTGCCGCTTTTGCCGCTTCAATGCCGCTAAAGGTATCTTCGATCGCTAAACATTCTGAAGCCGTTAACTGAAGATTCGGAAACGTTTGATTGAGTCGATCGATGGCTAACAGATATCCATCCGGTTCAGGTTTGCTGACGCTTAGATCGTCGCCTGACACAATGACAGAAAAGCGCGATCGCAGGTTTGCTCGCTCCAGAACCAGTTCAATTTCAGACCGCAGTGCGCCACTGACGATCGCAAACTTGCACTGAGGCAGCCTAAACATCAAGTCCTCAATTCCGGTATAAATCGGCAGCTTTTCTAACGCGCTGATTTGCTGCACGTAGGCTTGGGCTTTACGCATCACCAATTCATCCAGATAAGCCGGATTAATCACTCTACCGCGCCGTTCTAGTAAAGCTTGAATACAAACACGATCGCTGCGTCCTAAACAAAGTTCGCGGAACTCTCCCGGTTTGGGGCGTAAGTTTTCCTCGATCAAAATTTGCTCTAGCAGTTTGTCGTGGAGTGGTTCATCGTTGATAATGACCCCGTTGAAATCAAATAGAACAGCTTTCAGCATCGGAATATAAAGCGCGATCGTTCCGTCTTTTACCTTACACCCAAGCTTGCAGAGCGCGATCGCGAATGTCAGACACACTACGACACCGCAAATGCTCCACCAAATTCGTCAAATTCCTCAAAATCTGTGCTGGGGAGTGCTTTCACTCCATGCGTAATTTGATGTAGCCACCAAAATTCTTCGCTGTGAATGGTCGAAAATCTGGCTGCACCCATCCACGCTTCAATGCTGTCATGAGCATACTCACGAATGTAAGGTTCCTCAAAAATCTGTGTTAACCATTCTGTTTGTCTTAGCGTTTTCTGACTGCCATCGAGGATGATCACTTCGCCGCTTGATTTAAGCAATCGATAGCATTCTTGCAGAATTAACTTGGAAATGGTCGGTGGTGTTTCATGAAATAATAACGAAGCGGTCACGACATCGAATGAATGATCAGAGAATTTCGTAGATTCTGCTTTGCCGTGTATCCAGTGAATGTTTAAGTTGGCTTGTTTGGCTTTGCGATCGGCAACTGCCAACATAAACGGCGATAAGTCTAAGCCGAATACTTCTGCATTCGGAAACGCTTGTTTGAGTAATAGCGTGGTTGATCCGGTGCCACAACCGAGATCTAGAATCCGTAAGGGCTGTCCCTGAATTGCTTCGATCACTTGTTGACGTACCCAGGTCTCATTCGGAGGTAATGCCAGTTGAGTAATGGGATCGTAAGTTGTCGCAGCGCCGATCGTTAAGTAGCCGCCTTCGATGCCGTGGAAATTTTGAGCTTTGTAGTAGTTCGGGTAGACCAAATCGGGATCAGCCAAACGATCGCACTCCGTTTTCCAGTCAATACTATCGTGCAATCGCCGCATCTCGGTTTCATCGACGAGCAAGCGTGCGATCGGAGCTAAATACTGCTCGAAAATCGTATCTTTGCGAGTTGCCATACATTCATCACAACACTACTGACGCTTAGTGTAACGAATTGGTTTGAGTCCGGTGCGATACCAGCGATGGATTCGCTCTGGTGCAACTCCTAACAGGTATGCCAATATCACGATTTGATTCACGATCGTCGTTCTGAAAACGCCCAGCTTTTGCCAGCGTCGTCCCGATGTCAAGACAGCATGAGGAACGATCGCGATTCTTCCCACTTGTCGTAATTTTCTGACAAATTCAAAATCCTCCATAATCGGTAGGTCTGGAAATCCACCGATGGCGTCAAACGTTGTGCGATGCAGAAAGATCGCCTGATCACCATAAGGAAATTGGAGGTAACGCGATCTCAAGTTGACCCCCCATTGCACCCAGCGCAATCCCAGTAGAGTCGCATCAATGTTTAACTGAAATGCACCTGCGATTGAATTTGATAACACTTGACGAATCATTTGATCGAATTCTGCGGGCAATCGTGTATCGGCATGAAGAAACAAGAGAATCTCTCCAGTTGCGATCGCGGCTCCTGCGTTCATCTGTTTGGCGCGACTAGGAATCGAGTGCAAGACTTTAACGCCGTAGGATTTCGCAATTTCAACCGTTTCGTCTTGGCTACCACCGTCTACAACAATAATTTCAATATCAGCCGCTTGAATCGACAGAATTCTAGGGAGTGCGTTTGCTTCGTTTAAAACCGGAATGACGATCGAGATTTTCATGGCAAATGCCGCAAATCTTCGGGGCGATCGATATCATTCAGCGTCGGTAGGAGCGAGATCGTTAAATCTAGCTGTTTTGCAATTTCCAACGTTTGCTGAAATACAAGATTTGTACTCCAGGTAATATTTTTGAAAATACCAGACACAAACTGATTTAATCCAATTAAGTAATACCCACCATCAGTTGCAGCACCAATTGATAAATTATAATCATTTAATTTCAGAAATGCTGTCGTTAATAGATCAGCAGTCAAATCAGGACAATCTGTTCCGACTGCAACAACCGATTTTGCACCGGAATCAAACGCAGACTGAAACGCATCAATTAATCGCTCACCCAAATCTCCAGAACACTGCGATCGATACTCCAGGTCATGCCCTAACCAATCCTGCATTTGTACGAGTGTTCCACCTGTGTAATAAACACAAATTGAGACAAAACGATCGTTTTTTAGCTTGCGGGATTGCGCGATCATTGCTTCCGTCATCTGTCGATGTAGTGCCGCCGCTCCAACTTCTCCTAACGCTGGAATCAAACGAGTTTTGGCTTTACCCGGTTCAGGATAGCGCGTGAAAATAATTAACTGCTCTTGCACAAAGACAAAAAAATAGAACTGAGTAGAGTTTCTACCACAGTTCTATAGGGATGGCAAAGAATTATTTCTTCATCGCGCAACCATCCCGAACCGTATTGCCCAAGACCAGCGTAGCGGTGTAGTTATATTTGCGATCAGACATGCCATCGCTACACGCACCCCGTCGAATCACCAAGGTTCCGCTTGTTCGTCCACGCAGGGGATAAACGCGCACATAATCTGCGGGTCTTCCTTGAGCACTCAGGGGCGCGACGTAGGGAAACGTTATGTTCTGGGGATCTGGTGTCTTGTAAGTGATTCCTGTTTTGTCGATCGTCACGTTCCAAAACGGCTCAGTTCCAATCACATTAAAGGATTCGATCGAGCGGGAATTCATCTGAGCCGTGGCAGGCATCAATGCGAGTAGACTTGCAGCTAAACCAGTCAAAAGGACTTTCATTTTCAGGATTAAACTCAATTTGTATTGATCTCTACAAAAGATGCAATCAGAATTCCAGGGAATTGTTAGCGCTCGATCGAGCTTGTCCATACTGGGGACAACGGATTGAACGTGAACTATGGATCTGAGTGTCGTCATTTGCACATATAACGGTGAAGCTCGAATCGGACAAGTCTTAGACCGACTGCGATCGCAGCTTCACACCGAAGCGATCGCCTGGGAAATCTTAGTCATTGATAACAATAGTCGCGACAATACCAAGCAAATTGTTTCAACCTATCCTGAGGCTCGATATGTTTTCGAGCCAGAACAAGGATTAGCGTTTGCACGATCGAGAGCCGTTCGCGAAGCTGTAGGACGCTGGGTTGCCTTTCTTGACGATGACACGCTGCCCGATGAATACTGGGTCGCCCAAGCCGATCGATTTGCTCAAACTCATCCAGAAGCTGGGGCGTTTGGTGGACAAATTCATGCAGAATACGAAGTTGAGCCACCCCCAGGAGTGAAAAAGCTTGCGCCATACCTAGCGATCATCGAACGTGGATCAAAGCCGCATCGGTACGATCGTGTGTTGCCTCCGGGTGCGGGTTTAGTGGTGCAGCGTCAAGTGTGGCTCGATGCGGTGCCTGAAAGATTAGTGTTAGTGGGTCGTACTACTACTGCCATGCTTGCCAGTGAAGACATCGAGGTAATTTTGCACATTCAAAACTCTGGGCGCGAGATCTGGTACAACCCAGAAATGCACTTATATCATCAGATTCCCCACTGGCGAACGGAGCGATCGTATCTGCTCAAATTGGTAAAAGGTGTTGGACTAGCGCGACATCACATTCGCATGACTCGCTGGAAGGCTTGGCAACGTCCAATGATCACACTGATCTATCTTGCCAATGACTTCAGAAAATTGCTTGTGCATTGGGTGAAATTCGGACGATCGCAAAGTCTAGAAGTCGTATGCGAACAGCAATTGTTAGTCAGTAGCTTGATCAGCCCATTCTATTTAAGCAGCTTGAGACAAAAAGCATGAAACTGCTGATTCAACACACCCACATACCAGACGAAATTGCAGGCGTACTGACTTATATTGATGCGATCGTTCCAGGTTTGAATGCAATGGGTGTTGAAACTCGCGTTCTCTCAACTCAAACCAACGCGATTAAATTCTGGATTTCAGCGATTCGATGGGCAGACATCGTTCACATGAATTCTAATCATTTAGGATTCGCAATTTTATGCAGATTGTTTGGTAAAAAAATCGTTATTAAGTATCATTATCTCTTCTACATTTCCACACATTCGCATTATGAGAAAATGTCTCTATGGCAACGATTAAAGCGCGAATTCATTCAAACATTACCGAAATCCCATTACCCATTAAAATGGAAGCTACATACTGTTGTGAAATGGGCGAGATTTGGCATTCGATTTGGAACGGCTTTACTGTGCGATCGACATACTGCCTGTAGTCAATTCTTGGCTGAATCCCTCAGTTTTCCCTGGAAAGTTTCGGCGCTAAATTGCCCGATTGCATCAAGCTCACCAGAAAAGGCGTTTGATAATCTGTTTCAGCCTTATACCTTTACTTATGTGGGTCGTCTGAATCCCGATAAAGGCGTAGATCTACTCTTAAGAGCAACGCAATTAATTCAGGAGCAATCTTTTCAAGTCAAAATAATCGGCAGTGGACAAGATTTAGAACGGTTACAGACACTAGCAAAAGAATTAGGAATTAGCGATCGCGTCGAATTTCTCGGCAGTCGCCCGAACCGGGAAGCGCTGGAAATTGTGCGATCGTCGATCGCTTTAGTGGTTCCGTCTCGCTGGCAAGAACCTGCCGGATACGTTGCCCTTGAAGCTGCTAGCGTTCGGACTTGCGCGATCGTTGCAAAAGTCGGAGGGTTGCCCGAAATGGCAGGAAATTCAAGTTTATTCTTTGAGCGCGAGGACTACAAGACTTTGGCGCAACAGATGCAAGCTTGCTTAGAAAACCCGACAGAAGCACTCATCAGAGGCAATCGAGCAAACCAATATATTTCTGAGCAATTTACGGTTGAAAAAGCTGCTCAGGAACTGCTTGAAATTTGCCAAGAAATGAAGTCAAACTGAGCGACAAGAACTTAATCTATATCGATTAATTGCGGTGATTGTTGTTGTAGCGAATTCGTGCTCCCGCCCATTGCAACTTTTCACGCAGCGTTGTGTAGTAGGAGTAATCTTCGCGCAACACAATAAAGTGCGCTTCTTCTTCTGCCATGCGAATATCGACGCGCTGACCTGGCCAAATTGGAGTTGCCAACACGCCATCCATCCAAAGCTTTGTACTCAAATCATAGTCAGCTAAGGGCCAAATACTCACGACCGATCCGGGTGGGATCACGATCGGACGACTCGATAAACTCAAGGGACAAATCGGCGTAATCGCGATCGCTGCCATCCCCGGATGAATAATGGGTCCATTCGCCGCAACCGTGTAACAGGTTGATCCGGTCGGCGTAGACACAATTAATCCATCACCCTGATATTGATCCACCACTTCGCCATCGATTTCCATTTCCAGAACCGAGGTGATCATACGATCGGCAGAAGCCGGTTTGATACACATCTCATTCAAGGCAAGATAGCGGTCGCTGACTGGCTCCAGATTTGTCCGATTGCCCTCATGCAGAGTTGCCTGAAGCATCATCCGTTTCTGCACCGCAAATCGATCTTGCTCTAACCGATCCCAAATCGCTTCACTGTCAAAATCCTCTGGCGATTCGGTTAAAAAACCCAAATGTCCACCGACATTCACTGCCAAAATTGGAATGCGATCGGCTGCTAAATTCCGAGCCGCAGAAAGCGCAGTCCCATCTCCACCGAGAATTACGGCGAGATCGATCGGCGGCGCAACCGAAGCCAAAAACACCGGATACGGATTATCTTTTGGTCCGCTTGGACCCAGCAAAACATGACATCCTCGCTTTTCTAGAACTTGAGCACACTTTTCTGCCCATCGCTTACTCAATGGGTCGCCGGATTTGTGAACAATCAGAACTTGTTTTAGCTGCACAACGATCGATAAAAATTGAGGACAGTTGCAAACTCTCTACTTGTACCATTGTGCAGTGATTTGGCAAAAAGAACAGATGCGATACGGCTTACGTCGATCACAAATCAGCACTCAATACTTGTTCAGCCGTCAATTTCAACGCTGGAAAACTTGGGGAAACAATCGTCTGATTGTTCCTAAGCCGCTGGATTTTGTATTTTCCATCGACGAGCGTACAAACTGAAAGAGTAGGTTGCTTCGGCTTCCCAATATGACGAGTCTCGCCTAAACCTGCATAGTCTGCAATCCAATATTCAGGAATGCCCAAAGCCGCATAATCCTCAACCTCAGAGTAAGTAATCCTTACCATCAAGTGACAGGTGGAACCAAGACTCTATGATGACACCTTCGTTTTGTAGCGTTAAGATAGCCTCTTCAGCCCGCTCATTAAGAGTTTTCGCCCATTCTTCTACTCGCTCTAGTGAATTTGCTTTTAGTTCAATAATGTTAGCAGCTACATCCATAAGTAGCCCTTCAATTTATGTCAGTTTATCTAACATTCCTTTTCTTTAGGTTTTATCCTGATGGCAAACGGAATAATGTTCATAATTAAGCAATTATGCTAATCAAAATTCCCTCAGTTCTAGACCAACAAAAAAGAGGTGCGTTCACACCCCTTTCTCTTCAAAATTCAGAAAGTAATTTACCACTTGAGCAAATTGAATTGCTCCATATCTACAGTGTCGCGGTTTCGATAAATCGCAAGCACGATCGCCAATCCTACAGCAGCCTCAGCCGCTGCAATCGTAATCACAAAAATCGTAAAAATCTGACCCTTAATTTGCTGCGGATCGAGATAGTTAGAAAACGCCATCAAATTGACATTGACCGCATTTAACATTAGCTCGATCGACATCAACACCCGCACTGCATTCCGGCTCGTCACCAAACCATAAATGCCAACGCAGAATAACGCCGCCGCAATCAGTAAGAAATATTGAAGTTGCATCGGGGGAAGTCCTTAGTTTTCAAGATTGCTTTGACCTGCGGGGGTCAGTTCACGCGGACGCTCTTGCAAAGTCAGAGCGGTCGTTCCAGTCAATTCGTCAGCTTCGGGAATAAATTCGCGACGAGCCAGCACGATCGCACCAATCAGCGCCATCAGCAGCAAGACCGAAGCCAACTCAAACGGCAACAGAAAATCGCTGAAGAAGTGAAGACCGATCGTAATAATTGAGCTTTCAACTGGAACGGCGGTAGAAATCGCCCAGGGAGTCGTGACTACCATTGCACTGAGTAGAGCAAAAATTCCAGCGCAAACTAATGCAGTCGCAGCCCGACGAATCCAAGATTTCGCCATCGGCTTAAACGCTTCCCGCTTGTTCACGAGCATAATCGCGAACAAAATCAGAATGTTCACTGCTCCCACATAAATCAACACTTGAGCCGCCGCAACGAAATCTGCGTTTAACAGCAAATATAGTCCAGCAATGCTAATAAACACTCCGCCCAGCAAGAAAGCGGAATACACTACATTTTCGAGAAGCACAACGCCGAGTGCTGATCCAAGCATCATCACTGCTAGGATCGCAAACGATACAACTTGAACACCTTCCGCTAGATTCACGGTTCTCTCTCCTAAATATCAGACGAGAGGCGCGATCGTGCAGCTTTATTGTGCCGCAGGCAACGCGCCTCTATAGACTCAACTACGACCCTTTTTCAACAATCTCGTCCGGGCGCAATCCTGCACGGCGCGATCCTGCCGGAAGATCATGCGGCTCGTTCACACCTTTGGGCAGATAAGCAAACTCACGCAACGGAGTCACCATCGGATCATTCGTCACCTTGTAAGGCAGACGACCGAGCGCAACATTATCGTAGTTGAGTTCGTGACGATCGTAGGTAGACATTTCATATTCTTCGGTCATTGACAAACAGTTCGTCGGGCAATATTCCACGCAGTTGCCGCAGAAGATACAAACGCCGAAATCAATACTGTAGTGATTCAGCTTTTTCTTCTTCGTTTCTTTGTTGAATTCCCAATCCACCACAGGCAGGTTAATCGGGCAGACGCGAACGCAAACTTCACAAGAGATACACTTGTCGAATTCAAAGTGAATCCGTCCCCGGAAGCGCTCTGAAAGAATCAGTTTTTCGTAGGGATACTGAACGGTGATCGGGCGACGGCGCATATGGTCGAAGGTCACAGATAAGCCTTGACCAATGTATTTACCCGCTTGGAACGCCTCTTTCGTATAGTCACCGACTTGTTTGAGAAATTTCAGCATGAAGTGTTCTCCAAGGGTTAGAGGTTAGCCGCCAAATGCGACCGGGAATGCAAGTTTCAAGCCTGCGGTAATCAGCAGGTTTACTAGCGAAACAGGAAGTAAGAATTTCCAACCGAGATCAAGCAGTTGGTCAATCCGCACACGGGGTACAGTCCAACGCATCAAAATCGCGAGAAACACGAGGAAATACGCTTTCAGAATCGTGGTCCCGATCCCGATCGAGGCGAAAATCAATTGCAGCCAAGGCGTATTCTCAGGAATGCCAATCAGACCAGAAATGTACGGAAGCGACACCGGAAACTCCCAGCCACCCAGGTAAAGCACCGCAAACAGAAGGGCTGACAGCGTGAGGTTGACATAAGAACCCAAGTAAAAGAGGGCAAACTTCATCCCCGAATATTCGGTTTGATAGCCGGCAACGAGTTCTTCTTCTGCTTCGGGTAAGTCGAAAGGAATCCGCTCGCATTCTGCCAATGCTGCGATCCAGAAGATGATAAATCCGACGGGTTGCCGCCAAATATTCCAGCCAAGAACGCCGTAGCCCGCTTGCTGATTGACGATATCGACGGTGCTGAGCGAATTCGACATCATTACGACGGCTAAGACGGAGAGCGCTAACGGCAGTTCATAGCTAATCGACTGTGCGGCGGCTCTGAGTCCACCTAACAGCGCGTATTTATTATTCGAGGCATAGCCTGACATCAGAAGCCCGATCGGTACGACACTAGAGAGCGCAATCCACAAAAAGATGCCTAAGCCAACATCGGTAATTTGTAGATTTTGTCCAAATGGGAGAATGAGGTAGGACAAGAAGACGGGAATTACAACGATCGCGGGACCGAGCGTAAACAGCAGCTTATCTGCTTTAGCAGGAACCACATCTTCTTTGAATACCAACTTCAATCCGTCCGCTAGGGGTGCTAGCACACCCAAAGGTCCAATAAACTCGGGACCGATTCGTTGTTGGGCGGCGGCTGAGATTTTCCGCTCTAGCCACACCACGACCAAGACACTGACCGTTGCTGCAACCAGCATGATCAGCATTGGCAATGGCATCCAGAGGGCTTTGGCTGCCCCGGCAGGAATGCCAAGGCTCTGCACAGTTTCAATAAAGGTTCCTTGAAGGTCAATTCCTGGATTCATGGTTCCCGACTCGTAGGAAGGCAGTTGAGGCAGTTCGATCGCTCTCCACACATGAAGAATTATTGATGCACTCAACGTATCTCAGTATAGCGGTCTCGATGGAACCGAAACGCATCGAACTCCTGAATTTCTGGCGTTTTGAGCTATCAAAGTATCCAATGAGACGGATTGACTCTACTGAATAATCATCTAGGAAACGATCGCAATTCTTCTATATCAATTTTAACTGTGGGGAGTAGGGAGTGGGGGTATTTCTCCCTACTCTTCCGTTGTTATTGCAAATTGACTCGTAATAAATTCCGCTTCCATTAAAGAAACCCTCAGAAGCAAGATTCCTGAGGGCTGGAGTTCCTGAAAATCGTCACGTAGATATCCTTGCAAGGGTTAGCCGAATCCACAAGAGGGGTCTGACCCATCATTTCGATTTATACAAGCTTCATGTTCGCTGATCGATCGAAATATAAGGAGATCCGTGCAGCCCCGTATAAATTTGCGTGGGTCGGAAAATGCGGTTTTCGGCTAACTGTTCTTTCCAGTGCGCCAACCAGCCCGCAGCCCGCGAAATCGCGAACACAGGCGTAAATAAGTCAGTTGGGATACCTAACTTTCTATACACTAAACCCGAATAAAAATCGACGTTCGGGTAAATTCCCTTGTGCCCCAGTCGCTCTTCGACGGCTCTCTCCAGTTCGACCGCAATGTCGTAATACTTATCTTGACCAAACTTTTCAAACAGTTGCTCAGCTAGATGTTGCAGAATGTTGGCTCTAGGGTCTTTGACTTTGTAAACCCGATGCCCAAAGCCCATAATTTTTTCTTTGCGCTCTAGGCGATCGTCCAAAAACGGACGCACGTTTTCAACTGAACCGATTTCCTCAAGCATTGCAATGACTTCTTCACTCGCTCCACCGTGAAGCGGACCTGCCAAAGTTCCTACCGCAGAAGCAATCACCGCATACGGATCAGTCAGGGTCGAAGCCGTTACCATCGCGCTAAACGTAGACGCATTAATCGTGTGTTCTGCGTGAAGCGTCAAACTGATATCAAAAATTCGCGCTGCAAACGGATCAGGTTCCTGCTCGTTCAACATATACAGAAAGTTCGCGGCATAGCTTAGATCGTCACGCGGCTGCACCGGGTCATTTCCTTTTCGCATCAGTTGAAAAGCAGCAACCATCGTCGGAATCTTTGCCAGAATCCGCACGACTGCTGCTCGAATATAACTTGGATCATCGAGCGCCCGCTTCGAGTAGAAGAGACCTAAAGCAGCGGCACAGGCTTGCAATGCATCCATCGGGTGCCCGCTTTCTGGAAAGCACTTCATCATGTCGCGAATGCGATACTTTAAGCGGCGATGATACTGAATTTCGTGTTCAAACTCCGCCAAGACTTCTCGATTCGGCAGTTCGTTCCAAATCAGGAGATAGGCGGTTTCGAGAAATGTATTTTCAGGCTGCATCGCCAATTCCTGAATCGGAATGCCGCGATACTCCAGAATCCCTTTCTGCCCATCAACAAAGCTTATGCTGGACTGAGTTGCAGGAATACCTTCCAGACCTGCCCTAAATTCGACCGTCATTGTTCACCCTTGGCTGAATATATTCACAAGTTAAATTATCAGATTCGTTGCCAAGCTTTGTAGTGTAACTACCAGAGCAGGGGCGATCGTGCAATTCTTCACAGAACTTCTCATGGTCTTGAATACCATACTTTCGGGCTCAAAGTGACAAAAAATCGATACAGATCTGTAAACATTTGCAGTTTTTTATAAAAGCGAATATTATCAAGATAGAAAGCTTTACATCTTGACGAAATTGCATCTACTCATCAGCCAACTGACTCTCTTTTCGACCTGGTTTTTGCTCGGAAGGAGTCGTTTGGCGATTTTCTATATTCGATCGTAAGGAGTTATATGCCTCACAAAATGTCTCAAAAACCTCAAAAAGACTACCGCTCTAATTACCGCTACCGCGAAGACGCACCCCGAACGACCCTGACTCGGTTGATTGAACAAGACGCTCCACTCTTCTCTCACAGTCAACTGGTGCTAATGTACGGATTCTTCCAGGCGGAAATGGCCCCCCAAGCCAATCAAGGCGTGGCTTCCTGGATTAAAGAATGCGTTCGACAATATGGATTACCGAGCCTTGTCCGGTTTGATTCGCACCGTCGCGCTCAGATTTTCCGACGAGATCAGTTTCAACCTTGGCTCGAACCCTTGATGGATCAAGCGTGTTAAAAATTTAGAACGCAAGTTGTTAGCGCTACATCAGCTTGGGAACGCGAACTATGGATCGATAAAAGAAGCTAACAACCGAGTTTCTGAAATTTGCACAATTTGGCACTTTTAAGCACGATCGAATCCGCTAGAGTGGGCGATGAGATCTTTGCGGTGCTGGATTATGCCGAACTACGACCTTCTGCTGCGTAACTGTCAGCTCCTTCGCACTCCCGATGTTTCTGAACGAGTGGATATTGCGATTCAGGCAGGTGAGATTGTGGAGATTGCCCCTCACCTTGATGCAACAGCGGAGATAGAACTAGAAATCCAAGGCTGTCTAGTCAGTCCTCCGTTTGTCGAATCGCATATTCACTTAGACTCTGCACTCACGGCAGGGGAACCACGCTGGAATCAGAGCGGGACACTGTTTGAGGGCATCGAGATCTGGCGAGAACGTAAACAAAATCTCTCGCTGGAAGACGTGAGACAAAGAGCGATCGAGACGCTGAAACAACAGGCGTTGCAGGGGGTTCTTTTTGTGCGGAGTCACGCCGATGTCAGTGAGCAAAGTTTGACTGCGCTGAAAGCGCTGCTTGAAGTCCGCGACGAAGTGAAAGATTGGATCACGCTGCAAGTCGTCGCGTTTCCGCAGGATGGAATTTACGGCGGCGCAAAGAACGATGAATTAATGGAAGAAGCGATTCGGTTGGGAGCGGATGTGGTTGGCGGCATTCCCCACTACGAACTGACTCGCGAGGATGGGGTGCGATCGGTCAATCGCATCTTTGAGCTGGCGGAGAAGTACGATCGCCTAATCGATATTCACTGTGATGAAATTGATGACGATCAATCCCGCTTTCTAGAAGTGGTTGCTGCCTGCGCCATTCGTACTGAAATGGGGTCAAAAGTCACCGCAAGCCACACGACTGCATTCGGCTCTTATAACAATGCTTATGCGTTTAAGCTGCTTGGATTTCTCAGACGTACTCAGCTTAATTTCATCGCGAATCCTCTGATCAATATCACGCTGCAAGGTCGGACAGACACTTATCCCAAACGGCGCGGTGTGACGCGAGTGAAAGAACTGTGGCAACAAGGCATGAATGTGAGCTTAGGGCATGATTGCGTTCAAGATCCTTGGTACTCACTCGGTACAGGCAATATGCTCGATGTGGCATCAATGGCAATTCATGTTTGTCAAATGACCGGAACGACTGAGATTGACGCTTGTTACAACATGGTGACTTGGGGCGGGGCGAAAACCTTGAATGTTCAAGATCAATATGGTGTTGAAGTGGGGAAACCTGCGAACTTGATTGTGTTGGATGCGATCGATCGATATGATGCCATTCGCCGACGCGCTACAGTGCGGTATGTGATTTCTCAAGGTAAACTCCTAGCGCAAACGGAACCGCCGAAACCAAAGTGGCGCGGAAATATTTAGCATGAACGATGAGGTTGTTTCATTTCTCCTAGGTGCAGGTCTATTGATTCTGTACTTAGTCTTTTCTGCATTCACCGAAATGGGGACTAAGAATCCGTGGAAGACCGATGCCTCGGAAAAGTCTTCACTAGATAAGCAAACACCGCCAGATTGACTACAAAGACGATCTCTTTAACGATCTCAACTTCGCGAATCAGGGCGTAAATCTTTGACAATGTTGGTTTTGATCAAAACAATTCCTTCATTTTAGGGAAAGCATTGCGATATGATACTTTCCGCAGTCTTCAGCATCGTAAAGCGCTATGAGCCAACAGTATCGCATCACACTTCTTCCCGGTGACGGCATTGGACCTGAGATTATGGCAGTTGCCGTTCGTGTTCTCAAAACCGTTGGTGAGAAATTTGCGCTGAACTTCGAGTTTAAAGAAGCGCTGATTGGGGGTGCTGCGATCGATGCCACAGGTGAACCGCTTCCCGCTGCAACGCTCGAAACCTGTAAACAAAGCGATGCAGTCTTACTAGCTGCGATCGGCGGTTACAAATGGGATTCTCTGCCGCGTCATCTGCGCCCTGAAACTGGATTGTTGGGACTGCGATCAGGCTTACAGCTTTTTGCAAATCTTCGCCCTGCAACGATTTTGCCTCAGTTGATCGATGCCTCAACGCTCAAGCGTGAAGTCGTGGAAGGGGTCGATATTATGGTCGTGCGGGAATTAACAGGCGGAATCTACTTCGGTCAACCCCGCGGAATCTTTACGACAGAAACAGGCGAAAAGCGCGGTGTGAATACGATGGCGTACACCGAATCGGAAATCGATCGCATTGGTCGCGTGGCGTTTGAAACCGCACAGAAACGATCAAAGCGCCTCTGCTCAGTTGATAAAGCAAACGTGCTAGAAGTCTCGCAATTTTGGCGCGATCGGATGATTGCACTTTCGGCTGAGTATCCTGATGTTGAACTGACGCATTTGTATGTCGATAACGCAGCCATGCAACTGGTTCGCGCTCCCAAGCAGTTTGATACGATCGTCACAAGCAATCTGTTCGGCGATATTCTCTCCGATGCGGCTGCAATGTTAACCGGAAGTATTGGAATGTTGCCTTCTGCCAGTTTAGGTGCATCGAATCCTGGTGTTTACGAACCTGTTCACGGTTCTGCACCGGATATTGCAGGACAAGACAAAGCCAATCCGTTGGCGCAAGTTTTAAGCGCAGCAATGATGCTTCGCTACAGTTTCGATCAAGCTGAAGCAGCAATGCAGATTGAACAAGCCGTTCTCAAGGTGCTGGATCAGGGGTATCGTACCGGAGATATTATGTCCGAGGGCAAAACGCTAGTGGGATGCCAAGCGATCGGAGATGAGATCGTCGCCGCACTCTAACTTTTTCGAGTGCGATAAGTGCGGCGACGAACAAGGAATTCGGGAATGTCACTCTCTGGCTTGAACGAATTCGATCGCGTCGTTGATTTAAGATCCGGTGGCGGTGTTGTATCGATCTCGTCCAAAACCGTTCTAATCTCCGGTGGAAGGTCTTGATCGGTTAACGCTTGTTTGAGCGCGATCGCAATTTCATGTAGTCCGTGAAAGCGAGTTTTCCAGTGCTGAATGGCAGTTTCATACTCGCTTGCTTGTTGGGCTTGACTGAGGATTTGTTCTTGCATCTCTGCTGCTTGGCTTTCTAGCTCGGTGATCCGGCTTTGACTTTGTTCGCGATCAACTTCGAGTTCTTGGCAAACCTGTTGCAGCAGCGCCTGTGTGGTCATGTGACGCGCAAGTCGCGCTTCTAGCGCTTCGACTTGCGCTTCTAGCTCAATCCTACGAGTGTGGGATTCTTGCTTTTCGGATTCAAGATCTTGGAGTTGCTGCCGTCGCAGTTGCAGATCGGTTTGCAGCACTTGGAGTTGTTGCTCGATCTCAAATGGCTGAGCATCTGCTAACTCTGCTTGTTGGCGGGCTTCAGCCGCAGCTAGAAGGCTCTGATAATCCCGCTCTCGCTGCTGTGCCTGTTGAATCTTATGTTCGAGTTCAGCTTTTTGCTGAGAAAATTGCAGCTTTAACTGGTGAATCGCTTGCTGCTGCACATTGGCGATTTCCTCGGTCGAAGCTAATTGGCGTTCTAGAAAATGTTGATTGACGACCTGCGATCGCAGATCCTCCAGACTCGCGATCGACTGATCAAGCGCCTGCTCTAAATCCCGAATTCGCCGCTGCTGCGCTTGAACTTGCTCGATCAAGTCCGAAACAGACGAATTCTCCTCGAAGCTCAAACTGAGTTGCTCCGGTTCTGACACCGCTCGAACCTCCCACAAGTCCGATCATAAAATTACACGCAGTCTAGGATTTGCGCCTCCGTAGCTTAAAGTTTTGGCTCTTGCGGCAGAGGGGCGGTCGGCATTTGAACGCTATTGAGTGACCAGCGATACTCGATCGGCAGGTTTAATCGCTCTAATTCGCCTTCAAGCTGTTTTTGCTGCGAGAGTGCCTTACGGAGCGCGACGATTAGCTGCTGAACTTGTTCTCGTTGTCGCCCTCCGACGGCAAACAGGGTCTGACGCTCTAATAGTTGCAACAATAACTCGTAGTGAATATGCGATGGTAGGGGGATCGGTTCCATGAAAAACCTACAGGGAATAAGGGTGTAGAGCGAGAAGAGGCAGGTTGTGCGAACTCTATCAGAAGAAGCCTCAGATTTTAACCTAAAAGCTGAATGCGGCAAACTTTAGCACCCAAAGGCTTAAGCAAGTCCGGCAAGAAGCTGGGCTAGGGCTTCTCCGGGAGCGGGCTGCTTGACAATGGATTCTCCGATTAATACCGCACTTGCACCCGATCGTGCCACTCGCATCAAATCGGCTGAAGTGTACAGTCCAGATTCGCTGATGATCGTGATCTCTTTTTCTGCTAGCACCGAAGCACGATCGCGCAAAAGGTCTTCGGTCGTTTGCAAATCGACTTCAAAATTTTTCAGGTTGCGATTATTGATGCCAACAAGCGTCACGCCATCCAGGGCTAAGATGCGATCGAGTTCTTCCAGTGTGTGAACTTCAATCAGGGCAGTCATTCCCATTGCTTTAACGATTTTGAGAAAATACTGCAAATCTTTATCGGGAAGAATTGCAGCGATTAATAAAACCGCGTCGGCTCCATGAAGCCGTGCCCAATACATTTGATACGGGTAGACGATGAAATCTTTGCATAGGAGCGGTAAGTCTACAACCTCTCTAATCTTTGCCAGATTTTGAAAGCTGCCTTGGAAGAATTGAGCATCAGTGAGGACAGAAAGACAGGTTGCGCCACCGGATTGATAGGCTTGTGCGATCGCTTCCGGGTCAAAGTCCTCGCGAATTACGCCTTTACTCGGTGATGCTTTCTTGACTTCTGCAATCACAGCAGGCTTAATTTTGCTGTCTTTGAGTGCGGCTAAGAAATCTTTAGGAGCGGCGAGATCTTTAACTTTGCTCTGGAGTTCGATCAGCGGCATTTTTTCCCGCAGTTGATCGACTTCGGTTTCCTTATGCCAGACGATCTCTTCCAAAATGTTTCGAGGGGCGCTGTCTGGAACCTTGGCTTGATAGCGCAGTTCTTGAACAGAAACAGCAGGATTCGGACAACGACGACGGATTTCCATTGAATTACGGATAAGGGTTAGGAAATGAATTTACTTTGGCTAGAGTTCGCCCCCTAAATCTTTCATGTACGAGACTCAGGCAAATATTCAAAGTCCCCCACTTGTGGGGGATTTAGGGGGCTTCAACGAACTGAAACGAAGCAATCCGACTAAGAATGCACTGCCGCCCGTTTGTACGCTTCATCCAAAATTTCCGAAAGCGTCGGGTGCGTGTGAACCAAGAATGCCAACGATCGCACCGATTCTCGTTTCGCGATCGCATTCGCCGCTTCTTGAATCAAATCTGCCGCGTGCATCCCGATGATGTGTGTGCCTAACACTTCTCCGGTATCTTTACGGTAAACGATCTTTGCAATTCCTTCAGATTCCGCCTCAGCCAGCGCTTTCGCGTTTCCTTTGAAGTAAGTTCGCACCACTGCGACTTCAAAGCCTTCTTTTTTCCCTAATTCCTTCGCTTGTGGCTCGGTCATGCCCACAAAGCTAATTTCAGGATGAGTAAAGGCGGCAGCAGGAATACTGCGGTAATCGATTTCGCGCTGACGACCACACATATTCTCGATCGCCACAACTCCTTGAGCCGAAGCCGCATGAGCCAGCATCATCTTTCCAGTTGCGTCCCCGATCGCCCACAAATGCGGTACAGGTTTGCCTTCAGACAACACTTGCATCTGATCGTTGACCGGAATAAAGCCGCGATCGAGTTCGACGTTGACCGTTTCAAGTCCTAGCTCTTTAGCAAACGGAACCCGTCCCGCAGCGACTAAACACGCATCCACTTCGAGCACTTCGACTAATTCTTTGGTTTTGGCATCGATTAGCTCGATCGTCACTGGAGATCCTGGAGTCACTTTCGCCGCAAACACGCCGACTTTTGTTTCGATATCGCGAGGCGTGATTAGAATTCTTTGCGCCAGTTTTGCGATATCGGGATCAAATCCAGGCATGAGTTGATCGAGTCCTTCGATCATCGTCACTTCGCAACCTAATGCCGTATAAACATCTGAGAATTCTAAGCCGATGTAGCCGCTACCCACGATCGCAACCCAAGGCGGCAACGATTCCAATTTAATCGCATCATCGCTAGTGAAAACGGTTTTGCCATCAGTTTGCACACCCGGAGGCACAAACGGAATTGATCCCGGGGCCAAAATAATATCTTTTGCCGTGATCGTCTTTTCGCCTTCTGGCGTTGAAACGATTAATTTTTGACTGCCTGCGACTCTTGCCCGTCCGTGAATGATTTCAACACCTAGACGCTTCATGCTGCCGATCAAGCCTTCTCGCTGTTTAGTGACGATCGCCTGTGCGTGATTGGCGATCGCGGCTCGATCGAATGCCACGTCCCCGACCTCGATCCCCAACGATTTCAAGTGATGGGCATTTTGCAATTCTCGGACTCGTCCTGAGGCTGCAAGTAGCGCTTTAGAAGGAATGCAGCCCCGATTCACGCAGGTTCCGCCCATATCAGCGGCTTCGATAATTGCGGTCTTCAAACCACAATCGACGGCGTGGAGTGCCGCTCCATGACCTCCAACGCCCGCGCCGACAATTACCAAATCATAATCGTAAGCCACAGTTCTCTCCCGTTCTCAATGCCTATCTATTCTCATCCGTGAAGCGTCGCTTCGACAATACAAACTGCCAAATCGGTCATGAAACGCTTTGATCTAATTTGATCTAAGTTGGGCATCCTGATCTGAGCGTAGCTACCATAAAAATCGTGCATATGGCTTTCGGGCTAATCTCTCATACTGATTAGGAGTGAACCTATGGATCGTCAACAGCGAGAATTGCGTCGCGCCGCCGCTCAAGCCTTTGCTGAGTCGCTGAATAAGCTAGAAGACACGCTCTTTGCTCCTGAATCTCAGCCCGTTTTGGAAGCACCAAATTTAGCGATCGATTTTGAACAGGCGCTGGCAGATATTGAACGTTTCATGCATGAGAAAGAAGAACAGGGTTAAGGGGCGATCGATCAAGCAGGGAGTCGCTCGATTCCCCTTCCCGCTTAAAGCTCACCTGCTAGTTTTTTGCGAATAATCTCGTAAGTTTCTTCAAAAGAATTCGTCTTATATCTCACTGCGTTTGGGCTGCGACGGCTAAAAAGCTCTCGAATCGCTTCATTATCGTCCCGATGCGTCAATACATAGGCTCTTAAGTCGTCTTTGCTCATGGCTTTAAGGTCTAGTTTCGTCATACAAACTCCCAATTTCCATCTTGAAAAATGACTACTTCAGTGATTTCGTGAGCCAAAATGTAAATATTTCCGGTTAGGGGATCAAATCGAAAAAGGTTGATGTCACGCAACATGTCTGAGAGGCTTTGACACACTTCAACGGCTTTGAGTGCCTGTGCAACGGTGGGATTAATAAGTTGTTCCTCAATTCTGACATATTTAATTTTCTCACGTGTAGAGATGCGGAGCTTTCGGCTTATGTCGATCAAAAAACTCAGACGGGTCAATTTTCAAAGGTTCAAGAATGCGGGAAATGATTCGATGTTTATCATGAAGGAGTCGAGCGATTTCTAGTGCAATATCGATTTGGCCTAAATCTCCATAATTCCTTAAAACATCACAAAGGGTTAAGTCACGACTATTAACATCTTCTAAATTTGTCGCAAGTTTAAGCGCAGTCTCCAAAAGCTCAAATCCCTTACTGGTTCGACCTAGCTTCACGTACTGATACCCAATGTCGCCGAAATTGGTTGCCCTCGCGCTGTCGCATTCGCAATTTTCGACAGCACGCAACGCCTGCTCAAAAACTTCAAGCGATCGCTCTCCTAGATTCAAGTCTTGATAAGTCTTGGCAACATCAATCAGACAGTACATTCTGGCAGTACATTCTGGAATCTGCGTTTGGCAAATCTTGAATTCGCCCGATCGCTTCAGTTAGAAGCGCAATGGCGTTCGATCGCTGAGTTGGCTTAGTTTTTCTGGAAGCCTTGCTGAGCAGCCATTCAATTCTTTCCCGTTCTGTGAAAAACTTCTCCATCAAGGTTCCACTTTTTTAAGTCAAATCTCACCTGCGATTTTCTTTCTAAGAATTTCCTTAATTTCTTCGGGATCGCTGGTCGTGTACTTTATGGCATTTGGATTTCGTCGATTAATTAGCGCTGCAAGTGCCTCATCATCTTCTCGATTCTCAAGCACATACGCTCTCAGTTCCTCTCTGGTCATTGCTTCAAAGTTCGGTTTCATTAGACAAACTCCCAGCTTCCATCTTGAGTGATCACAATTTCGATGTTTTTCCGTGCGAGTATGTAAGTTGTTCCGGTGATTGGACTGAATCGAAACAGGTAGATGTCCCGATACAAGTCGGACAGTTTTTGGCAGAGTTCAACGGATTTGATTGCTTGTGTAATGGTGAGATTGATAGCTTTTTCCTCAATTCTGACATGTCTAGACTGCCCAACGAATCTGAAACAAATTTCGCCTCAATCTCCACAGTGGCAGAATTCCTGACAGAATAGACGGATATGTAATTTTTGCCCTTTTCTTATGACTGCGACAGAACCCGGTTCTTACAAAAACAGCGTGAACCTGCCTCAGACCAAGTTTGATATGCGTGCGAACGCCGTCAAACGGGAGCCCGAACTGCAAAAATTCTGGGCAGAGCAGCAAATTTACGAACACCTGTCGCAAGAGAATCCTGGCGAATTGTTCATTCTGCATGACGGTCCGCCTTATGCAAACGGAGCGCTGCACATCGGTCACGCGCTGAACAAAATTCTCAAAGATACGATTAATAAGTATCAGTTGCTCAAAGGACGCAAAGTTCGATTTGTGCCGGGATGGGATTGTCATGGGTTGCCGATCGAACTTAAAGTCCTGCAAACCCTCAAACCCGAAGAACGTCGCCAACTGACTCCGCTAACGTTGCGGCAGAAGGCGCGGGATTTCGCGATCGATACAGTTGCACAACAAGCGACTAGCTTTAAGCGATATGGAGTTTGGGGCGATTGGGATCATCCTTATTTAACGCTAAAGCCCGAATACGAAGCCGCGCAGATTGCTGTGTTTGGGCAAATGGTACTGAAGGGTTATATCTATCGGGGATTGAAGCCTGTTCACTGGAGTCCCAGTTCTAAAACAGCACTAGCAGAAGCGGAACTCGAATACCCGGAGGGTCATACTTCGCGGAGTTTGTATGCAGCTTTTGAAGTGCTGAACTTATCGAAAGATTTGCAGATGCCGCTTGATCCGTTCTTGGGTGAATTGGGTGTGGCAATCTGGACAACGACTCCTTGGACAATTCCGGCAAACTTAGCGGTGAGTGTAAACCCGGAGTTAGTCTATGCTGTGGTTGAAGTTGGGGAGAATGCGCCCGGACGATTTAAGTATCTAATTGTTGCAAAGGATCTCGTCGATCGCTTGTCAGAAGTTCTTGGTACAACGCTTGAGATCAAAGCAACGATGATGGGGCGATTGTTAGAGCATTGTACTTATCGTCATCCTTTGTACGATCGCACCAGCGAAATCGTCATTGGTGGAGATTATGTCACGACTGAATCGGGTACAGGCTTAGTTCACACGGCTCCGGGTCATGGTCAAGATGACTATCAGGTGGGACAGCGCTATGGATTGCCGATTCTGTCTCCGGTTGATGACAATGGCGACTTTACCGAAGAAGCGGGACAGTTCCAAGGCTTGAATGTTTTGGGAGATGGTAATACTGCGGTGATTGAAGCACTGCAAGAAGCACAATCTCTCTTGAAGGAAGAGCCTTATCAACATAAATATCCTTACGATTGGCGCACGAAAAAGCCGACGATCTTCCGAGCAACTGAACAATGGTTTGCGTCAGTTGAAGGCTTTCGAGATGACGCATTAAAAGCGATCGCCGAAGTAAACTGGATTCCCGCACAGGGCGAAAATCGGATTACATCAATGGTGGCTGAGCGCTCCGATTGGTGTATCTCACGTCAGCGCAGTTGGGGTGTTCCGATTCCGGTGTTCTACGACGAAGAAACCGGAGAGCCACTGTTAAATGAGGAAACGATCGCTCATGTGCAAGCGATCGTCGCTGAGAAAGGTTCGGACGCTTGGTGGGAATTGTCGATCGAAGAACTCTTACCCCAGAAGTATCACGGCAAGAACTATCGCAAGGGCACAGACACGATGGATGTCTGGTTTGACTCCGGATCATCTTGGGCAGCTGTAGTCGAACAGCGTCCAGAGTTGCGCTATCCCGCCGATATGTATCTTGAAGGATCAGATCAACATCGCGGTTGGTTTCAATCGAGCTTGCTCACTAGTGTGGCAACTCAGGGACAAGCACCCTATAAAACTGTGCTAACGCATGGGTTTACTTTGGATGAACAAGGGCGCAAACAAAGCAAATCTTTGGGGAATGTGGTTGATCCGATGGTCGTGATCGAAGGAGGCAAAAATCAACAGCAAGAGCCGCCTTATGGCGCGGATATCTTACGGTTGTGGGTGTCTTCGGTGGACTATACCAATGATGTGCCGATCGGTAAAAACATCCTCAAGCAAATGTCGGATGTGTACCGCAAGATCCGCAATACCGCCCGATTCTTACTAGGAAACTTGCACGATTTTGATCCGGAGAAAGATGCAGTTGCGTATGAGAAGTTGCCAGAACTCGATCGCTATATGCTGCACCGCATGACTGAAGTATTCGACGAGATCCAAGACTCGTTTGAAACTTATCAGTTCTTCCGATTTTTCCAAACTGTGCAAAACTTTTGCGCTGTAGATTTGTCTAACTTCTACCTCGACATTGCAAAAGATCGGCTGTACATCAGTTCGCTCAACGCAGAGCGTCGTCGGAGCTGTCAGACGGTGTTGGCGATCGCGCTTGAGAATCTAGCGAAAGTGATCGCGCCGGTTCTCTCACATATGGCAGAAGATATCTGGCAGTATCTTCCGTACAAAACATCTTATAAATCGGTGTTTGAGTCGGGCTGGATTAAGCTTGAGGAACAATGGCGTAATCCGGAGTTAGCCGAGCGTTGGGAACAGCTGCGCGAACTTCGTGCTGAAGCCAACAAAGTGTTGGAACAAGCGCGAACGGCGAAAGCGATCGGCTCTTCTCTCGAAGCGAAGTTATTGCTGTTTGTGGCAGATTCAAACTTACGATCACAACTTCAGGCATTCAACCCGTCTGATAGTTTGAGCGGAAATCGGGTCGATGAACTGCGATATCTATTCATTACTTCGCAGGTTGAGCTAGTGGATTTAAGCGATCGACTGACTGACGCAAAATACACCAGCCAAACCGAAGCATTAGGAATTGGTGTTGCGAATGCTGACGGTCAGAAGTGCGATCGTTGTTGGAATTATTCAACTCACGTTGGTGAATCGAAAGAGCATCCATTGCTGTGTGAACGGTGTGTTCCGGCGATCGAAGATCAGTTCTAGCTATTGCTTCTGAAACACAACAGATAAATTGTTCGCTGGCATTGCAACAACTTTTAGCAGTGCCAGTTTTTGATCTTGGGCTACATTAACCACATCTTCTAGGTTTCGCACTCCCCATTCCGGATTTTGTAACTGTAAGCTTTCGTCAAACATCTCATTGCTCGGTGCAGTATGAGTTCTACCTTGCTTGTAAGGACCATACAAATACAAGATTCCACCTGATGGGAGAATCCGATTTGCACCCGCCAACAACCCTAAACACGCTGACCAAGGTGAAATGTGAATCATATTGATATTGACGATCGCCCTAATCGGCTCAGATAACTCCTGCCGTTCAATGCTCCAAACGGAATCACGAGCATCAATGTTGATCGGTGCTTCTAGGTTCTCGGCAGGCTCAAACTTACACCATGCGGCAATACTGGCACGAGCGATCGGGTTCAGATCAGAAGGTTGCCATCTTCGAGGAGCTAAGCGAGGCGCAAAGAAGACTGCGTGTTCTCCGGTGCCACTAGAGATTTCTAGTACCGTTCCAGATGAGGGCAAAACCTCAAGTAGAACTTCTAGAATTGGTTCGCGATTTCGCTGAGTGGCAGGGGCGTATTGGCGATCGTCGGAGATATTCATGTCAAATCCTCAAAACCTACCGATATTCTCCTCTATTGCTCCTAACGCTTTCAATGTAGTTTTCTGAGCATTCGTAATTCCGCTAACATTTGTGATATTCGTACCATTGTAAGGCTGTGGTTTCTGTAACACTTTCACGCATTCTCCGGTTTCAACATTCCACAGCCGGACTGTTTGATCTTCGCTTCCACTTGCAATTCTCGAACCATCCTGGTTAAATTTCACCGACCAAATGCGATCGCAATGTCCCCGCAAGATTTCACACTCCCCGGTTTGAAGATTCCATACTTTTACCGTTTGATCAATTCCGGCACTGACAACGCGATCGCCGTTCGGAGAAACTGCAATAGATAGGATTCGGTTAGCTTTGCTGTGCCCTTGGGCATCGCTATCCTGAAACACCATCTCACACTGTCCCGATTTCAGATCCCAAATTCTCACGGTTCCATCTTCGCTGCCACTGACTAACTGTTTCCCGTCTGAACTAAAGGCAACAGACATTACCCTACTGGTATGCCCTTGTAAGGTTTTCAAACATTGACCTGTATGCGGATTCCAAAGATGAATCAAATGATTTTCTTCACCGCTTGCTAAGAACTCACCATCGGGACTATAAGCGATCGACCAAATTCGACTTTGAGCCGCAAGAATATGCAAACACTCGCCCGTATGAGGATTCCAAAGCCGAATGGTTTGATCAAAGCTACCACTAGCAAGCGTAGTTCCATTTGGACTAAATGCTACTGACCACACCCAGTTTGTATGTCCGCGTAGCACTTTTAGGCATTGGTTGGTCGATCGATTCCACACCCGAACCGTATGATCAAAGCCGCCACTCGCAAGCAATTGATGATCTGGACTAAATTGAACTGTCCACACCCAGTTTTCATGCCCATAAAAGCTACTGATACAAGCCCCAGAAGCAACATCCCAAAGGTTCACGGTTTGATCCGTGCTAGTGCTGGCTAGAAGTTGACCTTCAAAGCTAAACTCAACCGATAAGACAAAGTTGGTATAGCCTTGAAGTGTTTTACAACATTCCCCAGTTTGAGTGTGCCAAAGTCGAACAGATTGATCAGCGCTACCACTAGCAATCATGTTGCCAGTGGGACTAAACACAGCCGATCGCACCACTCCCCGATGCTGATGTAATGTTTTTAAGCATTGTCCGGTTGATCGATCCCAAAGCTTAATCGTTTCATCAAAGCTAGCACTTAATATCAATTGCCCATCGGGGCTAAAGTTCACACATCGAACTTGGTCTAAATGTCCGGTTAAGGTTCTAACACAGCTTGCCGTTTGAATGTCCCAAAGCTTGATGGTTGCATCCTCACTGCCCGATGCCAGCATTGATCCATCGGGGCTAAAGGCAACACTCCTGACTGTATTTGTATGTCCTTCTATGGTCTTTAAGCATTCTCCAGTCTCTACGCTCCAGAGTTTAATCGTGCGATCGTCACTGCCACTCGCTAACATTCGACCATCAGGACTAAACGCAACCTTACAGATCCAGTGCTGATGTCCTTCTAGCACTCGAATCAGTTTTCCAGTGTGGAGATTCCAAAGCCGAATCGTGCGATCGGCGCTGCTACTCGCAAGGATTGGAGCGATGGGAGAAACGGCGATCGAAATGACCCAATCTTGGTGCTCACTCAGCGTTCGCAAACATTCGCCTGTTTTGGTACTCCAAATTTTGATGGTATTGTCTCCACTTGCTGAAACAATCAAATCGCCTTCTAGACTAAAAGCAACCTCACACACCCAGTGTTGATGTCCATCACAGGTTAGTATCTTCTGCCGATCTAGAACATTCCACAGATGAATTGCTCCAGCCGTATCGCTCGCGGCTAAGGTTGTCCCATCGGGACTAAAGGCAACTGACCAAACATTCCCCAAGGTTTCTGAAAAGACGGATTTCTTTAGCTCTGCATTCGTAAAATTGACGTGATGTAAGTTCACGCCCTGTAGCTGCGCTTGCCACACTGCCAAATCCGAAAAGTCATACCCAGTCAAATCAGCCCTGAGACAGCACAATAAATTGAGAATGTTACCGGCTGCGTATCCAGGGGCGCATCCTAACTGTTGTCGAAGCTTGACTAGGACAGACCTAAACTTTTGTTCTAAATCTGTTTGGCAATGGGTTGGAGCAGTCAGACGATCGACCAAGGGTTGCATGATCATGCGAGTTTGACGATCGCGGATATGATCTTCAACCGTTGCTTTCACCAAAGCATGAGACATTAAGAGTTCAAACCCCTCAGAACATAGTTCTTGAAACACGCGATCGATCAATCGATCAATCACATATTCCATCACGACAGGCTGCTGCGTAAATTTCGCGCCGCGTTTTTCAACAATGGGTCTTCGCGCCAAAGATGCTAAAGCTTCGATCAACTGTCGTTTGGGAATTGGCGGAACCAAATCTTCATCTAACTCAGACAGCGAAGTTCCATCACGATTAATGGCAATCCAGTACATGATCTGCTGTTCGAGATCAGATAAGCGATCAAACTGTTCATCTAACAAATCCGAAATTCCACCAAATACGGCTGTTCCCTGGGTCAGAAACTCGCTCACATCGCTATCAAACAAATCTTGAATCGTTGAAGCCGCAATTTTCAGCGCCAATGGATTGCCGCTATAGAGATTGATGAATCGGGTAAATGTGTTTGAACTCGCTTCTAGCTGTTTCGGTTTGAGAAATTCTCCCGCTTCTGTTGGATTCAAGCCATCCAAGCGAAACGATCGCACAAACTGCCCTTCAAGCGCCGCGACTTCTTTTGGCTTCTCGCGGCTCGTTAACACCAGACAACTTTGATGCACCGTTTCCCCGATGCGGCGAAATAACTCTCCGTAACATTCATACCCGCTTGGGTAATGTCCAGCGCGATCGCCGCTCTCTAAAATAGATTCAACGTTATCAAGAATGAGCAAACAGCGCGACGATCGCAAATAGTACATCAATCGAGCCAGTTTTCCATCGACGGCATCGGGTAGCTCGGTTTCTTGTTGCCGCGATAGAAATGGAATCCAATCCGACAAAATCACATCAAGGGGGGGTGCATCTTGCAGCGATCTCCAAATTACCGCTTCAAACTTTGCTTGTACCTGCTGCGCCAATTTCACAGACAGAGCCGTTTTGCCAATGCCGCCCATGCCCAAAATCGTCACAAATCGACACTGTTCCTCGGTCAAGGCACGATCGAGGTCTTTTAATTCTTGGGCACGACCACAAAATCCCGAAACATCGACCGCCTCTCCCCAGTCCACTAACGCATAGGAAGGCTCCGGCGATCGGATTTCTGTTTGCTCCAATTGGGCACACTGACGCAGCGCAACGCGGAAATTGCTCTTCGTGACTCGTTGCCCCAAACGATCGGAGAGAAGCTGCCACAATTGAGCGCCAACTAACTTGATGTAATCCGGATCGTAGTCCTCAGCCGTCGCAATCTGTTCATAGGTCAGACCCTCCCAAGCGCATCGGAACACTACTTCTTGCAGATGAGTCAAGCGATCTTGCTTTAGCACTCGATCCAATACGCAAAGCGCCTCCTCGATCGTGATCACGGTAGTTCACCCTCTCTGATTAATCTTTACACTGAGCGATATTTAGCGCTTCAATCACAGCCAGGGAGATTACGAATACTTCCATTTTCTGATGGATTCGCGCTCGCCGAAATAACGTTTTATAACCCTAAAGCCCTAACCTTTTCATACGGACGCTCGCAGGGAACTGGCGTATCTTCATAAGTATCAAGCTGAGTGCATAAAACGAATGCCCTAACCGTACTCATCTTTATCGGAACTCAGGCAGCCTGATTCCTCTGTCTTTTACAACTCATTCGCCCCTGAAGATCATGAATATGCCTCTTAATACCCCTAATGATTTCCTGTTGTCCGTATTAGAAGGTTTAGTAGACGGTATTTTAATTGTGAGTCAGCAAGGTCAATTGCTCTTTGCAAACACACCCGGAGCCGAAATTTGCCAAAAGCTCAGTCCCCATCAGCAATACCCTGCTGAGGTCTGGCGTTCCTGCGAAGCGTTAATCGAAAGTCGTCAATGGTACGGCGCTCACCCACTCGTGATCGAGTCCGAGCTACAGACAGAAAATCACCAAACCTATCGCATCTGCGTTCAGTGGCTGCAATTAGAACAGCCTTGCTTGCTGGTTCGTTTAGAGGATCAGCAGCGATCGCTGCAAAGTCTCGCGGTGACAGAAGCGAAGAAATTTGGGCTTACGCCGCGTGAAGCCGAGGTCTGGTTTCTCAAGCGCTGCAACTTATCGCGAAAAGAAATTGCATCGCAGTTATTTATCACGATCGACACCGTGAAAAAACACTTGGGAAATATTCAACTGAAACGTCAGGCAAACTCGGAAAGCTGGTGCTAAACGCCAAGCTTAGACAATCAAAGCTCTGATTTTCTACACGATCGGAGCTTTTTTATTAATTTAATTCTTTAGAGTTTTTTTATAGACTTAATTCCAAAGATGAATGTGGAGATCTGCTGATTGACCTATAGTTTTAGTAAGTTTGGCGCTTGACATCTTTCTTAATAATCTCATTTTTAAATCTCAACTCTTAACAGAGCTAGATGCTTGTTCGCTGAAAAGTCCAGACAATTCTACTTACATTTGCTCGATCCCTTGATTGAAATCTGCCCCTGTGTCGAATTATGGAAACGGATTTAATAAGCAACTATATTCAAACTGTGCAGCAACGTACTCAGACGTTGTATCAAAATACACAGGTTGCCGCTCATGAAAGCCCGCACTCGATGCTGAGGTGCCTAGAGGAATTACAGTCAGCTTTAGAGGAACTGCACACTGCGGAAGAAGAACTCAGACGGCAAAACAAGTCCTTGTTATCGGCTCAACGCACGATCGAAGCCGAACGACAACGCTATCAAGAATTATTTGAATTCGCGCCCGATGCCTACGTTGTTACCGACCTCCACGGCACTATACTTGAAGGCAATCGAGCTGCGATCGAATTGTTCAATGTCCCCTATCGGCATCTGATCCAAAACTCTCTCGGTTCCTTTGTCCACAAAGAGCAGCGATCCGCTTTTCGAGTGGTGCTGCGTCAACTTCCTACCATTCACCGCGTTCAGGAGTGGGAAGTGACGATGTGTGGACAAGACACGCATTCTATCGATAGCGCCATCACTGTTGAAGCGGTGCGCGATCTTCAAGGAAAAGCGATCGCGCTTCGCTGGCTGATTCGCGACATTACCACCCGTAAACAGAGCGAAGCCCAACTACATAAATTGCAACTACAAAACCTCGAACTTACGGAAGCCGATCGCCTAAAAGACCAGTTCATGGCGACGATTTCGCACGAGTTACGCACCCCCATGAATGCGATTCTGGGCTTTTCCCATTTGTTGCTGAAGCGCGTCTCCACCATGGAAGATAGCAGCTTAGCTTGCATGGCTGATCGCATCGTTTGCAATAGTCAGCACCTGCTTAGTTTGATCGAAGACCTCTTAGACTTCTCGAAGCTGAAAGCGAAAAAGCTGCAATTGCGAATGACTGAATTTGATTTGATAAAAGGTGCAGACGAAACTATACAAGAATTACGCCATCTTGCGGAGCAAAAAGGAATTGCACTCAATTTGGACATCACTCAACCAGCTCTACCGATCGTCAGTGATCCCGTTCGATTACGACAAATTATGACCAATTTGCTCTCGAACGCAATTAAATTTACTGAAGCAGGGCAAGTCACGCTAGGAGTGTGGGAGCTTCCCGCAGGGCGAGTGCTAATTGCGGTTCAAGATACAGGCATCGGAATTGATCCGGCTGATCAAGAACGAATTTTCCAAGAATTTTGGCAAGTCAACCAAACTTCGACCCGCCTGAATGGTGGCACCGGATTGGGGCTTGCGATCGTCCGATCTCTGGTGGAGTTGATGCAGGGGAGCCTTTCGATCGAGAGCCAAATCGATCGGGGCACAACCTTCCGAGTTGAATTACCGCGTCAATTGAGATATTGAGTATTCACCTAAAAAGATAGAGACGCAATTAATTGCGTCTCTATTCGTTGATGCAGCTAACAAAGATCGACCGCATTCACCTAATGATTGAATGTGGCAAAACCTCGATTAATCCTCTGCAAAAATGTACTTATATAGTTCGCTCGGATCAGGTTCAGGGCTTTCTAATCCGAATTTCACCGCATCTTCGACCAAAGCTTGCACTTTCTTCTCAATGTCCTTGAGTTCACTCTGCTTCACTAGATTCTGCTCGATCAAGTACGACGAGAATTTCTTCAGGGGATCGCGTGCTAGCCATGCTTCTTTTTCTTCTTTCGATCGCAGTTCATCCGGATCAGCCAGCGAATGCCCCCGGAAGCGATAAGTTAAACACTCGATCAAAGTCGGGCCTTCACCCGCTCTCGCTCGTTTTACGGCTTCTTGAGCAACTCCGCGAACGGCTAACACATCCATTCCGTCCACCTCATACCCCGGCATCCCGAAAACGCTCGCTTTCTTGTAGATCTCGGTTTGAGAACTGGCTCGATCGTGCGCCATCCCGATCGCCCACTTGTTATTCTCAACCACAAAGATAATCGGTAACTTCCACAGTGCCGCCATATTCAAGCACTCGAAAAACTGTCCATTATTCGTGGTGCCATCGCCAAAGAAGCAAGCCGTCACCTGATCGGCGCTTTCGTCACCCATGACTTCGCGACGATACTTCGACTGAAATGCTGCTCCCGTCGCCACCGGAATCCCTTCCCCGATGAACGCAAACCCACCGAGCAGGCGATGCTCTGCTGAGAATAAGTGCATCGACCCGCCGCGCCCCTTACTGCATCCGGTCGCCTTGCCGAACAATTCCGCCATCACTTCACGAGCTGGAACCCCACAGCTCAGTGCATGAACGTGGTCGCGATAAGTGCTACAGACATAGTCCTCGCCTGGACGCATCGCCCGAATCACGCCCGTTGAAACTGCTTCTTGACCGTTGTATAAGTGTACAAATCCGAACATTTTGCCGCGATAGTACATTTCGGCACACTTATCTTCAAAGAAGCGTCCCAACACCATATCCTCATACAGCATTAATCCTTCCTCGCGGGTCACTTGCGCGGGGACGGTTTGAAATGCCGGAAATGCTCTTTCTTGAACCATGAGAATCAATTAACCTCGCTGCAATAACCCCAGATCGAACAAGTGAATGCGAAACCTGCGTAAAAGAATCACGCGCCATTCTGAATAATCTAATCTAAAATACCTTCCTGACGTATCAAAGATCAAATGTAGCGAACCGAAACCGTAACAGATGCACTGCTCAGGCTGGATAAACTTCAAGATTTATTTATTTTGTTGGGGTTCTATCCCTTCGCAAATCCTTTTATTGTTAGGATTACAGTCTCCAAGTTACGCCCACCGACGCTGCTGACTTCGCACCGACACGGTATGATGTCTGTCAATTCGATCGTCACTCTCGATCTTCCTTACCTCGATCTACTGCTGGGGACGTGAACTGTGCGTATACCGCTCGACTATTACCGGATTTTAGGTCTACCGATGCAAGCCACGGCAGACCAGTTGAAGCAAGCTCACCGCGATCGCACGTTACAGTTGCCCCGCCGTGAGTATTCTGAAGCTGCGATCGCCACTCGTCGAGATTTGCTCGATCAAGCGTATGCTTTGCTATCTGACCCAGTTCAGCGTAAATCCATTGATGAGAACCTGCTGAGCCTTCAATACGAGGAAGATGCAGATGCGGCAACGATCGGACTTGACGATCAGCATTTGATCGGAGCGCTGTTAATTCTGCAAGAGTTAGGCGAGTACGAGTTAGTTCTAAAGATTGGACGACCGTACCTCAGTAGTGGAACCTCCTCGATTCGAGATGGTCGATTTGGTGATCCCCGGATTGTGCTGTCGGATATTGTCCTGACGATCGCGCTTGCCTGTTTAGAACTCGGTCGCGAACAGTGGCAGCAAGGACAGTATGAAAATGCGGCAGAGGCGCTGGAAACGGGGCAAGAATTGCTTTTGCGAGAGGGATTGTTCGCGGGGGTACGGGGCGAGATTCAAGCGGATTTATTTAAGCTGCGTCCTTACCGAATTCTAGAATTACTGGCAGCGCCGGATGAAGAGAGTGGCGATCGCCAACAAGGTTTGCGATTGCTCAAAGATATGCTGCGTGAGCGGAGTGGCATTGATGGCGCAGGCAATGATCAGTCTGGATTAAGCGTTGATGACTTTTTGCGGTTTATCCAGCAACTGCGGGGGTATTTGACCGCAGCCGAGCAGCAGGCTTTGTTTGAAGAAGAATCTCGTCGTCCATCAGCCGTCGCCACTTATCTTGCAGTCTATGCCCTGCTAGCACGAGGCTTTGCGGATCATCAGCCTGCGCTGATTCGTCGAGCGAAACTGTTGTTATTTCGGCTCGGCAGTCGGCAAGATGTCCATCTTGAACAATCGGTTTGCGCTCTATTGCTCGGACAAACTGAGGAAGCCAGCCGAGTGCTTGAACTGTCTCAGGAGTACGAGCCGCTGGCGTTTATTCGCGAAAACTCTCAAGGTGCACCGGATCTTCTACCGGGATTGTGTCTCTACTCTGAACGCTGGCTGCAAGAGGAGGTGTTTCCTCATTTTCGGGACTTGGCGAAACGAGAAGCTTTACTCAAAGATTACTTTGCCGATGAGCAGGTTCAAGCTTACTTAGAAGAACTACCTGCGGATGGAGAATGGGTGACAGATTGGTCACTGGCAGAACAGGGACTGGTGCATCATGAGTTAAATTACGGCTCGACGATCGCCTCCTCGCGCAACGGTCGCACCACTCCAGTTGAGGAAAATATCGGCGGCTACCGATCTGCAACCGCTACATTAACCACAGATGTTGCAGCAGTCTCCGTTTCAGAACGCTCCCTGAAAAGCAGCACCAATGGTGGGGAGTCAACGCCTCCTCGATCGCCGCGCAGTGGTCGCAATGGTCGTGGCCGCTCTGCCCCCTCTCGCCATCACCCTCCGGATCAAACTGTCCCTAGAGCAAAAGCACCGAGAGAAAATCGTCGATCGCGCTGGATTGTGCTACTTCTGGGAATTGCACTAGCGATGGGACTAGGCTTTTTGATGATTCGAGCACTTAGAGCGCTGATGAATCCGTCCGCTCAAACAGCAAGTGAAGCACTTCCTGTGCAGCTTGACCAACCGATCGTCAACTTACAGCCTGCTTCTCAACCCGTCACCCTTTCAGGCAGTCTCGATCAAAGCCTTGCCCAGAAAGTAGTAGAAACCTGGCTTGATGCAAAGAAAGCGGCAATGGGAAAAACCTACGACAGCTCAAAACTGGCTCAGGTGCTAGTTGATCCGAAGCTGACAGAATGGCAGCAGAACATCGAAGAAACGAAGCGAGAGAACTTACACATCGAATATGACCACGCGGTCAAAGTCCAAAGCGTTGAAGTCAGTCCAACCGACTCAAATCAGGCGATCGTAAAAGCAACGGTAACTGAGGTGCGGAAGTATTTTGCCGGAAACACCCCTGGTGATGTACAGACCGATCGAGATATGGCGGTGCGTTACACCTTAGTACGCCAAGACAATCAGTGGCGGATCAAAGACTGGCAGTAATTTCGAGCTAAAATGTCTGCCCTAATTAAATGCGTTATTTGCGGGAGCGATCCGTTACGATAGTGCAGGAGTAGCGCCCGATGGCGGCAAGGGCATGATCGCAAGTTTGGTTCACGCTTACACCCCCTTAATCCTCTGGACTGGGGTGGGTGCTTTATTATTTCGATTTTTGCCTTTATCGTTTCCACGATTTTTAGGGCGGAGCTTATATTGGGTGGGTGTACCATGGCAGATTTTTTCGCTGGTACGAGCAACTGACTTTTCAACACACGTAGGGATTGCGCCGGCGGTGACGATCGCGACGCTGGGAACAGGACTGACGCTTGCCTGGATCGCATTGCAGCTTCTAAGTTGGCTCAAAACTGAAGCAAAGCCAACTTGGTTGGGTGCGATCGAAAGCTGGTTGCCGCCTATGGATCGGGCTTCTCAAGGAGCGTTTGTGATTGCTTCGACGATCGGAAATACAGGCTTTGTCGGTCTGGGGTTAATTCCTGCGTTGATTGGCACTGGGGATCTGAGTTGGGCGGTGTTCTACAGCGTGACCCAGAATTTGATTGGAACGTATGGTATTGGCGTTCTAGTTGCAAGCCACTATGGTCGGGCAGAATCTCAAAGCACAACCTGGACGCTGCTGCGGGATGTCTTCACGGTTCCGACGCTTTGGGCATTTGCTGCTGCATATTTCACTCAGTCGATCGCCTTTCCGGAATGGGGGGAAACGATCGTTCAGTCCTCGCTGATCTTTGTCATTCCCGCCTCATTTCTGCTGATGGGGATGCGCCTGATTCAACTTAATGGCATCGCTAGCCTAAAAATGGCTACAATTCCGGTGTTGCTCAAAGCGCTGATTTTGCCGAGCTTAGTCGCGATCGCGGTCGCAGTTTTGGGATTGAATCACGATGCTCGCCTGTCGTTGACGATCATGGCAGGAGTACCTAGTGCGTTTGCAAGTTTGATCCTGGCTGAAGAATACAACCTAGACCACGATTTAGCAGCAAGTAGTATTGCTTTAAGTACGATCGTGATTTTGGCGACAATTCCAGTTTGGTTACTGATTAGTCATTAAATCTTGAAAAACTGTATAAACGCATACGGTGATCTGGATCAATGGTAGAATTTTGCCGACAAGTCGAGACGCACTTTTTATGCCGACAACGCTCCTGACCGACGCTACAACTGTCGCATCCAAACTTTCCATCCGGCGAATTCTGCTCGTCGATGATGAAGAGATCATTCGCGACACGATCGCGCTCACTTTGTCCGACGAAGGATATGAAGTCGTAACGGCTACTGATGGTCGCCAAGCGCTAGAAATTCTGCAAACGTCTTTAAGCCAAGACTCCGACAAATCATCTATGCCGGATCTGGTCATTCTGGATCTGATGCTGCCTTATGTGAATGGGTTAGATATTTGTCGCTGGATGCGGCGCGAAGGCAGCAGCGTCCCGATCTTAATGCTCAGTGCCAAGGCGAGTGAAACCGATCGCGTCGTTGGACTAGAGGTGGGAGCCGATGACTATCTCACTAAACCGTTTGGAATGCGTGAATTGGTTGCTCGCTGCCGCGCCTTACTGCGTCGTCATCAACAGTTACAGCCTGCTCAGTTGAGTCCTACCCTGCAATTTCAGGATGTCACGATTTACCCGCAAGAATGCCGCGTCACGGTTCGAGGCGAAGTCGTCAATTTCTCACCGAAAGAATTCAAGCTGTTGGAGCTTTTCCTGCGGCATCCGAAGCGCGTTTGGTCACGGGATCAACTGTTGGAGAAAATTTGGGGACATGACTTTATTGGCGAAAGTAAAACGGTGGATGTTCACATTCGCTGGCTCCGAGAAAAGCTAGAACTTGATCCAAGTAATCCTCAGTATTTGGTGACTGTCCGGGGTTTTGGCTATCGATTCGGCTAAGCTTGAAGGAGAGAGAAGCCATCTCCTACCGCCCTTTAGCCATGTTTTGCCTGTGTCTGTTCTTTGGTTTCTGGCTGGACTCGCGATCGGGATTCTTCCTTTCACGGTGTATCGGGGTCAACTCACTACCCGCATTCATCGCCTGACCAAAAATCTGCCTCCTGACGAAGCCGAGATTGACTTGTCCGTCACCTCTCGCTTATCGATGATGATGTCTCATCATCAGTCGCAGATCGAGCAATTAGAACGCACGGTAGAAGAATGGAAGCAAATTCTCAGTTTGTCGCCGATCGGCTATCTGCAAGTTGATGATGAGAATCAACTAACTTGGTGCAATCCCGCCGCCGTTCAAATGCTAGGTATTCATCAAAGCGATGACTACGCACCTCGGCTGCTGTTGGAACTGGTGCGATCCTACGAACTCGATTCATTGATTGAAAAGGCTCGCGATCGCAATCAACTCCATCAGCGCGAATGGATGTTTTATCCGATTTCCGCCGATGCAGAAGATCTGTCGCAGGCGCGATCTACTCCGATTCGCGGGCTTGCCTTTCCGCTCTCTAGGGGCGAAGTCGGCGTTTTTCTAGAAAATCGTCAAGAAACAGTCAACTTAGTCCAACAGCGCGACCGCTGGACATCCGATGTTGCCCACGAACTCAGAACGCCCCTGACCTCGATTCGCCTCGTGGCTGAAACGCTACAAGCCCGCTTAGATTCCACGAATCGGGCGTGGATCGATCGCTTACTAAATGAAACCATCCGGCTTAGCAGATTAGTGCAAGATCTGCTTGATCTGAGCCAGTTAGACTTAAATCCAACTCAAAGACTGCGATTAACCTCGATCGATCTAGTCAAGCTGATTCATTCTGCCTGGGAAAGCTTAGAACCGCTTGCCTGCGAAAAGCAGGTGCAACTGCACTACAGCGGCTTAGAATCTGTGAAGCTCCGAGCCGATGAAGCCCGGATGTATCGTGTCTTTCTCAACCTGCTCGATAACAGCCTCAAATACAGCCCCGTCCATGGGATCGTTCGGGTTGAGACAACGCTGCAAGAGCAGTCGAAGCCCCGAATTCAGGTCGATATCATCGATGCAGGCGAAGGATTTCCCGAAGAGGCGATCGCGCACATCTTCGATCGGTTTTATCGCGCTGATCCATCGCGGGTACGCCCAACTCAGAGCCAAGCCGCGCCCCAATTGACCAGTGGTAGCGGATTAGGTCTGGCAATCGTGCGTCAAATTGTGGAGGCACATCAAGGGTCAGTCCGGGCACAAAATCATCCTGATGGGGGAGCATGGCTGCAACTGGTTCTACCTTGTGAAAGCTCTGCAACACGAGTGAAATCTCACTCTTCATGAATACTTATCACTTCCTGGGGGCAGATATGAATTCCGAATGAGGCAATCTTTCTGACATTTTGCGGAATCCAGACTCATGTAATATTTGTACATATTGATAGATAGGCAATTTGATAGATAGACAGTTGTCACAGTTTGCTCCAAAATCCACCGTTTTCCAGGCTTTAGGCTGTGCTATGCCCGAAAGAGTACAAAAAATTCTTTCACAATGGGGAATCGCCTCGCGTCGGCAGGCGGAGCAGATGATCTTGGACGGGCGCGTCAAGCTGAATGGCGTGGTTGCTGAGTTGGGTCAAAAAGCTGATCCCGCCTGCGATCGCGTTGAAGTCGATGGGCAGGTGATTCAAGCAACCGAGCGTCCGCAGCTGATTTACTTGCTGCTGAACAAGCCAGCCGGGATCATCTCAACCTGCGATGATCCTCACGATCGGCGAACTGTTCTTGAGCTTTTGCCAAAATCATTGCGACAAGGACAAGGACTTCATCCGATCGGGCGATTAGATGTAGAATCAACCGGGGCGATATTGTTGACGAACGATGGCGAGTTAACTCACTATTTAACTCACCCCCGCCATCACATTCCTAAAACTTACGAGGTTTGGGTGAATGGAGAAGTCTCGCGCTCTGTTTTACAGCACTGGCGCGAAGGGGTTATGTTGGATCACCGAAAAACCCTACCTGCTTCTGTCGATGTTCTACGCCGTACTCCGTCTAGTACGCTATTGCGTATAATTCTTCGTGAAGGAAGAAATCGTCAAATTCGTCGAGTCGCCGAGCAGCTGGGGCACCCTGTGCTTCAGCTACACCGGAGCGCGATCGGAGGCATTCAGCTCCACCCATCAGGCAAGCCCGCTTTAGCGGCGGGACAGTATCGACCATTAGAAGACTTTGAAATTCGTGAATTAAAGCAGGGAATGAACCCATCCTTAGAGAAGTTGCCAGCACAGACGAAGGAGCAGCGCAGATGAAAAAGCAAACCCTCCCAACCAATCGAGAGCAAGCAGAGCGGCTGGCAGAGTTGGGGAATCGACTCCGCGATCGTCGCGAAGCTCAAGGCATCTCACTCGAAACCGTGGCGGGAACCACTTGTATTCAGCCGCGCTTGTTGAGAGCGATTGAGCAAGGAAAAATTGAAGAACTGCCAGAACCTGTTTATATCCATAGCTTTATTCGCCAATATGCAGGCGCGATCGGGCTAAACGGCGTGGAGTTTGCCAGCGGGTTTCCGACGACTGGTTTTGTCGTGCAGCCGATTCAAACCTCCTGGCGATCGCTACCGGGGGCACAGTTGCGCCCCGTTCATCTGTACTTGATCTACATGGCGCTGATTGTCGGCGCAGTGAATGGATTGTCGTATTTTCTCAACCGCTCCGCTCAGACTTCGATCGCTGCGATTGAAATGCAGCAGCCCCCTGCATCAGTTGCGCCGATGGGTCCAACTTCCCCGATGCGGCAACCGAGCAATTTCAAGACAGACTGGAAACACGAAACTTCCACATCCACGGCTAACAAGCCTGTGCGCGTTGGCGTAACGCTCACCGAAGAGTCTTGGGTGCGCGTGATGGCAGACAATAAGGTGGAATATGAAGGACAGTTGCCGAAGGGCGCTCAGCGGACTTGGACGGCTGATCGGCAAGTCGTCGTGCGGGCTGGAAATGCGGGCGGTGTGATTGTGACGTTTAACGAAAGCCAAGCTAAGCCGCTCGGTCAACCTGGAGAAATTGAAGAGATGTCTTTTCCTCCTGATCCAAGAATGGCAAAGCTGACAATCGGTGAATTACGGTAATAAACTGGGGGCGTGAACCGCCCCTTTGTTTTTGTGTGCCGTATGTCGTGTATCCCTTCAGGCTGGTTTGGGTCGATCGCTACGTTCCTCGCCTGTCCTACCGCCGATTGGCTAGAGACGCTAGCGACGAATTATCAAACGTTATACCACCAGCAGCCCGCAGGAACGCAGCGGCAGGCGTGGGACGAATGTGGTGAAATTCTGCGATCGCAGCTTGAGTTGCTTTTAAGTAATCGTCCTGATAGCAAATCTTGGACATTGATATTCGAGTACGAGTTGCCCGGAGAAGGTGGGCGGCGACCTGATCTGGTGCTGCTGGGAGCAGGGCAGATCCTTGTTTTTGAGTTCAAACAGAAACCGGTTCTTTCAACGGCTGACTTGGATCAAGTTGCTGCTTATAAACGGGATCTTGCTGAATATCATCAAGCCTCGGCTCACAATCCTGTCACTGCAATTCTAATTCCGACGCGCTACACAAAAGAAAATACAACTCGAAATGCAGTTCAAATCTTAAATCCAACGCAAATTTCAACCTATTTAGAAACGCTAGCCGAAATCCAACCGGGAATTAATGCCGATCGCTGGGTTGATTCATCGTATGAACCGCTCCCCACGGTGATTGATGCGGCGCGACGAATCTTTCAGCAAGAACCGCTCCCCAGCATTAAACGCGCTCAAAGTGCGAGGATTCCCGAAATTCTGGACTATCTAGCTCAAATTGTCGATCGCGCTTCTCGGCAAAAAGAACGGCACTTAATTTTAATTACAGGGGTTCCGGGAGCGGGAAAAACGCTCGTAGGATTGCAGTTTGTGTATCAGACGGAGCGCGATCGTCCAGCGATCTTTTTATCCGGCAACCGTCCGTTAATTGCGGTTCTCCAGTACGCACTTCAAAGTAAAGCCTTTGTGCGGGAGATTCGTAATTTTTACCTCCAGCACGAAGTTCGTCGTCAAACTGCGGCGCGAGAACATATTGTCGTCTTTGATGAGGCTCAGCGGGCTTGGGATGCCGAGCGTATGTCTGAAAAATATGGCATTACCAGTGCGGCTCCGGGTGCAGTTTTGCGAATTTGTGAGCGAGTTCCTGATTGGTGTGTCTTGCTTGGCTTAATCGGTGAGGGGCAAACGATTCATGTGGGCGAGGAGGGTGGAATTGAACAGTGGGATCAGGGCTTAAAGAGTGCGATCGAGCCTTGGCAGGTTCATTGTTCTACTGAGCAAGCGAAATATTTTGAGACAATATCCCACACCAATGATTTATTAAATCTCACCACTTCTTTGCGATGGCATCTCGCTAAGCACCTTCAAACCTGGGTTACTCACGTTCTCAATGGCGAAATTGCTCAAGCCAAATTAGTGATATCTTTGTTAGTCTCAGAAGGATTTGATTGTTATCTCACTCGCAATCTTGAAACCGCAAAAAACTATTGTCGATCGCGTTATCAAGGTCAATCAGATAAGCGTTATGGTTTAGTCGCCTCTTCACGATCTCGCAACTTAGTCAAATACGGGATCAGAAACGACTACATTTCAACTCAAAAACTGAGTATCGGCGCTTGGTACATCGATCCGCCTGACTCTCAAACATCTTGCTGTGCGTTCGATCGCGTGGTTACAGAATTTAGCTGTCAAGGCTTAGAACTCGATTTTCCAATTGTCGGCTGGGGCGACGATTTAATCTGGAGCAATGACACTTGGATGATGACTAAACCCCAAAAAAACGTTCGTAATCCACTGCAACTCCGAATCAATAGTTATCGAGTTTTACTTACCCGCGGACGAGACGGATTTATTATTTTCGTGCCCGAAGAAGCCAAAATGGACAGCACATTTGAAGCCCTGCGATCGTCCGGATTGATCACGCTTGAGACTGAAGCATAAAGTCAGTGAATTCAAACTTTACCAATGACCGCCAGTGATATTAGGCAAAATCCACCCTGATTTCCATCACGGCAGACGCTTTGACACTTGACTATGCTGAGGGAAATCGCGTTTGTACAAAACTTTACCTGCATAGATTCCGAATTCCAGCCCTAATTCCCTGTAGTAAGCCAGTAGAAGCTTCACGCGAAGCCCTTTCTGATATCGCACACTTCTAGCGTTTCAGCTTCCGTGGTTTCAACGTTTCCTGGAACTCCCGACCCTGTTCCTGAGTCCCAGACTACGGGAACAATAGTGAAGCAACCGACCGAACGACTTCCACATAGCGCACAAAGGAACATGATGCCAGCACCTTCTTTCTACGCTGATGCAGAATTTGATCCCTCCATCCTGGAGCCTTCGCCGACCTCGCCAGAGTTCGATCCGAATGCGGATCTGACTGAACTCGAAACCGAACTAGCAGGACAAGCTAGACTGTACGGCGCTGGGCGGAAGACGACCGACCTGGTGAGACTTTACCTACAGGAAATCGGGCGCTATCCCTTGCTCGGACGCGATGAAGAAGTGTCTGAAGCGCAGAGAGTGCAGCGCTATATGAAGCTTCTGGAACAGCGCAACCATGCGGCTACCAAAGGCAGCGCAACCATTCGTCGGTATGTGGAATTGATCGATGTCCGCGATCGATTGGTTTCGACGCTGACGCATCGTCCCTCCTTGGAACGGTGGGCGGCCGAAGCCAAGATCGACGTTGCAGACTTGAAGCCGATGTTAGCGGCAGGCAAGCAGCACTGGGCAAAAGTAGTCGATCTCACGGTTGCCGAACTCGATCAGGTGATCAATCAGGGACTTGCAGCCAAGACGCATATGATTAATGCGAATTTGCGCCTAGTAGTCTCTGTTGCGAAAAAATATCAAAATCGCGGTCTAGAACTGCTCGACCTGATTCAAGAGGGCACACTGGGGCTAGAGCGGGCGGTGGAAAAATTTGACCCGACGAAAGGCTATCGATTCAGCACCTATGCGTACTGGTGGATTCGTCAAGGAATTACCCGTGCGATCGCAACTCAAAGCCGCACCATCCGTCTCCCTGTTCATATCACTGAAAAGCTCAACAAAATCAAGAAAGCTCAGCGCAAGATTTCGCAAGAAAAAGGGCGTACTGCGACGATCGAAGACATTGCAGTGGAGCTAGAAATGTCGCCGCCTCAAGTGCGAGAAGTCCTGCTCAAAGTGCCGCGCTCTGTATCGCTCGAAACTAAAGTTGGGAAAGAGCGCGATACTGAACTAGGGGATCTGCTCGAAACGGAAGAAGTCACGCCCGAAGAGACCTTGATGCGCGAATCGTTGAGACGCGATCTGCTGCAACTTCTAGCAGATCTAACGACTCGTGAGCGAGATGTGATTCAGATGCGGTTCGGCTTGGGTAGCGATGGGCAACCCTACTCGCTAGCGGAGATCGGACGCGCTCTAGAATTGTCTAGAGAGCGAGTTCGACAAATTGAAGCAAAAGCGCTGCAAAAACTGCGACAACCGAAGCGCCGCAACCGAGTGCGCGATTATCTCGAATCGCTCAGTTAAAGGGCTTAACCCCTAGCAATTGCAGAATATTCTCAATTAGGCGAACTTATTGCAAGTCGCCTCTTTTTTTTGTATGCTATGATTCTCAAGAAAGGAGGTTTTGTTGACAATGTTGAACGCTCCTACCTACACCAGTGCTTCGCTCAAGGCTGAATTAAATGAAAAGGGATGGCGCTTAACGCCGCAGCGCGAAACGATTCTTCAAGTGTTTCAAAAACTCCCTGAAGGTCAACATCTCAGTGCTGAGGATCTTTATCATGAGCTTCAGACGCAAGGCGAGGGGATCAGTTTATCGACCATCTATCGCACCCTCAAATTGATGTCCCGGATGGGCATTTTGCGGGAACTCGAACTTGCAGAAGGTCATAAGCACTACGAAATCAATCAGCCCTATCCGCATCATCACCACCATTTGATTTGTGTGCGGTGCAATAAGACGATCGAATTCAAAAGCGATTCGATTCTCAAAACCGGAACAAAAGCAGCCCAGAAGGAGGGGTACCACATTCTAGACTGCCAGTTGACGATTCATGCAGTCTGTCCAGCCTGTCAGCGATCGCTGCTGCCGCTCTAGCTATTCAAACACGACGCGGGCATCGGTTAAGCCTCGCGATCGCAGTCTGTTTGCTTGGCGCTCTGCCTCTTCTGGCGTGGTAAAGCTGCCTGCGCGAACGAAATTTCCTAAGCGATTCTGTCTCGGAACGGCATCTGGAACCACAGATTGAATTCGATTAAACGAAGCAGAATCGGTAAAGGGAATAACCACTGAATAGCGGCGACTGTTTGAAGGAGTGCTTGAGCCGCCTGCTGCTTGTTGAATCGCCCGCAAGGTCTCTGGGTCTGCAACCCCTGTTGCAGGTAGCGATCGTGATTGTTGAAAGCTCAAAACTGCCTGCTGAGTTTGGGTGCCAAAATAGCCTGTGACCGGAAGCGAATATCCAATGCGATTTAGTTGCTGTTGAAGGTCAGCGACTCGCGAGTTTTGGTCGCCTAATTGGAGTCCATTACCCAGATCGGGCGTAGGTGTCGGCGATGTCGAGCCATCGAGTACAGCATAAACCTGAGCATCCATCACTCCAGTTTGAGAAAGACCAGCATCTCGCTGGAGTTGAATGACTGCGTTTTGCGTTTCTTGACCAAAAACGCCATCGATCTCACCGTAGTAATAGCCGCGTGTTTGCAGTCGGCGCTGTAACTCTTCGACTCCTGCACCGCGATCGCCAACCTGCAATCGATCGCCATATTGACTAGACCCTGTTCCCGGTTCGGGATTGCCCAATCCGAGAGCACGATAGGTTTCGGCTCCGACAATGCCATCAGGTCTGATGCCGCGTTGCTCTTGACACCGAATGACGGCATCGCGAGTTTGAGATCCGAAGAATCCGGTCGTCTCGCCGTCATAACAGCCTAATGTTCTGAGGCGATCTTGTAGGGTGCTAACGGCTGTGCCTGAGTCTCCTTCTTGGAGAACAAGCTGTGCGGTTGCAGCCGAGGCAAAGCTAATAATGAGTCCAGCAAGGGCACATCCAGCGATTGCACTCAAAACTTGGAGATTCGCAATGCGTGAGTTCTTCATAGACACAGACTGAAGCATCTTGGGTTTACGGGCTAGATGCAGAGGTGCGATCGGTTCCATAGTTTTTTGAGCAACGTTTCTGAACAAGAGTAAGATAGAGAATCTTTCTCCTTAAAAATATATTACCCAGCAGAGGTTATACAAGACAGATTGATAAACTGAAATGGTCTAGCCCTTTCTACCTATGCCTTACGTTAGATCGCACTTGTCACGTCAGCGAACTAAAATCCCTTGAAATTGAGGTTTCAAGGATTTCACCTCAAAGGTTTGGTGTTTGCGCGACTGCTGATGGTTTTTAACTAGGTATTACTATGGGGTTCCCTAACTCTTCAGATTATTCAGAGTCGATCGCACCTTCGACCACTGAACAACCGGCAGGTCCAAAAACCGCTTTAACCGTAATTGATGCAGTAGCACTGATTGTCGGTATTGTGATCGGAGCGGGGATTTTTGAGACTCCTGCGCTGGTTGCATCTAATACGGGCACAAATTCCACCGTGCTATTGGCTTGGGTTGCTGGGGGAGTGGTTTCGCTGATTGGGGCATTGTGCTATGCCGAATTAGCCACGACTTATCCGCATGTGGGAGGCAACTATTACTACTTGCGGCGGGCGTATGGAAATGCGATCGCGTTTTTATTTGCTTGGGCACGCATGATGGTGGTGCAAACTGGGTCGATCGCGCTGTTGGCTTATGTGTTTGGAGATTATGCGTCTGAAATCTTGCCGTTGGGTGCTTTCTCCGGGTCGATCTATGCGGCGGGCGCGATCGTGCTCTTCACACTGATCAACATTTTGGGATTGAGACAAGGGAAAGGCGTTCAGAACTGGCTGACGGCGGCAAAGGTGCTGGGACTGGTTTTAGTGATTGTTGCAGGTTTAACGACTTCAGGCGCTGCCCCGCAAGTCGTAACAGACGCGAAAATTTCCACGGATTGGGGCATGGCGATGATCTTTGTGCTGCTATCCTACGGTGGATGGAATGAGGCGGCTTATCTTTCAGCCGAGATCCGTAATCCGAATCGGAATATTGCTCGATCGCTCTTTTGGGGCATTGGCATTATTGCCGCGATCTATGTTGCTATTAACTTTGCTTATTTGCATGGTTTGGGAGCTGCTGGTATGGCGAATTCGCCTGCGGTGGCTGCGGATTTGATGCGTCGGGCATTTGGGCAACCGGGGGTTGTGTTTATTAGTTTTCTGGTTGCGGTTTCAGCATTAGGTGCGTTGAATGCGACTGTGCTGACCGGAGCGCGGACAAACTATGCACTCGGACAAGACTCGAATGCGTTTCGATTTCTGGGGCAATGGCAGTCGAAGCAGAATACGCCGATTCCGGCACTGTTGGTTCAAGGTGCGATCGCGCTTTTGTTGGTTGGGTTGGGGAGCTTGACCCGGAAAGGCTTTGAAACGATGGTGGATTATACGGCTCCGGTGTTTTGGTTCTTTTTCTTGCTGGTTGGCTTTTCGTTAATCATCCTGCGCTTTAAGGAACCGGGGCGACAGAGTGCGTTTCGAGTGCCGTTTTATCCGATTACACCGATTCTGTTTTGTGGGATCTGTGCTTATTTGCTGTATTCCAGTTTGGAGTATGTGAAAGTGGGCGCGATCGCGGGTGTGATTGTGGTAGCGCTAGGAATTCCCGTTTTATATTGGCAGCGTCGGTAGGTTCGATCGTTTTTAGGAGAAATCAAAATGATTGTTCGTCCTTTGGTGGTGTGTGCTGGAGTTTTTAGCTTAATGTTTGCTGGCTGTTCGCAAGTCGCTAGTCTGATTCCGAAAACAGAGAATCAAGCTCAGACGCAAACTACTAATTCAGAAAAGCAAAGTCAGACTGCAACACCGCAGCTAGATGTGCCTTATGTGCCGACACCCACAGAGGTGGTCGATGCAATGCTGAAAGTGGCAAAGGTGGGCAAGAATGATGTGCTTTATGATCTAGGAAGCGGGGATGGGCGCATTCCGATCACTGCAGCTAAGCGATTTGGTACACGCGGATTTGGAGTGGATATTGATCCAGAGCGCATCAAGGAAGCGAATGCGAACGCGAAAAAAGCAGGAGTGAGCGATCGAGTGAAGTTTGCTCAGCAAGATTTGTTTAAGACAGACTTGAGCAAGGCAACGGTAATTACGCTTTATCTATTACCGCGCATCAATCTGCAACTCCGCCCAAAATTGTTGAAGCTCAAACCAGGAACGCGAATTGTCTCTCATGCGTTTGATATGGGAGATTGGAAGCCCGATCGAGTGGTGAACGTGAAGGGAACGAATGTGTACTTCTGGACAGTGCCGAAGAAGATTCCCGCAAACTTGAAGTGATTGAGCTTTGTAAGAACGATCGTTCTTTCATCAGTTCGATTTTACTCAATAAAAATACTGTGTCTAATTTAGGCACAGTATTGTATCAAGCTACTATGAAATTGCAGCAGAAGTACGTTAGCCTCTCAACTTCTGAGTATTCTCAACCAAGCTCTGAGCAAAGGCATCAAAGCGCTTCGACAAGCCTTCATCGAGTAACTTACCGTCTTCGCTAAATGCCTTCCAAGCTTGTCCAACCGCAACCTGTTCAGGAATTGTCCAAGCATGAATCCAACGCAGAATAATCCGCAAATCGTTCAGCGAATTGTTATTCGACTGTCCCCCTAAGACGCTAATCACGCCCGTTACTTTTCCGGTGAACTCCTCGAATCCCATTAAATCAAGCGCGTTTTTTAGCACACCGCTCACGCTGCCATGATACTCCGGTGTCGCTAAAATCACGGCATCTGCTTCACTGACAGCCTGTTTAAGCTTTGCAACCCCTGGATAATCCGGATAATCGTCGCTACCATCACAGAAGGGCAGGTCAAGCGATCGCAAATCCAAGATCTCTACCTCTGTACCTAGGGCTGCGACGCGATCGACAGCAACTTTCAGCGCCTTCTGACTATATGAACCAGGTCTTAAACTGCCTGCAATGCCAACTACTTTCACCATTGGGCTGATTCCTTGGAAACGATATGCTATCATCATAGACAAAGCAAACTCGTAATG
>JACJNX010000021.1 GCA_014695255.1 Cyanobacteria bacterium FACHB-63
CGAGCCAGCCTTGGTTTACTCAGCCGCCGTTTCCTGTTAGCAAGTTAAGCAGTCAGGCTGCATAATTCCATCTTTTCACGCTCGTACTAGATCACCAAAACCTGGGAAGAGCCATTGTTGTTTGTCGCATTAACGCGATCGATGGCGTGGGTTCATTTGTCGGGAATTCAAGACCCTCATACCCACACAGATTACTTGTTCTACGACGAAGTGCGCCGTGTTCTCTTCAGTGGAACAACGCTTCAGTTTACTCATCGCAAACCGCAACAGCGATCTTTAAGTGATGAGGAAGCATTCAATCCGTTGATTGCCGTCAATTAAATTCGATTGGTTCTAGAATAGGCTTCTAGTATTTCTTTCCACGGAGAGTCGTAATCTGATCGCTCGTCTGCCATCCGTATTGCTTATTAGTGCAAATGTCCTGATTCCATAGCAATAGAGTAGAAAACTTAGGCAGAGTGAGGAGAACGATTGAGGGCTACTTGTAAGACCAAAGCCATTTAGGGATATCAGGCTGTTGAACAAGTTCTAATTTCTTCTGGCGAGGCAATCGCTTAATGCGATATTCAATCTGCAAGGCTGCTCGTTTCGTTTCAAGGCTCCAGGCAGCAATCAGTTCGACGGGACGGTGTGCCCTAGTGTATCGCCCGCCCTTCCCTTCGTTATGAGCAGCAATTCGCGCTTTGATGTCTTTGGTATACCCCGTGTACAAAGACCCATTGGCACAGCGAACAACATAGACATAATGGGCATCAGATTCAGCTCGATCAGCCATCAATAATTCCTGAAACTCATCTCATTTATACACTGTAGGAGGGCATTGGGGGGCATCGCCAACTCAATCATCTATGCTCAAACTTAAGCACGGTAGTTCTTCAATCGTCGCCTTGCTCAATCTTACACAGCAATTTTCACACAAGCGATCGTTCCTGCCGTTCTCTCAACTTTTGTGTCGGAAGCTTCAGCGAACAAAAATAGTTTTGCTACGCAGAGCCAAGAATGGACACGAATAGCACTCAATTCAAGTCAGCTTTGCTCCAGTTTGGCAAGAATGTCAGATGGCAAAGACTGAGGGATCTTAGGTAGGTCAGGATTGAGATAATCCCAGGGTTGGGCACTGGCAACATAAACATCCATTGCTGGGTGAAACTCACTCGGGTCGTCCAAACTTCCTGCCATAATGCTCAAAAAGTTTGCAGTTGCCCGCAGACCAAATAAGCGAGAACCGCAATTGGGACAAAAACCGCGCTTGATCAGTTGTCCGCTATCGCCTGTCACTGCATAGTATTTGATTGACTTCACCTGTAATGGCGACTGCTCCACGGGGTACTACCACCGCTGCGGCAAAGGCAGTGCCTGTAGCTCTCTGGCAATCTCGACAGTGACAATTGCCCATTGCCAGGGGTTGTGCCGCACATTCATAGCGGACTGCGCCGCACATACAACCGCCAGTAAACGGTATTTTCATAAAAGCCTACTCCCGCTATCTATGATTAACAGATTTGTTGTGATTGATGCGTTGATATTATTGAACGTGGTTTAACAGCCCTTCTACGTTCTAGGATAGACGGCATCGTACCCTAATTTCGATCACAATCGACCGCAAGCATCTCTACTACGAGAAGAAATGATGGCTGGAAAACTCACTGGAAAAGTTGCAATCGTCACTGGAGCCTCTTCAGGAATTGGGGAAGCGACCGCCTTTCAACTCGCCGCAGAAGGCGCAAAGGTTGCCTTGATCGCCCGTCGGACAGATCGCCTCAATGATCTCGCTAACCACATTCAAACGAAGGGAGGTGAAGCGTTACCCATCACCGCAGATGTAGCAGATGAAACTCAAATTCGAGATGCAATCGCGAAAGCTCAGTCTACTTGGGGACAAGTCGATGTCTTGGTCAACAATGCAGGTGTGATGTTGCTCGGCATGATTGACGGTGCAAATACTGAAGACTGGCGACGGATGATCAACTTGAACGTTCTAGGACTGATGTACGCGACCCATGCTGTTTTACCGCTGATGAAGGCTCGCAGCAGTGGACACATTATCAACATTTCATCAGTAGCAGGTCGGGTAGCGAATGCGGGAAGTGGTGTCTACAACGCAACAAAATGGGCAGTGGGTGCGTTCTCTGAAGCGCTGCGCAAAGAAGTTTACCAGAATCAGATTCGAGTCACGATCATCGAACCCGGTTTGGTGAAAACAGAGCTACCACAACATATTACTGATCCGGCTGCGAAGGAGCAGGCAGCGAAATTTTATGGCTCAGTCAAATCTCTGGAAAGTGAAGATATTGCCAATGCTATCCTTTATGCTGTAACTCAACCGACTCATGTGAATGTCAATGAGATTCTGATTCGCCCGACTGAGCAGGAACGCTGATGATGCTTAGAATATCCCAAACGCTGCTGAAGGATCACTCACTTAGAGGGTTGGACAAAAAAGTTTAGCCATCGGTTTTACACCTTGCATCGTGTCGCCTGCATGATGGAGATGCTCCTCAATGCCAAGGGCATCTTCGGTGGTTCTGAGCAGCGAGTAGTGATTATAGAGTGTTGAATCAGTGATTTCTAGGGTTATGTTGTAGAGGTTACTATTTGTTGCAGAAGTAACCATTTTTAGGTTATCTTCTTGCATCTGCGACAAGATAGCAGCATGAGGAGTGATTCGATTGCTCGTAGTCCCTGGCTGAAAGAAAAGAGGGTCTAACCATGAGTGAAAGAACTTATCTCATCACGTCTGCCGTGATTTTTGTTTTAGTCGCAATGTTTCATCTCGTCAGGCTAGTCAATCACTGGTCAGTTCAGATTGGCGCGACCGCTGTCCCGTTCTGGGGATCTTGGCTAGGACTGATCATTACGATTGCTCTGAGCGTCTGGGCATTTCGACTGATAAATGATTGGAGAACGACTAGCCATCACTGATCGCTCATCCTGCAAGGGTGCACTTAAACCGAATCATTTCTCCAACGACACGAACCGTCTCAGTCATTGCGCTGAATGGTTCGTGTCTACCTACGAAGTCAGCTTCTTCTCGATCCGGCGGTCAGGAATGAGCCACATCACCGCAACTAAGATGTAAATTGCACAGGCGATCAAGGGGTTGATAAAAGCGAATAGAATGGCTAGGGCGTAAAAGCCTAACGAGAGTTTGCCTTTAGAATCTCGACCTACTGCGATCGCAAGAGTGGAATCTTGACCGTGGTGGGCAATCAGAACGCGCGTCAGGATGAAGTAGGCGATGGCGTTTAGGAATAAAACCGTACCATAGCAGGCGACAGGTACAGGAGCAAAGTTCTCACCCATCCAGCTTGTCACGAAGGGAATGAGCGATAACCAGAACAGCAAATGTAGATTTGCCCAAAGCGTTTGACCATTAACCTGTCGGGCGGCTTGAAGCAAGTGATGATGATTATTCCAGTAGATGCCGAGATAAATAAAACTTAGGACATAACTCAGAAAAATCGGAATGAGTGGGCGCAGGGCAGCGAAGTCAGTTCCATGGGGTACTTTGAGTTCTAAGACCATAATGGTAATGAGAATCGCAATTACCCCATCGCTGAAGGCTTCTAGTCTTCCTTTTCCCATCGAGGTCACACTCCTTTTCTGCTCATTATGCAACAACTTGAATGAATTATCTCTCATTTGAGAGTGGTTAAACCGAATCCTCCTTCCATCCACAATGCTCACAATTCCAATGCACCCGCACCGGATGAGTTTGCAGCATCAGTTGCTCACAATTCGGACATCTGCCTATAAACATCGGGTGAGAATCCAACAACGCGATCTGCTGCTCTCTCGTCCAGCGCTGGGCAGGAGTAATCATTAATTCACCTGCGTAATACGAAGTGTCTTCGCAGGGTGAAGCAAAGCGATCGTCGTATGGCTGACTAATCTTTCCGCTCCAATTTCTATGTAAATAACAGACATCCCTAAGCATCCTGTTTTTGCAATTCAATTTCAACCTGGGCAAGGAATGTCTCTTGTTCAAGTTGCGTACTTACTGGAAAGCGCTTCCAATCTGAACCAGTCCGCAAATCAGCGAATAGTTGGTCTTGGTCTTGATGAAAGTGGAGAAAGGCATTGGATTTCCAATAAAAGATGCCCCGCTTTTTTTCTTTCAAGCTCTGATATTGGCGGATCTCCATGAGCAATTCTTCTAATACATCTAGAGCGAATGCCTTTTTGCTTTAGGTTGATGGCAGGGCAAGGACCTAAAGGCTTTCAGACAAATTCACCCTCATGAGCAAACCCGCAACCAGTTTATTTAGAATTTGACCAACCGAGCAGTTCCTCTCAACCGCAACGTCCGATAGGTCTGAACTTGCCCTTCAACTAAATCCGGTCCCCCAATACTCGTACGTTGAGCAGTTTCAATCGCACTCGTTTGTACCGGACGTTGAGTATTGCTATTGGGTAAATTGACGATCGGCAGCAACAGAGTCAGCGTGGTCATTCGCAAGTCGGGAACCTGTTCGAGGGTAACGGTTAACAATTGCCCAATTTCTGTTTCTGTCGAGCGAATCTCGCTGCCTCTAAAGGTACGTTGCCGCTGCAAAGCCTGATAGCGCAACTCAGGTTCACCATTGATACTGGTTGCAGAGTAAGTAATGCGAACCCCCTCCCCTTGCAGTTCAAAAGTATTGGCACGTTGCAAGCGAATCATTGTGGGTTGCTGAACGATAATAGGATCACTCGGATGCGCCGAAACAATCGAAGTTGCGATGCAGAAGAAAACAACTAGACTGCATAGCGCCAAAATGAGCAAAGAGTGAAATCGTAATTTAGGAAAATTCATGAGGTTGATCCTTAAACTAGGAGAAACATTGCGATCGCTTAGAGCAGCATTTTGAGCCACTCGTTAAGCCAGTGAAGGAATTGACAAACAGCAAGTTGCTATCTGAGAGTCCTTTTCTTGGGGTCTTTAAGTTAGCAAGTGTCAAGCTTCACTGACAGTAACCGGACGGGTACTGTTCCACGAATGCATGAGACTGCTTGCGTGAATTCTGGATGACTACTGAATAGAATTCCAAGCTAGACGACAAGGTGGGGTTGTCCATGTAGCTCCCGATTTTAATCGACGGGGCGTTTCAGGCAATGAACCCATACCCTGATGTTGAATCAGCTTGTGGCTGTATCGCACCTAAAATTACCCATGAGGGTACCATCATCGTTCGGGAATGCAACCGACTCCTTCTGAAGCTTTAAACATCGAGATGAAAAAAGGCTACAGACGAGACACACAGCCTCTTTCATCCACCTGTACATCTACAGCAATTCAGAGAATTTAAATCATGTTGACCGACATTCAAGGACATTGGGCTGGTACATTAATCGCTTCGCTCGAACAAGAAGGCAAAATTAGCGGCGATGGAACTGGAAAATTTCGTCCTGATGCAATGATGACCCGTGCTGAATTTGCAGCACTGCTGGTTCGAGTGTTTAATCTCACTGAAACTTCTAACGTTGTCTTTTCCGATGTCCCAGAGACACATTGGGCAAATTTAGCGATTCGTCGAGCGTTTAAAGCAAAGTATATGAGAGGTTATCCTAATGGTAGTTTTAAGCCTGATGCAACCATTACTCGCGAAGAAGCAATCTCCGCCTTAGCGTCACGTGGAACCGGGATCGAAACGCCCAATCTAACTCTCTTGAATCGTTACATCGATGCTAGCAAGATTAGTAGCTTCGCTAAATCTGCGATCGCCCGCGCAACCCAAAAAGGTTGGATTCTGAACTACCCCAATTTAGAGGCTCTCAATCCAAAGCTGCAAGCGACTCGTGCAGAAGTAGCAGGTATGATTCGGATTCTGACCAATCCTACCTTTGATTCAAAGTATGCCGTGCGTAATCTGACGGTTAATGCCTAAGTAACGACAAACGAAGCAGGGCTCATACAAGTCCTGCTTCGTTCGATCAAACTGCCCGTTTGTTTAACATTGGGTGGATCGCACAGTTAGGCGGCTACATCGAGGGTGGGGAAGACAGTGAGCCAGGGGTAAAAGTGTTGTGGATAATGTTCTAGCGATTATCTTGAATGTCAAGTCAGTGTTTCAAGGAAGTTAAAGCAAGCGATAATAGTAGCACCGGGTTTGTACACTGTTTTGTGTCAAACGTTCCTAAAGCAGCGGATGGAGCGGTGGAAATAATCCGGATTCTCAAAGCGGCACAGATACAGCGGTCAAAGCCCAAACTCAAGTAATGGTGGCACTCAAAGTCATGGTTGTCACAGCCGATGCAGAGTTACGAGTACAGTTGGAACCCTTGTCCACTCCCCAGTTGATTCAAGCTTGTGCACAACTCGAAGTTGGGACACTCGACACGCCGATGGCGACGATGCAGTATGCCCTCGCGGCAATGGCAAAACGCTGGACACAGTTACATGACGAGATTGAAACACACGCCCAGCATCTCGCGACCCTCACCCAAGCAGCAGCTTCCGAATTAGTGCAAGCCTTTGGCATTGGAACCGATACGACTGCCAAGATGCTGATCACCTTTGGCGATAATATCGCGCGCGTGCATTCAGAAGCTGCCTTTGCCAAGATATGCGGGATCTGTCCGATTCCAGCGTCTCCGGGCAAAACCCAGCGCCATCGCCTCAACCGAGGCGGAAACCGTCAGGCGAAGCCGCGATGTTTCGCGTGGTCATTGTGCGAATGCGATGGCATCCGCTGACCCAGAACTACGTGGCACGTCGGACGGCACAAGGGTTATCGAAACGAGAGATGATTCGCCGTCTCAAACGCTATGTGGCGCAAGAGATGTATCACCTGATTCGCAGAACGCGCTCAACTTTCGAGGCACCTGATGTGAGTCCTGCTTAGAACCCAAAGAAGATTTGACATCTATAAGAGCATCAATGCCGTCTAGCCTTACCGTGAGATCGATCTCACCAAAGGGCGGGAAGCGCAGGAGAACTAGGTGATCCGCTATTGTTTGAAGTAACAGTACAGTTGAAATTTGTGTAATTATCACCACCCTGACTTGTTGAAAGCGTGGCTCTACCATTGCCTTGATCTTCAATCAAAAACCGGGTATCACCTGTCGCAAAGGTATAAACCCTAGTAGTACCAGCAGTATAACTGGTTCCATTTGAGATTCTAATCGTTTCTCCTCTGTTATTGACGGCATCATAGGTATAGCGATCGCTGCTTCCTTGTCGAGTCACGGTGATTACGCCAGCCGTATCACAATCATACGAGACGGTGGAAGATCCAGATTGGTTCTGCTGGGCTTGGGAGGTAGTTGCACGAACAGAATAAAGACCGAGTAGCAGTCCTGCACCCATTAGAAACAGGGTTAAACCCACTTTTGAAGCAGTGGGAAGCGAACTAATGAAATAGCTACCTTTACTCATATAGACGATGTGGTACAAGAGATTCCTTACTATCAGTAAAGCTACCACGAGCGAGAACGGGTTGAGCAGGCGAATCAGCAGTATTTTTAGGACAAGTGCATCAAGACTGCCTATAATAATCACTCCTTCATCCTCAGCGACTAGTTCTACCGATGGCTCCAAACGTACATAACGTCAGCTCCGGTTAAGCAGCAGAGAGCAAGTTGCCGTTGAGCACGATCGAGGGCTTCTTCGGTTGATGGCAGTAGGCAATCAAGCCACAGACCAAATTGACCAAGCAGTTGATCGGGGAGCGGTGACGGAAATGCTCGATTTGTGAGATGTTCTTGAATCGACCGAGGTCTTGCTCGCGCCGCCAGGTTATCAAAGACTCGTTTCGAGGAGTCATTTCAATGCCCGATGCAAGCTCACGTCTGTCTACCCTAAAATCAAGCTGTGACGCTGCACTAGGCACTAAGCTTTCTACGCAATTCCAGTCCCGCCTGTCACACCATACACTTCTCCAGTGATGTAGCTCCCTTCTTGAGAAGCCAGCAGCACATAGACAGGCGCAATTTCTACAGGTTGTCCAGGTCGTCCCATTGGCGCTTCTGAGCCAAATTTCTCAATCTTGTCCTGCGTCTGTCCACCCGTCGGCTGTAGCGGTGTCCAGAACGGCCCTGGCGCCACCGCATTGACACGCACACCCTGTTCGATTAGCTGTTTTGATAGGGCTTTGCTGAAATCCGCAATCGCAGCTTTTGTCATGGCATAATCGACGAGTGTGGCAGAAGGTTTATATCCTTGAATTGAAGTGGTGTTAATAATGGCAGCACCAGGCTTTAAGTGAGGCACTGCTGCCTGCGTAATCCAGAACATTGCATACAGATTTGTCTTCATCAGTCTGTCGAAGTGTTCAGTCGGAATGTCGAGAATCGAGGGATAGGACTTCTGCACCCCTGCATTGTTGACGAGAATATCTAATCCGTTGAGCGCTGACACGGCATTTCCGACAAGCTGGCGACAGAATTGCTCATCGGTAATGTCGCCCGGAAGTGCGATCCCTTTGCGTCCCGCTTGTTCAATCAATTCGATCACCGCTTTGGCATCGCTTTCTTCACTCGGAAGATAAGAAATCGCTACATCTGCACCTTCACGCGCAAACGAGATCGCAACCGCACGTCCGATTCCAGAATCGCCTCCGGTAATCAATGCCTTTCGACCCATCAGCTTGCCAGAGCCTTTGTAGCTTTGTTCGCCGTGATCCGGTTGTGGATCCATCTGTTGAGCGAGTCCCGGTACGGGTTGCGGTTGACGTGGAAAAGGAGGTTGTGGATACTGCTGACGCGGATCTTGCAGCGTTAAGCGATCGTTCTGCATTTGAGTTGTCCTCGTTTCAGTGGTTGCACTTCATCAATCGTGCTATTCCTGGCGATTGCGTGCGTGTTTCATTAGGCAGAAATTCAGCGCGACAATCTTGAAACATCACCCAAAGACTATTGCTCAAACAACCCCTTTTACAAATTATTAGAGAACAACAGTCTGCGAGTTTTCTAGATTGTTATTGCTGCAAACTCTGGGACAGAGCGCTACCTTTGTCCCAGAGTTTGCATTTATGGGTGTAGTAATTCGGCTCAAGGCAGCACTAGAGCAAGAAGCATGAGAATTGGGGTTGTACGGTTAAGACTCAATTAACAGGAAGACTCATAGCATTCAACATCGATTGTCATCCTTCGTTAGGGTGACGTAATTCTACTACTCGCTGTCTAGTTTGAGAAGATTGCTGCTATGTGAAGCTGCTCCAATTACTGCGCGCTTTTCGTTTATTCCGACCCTTTCCATCGCGCACCAGCCTGAAGTCGCGTCTAGGACCCAATCACCATGAATCAAAGTATCAAGGTTGAGAAATCTGTCACTATTAGCAAATCGCCCGAAGAACTCTACCGTTTCTGGCATAACTTTGAGAACCTGCCCCGCTTCATGAAGCATCTTCAAGAAGTGAAGGTTTACGATGCGAAGCGCTCACATTGGAAAACCAGCGCTCCACTTGGTAACAGTGTGGAATGGGATGCCATGATCGTCGAAGACCAAGAAAACGAATTAATTGCTTGGGCTTCCGTGGAAAGTGCAGATGTCGCAAATTCAGGTTCGATTCAGTTCAAGCCCAAGACTCACGATCGCGGCACCGTTGTCAAAGTTGTGATGGAGTACAGTCCACCTGCGGGAGCGGTCGGAGACATCATCGCGAAACTGTTTGGTGAATCTCCAAAACAGCAGCTCGGCGACGATTTACGCCGCTTCAAGATGCTGATGGAAACCGGAGAAGTTGCTACCACCGAAGGACAGCCCAAAGGTCAAAGCTAACCTTGATAACTTGAATTAAGTGAGACTACAACAATGAAAGCAGTTTGCTGGCACGGTGCGAATGATGTGCGAGTCGAGACCGTTCCCGATCCCAAAATTATCAATCCCCGCGATGCGATCGTCAAAATCACCTCTACAGCGATCTGTGGGTCTGATCTACATCTCTACGACGGCTGGAATCCCACGATGCAAAAAGGTGACATCTTGGGACACGAATTTATGGGCGAAGTCGTTGAACTCGGAAGCGGTGTCAAGAATGTAAAAGTCGGCGATCGCGTCGTGGTGCCGTTCTCGATCGCTTGTGGCTCGTGTTTCTTTTGTAAAAGAACGCTCTGGTCACTGTGCGATAATTCTAATCCCAATCCTTGGATGGCAGAAGCAGAGATGGGGCATTCACCCTCTGGACTATTCGGCTACTCACATTTAACCGGAGGGTATGCAGGGGGACAAGCAGAATATGCGCGGGTTCCGTTTGCAGATGTGGGATTGTTCAAGGTTCCTGATGGATTAACCGATGAGCAAGTTCTGTTTCTCACCGATATTTTTCCGACAGGCTATATGGCAGCGGAAAACTGCAACATTCAGCCTGGAGATACGGTTGCCATTTGGGGCTGTGGTCCAGTGGGACAGTTTGCGATTAGAAGCGCCTTTATGCTGGGAGCAGAGCGGGTAATCGCGATCGACCTCGTACCTGAACGCTTGCAAATGGCAAAAGACGGTGGTGCAGAAGTGCTAAATATTGCCGAAGTCGAGGTAGGTGAGATGCTGAACGAAATGACGGGTGGACTCGGACCCGATTCGGTCATGGATGCGGTTGGCATGGAAGCCCACGGATTTGGCTTGGAAGGCTTTTACGATCGCGTCAAGCAAGCGGCCCGGATGGAAACCGATCGACCGAATGTATTGCGTCAGGCGATTTTGGCGTGTCGCAAAGGCGGGACAGTCTCGGTTCCTGGTGTTTATACCGGATTTGTCGATAAGCTTCCGATGGGCGCGTTCATGAACAAAGGGTTAACGATGAAAACCGGACAGACTCATGTACATCGCTATTTGCGTCCTCTAACCGAACGGATTCAAAACGGCGAGATTGATCCGTCTTTTCTGATCACGCATCGTCTGCCGATCGAACAAGCTCCACAAGCTTACGAGATTTTCAAGCACAAGCGAGACCACTGTATCAAAGTTGTACTGAAACCGGGTCAGGCAGCTTAAACCTTTTGCAACAGCATCACAACAATGTTGGAGATCCAAAAACATGGTGAGTCAAGTCTAAAATTTGCCCACAGTCAAAGCGTTCGGTACCTTAGAACCCGTTGCTTATTTCGACGGTGCAATGCTGACAGGGGTCACCATCTCGCACAAAGGGCGCATCCCGTGCCTGTCAGGGCGTGATTCTACAGAGTGTGCAACTGCTTCAAGACTTGATAGCAATCATCACCACTCGGACAGGATTGAAGGTTTTTACAACGATTCTCGATAAGCCCTACTAAACGGGGCGCAAAGTTGCTGAAAACTTCAAATCGAGGATGAAGACCATCTTTGACCAACGCTTGCCTCAATGGAACTACACAGCTCAGCCAGAATTACACCTTTTTTAATCCACGATCCTAACACTGGTGAAGATGTTTTTCACCGCTTCCAACTTGACGATCTTTCGACGTGAATTCCTATTCGTACCCCTATTCAGCTACTTCTCAAACGTCCTCTAAAACAAATGCCACAAAATCACGTGGATCGGCATTCTCAACCTAAGCGCGGATGTTCAAAATCAAGCACCCTAATCCTTGAAGACTTAAGTCTTGCTCGATGGGGAAACCCGCAACTAGTTGCTACTTAAAGACTGTCTCCAAAGCTAGCCTTAATTCCTTTTAGAGATAAAAACTGTCTCGAAAGTTGACAAGGTGAAGTATTATTGTCTCCCTGTCGTCTTTAATACTTGCCGTCTATTCTAGGGAGAGAGACCCCTTTATCCCGTTCACAAGCTCATCAAATTACTCGTTCCATACCTAACCTGGAGGAAGTCGAGTATTCAACATTTAAGAGTATCCGTTTGTAAAAAGATGAGTATTACGATTGCTGGCTACACCTTGCTCGAAGTCCTTCATGAAGGATTCACTAGCTACGTTTACCGGGCTCAGAGGGCGTCTAACAGCAATCTGGAACCAACGAGTGTCATTATCAAAACGCTGAAAGCTGAGTATCCAACGATCGACGAATTGGCTCGGCTAAGACACGAATATCAAATTCTTCAAGACTTAGAGATCGAAAAAGTTGTCAAGCCATTAGCCTTAGAAAGCTACCGAAATGGGTTAGCCCTCATCCTGACTGACTTTGATGGAGATTCGTTAGCGAAGGCGATCGCTGTAGGACGATTCGAGCTAAACAAATTTTTACAAATTGCAATTCATTTAGCTTCAGTCCTGGCGCAGCTTCATCAGCAAAGTATTGTTCATAAAGATATTAAAGCTGACAACATTCTTGTTAATGAAAAAACGGGTGAAATCAGGCTGATTGATTTTGGGATTTCTACACGCCTGCCGCGCGAAAATTCGCCGACTAGTAACGTTCTTGAAGGAACACTATCTTATATGTCCCCCGAGCAGACCGGGAGAATGAACCGCTCGATCGACTACCGCACTGACTTTTATTCTCTAGGCGTTACTTTCTATGAGATGTTGACTGGGCAGTTGCCGTTTCAAGCGGCGGATACCTTGGAGATGATTCACTGTCACATTGCTAAAGCACCAGTCCTGCCTCATCGTGTCAATTCAGATATTCCAGAAGCAGTGTCTGACATTGTCATGAAGCTACTGGCGAAGACGGCAGAAGACCGTTATCAGAGCGCACTAGGGTTGAAGGCTGACTTAGAAACGTGTCTAGAGATGCTGCACTCTTCTGGTACGATTTCCCGTTTCAAGGTGGGAGAGTTTGATTTATTTAGCCAATTTCTGATCCCAGAAAAGCTATATGGACGCGATCGCGAAGTCAGTTTGTTAATGAATACCTTCGATCGCGTCAGTGTTGGCAAAACGGAAGCCGTGTTGGTGAAGGGGTACTCTGGGATTGGTAAATCATCGCTAGTCAATGAGGTTCGTAAACAGATCGTGGGTGCCAGAGGGTACTTCATCTCTGGTAAATTTGACCAATTTCAACGCAACATTCCTTACTCTGCAATTATTAGTGCCTTTCAGTCATTAGTAAAACAGCTTTTAACTGAGAGTGAAGCACAATTGATTCAATGGCGAACCAAGCTTCTAGCTGCTTTGGGTAATAATGCTCAAGTCGTTATTGATGTGGTTCCAGATATAGAATTGATTGTTGGCAAGCAACCTGCCGCTCCTAGTCTGGCACCTACAGAAGCACAAAACCGGTTCAATTTAGTCTTTCAAAACTTTATTCGCGTTTTCTGCTCACTAGAGCATCCTTTAGTTTTGTTTCTCGATGATTTGCAATGGGCTGATTCTGCCACGCTGAAGTTGCTAGATGTGATCCTGACCGATTCAGAAATAGGCTATTTGTTTTTAGTTGGAGCCTATCGAGATAATGAGGTCAGCCCAAGCCATCCCTTGATGATGGCTCTGGATGCACTGCGATCAAAAGCCGTTGTCATTCATGAAATTACCTTAGCGCCTTTAGCCCTCGCAGATACTAGCCATCTCATTGCTGACACGCTACATAGTGATGCAATTTCTGTCCAACCATTAGCTGAATTAGTCATCCGCAAAACATCGGGCAATCCCTTCTTTGTCAATCAATTTCTCAAAACGCTGTATCAAGAAAATCTATTGACGTTCACGGCTCTATTAGAGGTTGGTAAACCGGGTTGGCAGTGGGATATTAGCCAAATTGAGACAATCGGCATTACTGATAATGTGGTTGAATTGATGATTCAGAAGTTGCGAAAGTTACCTGAATCGACTCAACAGGTGTTGCAGTTAGCCGCTTGTATGGGTAACACGTTTGATTTACAGACACTTTCAATCATCGATAAGCGATCGCCAGCCGTTACCTATCAAAACCTATTGCCAGCGATTGAAGAAGGTTTAGTATTACCAACCTCTGGATTAACGCTTGCATCTGAAGATCTGATTGATACACATTTAGTAAGCCTAGAATTTAGGTTTCTCCACGATCGAGTGCAACAAGCTGCGTATGCACTGATTGATGATAGTTCTAAGCAAGCAACTCATTTGCAAATTGGTCGTTTACTCTGGCAAAACACGCCACCAGAAACATTATCAGAAAAGATATTTGAAATTGTCGATCACCTCAACCTAGGAATTGAGCTAATCACGAATAAAGCAGAACGAATTGAAATCGCCAAGCTTAATTTAATTGCTGGACAGAAAGCCAAAGCGGCAACTGCTTCTATTGCGGCAACCAAATATTTGCAAGTCGGTTTAGAACTATTAGGAGATTTGAGTTGGGAGACTGAGTGCGAACTGACATTAGCACTGCACACCGAAGCAGCAGAATCGGCATATTTGAGCAGTGATTTTGAGGCAGTACAGCGATTCGTTGACATTGTGCAAAACTGCGCTCAAACCTTATTGGAAAAAGTGAAAGTATATGAGATTCAGATTCAAGCTCATATATTGCAGAACAAATTGCTAGAAGCAATTAATACGGCACTACAAGCCTTAAAGCTATTGGGAGTGAATTTTCCCGAAAATCCAGCTCCATCCGATATTGGACAAGCACTTTCCGAAACTGCGGCGATTTTGAGTGGGAGGCGAATTGAGGATTTAGTCGATCTACCTCAAATGAGCGATCCCTACAAACTAGCAGCCATTAAACTTTTAGCAAGTATCTTTGCTCCTGCCTACATTGCTGCTCCTACACTGTTGCCGTTGGCGGTGTGCAAACAAGTCAATCTATCAGTTCAATACGGTAATGCTCCCGTTTCTCCTAACGCTTATGCCAATTATGGTCTTGTACTTTGCGGAGTTGTAGGAGATATTGACTCAGGCTATCAGTTTGGTCAATTAGCTTTAAATCTACTATCAAGATTAAATACTCAAGAAATCAAAGCTAAAACGATCGGCATCGTCAATATCTTTATCCGACATTGGAAAGAACCCCTGAGAAATACGTTAGAGCCTTTGATGTCAGCTTATTCCATTGGGATAGAGACAGGAGATTTACAATGGGCTGCCTTTAGCCTATTAGTAAGCTCTTATTTCGCTTACTACAGCGGCAAAGAATTGACCGCCCTTGCAAGAGAGATGCCAATTCATAGAGATGCAATTGATACCATCAAGCAAAAAACAGCACTTAATTATTACGACATCTTTTGGCAAGCTGTCTTAAATTTGCTGGGGCAAAGTGAAAATCCTTGCCGTCTCCAGGGCAAAGCTTACGATGAACAAATAGGGATACCACTACACAAGCAAGCAAACGACAGAGCCGCGATCGCTTATACCTATTTAAATAAGCTCTTTCTCTGTTATTTATTTGAAAATTACTCAGAAGCGATCGAAAATGCCGCGATCGAAGAAAACTATTTGGACGTAGTTATTGCCACGCCCCATATTTCCTTCTTCCATTTCTATGACTCTTTAATCAAGCTGGCAGTATATTCTGACGCTCCTCAGTCAGAGCAACAAGGCATTCTTGACAAAGTAAACGCTAATCAAGAAAAAATTCAGAATTGGGTGCATTACGCTCCCATGAATTATCTGCACAAATTCTATTTAGTAGAGGCAGAGCGGCATCGAGTTTTAGATGAAAAAGTAGAAGCAATGGAGATGTATGACAGAGCCATTGCTCTGGCTAAAGAAAACGAATATCTGAATGAAGAAGCACTGGCGTATGAGCTGGCAGGCAAGTGTTATTTAGGATGGGGGAGAGATGCGATCGCTCAACTCTATTTACAGAAGGCGCATTATGCTTATCAAGTTTGGGGCGCTCAAGCTAAAGTTGAGCAGTTAGAAGAAAAATATCCTCAATTTTTAACCAGGACTTCAACTAAGAGCGGAACAAAAGCAACAATTCCCCAAAGAACGACAGACCATCTTAAAGCGAATCACAGCCTGGATTTAGCTACTGTTATGAAAGCGGCACAAGCTCTTTCAGGTGAGATTGTTTTAAGCAAGCTGCTGACAACATTGATGCAGATCTTGCTCGAAAATGCAGGTGCAGAAACAGGAATTCTAATTTTAGAAAAAGACTCGAAACTCTTCATCGAAGCTGCCGGACGCATTAATCAAGACGAGATTACCGTTCAACAATCTATTGCTGTAGAGACAAGCCCGTTACCCCTATCCATCATCAACTATGTGCGACAAACGCAGGAGAATGTGGTTCTGAATGATGCCACCCGTGAGGGGATGTTCACAACGGATAGTTATATTCTTGATCACCAGCCAAAATCCGTTTTGTGCGCCCCGATCGTTCATCAAGGTAAGCTCATTGGCGTTCTTTATCTGGAAAATAATTTAACGACAGGTGCTTTTACCGCAGAACGAGTCGAAGTTTTACAGCTTTTATCCTCTCAGGCAGCGATCTCCATTGAGAATGCCCGTCTTTACCAAGATCTGGCAGTCGCTAACGCTGACTTGAGACAATCGCATGAACAGCTAGAGGAATATAGTAAAACCCTGGAAGCGAAAGTCGAAGAACGAACCGTGCAGCTTCAGCAGGAGGTGCGCGATCGACAACGAGCAGAAGAGATAGCCCAATCTGCTAACCGAGCCAAGAGCGAGTTTCTGGCAAACATGAGTCACGAACTCCGCACACCCCTTAATGGCATCCTAGGCTATACCCAGATTTGTCAAAAAGACCGATCGTTATCCGAACAGCAAAAGAATCGCATTGCGATCATTCACCAATGTGGAGAACACTTGCTGACGCTGATCAATGATGTTCTGGATCTTTCCAAAATTGAAGCCCGTAAGATGGAACTGTATCCGAAGAAGTTTAATTTTGCTGAATTCTTACAAAGCATCGTAGAGATTTGCAGAATTAAAGCTGAACAAAAAGAGATTTCATTAATTTATCAAACGCTGTCTCCTCTGCCTAAGGTAATTCGGGCAGATGACAAACGTCTGCGCCAGGTCTTGCTGAACCTGCTGGGCAATGCCGTCAAATTCACTGAAACAGGAACAATCACCTTTCAGGTAGGCTATCACGAGCAGAAGCTTCGCTTTCAAGTCGAGGACTCCGGCATTGGCATTGCCACGAATCAGCTTGGTGAGATTTTCAAGCCGTTTCAACAGGTCGGTGAAAATAGTCGCAAGCCAGAAGGAACAGGGTTAGGATTAGCCATCAGCGGTCAACTGGTTGAGCTGATGGGTGGAACGCTTCAGGTCAAGAGTACCTTGGGGGTAGGCAGCACATTTTGGTTTGATTTAGATCTGCCAGCCACTGATTCATTGGCGGATACGGCTCATGCCCTTCGGCGCACGATTACAGGAGTCAAAGGCAACAAGCGGAAAATTTTAGTTGTAGACGATAAAGCGACGAACCGCTCTGTCCTCATCAATTTCCTAGAGCCGATCGGATTTGACGTATTAGATGCGGTAGATGGTCAAGATGGACTAGATAAGGCGCAAGCGTTTCAGCCCGATGCCGTCCTGATTGACCTGGTGATGCCAAATCTAGATGGTTTTGAGGCGACCCGTCGGCTCAGATCAATGCCTGCCCTCAAAGACATCGTGGTGATTGCAATCTCGGCTAGCGTCTTTGAGTTCGATCAGCAACAGAGCCTCAAGGTGGGTTGCAACGATTTTCTGCCGAAGCCCATTCGAGAAGACGATCTCCTCCAAAAATTGCAGGAGCACCTGAAGCTGGAATGGATCTACGAGAATGAGAGCGAAATTGGAGCACCCTTTGAGGAAAGTGATAACCAGGAAAACAGCCAAGCCAGTTCTTCGTCAGTTTCCCCTGACTTTCCAATTCCACCTGCAGAAGAGATTGCTATTTTTCTAGATTTAGGCATGCGAGGGGATTTTCGAGCCATTACCAAACGAGCGATACAACTAGAGGAGTCGAATCAGCAGTGGAGTTCTTTTGCCACTCACTTGCGGCAGCTTGCCAAAGCATTTAAGGGACGGCAAATTTTGGAATTTTTGCAGCAATTTGTAAGAGGTATTTCTGATGAATAGAGGCGTTGTGGAAGAAGATGTCATTTTGATCGTGGATGATACGCCCACGAATTTAGATGTATTGCTCGACTTGCTAGAGGCTGCTGGTTTCAAAGTAGTGGTGGCTGAAGATGGGGAAAGAGCGATCGCTCTAGTAGAGTATGCTCCACCTGATTTGATTTTGCTAGACATCCTCATGCCTGGAATTGACGGATTTGAAACGTGCCGTCGCCTAAAAGCAAACCCAGCCACACAAGAAATTCCGATCATTTTTCTGACGGCTGTTAGCGATAACGTGGATAAGGTCAAAGGATTAAATCTTGGGGCAGTCGATTACATCACGAAACCACTCAATCATGAGGAGGTTTTAGCACGAGTCAATACTCACGTTCGGCTACAAAACCTGACCAAGCGATTGGCTGAACAAAATGAGTGGCTAGAAGAGGAAATTCAACAGCGCCAGCAGGTAGAAGCAGAACGCGAGCAAGCATTTAGAGCACTACAGCGCAGTGAAGCTCGATTTCGACGGTTGATTGAATCTAATATTATTGGAGTTATTTTTAGCACGGCAGATGGCAGCATTACCGACGCCAATGATGCCTTCCTCCAAATCGTGGGATACGATCGCGCTGACCTGAAAGCCGGAAGGTTAAACTGGCAAGCAATGACACCTCCAGAACATATCCATCTCCATGAAGTTGCAGTAGCAGAATTAGCCAATTCTGGAGTGTTTAGTACTTTTGAGAAGGAATATTTTCACAAGGATGGACACCGCATTCCTGTCATGATTGGTGGAGCGTTGCTGGATGAATCTCAGCAAGAGATCGTTGGCTTTGTCCTTGACCTGACGCAGCACAAGCAAGCGGAAGATAAGATTCGCGAACAAGCAGCACTGCTCAACATCACAACCGATGCGATTCTGGTACGAGATTTGGACAACAAAATTCAGTATTGGAACAAGGGGGCAGAGCAGGTCTACGGATGGAACGCTGAGGAGGCGCTTCACCAAAATGTGAATCAACTGCTGTATCGATCAGACGCCCTCAAGCAGCTTGAAAGCGTTCAAAGTGCCTTGATGGAACGTGGTAGCTGGCAGGGTGAATTGCATCAAATCAATAAACAGGGCAAAGAAATCATTGTTGCTAGCCGTTGGACTCTGATGCGTAACGTTCAGGGACAACCTCAATCTGTCTTGACGGTTAATACAGACATTACTGAAAAGAAACAGCTCGAAAATCAATTTCTAAGAACGCAACGGCTCGAAAGTTTGGGTACACTTGCAGGCGGTATTGCCCATGATCTCAACAATATTCTGACCCCTGTTCTCAGTACAGCCCAACTGTTACAGTTAAAGTTTCCCAATGCTGATGAGAAGAGCCAGAATTTGCTCAAAATCGTTGAAACGAATACTAGACGTGGTGCTGCGCTTGTCAAGCAAGTGCTTCAATTTACTCGCGGTATAGAAGGCAGTCGAGAGAGCGTACAAGTAGAGCCTCTGATCTATGAAGTAAGACAAATTGCTGAGAAGACGTTTCCTAAATCGATTCAAGTGCTAACTGATGTGAAGCCAGGGCTTTGGTCAGTTTCTGGAGATGCAACTCATCTACATCAGGTGCTGATAAATCTGGTCGTCAATGCTCGTGATGCCATGCTGGATGGCGGTACACTCACTATTTCTGCTGAGAACCGATTTATAGATGAACACTATGCTCGGATGAATCTTGATGCATCTGTCGGTTCATATATTGGACTCCGTGTAAAAGACACGGGAACCGGAATGCCAGTCGAGGTGATAGACAGAATGTTTGAACCGTTTTTTACAACGAAAGAGATGGGTAAAGGGACAGGACTAGGGCTTTCTACTGTAAGAGGCATTGTAAAAAGCCACGGAGGATTCATAGATGTATTCAGCAAGGTTGGTAAAGGAACTGAGTTTAAAGTATTTTTACCAGCTATAGAAGCAACCATTGCTCCACAAGCGGAGCCCTCCAATCTGCTTGATGGAAATTCAGAATGGATTCTTGTCGTAGATGACGAAGTAGAAATTTTAGAAACAACCAAAGCTTCGCTGGAGGCCTATAACTATCATGTTCTACTCGCTAATGATGGAATTGAAGCCATTGCGCTTTGTGCCCAACACAAAGACAAGATTGCCGTCGCCCTAATCGATATGATGATGCCATCTATGGATGGGCCGACAACAATTCAAACCCTACAAAAAATACAGCCAGATCTCAAAGCGATCGCAATCAGTGGATTTGTGTCTAACGATAAATTGAGAGAGGCGAGCGGGATCAAACACTTTATTGCTAAGCCCTACACCATTCAAGAACTTCTGCAAGCGCTACAGACTGTACTAAGACAGCCTGTGGTTGTGTCGCAAAGATGGTAAGAGTTTGAAGGCATTGTCAGCTTAACCGGACTGTAGAATAATCGTACTGGTTCAACCTGGATCGCAACTTCCTCCCCCTGTATTTCCGATATCGATTCCGGGAGCGAAATATTAGCCATTGCGTTTGGCTGTACTATACCTTTCCATTGAGCTACCGGGATATCGAGAAACTGATGCTCTATCGTGGCATTGAGGTGACTGACGAAACGATTCGAGAATGGGGTCAAAAGTTCGGGCAGCAGTATGCGAACCAGCTTCGACGCAAACGCCCGTACATAACCGACAAGTGGCATTTGGATGAAGTCGTGGTCACGATTCAGAAACAGCAATACTATCTGTGGCGGGCAGTGGATTCAGAAGGAAATGTACTGGATGTCTTGCTGCAACGGCAACGTGATACTAAAGCGGCAGAGCGATTCTTTCGCAAACTGCTGAAGAAACAAGGCTTCGTGCCACGGGTGCTAGCCACCGGCAAATTGAAAAGCGACGAAGCAGTAAAGAAACAAGTAATGCCGAGTGTCGAGCATCGACAGCACAAGGGACTGAACAATCGCGCCGAGAACTCGCACCAACCGACAAGAACACGAGAACGACAAATGCGACGATTCAAATCCCCAGGGCAGGCACAGCGATTTCTCTCTGCTTTTGACCCGATTCGAGGACATTTTCACCCAAAACAACATGAACTAAGTGCGAAACAATATCGAGACCAACTGCGCCAACGCTTCGAGGATTGGCGGGAAGTTGCCTGTTTGAAAACTGTTGCATAATATTGAGCGATGCTAGCGATCAAGGGATGCTCGTGCCTAATTTTGATTGACACTGGTTAAGTTGACAATACCCATAGAGGGCACACCTAGACCTGAGCAAAGAATTGGCGCGAACTGGACTGACTGAAGCACGGCGATCGGTCGTCGCACTCCGTCCTCAGCTTTTGGAAGAAGGCAATTTACAGAGCGCTCTCCATCGTCTCATCGCTCAAACGAGAGCTGCCGCAATGGATACCACTTTGCACTATGAGATCGAGGGGGCAGTGTATGCTCTCCCCACTGAAGTCGAGAATAACTTACTACGGATGGGGCAGGAGGCATTAACCAATGCGATTAAACATGCCAATGCCGACGAAATTCGAGTGGAGCTAATCTACGATCGCGATCAGGTTTGCTTGCGTGTGAGTGACAATGGGCAGGGCTTTGGAATCGGGAATATTCCAGCCTCTGAGGGGTTTGGCTTACTCGGCATGAGCGAACGGGCAGAGCGCATCGGCGCACAACTGACCATTAAGAGTCAACCTGGGCAGGGAACAGAGATTATTGTCACCGTCAACTGGGAGTAGCA
>JACJNX010000022.1 GCA_014695255.1 Cyanobacteria bacterium FACHB-63
GATCGAAATCCTTCTTCAGATGGAAACCGTTGATGCAGTCAGAGGGTTAACTTCTGTGTAGGTTCAAATGCTGTGCTTATGGAACTTCACGAACTCTTCAATGGAATCATTGTTCAGGGATTATTTGAAGAGTTGTCTAACTTCTTTTCAACGCGCTTATTCACGTTTGGGGGGAAGCAATTCTCGATCGGCTCGATGGTCGAATTGTTGTTTCAACTCATCATTGTTCTAGTTATTTCTAACTTAACCAAGCAACTTTTGAAACGGCGAGTGTTTCCGGGAGTTGGCTTGAATATCGGCACAAGCGAATCCCTGTCTACGATCAGTGGTTACGTAGTGACGCTGATTGGCTTTTTCGTGGTGATTGAAGCAACGGGCATCAACTTCAGTTCGCTGACAGTGTTTGCAGGCGCGATCGGACTTGGGTTCGGGATTGGCTTACAGAACATTACCAGTAATTTCATTAGCGGCATCACACTGTTATTCGAGCAGCCTGTTAAGGTTGGAGATTACATTGAGATAGATCAATTAGCGGGAATTGTTGAAGACATCTCGATTCGCAGTACCACCATTCGGACCATTAATAATGTGTTTGTGATTGTGCCGAATAGTCGATTTCTAGAGAATGGGGTCGTCAACTGGAGCTATCGCGATCCAAAGTGTCGCATTGTGATTCCGATTTTAGTCGTTGATGAAAGTGATTCGCTTACGGTCATGGAAGCCCTGTTAGCGGCGGCACGTCAAGAATCACGAGTATTAGCGTCTCCTTCACCGGAAGTCTACTTTAAGGGATTGGATGCAGAAAAATCGATGCTGAAGTTTGAATTGCTGGTGTGGATCGAGCGTCCGATCGAGCAAGACTCGATCAAAAGCGCCCTGCAATTCTTGATCGAAGCAGAATTTCGCGATCGTGACCTGGATACGAAAGCAGCTCCGACTGACATTGTGTTTAACGATTTACCCACAATCGCCCAATTGCTACAAGGCATCCAAAATGGCTCACCGCCTAAAGCGATCGCACCGGATAAACCCATTAGCGGCTGGCTTCTGCGCGATTTGCTGAAGAAGGTGAGCTATTTTCAACATTGTTCTGATGTCGAATTACGCCAAGTCATCGAAAAGGGCTACCGGAAAAAGTTAGCAGCAGGCGAAGTGATTGCGCGGGAGAATGATCCGGGCGATGCGTTTTATTTGATTCTGTCGGGTGCAGTCGAAGTGGTCGTGGATTCGATCGATCAACAAGTGGCAGTCCGACGATCGGGTGAATTTATCGGAGAAATGTCGCTGTTGTTGGGAATCCCTCGAAGCGCGACTTTACGCACGATCGAAGATACAATTCTGTTTGTCGTGGATCACGCTAATCTACAAAGTTTACTCAGTAGCCATCGTGAACTAGCCGATCAGATTGCGGAGGCACTGTGTCAGCGTCAAGAAGCACTTAAAAGTTTGGGAGTGACCGTGACTGAAGCGACGAAAGAAGAAACTCCATTCCAGTTAATTCGCAAGCAGATCGAATCAATCTTCGATCTTTAATTCCCCAGATAGATACTGCAGCAGTTGAGTTCGCGGTAGGCTCAGCAACGAACTTGTTTCGGCAGCCTACAGCAATGTTATTGTTGCTTTTTCATATTGCTGGAGATATCTATGCGATCGACAGCACTCACATTGTAGAAGTGCTGCCGCTGGTGATGCTGCGAAAAATCCACCAAGCCCCGAAGCACATCGGAGGTGTTTTTCAATATCGCAGTTGTATTGTGCCTGTCGTGGACTTATGCCAACTGATTCAGGGTGAGCCTTGCCGATCGCGCTACAGTACCCGAATCATGATGCTGCGATACACTACCAAAACAGGTCGTCATGCTTATGTCGGATTGTTAGCCGAGCGAGTGACAGAAACGCTTGACCAACCCGACTTAATGCCATTGGCTGAGAACGATAATGGCTCCTATCTCGGTGAAGTCTTGATGCACGAACAAGATATGATTCAGCGATTACGGTGGGAAGCACTGGTATCAGATGTTCAAAACGTTGCACTCATTGGAGGAGGAACTGGTTAGGTGAATGCTACAAACAACCATTGAAGCAATGTTAAGACAGAAGATCGGACTGGATGCAAATAGTATCGGCTCAAACTCGATCGCTTATGCGATCAATCAACGTCGTTTGTGTTGCGGTCTTCCGACTTTGCAAGATTACTACGATCGCCTGAAGCATTCATCTGAAGAACTCGATGCGCTAATTGAAACGGTTGTCGTCCCTGAGACTTGGTTCTTTCGCGATCGTGAACCTTTTGTGTGTTTAAAGCATTGGATCAAAACGGAGTGGAATCCAAATTCGACCTTGCGCGTTCTGTCTGCACCTTGCTCGACTGGAGAAGAACCTTATTCGATCGCGATTACCCTGCTTGAAGCAGGACTAAGCAGCGCTCAGTTTCAGATTGACGCGATCGATATTAGTCAGGTTGCTCTGGAAAAAGCAAGAAGAGCTACTTATACTAAGCGGGCATTCCGGGGAGAAGCAACTATTAATCCTACCTACTTTCAAGCCGTTGAAGACCGATATCAGGTGCGATCGCACATTCGCGAAACGGTTCAATTCATGCGAAAGAATCTTTTAGAACCGAACAGTTTACTTGGGCATCAATATCAAGTTATTTTCTGTCGGAACCTGCTGATTTATCTAGATCAACCTGCACGATCGCAGGTAATCAACACACTGGATCAAACTCTCAGTTTCTCTGGCTTACTGTTTGTTGGTTCCGCAGAAACCCAACAGATTTCATCTCAACAGTATCAGCCCGTTGCTCATTCTGCTGCATTTGCTTATCAAAAAATTAAACCACTTCCAGCCGCACCGCCAAAAGTGCCCATTGCTGCACTGCCAAAACCAAAGCCCACTCCAACGGTCTCACTTTCCAAACTAGAGCAAGCCAAACAACTGGTCGATCGCGGACAACTAACCGAAGCCGCTCAGCTTTGTAAAGCCCATCTCGCGCTCGATCGCACCAATGCAAACGCCTACCTATTGCTTGGTAAAATCTATCAAGAACTAAATCAAATTCAACCCGCAGAACAAGCTTTTCAAAAAGCCATCTATCTTAACCCTAACTTTTATGATGCTTTGATTGAATTAGCAGTCTTAAAAGAACAACAAGGAGATCTCGCAACCGCAACCCGTCTAAAATCAAGAGTACAAAGGCTTCTCAATTTATAGTTATTACTTTTATGCTAAACAAAATCACCAATCGAATTCTACTCGGATACTCAATTCCGCTCATTTTTCTTATTGTCTTAAGCGCGATCGTCTATCGCTCCTCTACTCGCACCTTTCAACTCCAAGCCCAAGCCCAAAGAGCCGAGCAAAATATCAGAAATACCGATGCCCTATTGGATGGCATCAATCGAATGGTTGCTGCCGCTCGCGGATACTATATCTTTCCAGAACAACGAGCAAACGCCACGAGAATTTACAATGACGGACGCACTCAAGCGATCGAAAAAGCTCAACAGCTACAATCTGCCGACAATCCCAGAGTGAGAGGGGCAGCGAATGAATTGTCGCAGCTGATCGAGCAGTCCGATGAAACCTTCCAAAATGTTTTTCGTTTAGTAGGTCAGAACAATCTGCCTCAAGCAAGAACACAGCTTTTACGGACTAGAATTGCAGACCTGCAAGCGCGGCGCAATCGGATTGTGAGTGAGCTTGAAAACGAACTTGCTCAGGTTCAAGCCTCTGCTGGCGACTCTCAAGGTTTTCTGCTGAGATTAATTGTTGTCGGAACGCTGCTTGCACTCGTTTTAACCCTGATTGTTGGCTTGCTGAATAGCCTGCCTTTAAGACAGCAGCTTCCCAAAGTCGTGAATGCCGCAGAAGCGATCGCAGATGGAAACCTTGCCTATTCACTGGATGACACCAAAGACCGAACCGAAGTCGGACAACTGCTGACTGCGTTTCAAAACATGATCAAAAGCTTGAATAAGTTGATTTCGCAAGCTCAGCGATCGGGCATTCAAATCAGCACTTCAACTACGCAAATTGCAGCCGCCGGAAAACAACTCGAAGCCACGGTCAACGAGCAATTTGCGTCAATGAACGAAGTGAATGCAACAGCGCGACAAATCGCGATGACTGCTGGAGGCTTAGTAAAGTCGATGGACGAGGTTGTAAAAACTGCACAAGACACAACCAATGCTGCATCCAATAGTCAAACGAATCTAGACAAGATTCAATCTGCAATGCAGCGATTAGCTTGTGCCACGAATTCGATCTCCTCGAAGCTGAAAGTGATGGACGAAAAGGCAAACAATATCAATACAGTCGTCACAGCAATCACAAAGGTCGCGGATCAAACTAACTTGCTATCACTTAATGCTGCGATCGAAGCTGAGAAAGCTGGAGAATACGGAGCCGGGTTTGCAGTGGTGGCGCGTGAAATTCGTCGTCTCGCTGACCAATCCGCAGTTGCAACGCTGGAAATTGAACAGATGGTGAAAGAGATGCAGTCCTCTGTTTCTAGTGGCGTGATTGAGGTTGATAAATTCCGCAATGAAGTGAAGCAATACGTCGAAGAAGTGGGCAATGTGAGTGAGCAAATTGCGGGCTTTATCACAGAAGTTCAGGGACTCACGCCGCAGTTTGTCACCGTCAATCGCAGCATGGATGAACAATATCGAGGAGCCGAGCAGATTAGCACTGCGATCGCTCAGTTACGCGATGCTTCACAACAAACCGTTCAGTCGATTCAAGAAACCAACCACGCTCTGAGACAACTCGATGATGCAACGAGAGGCTTACAGCGTGAGATTTCGCAGTTCAAGGTGTAACGCCATGATCACGATCGATGATATGAATGATTGCTGGAATCGGATTGGCGTAGAAGGCAATCAGACTTGTGAGCGACTGGCGCAGGTGACGCATTGCCACAATTGCTCTGTGTATTCGGAGTGCGGGCGGCTTCTGCTCGAACGTGACTTGCCGATCGACTACGTTCAAGAATGGACGACGACCATTGCTGAACGCGGATCAGCTTTAAGCGATCGATCGACTGAAGAAATGCTGCCGTTGATTCTGTTTCGGCTCGGACAGGAGCAATTTGCAATTTCAATTCGATCTCTCCAAGAAGTGATTCGTCCGACTCGAATTCACAAGCTTCCTCGTCGCAGCGATCGATTATTTCTGGGATTAACCAATGTTCGAGGTGAAGTTCTGCTCTGTGCATCCTTGCGGGAATTTCTCAATCTAGAGGCTGCTGCGGCTTCAGATGACGATCGAATGCTGATTGTCGGCACGTCTCAGCGAAAATGGGTGTTCTCAGTTGATCAAGTGCATGGCATTCATCGTTATCCGCTACGCGAGATTCAAGCTCCACCGGTTGTAATTATGAAAACAAATGCAGCCTATACCCAGGGCATTGTGATGTGGAACGATCAAAAGGTGAACTATCTGAATGCAGAATTGCTGATTGATACGCTTGATCGGAGATTGCTATGAGCTATTCAATGCGCGATCTGTTTCGGCAAGAAACCCAAACTCAAGTCGATCGCTTAAAACAATCCCTGACGGCTCTACAACAACAGCCCGATCTCATTCACGAAATTGAGAAGGCGCTGCAATCGATTCGGACGATCGTGGGTGTTGCTCATTTGATTGAGTTCGATGCTGCAACTCACTTAGCAGAGGTCATTCAGTCTTGTCTCATTGCGGCTCATGCCGATCAGATCTCTCTAACGCCTGACAAGATTGAGTCATTGCTGCATGGCTGTACTTTATTGCTCCAGATGGGCCAGCTTGATCCGACAAACTCAAAACAATGGCTGTTCAATCATGCTGAGGACTTAGCGAAAACGCAAACTTTGATCGATGATAGCTATCACGTCGATCGCTCCCCTCAATTTGAGGTTGCTTCATTTCAGCCAGAACCACCCAAATCGATCGCTCCTTCTGTACAGGAACCAATCGAAGTTGTTGAAGAAATAGCGCCACCTGCACCAATTCAGAACTTAATGCAGAGTGATCCAGAACTAATGGAATTGTTTCGGCAAGAAGTCGAAGCTCAAACTGCAATTCTCAATCGCGGGCTGGTTGCGATCGAAGCAACTCCAAATTCACTCCAAGAACTCGAAGCCTTGATGAGAGCTGCACACTCGATCAAAGGAGCCGCTCGCATTGTCGGTCTAGATGCTGCGGTTGAGCTAGCTCATCAGATGGAAGATTGTTTCGTCGCCGCTCAAAAACAAACTTTCAGCTTAAATGCTGCCCAGATTGACGCTTTGTTTCGTAGTACAGATTTAATCCAATCGATTAGCCAAACGCAAGATGTTCAACAATGGTTCTCTCATCACCGCTCTGAACTAGAAGCAATCCATCGATCGCTGTCGCTAGATCAATCCGAACCCCTCCTAATCCCTCCACCCCCCGCTCCCCACTCCCCAACCACTCCCCAACCCGATCCCCCTGAACCTGAAAACACTGCCCAGCCCGATCGCGTCCTCCGAGTCAGCGCCGATAATCTCAATCGGATTGTTGGACTTGCTGGAGAATCGATGGTCGAAGCCTACTGGCTTCAACCCTTTGCCGAGTCATTGATGCAGGTTCGCTCAAGACAGTTAGCCCTGTCTAAAATGCTAGAAGAACTTCAACAGTCTCATGAAATTGAAGCATTCGACCAATTGCGCCAACAAGAGCGAGAATGTCGGAATTTATTGAGCGATCGCATTGCTGAACTCGGTGAGTACATTCGACGCACAGATAGCCTCAGCGATCGACTCTATCGAGAAGTGATTCAATCCCAGATGCGCCCGTTTTCCGATGGAGTGCAAAGCTTTCCTCGAATGGTGCGAGACTTAGCGCGACAGCTTGGAAAACAAGTCAAGCTCTCAATCCTTGGTGAAAACACAGCCGTCGATCGCGATATTCTCACTAAGCTTGAAGCACCCTTGACTCATCTGCTAAGAAATGCGCTAGATCATGGCATTGAGCCTCCCGAAGAGCGCATCAGTGCCGGAAAATCTTCTGAAGGCACGATTCAGCTTGAAGCCTTTCATCGTGGCGGAATGCTCGTCATTACAGTCTCCGATGATGGTCGCGGCATTGATCCAAATCAGGTACGGCAACAGGTCATTCGTCGCCAACTTGCACCTCCAGAAGTTGCCCGTCGCATGACCCATGCAGAACTGATGGAATTCCTTTTTTTGCCTGGGTTTTCGCTGTCTAAAAAAGTTACGGAGCTTTCTGGTCGCGGTGTGGGACTAGATATTGCAAAAGCGATGGCGCAGGAAGTCGGCGGTACTGTCCGCGCGATCGCTTCACCGGGAACTGGGACTAGCTTTCACTTTCAGTTACCGCTGACGCTTTCTGTAGTCCGAACCTTACTGGTCGAGGTTTCGGGCGAACAATATGCGTTTCCTCTCTCGCGGATCGATCGTGTTCTTCGCCTCGATCGTGCGGAAATTTCATTGGTCGAAAACCAACCGTACTTTACCTTTAATGATCAAAACATTGGTTTAATCTCTCTGGCTCAAGTGTTTGATTTACCCCACACGACTGCACTTCCTGATTCTCTTTGCGTAGTGATTTTGAGCTATCAATCCGCACAGTATGGATTAATCGTCGATCGCACGTTAGGAGAGCGAGAGCTAGTCGTACGTCCGCTCGATCCGCGTTTAGGAAAAGTTCAAGATATCAATGCCGCAGCGTTAATGACGGACGGCTCATTAATTCTGATTGTGGATGTCTCCGACTTGGTGCGATCGATCAATACATTACTCGATGCGGGGCGACTTACGGCTCCGCGCCACACTGAAACCACAGAACTGAGAAAGCGAATTCTAGTCGTTGATGACTCGATCACGGTGCGTGAAGTCGAACGCAAGCTGCTCGAAAAACAAGGCTATCAAGTCGATGTTGCGATCGATGGGATGGAAGGTTGGAATGCGGTTCGCAATCAGGCTTATGATTTAGTGATTACAGATATTGATATGCCTAGAATGAACGGAATTGAGCTAATTCAGCAAGTTAAAGCTAGCCCACATTTACGATCGACCCCGGTGATTGTGGTATCTTATCGCGATCGCGAATCTGATCGACTGCAAGGACTTGAAGCCGGAGCAGATTATTACTTAACTAAAAACAGCTTTCAAGATGACTCTTTGATTCAGGCAGTCGTTGATTTGATCGGGCAGTAACCATGAGAATTGCGATCGTCAATGATATGCACTTAGCCGTGGAAGCGTTGCGACGAGTGTTAATGCAGGCTCCTCAGCATCAGGTTGCTTGGATTGCTTACAACGGTGCAGAAGCAGTACAAAAATGCACTCATGACCGACCCGATTTGATTTTAATGGATTTATTTATGCCAGAAATGGACGGCATCGAAGCGACGCGGCAAATTATGCAGCGATCACCCTGTGCCATTCTGGTCGTGACAGCAGATGTAGAGCATAGTTCTGCAAAAGTGTTTGAAGCAATGGGGCATGGTGCACTCGATGCCGTCAATACACCGATTCTGAGCAGCTCAGGAACGCCCGAAGATGCGCGTTTACTGCTGTCAAAGATCAAAACCATTGGCAAATTGATTGGAAAGACTGAGTTCACGCCCCTCCAGTCACGATCGCCCCTAGTCGTCATTGGGGCTTCAACGGGTGGGCCAAAAGCGATCGTTGCGATTCTTTCCCAATTGCCACCCGATTTTAGCGCTGCGATCGTAATCGTGCAGCACGTTGATGTGCAGTTTGCAATGGGAATGATTGATTGGTTAGATCAACAAACCGCGCTCCCTGTCAGAAAAGCGATGAGCGGCGATCGACCCACAGAAGGTAAAGTCCTCTTTGCTTGTAGTAATGATCATCTCTGCTTGCAATCGAACGGAACCTTAGCTTATACGCCCTATCCAATTGATTATCCTTACCGTCCATCGGTCGATGTCTTTTTCAAAAGCGTGGCACAATATGGAAAAGATCAAGGTGCTGCTATTTTACTCACAGGTATGGGGCGGGATGGAGCAGAAGGATTGAAAATATTGCGTCAGCGAGGCTGGTACACGATCGCTCAAGCCGAAGAAAGCTGTGTGGTTTATGGAATGCCCAAAGCTGCGATCGAGCTAAATGCGGCTGTAGATGTTCTCAACCCTGACGCGATCGCCACTGTCTTACTGCACCGGTTTGATTAAGATGAGTATGAACGATCCCATCACAGTTCTACTCATTGACGATCAAGTGATCATCAGCGAAGCCATTCAAAAGATGCTGGCTCCTGAAGCAGATATTGCCTTCCACTACTGCAACAATCCCCTGTATGCACTAAAAGCCGCAGCACAATGCAATCCTACTGTGATTTTGCAGGATCTAGTAATGCCTCAGATGGATGGATTATTAGTAGTGCGATTTTTGCGATCGCAAGATGCTCCAACTGCTGATGTGCCTCTGATTGTTCTATCCAGTAAAGAAGAACCCGTGATCAAAGCTCAAGCCTTTGAACTGGGCGCAAATGACTATTTAGTGAAGTTACCCGATCGCGTTGAACTGATTGCCCGGATTCGCTATCACTCCAGAGCTTACAATAACCTCCGCAAGCGCCAAGAAGCCGAAGCCCAACTGCGCGATGAGAACCTGCGTCAAGCCCAGTACATTGAGCAAGTGAATAAGCTCACCAAAGCAGCCGTTTCAGTTGAAGAACATACTTTTAAGCCCGAAGATTTAAGCGAAGTCAGCGATCGTAATGATGAACTTGGACAGCTATCGCGTGTGTTTGTTCAAATGGTCAGCACGGTTAACACTCGCCAAGAAGAACTCAAGCGGCTGAATGAATCCTTTGCCCGATTCTTTCCGTCTGAGTACCTGCGCTTTCTCCGCAAAGAGTCTGTCACCGAAGTGCAATTGGGCGATTATGTCAGTAAAACAATGGCGGTCATGTTTAGTGACATTCGATCGTTCACGACGATTTCAGAATCGATGTCGCCGCAGGATAACTTTAATTTCGTCAATGCTTATCTCAAGCGTGTCAGTCCAGAAATTCGCAATCACTATGGCATTATTGTCAAATTTCTCGGTGATGGCATGATGGCAGTGTTTCCAGAAGGAGCAGACGATGCGGTGGCGGCTGGAGTAGCGAAACAGCTTCGGGTACAAGAATACAATGTTGAGCGAATGGCACGGGGAAATTTGCCAGTTCAAGTTGGCATCGGAATTCACGTCGGACACATGATGCTGGGTATGGTTGGGGAGACGAATCGGATTCAAGGCGATGCGTTTTCGGATACAGTCAACCTCACCTCTCGACTGGAAGGACTAACCAAATACTATGGAGTTTCAATGCTAATCTCTGGACAGACCTTAGAGTATCTGAGTAATCCGGGGCAATATCAAATTCGCTTTCTCGATCGAGCGATCGTCAAAGGACGCAATGAACCGATCACTGTTTATGAAATTTTGGATGCAGAGACGGAAGAGAATCGATCGTTGAAGCGGCAAACTCAGCCTATTTTTGAACAGGGAATTGAGTGTTACCAAGAAGCGAG
>JACJNX010000023.1 GCA_014695255.1 Cyanobacteria bacterium FACHB-63
CTGCCAAGAAAGCGAGCCAGGGCAGAAATTACGGAAACAACGCTTTGCTGAGTGGACAGAAGGCAGGACATAATCAAACGAATTTTGTGAAGTCGAGCAAATGAAATGTGTCAGAGTAGCCAACAGCGTCCGCTGTGCCAAGAATTACAGCTGCTTCCACACGATAAAAGTGAATTGCTGTCATGCTCACTATCGTAAGGAATAGTATTCGGTGAGCGGTACTGTATGACAAATCCTTAGCGTGGAATACAGCAAGGAGAACGCTACGAGGAATCGAGGCAATGGCGATGATTCGCAAAGGGCAAGTGAGCGGAATCGACCCAGGGGATAGTGTATCTGGAGCAAGATTCATCAACGGAATCTTTGAGTGATTGCTTAAAACAATACGGAAGAGGTCGAGTTACTTTAAAATCTTTGCAACAGAACCGTTCAGTTTGCCATCGCCAAAACTAAAGGGTTAGTAAAAGTGGCAATAGAATTTCCAATTTTTACTTAACCCCGTCCTCCTCAGGACCTATGGTTAGGCTGCGACTGCTTCATCTATTTTTATTGCTCAAGTATATCCTCCTGATCAAGGTATAAAGATTGCTAGCAAACTTCTCAATAACCGAATCTACTGCGGATTCTCTTTGAACTTTGAAGCAACTTGTCGATTATCGCTTTGACGTAAGGCTTTTCGAGTTCAGGAATACCCGCTGCTATTGTGTCAAATACACCGATCTCTGCCCGTAAGAACTTGCCAATAACAATCTGTATATTTCTTATCTCGATCCATTGCTCTTGGGGGAGGGAGATGTCGGGATACTGCTCCAGTAAATCGAGCAAGTAGTAATGATAGCCCCACACAACTTTAGCTGTTGTTGGAGTAAGAAGAATGGCATGAGAAGAGATCCAAGTATCATATTGCTTTTGAAATTCAATGAGTTGCTGCTTACTTGAAGAATTATATTCAATCACATTGTTGAAATCATTGAGCGCTTTGAAAAGAACTGGATATACTTCAAGCCGTTTATCAAATAATGACGTTGTATATTTCTGCTCTAGTTGTCTAGTTAGCTTTCGAAATTCAGTACGTGCTTGGTACATAGCCACGAATGAAGAAGCCAACAGTGTAATTAGTCCTGAAACAATGGCTATCAATAACTCTGGCTTCATAGCTGTTCGCCTACACATTTTTCAAAAAAGCCAACCGTCAATATTGGTAACTTAACATTAGTTGTATCACCAGAAATCTCTAAGCGCTGCCCATATCAGTAAGCTAAGCAGGCTAACGCCCCGCATCAGCCGCTCGACAGTACGTCGCTAACGAAAAGCCCGCTGAGGCGGGGTTGGCTGCATACGGTTGTTGAACGGCGTTCACCGGTAAAAACTCGCCGATGAAACAGGCAACGGACACTTACTTGACTTTATTGAGCGGCAACTCTTCGCCGTCCACTTCAACCGTGTCATCGCTCGATAGAAAGTGTGATACTGCTTTTGCCACTACTCTGTGCCGAACATGATTGTGTTCGAACTCACCAATGAGCGTAATGTCATGAGGAAGGATTCGCGACTCACTAGCCACTTCTTGCCCATCAATGAGCAATTTGAGTATTTTATCCCAGTTGTTGCGGACAAGTTCGATGACATGTCCTTCGTAGGACCCGACATAGCAATCTCCAGTGATACTCATTGCTGCCTCCCTAATTTTAATTTGCACTTCCACACTTCTATTTCTATAAGAGGTAGGCTAAGTCTTTCATAGCAAGGCTCGCAATTGCCTTCTTCTACAGATTCGGAGCATACCCATTTGTAAGGTAGCGATAAGATGAGAAATCAGAAAAGTACATACATACGTATGAAGACGCCCAACGACCAAGCTCGCTGGAGGCAGATAGCTTTTACATCTCATTGACAAGCTGACTTCGTTCCGGTGCAGTGAGATTTTTATGCTGCATTTTGATCTGTACAACTCTTCTCTGTTCCTCCCACTCTTGGGCTAGCAAACTAAAGAGTAACTGATCGTGCAGAACGCCATCAAGTAACTGATGCTGGCAAAGAGGTTGTGTTGCAAAAAGTGATAAGATTAAGAGCCTGTTGAGAGAAAAAATAACGTTCCGTGGTTGATCCAAAAGCTCCGTTTAAATGGCGACATTTTTTGCCAGACATCATTCTGTTAAATGTGCGGTGGTACTGCCGTTATTCCTTGAGTTACTGGGGCTTGGAAGAAATGATGGCAGAGCGTGGAGTGGAAGTCGATCATACGACGATTTACCGATGGGTGCAGGACTATTCATCAGAACTCGACAAGCGCATTCGTCCGTTTCTAACTCCAACGAACGATTCCTGGCGAGTAGATGAAACTTACATCGAAATCAGAGGAGAGTGGAAATACTTGTACCGAGCGTGGATTCGCAAGGCAATACCTTGAGCTTCATGCTGAGTGCGAAGCGAGACGGGAAAGCAGCGGCACGATTTTTCCGTAAAGTGTTGAAAGCCAAGCATACTCAAACTCCACGAGTGATTACCGTCGATAAGAATGCTGCCTATCCAGTCGCTGTCGATGAATTGAAGCAGGACAAAACGCTAAAAGCAGAGACCGAATTACGGCAGAGCAAGTACTTGAACAACAGGATTGAGCAAGACCACCGGAATGTGAAACGGATTGTGAAACCGATGATGGGATTTCAGTCGTTTAACACAGCAAGAAGAACATTGCAAGGGATTGAGGCAATGGCGATGATGCGTAAAGGGCAAGTAAAAGGAATCAACCAAGGGGATAGTGTCTCTCAAGCAGAATTCATCAACGAACTCTTCGGAGTAATTACTTAAAACAATACGAACGAGACCGATTCGTTTGTCACTCTAAAATCTTTGCAACACAACCTATTGACTTGCCCTGGAACCCAACTCGTTTAGAGCAACGCATTGGCCGGATTAAACGCTTCGGGCAGACCCGTCCCAACGTGGACATGCTCAACTTGGTCTACCAAGACACGGTGGATGAAACCATCTATGAACGCCTTTCTGAGCGGATGCGGGACCGCTTCGATCTGTTTGGCTCGCTTCCCGATACGATCGAAGATGAATGGATTGAGAACATTGAGATTTTAGATAAGAAGCTTGATGAATACATCAATGCTCAGAAACGGGTCAACGGATTTGATATCCGCTACAATGCCAACTTTGACGCGGAAGAAGATGAATGGCGAAACTGCGCTAAAGTTCTCTCACGTCAAAGTATTGATACACTGATGCGAAATGGATGGTAAAGGTAGCAGTTCAGCGTTTTCTCTGGAATGAAGAGATAGGACTTTTTATAAAAAGATACTTAGAAGACGTTGACAAGATAGCAGGATCTGTATTTCGTCGTATTTACCGAGTATATCCAACTATCTCATTGCCTTATTTTCGTGAAGTAGCCTAAATTATATATAAGTAAGCATTCTCCAGCAGGGCTCTGACTATTACCCACAAATTTGAGAGAAGAAGTGAGCACCCAGACGAGCAGCACTCTGAAATACAGCCCATCCTTTCTGGATCACTGTTGGACCAGGTTGCTCATCTCCTTTATGGCCCAAAAAGCCCCTAATATAAAATGGGACGGGCTACTGGTATCAAGCAGAAGTAGATGTGTAGCCTCTCAATTTGAGGAGCAGCAGATAAGAGTGAATTACATGAAGGAAGCCTTCACTTCATCGCTTGACTTGTCCTTGTTTAGCAAGACTCTCTAGGTTTTGACTAATGGCGTTAAACAGTGCTCCAATCGGCAGAATTTGACCAATGAAATAACCGGCTAATAATGTTCCAAGAAAGTTGCTAATGATGGCTCTGTTTCCTCGATAGCCGTACATGATTTCTCCTGATAATGATTCAGTGCTGTTTTCTAATACTTGGTGTATCGAGCGTGATTCCAGCTAGGGGGAGGATGCGCCAAAATCTGCGCTGATAGAATGCTTTTGTAGCAATGCTTTTAGAAGCCGTCGCGCCTCAATGCGCGACCTAGCGCAACGGCTTGCGCTGATTCTAAGTTCTACAAATCAACTTCAAATTTGTGCCGACAGGCATGACAAATTCGATAATATCTCGTTAGCTGATTTGCCAATTTCTTTCTACCAGATCGGTCTTTTGTGTCATCAGAATTACAGTTGGGACAACAGAACGCTGACTTAATCGTCTCTGAAGTTTTGAGTTCTTCTGTGGGCTGTTGTGTCAGCTTGCTCCAATCGCAGGGAATCGAATCAGCATTGGGAAGCTCAAAAAAGTAAGCTTTTCCACCTGTGACGATTAGTCCGACCCGGTATTCGTTCCAGCCTTCTAAACCCAGCTCCTCATTTTGACGATCGCAGTATTCCTTCAGCTTGTCGTACTCTTTGCGTAAGGCTTCTTTTCTCGAGGCTAAGACGGGCGATTTATCGATCACAGTAATGATGGCAGCCCCGAAATAGATACAGTTGAAATTGTCGAAGTCTGCCCACTCAAAGCCCTTTTTCCCGGCGCTGGGAGACTGCCCGATCACATAGGCTCGCATGCCATTGTGCCGCATTCCTTTTGCACAACTAAGCATTGACTTATTCACGCTGCTATCACGCTCTGCCACGATATCGAGTTCGTCGAACACGTCGAGAGTGCGCGGCTGAGCGATGCCATGCTCCAGACGTTGATTAAATTCAGCCACAAACGCTTTTACAGCCTTGGCCGTTTGAGCGGTTCCTTTCGAGGCTTTCGGAATTTGCCAGTAGTCCTCCTCTGAATGATCCATCGGGTCGTGGAGACGCACTAAGCAGGGGGACTCTTGACTGGCTTCGATCGCCAGCAGCAGATTTACCACGATGCCCTTTCCTTCACCCGTTGCACCCATGATCCGGGTCATCGGCTTTTTCAAGAGCTTCGGCACCTTTGCTGCAAACTGCTCCGCCGGAATCCACAGCTTATCGATCGTTGCCTTGGTGTCGGTTTTGGGCGGCTTACGGAAGACCATCGCTGTCTTGATGCGGTGGGGGTTGATACGGTCGTATTCAAACTTCAGGTCCTTAATGCAGCCGCAAAGGACCGAGAATTCATTGCCACGATCATTGAGGGCATCGATCGTCGCTTGTCCCCGAATCTTGCGATCGCGCAGGCTGAGATAAACATCAAAGCCCGTATTGTCGCTGTAAGGAACAATTTCAGAGGCATCGAGGCAAATCGGCTCCTCACTTTCCCAAAGTGCTCGAATCAGGCGATTTGCTCGAACAAACTCGCCAATCTCGTCAAAATAATGCGGCTTCATCAACTCATTGAGATGCCCGAAGAGCCTCATCAATTCTTGATCTCGCGCATCGAGCAGATGATCGAAGGCGCTCGGGATACCCTTGTTAACCGCTTCAGATAGCTCAGAGAACTCAGCCACATACTCGGTATTGATGCGCTTGAGGTCGGCAACGGCTGAATTGTAGAGGGTGGCGACTTTAGTGTATTCCTGATTCAAGTCCCGCAGTTTGTTCTCAACTCGGTAAAGCTCAGATTCTGCACGAAGTTTAGCGGTTTCATCGATGCTGCTAAACTGGGCTTTGTATTGAATGTTTTCAAGCTTCAGCGCATTGATTTTAGCATAGAGCTTTTCTACTTCTTGCTGATGCTCCAGAATCATGCAATCGAACTTTTGCACCCAGTCTGACCGAACTCCTTCAAAGGTTTCTATCTGTGATCGGAGTTTTGCAGATTCAGCAAGAGCTTCATTCAGTTCGGTAGCACGTTGCTCAAAGGCTTTCTTGACTTCGCTGTATTTCGTTTGTAGATTGGCGTCGGTGCGAATCTGAGCATGCAACTCGGCTAGTTTCTGCTCATAGTCGTTCCGGGACTGTTTTAAGCTTTCCTCTAAGCGAGTTTGAGCTTGATTGAGAGCGGCTTCAGCTTGGCTTGCCTTCTGCTGAAACCTGTCTCTTTCAGCTTGCAATTGCTTTGTGTTGGTTTTTCGGTTCAGTTCCCAATATCCCACTGCACACATGCAACCCGTAAACGTGCCAAACGTCGCCAGTTGGGGATGGGGACGAATCGTATTGGTCAGTAGAATTAGCAACGCACTGGTTCCCATTCCACTGACCATCAAGGTTTCTGCGAACTGATCGAGAAAGGTTCGGTTTAACATCGCTGTAATTTCCTTCTGCATTAGGTGAAGGGAAGGAAACCCCTAGTGGGTGTGGAAGCTGCGCTAGGGGCTTCTTCGGGTTAGGCGGCAATTTGGGCTTGGACATCGAGGGTGGGATATTTCATTGCGGTTTCGTGCTGATGCGCCATCGCTTTACGATTGGCAAGATCGGCTTTTGATTGCGCCTCCAGCAGCTTGCCGTGATACTCCTGCTCTAAATGCGGCACGAGGCTATTTTGGTAGCCCAGGCGCAGCTGCAGTTCATTCAGTTCAGTGATCGCAATTTCAGTCCGAACGGTGGCTTTTTGGTAGTTCACCTTCTCGGTTCTGATGTCTTGCAAGCCAACGTGATACTGGATCAGCGTTTTACCCAATTTGGTCGCAGCGATTCCGGCTTCAACGTATTTGTTAGCAACCTGGATCGAGTCTTTGAGGTTTGCGGCGGCATTCAGTTGTTCGCGAAATGCCTGGGCATCCTGCTCGCGCTGAACATCGGTGATTCTGGGAAGATCTGAATTGGGACTAAAGCCGATGGCGTTTTGGGCAAACTCCTGGATTTCTGGCAGTTTTAGCTCAAAGGTTTGGGGCAAGTTAAATGGCATGGGAAAGGCTCCTTAGATGAAACTGACGACATCCGACAGCACGGCATCGATCTCGCTCCAATCCTGATGCACTGATGCAGGCACAGAACGGTTGATCGGGATAACATTGCGTTGGGTCGGGGTTGGTGCGGTGTCGAAGGGTCCAGGGTTCTGCACGTTCGCTGCTCCAGAATGTTCTGGGTCGGGCATGACTTCGACAACGGGCATTTCTGTAACTGGATTCTTTTTAGGTCTGGGCATGGGGCTGGACTCCTAGTTTTTGAGCTTCGAGCGCATTCCACAGCGGGGGGTCTCCGCCTAGGCAACGCGGCTTCAAGCAATTGGGGGAACCGGTGTTTAATCAGCACGCCGGTTTGATCGAATCAATGCCGAGATGAGGATGAGCTTGAATTACATCGCTGTCAGGGAGGCGTTTTGCTTCGGTTTCAGGGGGTGATTTTATTGGCGCTGCTGTTTGAGTTGAAGGGGAGGGATTGGGAGCGGGTCAGGGCTAGAACAGTTTGGGCTTGCTGATATTGAGTGATGGCGAGTTGTCCTGACTGTTTGGCAAGGTGGAGTTCGAGTTCAGCGAGTGTGCAGTCTGTTTGAGCAAGTTTGAGATGGAGTAACGATCGGTTTAGTTCAAACGCTACTGTCATTAGTTCAACGAGTGTGGGACTGTCCATGAATTTGAGGAGGATGAGCTGGGTGGAGATAGGAAGCAACCAGCCAAACACTGATGAATAAACCGATCACAACCAAAACTAAACTGATGAGGGTTCGACGCTCTCGGACTGAGGCTTTCCCAGCATCGAAAATGATCCAGATTCAGCCGATTGAATCGCCGACTTGAACGCTTGCTGCTTAAGGCGCAGGGCAGCGTAGCCCAGTTGCACTCCTTTCAGTTGAAACTCCTGAAGCAGTAGCTGATCACTCAGATTCATGGCTTCGTGATACTGGAAATTGAGGGCTTGAGCTTGCTGGTACTGGGCTTGCATTTGGGAGATCGCCTGCTGCTGTAATTGCTCGAAGGCTTGGAGCCGTTGCTGCATCTGAGTGAGATATTCCGTGTCGTTGCCAGCGGGCACAATACTGGGAATGAGCGGCAAAGCGGGATTTGAGCCGGAATGCAGCACCATTCCACTACAAGGGGTTGCGTTGCCGTTGTGATGAGGGATTCCCTCGGTTGCGGTTCCAGCCTGTGCAGAAGGCGGGAAGGGTCCAGGGGTTTGAAACCTGACAGCTAAATCTGAGTTTTCTTTCCAAATCCGCGCTTTCCAGGTTTTGAAAGAAAGTCCAGACGTGCGGTAGCTGCCCATTAAGCTCACTGCTAGGGGGGTGTAACGATCGTCCGGGAGCTTCAAATCTCCATGTGAAAACCAGGGGCAAGCCTCTTTCACTTTCTGAAACCACTCCTGGACCGTTTTACGAGACACGCCGTAATACTCAGCGATCGCTTTTGTAAATTGAGGGTCAGTGGGTTGCCAGATCGGGGGTTGCACGTTTGTACTTCCTTCGTAGGCAGTGGGAGCGAATTCGCAGGAGGGATCGGACGAAGGTAGCAGGGGAGGCTCCTCGGCAAGCGCAATGGGGTCTACTAGTGGTTCAAATATCGCTACATCAAAGGATTCGGTCATAGTTCGTAATCTCCAGAAAGAACTTAATGCAAGGTGGGTGGGTTCGTATCTCGGTTCTTACGAAGTATGTTAGCATGGTTGCACCAAAGTGCACCAAATTGCACCAAAAATTAGAACAGGGGTTACAGTATGCTTATGTCAGAACCAGTTGGGCATGAAACAGTGGATCGCATCAGCATTGATATTGAAGGACTTCGCGAGCCTTTGGAGGCTGTTGCCGCTCAGGAGGAGCGAAATCTGAACCAGATGATCCGCTTTCTCCTGAAAGAAGGACTGGCAAGAATTTCAATGCGTTCAAGCCGCAACTCAAAAACCCTTAAACCGGGGTGGGTAGAAGAACTAGATTCGGACGAGCTTGCGGCGATGGCAACGGAAATTATTTCTGAATTGAAGCGGCGTGCTTCAGCCGATAAAACAGATCTGACTTAGCAATTTTGTTCATCAAGGCTGTGATATGCCGTGACACAAAACATGCACTGCATTCAGCAACCTATTAGAGCTATTAAAGTCTTTGCTTTCCGTCAACAGCAATTTTGGCAAGTAATGCAGCCTTAGCCAGTCTCAAGCCTGATTGAAAAATGCAGAGGGAGCCAATGAGAAAGCGACCGCTCCGTCCTTGGAAAACTAAGCGATCGCCCTCTAAATGTCCTTTCCAGACATACTACCTATGATACCAAGACATCTTCGGCGGGTGACATTCCCTGCGCCGGATCAGCTTTTCAGTGCGGGATATCGAGATGGGCTGCATCGTCGCGTTCCCCATCCGCAGTTCCAAACGAATCCTCATTATCTCAAGGGCTACGTCGAGGCTTGCCGTTCTGCACCGCCTTGTCCCTCGCTAATTGCCTTCACTCGGAGTCTCAGTCTCGATTCTGCGTTGCTGTCGATCGCATCTTGGGAAAAAGACCAAGAACGCTTCGGCTTTGGCAGCGTTGCTCTGAGCTATGGCAACGGAGGGTGGATTGTGCTGGTCTCCAAAGACCTGCATGATGCAGCATTACCGTTTTAACGCTGTTTTGAAAGTGTCTTAGAAAGCGCGATCGCTCCAGCGCAGAGCTGCCAGATCGCGCCCTCGCTTCATTCTGGAACCTACCGCTGTCGTGGGTCAGTTTTTAATGCAGATTTTTACCTCTGAAGTCATTCACAGTTGCCCAGATTTTCAGGTCACCCTTCCCGCAGTTCTGGGAACTCCACTGGTGCTCAATCTCGAAGAATTCCCAGAACTTGATTGGCTTCCTGCTTATATGATGGCGCTCACGAGTTTGCAGCAAGAACGAGACCGTCTAACAGGAGCGATTCAAGCCGTAACGATCACGGGTAACATCAATCGCGATGGCTGGATCGAGACTTACACTAAATTGAAGAACGGTAAGCAGTACATCTATTATCAACTGCGCTGGCTGACGGGCGATCGCAAAAAATCCGGGCAGCCCAAAGTGAAAACGAAGCACCTTTCTCGTCGCTCAGTGGGCGAAGTTCGCGCTGCCATTGTTCGGGGGCAGCAGGTGAAAGCGCTAGAACAAGAGCGCCAGCAGGTGGAGGAGCAGATTTTCAGGCTCAAGCAGCTAGTTCGGGGAACAGGCAGACGGCTCGATCGAGTAGTTTCCCAGAACCTGCTCACGAATCATCGACCGACGCAAGGGGCGAATCATGAGCCATAAAACTCTCGAAGCCCACTCCATCCCAATTCCGCCGCACTTAGCAGGATTGCTGAAGCAAACGCTCGGACGATCTGGAACGGGGTTTGATGAGGCAGCTCTTCTTCAGCAGATTCACTACTGGGCGCTCAATCCCGAGACAACCGGGTGGATCATTGACGGCATCAAGTGGATCTACAACTCGCTTAAGTCTTGGCAGCAGCAGTTCCCTTGGATGAGCGAGTACGGCTTGAGAAAAGCGATCTCCAATCTCAAGAAGTTGGGCTTGATTCAAACGGCGCAGCACTGGATCACCTCTTACCAGCGAGTCATGTTCTATCGTATTGACTATGAACGCTTGGTAAGCTTTGCTGAAGACTTGTGCGATCTGATCACACCTCGATGTGTGAACGGTGATCAGGTCGAAGCACCCATTGATCGCACAACAGATACAGAAACTTCTTCAAAGATTTCTTCAGAACAACAAACGGTCGTTGTACAAATCGATCAAAGCTTAAAAAACCTCGCTGATGTGGAAGGAACAGAGTTCGCTCCAGATCCTGATAGCGAAATCGCAAATTCTCAAGCAGGCAACTCCTCTCCCCCCAGTTCTGGGAAACATCGAGGAATTCAACCTACAATGTTCCCAGAACTCAGAGATGCAGTGGCTGAGGCAATTTCTCTTCCCCCTGGCTCTCGCTTACCTTCCAGTTTAGTAAGGGCAATTTCTCAGTTTCCCGATCGAGTCAAACTAGCAATCTCTTACCTGCACCATCAGCAAAAGCGACGAGCAATCCAGAACCCTGCGGGATATTTGTATCAATCGATCCTGGAGTCATGGACTTCACTCACTCCTCCCGCTCTGCCCTCAAGCCTTCCCCCTGGCTTTCACGCTTGGTTTGATTGGGGAAAAGCAAATGGTTTGGTGGTCGCTGCAACAGACATTGAAGGGGTTCATCATACTCTTCATGCTGAGCATGGCTGGTTCCCAACTGAACTCTTGATGCAGCAGTATCCAGTCGTTGAGTAGTTAAGATTTGCGACATTAGCCGTTCCAGCTAGATTAAGCGCGAATCCCTGGTTATCGTTCCGTTGTCGGGATTGAGAGCCTTGCGGCGTGCTTCTAGTAATTCCTAGCTAGCGCATTTAAATCACAGCAGGAAATCCCTCCCCGATGTTAGAGAGGGCTTGCGGTGTTAGTTCAGACTTCCCAATGCCTGAAATCATTTTGTCTCTTCTGATGCTGTGGTTCTTGTGGTGGTTACTTCAGCAGCTAGGCTCACAACCTAAACCAAAAATTAAGTCAAATAAGCCAAAACCATTCTCAACCTCCGTCCCATCGGGAAAGTCAGGCCGTAGCGCTCAAGCACAGCGATTTTTTAGCACCATCCAATCCACCGCGCCAAAAGCCCCATCCAAGCCTAAGTTCATCAACTCAAAACCAAACTCGGAGATTAACCGAGAGAAGCGACCCGCTCAACCCGTAGAGCCTGCTCCAACTCCTCAGTCTGAAATTAATTTCGATGCCATCCAGAAAGAGGCGGCAAGGCGAAGAGAGAATCTGCGTAAAGTCTCCATGAGGACTCAGAATGAGCTTTATCGATTAGTGCAGAGCGATCGTCGAACCGTAGAGCGACTGATTAAACATGCACGAGGGCGCTATCCCGACAAGCCAGAGCAGTGGATTTGGGAAAAAGTGATTGCAGATTTAGAGCGCGATCGCGGCTATCGCTAATTCTCACTTCTAAGCAAAAAGGGCAATTCAAAATCATGTTTCAGTTCCATTGCCGAGATTCAGAGCTTTGCGACTACCTAGCTCGCATAGGGTATGGCAAAGGCTGAGAAATTGTGGCACCTGATTCTGTACGGGATCATGACGCGAGAAGTGCAAGGGTTGTATGCAAGGTATAACACGGCGACTCAAAATGAAGGATAGAGAAGCTAATTGTTTAAGACATCGATCAAACCTACCGACCACCCAATTTAGTAAAGCAACGGTTGCCTCCACAGCCAGATTTGATGCCGTATTTCAGGTAGAACCATCAACAGTACGTCGTCCGTTTCAGGCACCCGCTTCGGGATCTTTAGATTGCTCGGCTGAAGACGCTAGAAGAAATTGAGCATATTTTTAACGTATCCCGTGAGCGAATTTGCCAAATTGAGGTGAAGGCAATTCGTAAGCTAAGGCATCCCGATCTCAATACTGTTTTGAAAGAATACAGACACTGAGTAAAGGGCACGGGCCGCCGTGGGCGCACCTTGTTGCCCGAAGCATCTACTTTTCTTGTGTAATAATTGCTAAAATAAACCCAAAATTACACAAGAAACTATGCCGCGTCGCTCCACGATCGCTTCCGTGCAAGCGTCGATCAACCGTCTCACTTCAGAGGAACAACAACAGATCTACAACTGGCTTGGCAAGCGTTTACAGGACAACTTAGCGACGACGATCGAGATGGCTCAAAGCGGAATTGAAACGCACAACTATCAGGGCAAAACGTATGTCTTGCAGAAGCGCCGGTGTGGTCGAGCCGATTGCGCTTGCATGGAGGGAGAAATTTCAGACGTGGGACATGGCCCCTACTGGTATGCCTACTGGAACGAGGGAGGCAAGACTCAGAATCACTACGTCGGAAAACGTCCACCTTGGCTAAAACAATCAAGCGGAAAATGACGAGTGTTGAACCAACATCTCTTCATCAGAGACACCTCGTGAGCGGGTGATAGCAAAGAATATCTTACGAAATAGTAGTTTATGGTTTCTTGTGTAATATTTCCCTTTATTACACAAGAAAAAAGACTGCGCTTCTCGCCCGGAAATACGAATGTGTTGATCGTGCTTTACCGATCTCTCAATCTTCAGGCTGTAGGAGCATACTATACGAGATGTTTAAGCGACCAGGAACAGTATCGCAACTGATCTCTCAGAGCTGAAGCAGCTCTCCTCAAAATACTGCTCAATGGCAAAGACTACACATATCGCACAGCTAAATGTCAGAAGATACTCCCGATGGGTACTGTTACTCGACTGATCCAACATTTATCTTGGATATCCAAATCACTAGAAAGTGACGAGGAGAATTCTAGTGAAAAAGGTAAACTCATTCCAACGGGATCATGGGTTGCGATCGTCAATGAAAAGGCAGAGCTAGAAGCCAATATTCTGGTCTACCTGCATCGTCCGTGCAGTGCTGATATTGGCTGAACAACAAGCCTTGACTAGAAAGGTAAACTCAAGCACTGGATGACAAAGGCAGCCTTCACTACACTCGTGACATACGTGACTGCTTAGCAAGTCCCAGGATGCCCTATCCCTTGCCGTTCACTCTACCGGTGTTATTCAATTGAGCAATGAATCATCAGGCAACTTCCACTTCGATTCAAATTCTGGCGACTCCTTCACCCAGTCACCTTCAAGTTGCGACAGCATGGCTAGCAGCCCAGGAATCCCAAAATCCTAACTTGGAGATAGCGCTGCACCTGCTCCTGCAAGGTGAAATCATTCCCCACGAGCGTGGCGGACTCGTCGCTCTTGCCTTCGTTGGAGAATTCTCTCCCTCTAGCATTCGGGGCGTTGTAAGGGCGAGATCTGGCAATACGAATGTATCGATGGTGGCGACTGATCCTATTGCTGCCGAACGCTTGTTTTCGCTGATCTCCGCTCGGGGTTGCCCGCAGCGGCTTTGTGCAGATGGACAAACCAAAGCCTGGATTCATCCACTCCTGCTCCAGCACTATCACCTCCAGCGCGAATATGACCAACAGGTTCTCATCTGCACTCACGCTCCAACGGGTGCCGCAGGCCGATGGGCAGAGCCGCGAGATAAAGCTGCCCTGCAAGCCTACGCCGCAGCTTATCTAGCCGAACGAGGGAGCGGAAGTCTGGATTACCCCTGGGATCAGTGGATTCAACAACGGCGGGTTGCCGTGCTGGAACACGAAGGGCAAATTGTTGCTGTGGTGAGACGGGGTGAAACTGCCCGGTGCGCGATCGTCGTTGCTCCCCTGACGTTTCCGCAATTTCGGCGGCAAGGGTTTGCCCGTCGCCTGCTGGCTTTTTTTGTGCAGGAAATGTTGCAGGCGTTTCCAGCGGTCAAGCTTTGGGTGGATGAGGATAATACGGCCGCGATCTCGCTGTATCAGTCGCTCGGCTTTCAAGCAATTGGAACGTGTTACACGGGATATTTCAGCGAACATTGCTCATAGGGAAGCAATCCATCTTTTCTCAAAGCGATGAACGTCTCTTGAGCGGGCGATCGCAGCTTGAAGCTGGATGAGAAAATCATCGCTGCCATAAAGCAGTTTCAGAGCGAAGTAAGCACCATGCGTAATTGCCCAGTCCTCCTCTACAGTTGCGGCTTCGGTTAAGATAACATCCTCACTCTCAACGTTCACCTCCACTTTGCACCCCTCTTCGATCCATTCGTGCGAGTAGGCTTCTCCACGGGTGTTGAGCACACACTTCATTTCAATGTTCGAATACAGTTGATCGCTGCCCTGCGCTAAAGAACCGTATATCCCAATGGCAAGAACTTGCTCCCCGTATCTCGCTAGAACTCTGTGAGCAACCTGCTCGGCTAAGTGAACGCGATCAGCGTGCAGGATTGGCTGTGGTTCTAAACGCATGATACTTACGGATTCCCTTACAAATGGCTTCTCAAATCCTGAAGGAACAGTCTCGTGTATGCTTCTTTCTCCGCGTATCGTCTCTGCGACTCTGGCAAATAGCACTCGAATTTCCCCAGAATCTTCTCCTCAAGATAGCAGAGCGTCTCTTCTAAAGACTGTCCCCGCGCTGTTCCCGTCACGAGTGACTTGGTAATCATAAACGTCTTGCCCCCCCTCAAGCAGATGCGCGTCGTGTAGAATCTTGCCTTCGATCGTTTCAGCCTGACTATCCTTCTGGGACTCCCACGCGACCTGAACCACACGATCGATGTCCTGTGACTGTAGCTTGCCTTCGAGAAATTGTCTGACTTCAGCTTCTTTGCCGGCGATCAAACCATGAAAGTATGCGCCCAGCGTGAGTAACTGCGGATCGTGTTCGTAATGGCTGGCTATCTCTTTTGCCACCCGAAGTATCCGATGAATGTGAGCCAAATTGTGCATGATGTCGCGGTTCGCATAGTCCGAGTGCACAAATGCCTCGACTGCTTCAACTGCTAGGGTGTTGTTCATGTGCGGTTCCTTCGGAGTTGCGCTCTGCGCTAATCGCCGTCCATTATTCAAACACTCGATCACCGCGATGCAGCCGGTAGGCTATTTGATAGGTTTGTCCTTGTGCTCGCATCGTCGGCGCATGGGCCGCCAAATACCGTGATGCAGCAACCAAAACATTGATCCCAGCAGAAGTATTGCCTAGTTGAGCATATTGACGAAACGCAGCCTCAACCTCCTGGATTACATGAAATTGCCGATCTTCGCGCAGTAGTAATTTGCCCAACATTGCTAAGAGCCGTTCTGGTTTGCCACCACTATAGAGATAGCTGCCAACGAGTTCCCCAACTTGATTCACCTGCTGTTGACGATCGAGTAACCCTGGTAGTTCCTGTAATAATGCAACTGGATCCTCTATAGTCTGATCAGGTTTGGGTAGCCGCGCCGCAGGAACATTGAGAAAGCGATCAAGATACACACTCATTGCTGCATCAAATACGCCGCGCAAGAGTTCTGGAGACGAAATCCGTCGCAGTCCTTGATGCACGGCATGGGCAAAGGTAAACGTATGGTGAGCACTATCCCAATCGCCAAAATCATTGTTAGTACTGAATTGGGCAATCCGCAACGCAGCAGCATAGGCAACGATTCCAGCTAATTGTTCCTCAGAGCAGCCTTGGCGCAGGGCGGTTAAGAGGGAATCAGCGATCGCAGGCGCATTGTTCCCCAACAACACGGGTAAGAGCGCATCACTCTTATCCCAAGTTCCCTGTTGATCCCTTCCTGCTGCTAACGCTTCTGGCAACGCTTCAAACGCTTGCTGCAAGAGGGCGACGAGATCGACTGGAGAACGCCAAGACCGCGATTCTTCCATGCGAGTCGCATTTGCATAACCAGCGACCAAACTAGTTAAGACAACCTCTGCGTTTTGCCAACCTGTGGCATCTAACGCTTCTAATGCTTTGTTGGTAAAGTCCAACGGATGCCCAACGTCCAGGTAGCGATGATCAGTCACCACCGTAAACAGCATCTGAGCAATCTGCTCTGGGGAGGCACCTGCTCGGATAGCAGAAGCTAGACTTCGTTCTGCACCTTCGGCATCTCTAACTTCAATAAACTGGCGGAACCAATTTTGCAAGCGGGGATTTTTTTCTGGATCTTCTGCTCCGGGAAGCGGTTGAACTGGAAACCGAGGCGGTTGATTACTCGTATCCCGTGCGACAGCGGCTAACCCATGATAGATCGCTCTCGGTTTGTCTTCTGCATCTAAATAAGGCAGCAGATTCATCATGCAAGTGTGGATGGTTAACCCTGTATCCCAACCGCTCTGTCGATACCGCACGCCAAAATTTAATCCGATCGCAAATAGATCAGTGGGATCATTTTTTCGATCGAGCAGGGCAATCACAGATTTGCCAATCACGAGCGAAATGCCTTGTTCTAAACCATCCTGGAGCCGCTGACGCTGATGGGTGACTGAATCAGCATGCGTGGCGAGATCAACCCACACTTCATCATCCTGAATTTGCACGGGGAAAGCGGGCAAATCGTCTGCCCAAGAATCGAAGGTTCCCCCACTGGTTAAATCAAAGCGAGCATAGTGCCAATCACAGGTGAGAATGCAGTCCTGCACTGTGCCGCGATGCAAGGGAAATCCCATGTGAGGACAGCGATTATCGACAGCATAAATTTTGTCATCTACGCTGATCAGTAACAATGTCTGTCCTGCAGTCGCAACCACTAACCTGCCAGCATTGCGGACATCTTCAACCTTGGCAGCACGAACATAATTTTCCACACTTGTACTCATTTGTTCCTCCGAATCTGGATCGGTTTGATCGCTGAACTGTTTAGTCTCGTGGGAGACTATCGGCTGGGTGCAAAACCGCCACACGACATAATTCTAAACCGTCTGCGCTGTACCCTGAATGGACCTCAACATCTCGAAATCCATATCGTTCTAGTTCTCGCTCCACCCAGCCTTGCGTTAAATCGTCGTGACGGCTGCGGTATTGAGAAATAATTAACCGCCCATTTTGCTCAACAAACTCAGCCAGCAACCGCTCAACGAAAGGTTTGCGATAATTGCGCGGCACGTAATCAAGTTCAGTCCGCACATAATCAAAACGCTGGACTGGTATCCAGTTCCAAGCATTTCCCACATAGAGGTGGCTCGAAGTTGGAAGGCGTTGTCGAGCTAAAGCAACCAGTTTGGCAGAGTAGTCTAGACCGTGGGGAATGATTTCAAGTTCCTTTAACCGAGCCCAACCGGCCAGACATTCTAACAAGTACCCGTTTGCACAGCCAATATCGAGATACGTACCGGATCGCTGCACCGGGGCAAGGTTTGCAATCCGCAGTCGCACCCAATCTTCAAATGTCCCACTCTTCCCCGATTGTTGCCACGGGGTTGGCGCGTTGGTATACGCAGTTTCTAAGATTTGTTGGTTCTTGGCAAACCAGTCTTGTAAATCTACTGCTGCAACCTCATCAAAGGCAAAACCACATTGACATTGACCCACCAATTCTGGGAGAGTTTGCAAACACTGAGGGCACCGCATCGCTGGTTCACGCTAGAAAAAACTTAAGATTCAATGAATCGATTGGGAACGGACGGATAATGCCTTCACCATCTGTAAGCATGGATTCCCTTCCCAAAGGTGCAAGAACTCCTCAAGCGGCTTAAATCCCATTGACTCATAAAATGCTCTTGTTTTTGCATAGGGCAGATTGGGACGAGATGGCCCGAGCGTTTTCACCTGCAAATACTCGATTCCTTGGAGTTGCAATTCTTGTTCTGCAAATTCCACAAGCTGCTTTCCAACTCCTTGACGATGGAACTGGGGATGAACGGCCATCACGTAGATTTCAGTGGCAAAGTCGTTGTGCTGCTTGATCGATAGAAAGCCAATCACTTGTTGCTGGCTCCAGGCTAGAAAGGTGGGTAAGAGATCGATATCCTGAACGTAATGTGCGATCGCGGATTCGATCCCAAACCATTCTGGGAGAAGACGCAGAATCGGCTCACAAACGGTCGTCTGGTTTAACTGAGCGGCAGAAATCTCAAACATGCTACAGTGAACCTCATACTGACATTCTCAGATATTCAGAAAGGCTTGGCTGCGAAGGACTCAGAACTTTTTGTTGCACTCTGACGGATAACTAGCGGTTCAGGTTAGAGGTGCTCCAGGATTGAAGCTAGTGAGGTTGTCTTACTTCGGCAAAGAAACTGTTGGTTGCAAAGCGTGATTGGTTGGTATACCCAGCGTTGTTATGCTCTATTTTCCCGCAACCACTGAACCAGTTGGTCAAATAACTCGACAGAATGGTTGGGGTTTCGCCTAACGGGATTGGAAATGTTCTGTTGAACAAACTCAACATTCTTCTGAATCCTTTCTGCCTCCAAAAACAGAACCCTATCTGGCATCAGGGTTTGCATCGCTTGAAAATACCGACGCTGGGGTTGAATCATCTTCAAATGCTGCTCAAATCCTCCTCTTTGTCGCGTCGTGTCGCGCAATTTGCGATTTCTTAGCTCATCTTCGCGAGCGCTAAAAACAATGTATCGGTCAGGAAAGCCAATCGTTTTCGTTTCAACTCTGGGTCGGTAGAATTGATTTAAGAAACCCAGTCTTTGTCCATTGACGAAATCATACGCCCAGTTGTACCAAAGGGGCTGAAAGGGATCGCCATCCAGAATAACCAGGTTATGGGATGAATTGTGTGCGATCGCGATCAACCAGCGATCCACTTGACGCTCAAAGTACCATTCAGCAGATGCCACTTCAGGTTTCCCAAATAATTGATTAACCTCCGGTATCACAAATGCCCCATGGGCCGCTTTAAGGGACTGAGCAGTGGTCGTCTTGCCAACAGCACTCGGACCCTCAAAACAGAGAATCGGCATTTTACTTTCCTTTGTGACAGGAATTGATGAACGGTGTCGAATGTCATAACGTCATACTACAAACTAGGGCTATCTAATTTCGGAATGGCGACGTTAGGATGATTTGCTGCTTCTAGACCCACAATCAAATGTCATCTCATAAACGCACTCTCCATACTCCGTTGATCCCACCACATCGTAGACAAAGCCCACTTTCTCGTAGCATCGAATCGCCCGTTCATTTTCGGGATTCGGATCGATAATAATTTGCTGCGGGTTGTGACGAATCATGATTATTTCTAGGAACAGTGCGATTGCAGCGGTGCCTATGCCTTGATTAATGCGGTCTCGCTCGCCAACAAACTGATCAATTCCAATGATTTCTCTAGAGACAATATAGTACTGAAAATAGCCAATCGATCGTTCCTCTGCTGCTGTGGATTCCACTAGAATAAATCGAGCGACGTCTGGTTCTTTCGCTCCGTAATGCAGCGCGACTTTTTCTAAGGTATCGGTCGCCATCATTCCACCACTGTTTAACATGCTCTTGAGAAAGCCAAGTTAGGAGCAAAGGAAAGTCTGTTGGTTCAAGGGGTCTAAACCTAAGCATAGAAGAGGAATGCGATTGCTTTGTAACTGAATCTAGATAAATCCTAATGTGCGTAACTGTAAGACTCCTAATGCAGTCGAAGTCTCAGCAGGTTTGCTCTCTAAAGTTACCGATGCGATTACCGCTTCACGGCGGAGCTCCGCAACGGAGAAGAGTACAAGTGGCGGCAAAATTGCACCCTTGAGGGGTGTACCTGATTGTCTCCTTCGATGCACCTGTTGTCAGTAGAGCACGCTTGTTATGCATATGCTCACGCAATAAGAGGCAGGGGGCACTGTGGACTCATCTTGTCGCCTACGGCATCCCGCTTTCTTGTGTAATACCTGCAAAATATTCCCTTTATTACACAAGAAGAAACACTGCCCATCCTCACACTTCTCACTCACAACCGCTGCTCTCTTTAGAATCAACGAATTTAGCCTCTGAGTTAGCTTGAGTACCCAGCTTCCCCCGATCGCCTTTCTGTCCTTTGCCGGGAACACTTTGTTTTAAGGACATCAGCGGGATCAGACACCATGGCAGATTGGGAATTCATCGTCAGCGAGGTGCTTGCGGGACCTGGCGAAGAGGCTGAGCGTTTTATCTGGGAAAAGGTCAAGCAAGCCCTGGAAGGAACAGGGGAGGGCATTGCCTGTCTCAACTACACGTACTTCATGCCCCAACGTCGCTATCAGCCGGACATTCTTCTCGTCAGCCGCGAGCAAGGAATTGTCGTGATTGAGGTCAAATCCTTTGCGATCGACAACCTTGTGGACATTCGCGCCAATCAGTGGGAGATGCGAAATTTCTATGCTCGCCACATCTACCCCTTTCGCCAGGGAGAAAACCAACTCCGCCAAATTCTCAAACGCTGCGATCGCAGAGCCGGATTAAACGGGAGAATTCCGGGACGAGTGATTGTAGCCTTACCTTGCATTAGTCGCGATGAGTGGCAATCACGAGGCTTTGATGCCGATCATCCCACATGTCCACCGCTGATATTCGGGGATGAATTAGGACGACGGAGCCTCCGAGAAGCCCTGGAATTTCGTGCGCTTCCGCTCGAACGGGGCGAGCAGCCACTTGACTTAAGCGATGTGGATTGGAAAGAACTCCGCTGGGTCATTGTCGGTGGCACTCAGCCACCTCCCCCACCCCCACCCCCTCCAAAACCGCTTCCACCTCGAGCCAAGGTGCTCGCAACCCTTCAAACTTTCATCAGAGAGTTCGACCAGCAACAAGCCAAAATTGGCATTCAAATCCCACCCGGACCGCAACGGATTCGCGGGATTGCCGGGTCTGGCAAAACCTTACTGTTGTGCCAAAAAGCCATCCGAATGCATCTGCAGCATCCAGAGTGGGACATTGCGTTGGTCTTTTTTACCCGTAGCCTTTATCAGTTGGTACCCGACATCCTACGCACCTGGCTACACGAATGGAGTGACGGGCAATTGGAACCAGACTTTGTCAACGGCAAACTCAAGGTGTTGCATGCTTGGGGCGCTCGCGATCGATTGGGGCTGTACTCGCTCTTACGCGATCAGGTGGGAGCCAGCGTGATCACCCACGGTCGCGTGACAGGAACTATTCCAGAACGATTAGCCACAAACTGCAAGCGTCTACTGGAAAATCACGAGATTCCTGCCCTGTTTGATGCCATTCTGATTGATGAAGGCCAAGATCTGTTGACACATGAAGGACTTCAAATTGAGGACAAGCAAGCAATTTATTGGTTAGCATGGAATGCGTTGCGACCGGTAAAGGAGAATCCCAAGGTACGTCGCTTAATTTGGGCGTATGACGAAGCCCAGAGCCTTGATTCTCTCAAAGTCCCCTCCTATCGCGAAGTGTTTGGGACTGAGTTAGGAGCCCTCCTCTCAGGGCAAAGAACCGGCAGTAGTTACCCTGGCGGCATCCAAAAAAGTGAAGTGATGAAGCGATGCTACCGCACGCCTGGACCCATCCTTGTTGCAGGGCATGCTCTCGGCATGGGGCTCTTACGGCGAATGGGGATGCTCAGCGGCTTTACCACGCAGCAGGACTGGCAACAAATCGGTTACGAAGTCACGGGCGACTTCCGGAGATCGCAGCCGACGATTACGTTGGAGCGCCCACCAGAGAATTCGCCCAATCCCATTCCAGCCCTTTGGCAGCAACCGTTGATTGAGTTCAAATCCTACTCCGATCGCCTTGCGCAACTGAGCGAGATTGCACAACGAATCCGGCATCACATTAATGAAGAAGGCTTACAGCCCAGCCGAGATCTCTTAATCATTGTGCTAGGGGGAGAAGGTGAGGAAGCACGCCAAGATTTTGAGCTACAACATCAAGTCGCTCACGCTCTACGATCGCAAGGGCTCAACTACTACCTCCCTGGTGTAAACGGCTGGAATCAGCCAGATAGAGGCTCGCACCACAACGTTGATACGTTCTGGATGCCGGATGCAGTCACGGTCTCTCGCATCCATCGCGCTAAGGGGCATGAAGCAAAATTCGTCTACATTGTAGGACTCGAAGCGGTAGCGCAACAAGAAGACAATCTGTTGCTTCGCAATCAACTCTTTGTCGCATTGACGCGCTCCATGGCCTGGGTCCATCTATCGGGAATTCAAGATCCGGATACTCATACTGATTATGTCTTCTATGAAGAAGTGCGGCGCGTGCTCTCCAATGGGACAACCCTGAAATTTACCTATCGCAGACCGCCTCAACGATCACTCAAAGATGACGATGCGATCTCGGGGACGTTGATATCGAGATAGTGATGTTCCTGCAGAAGGCTAAAAAACTTCCTCATTCTTAACTTAAGGCTCTTCAGCAGCCATAAACAATGCTGGCAAGTGAAGAGGATGCAGAAAATACTAGACATCCTGCATGAATCACTTTGACCTTGCAAGCTCGTAGTTGAGCAGACCTGCAATCAAGTTGAAGCGGAGTCCAAACCGCTTCCGGCAGTTGCGATAGCGCTCGGATAAGATGCGAAAGACCTTCAGCTTTCGGATGGTGTGTTCCACCGTAATCCGCACTTGTGCCAACTGCCGATTAAACTGACGCTCCTGCTGCAAGAGTGTGCGGTGGCGCGACTTTTTGTGCGGGGTGCAACTGTAAGCGTGGAACTTGATTAATCCTTGGTATCCTCGGTCTGCTACCCATAATTGTTCGACTTGTGTGGGAAGTCTTGAGGCTTTGAACAAGCGGAAATCATGCTGCCGCCCTTTGCCAAACGCAGTGCAGACGATTTGCCCGCTCAGATAGTCCACGACCACTTGTGCTTTTAGCGTGTGCCAGCGTTGTTTGCCACTATAGTAGCGTCTTTGGTTTTTTTGGGGCGTTCAATGGGAGTCTCGCTGACATCCACGACGAGAACGTTCCATTCGGTCTCGGTTGAGTGCAGCGCTTTTTTACCCGGCAAGCGGAACGCACCCGACTGGATCAGGAGGTTCTCAATCTTGCGAACAATTCTCCCGACCGTCGTCTCATGAATGCCCCAACTTTGTCCGATGTGGAACTGGCGCTCAATCCTGTAGGAGGGTTTCCCTCCGTAGGGAATTGAGTAAGACGGTGCGATATTCCCGCCAGTACTCCATTGCTATCAGCAATTGGTCTTCGACTCCAAACTTGCCTTGTCCGCCACGCTTCCCTTTGCGGGTCAGCTTCGGTTTGAGAACTTCAACCATTTTCTCGAACGTTTCGCGTCGCACCCCGCACTTACGTTTGAATGATTTGGGTGGCAGGTGTTGTATACGATCGTACATACGTGTTCTCTCCTCAGCAGCGTCTATCCCTATTTTCAGGGGCTCAAATTGCTGATCAGGATTCATGCAGGATGTCTAATGGATAACTGCGAAATGCATATTAATCGCTAAAACTTTCTTCCCTTGTTGAGCCAACAAGAGCGCTGTGAAAAAAATGCTGGTTGTTTTACCTTGACCACTGGAGAGCGAGATACAGGAGCAGGTTTGCATAAGAGGTATCTCAATTCGATAGTATCTTGAGTTCTAACTTCTGAGCCGATGCAATTGTTTCTCCGGGGACGGGTGTAAGTTGCGGAACAAAATTTCGGATGTGGTCATTGACTTCGCTGCATAAAGGTCAGAAGCCCACCGTGTAGATCATTGGGTAGAAACATAAGGCAGGACATATCTAGCGAGGCTCAATCCTTTGCCGTCTGGAACCCTTGTTAAGTAGGCTGTCCCACCTGAAGTCAATATTCAATCATCAACATTTAATGTAAGGAGAAAGTAATGGCTACACTAGAACTGATTAGGCTACGTTGCGAACGAAAGCAGGATGTTACGGGCAATGACGAACCGCGCATCAAGGTGGACGGCGTTCCGATCTGGGACGGTACTGTGGCGAAGGGCGGCTCGGCCCCCATCAACAAAACGGTTCGGTTTGAGAACCAGGTCAGCGTGAGCGCGGAGGAGATGAATAAAACCAAGTCCAAGCAGATCGGGGATGCCGTCATTGTGCACGAGAGTGGGAACCCAAAGTTCCTGACGTTCAAGACATCGGGTGCTCACTACGAGGTCGATTTCGAGGTGAGGAAGTGATGTCATCGTCCACGACGGGAGCGCTTGCCGCTGAGTGCACGAACGAGCTACCAGAGTGTGTTTTGTCGGCTTGTGCTTAAGAGAAAAGACCGAGTAAGGTAAGAATGTGGAGAGTTAAATATAACTCAACGGGGTTTTGCTAACAACTGCTTCGAGAAAGGTGCACCCTCAAGCGAGACGTTAGCTGACTCCGCACGAATGTTGTTCCACTCGCTCACCGATTCATTCACGGGTAGTAAAGCACTGCGTGGTGAGTTGGTGAGGGCAGTGGTTCAGTTCGGTTGGCGAGCAGCAAAGCACCGCGTAGTTGGTTAGTTGAGACCGTAGGTTGAGATGATCCGTTATGTTACAAAGCACCCAGGATACGGTTGGGGAGGACGGTGATTGAAGGATAGTTTGTGGGTGACAAAGTTGGACTGTGAGCAAAGTCAATCGATGCGTCTGTCAGCTAATCAGGTCGAGGAGAGCATTTAACCCTTCCCTCCCACACCGCCCATCACGCGGGTTCGCAATCAGCGGGTCATGAAGACGCGCAAAAAATACTGTTGACCTAAGCGTAACCCTGAACTTTCATCCAGAGTTTGCAAACCGATAACGATCCCTGTTACAACGGTGGAATAAATATGGTTGGTTGGGATGCGAAGATTACGCGCCGCCGCTGGACTCAATTGTTATCGCTATCTAAAACCTCCAATTTTGAGAAACAAAACGGACGAGCGTACCGCTACGAGAGCATCAGCCTTTCAGTCTCTCAAAACCCGTCTCGTAATCAAATTTTCACCAACGGCACTCTCGGATGAGTTCTGAGAATAAATTAATTCACTCTCCCACACAGGCAAGGCTACATCTATTCTTCAGTCTTTACCTGCTATTAAGAAAGAACAAAGCTAAATTTTAGTAGACTTCCTGCACGAATCGAAAACGCCCACCGAATGGAATTCGGGGCTACACAGACAAAGTGTGCGTCCGCACACTAACAGCCAGTTTTCAGTCAGTCGCGAAGGCGGACTTCGTTTGTCTAGCTGCAAATTTGATTCGCCAAGGCATTCGTGCAGGAGGTCTACTGAGTCTGAGCGCGCTACTTTAATTCACAAGTTTTCTATTTGTCCCACTCATCGGTTGCAGACGTTTTACCCCAAAGGTTTGTCATCTCAATCCGTTTGAAACTGAACGAGACATCTTCTAATTCGCTCTTCTCGTCTAGGACGCCCTGCTCAAGGGTTGTTGCTGATTGAGTGTATTGTTTCAGCTGAACGATCGCGGCTTCACTCAATGTAATCCGATGGTAAATTTCCTCAGCACCCTCAGGCGTTGTGTGTACAAACTCAATCACGACTCGCTTAAGCACCTCATTCGTGACTAGCGCCTGAAAAATTTGAGGCGTCGCTGCACCCCAAGGTTTGGTAATCGTAATCGGGGTATGCTGACGTTTGCCACGGGGCTGCCCCGTGGCAGTATCGTGGGGTGACTTCACCTCATAGGAAAAGCCTAATCCCCTGATCTTCTCCTTGTGAGCTTCCTTGAAAGACTCGCCTTTAAACTTCCCTTGTTTTGTCCCCTCGATGGAAACATAAAACTCGTCAGCCATCGTCAGAGCGCCCAAAAGTACGCAATATCACTGTAGTTCTACCCTAACTCACGGAGAGGGCTCATGAATTGAGAACCGAAAAGACTGCTTGAGCTGAAATGTTCAGCAAAGGGAGAAAAATTGGAATACACTTAGCAATCGCCGCTCCGTGAAAAAAGCCAGACGGGGCAAGCAAAAGTAGGATCTTGGTTATTCTCAATTCTAAGCTGATCGCATCCCTCAACACGGGGCATGCCATTCTCAAAACAGGGGCAGAGATTGTCTGGGATACCCTTCAGCGCGTGGAGCACAACCTCACTCAGAGGAGCGTAACTTAGCTGAATCATTGCGATTAAAGCTGACATACTCGATCGCGTGCCCATTTCGCAAACTAGCTAATTGCCATGACTCCTACCCTCACGCTGCGGCAAACTTTGCTCTACAGTTGCACGTCGATCGGCATCAATTTAATCAATACTGCCGTTTCGACCTGGCTACTTTACTACTATGCCCCTCCGCCCAATACAGGAGCGGTGCAATATCTCTCGATCACGGTCGTGGGTCTCTTACTGGCGGCCGGTCGCGTTTGGAATGCCGTCATTGATCCCTTCATCGGACATTGGAGTGACAACACCCGCAGCTCGTGGGGACGACGAGCACCTTTTTTGGTACTCGGCAGCTTCATAACTCTCGGGTCAGTGTTATTGCTCTGGACGCCTTTGACTGCCTATCCTAGCGGGCTGAATGCCTTCTACTTCCTGATGATGACGATCGTCTTTTACACAGGAATTAGTCTCGTTGGCGTTCCCTATGACGGCAGCCTACCAGAAATGGCAGCGACGGCAGCTGAGCGGGTTCGGCTCAGTATGTGGAAAAATATTTTTGGCATTGTGGGCGTGCTAGGCGGTGCAGTCATTGCTAGCGTTGTCTATAGCCGGTGGGGTGCGATCTCGATGGGGGGAGTGATCGGAATCCTGGGCGTGGTAACGGTTGGACTGACCCTCCCAGTGCTCCCGAGACGCAGCCTGCCTGCGCTCGACCCAACTACTAAGGTCGAAGCAATCGCATCGATGAGCTTTTGGCAGAGCCTGCGGACGACGCTGCGGAATCGCCCATTCTTGATTCTCTGTAGCTCCACGATTCTCGTACAGACTGCTTACGCGATGTTGCTCTCGAATCTGCCTTACTTTGTTGCCTTGATTCTGCAAGAACCGGAAGCAGCCGTAGGACGCTATCAAGGCTTGGTGGTGATGGCGATGCTGGCTGCCGCTCCCATATGGAATTGGTTGAGCCGATACTGGCCGGATCGCCAATTGCTAAAGGTTTCCTTGTTCGGATTGGCGCTGGTTACAAGTTTCCTGACCGCAGTGGGATGGATTTCTTCCCTACCGGCTGGGCTCCAGGCTGCGATCTGCTTTGGCTTCCTGGGACCTTTTCTCGGCGGTTATTTTATTTTGGTCTACGCGATGATGGGAACTATCGTCGAGCAGGATGAGATCGTCACAGGACAGCGGCGAGAAGCGTTTCACTACAGTATTTTCTCGTTCTCGGCGGGGATGGGGTTATCGTTCTCAACCCTCATCATCCCGCCCATTTTTTCTTATTATGGCTACACGCTAGAGCAGCCTGCTGGTGTGCGAGTCGTGTTTCTGGTTGCAGCAGCGCTTATAGTCTTGGGGGTTGTCGTCTTCCAGGGGTATCGGCTAACGGATACCCCCACGCACAGGTGAACTGAACGGGTAAATCAGCCGGATTGTGCTGTTGGGATCATTTTGTGAATTGGATTTCTGAAAACAGCGGGGTTATCCATTGGCCCACAATAATAAGATGTCAAATGGGTTCTATCAGCACGCTTTTCGCTTCACCTTATTTAGACTCTTCCTATCTTTATACGCTCGCTGACCAGAAGGGTCTAAATGCCAATCGCTAAAAACTAGGCTTCAGGGATTCAAAGCAGTACAATAACGCAAACAATCGTGCGTTTTGGGAGAAAAAGGAATAAGGACTCATTCGGAAACGTAATTTGGTGATTGTGCTCTGCAATCCTCACCTGGCAGTCTATCGCTTGATGAACTAATGCCCTCAAACCGTAAGCCAAAATCTGCAAAGACCGAGAACACCGATTCTCAGCTCGAAATTAGCGACTTTCCAGCGACTCCTGCGAAAGCGGGCAGGAAGCGAGCGATTCGATCTCGGATGCTGGCTCAAACCAAACTCCCTCTGTTCACGCACAAGCCGGTTGAAATGACGGCAACCGGTGCACCGGTGATTAGCGCAACTCAGGCGTTTCTACGGCATCCTGATTGGAGCGAATACGAAGACAACCGCCTCTACTTTCACCGATCGTTTGGCAAAGGGCGGCACGTTGAGTTCTACATTCTTAACAAACAGAAGCATCAACCGGGCTTCATTACTAGCTTTGCAGAGCCGGAGATTTTACGGCTTTACGGCATTCATGCTGCGCGCCTCCATGCGGTTTTCGCCACTTATGCAGCCCAACAAAAAGAACCCTGGAAGGAAACCTTCACGCTCCTGGGCAGTGATCTGATTAAAATTCTCAGAATTCACACCGGAAATAAGCTAAAAAAGGCCGACAAACTGAAGGCAATTGCAGACCTAGCCTGGGTATTAGGCACCCTGGGGGCAAAAATTCAGTGGCAGGAGGGCTACCTCGATCTAACGATCGTTGAACGCTCGTTGATCTGGATTGTGAATGTCAAAGAACACTATCAGAACGATCTGAACGGAAATCCAAAAGATCTGATCGAAGTTGAAATTGAGGTTCAGGCAGGGCAATGGACACGCAACTTTCTCAATCGAGAAGGCGAAAGACAACGAACCGCGTTGTATCAGTACGGGTTCATTAATCAGGATGTCCTTTCGATCGATCCCTATAAAAAGGAACTGGCCGCAGCCCTAGCGCTTTATCTCATTCAAAACCGTCGCTCGCATCCGAGTGGTAAGTACCGGATTCAGACGCTGCTAGAAGCGGTGATGTCGGTTCAAGAGATTGACTTGATTCGGAAAGATAAGCTAAAACGCTCGCGCTTTGTCAAACGGTTCTACATTCTGCTAGAAGATCTGACCGAGGTTAACTTTACGATCCAGTTCGATCAGAACTTTCCTAAAGACTTCCTGCCCGCTTGGGCCGCCCTACCCGAGGAAACCAATCAGGCACTCGATCCAGCAGATAGCCTGCCCCAAGAAACGCGAATGCCGGATGGTTTCTTTGATACCTGGCTTCAATGTGTCGTGATCATTACGCCTCCTGCACCGATCGAGGGAGAACTCACCTCGTTTGAAACGAGTAAAGCCGAAGCCGCTAGACAGTTTGGCAGAGCGGGTAACAGCCCCCTTCTACCGGCAAATGCAGCACGAGACGCAATTCTGGTTGAGGCAGAGGTGATCGAAGATAAAGTGTTCTCCGACCAGGAATTGACCGGCGCGAAGGTCAAAGAACTTCGTCAAAAAGCGGGAATGAGCCAAATGGATGTTGCGATCGCGATGGGAATGAGCCAAAGTTGGGTTCGCAATATCGAGAATAAGCTGCAAGATAAGCCCCTGAAACCCTTGTATGCTGAACGTCTCAACAAAATTCTTCGACCTTCTCATTAGAGTCCGTGGAACAAGTACAAAAAGTACTTGAAAATTTCTACTGCGTGATACGAGTTCGTCATCCTCGAAAACAACGGCTGCAGAGCTAGGTTACTGGATGAGTTCTCGCTGGAATAGCAAATCCATTCGAGCACTCTGCGCTTACAAACCGCTAAAAAGTACTAGACAACTTCCACGGAGTGATACAGCAAGAAGTACTTGAAAATTTCTACTGCGCGATACGCTAAAACTTCTTTAGAATGATGTTGCTGAAATATCTTTAAGGGTTTTCAAGCAAAAAGTACTTGAAAATTTCCACAGCCTGATACAGCAAGAAGTACTTGAAAATTTCCACTGCGCGATACGGTAGAAATAAGCTTCCTGTCAGTCATTAGCAGACCTAAGGGAGACAAAAGGGACTGAAACACTTCCACTGCGTGATACGGTACAAAGTACTCTAAAACTTCCACCAGGTGATACGCTGATTCATTTTCCTAGGAAATTTTGGACTAAATTTCACTCAAAAAGCAGGAAATACTCATTTTCTTCCACTTGGTGATACCCAAGCGGAAATTTAAGTACTCATTCTTCAAATCGCTAAGACCCCTATCCAAAGAGTTTCTTAAGCTCTCTGATGCTGATCTTGAGTCCCTAAAAGGATTTGATATTTTCCACTGAGTGATACGGAAACTTCCACTGAGTGATACGGAAACTTCCACTGAGTGATACGCAAGTTTTTTGAAACCTTTATCAGTCAATCCGTTCAGACGTTAGTACTCTTCTGATCATATTGATCAGTTTTGATCCGACCGGATTTCCCTCGGTCGAAAAAGCGAGGGTGCTAACCTGTGAAATCGGAAATTTCAGGTTGCCCCTTAAACACTATGTCGATCGACCGCACAGCCCGGGCGTACAGCAATGCAAGTTTCTCGTTCTCAAAAAACTTGGTTCTTGCTTCTGCATCGAACTTTCTAATACCCGGTTCAGATTGGCTAAACGGAGTAGCAGCTGACCATGTTCAAGAATGGAGGGAAAGCGGCGTTGACCCCGGTATCATCACACTCAACGTCGAAACCCTTACGGATACAGCGGCAAATGACTACTCAACTAGCTTGTTCCCGATCGCCGAGCGACTCAATTGGAAGCTCACACGGTTTGGGCAGAGAGCTCGAACGAATCTCCGGGGGTGGTGGGTTAGTGGGATTGACCCATTTAACAACTGGCAGCGGATGGAATGGGGGCGCTTCAAACCCGATGCCACAACCCCTGTCTTAGATCGTGAAAAAGGCAAACCCGCGAAGTACCTCAGCCCCAGCCTGGGACCGAAGTCGAGTCGTCTTGTGCTGCTCGATGTGCCCCAACCGATTTGGGACAAAGTGGCTCAACGCCATAGCATTTCTATTGCTGATGAAGATCGTTCTACAGGGTTCTGGTATTGGGTCTGGAAACAGAAGGTTCCGGTCATTCTCACCGAAGGAGAAAAGAAAGCGGGATGCTTGTTGACCCACGGGTATGCTGCAATCTCGCTCCCAGGAATCTTCAATGGCTATCGTAAAGACACCCAAAAACTTATTCCAGACCTCGCTCATTTTGCAACGACCGGGAGATCAGTCTCCATTTGCTTCGACTATGAAACCAAACCCAAAACCATTAAAAACATTCAGCTTGCCATTACAAAGCTAGGCAAGTTGTTAGAGCGCGCCGGCTGTGAGGTCAAAGTGGTCTCCCTGCCCGGACCGCAAAAAGGAGTAGATGATTTTATTGTGGACCAGGAGCAGCAAGCCTTTGAGACGCTTTATGAAAAGGCTTTACCCCTGCAGTTTTGGCTCGCTGCTCAACTCTGGTCTCTGACTTATTCACCCACGCTCACCCTCAATACCCCTTATCTTGGCCACCTTCCCTATCCCAAATCCGGCTTAGCTTGCATCAAAAGTGCAAAGGGGACCGGCAAAACAACCGCACTGCAAGCCCTCATCCAGGATGCCATTCACACCGGGCGCAAAGTCTTGGTGATTACCCACCGCATTCAGCTGGGCCGTGCGATTTGTGAAAGTATCGGCATCGACTGGATTGAAGAAGTCAAAGCGTCGGAAACCCAAGGATTGTTCGGCTACGGGCTCTGCATCGACTCGTTGCACCCGACTTCTCAGGCTCGCTTCAATCCTCAGTCCTGGAAAGGTGCGATCGTTGTTCTAGATGAAGTCGAGCAAGTCTTATGGCACGCGCTCAACTCCAGCACCTGTTACCAACACCGGGTCAAGATTCTAGAAACCCTACGAGAACTAGTGCAGGTAGCCTTAGGCAGCGGTGGGCTCGTGATTGCTCAAGATGCCGATCTCTCGGATGTCAGCATTGATTACCTCAAGGGTTTAGCCGAAGCAGAGATTGAACCCTGGATTGTGGTGAACCAGTGGAAACCAGAAACAGGATGGGCTGTCTCGCTCTATGACACGAAGAATCCCGCAGCGTTAGTTGCCAAGATGGAAAGTGTCATCGAACAGGGCGCTGTATTTGTCGCACTGGACTCGCAGAAGGTCAGTAGCCGTTGGAGCTCTAAGAATCTGGAAGCCTATCTGCAGGCACGCCACCCGGATAAACGGATTCTTCGGATTGACTCTGAAAGCGTTGCGGACCCTCAACATCCAGCCTGCGGTATTGTAGAACGGCTCAATCAGGTGATCACGGAGTACGATATCGTCTTAGCAACACCGACGATCGGGACTGGTGTCTCAATCGATGTGCGGGGACACTTCAAAGCAGTCTTTGGCATTTTTCAGGGCGTAACGCCCGACGCAGAATCTCGGCAAGCGTTAGCCCGCGTGCGGGAATCCGTGCCCCGATTGGTCTGGGCAGCTCGATTTGGTCCAGGCAAGGTCGGCAACGGCAGCTGTAGCTACCAAGATGTCATTCACTCCACCACAAAAGCGGTGAAGTATAACGTTGCCTTGCTCAAGGAATTAGACTTTGACCTCGATGCCCAGACAGACCCTATTACGCTTCGCAGCTGGGCAAAAATGGCGGCCCGTGTGAATTTGTCCCTCTGGAGTTACCGCGTCGAGCTTCACCATGGCTTGCTTCTAGAAGGGCACCAGGTTGCACTCGTGACCCAGGACCGACTTCAACCATCTGATGAGACCCTTGCAGAACAGATCACACAAGACATCAAAGCAATTCAGGAGAGTAGCCATCTGTGTGAAGCCCAAGCGATCGTGGGGGCACCTGACCTGATGCCTAGTGAATATGATCGGCTCAAAGACCAACGCGCTAAGACAACAGACGAGCGCCACGCTCAACACAAGTACGAGTTACAGCGGCGTTATCTCATTCCGATTACATCAGCGCTAAAGATCAAAGATGATGAAGGCTGGTATGCCCAGCTGCGGCTGCACTATTACCTCACCCATGACCCAGCCTTTGTACGGCTGCGGGATCTCAAAGAGTGGCAGGGACACCTCGATCGGGGTGGTGGAAAGATGGCCCTGCAAGACCTGCAACTGCTGACCGCTCAAGTTGAAATCTTCAAAGTTCTAGGAATTCTCACTCTCCTGGACCCAAACCGTCAGATTCGGGCAATAGATGCTGATGTCGAGCAACTTCGTCACTATACAGTTCAGTATTGCCATGATATTAAAGCGGTCCTAAACCTAACCATTTCTGAGAAGATGACCCCGATTGAGGTCGTGCAGGCCTTACTCAGCAAGTTGGGACTAAAACTAACCTGTGTTGGACGAGACGTTGCAGCCGATGGACGACGTGGAGGCGTTCGAGTTTATCAGTTTCATTCGCCAGAAGATGAACGCAATTCTATCTTTGCTCAGTGGCAACAGCGAGATACTATTCTCCAGGCAGCTCAAGCAGCAGCACGGGAATTAGATCCAGAAACTGCTATGTCTGCTTCCTCTGATCCACCCCCCGATAAACAGTGTTTAAATCTATCGTCTGATGAACCAAGCAATACACAGTAGGTAAAAGTTCAGCCCTGAAACGAAGTCAGAAGTTGCAGGTCCACCCGGGACACAAGAGTTAGTATCACTGCAAGGGTGAAAGCAAGCAGGACGAAGTTGTTGGTTTTTCTTTGTCAACTCAGCCTACAAGACTAGCAACCGCACTTATGCTTCAGGCGGTAAGATTGTGAGCCCATACTTCGGCGCAGCCGCTAGCAACTTATCGATCGCAGCCTGATCAGGCACAGGTGGATTGAGTGGATCAGCAACAGGGCTTCCAACCTCAGCAAAAAACATTTCCAGACCCGCAGGGGTTACCCAACACAACATCCGCGCCCGCGTCGTCCCAGTATTTTTGAAGCTGTGTTTTTGCCCCTTGGGAGAATGCAAGAACGTACCAGGTGTTGCCAAAATAGTTTGGTCATCCAAGTAAAACTCGACTTCACCCTCAAGAACGTAAAACGCTTCATCTTCACGCCCATGAATATGCGGGGGCGGACCAACTTCAGGATTACAGGCAATTTCAAACAGCGCATATTGCCCCTGAGTGTTCTGCCCCACCGCCTTGAAGGTGACAGCGTCACCGGCAACGGTCAAGACATCGCCTTCTTGAGGCATTATGACGATTCCTTGCTGATTGAGAGTCATCTCAGTTCCTCTTTTCTGCTAAGTAATCAATGTGCAACTAGGGTTTTCGATTTGAAGTTTAGTGGAATTACCACATAGTTTAAGAGCTATATGCTGATCGCAGTCCTAAATTGTTACCAACTGTATCCTGATGTCAAGTAACGATAAATGCTCATCCCAAAAAACCACGCAAAGCCCAGAATAGAAAGGACCTTTAGTCATCTGTAAGGCAGCTTTTAGCGTTGGAATTATTGCTGAACAAGCTCAAGTCGGTGCCCATCTGGATCGAGGATAATCGCACGCCGTCCCCATTCGGAGTCCTTGGGGGTGAAACAACGGAACCGGGATACTCATTGAGTGCAGCAAGGGTAACGATGCAAGCATGCCAGCGTGTGCTAAAGGCATCGCGTCTCTAATCTTAGTAAGAACTGAAAGAGGAACAGCGATATGGCGGTTTCAGAAGTCTCAACACAGCTTTTGACAATGGGACAGAGGTTACCATTCGGAGTGCTGCCTTGAAAGATGCAACTGCCACATTAGGTCTGTTTCGTTCAATTGTCGAAGAGGGGGTCTATACCTTGGCAGAACCCGAAGAGCTAACTGCGACGGTCGAAGATGAACGAGAAGCGATTGGCAAAGATCAAGAACATCCAGGAAATTTGTGTTTAGTTGCAGAAGTGGATGGTGAGGTTGTCGGCATGATTCGGGTTGAATCGGGGAGGTATCGTCGTACACAACACTTTGCAGATATCGACTCGATGTGGGTAGATGCCAACTGCAGGTGATGCGGGATTGGAGACCTGTTAATCACCTCCGTGCTGAAATGGGCAAAAGGACATCCAGTATTAGAAAAGCTAGGTTTATTTGTATTCTCGACAAATACAAGAGCTATCAGGTTTTATGAAAAGCACGGTTTTATCATCGAGGGGAGGTACTCGCGAGATTTACCGAAGGCAATGGTACTACTTGCTTGAGTGCTGTTTGCACTCCACTCTCATGCAGATGATAATGCCACATCAGGTTGCTTCTTGGGTCACGAGTCCTGCCCAAGGCTAGTAACACAAATTACCAAATTCATTCCTTGCCCGCATGAAAATACTTATGCATTAAAGCACATGATTAGTTCTTATAGTCATATATATTCGATTCTCTAGCAATGCTACTGGCAGTTTGTTTTGCCTAGGCACCTCTAGTCAAAAGCTTGCAAACCGTCTAAATCATAAGAAAGTTTAAACTTTAGAACGGTTTTTTGCTTTCATCAAATAGTATGCTTACAAGCAATGACACGGGTCAACCCGGAAGATTTTTACACTCCTAATCCACGAGGATGTCAGTATGGTGGGGAGATCGCTCTTTCTTGTCGCTAGCTTGATTGTTTCAACCCTGCTTCTCCCATTGAATGCGACTGCAATTCCAGCTCCGCACCGAATTTGTACACGCACACCAGGCTCACGGGTCACAGTACGAACGGGACCGGGAACTAACCATGCCCCAGGCTTAGTCATGGTTGGGTCTGGAGGAAAGAAAGTGGATGACTTCTTTCGACGGAACAACTACACCGTTGCAGACGGAGAACAAGTTTCTGTCTTCTCTAGTGCCCGTGGCACAGATGGTCAGACTTGGAAGAAAGTTGGAACGAATCAATGGGTTGCTTGGGTACGGGGTGATTTTGCTTGCTAGCTATCGTTTGTCTAACATCTCAGTTTTCGCATTGTTCCATTCATCAACGGTTAAGTTATGCGTAGAATCATTGTTGTCCTAATGATGTTCGTGTTGAGTCCGACCGCATTCATTCCCCCTGCCACGGCTGCCGATGCCCCAACTCTATCGACCCAAGATCAGACTAAACTAAGAGCATTAGGAATTAAGATCGCGGTTCCCACCTATGTCCCGACTGGCTACACGGTCAGAAAAGTGGAAGTTGAACCTTGCCCGGCGGGAAGTCCGCGATCGCCTAAAGGAACGTGTCGATTCGGTCCTACCTACAGAATCGCCTATCGGAATGCAGTACCGAAAGATAGCTGTTTTTTTGCCATTGAAGCAACAGGCGGCGGTGTGGGTGGTCCTATCCGGGAGTTTGCAACGCCAGTCAATACTCGCTTATTTAGGAATGCTTCACTGTACTTTGGTAAGTCAGAGCTTTCATCTAAAACAGCCTCAACAGCGCAACTTAAATCACCACAGCCTGCTCTGATAAGCGATTGGGGGAGTGAGGATGGTGGAAAGTCAGGTCCGTTTTATCATGTGATTGGACATCTTTTGAAGCCTGCACCAGAGTGCGGGAATACGATTACTCCGAATGAAGTAATCAAAATAATGCAGTCTTTAACTTTTCTGGAGTAAGTCGATCGATGAGTCTATTACTGACTCAAGGGCCAGCGCAGTTTCTCTAGTAGAAGGCACGATCCTAATGTTTAACATACCTAAAGCACGATCTCGCTCAATCAAGACAAGGCTTGGTCTATTGAGTTTAATGGTCATAGGAACAGTAGTTCCTATCGCTGTATCAACCCAAAAAGCGCTATCACAGTCTACTGCACTTCCTATGAAGATTTCCTTACGAGATAATAGCGTCTTCTTTTTGATTGTGCCAGACACTGATGTCAGTCGTTCAGCCTATGGGGGAAAACTAAAGCGCAAGCATGTCCATCTTGCCAAAATGTTTGAAGTGACCCAGCACTTCTGCAAAACAGAACCAGGACGGACACCAGTCTACGAATGGATTTACGAAAAGAATGGAGGCAAGGCATCTCTACCAGGTACGGGACTTGGTACTTTTAGAATTAGCTGTGATCTAGCAAATGATATTGCGATTGCCTATGGAGCAGGAAAACCAGAAAGTACAACTATTGATTATGACTTTAGACTCCCCCCTAGTTCTAGATTTAAAACGTACAGCATTCCCATTCTGAATATTACGGGTGGGAAAGTAGATGCTTGGCTAAAATTCGCGTCGAACTTTAAAACGATTCGATAACCGAATTGAGTACAATTCGTGCAAAGCGAACTCCGGGTGAAACTGGCGATTTGTTGATTGACTCTCCAAGCTAACAATGGAGAAATTAGACCATAATGAGGTGAATAATCTTGAAATTTAATCGATCTACCCTAAATGTAATTTCTATATTCTGTTTCTTAGCAACTCTGTTAATGAGTTGCTGGTTTAGTAATGCGATCGCTGCACCAGTTCAAGTAGCACAGACACAAACGCTAACTGAGTTCCCAGAAGGCTTCTATTCATACCTAGATAAAAAATACACTATTTACTTGGGCGAAAATCGCGGTGCTTGTGCTTACAGCATTGATCCAACAGAGGGGTATGAGCAAGGCAATAATCGGTTTGTGACCGCAAGAATTCGTCAAGGTTGGTCAGGAAATGCTTGCAGAGGGGTAATAGCTTTCAGAGTCCTTCAAGCAGATTGCCAAGCTAACAAATTTTACGAAATTGACCGGGAAGAGGGTCCGCGAGAACCAGGCGCTTCGGGTCCTACTCAGTATCGTTGGCGACAGTTTGAAATGAGTTTAACCGAGTATAAATCGGAAGGTTTTGGTGTAATTCGGAGAAATACATCTGAGGATCTGGCTTCAAAAGTTTGTAGTCTTCCTGTTAAGTCTACTGCTACAGAATCATAACAAAGTAAAGAGCAATCGCCAGCAGGGCTTTGAGGAATATCCTCTTGTAGGTATTGCGCAGCAGCACAGGAGGTTAGCTCCAGATGCACAGTTCAACAACCCGCGTACAGCGACCGTGTTGAGTTAGTTGAGAATGGGAAGTTAATGGCGGCGGGTGAAGCGGAACGTTATCATTAAATTCACTTTTCCAAATCTTGGTTAACTGCCGCACACAGCTGAAGTTCCAGGGCTTATAACCTATACAGTCTCTAGCTGCTACCTAAGTGAAAGTAGGAACAGATTGGGTAAGTTAACCCTAGCCCTGGAGAACTGATTCGTTCATGATAGAGGCATATTCAAAACCGCTAGCTCCTCTATTCACGCTGGCATTTATTAGAAGAAGCCCTGGGTAATTGCCTGGGGCTTATCAGTTGTTGCATCAAGATTACCCGTTCGTTTTTGATCAGTTGCACACTCGACAGACAGTCAAGATGTAGAGGGTTTTGGATCTCGCTAGGAGAGTTGAAAGTTCAGTTGGCTAGAAATCGATACAATAATGCCCTTCCTCCGCAACTCACCTAACGCTTTGTACAGATTCCCTCATCTAACTTCTAACGTGCAGCACAGCTGATCCCTTCGGGCGCGCAAAAGGCAGTGACATTCGCGGAATTCAGCTTACCTAGATAGTCCACTTGCAAGGCAAAAAAGACATAATCGCGAGCGCTGGTTGGCTTCTTGATAGAACCATGTTTCTTGAAGATTGGTAATACCCAACACTGCCTCTTGCTGACTGGTATTGTCAATGCCTTCGTTCATCTGATCCTTGGTTTAACCAATCTCGAATTTCTTCAATCAGCCAGATGCGTTCCACAGCTGCGATCGGGTTTGTCGCCATTTTTTTGCCAGGTTGCCGTCTTGTTGTTTGGAGTCCCAGGTTCAGGGCGATTTCTGAGTCCTCTAGCACATCAATCATCTGGACCCAAACGCGAATCGTGATGCCTCTGGCGACCGTGCCTTGCTTCACGTCTTCTTCTGTAACGCTGGCAATCTCACTGGTTTTGCCTCGCTCTCGGCGATAGCACAACCCAAACAATCGGTGTCGCAACTCAAAGCGATCGCGATCGAATATCAAATCTGTGCGTCCAAAAACCTGCCACAGTAATCCAAACGCCGAAAGTATGGCGCTGCCTGCAAATATCAAAATAAATATCAACCAGAATAAGTTGAAGCCTCTGATGAGATTCGGGAATTGAATCAGGAATTGAATCAGAAAAGGCGAAATGGCACCCACTACAAACAGCAAGCGCAGCGATTTATTGCCGCGTCTGGGAAGTTCAATTTCTAATTGACTCGCCGATTTTTTAATTTTGATTTGGCTTCCGGTTGGCTTGTGGCTCGTGATCGGTGGACTCAGATTTTGTCGATGTTCCAATGCGTCAAGGGCTTGCTGAGCGGTACTGAAGCGATCGCTCAGATGGGGTTCAGTCAGTTTAGCAATCCAGTTGATCAATCCTAAATCAATGCTGACGCGATCGCAAAATTGAATGCGACCCTCTTGATGCGGTAAATCAGCAGGGGACACTCCTGTCATCAAATGAATCAATGTTGCGCCCAATGCATATAAATCAGAAGCAGGAACCGTGCGTCCACCGAACTGTTCCATTGGCACATAACCGTATGTTCCTGCCACGGTAAATGTTTTTCCTTCTAGCATGGCTTGATCTTGTACCGCGCCAAAATCCACTAAATAAGCATGTTCATCCTCACCCCAAATTAAATTACTAGGTTTAATATCGCGATGCAGAACCGGAGGATTCAGCCTGTGCAGATCGTTCAAAATCTGAAGCACTTCGATCGCAATCTGTTGAATCCGCAGTTCTGAGAAGTGATAGCCTTGATTCAGTAACTGTTGCAACGATTCACCGGGAATGTAGCTTTGCACCAACGCAAACCAGGGAAAGCGCGACCCTGCAAGCTGAGTGACCGTAAAGTAATCGCGGTATTTCGGAATTCGAGGATGATCTAAGCGCTGCAATACGGCTGCTTCTCGTTCTAACAGCGCGTACTCATTCCACTGCATCTCTGGACTCATGGCTAGGAGCTTGACGATCACGCGATCGCGTGCAGAACTGTGCTGATCGATCGCCAACCAAGTCTGCCGACTCGCATCTTGTCCTAGTTGTCTTTGAAGTTGATAGCGATCGTTCAACACTTCTGCAACATCCAACATTTGCTGTTCCTCGATTGTGCTTGGTTCTTCTCAACGGCTTGCAAGTCCCAACCACTGATTGATTTCTGCGGCTAACCACTCACATTCAGCTTCAGTTAAAGATGGTTCGAGTCTAGTAATCGGATATTCTTGTACCCCAACCGCTAAAACGACCTCAGAAAGCTCTTTATCCTTTTTTTGCCAAAACGGATGTGCTGTTTTCGTGGCAAACACTTGATCAATTTCCGCAACTTGACCATGCTTTCGCGATACCTTGAACCCGAAGACCCTCCAGACGATTTCAAACGAATGAGCATTGAACCGCACTTGAGTCGTTCCGCCATGCAACATCCACCACCCTCCCACGCTACCGATGCCAATCAGAAAACACACAAATTGGGTGAGCGAACCAAAGACAGCGGTGGAACTAAGGAACGCGATCGCAACTCCCCACAGTGCCAATCCTCCGAGTGAAGAAACTTTAATTGCTCTAGGAATGCTAATCTGTAAGCGATCAGCCGTTTTTTGCAGTTGAATTGAACTGTGTTGAGGCTGAGAATGAATCAACGCAGTAATTGCTGCCTCATTCTCGTGAAGGGCTTGACGTGCTTCTTGTGCTGTTTGAAAGCGTCGTTCTAGGTTAGGTTCAGTGAGTTTTTCTAGCCAACGAACAAAACCGGGATTGAGCCTGACAAACTCGCGAAATTGCAATCGGGCGCTCTGCTGAGGCAAGTCTGCAGGTGCAATCCCAGTCAGCAGATGAATCAGGGTTGCACCCAAGGCATATAAATCCGAGGCAAAGGTTGCTCGTCCGCCAAATTGTTCTAGCGGCGCATATCCATAAGTTCCAACAACAGTAAATGTTGCGCCTTCAGCAGCAGCGCGATCTTGCACAGCTCCAAAGTCCACAAGATAGATTGCTTGATCGTCGCCGAACAGAATGTTGCTGGGCTTGATATCGCGGTGTAACACAGGTGGACTTAACCCATGCAAATAAATCAGAATGCTCAGAATCTCTTCTGCAAGCTGCCGCGCTTGCGGTTCATACAAGGTCTTTCCTTGTGCGAGGTATTCCTTGAATGATCTGCCCGGAATATAGCTCTGTACCAAACAAAACCAGAGAATACGATCGTCAATACAGAAATAATCTTGATACTGCGGAATCTGAGGATGATGCAGTTGTCTAAGCACTTGCGCCTCGCGCTCAAACAACTTCACTTGGTCCCACTGCACTTGATCACTAAACGCTAGTAACTTCACGACGACTGGTGCTTGGGTCTTAAGATCGGTTGCTAACCAAGTTTGCCGACCCGCATTTTGCCCCAAAAGCTGAGTCAGTTGATAGCGTCCCTGAAGCGTCTGTTCCAGCTGCAACATGACGATCACTCATCCTTAGTAACGAACGATGTAGCGCACGGTTCTGGATCTATTCAAGCATGGTCGCTTTCCTAAATGGGCAATCTTAACGATCTCGCTTGCTCAACTGTTTCTTGATCGCAGGCGTATCTAAGTTTCAGCCGCGATTACAGATTTCGCACCACAACTGTACAGCGCCAAAAAAGTCACTGTACATCAGGCCAAAAATATGGCAAGCGGCCCTTGCTAGCATTGTAAAAGTTCCGCAATATTTGTTGCTATGGCTCTTGTATTCATGTCATATTCATTGACATGAATTGAGCAAATTAGGAAGCATCCTATGATTCATCACATTTCTATCGCCGCTGAGCATCCTCAACACGTTGCAGAGGTGTTGGCAGAACTTTGGCAGGGTCGTGCTTATCCTTTTCCGATGTATCCCGATAGCTATATTGCTTTTGCAGGGGATGACTATGGCACTGCGATCGAGGTTTATCCGTTAGGAAGTGAACTGATTCCCGGCCGAACGGATTTGCCGGATCTGCAAGCTGACCAGACTTCGGCTCGTTTTAGTGCAACCCATGCAGCCGTTTCTGTTCCGTTGAATCAGCAACAAATTGAGCAGATTGCGGCACGCGAAGGGTGGCAAACGCTGCTCGGCAATCGCGGCCCATTTTTCCAGGTCGTGGAATTGTGGGTGGAAAATCGAGTCTTGTTGGAACTCCTGACTCCAGAGATGGCAGAGCAATATAAGGCCTTTTCCACGCCAGCTAACTGGGAGCAACTCGTTCTCACTGCACCCTTGAGTTGAGGAATCTGAGTGTCCAGTCAAAATGGCAGTGTTGTATAGATGGCAAAATGGGGGCTATGAAAGAAGCAGTTGACGACTCTGAACGCTCAACTGGGAGATCGCGTCCCTACAAGAGTGCTCTGCGGCAAAAGCAAGCCGAGGCAACTCGGCAATTAATCCTGCAAGCATTAGCAGAGCAGTTAGCGAAGGGCGGGCTGCAAGAGTTTTCGATTGCGGATGCGGCGCAACGGGCGGGAGTTGCCCCGCGAACGATCTACCGTTATTTTCCCAATCGAGACGCTTTGTTAGATGCGGTTGGAGAATGGGTGGATCAGCAACTGGGGGATTTGCTTTACCCCACCACGCCGATAGAAGTGGCTGAGTTAGCTGAGCAAGCGTTTCCTCGATTTGAGCAACAAGCGATGGTCGTTCAAGCCTTGTTAGTGTCCCAGTTGGGTCAGAATGTTCGCTCTCGCCTGCGTCTCAAGCGGCGTCAATCCATTCAAAACGCTCTCAGTTCCCTTCCAGGAGAGGCTGGTTCAGTCGAAGCGGTTCATGCGGTCATTGGACATCTTGTGACTGCGGAAACCTGGAAGCATTTACGAGACGAGTTTGGGGTGGGTGGAGAAGCGGCAGGTGAAGCGATAGGATGGGCAATCCGTATACTGATTGAGGCTCTAGAGCGACAGCGTTGAAGCAATGTCAGCAGGTTTATGCTTTTGTTACTAGAAAAACGACCGTCCTAACAATATTGCAACGGCTGTCAGTGTAATGTTATCGATGTCGCCGTAGGGTAAGGCTTCGACGATCGTGGTTACAAGCGCAATTGCTGCAACATTTCTCGCGATCTCTGCTAATCCCAATGCAGGCTGAAAGTTGTGGAAGTAATTGAACAGCACCAAAAATGCAAAGCTAAACGTAAAACTGCCGATGAATATTGCCAGTGACCCAGCCCAGCTTTTCTGTGGATTGAAGAAAAGTTTGTGGGTGCCAAAGCGTCGCCCTACAATGTCAGCGAAACCATCACCCCCACAAAGGCTCATCAGCGCCACAATTCTGATCGGGGAAGGCCGCCAAAACACAAGTGTACAGATAATAAAGACAATGCCATAGTACAAGGGACCTCGCAGAATTTCGCTCGGCTTGCCGGTGCGAGTCATGGCTTGCACAGCTTCCGGAGCTTCAATCCATCCGAGTCCGATCGCAAAGAACTGTCCTGTAATTACCAGCGGGACAAGAACAGCAAAATATCGAGCGCTGGGTGCAGAACTAAAGAACAACCAGCAGAGGACAAAGAGTGGCCCTGTGCCAATGTGAATGATTTTACGGCTTAACTTGGACTCAAGCCGTCCACTCGCTGCGAGAAACTCGATCAGGCGCAGCCACGCGATGGCGACAGTAAATGCAAGGAGTATTGCTGCTGCGTCTCGAATCCAGGGATTGGCAAAAATGGCATTCAAATCCACGGCTCGTGCTCTGAAGTGGAGACTTTCCCTAGATTAAGTCATCAGTGCCCCTTCGATGCGGGAGAGCCAAGCTTGATTTTGAGGGGTTGAGCGGTTCTGTGGCAAAAAATTTTGATCACGCGATAGGAAAAGGGTCCAAGTGCGGAAAATTTGGTGCTCATCCTCTCACCCTGGCGTGCCTCAGAATTTTTGCAACAGTACGAGATCTCCCAGAGAGCGTTCTTTCAATCGGCTAGAGTTTGATTGATAATCTCAAAAAAATTAGCATCATTCTTCATTTCCAATGATTCACATGACGCTAAGCTTTGTCTAGTTGCTCTGGCAACGGGTGACTTGACTTATTCGTCGGTCGTAACAGTTATCGGTCATAACCATAGGCATTGAGCATTGCTCGAATGCTTTGCTGTAAAGCCATTAAGCCTCTGATTTTCCCGGGTTCTGTCCTTCCAACTCAGCGATTGCAGTGTTTAGCTCCATTTCCAGTTGTTCAGGGGTCGGAAGATTCTTCTTCAACTCTTCTGGTAGGCTGGGTTGAAGCTGATAGGAAGACACCCCGATCGGCTGGTTATTGCCCTGCAACGCATACTCTACCGTGGTGCGATCCTTGGATTTACACAAGATAATCCCGATCGTCGGATCGTCCCGTTCCGTCCGCAGAAGGTTATCGACAGCGGCCACATAAAAGCTCATTTGTCCGGAGTGTTCAGGTAGGAACTCCCCCATCTTGAGGTCAATCACCACATAGCGGTGCAAGGGAACATGGTAAAAGAGCATATCAATTCGATATTCCTTGCCGCTCACTTCGATCGGATACTGGCTGCCTAGAAAAGCAAACCCCATGCCTAATTCCATAAGGAATTGGCTGATATGCTTGATCAATCCCCGTTCCATATCTCGCTCTTTGGCATCCTCGCTGAGGCCTAAGAAGTAGGGTAGGACGCTGACGAGGTGGCGTTGAATGCTCCTTTTCCATCGTCCCCCCTCCGAACCGGACGTGCGGCTTTCACCGCATCACGGCTCTCCAGTAACTCGTTCCG
>JACJNX010000024.1 GCA_014695255.1 Cyanobacteria bacterium FACHB-63
AATAACCAGTGCAATAGTATCTATCAACTCGAACGCATCTCATCAAACTCTGACTAAATCAGCATTCTAGCTCTTATTCCTTCGTTACGAAATATGCGAGGAGTGGATAGCCATTTTTGCGACACAACCCCATTGAGCGCGTCTTTGCCTGGGAAGACAAGTTCCGTCGCTTACTGCTGCGCTTCGAGCGGAGTAGCAAGTTGCACTATGCTTTGAAAACTCTAGCTTATACGATGATCAATCTCCGACAGTTCTGTCAAAGCTAACCCTGCCTCATCCATTTCCTTTGAGGTCTCTGTTGCTGAAACCCTGAGCTATCGTGCTTTGAAATCGGAAATCTTGGCAAAAGCGGCAGGAAATCGTTCCCAATTGATCGTTCTGTTGCTTTGAAAGCTCAATTTGACCTTGCGATTCAATATTTCAGATCAACGTCGAAGCAAAACCCGCAACCAGTTGAATGCCATTTGCAAAATTGTTGCAATCTTTTCATCAGAATGCCGAACCCACGTTCGGGCTAGATATGGTTGCCCTCTACTGCTATTCGATGAACCGAATAAATCGAACTTTAGCTTGGGGAATATCAGCATGTTGAGCAGCTTTCATTTCAATCTCTTGTAGCTGACCCAGGGCTAACCCACAAGGTCTACCATATTTTGCCTGCACTCGATCGCTAGCAATGCTCAAGGCTGTGCGCGATCGCTGCACAAAATCTTCCAGATCATAATCAGTGTTAGGAACAAAATAGTCTTTCACAATTAGGGATGGAGAGTAGCAGGTCTCTTGACGACCATCCGACCATTGAATTTGAAAGCGAATTTCAGGCATAGGGCGAAGATTGAGGAAATAAGGTTTAGAGTTCGGACGCAGACAACTGTTGTCTACTGCTTAGCAAATTTTCATAATACTTCAGATGCAGTTGAGCGGAGGCTTCCCAAGTGTAATGCGGGAGAATTGACTGACTCTGCTGTACGAGAGTGTGTGCCCAGTCGGGCTGAACGATCGATTGCATTGCTTGAGCGATCGAGCTTGGGAAATCAGGAGAAACAAGCAGGGCTTGGTGTTCTGAGAGAAATTCGGTAAATGGGGTTTGGTTAGATGTGATCACGGGTAAACCAGAAGCGATCGCCTCCAGCACGACCAAACCCCATCCTTCTTTAACTGAGGGAAACACAAAGGCATCTGCTAGGCGATACAGTGCGGGTAGATCCGCATCAGCAACGACTCCTGGCAGAACTAATGAGTGTCCTACTTCTATGCCTAATTGATGTGCGATCGCAAAAAAATCATCCCGGTAAGCCTGGTAATCAAACAGCGTTGCACCTCCAGCAATGATCAATTGAGCCTGGGGATAGACTTTCTGGACTTGGGCAAACGCCTGTAATAATCGAATTGAGTTTTTGCGGGGTTCAATGCCTCCTACGGTTAAATAAACTGGAGAACCAACGATGTTCCATCGCTGTCTCAGCGTGGATTCCAGACCATTTGGAAGCGCTGAAAATCGAGCTAAATTAATTCCATTGATTACTCGTGGTGCATCAATTTGATAGTTCTTTTGTAGTTCTGTTTGCCAGACTTGGCTGACACACAGGCAAAGACTCGCAGCTCGAATCGATCGATCCTGACACTGCTGAAGATAAAGACTCTTGTAATCCTCAATGTGGTGAACGGTGCGGACAAAATCAAGAATTTGCTGCTGTTGTACTAGCTTTGCTAGGGCGTTAGCACTGATGCAGTCTTGAGCATGGTAGCAGTCGTAATCTAGCTGACCAGAACTGAGATAATCGACAAATTCATCAATCCGTTGCTGAATGAGAGCATCCCCGTTACTGAGTGCAGGGTGAGCAGGAACGGGTTGATAAGAGCAGGAAAGAGGGTAATCAAAGCCCTGTCCGTCCTTATCCAGTGCATAAACACAAACGTGATGTCCTAGATGATGTAAGGTATTTGCTAGTTCCAGCGTGTGCATCACACTGCCTCTAGGCTTTGTGGAATAGGTAAATAAAGCAATGCGATAGGAAGAAGTAGGTTTGGGGGACATCGGGTACGACTTAAGCCAATTTGATATCATGCTGCTTTCTCGCGAAGCCAGTTAAGGGCTGCTGTGAGAGATCCCAAAACTCGATCGACTCCTCCTGCGACTTTAAAATCAATTTCGGGGCAGATTGAACCGTGCCCACCACTTCACAGATTAATGCTTGTTGCCGAAAGCAAGCCTGTACAGTCGATACCTGTTCTGGTCGCACACTTAGAAGAAACCCATAGCTAGGAAAACTGATCAACCATCGATCGAGCATCACCTCTGGAGGACAGGGAATTCGATCAAGTTCCAGCACAGCACCACACCCGGAAGTTTCCAACAACATCAGCAGCGTCCCTACAATTCCTCCAGCACTGATATCTTTACCTGCATCACACAAGCCTGCTTCGGCTAAATCGGGAAGAATTGCTAGATTTTGGCGCAGTTGCACGGGATCAGCCGTAGTTGCTGCATTCCAGAATGGATAGTCGGGATGAAGCTTACCACGAAAATCGATCGCAACTAACAATTGATCACCCGGTCGAGCATTAAAACTCGTGATCAAGCGAGTTGCTCGTCCCAGAATTGAAACAGACAAAGCATTATAAGGACTGTGGCAATTGGTGTGACCGCCGACGATCGGGACATTGTAAGCACTAGCTGCCGCTCTCATACCTTCCCAAAGAGGAACTGTCTCCTGAATAGACTGGCTCCACAGTGCATCGACAATGGCGATCGGTCGTCCCCCCATGGCATAGATATCACTCACATTCACCATCACGGCTGACCAGCCTGCAAACCAAGGATCAGTTTCAACCAGTTGGGGCAACATTCCCTCAGCCGCAAATAGCAAATACCCATCTCTCTCCGGGATTGCAGCACAGTCATCGCCTAACAGAACCTCAGAAGCTGCTCCAATCTGCCCGATGCCGAAGCCTCCCAATGACTGCGAGGCAGTTTGAATGTCCTGCTTTTGCAATATCCCTAATGATTGCTGTAGGGATGTAGCCAGGAACGAGAGCATCAGGAAGCCTCCCTAGTGGGAAAGAACAACACAGGATGCGGATCGCCGCTTGCAGGATAGAAATCTAAGTCCGCTTGCATTAGGCAGTGAGGGCGATCGTAAAGAGAAATCTCTTGGAGTGCTTCCCAATGAAGCCGTTGAAAAAAGCGGACATTTTGTAATTGCACCGTCGCCAGAAATTGCCTACATCCCCAAGTATTGGCAGTAGTAACGGCTTTATAGATCAGTCCTTTGCCAATGTGCCAGCCTTTACGGTACTCCGGATGAGTGCCGAGCCTACCGCCATACCAGAGTCCCGATTCACCCGGATAAATCCTCACAACCCCAACGACTTGTTGGGTATTAGAAGCGATCGCCACGATCGGGTAAGCGATTTGATCAATGTCATCTCGATCGTCTCCTGAAAAAAGCTGCTGTTCTTCGACAAAAATTAATCGACGTAAGGCATAATAAGCAGCAATTTCTTCAGGCTGAGTAGCAAGCTTAAACAGGTACGTCTGCATTGACATATCACGATAAAGAAAGATTGAGTGAGACAAGCAATGTTTGGGTCAGAAGTAGATTTAAACTTCAGGAGGGCGATTTCTCAAAGCTAGAGAGGGCTGAACAGGCTCCACATTTGGCACAACCTGCTTTAATCTCGCTAGAAGACATTCCTGACTGCCGCAGTAAAGCACCCACCTGCTCGTACAGCGTGAACATCAACTGACTATCCGGGGTTGGATGGTTCTCCAGCGGAGTGCCCGTGATGGGAACAAAAGGAACCACAAAAGGATAGACTCCGAGTTGAATTAAGCGATCACACGTCTCTACCAGTGTGGCTAAACTATCGCCCAAACCCACGAGCAGATAGGTGCTGACCTGCCCCCAACCGAAGACTTTGACCGCAGCAGCAAAAGCATCAAAGTAATAGCTAACGGGAACCGTTGCCTTACCGGGCATAATTTTTGCTCTCACTTCTGGATCTGCGGCTTCTAAGTGCATCCCTAAACTGTCAACTCCGGCAGCGTGGAGACGATCGAACCAGATAAAATCATCCGGCGGTTCGCACTGTGCCTGGATCGGGAGATCAACTCGCGCTTTGATGGCTTTGGCGCAGTCTGCAAGATAGGCTGCTCCACGATCGCTGCTGTTTGGTGTTCCCGTCGTCATTACCATGTGCTTCACCCCATCCAAGCGCACCGCAGCTTCCGCAACTTCCGCAAGTTGGGCTGGAGTTTTGCGGGCAATGGTTCTACCTGCTGCTAAAGATTGCCCAATGGCGCAAAACTGGCAGGAGGTTGCAGTCTCTCCGTAGCGCATACAAGTTTGCAGCACCGTAGTCGCGAGTACGTCGTGACTGTGGAGTAGCGCGATTTTCCAATACGGAATTCCATCGGCGGTTGTGAGTCGGTAGAACTGCGGCTGTTGGGGAAAAGTGATCGGAATAAACTCTTGGTCTTGAGAGTAAAGCAGGGTGCGATCGGTTGCAGGATCGAGGATTGCTTGATAGGGCGATCGAGCTGCCGCTTCGGTGTAGATCGGCACCATGATCGTTGTGCCATCTACGGTAATTGCCTTGTGATCAGAGGGACCTGCTCCGCCCTTGCGTCCCATTGCCCCGACGGTCGGTTCAACCCATTTCAATCCGTGGGTTTGCAACTCAGTGATTAATTGTTGTTTGTCCATCAAGGTTTCGCTGTAGGAGTCAGAGGTAAGTTAAGAGAGATTTGGAACTTCCTTTAGACTGGGGACTTGAAATGTTGAGTCGATGAGGGGTGCGGCTGAATTTGGCTCTGCTAGAGGATGAAACTCGTTCGCGATCGTCGGGTCGCTCGTGGTTCTAGAGGCTGTATTTGTCATCACGCTGTAGGCATCCGAATTCATCCGCAACTGCAACAAATCAGGGCGACTATAGTGACCGATCGCATCCATCATGCGCTTGCGCTTGGTGATCAGCGAAAAGTCCAGGTCGGCGATCGCCATACCTTCCCCTTCGGTGATCGGTGTGCAGAGGTGATTACCTTCAGGACTAATGATTGCCGTGTTGCATCCCCCACTCAACACTCGTTGCAGTTGCTCATTTGAAGTAATCTGCCCGACTTGTTCCGGAGAAAGCCAAGCGGTGGCATTGACGACAAAACAGCCTGCTTCTAGGGCGTGATGGCGAATGGTGACTTCAATTTGGTCGGTAAAAATCTGACCCACCATTGAACCTGGAAATTGGGCACAGTGGATTTGCTCGTGCTGTGCCATCAGCGCAAATCTGGCTAGTGGGTTGTAATGTTCCCAACAAGCGAGAGATCCCACCTTGCCGATCGCGGTATCGACCACTTTTAAGCCTGACCCATCTCCCTGTCCCCAAACCATGCGCTCATGGTAAGTCGGGGTAATTTTGCGCCGCTTCAGCAGCAATGTGCCATCGGCATCAAAGACCAGTTGAGTGTTATAGAGCGAACCCTGATCTCGCTCATTTACACCTAGAACGACAACGATACCGTACGATCGAGCCGCCTGACTCACGGCATCTGTCACGGGACTGGGGACAACCACAGCTTCCTCATAAAGCTGCATATGGTCTTTGCCCATCAGCACCGGAGGCTGCACAAAGGAGAAATAGGGATAGTAAGGAACAAAGGTTTCTGGAAAAACAACCAGTTGAGCACCAGCTTTCGCTGCGGTCGCGATCGCCTGCAACACCTTCTCCGTTGTCCCGTCCCGACTGAATAGAACGGGACTGATTTGAACAGCGGCGGCTCGAATCGTGCGGGAATCGTTCATTTTAAAGCGTCCAGGTATCTAAGATAAATGCGCCATCCTTGCGGTGCATCAGAATCAGATCCAACACATCCAACGGATTGATGGGACGAATCCCAGGAATCAGCGATGGCTCACCGTGACCGTAGAGGGCTTGCAAGGCAAAGCGACAAGCGTAGACTTTCCCGCCTTCTGACATGAATTTGCTTATTTGATCATTGAAATTTTGATGTCCCGGAAAGGCAGAATCACCCAGTTTAGGAAAGCCACGCTGGACTCCCAGGGTCACACCCGGTCCATAGAGCAGCACCGAGGTTTCAAATCCTTTACGGAGTAGGCGGGTGGCTTGCAGAAGGTTGACAAACCCGATCGACCCTTCAAAGGCAACCGTGTGAAACGTGACTAATGCTTTCTCTCCCGGTTCTGCTTTGACATCAGGAAATACTTTCTCTTCGTAATCAACTAAAAAGTCACCGACTTGATGGGCGGCAGCAGTTACTTCCGGCATGACTGGCTCCTTAGATTTGTCACAAACTCGAACTGTGAGGAGATTAAAGGCTGAGTTCAGCCAAGATTGTATTTCTAGATACGAAACGTTCAGATCTAGCAATAAGGGTAGGGGCGATTAAAAGCTGTCGTATAGAAATTGCAGAATCCGGGAAATACCTATCGAAATCGATAGGTCGTACCGCAACAGTACCGACTCAAAGCACTCTTTTTTGTGCGGGGTGCATCTATGATCGCCATTTGAGCGCTAATTTTGAGGCAGTCAATTAAGAACCCAGTAAAAACTCGTTGACAATGCTCCAATCGTTAGAATGAGTAGACTTCTGCCGGGATGTGATGTAATCCGCTAGATAATGAGCATCGCGGGCAATGCCTGAAAAGCGGGCAGAACCCCAAGTGTAGAGCCAGGGAAGCCCCAGAAAATACAGTCCTTTAACGGGAGTAATGCCGCGATCGTGCCCTGGATAGCCCTTGCCATCAAACACAGGCACTTCAACCCAGCGAAAATCCATTTCATAGCCTGTACACCAAACTACGGCTCCGATTCCTGCCTGCTCATAATCCAGCGTCAGGATGTCTGCCTCAGGTTGCCAAACGGGAGCATACAGCGGATCTAGGGGAGCTTCGATTTGATGCTTTTCGATAAAGGCATCAATGCTTTTTTTGATGTTTTCTGCGACTGCATCGGCTTGATCGAGATTGTGTTTGAGATCGTCCTGAAATTCAAGCGTACTGTCGTTAATTTGCTTCAATCTGCCATGAAGACGCATTCCTTCTAAAGCAAACTGGCGGAGATCAATCTCTCGTCCACCATCGCGTCCGGTGACGTAATGATTGGTGTTGCGTCTAGCTTTTTCTTTCTGAGGATGGTCATCGATCGACAGATCGTAATAGCCCATTTGATCCAGCCATTCCACCACATCTTTGCCGCGATACCGTCGGGGCGATCGTGGCGCACCTCCCACACAAAGATGCACAGTCTTGCCTGCTCGGTGCAAATCTTCTGCAATCTGACAACCCGACTGTCCTGTACCAACCACAAGAATGGCAGTGTCGGGTAAGGATTGGGGATTCTTATACTCGGAAGCGTGGATCTGGACGATCGATTCTGGCAACCGTTCAGCCAGTCTCGGGATTTTCGGCGTATGGTAACAGCCAGAAGCAATGACAACCTGATCGGCGGTATAGTTACCGATCGTAGTTGTCAATTCAAATGAATCTTGATCAACGCTCTGACAGAGTCGTGTCACTTCAGCCTTTTCTTGGACAGGCGGATCAAAGGATGCAGCGTAGCTTTCAATATATTGGACAATTTTATCCTTTGCCATGAAACCATGCGGGTCTGAACCCGGATAAGGATAGCCCGGCAGTTGACATTGCCAGTTGGGTGTGACTAAACAAAAGGAGTCCCAGCGTTTTGCTCTCCAGGAGTGTCCAATTTGATATTTCTCAAAAACAATGTGGTCAACGCCACGCTCCTTCAGAAAATAACTGATGGATAGACCCGCTTGCCCTCCACCGACGATCGCAACTGAATAATGATTTTTCATTCGCTTTACCATAAACAACTTGATTCACTCGTTGTTGTCAGGGTAAGCGCAGGCGAATTTGATCTTTTGTGTCTATCAATACGAAAAGCTGCGATCTAACGGTATGGATAACCGCGAGGCTTACACGCTTGCAATCGCATTCAGCAGAAAGCACCTGACTATCGATTTAGATAGTTTGGAAGCTTCAAAGCCAGCCATTCCGTGTCACCTGATGCAACGCTTGATAGCGAGTTTTTGCCTTCAGTTTTGCGAGGCTGCTGTTGATGTGAAATTTAACGGTGCTTTCACTAATCAGCAAATGACTGGCAATCTCTCGATCGCGCAATCCCTGCGACAGCAGCAGCAGAATCTCTAGCTCTCGTTCTGAGAGAGAAGGCTGCCCTTCGGGTTCTACTCCCATGCCCCAGGTCTGCCCCTGCATCACGGCAGCAACAGCGTCTCGCAATTGCTCCGGACGAGTGGAGAGGGTAATCCTCGCTTTGATTCCTTTGGGAAGAGTCTGACTGCCGTGCTGTATCCACAATACTCGTCTCCCGGATTGCACTTGCGTTGCATCATCGGTAAGTAACGGAGCCTGCTCATCTGTGGCATCAGATAGCCTGAGTCCTGCAAGCACTGCGAGATGTGTGAATGCCATTTGCAGGACAGACGCTTCACAGCGAATGCGTAAAGGCTGCCCTAGCGAGATTGGTAGACGGGGAAGTTTAAGCGTAATCTGAATTGATCGCTGATTCACATCTGGTTGCGTTTGCAGCACTCCTCCCAGAGCAGAAATAGAGAACATCAAGTCACTGAAACAAGTTTCAATCCGGTTTATAGGATACGGGGTGGGCAGATCTGAAGCGGGAAGAATCGTTTCTAAAGTAACGGCTTCTACCTCGTAGATGAGCCGACAGTAGGCACACTTGATTTGGTTCAATCTTTCGGCAGCCCGTAACAAGACATAGATCAGCGAGAGGCTTAGGGGTTGCTCGGTTCCCACGAGCGTTAATCGAGCCGCCGGCAGAATACTAGCGATTTGATCGGATAACGAAAGCTGGCTGAGAACGGGATGATGGGTTAGAGCTTGCCAGCTTTGCTTTTCTTGTTGATGCTGTAAAGCCGTTTTTAGAGCGATCGACACAGCAGTACAGAGCGTCTGCAAAACCTCCAGAAACTCCGGCTCTAAAGGGCGATGGCTGAAGGTCGCCAAAACACCAAGGACTTTGCCTTGAATTGCTAATGGATACCCTGCAAACCCATGAATACGATTCGCGATCGCCCAGTCTCGATTGCCAACCCAAGCCTCATCAGCTAAATTGTTGCTCAAGAAGGCAACGCCATTTTGGGCGATTTTACCGACCTTATATGTGCCCACTGGAACCTTGGCGAAAGAGCCGTTGATGTGGCGATACATTCCTGACGATGCAACCAGTCTCAACACAGCTTGATCCGGCTCTAGAAGCCAAATCCGCGCGAAAGCGCAGTCAAATTTTTCGACTAATCCGTCCGTCACCCGACTGGCAATGACTTCTGGATCAAGACAACCCGCGATCGTTTGGGCGATCTCGTTGCCTCGTTGTAAATCAAACAGAAGTCGTGGGGCATTAAACTGCTCGGCGATCGAATTAATCACAGATTTTTAGAACCCATCAAGTCTTCTCTATTAACCCTTAGATCGAACTTCTACCTTGTATTTCAGGTTACGGTCTCGCAGGTTGTGTCGCAGAAATTGGGAAGGTGTGGAACCTCAATTTCCTCTAGTGGTCTGTCAATTTTGATTTTGTGAGTTTCTGAGACAATATTAGTTTCTGAGACAATATAATTGTTCATCCAAATTAATTGGTCATCCAATCAATTGTTTCAGAAACTCTCTGATGCTAAAGCGATATATGCTTCGATTAAGAATTGTGTCACAAACTTTTTAACGTGACAAACAAACCGGTTCCGTTCGTATTGTTTTAATCATTCACTCCAAACATTTCGTTGATGAAGCTTGCTTGAGATACACTGTCCCCTTTACCGATTCCTTTCACTTGTCCTTTGCGAATCATCGCCATTGCCTCTATCCCGCGCAACGGTATTGTCAACTTGAGCAAAAAGCAGGATGGTTGTACTAATTCAATCTGGATCGCAACTTCCTCCCCCTGTATTTCCGATATCGATTCCGGGAGCGAAATTATTAGCCATTGCGTTTGGCTGTACTATACCTTTCCGCTGAGCTACGGGAATATCGAGAAAATGATGCTCTATCGTGGCATTGAGGTGACTTACGAAACGATTCGAGAATGGTGTCAGAAATTCGGACAGAAGCTCATGAACGATTTGAGTATCGGACATCGTGGCACTGATTGTGAAATGAAGCGCAATTTTTACTTCATGGTGAGCCTCTCGCGCTTTTCCGATCGCGCTTAGATCGTATTTTGTCCATGCTTCACCCTGGATGATGCGATCGCGGCAACCCGTTTCCTTAGCTAAGGAGGGTAGACCGCCTATTTAAGCTAATTTACCCCTCTGCTTATCGCCATTAACTGATGTCTTGGCTACATAAAGAGGACTTCATCCCCTCGAAAAAATCTGACTTGCCTTCCACCGAAAATTACGAAATTCAAACTGTAGTGTTCATCAAAGATGTTCGCCCGGTGAACGAGATGTTGAACCCCAAATGGTTGAGCAGGAACTTGATGGTTACTGAAATTGGTGCGATCGGGTTGAGCAGCTTACTGGCTCCCTATCTCCTTGCCTCACCCACTTCCACACTGTCGCCAACGTTGTCTCAGCAATCGTCACCCGTTTCAAATTCCTTGAAATCGCAACAAGGCATTGACTATGCTCCGCTTCAACAGTTACTACAAACCGGAAAATGGCAGGCTGCAAATCAACTGACTTCAGTTTTGGTGCTTAGAGCGGCTCGTCAAGAACAACAAGGTTATCTAAGGGCAGTAGATATTCGCAATCTACCCTGCTCAGATCTGCAAATCGTTGATCGCCTCTGGAAAAATGCCAGCAATGGACGTTTTAGCTTTAGTGCTCAAGCAATCATTTGGCGCAACCTCAAAGGAAGTAGTTACGAAGATTCTCTACGATTTGAGCAAAAAGTCGGCTGGAATACTGTCGGAGCGCAGCCTGTTCTCGATTCCCGCCGCGCCCCAACGGGTTATCTTCCTTTTCGTCCCGCAGGCAAAACGGGCATTATGAATGCTTTCGGCGGTTGGTGGATTCGAGAAATGCCAATCAAGTTAGAGCAATGCGGCATCAAATAATGCGCTCGATCGCGGTTCCGTTCAAGGCTGCGATCGCTCTCCATTCTTCTCAGCAGATTGCATGCCGCTTTTTCGTACTTCGTACGGTCGTTGTAAAGCAATCTTGAATTGATCAATCCCGAGGAATGCTAGCATAGAGCACACTCCTAACCCACGAATTCCGATGGTTACTCTCGGTGTCACTAAAGCGATTACCAATCTTACCGAAGCCCATGAAAGACTGAGCATCTCGCCTACCCCAGATGCTACCTTTTTCTCTGAATGGAAAGCGTCATTCCCTCCCTTAAGCGATATCGAACAAGCAAGGCTCGAACACCTCAAACAGCGCTATCTTCACTATGCTGACAGCGGAGCCATCACTGAAGGTACCGTCAACTTAATTCTACTGTCCCCCCTACTGGAAACCCTCGGCTTCATCGATCCGCCTTATCAAGTTCGAGGTGAAAAATATGTTCGGTTTGAAATTGAAGATGGAGACACCCAACTAGACGGATTGATCGATGCCTTGGTGCTTCAGGATCGCTTCTGGTTAATTGTGATCGAAAGTAAGCGCTATGGCTTTAGTGTGCGGCAGGCGCTTCCCCAAACCCTCGCCTACATGGTTAGTGCGCCAATGTCTCCTGTATTTGCCCTTATCACCACGGGAGAAGATTATCTGTTCGTTAAATGCGATCGCAACTCCTCCCACTATGCTCTGTCGGATAAACTCACCCTCAGCACCGTTGAGGGCAATGAACTATATACTGTTGCACAGATCTTAAAGCGGTTAGTTAACGTGTAACGGTAGGCTTGGTGCTTCAATCTTGCGGTTGCGACTTCTTCATCAATACGGCTGATATAAGCTCCAGCGTCTCTCAATCAGTCCGGTCACATTTAGCTGTTTCGGCGGGAAGCCCCGCGCTCTCCCGAAGAGGAGCGTCGGGATGAAAGCTAGGGCAGTGATGAATTGTGAGGATCTGCTGAATGTCGTAGCCTTGAGGGGAAGATGGTAACGAATCAGGAACACTTGAAGTTGTTAAAGCAGGAAGTAGAGTTGCAGAACTCAAGTTAGACACCCCCGATAAAGTCTATGGCTTCGTGAGTGTAACAGACTCAAAGGCGGATAACCTTGCCGGGAATACAACCTCAAATGCTAGAACCGCATCGCTGTGAGCTCACTTTGCTGCCCTAAGTATCAACTTTTCTTGTGTAATAACACTAAAATAAACCCAAAATTACACAAGAAACTATGCCGCGTCACTCCACGATCGCTTCCGTGCAAGCGCCGATCAACCGTCTCACTCCAGAGGAATAACAACAGCTCTACACCTAGCTCGGTAAGCGACTCCAGGAAAACTCAACAACTGCAATCGAGATTGGTCAAAGCGGAATTGAAACGCGCACCTATCAGGGCAAAACTTCTGTCTTGAAGCGCCGGTGTGGTCGAACGGATTGCGCTTGCATGGAGGGAGAAATTTCAGACGTGGGACATGGCACGTCCAGTGCGCTTTATCTAATCAGCACCTTAGCGGACGAATAGTTTTCCTGTTGAGTCCCTCCAAATCTGTCCGAAGTATTGTTCTTAGAAACAGCTTCTAAATAGCTACCTTTTTGGTAGTTCTAAACGGGTAAGGATAAAATGAGAGACGATGTTTAGGTTTTCCTGGTGTCGCAGTCATGCTTTCTTGTCCAAGTTGCGCGTCAAAACACACGGTCAAAAAGGCAGAATCCATAACGGCAAACAGAACTGACAACCCTACTGCATTTCTGATTGCTTTTGGTAGTAGTGGTATATTCATTTATGATTTATCAATCAATGACTGATGGCTAAATTACGTTTGGGATTGGAATGGTTTTTGAATCCAGATCATGTGCCTCTGCTGGTGGGGCTAAAGCGGGGATGGTTTGCAGATGTGGACATCGATTTGGAACTGGTTGAACCATCCGAGCACGTCGATGCGATCGCCCAGATCCAGGACGGAACTCTCGACATCGCTATTACAGAGCCAGTACATCTGGTTGAAGACCGCAGTAACGGTCATTCGGTGATTGGTTGGGCACGGTTTTTACACACCAATGGGGGTGTCATGTACTTTGCAGGGCAAGGGATTGAGCGCCCTAAAGATATGCTGGGCAAGCGACTCCAATACCCCGGCGCACCCTCGGCTTTAGGAAAGGCGATCGCTAAAACGATGATCGAGGCGGATGGCGGTCAGTTTACCGACGATGCCATCACCTCTGTAGACAATGGCTTTTTCCACACGAATGCACTCATTGAAAACAAAGCAGACTGTGCAACGCTGGTGTTCTACAACTTTGAAGTCATTGAAGCTCGACTACGGGGCTACGATGCTCAGTTTTTTGCCCTCAAGGATTGGGGCATTCCAGACTTCTGTCAACTCATTTTCATCACGACTCCAGAGTTACTGCAACAGCGACAGCAAGAACTCCAGGCTTTCCTGAAGGTATTCCGACGAGGCATTGATTTCGTTCATCAGCAACCTGAAGCAGCACAGGCAATTTATAACCAGCATACTGGAGCCTATGCTGACGATGCTATCGGGCAAGCGATCTATCAGGCAACCGTTCCCTGTTTCACTTACGACTTTATGATGACCGCTGACTACTACGACCAACTACAGACCTGGATGCACAATTCCGGGCAGATTGCCAACTGCTTACCCGTCACCACCTATTGGACTAACTCACTCGCCCTTTAGGCGGTATCGAGGTGTGATTGCAGCCAGATTGTTTTCGTTGCAGTTGCCGCTTGATCATGACAAATAACTGAGGGATGTTCCGAATTTCCGATCAGATGTGGCTCGAATGCAAGATTGGTGAGTTTTTCGGTTGTGTCGCAAAAATGGTAAGGTGTGGAAGCTCAATTTTCTCTATTCTTAGCCTAAAGGACGACCGATTCCTTGTTCAAATGGCGGCACTTTGTGCGATTCGTTGCTGGCTGAATTAATAAGCGAGCCAAGGCAGACCTGCCTTGAACTCTCACTCGATGGAGGTGAAAGCCCTCCCTTCTCAAGTTCGGAATGACTCAAGACCTACCCACAGTGACCAGGCTCGGAACCCTGGAGGCTGAAGCTGGGAATAGGACGCAATCAGAGAGCGTGGATATCGCTCACCCTGGCGTTACAGGAGTCCGGTAGTGTTCTAGATATGGGGATCAATGAGGTCAAACGATCCGACCAAACTCCCATCTCGAAATAGTTCATTGGAAAGCGACGTGATACGGAAACGGTCATGCGTCGTTTGGAGGGGGGCGATTGGAAAAGTACCGATTCGGGTAACTCGCTGGTCGCCTACCCTACGGCACGTCCGGATCTAAAGCCGAGCAGGTGGGGCGACCCGCCTGCTTAGGTTAACAGCAGTGCATGATTTCTCCCCTTCAAGCTGCCCAGAGGTTAATCGAAGCGCTGGTAGACCCTTCCTTGCGTGAATATGTAAGAAATGGACTCCAAACGACTGACATCTTCCAACGGATTATCTCTAACGAGAATCAACTCTGCATTGTTGCCAGATTTCACCTCACCGAAGGCACGATCGCTATCAGAAAGCAGTTTGCCGGGAGTAACGGTTGCCGAACGTAGAACCTCTGCCACCGGGATGTCTAACGAGATCAGGTGACGCAACTCGTACTGCAATGATGCACCCGGCACGAGTCCCGGTACGCCAGTATCCGTGCCAGCAACCAGCGTCACTCCACCTTCATACAGAAGTCGAATATTCGTGTCGATATTGCGGATAAAGAGGGGAACTGTTTCCCTCAAGTATTCTTTTGGCAAGTAAGGCGACCTGAAATTTTTGAAGACCTCAGCCCAAGAATCTGTGAAAGCCTCATAAGTTCTTTCCGGCATAAGTTTCTTCTCCAAGTCGGTGAGTTCGCGGTTTTTGTCGAAACCGAGCGAAGTCCAAGACCATATCTGGCTGGTCGTCACGAACACAGCCCTGCTCTTAGCCAGTTCCTTAATCTGCTCGTGGGAAAATGTATCAACGAAGGGAACATGCATCAGCACGTCCGCACCAGCCCTGACTGCATCCATGACATCTTTCACACTCCCGACATGAACGTAGGCTGGCTTACCGTAGGAGTGGGCAAGCCCAACGGCTAGCTTGAGCGAGTCAAGATCGAGTTTCGGTGAGCCCGTAGGTATCGCATTGTCGTAGATAATCTTCAAATGATGGATGCTACCGTCTTTGAGTATCGCGCGGACGGTCTCCTCCTGAGCAACGAAGTCTTCAAGCTGAACGGTAAGCTTTCCACCGACGTACTTGTTCATCGGCCACGGAATCAAAGCATCAATCATCGGGTGGGGATGGCCGCCGCGGGCGGTCACCTGTTTACCAGTCCTAACGATGTAGGGTGATGCCGTCTCTCGGCCAGAAAGGATGCCTGGTAAAGGACTGACCGAGCCTTCGACCACCGTCGTCACTCCAGCGTAAATGTATGATTCTTTCTCCCGTGCAGAGTTAACCGGGTGAAAGATGCTAGCTGTCCAGGGCGGTTCACCATCTGAAAACCCAATGTGCATATGGAAGTCCGTAAGTGCCGGCATCAGCACCCCACCTGCACCATCAACAATGGCGCAGTCTTCTATTTGCACCGAAGAAGGCACAGGTTCGGCATATACTGCTTCGATAATTCCGTTTTCAATCAGCACATCGGATGGAAGACTTAATTGACCGGAGTTGACATCTAAGACGCGGACGTGCCGAACCATAACTGCGGGCTGTGTGCTAATCTTAAGCACCAGTGGTTCAAGATGTTGAGCTACATGCGGACACACTGACTCAGCGAGAACGAAGAGAGCTACGATCGCAGCAACTAAAGAGATGAGGAGTACTAAGGGGGCACGAGCAAACATAAGTTCACACTCGCTATTGGGTGGAGTTTATAGTGCCGAAAGTGGTCGAACAGCGCATTTATTAAGAATCTTTGGAAACTCATTTATTCTGCGTTACTACAAAGGAAAGCAGGACAATTGGCAGTAGCACCACAAATCCTAACGAGCTAAGCTGCGTCACATTATCGAATAGTGAGAAGTGGCGAGTTTGCGTCAGGTGGTAGATGAAGTGCGGCACTGCGAAGGCGAGCCAGCTTACCAACGCGACTTGGATGATGTGCCGTTCAAGTAGAACCGCTGCCGCAGTTAGCAGTACTCCGAAACCAAGATTATTCGCACCATAATCTCGAACCAGGTGTTCGTTGTAGGGACCTAAAATTGAAATCCAGTGTCTACCAGGCAAGGGGAAGATTTCATAGAAGTGATAGGGAGCAAAAAAAGCCCAAACGCCAATGAATAGCGGAACGATCGCTAAGAGCCATAAGCCGAACTGGAGCCAGGTTCCACGTACCAATTGTTGATTGGATGTACTATTCATAAACACTTTTCCTTTTAGTTCATTTCTGGATGGAGGGTCTGGTTCAAGAACTCATGCCAGCCAACTTTGCCAAATTTCTGGTTGGGGCAGAGTTGTGCTCCTGTACGAAAGGCTTGTGCAATTTTGCCAGGAGTCGCAACTTCTACAACTTTCCTTTTCCGTCCCTCTGCTTTGAAATACGCTCTCGCCAGATCGGCCGCTGTCCAAACTTCCGGGCCACCAATGTCGCTCACTCGTCCGGCAGGTTTTGAAAGAGCCAGTTCTACCAGGCGATCGGCAACTTCACTTGCTTGAATCGGCTGGAGCAGAAAGCCTTTCGGTATGAGCATGATCGGGAGGCGATCGAGGAATTGAATCAGCGTCAGAACAAACTCATGAAATTGCGTTGCTCTGAGGATTGTCCAGGGAATTGCAGCCTGTTCGATTATTTGTTCTGTCTTAAGCTTCATACCGTAGTAGGGATAGAAGGAATTGCGATCGACTCCAACAATTGAGACATAAACGATGTGGGAGACACCTGCCCGTTCTGCTGCTTGAAGAAAGCGCTTCGTCCCTTCTACATCGACTTGGCGTGGATTGGTGGGGCTAGAAGCGCAATGGACAATGACATCAATTCCTTCGACTGCTTGCTCCAGTCCCTCACCTGTTAGCAAATCGCCTTGGACCGTGCCGGGACGTTTACTACGACTGAGAGCCTCGACGTTGCAACCAGTGGTTAGTAGGCGATCAACCACCAGAGAACCAAGGGAACCTGTCCCCCCTGTGACTAAAATGTTTGATGCGTTCATTTTGAAACCTCCTGCTGCTGCGGAAGTAAGGGTTTAAGCGTGGCTACGTTCACCCAACTTGTCTTGTGTGATTGGTGCGGCTCAATCAACCCAGACTGAGTTTGGGCACGATACCAGTCGATTGTCTGCCGAATTCCTTCTTGGTAGGAAGTCACTACGGCTGTTCCAAAGGTTGATTGGTACTTGCTGCCGTCAACAATGAAGGGTTGTTCAAATTGGTAGATCATTTCTGCCCCTTCCCGCGCTAAAGACCAAAACAGCCCCAGTGCTTTCACAACTTTAGAGCTACAGGCAGTAGCTTTCGGGATTCTTCCCACTTCCTCAAAAATGAGACGGACAAAGTCTCGCCCTGTAATTGGTTCTGCGCTAGGAATATGTCAGACCTGCCCGATCGCCTCGTCGTGCTCAGCCAGGGTTATCAGACCCTTGGCAAAATCATCAATAAATAGCGGTGTCAAGGGAATGGGTATGCCTCATATCCCCATAGAGCCACACCATCCGGTCAATAAACCACAGCTTACTCAGGTAAACGAGGGCACATCCGAGAAGTATGAGACAACCATCCAGTGTGACTAATCCCCAGATCACAACTGCCATGCCAATCACTGAAATCACGCTCAGGACATTAGGAACCCATTGATGGTGTAAAGGAACAGGAACAGTATCTCGATTCAGCCAGACCCGTTCGCCTAATACTCCCTTAGAAGCCCAGTAATGAGTGGATTGAGGTTTCGCAAAGATACGGGGATTGATCCACGTCCAGAACAGAGCGATCGCGATGGGAGCTAGCGACCACCAACCTAACCAGACACGGCTCCAAATTGCCAAGATCAGAACTGGCAGGACAGTGAAGCGCGTCCAAACACTCCAGGGATTAGCATGACGTGCCCAGGTTTCCTCATCCATGTGAAACGTACTTGCAATTTTGCGTTCTAACGTCATCGCGATCACCTCTCTCAAAATCGTAGGTTCTCTTCTAGCCAAATCCTAACTTCATCTTCAGAGGCAAATCGAGCAGTTCGATCGGGTTTGGGAAGATAAACATTCCACCAAGTATGACCAAACCAATCTTTGGATTGCCAGATTTTGGGTTCATCCTGAGAGTTTAAGTATCGGATGATTGATCGCCAAAACCTGTTGGACCAGTTTATAAAGCCATTGTTCCTAAAGCTTTTAATAGGCTCAGAAGTCTCTTCCAGTTTCCAATCAAGAGCTTTCTGCTCATTTATTTGCATCGTTTTTCTCCCTGTTGAGAATTCATGTTTGTCTTAGTTACGGCTCTACCCCTGAAGTAGCTTAAGTGCTTCCCAATCAATATCTAAACGAGCATTTTCAACTTTTGATTTGGCAACATCAAATTTTTGGTATACCAAATCGCTTAGATAGCGTTTTGAGAAGATACTCAACGTATTTTCTTCGATCGGAATTTCTACCGATTTCACATGTGTTTCATTTAGACTCTGGCTTTCACTTGAGTCATATTCAGCATGAGTTGTTCTAAGTTTTTGGGATGCATCGCATTGAGATATTTGTGAGCGATCGCAGGAGTTAGCAACTCCAGCATGAGTTGGTTTTCAATCCAAAACTCAATCACATCAAATAACCCATCTCGGCTACAGGACAGTACCCGCCATCCTTCTCGTGTGGCGATGCGCTCAACCTGCTCCAGGTTAGTGGGCACAGAAATTGCGGCATGAACGGCGCTATATGTTACAGAATGAGTAGTGTGCTGAAACCAGGCTTGGCGATCGCCCTGTCCCGGAATAATGACGCTATCAGATGGATAGATTTCAATAAGTGTGCCGTATTCATTACCTGCCATCACCATATAACTGTTGGGATTGGGTAGAAAGATGCCCACTTTTCCATCAAACACCTCTGCTAATACCTGGGCAACATGAAGCGGATTGTTTGCTGGAATCGAAATATGGTGAATCATTATAACGGTTTCTCCTAATTTGCAATGAGTTTTTATGGAATGGAATTTCTGCCTGAACTCATAGCTTCGAGTACGGATAAATCGAAGTTTTTACTAGCAACCGCTAGAGATTACATCCGTGATACTCAAACTCAGGTAATTCTCAAACCCATTGCAGATTATTTACGCTCTGCTTTTCCTTCTCAACAATTATTAGAGCAGTATTTTCAAAGTTACGAGATTGTTTGCGAGAGAGCAGTTTTCGACCATGCGGCTATGGAAGAGGTAATCTCCTGAATCTCATGCGGCAGTTGAATTTGAACTTGAAGGGGTATGATTTTTCTAATTTGGTAATCTGGCAAGCGTATTTGCAAGAGGTGGAATTGCAAAATGTCAATCTTACAGGAGCAGATTTAGCGCGATCGTCCTTCAGTCAAACCTTTGGCTCCATTCTTTCTGTTGCGATGAGCCCAGACAGAGAGTTTTTAGTCACTAGCGACAACAATGGCAGTATTCATGTTTGGTCGGTTAAAGATGGTCAGCCACGTTTAGCCTGTAGCGGTCACACCAGTTGGGTGTATGCAGTAGCAGTCAGCCCAGATGGTAAAGCAATCGCCAGCGGCAGTTTCGACAAGAGTGTTAAATTGTGGAACATTCAAACTGGGCAATGTCTCCAAACCTATGAAGGGCACAGCGATTGGGTTTGGACAGTTGCATTTAGCCCAGACGGTCAACTGCTCACAAGCGCAGGGAATGACCAAATGATCAAACTCTGGAAACTGAATGGAGAACTTTTACAAAACCTGGAAGGGCACGCCAGTTCTGTGTATACAATTGCTTTTAGCCCGGACAACACAATTCTGGCAAGTGCCGGTGAAGATAGTACGATTCACCTCTGGGATACTGCGACCGGAACTGAGTTAAGGACGATCGCCCAGCCTCCCCAATCTACCTATGATCTTGCGTTTACCCCAGATAGCCAAATCCTGATTAGTGCTAGTACAGATGGAACGGTTAAGCTCTGGAATGTGCATACGGGCGAATGTCTACGCACATTAACAGGACACACAAGAGGTGTGTTTTCAGTGGATGTTAGCCCGGACGGAGCACTGCTTGCCAGCGGTAGCGAGGACAGTACGGTGAAGTTGTGGCATCTGCATTCCGGGCAATGCGTAAAAACGCTTCAGGGGCATACTGGGCGAATTTGGTCGCTGAGCTTCAATCGAATTACCGCAGAAGTCTATACAGGTCATGCTCCTGAAATCAGCTATATGCTAGTGAGCGGCAGCGATGACCAAATGGTCAAGTTTTGGGACACTCATAGCGGTCACTGCCTCAGAACCATTCGCGGCTTTAGCGGCAGTGTTCAGGCGGTTGTCTTCAACCCTGCTGGAACCCTATTGGCAAGCGGTAGCGAAGACCGATGTCTACGCTTATGGAATCCCACAACCGGGGAATGTCTAAAAACCTTGAGGGGGCACAATAGCTGGGTGATGGCAGCTGCGTTTAGTCCTGATGGGCATTGGATTGCAACTGGAAGTGATGACTATACCGTTCGGATCTGGGAGGTGGCAACGGGGAAATGCTTGACAACGCTAAAGGGACATACGAATTTTGTGCCAAGTGTTTTGTTCAGTCCTGATGGCAAGCTTCTCATTTCAGGCAGCGCTGACCATACGATTAAGCTCTGGGATGTTTCTGCCTTCCTGCAATCTCAATCATCGATTTCCTGTCTTCAAACGCTGCACGGTCATGATAACTGGGTTCGCTCTGTGAGCTGTAATCATTCAGGGGAATGGTTAGCGAGTAGCAGCAGCGACCTGACGATCAAACTTTGGCATACCCAATCGGGAGAATGCTTCAAAACATTCACAGGACATCGCAGCATCATTTGGTCAGCTCTATTCTGCTCTGATAACCGAACACTGATTAGTAGCAGTGAAGATCAGACGATTCGATTCTGGGATATTTCAACTGGAGAATGCTTCAAAACATTTTCCGCGAATGCCCCTATTCGGTCGATCGCCCTTAGCTCCGATGAACAAATTCCCGCCAGTAGCCATAGCGACCATACCATCGCACTTTGGAACTTAATCACAGGAGAGGTCGTTCACACCCTTCGGGGGCATACCAACTTCATCTGGTCAGTCGCGTTCTGCCCCGACAGCACAACTCTGGTATCTAGTAGTCAGGACGAAACCATGAAGCTGTAGGATGTCACAACAGGTAAGTGCTTGAAAATGTTGCGGGCAGAACGTCCCTACGAGCGAATGAATATCACTGGAGCCACAGGACTGTCTCCTGCTCAGAAAACTACACTGCAAGCATTGGGAGCGATCGATCAATTTTTTTTGTGATACGCCTACGCTTACAACCAACTGGTTGCGGGTTTTCCGCCTGAGTGAATTTGTCTGAAAGCTTCTGTATGTCTGGACTGGGCATTGTCAAGTAAACCGGACTGTAGAATAATCGTACTGGTCCAACCTTGATCGCAACTTCCTACTCATGTATTCCCGTCATCGATTCCTGGGCGGAATTATCAATCACTGTGTTTGGTTGTATTACACCTTTCCGTTGAGCTACCGGGATATCGAGAAAATGATGTGGTATCGCGGCATTGAAGTGACCTATGAAACAATTCGGGAGTGGTGTCAGAAGTTCGGGCAGCAGTATGCCAATCAGCTGCGGCGAAAACGCCCGTACATCACTGATAAATCGCATCTCGATGAAGTCGTTGTCACGAATAAACAACAGCAATACTATCTGTGGCGAGCAGCGATTCAAATCTCCAGGGCAAGCACAGCGATTTCTTTCTACTTTTGACCCGATTCGAGGACACTTTTATCCCAAGCAACATCAACTGAGTGCGAAACGATATCGCGAACAGCTCCGCCAACGCTTTGAGGACTGGTGGGAAATCGCTGGTGTGCAAGTTGCTGTACAAAATTGAGCGATTCCACTGATTGCGAAACAACTGTACTGATTTTTGGATTGCTTGAATTAAGTTGACGATACCTTTCTTCCACTATTTTCATCTTGAACTCGTTGGAGATCAACTGTTGCAATTCTGGCAATCTGTAAGCTTGGTCGATCAACCGCTTCTTGTCGCTTCTTAACTATGTTGGAGCAAACGATGACGACATTCTGCGATCGCCTGCCCAAGAAATTAAGTTTGAGCACCAGTAAATTGAACACGCTAGAAATCAGAAACAAGACCAATACGATAGGTCAAACCAGGTTGATAAATCCGGTTCACTTTTTCGTAGCTACGATCGGCAAGATTTTCGAGAAACACACTGAGACCTAACCCACGAGTGACCGGAATCCGTAAGCCTAGATCAAAACTGATCCAAGCAGGTGAAAAGTCGCGAGGACTATCGCTCGCAAGCGTAAATAAAGCGCGCCGCGCACCACTGAAGTAGTTAGCAAACAGGTTGATCTCCCAACCGTTTGAGGCATAACCAATGCCGAATCGTGCGACCGAAAACGGAATCGTACTTAACTGCAATCCTTGTTCTGCACCACTGCCAATCTTGGCATCCGTGTAAGTGTAGTTAACAAAGGTTGACCACTGTGGAGCAATCTGCCAGCGCAATGCTGCCTCGATGCCGTTCGTGTTAACTAATCCAATATTCGCCCACTGTCCCGACTGAACTGCAATGCGATCGTTTAACCGACTGCCAAAATAAGTGAGCTGAGCTGCAAAGCTCTGAGACAGTTGCAGATCAATTCCAGCCGTCCAGGACGATCCGGTTTCAGGCTTGAGATTAGGATTGGGCAACCAATTGTGAACCGTATCAAAGGCATACAGTTGATCTAGTCCCGGATTGCGATGCACAGACACCCAACTGCCTCGCAGCGCAAGATTAGGAGAGACTGCCCATCGTGCCCCAGCACTGGGATTGAGATAACTGCCAAATTCACTCGTAAAGTTTTGACGCAAACCAAATTCGGCTTGAAAATTGTTGGTCACTTGCCAGGTATTTAAGGCAAATAATGCAGTTTGAAGCCGATCGCGATCGAACCCGCCGTTAAACTGAGCCAGTTGCGGCAGCGTACTAAAGGCTTCTCCATTAAGTAGTGAATTTTGCAAGTCAACGCCCCATCGCAAATTGTTCGTTTTGCTGGTTTGCCAATTATGTTCGACTCTAGCATTGAAGCCGCGAGAGTTCACGATTCCTCGGCGAAAGAAAGTTGCTTGTGTGGGTCCGTAAGTGCTGAAATAGTCTTGATTAAAGGACAATGTTGTATTGAGCGTTGAATCGTCTCCACGACCTAGCGCTGCTTTCCAAGTCAAACCGACATTAACCGTATCGTGATCTAGGCGATCGCGTTGTAAGGGAAATCCAAAGTACAATAAGCCGCGCCGACTGGTCACGGTTGAGACATCCAAGCTGAGTAAGTTGCGATCGTTGAGATCAAAACTCAGGTTGCCGTAGTAATTATCTTGAGTCGAATCGCCGTTAAACAATCGCCCATCAGGGCCTCGATTTGCGGCTCCAACCGGAACAAAGTAATCATTGTCTGCTTTGAATCGTTGATAGCTAAACAGATAGTTCGCCGCTCCGAGTGAGCCTGAGTAACTGCCGCGATAGTTCGAGGTACTAAACGATCCCAACTGAGCAAAGCCGTTAAACTGCGGAATGTCACTCCCTTTCTTGGTAACAACATTCACAACCCCCCCAATCGCCTCAGAACCGTAGAGTGTAGCAGCCGTTCCGCTTGTCAATTCGACTCGCTCGATCGCACCTGTGGGAATTGAGTTTAGATCAGTTCCACCGTGATAGATATTAACGTTTGTGCCGATCGGTCTACCATTGAGCAAGAACACAGACTGATTGATCGAAGCCCCCCGATAAAAGGTTCCGGTGTGAATGTCTGCACCAAAACCAGCATCATTGATGGCAAACCCAGGTAGTCCTCGCAAAATCTCCGCTAGACTATCAGAACTTTCACGGCGAATCTCATCAGCTTCGATGGTATAGATCGGAGTTGAGGTCGGCTTCTGGAGCTTTTCAACTCCGATGATTTCTTCCTCTTCTTGCTCTGAGGTGGAATCCTGAGTCTGATTTTGTTGTGCAATCTCTATCCGGTGCTTTCCTGTGCTGATTGGTGAAGGATTGGATTGCAGCAAACGAGCATTCGTCAGTGGCTTTTGAAAGTCACGAAGACTAGCTGCTGTGGATATCTTAGCTCCTGAAGAATGATCTGAAGAAGTTTGAGTCGATGAGGTCAAGGTGAGGTTTGCTGGTGTGTCTAAGCCATAGCATGGTTTCGCGATCGCGCAGAACCACGCCGCGCTAGGAATTAACGCGATGCTAAGTGAATGAAATTTCATCAGGAGCGTGATATGGTTTGATGCCTAAGTTGCGGTTTAAGCTTTGAACTTAAGCGATACTACATAATCACTTGTATAGATGATTTGGCGTGCTGTCAAACGACACAGCGTAGTAGTTTCGTGATCAGAGATCGTCCTCACTTCTTCTTAGTTGCGATCGCCATTTTTACACCATCAATCTTACGAATTTCATCCATCACTGCCACAATTTCTCCATGCTGTACCTTCTCGTCCGCATTGATCACCACCACAGCTTGCTGATTCGCTTGCACTAAAGTTCTCACCCCCACTTGCAGATCTGAAAGCTGCACAGGACGTTTATTCAAAGCGATTTCGCCATTAGGCTTGACAGTTACAGCAATTCTCGTTTGTTGCTGAGTTTTAGCGGTTGCCGCTTGGGGAAGATTCACAGGTAAGCCTTCCGATCGCGTTAAAAACAAAGTAGAAATAATAAAAAAGGTTAACAGTGCGAACACCACATCAATCATCGGTACGATGTTGATTTCAGGTGTTTGATCGTTCTCTTCAGGAAATAGCATAAGACTTCATCAATTTAGGATACTCGGCTGTTTTCGTAGCGGCGATCGTAGATTAGCTCAAACCGATTCGCGTATTCCTCAATCAGTGCAGTCTGACGAGTGAAGAATCCGCGAAAGATGCTGACTGCAAACAAGTTGAAGATCGCAACCACCAATCCTGATGCGGTTGAAATCAATGCTTCGCTGATTCCGCCTGTCACGCCCGCCGTTTGGCTACCTCCGACGTTACCAATGTTGAGCGATGCAAAAGAAACAATCAAGCCTGTCACTGTGCCGAGCAATCCGAACAATGGAGATAAGCCCACGATCATATCGAAGACGTTGGTAAATCGTTTCATTCCTGGTACTTCTGCTTGTGCTTCTGCTTTCATCGCCAAGCTAAACTGCTCTGGGGTGGGACGATCGAGCGACAGTGCCGACAAGAGAATCCGAGTCGCAGGGAGATCAATGTTCTTTTTCAAAACAGCGATCGCTCCTGCGACATCATTCTCCTGATACAACATCAACACGCGCTGCATCATCTTCGGCTGACGTTTGATAATGCGGCTCCAGAAGCGCGATCGCTCAATAATGAGACCAATAGCAGTAATGGAAAATAGCAGTAATGGAATCATGACAATCCCGCCTGCTTTAAAAATCTCGATCGCGTTATTCATCCCTACAACTCCAACCTGCTCCTAGAACTTTGCAAAAGCTTATGAATGCACGAAAGATTCGTGCTGAAGCGGAAAAATATTCACAAGTAGCGTAAGTTTAATGAAACTAATTGTCAAGTATTTTTTGAGCAATTGCAGAAGATTTAGCCAGAGCTGTCCTAGGAAGCGTCGTTTTCAAGTATGCTTTTATTTCTGATCTGCCATTGACAGATGTTAGGGCAGCTATTAGCCTGAGATCAGAAAAATTGTCTGATGCAATTTATTATCAATAGGTTATGAGTATTGTTCCAGAGGTCGCTGAACAACGCCAGAAAGAGGCATCGCGTCTGAAGCGGTTCTTACCCTTCAGCTTTACAGGTGCGATCGCGCTACATTTCATGCTGATTCCTTTGTTGGTGCTGTCCTGGAAACCACATTCGGAAGCAGCGATCGCGGAACAAGAAATTGAAATTATTGCAGAGGATCAACCCGACGAACCTCCCTCTGAAACTCCTGCTTCCACTGAGGTAGAGGCAGGAGGCGGCGGAGGCGGCTCTGAACAATTTTCGCTCTTTAATCCCAATCCCAGCACTCCACCACCAGATTCAGTTGAGATTGCACAAGCGATTCCTGAGCCTGTGGTTGCGCCCTCTCCGATCGTGGAACCAGAAGTTGCTGAACAGATTCCAATTCCTGATCCGACTCCCAGCCCCTCTCCGACTCCAACCCCTTCACCCAGTCCAACTCCTAGTCCGACTCCAACTCCTTCACCCAGCCCAACTCCCAGTCCTTCTCCGAGTCCCAGTCCGACTTCAACACCCTCACCCACTGCCTCTGCGAGTCCTGCACCGAGTCCAACTGCTACACCAACCGCACAAGCGAGTGTACAGCCCGGTCAAAACACTTCACCAGGCAACCAAACGACCGCTCAAGCAGGGAATCAAACGAGTGGAACTAGCACTGGAACCGGAAACGGAACTGGAAATGGTTCTGGAAATGGTTCTGGAAACGGCATCGGGAATCGTGGCACGGGTAACGGTGTTGGAAATGGCAATGGCAACGGAACTGGAAATAGCACAGGTTCTGGACAACAAGGTCGTCCTAGCCCCTCACCTCAGCCCGTTGCCATTCGCCAAGCTCCACCGCGAGAATCCTCAGATCAACCTGGACGATCGCGCCGGAATCGCCCCCGATGTAAAGACAACTGCAACTTAGATGACTATCTCGGTGCAGAAGGATCAGCACGATTTGATTTTGATGTCGATAAAGATGGCAATGTGACCAACGTGCGATTGAGACAATCGAGCGGCAATTCAGAGATCGATCGCAAAGCGGAAGAAGCGATTCGTCGTCGCCGCTATGAGACATCAGAAACCGGATTTCAAGGTCAGCGTATTCGAGTCACCTCTGAACAAGAAGGCTCCAATTTCCAGCGTCAAAATGCCGATCGTCGTCGTCAAGAAGAACAAGACCGCGCTGCACGAGAAGCAGAACGTACTGCACAAGAACGCTTAGAGCAAGAGCGAATTCAACGCGAAGCACAACAGCAACAGCCCCCCGCATCTGCAACTCAACCGAGTCCGCCAGCACAAACGACTTCACCATCTCCTACTCCTGTTGCACCACCTACCCCTGCTGTACCATCTCCTGAACCTGCTCCCGCAGAAGCACCGCCTCCTGAACCTGCTCCCGCAGAAGCACCGCCTCCTGAACCTGCTCCCGCAGAAGTACCGCCCGCAGAAGCGCCACCTCCTGAACCTGCTCCTGTAGAAGCACCACCCGCAGAAGCGCCATCCCCTGAACCCACTCCAGCAGATACACCGCCTGCGGAACCGCCTGCAGAGCCATCTACTCCATAAATAATGGGTCTACTTTGTTCGCTTGACTAGAATCAACCATAAAAAATAAGGCGTTCCAATCATGGCTGTCACTAGCCCTGATGGAATTTCTCTAGGAGCGATCGCAACTCGTCCGATTACATCCGCAAGGCTCACCAAAATCGCGCCTAAGATTGCAACCACAGGCACAAGTTGACGGTGACGATAACCTACCAAAAGACGACCTGCATGAGGGGCAATCAATCCGACAAAGCTAATGGTTCCAACTGCGGAAACCGCAGTGGCTGACAAGACGACTGCGATCGCAATCGTTGCTGTACGAACTCGTTGCAAAGACATTCCCAGGATTCGAGGCACATCTTCTCCGAGTGCCAGAACATCTAATCGACGAGCAAACAGCCATACGATCGGCAGCAACAATACTGGTAAGATTAACAATCGCCATAGTTCATCCCACTGTCGAGCATAGGTACTGCCTGAAAGCCAAACGATCGCTTGTGCGACTCGTAATTTTGCGAGAACCACAAGCACATTAATCCCGGCAGAACAAAATGCGGAAACAGCAATTCCAACAAGCGCAAGCCGCGCTGGTAGAACTCCCTTTTTCCAGGACAGCAAGTAGACAATGCCGAAGGCGCTGATAGCACCGATCACTGCGGCAAATGAAAGACTTTCAGGAGTTGCATTTGGAACCAAAACGAGAACTATCATTACTCCCAATCCTGCACCTGAAGTTACCCCAACAATTTCGGGTCCTGCTAACGGGTTTCGCACGACTCCTTGAAGCAGTAAACCACTCACTGCTAATGTTGCACCTGCGACCATCGCAACTAGCAATCGAGGTAAACGCAGATTCAAAATTACAGTTTGAGATAAAGCTGTTTCGTTACCGAATACCAGATCGATCAGTTGATCGAAACCGATCGTTCTATTACCCAATAAGATGCCTGTGATCGCGATCATCAACAGTACACCAAGCAAGCTAGATAGCAACACCGGGTAAGCAAAGCGACGGGAAGAGGTCTGCTGCTGAGTAGACACAGCAGGTGTATCGCCTCCCAACTGTTTTGAGGTGGAAGCTAGCCAAATGAGAAAAGGAGCACCGATTAGCGCGGTAACACTCCCGGTTGGAAGATCATTTAAGTTTGTGGTCAACCCTTGAGCAATAATATCTGCTCCCACTAACAGAATTGCGCCCCAGAGTGCCGCGCCAAGCAGTAATAATCTGTGCTTTCGGCATCCCATCAGTTTGACAAGGTGCGGAGCGACTAAACCAACAAAGCCAATCGGTCCTGATACACTCACGACGATCGCAGCTAAGAATACAGCTAACAATGTACTGAGAATACGAGTGGTTTGAATTTTGTTACCGAGCGATCGCGCCACTTCTTCCCCAAGTGACAGCACATCTAAGGCTTTTGCCATACTCAGCAAGAGAATGGTAGCAATTATGATTCTAGGAGCGGCGTAGTACACTCTGCTCCAATCGATTTGAACTAAGGAACCTGCTCCCCATAAGAATAAATCGCTGGTTTCGTTTTCGTAGATAAGTTGTAGGGCAGCAGTCATTGCAGACAAGGCTAGAGAAACCGCAACTCCTGCAAGTGTTAAGCGAATTGGGGTTGCTCTGACTGCTCCTGCGATCGCATAAGCTAAAATTGCGGCAAACAATCCACCGATTAGAGCGATGAATGTGGGTGAGATTGAAAATAACCCAGGTGAAAAGATGACAGCCAGCGTAACAGCAAGATAAGCGCCTGCATTAATTCCCAGGGTTGCAGGTGAAGCTAAAGGATTACGAGTAATTGTCTGTAGAACAGCTCCCGCCATTCCCAGCGCTGCCCCTGCAAGAATGCCGAGTGTGGCACGAGGAAGCCGAAGATAGCGAACAATGTTATGATCGGTTGTATCTCTGGGTGAAAAGACAGCCTCTATCACGGTAGCAAGATCTAAATTTGCTTGTCCTTGAGTGAGGTGAACTATAAATAGCACAAGCAGTAAAATGGTTCCTAGACCAAAGACTTTGAACAGTGGAATGATGTGAATCTTCATTTTCCAAGGAGTGCGGTGGTCACTTTTTCAATCAGTAGCTGAGCGCTTTTAGGACCACCAAATACCCAAGTCTCTGCCCCAATAGAGTACAATCGTTTCTCTTGCACAAACTTTAAGCCTTTCCAGACGGGATTCTCTTGCAACTGCTTAAGATGAGTGTTATTGTCTGCAGCGATGTAGAGAAAGTTGGCTTGCTCAATTTTTGGAAATGCTTCAATTCCGACTGTGTTGAATCCGAAGCGATCGATCTGCCCTTTCCAAGCATTCTCTAAGCCAATTTGGTTTAGAATTTGCACTGCCATTGCGTTATCTGTGAACAGCCGAATTTGGGGAGTCGTCTCATTGAACTGTCCTAGAATAAAAGCTCGATTGGTTTGCTTTGTGGAACGCAGACGATCGCTGGCTGTCTTAAACGTATCTTGCATTTGACGTAAGACAGCTTCTCCAGCATCACGGCGATCGACGCGCTCTGCGATCGCTCTAAAGGTCTGTTGCATTTCATCGAATTGAGACAGAGCATCTGGATAAGGATTAAATAGCAATGTTGGCGCGATCGCGGACAAAGCATCATAGATAGCCTCATGTCGTAGTTGTGTTCCGATGATGAAATCGGGTTGTAATTGAGCGATCGCCTCTAAGCTTGGTTCCTGACGAGTGCCTACATCAACTACGGTTTCTGCCAACGTTGGCTCTATATCTACAAACGTTTTATAGCCTCGAATATCTGCTACTCCGACAGGTTGAATTCCTAATGCTAAGAGATCTTCTACGTACACCCATTCGAGCGCTACAACGCGGCTTGCAGATGTTGAGGAAGTTGTGTTGGATTGAGATTGATTTTGGCGTGTGCAGGAAGTTGCGGCAGCACAAACCAGCGCTGTAATAAGGAACTGCCGCCTACTGAACCGAGACATCTATTTCTCCCCGAATTCTAGTCAAAATAGTCTACTGCTTGAGGCATTCAGTGAGATGGGAATCTCCGATCGCAACTACCTCTTCTTGAAAATTAATGCAATCTATTCTTAATTAGATCTAAATCATTAGCTGAGTAAGCTTAACTGTAAAAAATAGCATAATAGCAAGAAATAAACATAAATACTTTACCAGAACTCGATCATTATTGAGAATTCCTACGAATAATATCTCAAAACGGGCTAAAATTTTCAGGAAACTCATTAAAAGCATTTATCTAAAACTCTGTGGCGATCAAAATGAACACTATGACGCAAGGTGAATTTAACGACCTATGGCAAGCCGCGCTAGAAGCAGATCAAGTTTGGACCTGGCAAGGTCACGAAGGACTCCGCCGATTACCACAAACTTTGGGGCAAGGACAAAGACGATTGACAGTTCTCCGAGAAGGATTACAGCTTTGGTTAGATGACATGGTATACGATCGACCCCTTCATCTAGATTATGTCTATCAAATTCCTCAACTCACGCTAACGTTTTACCTATCCGGTGATTTTCGGATTGTGAATCCTGGGTTAGCAAAAGAGGAAGATCGCTCTGAAGTCAACGGGGAAAGCTGTATTTGCTACCTTCCCCAGATTCGCTCGATCGAATACTATCCAGCACAGCAATCTCTACAACGCCTCACCCTAAGTGTAGATATTGAGTTTTTGCGATCGTATTTCTCTGATTCAACATTTCCCTTACTCATTCGTCAACTATTAGAGGGAAAATCGACTGATCCCTTTCATCAAACATTTGGGATTGCTGCGCGTGCGATTCAGCCAATTGTTCAGCAGATTTTATCTTGTCCTTATCAAGGTGCATTGCGGCAAATGTTTCTAGAAAGTAAGTCGCTGGAACTGCTAACCTTGCAGCTTGCACGTTGGGCAAAAGATGAGCAACAACCCACCCGATCAACACGCTGGAAACCCCAGGATTTAGAGAAGCTTGAGCGTGCAAAAGAAATCTTACAAGGCTCGATCGAATATCCTCCTTCACTTGCCAAACTCGCACAGCAGGTTGGCTTAAACGACTGCAAACTTAAACAAGGCTTTCGTCAAGTCTTTGGAACAACTGTATTTGGCTATCTGAGAGCTTGTCAGATGGAACGAGCCAAGCAATTGTTGAGAGAAACTGACCTTTATATTACTGAGATTGCTGCCCAGGTTGGATATAGCAGCTTACCTGCTTTCAGTAATGCTTTCTATAAACAGGTAGGAATGAGTCCACACAAATTTCGGCAAGATTGAGAAGGAATTCAGTTATTACTTCTCGGTATCTACTTATTGAAAATGTCGCTCCGTTTTAATTAAGTCGGCTCCCGATCTCGTAAGACTTTTTCTAGCGACTTTGATAAGCTGACCTTCAGCCAATTATTAGAAGTAATTGTCAATAAAGACTGACTAAGTTTTGTGTGAGGCGATATGAATCGGGCGTTGTGGTACTTTGGTTTTCCAGTAATTTGGTTAGTGTTGCAGGCAAATGCGATCGCAGAAACTGACTCAGTGAGGCGATTACAAGAATTTGAGCAGGTTTCCCAATCAGCAAAACAGCTATCTCAGTCTTCTGAGCAACTCCAAACAGATAGAGTTCAGATCACGAATGTAAGACTAGCGCCTACTGCAACGGGTGTTGATGTCGTGCTGGAAGCTGTAAGACCTCTATCCCAACCTGTTCTAACATCAAGCGATCGTACCTTGATTGCTGAATTCGAGAATGCAACCTTAGCACTCTCTCAAGGTGAAACGTATCAGGTAGAAGCTCCAGCGGAAGGTATTCAGCAAGTCATCGTTCAATCTATTGCCCCAAATCGGGTACAAGTGAGAATCATTGGCACAAACGAGATCCCGACAGCAAAAATTCGGGCAAGCCAAGCTGGAGCCATTCTCGCGATCGCAGCCCCAACCGAAACAGAAGAAGGAGACGAAGAAGAAGTTGTCGTTACAGCAACTCGAACTCAGGAAACCCGTCGTGATGTTCCCCAATCCATCACCACGATCAATCGGGAGCAGCTCCAGCAACAGTTTGCAATCTCTCGGGATGTTTCTGATGCGTTGAGTAAACTTGTTCCAGGTCTTGCACCACCCAATGAACGAAACAACATTTTTGGGCAGACCTTGCGAGGGCGCAATGTTACGGTTTTAATCGATGGCGTTCCTCAGGCGACCACACCTAATGTTTTTCGGGATTTGCAAACGATCGATCCGAGTGTGATCGAACGAGTTGAAGTGCTGCGCGGTCCAACGGCGCTCTATGGAGATGGTGCAACTGGAGGTGTGATTAATCTAATTACCCGCACTCCCGCCCAAAATCGGCTCACTGCTACAACTGAAATCGGTGTCAACACATCGCTCACCGGATCAGAAAATGCTTGGGGACAAACCTTTCAGCAAACATTCTCCGGGACAGAAGGACAAGTTGGCTATGTGTTGAGCGCCGGGATCGCAAACATTGGGAGCTTTTTTGATGCAAATGGCGATCGTATTGCACTCGATCCCACCGGACAAGGCGGATTATCAGATGCAGATGCGCTGAATATCTTCGGCAAGTTCGTTTACACTCCCGATCAAAATCAGCGCTTAGTGTTCTCAGCGAGTCGTTTTGACTATAAACAAGATCCGGGATTTACAAGTGATCCGATCGTCAATCTTCTACCAGGTCGCCAACGAGCGCGAGTCATAGAGGGGCTTCAGCTTGAGGATGAACCTGGAACTGAGAATTCAATTTTTAATCTGGAATACACGAATCAAAATGTGTTCGGAAGTCGAGTGCGAGGACAAATTTACTATCGTGATATCTTAGCCCGTTTCTTTCCCTTCGATGCTCGCACTACCCCAAGCTTAGGACGGTTGATTTTCCAATCAAGAGTTGAATCTCAGCGATTTGGGACTCGTTTTGATGTTGAAACTCCACTCACAGCTAATAAAACAGTGAATCTGCTTTGGGGATTAGATTTTAGTAACGAGAATTCTCAACAACCTGTGTCGTTTTTTGATCCCGCTGTGTTTAGTGCTAGCAATGGTTCAGTGTTTCGTAAGTTGGGCGATCGCATCTGGACACCGCCACTCACAACCAATAGTTTAGGTTTGTTTGGGCAACTCGAAGCGCGGTTAAGCGATCGTTTCCTCTTGCGCGGAGGGATCAGACATGAACGTGCCTCGGTCAGTGTCAATGACTTTGTGACCATTGCGAATAACTCAGTCACAGGCGGAAAGGTGAACTATGACGAAACTCTGTTTAATCTAGGAGCCGTTTATCGAGTCACCCCACAACTCAGCGCATTTGCGAGTTTTTCCCAAGGATTCTCACTTGCAGATATTGGACGAGTTTTAAGAGCCGCACCCAACAATTTTCAGTTCGAGCGAGTGCGACCTGAACCCCAGAAAGTGAATAACTATGAAATTGGTCTGCGGGGAGAATGGCGTAACGTTCAAGCTTCAATTTCAGGCTTTTATAGCACTTCAAACTTAGGTACAACATTCGATGCCAGTTTTGTTGACATTATTCGTGCCCCTGAACAAATCTATGGCGTAGAAGCAACCTTAGATGTGCAGCCAAGCCGGAATTGGAACTTAGGCTTCTCTGCAAGTCTGGCAGAAGGACGGATTGATGCGAACAACGATGGAGATTACGAAAACTTCCTAGATAGTTTTCGCATTCCACCCTTGAAGCTAACCGCTTATGTGGAAAATGAAACACTTCCAGGCTGGCGCAATCGTTTGCAGTTGCTTTACTCTGGTACTCGCAACCAATTCAACAACAGCACTGCGTTTGGTCGTCAGGCAGTAAACGATTACATCACTGTAGATTTTGTGAGTAATCTCAAAGTGGGAAGTGGAACTTTACAGGTTGCGATCGAGAATCTATTGAATGCAGATTACTTCCCAGTTGTCTCTCAATTGCAAACCAGTGATACGCAGTACCTACCAGGACGCGGACGATCGCTGAGTGTACGCTATAGTTTCACTTGGTAACTAACTCTGCCTCCAGAATGATTGAGTGTTAAATTACTCAATCATTCTGGAGGCAGAGTTATTCAACATTAGGTAATGCGCTAGACCTGTGTATGCTCTCGCTGCAAGGCTCACGGCTGATGGGTTCTGTCGCCCTAATTCATGTGTCTAGCACACCACCCAATTTTCCTCGATCGATTTGGTGTTGCATTAAGGGACGAAGGCTATTGAGACCTGCAACGATCATTGAACCATTGTGAATTGCAGCCGCAATCAAAGGATTGAGTCTGAGCGTCGATGCTAATTCAAGTGCTACAAGATTCGGAGCCACAACTAAAGCTGTATTTTGCTCGATGAGTGCACGAGTTTGTCGAGCGATTGCGATCGGGTAAACAACTCAATTAGCTTACTGAAAATAGTTTCATTAAGAAGATAAGATAGACATTCCTAATAAAGCAAGAACTCCTTTGCAAGTAAGTCTTATAAAATCTCAAGAATCACCTCAACGAAGCGGAGAAACTCCAAAGCTAGTCAACCTTGTGCCACAGCGAAAAAGGTGTTAACTTATGTTAACGATAGTTGTTAATGCAAATTAGTTGCATTAACGTGCATAAGGACTGCCCAAATATTCAGCAAGATTCATAGGTCGTTCAAAGTAGAGTTGTCAGGAAGGCTGTGTATTAGGGAGTGTTTAAGACTTTAATTGAACCTCGAATACCGAAGATTTGCTCAATTTTTTTACCTTAGTCAGGCTGGTCTTATTCCTCTGTTAACGGTTTGGCTAATGCTAGAAAGAGTGCTTGAGCAGTTCAAACCTATTTCACTCTTCAAAATCACCGAATGGTTTTACTCAGTTAGTTCAAAGTCAGGTCACTGATCTGCATGTGAACTGACAACTAGAAGAATGTTCACAAAGTAAATGTTTAGAGGTATCGGAAAATGCAACCGATTCGTGATATTTCTCTCTCTAATGCTCAAGACTTGGTGTTGTCACTTTCATCTTCAGCACCAAGCCTCTCAGAGTCCAATTTTCAAAAAGGACAGGCTGCACCTGGTGAGCGAGACATTATCCTACCTGGACCGCTCTCAAAACGCTATTTAGAGCGGCAACAACACCGAGAATCGAATGCTAGAAGTTATCCTCGTCGTATTCATTTAGCAATTCGCGAAGCGAAAGGAATCTACATTAAAGATGTCGATGACAATGTGTATTTTGACTGTTTAGCAGGTGCCGGAACTTTAGCACTCGGCCACAATCACCCTGCTGTGCTGGCAGCAATGCGAGAGGCGTTAGATACAAATCTGCCATTGCATACGCTAGATCTGACCACTCCGATTAAAGATACTTTTGTTGAAGAACTGTTTGCCAGTTTGCCAGTCGAATTTGCTCGGAAGGCGAAGATTCAATTCTGTGGTCCTTCTGGAGCAGATGCCGTTGAAGCGGCGCTCAAACTTGTGAAAACTGCAACTGGGCGGCGGAGTGTGTTGTCATTCCAGGGTGGCTATCATGGCATGACGCATGGTGCTTTAAGTCTGACCGGGAATTTGAAGGCTAAACAAGCAGTATCAGGATTGATGCCAGATGTACATTTTCTGCCGTATCCCTATGCCTATCGTTGTCCGTTTGGGTTAGGTGGAGAGGCAGGACATCGTATGAGCAGTCACTATATTGAATCACTATTAGATGATCCAGAAAGTGGTATTGTGACACCTGCGGCAATGATTTTAGAAATTGTTCAGGGTGAGGGCGGAGTGATTCCGGCACCCGATGAGTGGGTTCGTCAAATTCGTCGTCTGACTCGCGATCGCGACATTCCACTGATTGTCGATGAGATTCAATCTGGGTTAGGTCGCACAGGCAAGCTCTATGCCTTTGAACATTCTGGAATCGTGCCAGATGTGTTGTTATTGTCGAAAGCGATCGGGGGAAGTTTACCCTTGTCAGTTGTGTTGTACGACGAAGCGCTAGATAAGTGGGCACCAGGCGCTCATGCTGGCACGTTCCGGGGAAATCAGTTAGCAATGGCAGCCGGAATAGCGACCTTACGTTACATTCTAGAAAACCGCCTGTCAGACCATGCTGCTGAGATGGGCGATCGCTTGATGACACAATTGCGTCAAATTCAGGCTAGCTTCCCCTGCTTGGGTGAAGTTCGGGGACGGGGATTGATGATTGGGGTGGAGATTGTGAACCCAGAGATCGAGGTAAATCAATGCGGTAGTTATCCTGCCTATTCTCAACTAGCGAGTTGTATTCAAGCTGAATGTCTGCGCAGAGGTTTGATTATTGAAATTGGAGGACGACATAGCAGTGTTGTACGCTTTTTGCCACCATTGATTGTTACCGCTGAGCAAATTGACAGCATTAGTGAAATTTTTGAGCGTGCAGTCAAAGCAGCCACAGAACAACTATTGTGAAACCCTTTGAGGTGTATGAATGACCAAGGTGCAATCAACCCAATTCGATGCTTACTTTTTGACCAACGCAACAAAGAGTCTTGCCGCTTATCATCAAGCGATTCTCACTGCACAGGAAGTATTGCTGAATTATTTTGCCAATCAAACTCAAGCTTACAGTGGAGCGTCTCCCGAAGAAATCGTATCAGCCTTAGAAACCGTTGATTTTGTACCAACCTTTGGGCGTGACCTATCCCATGTCCTAAACGACGTTGGCAGAACTATTGTCAAGCATTCGGTTAATGTATCTCACTCCCATTGCATTGCCCATTTGCATTGTCCGCCGCTCATTCCTGCTTTGGCGGCTGAGCTATTAATCAATGCCATGAACCAATCGATGGATTCTTGGGATCAAAGCCCAGCAGCAACTCTGTTAGAACAACAGATGGTGAATGAGTTGTGTCGTTTATTCGGTTATAGTGTTGTTGCAGATGGTATTTTTACGAGTGGTGGGACGCAATCGAATTTCATGGGCTTGTTGCTTGCCCGCGATCGCTATGCAAATCAACACCTGAATTGGCAAATTCAACAACAAGGTTTACCGCCAGAAGCCGATCGCTTTCGCATTCTCTGCTCGGATGTATCTCATTTCACAATTCGTCAAGCGGCTGCTTTATTGGGATTAGGAGAAAAATCCGTAATCCAAGTCGAAACGGATGCAGAGTATCGGTTGTGCCCGGTTGCGCTTGAGCACCAATTAAAACAGCTTCAAGCAGAGAAGTTGTTGCCGATCGCAGTTGTGGCAACGGCAGGAACCACAGATTTTGGTAGTATTGATCCACTGCCAGAACTAGCAGCTTGCGCGAAACAATACGGGCTTTGGTTCCATGTCGATGCCGCGTTTGGTGGGGCTCTAGCATTAAGCGATCGCTATCAACATAAGCTCAGTGGTATTGAGTTAGCAGACTCGATCACGGTAGACTTTCACAAGTTGTTTTACCAACCGATTAGTTGTGGTGCCTTTCTGCTCAAGGATAAATTCCACTTTGATTTCATCAAGCTTCATGCCGACTATCTCAATCCAGAAACAAACGCCGATCAGGGAATTCCTGATTTAGTCACGAAGTCAGTGCAAACAACACGACGATTTGATGCACTAAAATTGTTCATCTCCTTGCAAACCTTGGGGCGACAACAGTTTGCAGAGATGATTGATACCACGTTGGAATTGGCTCAAGCAACAGCGCAGTTGATTGATGCAGATCCAGAATTGGAATTAGCAAATAATCCAGTGATCAATGCAGTAGTGTTCCGCTATTGTCCGAAGAATCTTCTGGAGCAAAAATCAGAAGGTTGGAGCAATCACATCAACAGCAAGATCCGAGCAGTGCTGCTGCAATCGGGAGAAGCTGTGATCGCGCAAACCAAGATCCGCGATCGCGTTTATCTCAAATTCACGCTACTCAATCCCCGTACTACCCTTGCAGACATTTGCCAGATTTTAGACTCCATTAAGCAATTAGGTCAAACATTGGAGAGAGTTTCATGACAGAAAATACACTGATCAAACCTGCAAAGCGTTCTTTGGCTCGCAGTGATAAGCAAATTGCTGAACAGGCCACAATTCAAAGCTTTCTAAATTGCTATCTACGAGAAGTTGGAAATTCTGAAGCGATTGAAATTGTTGAGCTATCTCGCTTTAAGCTGGACACAGATTTACTTGAAATGTTCAGCCGCGAAGGTGCTCGATCGCTAATTCGTATTTCCTTAAAATATCAATGCGTTGATCTGCTAATTGCCTTACGTTACTGGTCGCCAACAGGACGGCATCTATTTTGCTTTCCAATTTATTCTCAAACTTTGGATGGTTCTAAATTAGAACTTGATTATGTCACGCTAGTTGCTCTGATTGCCAAAGAACTTGCTTTGTTGAATGGTAGCCATGAGCATCAGGCTGAATTGATGATGCGCGTTATTCAAAGCTGTAGCAATATTGAGCAATTTGTTCAGCACCGACGATCTCATTCCGAAACGCTCTATGCACTGCGGAGTTCATTCATTGACACTGAACAAGCCCTGATTTTCGGACATCATCTACATCCCACGCCAAAGAGTCGGCAAGGGTTTTCTGAAGAAGAATTATTCGTCTACTCGCCAGAATTACAAGGGCGTTTTCCGTTACATTATTTTCGGGTTCATCGATCGATTGTTCAAGAAGGTTCAGCCTTGCCCCAAACGGCTACAGCACTGATTAAGCAAGAACTTTTGTCCGATCCATCGATCACAGATGAGTTCAAAACAACATACTGCAATGAAGATGAATATGCATTGCTACCGGTTCATCCTTGGCAAGCAACCCTCCTGAAACAACAATCCGCAATTCAGCAGTTATTACAAACTGGACTGCTACAAGATCTAGGACTGCAAGGACGTGCTTATCAACCCACTTCTTCGATCCGCACCGTCTATCATCCAGAAACGGCGTTCATGCTGAAGCTATCCTTGAACGTTAAAATTACGAACTCAGTCCGCACCAATCTGTACAAAGAGCTAGAACGAAGTGTAGAGGTTTATCAACTTCTATCCGGGTTGATTGGTCAAGAATTGCGCGATCGCTTCTCTAATTTCACTATCATTCGTGATCCTGCTTACATCACCTTGAAAATTGATGGTGAACCTATGGATGGCTCTGCTACGATTCTGCGAGAGAATCCTTTTCCGGCAAGCTCTGAGGCTGATGCAACTTGTCTCATTGCTTTGTGTCAAGATTCGATTTCGGGCGAGGGCTCGCGGCTATCTGAGATTATCCAACAGTTAGCCCAGCGAGAAGGACGTTCTACCGATGCTGTGAGTTTAGATTGGTTTCGTCGCTATCTCAAAATGTCTCTAGAGCCGATTTTATGGCTCTACTTCACTCATGGTATTGGGATCGAAGCCCATCAACAAAACAGCGTTTTGCAATTGCAAGATGGCTATCCTCACCACTTCTTCTACCGCGATAACCAAGGGTATTACTACCGTCGATCGTTCCATTCGCACTTAAATCAACTGCTCCCTGGAATTAGCGAGAAAAGCCAAACCATTTGTGATGATGCAGTGATTGATGAACGCTTAGGATATTACCTGTTCATTAATAATTTGTTTGGACTGATTAACGCCTTCGGGGTTGCAGGACTGATCGATGAGAGATCGCTACTCGACGAATTGCGAAATGAGTTAATCAAACAAACTGCTTCAGCTCAGGGTTGCTCAACCCTACTGCAAACTCTACTTGGTCAAAAACGGTTGCGGTGCAAAGCGAATTTACTGACGAGATTCCACAATCTCGATGAATTGGTAGGACCTGTCTCTACACAGTCTGTTTACGTAGAAATTGATAATCCACTGTATTCCGATGAGAGTTATGCTATCTAACACATTGCAATATGCTTACCAAAGCTATGATGCCAGTATCAATCAAACCATTGCTTTTCGTCCAGTAGTGTTAGAGCAAGATTTATCACTCATTCACTTCTGGATGAATCAACCCCACGTCATCCCTTTTTGGAAGCTGGCATTTGATCTAGAGAGAATGCGGGCGCATTTAGAGAAAGCGATCGCTGATCCACATCAAACGCTTTACATCGGCTGCCTCAACAACGTGCCGATGAGCTATTGGGAGTCCTACTGGGCAGCGGATGACATTGTTGCTCGGTGCTATCCGACTCATCCTGCCGATCAGGGTATTCATTTGTTAATTGGTTCTCCAGAATTCTTGGGTAAAGGCCATGCCCTACCGCTATTGCAAGCAATGGTTATGTTTCAGTTTCAACATTCTGAAACCCAGAAAATTATTGCTGAACCTGATATTCGCAATCAAAAAATGATTCATGTGTTCCGACGCTGCGGTTTTGAATTTCAAACAGAAATTGAATTGCCTGACAAACGAGCCGCACTTATGTTTTGCGAACGGCAACGTTTCTTTGGGGGGTCAAAATAATGTCTGAACCTGTTTTCGATGTCATTGGTGTCGGAATTGGGCCGTTTAATTTAGGCTTGGCTGCTCTTTTGGAGCCGGTTTCAGAAGTTAACGCCCTATTCCTGGAACAAAAACCACAATTTCAATGGCATCCCGGTTTGCTGCTTGAGGGAGCGACGATTCAAGTTCCATTTCTAGCCGATTTGGTCACTATGGCTGATCCGAGTAGCCGCTTTAGTTTCCTGAGTTACCTCAAAGCACAATCTCGGCTTTATCACTTCTATTTTCTAGAACATTTCCACATTTTGCGACAGGAATATAACCATTACTGTCAGTGGGTTGCTGAACAATTACAAAATTGCCGATTTGGTCAGCGAGTTGAGGCAATTTCCTGGCGGGATGGGTGTTTTGAGGTCAAAGTATTCGATCTTTCTTCGCAAAAACAGATCTCTTACTATTGTCACAATTTAGTTTTGGGAGTTGGCAGTGTTCCGATCGTGCCGTCTTGCTTGCAAAATTGGCTATCGGAAACTGTATTTCACTCAGCGAATTTCTTGCAACACCGCGATCGCTGCCTTCAACACGAATCTATCACAGTCATTGGTTCAGGGCAAAGCGCAGCTGAGGTGTTTTATAACCTGTTACAAGAGCAGGAAACCTATAGCTATCGGCTTAGTTGGCATACCCGTTCTGCTGGCTTTTTTCCAATGGAATATTCAAAGTTAGGCTTAGAACATTTTTCGCCTGACTATATTCACTATTTCCACAATCTACCGCCAGCGCGTCGAGATCAAGTTCTCGCGCAACAGGGTTTACTCTATAAGGGAATTAGCTTTAGCACGATCGCGGATATCTACAATCTGTTGTATCAACGCTCGATCGCAAGCAATCAGCCGAATGTGCAGTTACTTCCCTTATTAGAACTTAAGGAAGTAGAAAAGATTGGAGATACCTATCGACTGGGCTATCGGCATGTGCAGCAGGATGAGCGATTTTCACATGATACAAATTGCATCATTCTTGCAACTGGCTATCATCATGCGATTCCAAACTGTATTGCAGGCATCCGCTCTTTGATTCAATGGGATGAGCAAGAACGCTACAGCGTTAATCTTGACTATCGCCTTAACCTAACCCAGGACATTCCCAACCAGATCTTTGTTCAGAATAGTGAACTGCATACGCATGGAGTTGGCGCACCCGATTTAGGGTTAGGCGCTTACCGCAACTCTGTCATTATCAACACCCTTGCTGGCAAAACGGTCTATCCCACCAACAGCCGCAATGTCTTTCAACAGTTTGGAATTGCAGCATGAAACATCGATCGCAAATTGTATCGAGTGTCCTGTTTCTATGCGTGTTTTTAGCAATATTCAACGAGGTATTGCTTTCACCGTTTTATCCTCAGTTCTTTCGCAAGGTTTTTGGAGTTGAAGATCTTGCCTATACCGGATACTACATCTTTATTTGCCGTTTGACTGTTGTAGTTTGTTCTCCGTTGTGGGGAATTCTGGCTCGTCGATTTGAAGTAAAACATCTTCTTTATATCGGTCAGCTAGGCACTGCGATCATGACCGCGCTCATGGGAACTTCTACAACAGCTAACCAGTTTCTCATCTACACTGTTTTATTGCTCGCTTGCAAAAGTAGCTATTTACTGGTGTATCCTTTGATTATTCAACTAGCAGGTGAAGCTAAACGAGCAGCGGTTGCGGGAACTTATCAAGCTGTCTTCCACGGGGCAATCATTGCGGCTACGATCGCTGGTGCTTGGATGGTTGATCTGGAAGCCCCCTTGTTTCTGTTTTACTGGATAGCAGCGGCAGATATTTTACAACTCGGTCTTTGCCTGTATTGCTTACGAGGAGTTTCCACGCAACGTCCAGATGATCAGGAAGCGAGCAAGCCTTCAACAAGTGGGAATCAAACGGGTTTTATTCTTGCGATCGGCAGTGCAATTCTGACCTTTCAGCTTGCGAATAATCTTGTGCGACCTTACTTCACAGAGTATGTCATCGCCGCTCCCTTTAGCCTGAATCTGTTATCGAGTAGCTTGTTGTTTTTGATTCCAAGTGTGACCGCGATCGTGGCTTTACCCTACATCCGTTATGCTTGTATTCCAAAACGCTTACCTTCTATCTATTTAGTCGGCTTGTGTCTTCTTGCTATCAGTTTGTTTTTTCAAGGCTGGACACAGCAGGTTTTTGTTCTGATATTGGCTCGAATTGTCTACGGATTTTGTTTAGCAGTCACACAAGCTGCTTTAGAACTGAAACTATTCAGCAATAGTGCGCTAAACCGTCTTCATTTTAATTACAGCCTAGCCACTTCGTTCGCCAATGTTGGAAATCTTGCAGCGCCGTTGATTGCCTCTTGGCTAGTGAGTTCTTACAATTTAGCCGCTCCGCTTCTGGTTGCTGCGATCGTTTGTGTAGCTAATTTTCTACTGGTTCGATCCACAGTTTTTCGCAAGTTGTCTTTGTCCTTTCAAGCGTAATTTCAGGAGTTTTCACAATGGATCAGTTACAAATTCTGGAACATGCCTTAACCACACCGCATTGGCAAGCTGCCGGAAACGCTCTTCTCGCAAAAATGCTCTCTGAGTTCATGTATGAGGAAATGATTCAACCAGAACTCTTGAGAACTGGAGAGACGAATCTTTATCAACTTTCTCTACCGGAAGGGATAGCTTATCGCTTCGAGGCTAAGCCTCGCCTATTCGACAGCTATCGGGTGATTCCAGAATCGATTCAACGATGGGAAGAGAACGGCTATGTTCCTGCTTTCAATCCATTTCAATTTGTGCTGGATGCTCACACTAAGATTGGAATGACTGCCGAAACAACGGCTCATTTATTGAAGGAACTGAGCAATACGCTGCTTGCTGATGCTCACATTCATGCTGCAAAGGAAACCCAAGCAGTTGATTTAATCAACTTAGATTATCCTCAAGTGGAAGGGGAAATGGAGGGACATCCTTGGATTACCTTTAACAAGGGACGAATTGGATTTGGCTATGATGATTATTTAGCATATGCTCCGGAACGCAAACAGGAAATTCGTTTGTTCTGGATTGCCGTGAAGCGCGATCGCGCTCAATTTGCTGCGGTAAATGGACTCGATTACTCAACTCTCATTCAAGAAGAATTAGAGGAATCCATTGCAGACTTTGAAAGACAATTGAAGTCACGCAATTTACAGGCTGAGGATTACTATTTCATTCCAGTCCATGAGTGGCAATGGAAAAATATCATCATCCCATTGTTTATAGAAGAGTTAGCAAATCAGGCAATCGTTCCATTAGGGCATAGTCGCGATCGCTATTTGCCGCAACAATCAATTCGCACGTTTGCCAATGTCACGCATTACAAGAAACGTTACGTAAAGTTACCGCTCAGCATTCTCAATACTCTAGTCTATCGGGGATTGCCTGGTGAACGAACCATTGTTGCGCCTCAAGTGACGGAGTGGGTGAAATCCATTTGCGATCGCGATCCCTTTCTCCGGGATGAATGTCGTCTGATTTTGCCCGGAGAGATTGCCAGCATTAACTATGAGCACCCCTACTACACGCAGCTATCCGGCGCTCCATATCAGTACAAGGAAATGCTGGGATGTCTCTGGCGTGAAAGCGTCCTTGCTTACACAGAGCCAGATGAGCGCCCGATCACGCTTGCGGCATTGCTGCACGTCGATCGCAACGGTCAGCCGTTTATCTCTCAACTGGTAGCACACTCAGGACTCAGCTTAGAAACCTGGTTGGATCGATTATTCAATACAGTGTTGCCCCCGCTGTTGCACTATCTCTATCAATACGGCACCGTTTTCTCTCCTCATGGCGAAAACACCATCCTGGTACTGAAAAATCATGCTCCCCATCGTCTTGCGATGAAAGACTTCGTGGATGATGTCAATATCAGTCGTCATCCTTTGCCGGAATTAGAAGCTTTGCCTGAAGCATTGAAGTCAGTATTGCTGACTGAGCCACCAGAAGGATTGTGTCAATTTATCTTTGCTGGTTTGTTTATTTGCCATCATCGTTATTTGTCCGACTTGCTAGAAACCCATCACCATTACCCAGAACATCGGTTTTGGTTGCAAGTGCGTCAAAGTATTGAGAATTACCAAAGTCGCTTCCCAGAGCTGAAAGAGCGATTTGAACTATTTAACTTGTTGGCACCTCAGTTTACGAAGCTTTGTCTGAATCGAAACCGTTTATTGACTTATGGTTACGCTGATGATGGATCTCGTCCTCATGCAGCCGCATTTGGAAAAGTGACCAATGCATTACATACAGTCGCTGACCTCGCCACTTCCAATTACTAGAAACCCTCAATAGTAAATGATACGATTGCCAAGAAAGTTTTCAATCTTGTCAGGAATTACTTGTACTAACAAGCTGAGGAACAGTGAAGTGGGTAAGATCGAGGCTCAAAATTTAGAAATTGCCGATCGTGGCTACTGAGGCGCTGGGTTGTGTCGCAAAGATTTTAAAGCGATACGAGTGAAATCCATTCGTATCGCTTTAAACACTCACTAAATCCAAGGTGTTTTCCTCCGAATTCACTGCCCGGTACAAGTATTTCCACTCTCCTCAGGCAGAACGTAGAGAGGATTGGGCTTTCTCTCCTTACCATTCTTGCGACACAATCTCGAATTTTACGATCGCGCATTGTTCTTCGCTTTCTGGCTCATCGGAACACACATTGGCGTACCTGCGATCGGATCGGTAAAAATCCGACAGTTCAAATTAAATACAGTCTGCACAACCTCTTCGGTCATCACAGATTGAGGCTCTCCGGCGGCAAAAATCCGTCCTGCTTTAACCGCGACTAGGTAATCCGCATAGCGGCAAGCTTGATTGAGATCATGAAGTACCATCACAACCGTTCTTTCTTGCTGCTGATTCAGATCATACAATAAATCTAAAATCTCAATTTGGTGAGCTAAGTCTAGAAATGTGGTGGGTTCATCTAATAGCAAAATTTCAGTATCTTGCGCGAGTGCCATTGCAATCCAAGCGCGTTGGCGTTGTCCACCAGAAAGGGTATCTAATGCACGATCGCTCAATTCAGTTAAATCCGTAATCTCTAATGCGCGTTGAACAATCTTCTCATCCTGGGTAGACCATTGTTGCAGCCAATTCTGGTAAGGATAGCGTCCTTGAGCCACGAGGTCTTTTACCGTGAGTCCTTCGGGTGCGATCGGGTTTTGTGGCAGCAAGCCTAGCTGTTGCGCGACTTCTTTTGTCGGTCGTTGAAAGATTGATTTGCTATCTAAGTACACTGCCCCGCTCACAGGCTTTAATAACCTTGCTAATCCACGTAGGAGTGTGGATTTACCGCATCCGTTTGCGCCAATTAAAGCGGTGATCTTGCCAGTGGGGATCGCTAGGGTTAAATCCTGAACAATCACTGTGCCTTCGTAAGCAAGAGAAAGATCGCGGGCTATCAGTGTCGCAGGGTTTGACATGAGAAAGATTGTCATTAAATTGAATTAGATCTGATTTAATCAGAGTTTTGCATTTTTGTGAACCCCGATATTCAAGCAAATGCTGACATCACTCGACAGCAAGCCTGCTGCATATAATTGCTATTAATTCTCAGTTGTGATATTGTACATTCGTTGAATTGCAACAAAATCTTAAGTATGGAGAGTGTACTGTTTGACGTAGATTGCGATGATCTGTGGCAAATTAGCCGTCAACAGGCACATCAAGCTGATCCACAAGATGTAAACGATCGCATTGCTGTCTGCCCCGCCACGATCGGGAAAGGCTATAAACGCGATATCGAACTCCGAAATGGAATTGATTTAACGTTTCATCACTATCAACTGAACGATGATTTGGTGGTCGATCGCATTTCACGGGGAGAAAATTCCTATCTTGAATGGATGTTCGTTCTCTCATCAGGGTTTCGATTACAGAATGGGGTCGAAATGAATCAAGGTCATCATTTGCTGGCTGGATTGGTTTCGCCGGGTGGTGCTGTTGAAGGGTTAGCGCATACACCGACTGTAGAAGTTGATATTCATCTAGAACCAGAGCGGTTACAGTCCTTAATTGGGGATCAACTGGAAATCTTACCGTTTGAGTTGCAGCAAATGTTAGCCCGCGATGAAGCGCTGCCATTTTCACCCGTCCGCACGATTACACCAGCGATGCACCTTGCTTTACAGCAAATGCTGAATTGTCCTTATCAAGGGGTAATCAAGCAGATGTATCTATAAAGTAAATCGGTTGAAGTTTTAACGTTGTGGTTCGACCAAGTTAGTTCAAGCAATCCCCCAACTCAGCGATCGACGACTCCACGAGTTACAGATGTGGAGCGGATTTATCAAGCGAAGGACATTCTGATGCGCCAAATTGATGATCCGCCCTCGTTGCTTGCTCTGGCGCGGCAAGTGGGTTTGAACGACTGTACGCTAAAACGGGGATTTAAACAGGTATTTGGGACAACAGTGTTTGGTTACTTGCATCAATATCGCATGGAACAAGCGCGATCGCTACTCCAAGAGCAGCAATGGAGCGTTACCGAAGTTGCTCACAAAGTGGGTTACAAAAACCTTTGTGCATTTAGCACTGCGTTTCGCAAAACGTTTGGGGTCAGTCCAAAAGCGATGCAGCATTAACAAGTTCCGTTTCAACAAACAAAAATTCCGTTTTAGCAAAGTAGGAATGCCATTGTTCACGCTACGATTCGATCTATGCAGTTGAGAAAACTTCCTAATTAACAATTGCAGAGGCTTCTCAAAACTAGGTGTAGAGGATAGATAGATGGATCGAAAGGTGGGGCTTTGGTTGTTAGGCTTGTCAACCGGATGCTGGGTGCAAGCGGGTTGGGCAGGAGAATTACAGAACGGGCAACCGTCTAATCTTCAGACGCTCGATCGACCTGCAACCAGCGTTAAGAACTGGATGGCGCAAATTGAGGCGCAAACCATCAAAGTGACAGGGGTGCGTGTCGATCGAACTGCTGCGGGACTAGAAATCATACTCACTACAGCAGAAAATCAGCCCTTGTCGATCAACGCGAACCAGGTTCGTACCGATGGAAATAGCCTGATTGCAGAGATTCCCAACGCCGTACTCGCACTGCCTGATACACCTACATTCACAGCAGAAAATCCAACCGAGGAGATTGCGGCTGTTCAAGTTGTGCAACAAGGCAGCGATCGCATCCAAGTGAGAGTGGTTGGCAATAGTGCCTTACCTCGGCAAGCAGTGACTTTGAGAGCAGGAAGTCTCGCCTTTAGCCTCAATCCGGAAGAAGAAGAGGCGGATGAAGAAATTGTGGTGACGGGAACTCAGCAGCGCGGATATCGCGTACCGAATGCTACAACTGGAAGCAGAACCGATACGCCGCTTCGGGATTTGCCTTTTTCTGTTCAAGTCGTTCCTCAAGAATTGCTGCGCGATCGTCAGGTACAAAGCGTGAATGAAGCACTGCAAACTGTTGCAGGAGTTACGCCGGACAATCCATCCTACTCTGCATTTGAAGGAGTCACAATTCGCGGTTTCACGGGACGGAACATTATTCGGAATGGCTTGCGGGATGACACCAACATTACGAACCGCATTGCGATCCCCAGTATTGAGCAAATCGAAGTGTTAAAAGGTCCGGCAGGTGCGCTATTTAGTCAGGGCGGTCCGGGAGGTACGGTAAACATCGTGACGAAAAAGCCGTTGTCTACCCCGCGCTACACAGTTGAGGCATCAATCGGTAACTTTGATACCTATGGAGGGTTTCTAGACTTTACAGGACCGCTCAACGACTCTAAAACTGTACTTTATCGTTTTATCGCAGGTGCTTCTACAACTGGGACGTTTATTGACTTCTTCGATCGACGAAATCTTGTCATCGCTCCCTCTCTTACCTGGCAAATCAGCCCAGCAACCAGGCTCACCTTTGAAGGCGAATATACACTCTCTGAGCAACCCAATGCGCGAGGCTTGCCTGCTATCGGTACAGTTCTGCCGAATATCAATGGACAGCTACCCCGAAACCGATTTATTGGTGAGCCAGACGATGAACTTGATCAAAACGATCGCTATGCCTTCCGTTTAGGCTATACCCTCGAACATCAACTCAGCCCCGATTGGCAATTGCGAAATGCCTTTCGAGCGACGTTTCAAACCGTTCCTCAAAATTCCTTATTTCCCTCAGCCCTATTGGACGATCAGCGCACGTTAGAGCGGGGATTGTTCGTTGCCAGAGATCAGTCTCAGAACAACTACATTCTCGATACCAATGTTGTTGGAAGCTTTAGAACGGGTAGCATTGCCCATAAGTTACTATTTGGGTTTGATCTCAACCGAGATGTTTATGGATCAAGCGGTCAACAATTTGAGCTAGCCCCGATCGATATCTTCAATCCAGTGTACGGGCGGCCAAGAGGGGCACTGCTTGGAGAATTTCCTAGAGAACCTATCACCACTGATTCTCTTGGCATTTACCTGCAAGATCAGATTGATTTACTGCCAAACTTGAAATTACTATTGGGTGGACGGTTTGACATTGTGAGCCAAAAGATCGACCTCGCAGATGGGTCTGAGTCTTTTCAGCAGAATGAAGCATTCAGCCCACGAGTCGGTTTAGTGTATCAGCCTACAGATTCACTCTCGTTGTACGCCAGCTATAGCCGCTCTTTTCTACAAAGTGTCGGCACTGCATTTGATAATGCACTTTTTCAGCCAGAACGAGGCACTCAATACGAAGTGGGGGTCAAAGCAGACTGGCTCGATCGCCGCTTGTCCACAACGCTTGCCCTTTACGAAATCACTCGCTCTAACGTCTTGACGGCTGATCCCGCTAATCCAAACTTCTCAATTCAGACCGGAGAACAGCGAAGCCGTGGAGTTGAACTGGACATTGCAGGCGAGATCTTACCCGGCTGGAAGATTGCGGCTGGATATGCCTACACGGATGCTCGAATTACGGCGGACAATACCTTCGCCGTGGGCAATCGGATCAATAACGTTCCAGAACACGCCGTCAGCTTATGGACAACTTATGAAGTTCAAACTGGCTCTCTTCGGGGTTTAGGCTTTGGTCTAGGTCTTTTTTATGTGGGGCAGCGCCAGGGCGATTTCGATAATTCGTTTCAAGTTCCCAGTTATACTCGCACGGATGCTTCTTTGTTCTATCGTCGAGATAACTATCGGATTGGGCTGAACATTGAGAATTTGTTTGATGTCAGCTATTTTGAGACGGCGGAAAGTCCGCTACGAGTGTATTACGGCGCTCCTTTTACGGTTAGGGGTACAGTTTCCTGGACATTTTAGGATCAATGATGAAACAATCCTGGTGGCAACGCATCACACTATTTTTAGTCGGAACTCTGATTGTGGTTCTGATACAGAGTTGTCATGCGTTGCTCAGTCAACCTTCGCAAACTCAGGAAGCTGTACCATCGAACTGTCGAGTCGTTCAGCATCAACTTGGTAAAAGTTGCATTCCACTGAATCCACAGCGAATCGTCGTGATGGATGAGGACAGTTTAGAGATCCTAGCGGCATTGGGGATGAAGCCGATCGCGACCGCAAGAGCAAATCGAACGGGCAATAAAATCACGCTTCTAAGTGGCAAGATCGATACGATCGTTGAGCTAGGAAGGGATGGACAACCGAATCTTGAAAAAATAGTTCAGCTAAACCCGGATCTGATCATCGGAATGTTTGTGGGAGAGCAGAACTACAAACTACTCTCAGGAATTGCACCCACTGTCTCAATGGACTTTAGTCATGATAAGTGGAAGAAAACATTGCAGCAATTTGGAGAAGTCTTGAACAAAAATCAAGAAGTTGAAAAATTGTTAGATGCTTATCAACAAAGAGTAGAAAACTTAAGCTCCGTTGTTAAGCAGAAGCTTGGTGATACGAAAGTTTCGATCATGCGATTCTATACAACGCTTGAATTTACTCAGTTTATGAACCATGTATCCTTTCCTGGAAGCGTGATCGAGGAGCTAAAGTTTGTCTCAATTCCCGAAATTCAGCGTCAATTAAAAGGAACAGACGAAACCTATGTGAATGTGAGTTTAGAGCGAGTAGACTGGCTGGATGCCGATGCAATATTCGTTGCCCTCGATCCAGGTGCGGAAAAGAACTTTCAAATCTATGAAAGCAGCCCTTTATGGCAAACATTGAAGGCAGTGAAAAATCAGCGTGTCTATAAAGTTGATTCGGGTCATTGGGTTTTTGGAAGTATTCTTTCAGCAAACGCTGTTCTTGACGATGTGAATAAGTATTTAGTTCAGAAACAGAACAGTTGATTAAACCTGCGAGAATGCGATGCGTACTTTTATTATTCTTTGGTTTGGTCAGCTTGTTTCGACGATCGGGACGTACATGACTGGATTTGCTCTTGAACTGTGGACTTGGGAAACAACAGGTTCCGCAACCTCATTAGCGTTGATTGCCTTCTTTTTCCAAGTTCCCCGGATTGTCATTAACTTAATTTCTGGTGTGATTGTCGATCGCTTTAACCGCAAACATCTGATGGTTCTGGGCGATAGCATTGCAGCGCTTTCTACTTTGCTCTTGTTATTTCTATATCTAACGAACAATCTGCAAATCTGGCACTTATACTTAACAACTGCGATTACGAGCGTTTTTAGCCAACTTCAAGAACTGTCTTACTCTGCTTCGATTAGCTTACTGGTTCCTCAGCAGCATTACACCCGCGCGAGTAGCATGGGATCAGCATTGCACTATGGTTCGTTGATCTTAGCACCAGCATTTGCAGCGAGTCTTTATACGATCGTCGGAGTTGCAGGTATTTTAGGAATTGACAGCTTGACTTTTCTCATTGCGATCGCCACACTGCTCACTCGCAGAATTCCCCAACCCGAAACGCCTGAACAGTCCGTTAGATTTAATTTTCGACGGGATCTGCTGTTTGGCTTTCGCTTTCTGCTCACCCATGCTTCGCTCCGCAACCTGCTAGCTTTAATGCTTCCCTTCTGGTTTGTGCATGATCTTGGAGAATCGCTCTACACGCCAATGGTTTTGGCAAGAACCAATGGAAGTGCAGCAGTCTTAGGGCAGATTGGCACAGCCGCCGGAATTGGTGGCGTGACAGGCGCGATCGTGGTCAGCATTTGGGGCAGGGCTGTTTTATTGACAGTAGAAAAACTAGAATCCAGCTGCAGTTTGTGTTGTAACTGACGATGAGCTTGATTGAGCATCTCAAACAAGTGCGGGATTATCGAACGCAAC